>NZ_CDBH01000027.1 GCF_000820305.1 Aeromonas dhakensis
GACTTCCAGTTGCCCAGCGGCAATAAGGGGCTCTTTACCGTCAACGGCAATAGCGACAGCCCCTATCTGATCGAAGTAAACCCCTTGCTGGCCAATCTGGGTCAGGCCGGCAGCGGCATGCTGGATCGTATCGATGCTGCGCTCCAGCAGCAGTTGCAGGGCGCGGGACAACTCTCTTTCGATGCGGTCTCTGGCAATGGCGGCATTGCCCAGGTGGCTGGTCAACATGCTGACTGGGCACTGCCGGGACGAGCAAGCAGCGGGGACCACTCCCCTGAGTTGCAGTCGTTAAGCGGTATGGCACTGTCAAACAGTGGCCATGTCGTCACATCAGGTCAGTGGCAACAGAGCCTGCAGCCTGATTTTCATGCAAATGGCTCCGGTCCGCACATAGTTGGCGGTACAGCCAGTGCGGCAGGTCAGTGGCAACAGAGCCTGCAGCCGGGTTGGCAAGCCTCCGTGGTCACGACCGTGGCGGTAACGGCGCCGGGCTCGGTACAGACCGGCTTACAAGCCGTGCCGGCGTTGGCGACCCAGCCGCAGCTTGAAACCAGCCCGACCCTGACCCAGGTCAACCAGTTCCTCGGCTCCAGCTACTTCTTCTCGCAGATGAACTATGCGCCGGAGAAAGACATCAAGCTGCTGGGTGATGCCGCCTTCGATACCCGGGTCATCCGGGATGCGGTGTTGGCCCAGACCGGCCGCCGCTTTATCAATAACGAGATGGGATCGGATCTGGCGCAGATGCGCACGCTCATCGACAGCGCGGTGCAAAACCAGCGCGAGCTGGGGCTGACCGCCGGGGTGGCTCTGAGCGCCGAGCAGGTAGCGCAGCTGGGCCGCAGCATGGTGTGGTGGGAGCCGGTCTGGTATCAGGGCAAGATCGTGCTGGCGCCCAAGCTCTACCTGACCGAGGCCGACAAACGCCACCTCTCTGGCAGCGTCATCACTGCCACCAACATCGATCTCACGGCCGGCGGCATCAATAACAGCGGCACCTTGCTGGCAGACGGCACTCTGTCGCTCAAGAGCGGCAGTACGTTGGTCAACCAGGGGCAGATCCAGGCGGGTGGGCGGCTTGAGCTGCTTGCCAAGGGGGATATTCTCAACCAGAACCTCATCAAAGGGGGAGACGTTGTTATTGCCTCGCGGGACGGCTCGGTACGCAATGAAACCCAGACGGCGCAACGCCACGTGGATGTCAACGGCGTGCTGTCGAATGAGCTGACCGAGCAGACCCGCTTCAGCCGCACTGACGTGGGTGAGATTGCCCGTATCGAGTCGGCGGGCAACCTGCTGCTGCAGGCAGGGCAGGATATCTCGCTGTCGGCCAGCAACCTGCTGGCGGGGCTCGACATGTCGTTGTCGGCGGGACGGGACATCAACATCGGCAGTGTCGAAGACCGCCGTAAATGGGAGGAGGGCAACAGCCGCTTCGCCCGGGTTGAGCAACTGATGAGCGGTCTTGAGGCGGGTCACACCCTGAGTCTGTCAGCTGAGCGTGATATCACCATCTCAGCGTCTTCCCTGGCTGCCAAAGGAGATGCTTCCTTGACTGCCGGCAATGAGCTCGTGCTCAAGACCGCCACTAATGATGCCAACCAATACACCACTCGTCGCAATGGGTACGACATCGTTCAGCAGCGTGAAGAGGTGGGGGCAAATCTGAGCGCCGATAACATTGCATTGCGCGCTGGCAGTGATCTGGCGATGCGTGCAGCTCATGTGCAGGCAGAAGGCGAGCTTGCTGTCACTGCCGGTCGAGACCTGCTGCTGGAAGCGGGTGATGCAATGGACTATCGCGAATCCTACACCAAGGAGAGCAAGAAGAAGGCACTCAGCAAGAAGACCACCACAAGCCACGACATTAGTGAACAGCACATGGCACAGGCTACCGAGCTGGGTGGTCAGTATGTGTTGCTCAAGGCTCAGCAGGATATGGCGGTCAAAGGCAGCAATGTGGTTGGGGATCTTGGCGCGACCCTGCTGGCTGGGTGCGACCTGAACATTGATACCGTCGATCTGCTCAATCGTGAGCTCCATTTCCGTGAAACCAAGCGCTCCGGCCTGATGGGCAGTGGTGGGATCGGCTTTACCATCGGCAAGCAGCAACAAAGTAGCGACATGGCGGGCACTACGCAGATCAGAGAAGGCTCCAGTGTTGGCAGTGTTCAGGGGGATGTCACGCTGCAGGCCGGTAACCGCCTGCAGATAAGCGCCAGCGATGTCATTGCAGGTCAGGATCTGCTGCTGGTAGGCAAAGATGTCGCCATCACCTCGGCTGAGCAGCAGATCACCCGCAAGGAGGAGTTCAAGAGTAAGAGTGGTGGGCTTACGGTAGCGTTGACCGGTGGCGCCGTCACTGCCTTGCAGAGCGCCTATGACACCGTCAAGACCAGCAAGGAGAGCAGCAACGATCGTCTGGTGGCGTTGCAGGGGGCCAAGGCGGCCATGAATGGTTATCAGGCCTGGCAGGGGATGCAGGCGATGGCGAATTCTGGTGGTGTGCCCGATCCCTCCTTTGTCGGGATCGCCATCTCGGTGGGCAACCAGCGCAGCCAATCCAACAGCCAGAGCAGCGAAACCAATGCACTGACCTCGGAGCTCAATGCCGGGGGGGATATCACCGTGTTGGCCAAGGGGGATGAGGCCAATGGCAGCGGCGACCTGATCGTCAGTGGCAGCAGCATCAAGGGGCAGAATGTGACGCTGGGCGCTGCACGTGACCTGGTGCTGCAATCGGCCGTCAACAGCAGTGACAGCAGCGGCAGCAATCACAGCAGTGGCTGGAATGCTGGTGTGAGCTTTGGATTTAGTCAGGGGAGTGCGGGGATCAGCATCTTCGCCAACATGAACGCCGCCAAAGGTAAAGAGAACGGGGATTCGGATCGCTATACCGAAACCAATATCACGGCCGGCGATATCCTGACCCTCAAGTCGGGACGGGATGCGACTTTGCTTGGTGCACAGGTGAGCGGAGACAAGGTAACGGCGGATATTGGCCGCAACCTGACCCTGACCAGCCAGCAAGATAACGATCACTACCAGAGCCAGCAGAGCAGTATTTCGGCGGGCGGCAGCTTTACCTTTGGCAGCATGACCGCCTCTGGTTACGTCAATGCCAGCCGTCAGAAGATCAACAGTGACTTTGAGAGCGTGGTAGAGCAGACCGGCGTCTTTGCCGGCAAACAGGGTTTTGATATCCGGGTGGGCGAGCATACCCAGCTCAATGGTGCCGTGCTGGCGGGTAGCGAGGATGCCGGCAAGAACCATCTGTCCACCGGTACGCTGGGGTGGAACGATCTGGTTAACCGTGCCGAGTACAAGGTTGAAAGCCAGAGCATTGGCATCAGTGGTAGTGGTGGCTCCAAGCAGGGCTTATCAGGCAAGGGTGAGCCGACTGCTGCAACCGTACTAGGCGGCAGCAACAGCAGCGGCAGCGCCAGTTCGACCACCTTCGCTTCAATCGGAGCGGGTGATATCGAGATCCGCAATACAGCCGGCCAGCAACAGGATCTGGTGAGTTTGCATCGTGATCCCACCCAGGCGGTCAACGGGCTTTCTCCCATTTTTGACAAGCAAAAAGAGCTGGCAAGGATGCAGGAGGCCCAGCTGATTGGTGAGGTCGGACAGCAGGCGACCCAAATGGTGGTCAGCCACCATCTGGCTGAAGCCAATGAAAAGGCCAAGGATGATCCTGAGTACGCCAACAGCAAGGAGTACAAGGCGCTGCAGGAAAAATGGGGCGTGGGCAGCGACTTCCAGCGCGGGATGCAGGCTGCGACGGCGGCACTGCAAGGCTTGGCGGGGGGCGACCTGACCCAGGCTGCAGCCGGGGCCGCGGTCCCCTACCTGGCCCAGATGGTCAAACAACAAACCGATGATGGTGTCTCTAGGGTCATGGCCCATGCGCTGGTGCAGGGAGCGCTGGCCACCGCCCAGAACAAGAATGCCATGGTCGGAGCCACCGGTGCTGCGACTGGCGAGCTGGTTGGTATGATGGCGACCGAGCTTTACCACAAAGAAGCCAGCCAGCTGACAGAGGGAGAGAAGGAGACAGTCTCCACCTTGGCGACTCTGGCTGCTGGATTGGCGGGTGGTTTGACCGGAGATAGCTCCGCCAGTGCTTTGGCCAGCGCCCAGACCGGTAAGACGGTGGTGGAGAATAATTCACTGGCAGGAGATAAAGCTCGTGAATCTCTGAAAGGGAGCAATGAGTGGTGGAAGCAGCGAGTCCGAGAGACGCTGGGTGAAAATACTTCATCACAAATCACTAATGGTGTTCTAAATGCGTTGACAGAAGTAGGTGATTCCGGGCTACTGGCTGTGGACTCGGCGTTTGATGTTGCTGCGGCACTGGTTACCTGTAGCTTGGGTGAAGCTTATTGCAACCAGGCCAAAAGTGACCTTGGCAAGAAGAATCAAGCAGCTTCCGATGCGGTAAATGCAGTCATGAGTGGTGATGCATGGGCTGCTGTAAAAGGTACGGTAGGCAAAGCGGCGCAGGGCGATCAGGTTGCCTTGGAAAATTTGGCGGGTGTCTTGGCTGGTGCACTGGTTCCGGCGAAAGGGACCGGTTTAATTAAAAGTGGTGATCGGGTTGTTGCTGTTATTTCGAAAGAGACTGGTAGCAGTCTGTTAACTACTGGTGAAAAAGGTGCGGCTCAAGTTCTGCGTGAAGTAGAGGTGAGTTCTGGTGGAAAAGGCGCATGGACGAAGGAACTAAATAAACCAGAGCCAAATACAATTTATAAGGTTGATGGAAATAAAACTTATCAAACAGATAGCCTTGGGCGTGTTGAAAAAGTTGAATCCAATCTCTCACTGACTAAAAATGATCGCAATACTTATCAGCAATGTGTTGCAGGGAAATGTGGTATTAGCGGCGATGAGGGTGGGCACTTAATAGCAAGTGTATTTAATGGCCCGGGTGAACGTCTGAATTTACTTCCTATGAATGCGAATTTGAATAAAGGGGCTTGGAAGAAAATGGAGAATGTTTGGGCTAAAGCATTAAATGAAGGGCAGAGCGTTAAGATTGATATCCGGCCATCGTACATTAGTGATGGCACTAGACCGGATAAATTTAAAGTTGTATATTCAATGGGTGGTGGACGACCAATTGAAAAAGTATTCAATAACGCGCCTGGAGGAAAGTGATGCGGACCGACCAAGAGATTTATAATGATATAGGCTCAATATTATTATCAATTGCTCCTGATGATGCAAAAAAGATTATTTTATGCGCTAAGTTAGAGCCGGAAAGTGATTCTGGCGAATTTACTTATGATTATATTGATAATCATGGTGGGCAACACTGGATAACTGAAACCAGGGATGCAAGCGAAAAACTTTTAGATTTACTTGTTGAGCTGAGGGGGGTTTTAGTTGATGCTTTTAAATCACAGGAAAAATCGTTCTGGCATAGTTGTGAAATATCAATAAATATTGATGATCTTAAAATAAATATTACTTTTGGGTACAATGACTAACTGAAAACCGGTGTCTTGCGGGCTGACATATTGACCCGTTTTTGGCAGTGCCCGGGGTAATGTCGCCCTGGATACAAAATCTGGGACACTCACCATTTTTGACAATGGGGGCTGCTGAGGGAACTGCTACAGCGGCCATGGCCAACGCTGCTTTAGTACTTTGGTTAGTCAGGCAACTATCTCCACCATCAACAATGGCGGCAATTTGGGAGCGGTACTCAAAGAACTGGGCAGCAGCGCCAATATCAAGCAGTTGGCCACCTCGGTGGCAACGGCGGGGGCCTTGACTGGTTTTAACGAATGGGCTGGCTTGTCAAGCGGTACCCCCAACGCTCCCTATGCCCAGCTGGGGGCAACTAAAATACCTTCAACCGGGTCACCAGCAACGCCGGGATTAGTGCCGGAATAGATAGCACCATCAATGGCTCCCACTTTGCGGATGCCTTTAAAGCCAGCCTGTTATCCAATATTCAGGGGGAAGTGGGTAAAGCCACGGCCAACTGGATAGGGGATCAAGGCATTAAATTTGATGCTGCCAACAGCCCGTTGGCAGAGGCAGGGAAAATCGCTGCCCATGGGGTGGCCAGCGGTGCCATGTCGGAACTCGCCGGTGACTGGAGCCTGGGGGCCTTTAGCAGCAACGAGGAGTATCAGGTTGCCCTCAACAAGGTATTGGGTGGACTTGCGGCAGTGGCCGTCACCGGGGATGAAAACGACTTCTATACTGGTGCAGACCGGGCTGAGACGGTGCATCGGTACAATGCGATGGCACATACGTTAGCCGCGCTGACAGCGCGCGATCCTGAACAATTTGCCAAGTTGATGGAGGCTAAAAGAAATCAATACAAGACTTGTGGTGAATCGGCAGAATGTAAAAAAATGATGATTGCTGGTTTGGGATTAGTGGGCTTGCCCCTGCTTCCATCAGAGTTGCTAGCTGTGGGGGGAATAGGGGGAGGGGCCAAATTTGGGTTTGAGCTGTGGAATAATAAAGGTGACTTAAGTAAAGTTGATGTGGGCGAGGTTGTATTTTCTACTTACTTAAGTGCAGGTACAGTAGGTTGGAGCTTCTGGCCAACTGTAGCTGTCAATTCTGCAGGTGGAGCTTATACGAGCCATTTGAAAGGAGAAGATCCACTTGTCGGTGGTTTCGCGAGTTCTTTGGGAGCTGGTACTGGATATTGGACCGGTAAATAGGTTGAACCATTGGCAAAAAATTTATTTAACGTGAACCCAGATGGTATAAAATATGAGTTCATTGACATAGGTTTGACTATACAAAAGAACAAACCGGAAAGTATTATTTCGAGTTATTTTGGAAATGCAGGTGGTTCCATTTCATCGGAGCTATCAACCAAGTTTTTTGAATGTGAATTAAAAGAGGCTGGCTGGTGAGGTATTTTTCTGGAGTGTTTTTTATATGTTTGCCAATTATATTTTCCATTATTGGTGGCATTATTTATATTTCTGTAAATTTCTTTACATTCATATTCTATGGACGTAAATTGAATCTGTCATGGTCATTATTAATTTCATTTGCAGAGAAAGGTGCAATGTATGGAGTATCGCTTAGTGGTGTCTTTCTTCTGCTTTTAATATGTTCGATAGTTAGGTCTAAATTTTTATCATGGCGGCGTTAGAACTCTCTTTTTCAAGTCGTTGGTGATGAGTTGAGAGGAATAAATAGTAGCTATTAGTAGTGGATATTTATTGGAGAAGATTGTTGTATATACATCTATCAGTGTCGTGACCCTTTATCTGGCTCAGTTGGTGCCCATCCTGGGTGATGGCCCATACCTAGAATAAGAACGCCATGGTCAGTGCAACCGGCGCCGTGACTGGTGAGTTGGTCGGCATGATGGCGACCGAGCTTTACCACAAAGACGCCAGCCAGTTGACAGAGGGGGAAAAGGAGACCGTCTCCACCTTGACTACTTTGGCAGCCGGATTGGCAGGTGGTTTGGCCGGTGATAGCTCCGCCAGTGCTTTGGTCAGCGCCCAGACCGGTAAGACGGTGGTGGAGAATAATCTGCTGGCCCCGTCAGAATACAGAGCCTTAAGCAAAGCGCTGGATGATTTTGATAAGGGTAAAAATCCGCTTGAAGCTGCCAAAAAAATAGTGTCGTTGACCAACAAAGATAACGTCACCGATGACTTGCTATATCAGCTGCAACAGGGGAAACCCCTGTCTGAACAAGACTAGCGGATCTTGGCATCAGCTCTGGATCAGTATGGTTATGAGTTACAAACCAAGTATGGATATACAGAGCAGCAAGCCTTTGCTGCAATTGAAAAGGTAAAGGCTGGCGAGGCTATTGTTGCCCCAGCGGCAGATGTAGCCACCTATAACAAAGCGAGAGCCTACCTAATAAACTATGGCATTCAATCCGGGCAGGCTGCGGTAGGTACAGATGTATTATTGGCTCTGCCGGGTAATCTTGGCACGATACTACGTAGTACGGTGGCTGCAGGCGGTGCATATCAAGCTGGCACCGGTGTAGGGCAGTTGCTAGAAGGCCAGAATGTCGATGGCCTAATCAACGCGGGCTTGGGCACTGCCGCGATTTTTGGTAGTGTGGCTGCAAATAAGATGATTGGAAGCACTGGTGCCGCCCCTAAGGTAGTGGCGGAGGGTGGTATTGGTGTCGCGAAGACGGCCGCCGAGGCCAAAGCAGAGGCTGTCGCGAAGGTTGCTAGTAAGGCTGAATCAGCAGTAATAAAAACAGCTAATGCCTCCAATGCGGCACATAACGCTGCAATGTATGCTGGCCTAAAAATGGATCTTAAAACCACTCAAGCAGCAAATGAGGTAGTGGAAAGTTTACGTAATACAGGCAATTTTCCACCAAACTACCTTACAAAAGAGATAGCTATGGGGAGTGGCTGGAAACCAGGTAAGGCGTTGAATAATAGCGTTCCTAATGGACAAATTGGCGGGGATGTATTCAAAAATGAGAGTAATATATTGCCATCGGCACAGGGGCGAACTTGGCACGAAGCTGATGTTGGTTTAGATAGTAAAATGTCTAGAGGCAATCAACCTGGAACTCGCCTGCTATACTCAAGTGATGGTGTATTATACATCACAACAGACCATTATAAGACCGCAACTTCAATCGGCAAGTGGAAATAAACATGAGAAAAGTCATTTTAGATGGTTCGAAAATAGAATCCGAATCTGATTTTCACAGAACTATTTCTGAGTTATTAAATTTTGGTCCATATTATGGCAGAAATCTCGATGCGCTATGGGATCGCCTAAGCACAGATGTTGAAAGACCAATCGAAGTGATCTGGTTAAACTCCGAAAAATCAAGGGAGTGCCTTGGTGAGTGTTTTTATAAAATCGTTGAAACTTTTGAGCAAACAAAGCAACAAGATATTAAATTTAATTGGGATGAGAAATTTAACTATACATTGAAATAATTGTTGATGCCTCCGAACCGCGGGAGTCCGGGACACCCACCTTTTTGACAGAGGCGTAGTGCTGTTGTTGACTTGAGAGGTCATCGTTGAGGGATGCGCCATGACCATTGCTCGTTCACGTCAAATCAGCTTGCAGGATACGCCTTACTACCACGTGGTCAGTCGCTGTGTGCGGCGAGCTTTTCTGTGCGGAGAGGATTCCTACTCCCAGAGTTACGAGCATCGACGCCAATGGGTGGTCGACAAGTTGGGGCAACTGTCGCGGCTGTTTGCTATCGACATTTGTGCTTACGCGGTGATGAGCAATCACTATCATCTGGTGCTCAAGGTTGAGCCAGATACTGCGGCCAGCTGGAGTGAGCGGGAGGTGGCTGAGCGCTGGGCGGCGCTTTTCCAGTGGCCGCATTTGGGCAGGCGTTGGTATCAGGGGGAGATGTTGATAGAGCCCGAACTGGCTGTTGTGCAGCAATTGCTTACTCAATGGCGGGAGCTGCTTCACGATAAAGAAATTAAAGAGTTAAAGGGGAAAAATGATTTTCGGTCAACCTTTTGAGTTCGCTGTTTTTTATGAGATATTGGAGGAAACAGATGACGAACATTGGAAGTTTGGGATTTTCATGTTTTTTATTGAGGATGAAATATATCCATCAAAAGGTTCTAATTATACATTGCCTATGGCTATTGATTATCTTAAAAATACTCATCAAGAGGTAACTGATAGCCAAGATGAAGGGTTAGATATGTCAATGAATGCCCATGCTTTATTAAAGGTATTAGCTCATTCACATGGTATGCCACTTGATTGTGAACTTGATGATATGGAATTGCCTGATTCAAAAAAATAGGGGTTTTTTTGAGCCCTCTTGAAATAGCTGATACAGGATTTTATCTTTTTTATTGTTTAGGGGATAATGAAAATGAACATTTGGTATATAGTCATGATTATGGGAGTACAGCTAAAAAAACAACTTTAAATAAAGGCACCGTTAGTAGTGTTTTGGATAAGCTTCCATACAAAGAATCAATATAGTGTTGACGGGAAATCTGGGATACCCACCTTTTTTGATGGAAATTAAAAAGATTTCGAAAAAATATTGAAACGGTTAAATAGGTAGGAGCAAATGAATTTATTTGAAGAGTGTAAAAATGCTCTCAGTGCAGATTTTTATGTTATTGAGGGCGTGGCCTGTAAAAATGTTATGAACATTCTGAACAGGTATCCGCTTTCAAATGGATACATGGACTGGTCAAAAATAAAATACAAGGACTACGAAAGCGTCAATGAATTATTAATTTCAAATGTTATAAAGAATGATGATGTGTTCGTTTTTGCGGATGACTCTAGCATTCCTATTTTTAGAACAAAACTGAAATTGATCGCTGAAAACATTTATGATGTTACTGCTTTATCACCGAAATTGTTTATTTTTAACAATGAAGTTATATTGCAACCTTTATTTCCAACTGATAGGGTTCGTTTGGCTGTTTTGGACATAAATTCGATCAACAAAGCGTAATATGGCATTCGCGATATCAGCGTGTTTGCCAATCAACACGTCGCCAAAGGCAAGAATCTGGGTAACACTGAGTGCTATCGAAACTAATAACACAGCCGGTGATATCCTGACCCTCAAATAGGGGCGGGATAGAACCATGCAGAGAGTATGGATAAAGGATACGAGGTAGCAGAGCTGTATCTCGGCTGGAGGCAGCTTTACCTTTGACTGCATGAATGCTTCTGACAACGTCAATGCCAGCCGTCAGAAGAGCAACTGTGGCTGTGAACGTGTAGTTCAACAGACTGGCGTCTTGCCAGCCAGCAGAGTCTTGATATCTGGGGTAGCACACCCAACGGGCCGGTAGCGAGGGGGCAAGAACGGCCTTTCCACCGGTGCCTTAGGCTGGGACGCCACGATACTTCTGACTTTTTTGTAGTGTTTTATTACAAATTTTTCTCTTCGGTAGCATAAAGTGTGGGAGAGTTCTGATTTTTAGACCTGCTGGGGTGTGTCATCTATTGACGCTTGTTAACATTCAGCATGTTTCCATGTTTGGCCACCTTATCTTGTGCATGATCCTCATACCCCGGAAATGAATACCCTGCACGCGCTGGATCTCATCGGCCAGTTCGAGACGGCGGCTGACGAGCGCGCCATCGTGACCCTGCTGCGCGAACTGAGCGGTCGCATGGGATTCGACTATTTTCGCCTTGCCCTGATCTTCCCCAGCACCATCCAGCGTCCTGACGTCATCATCTTCAACGGCTGCCCACAGGCCTGGGTGGATACCTATACCGGCAGCGGCTTCTTTGCCATCGACCCCATCGTCAAGTGCGCCATGACCAGAAGCACGCCCATTCTATGGGCCGATGTGGTGAACGATGAGGAGCGTTGTGATGAACAGGGCCGGGAGGTGATGCAGCTGGCCAGCGAGTACGGCATTCGCGACGGTATCACCCTGCCCTGGCACGGTGCCAACGGTCATGTCGGCCTGCTCTCCTTTATCACAAGTACAGCTCGTACCAGCCAGCAGTGGCTCTCTGCTGTGCCCTTTATCAGCTGGCTCTCCATGCATATCTTTGAGGCGGTGGCCCGGGTCTGTCTGGCAGGGCAGTCACCGCACGATGCGTTGAGTTTGCGGGAGCTGGGGGTGTGTCGCTGGGCGGCGGAGGGCAAGCAGGTGAGCGATATTGCCCAGATCCTCGGGATCACGCCCCGTACCGTGACGTTTCATCTGAACAATGTGGTCAACAAGCTGGGGGCCAGCAGCAAGAGCCAGGCCATCTCATGGGCATTGAAACAGGGGATGGTCAGGCTGAACGTGGAGATGGCGCTGGTGGCTAATGTGGATGAGGAGCAGTGATTCTGTTTGTGGCAAGCAACTCGTTGCGTAGATAGCAAGATGTTCCACTGCATGTGCAAGAATTTATGGTGCAATAACCTGCTGGTTGCAACTTTTTGCGCCACGCATCAGGCCGGCTTGCTTGATTGTTAGTTAATGCTTTGAAAAATATGGATAAAAAAGAGTGGCATGGTCGCTGCTAACCGGTTCGGTCGAGTGTCATTACCGTTCAACCAATCAGGAGCAAACTCATGCCAACTCCATGTTATATCAGCATCGAAGGTAAAACCCAGGGCAATATCACCGCCGGTGCCTTCACTTCCGATTCCGTCGGCAACATCTTCGTGCAGGGCCACGAAGACGAGATGCTGGTACAAGAGTTCCAACACGTCGTCACCGTACCGACCGATCCGCAATCCGGTCAGCCTGCTGGTCAGCGTGTCCACAAGCCGTTCAAGTTCACCGTGGCCCTGAACAAGGCCGTACCGCTGATGTACAACTCCCTGGCTTCCGGCGAGATGCTGCCGAAAGTGACCCTGAAGTGGTACCGCACCTCCGTCGAGGGCAAGCAGGAGCACTTCTTCTCTACCGTGCTGACCGATGCCACCATCGTCGACATCGACTGCCAGATGCCGCACTGCCAGGATCCGGCGAAGTCTGACTTCACCCAGCTGATCCAGGTCTCTCTGGCCTATCGCAAGATTGACTGGGAGCACACCGTGGCCGGTACTTCCGGTGCGGATGACTGGCGCGCACCGATCGAGGCCTAATTCTCGATCTCTTATTGCCGTTATTCCTTGTAGTGCACCCCATGGCCTGGTGATGGCAGTGTCAGCTGTCGTCAGGCCAGTGCAAGCTTTCTCCGACCCGTTCAGCTGGATGCGGTCGGAGCTTTTGTGTTTTGCCATATGGCTGCGAGCCGACCTTATTGCAAAGCACAACAGAGGCCAGTCGTCATGTGTTCCACCATTGCATCGTCCGGTGACATGCTCACCGATCAGGATGGGATTCCCCCATCGACAGTTGCCAGAATCGATTGCAAGCCGCTGGCCCCTTACGACAAATCCGACCATCCCCTCTGTCCGCGCAGCATCTCGGGCGGCGTCGGCTCTGTGCTGGTCAACGGCAAGCCCATCACAGTGACCGGCACCGCCGTCGGCTGCGGCGGTGTGGTGATTGGCTCGGGCAGCGGACAGGCAGGTTAAGGAGCGCTTCATGGCAGACAGCACAGGATTACAATTTACCGTCAAGGTGGGGGCCCTGCCCGAGAGCACTTTCGTGGTGGTCGAGTTTGCACTGGATGAAGCGCTGAATCGGCCGTTCAATCTGCGCCTGGAGCTGGCGAGTGCCCAGCCCGACATCGACTTTGGCGCCGTACTGGACCAGCCGTGCGAGCTCTTGGTGTGGTACAACGGCGAGCCGCAGCGCCGGGTGTGCGGGGTGGTCAGTGACTTCGTGCAAGGGGATAGCGGTTTTCGCCGCACCCGCTATCAGCTCATGGTACAGCCAGCCCTGTGGCGGCTCTCTTTGCGCCAGAACTCCCGCATCTTCCAGGCGCAAAAGCCCGATGAAATCCTCTCAATCTTGTTGCAAGAGCACGGCATCACCGACTATGCGTTTGCCCTGAAAAACGAGCACGCCAAGCGGGAATACTGCGTCCAGTACCGGGAAACTGACCTCGATTTCGTGAACCGCCTCGCCGCCGAAGAGGGGATGTTCTACTTCCACGAGTTTGAAGCGGGCAAGCACCGCATCGTCTTTGCCGACGACGCGGCCGCCCTGACTGCCGACCTCGAGCTCTTCTTCAACCTCGGCAACCGCTCGCTGGAGCAAGGCCCCTATGTGCGCCAGTTCCACTATCGGGAGGCGGTGCGCCCCTCGGACGTGGAGCTCAAGGATTACAGCTTCAAGACTCCGGCCTACGCTCTCTCCCACAAGAAACAGGGCGCAGAGCTCGAACACCAGCGCGATACCTACCAGCACTTCGACTATCCGGGTCGCTACAAGCAGGATGGCAGCGGCAAGGCCTTTGCCCAACATCGGCTGGATGCGCTGCGCAACGATGCCGTAGCCGGCAGTGGCAAGTCCAACTGCGCGGCCTTGCAGCCGGGGCAGAGCTTCTCACTCACCGAACATCCCAACGGCAACCTCAACACCGACTGGCAAATCGTGCGCATCCAGCACACCGGCTTGCAGCCACAGGCACTGGAAGAGGAAGGGGGCAGCGGCCCCACCGTCTACCACAACGAGTTCGGGGTGGTGAAAGCGAGCACCACCTGGCGGGCACGCATCGGCAGCCCGGAGGCTCCTCACAAGCCCATGGTGGACGGCCCGCAAATCGCCATGGTGGTTGGCCCCGAGGGGGAAGAGATTTACTGCGACGAGCATGGCCGGGTGAAACTGCAGTTCCCGTGGGACCGTTACGGCAGCTCCAACGACCAAAGCTCCTGCTGGGTGCGAGTATCGCAAGGTTGGGCTGGGGGGCAATACGGCATGATGGCGATACCCCGCATCGGCCACGAGGTCATCGTCTCATTTCTGGAAGGTGACCCCGACCAGCCCATCGTGACCGGTCGCACCTACCACGCCACCAACCGGCCGCCCTACGAGCTGCCGGCCAACAAGACCCGCACCGTGCTGCGCACCGAAACCCACCAGGGGGAGGGCTTCAACGAGCTGCGCTTTGAAGACCAGGCGGGGCAGGAAGAGATTTACATCCACGGTCAGAAAGACCTGAACGTGCTCATCGAAAATGATGCCGCCTGGCACATCAAGCATGACGAGCATCGGGATATCGACAACGAGCGGGTGACCCGCATCAAGGCTAATGACCACCTGACGGTAGAGGGCGAGAAGCGCGACCAGATAAAAGCCGACTACTCGCTGACGGTGGATGCCAGCCTGCACCAGAAGCTGGGGCAGTCCCTGCTGGTGGAGGCGGGGAGCGAGGTGCATCACAAGGCGGGCATGAAGATAGTGATGGAAGCAGGGGCAGAGCTGACCCTCAAGGTCGGCGGCAGCTTTGTGAAGCTTGATGCCGGCGGCGTTACCCTCAGTGGCGGCTCCATCAAGATGAACTCGGGCGGCAGTCCGGGTTCAGGTTCCGGCTGGGGCGGCCAGATGCCGATCCAGCCTGGTGCGGTTGAAGTGGTGGCGCCACCGCCTCCCATGGACCCCGCACGTCAGATTGCGACGCTCAAGTCTGCCGAACCTGTGTGCGAGATCTGTGAGCAACTGGCCAGACAGGAGGGTGGTGGCTGATGGCCATGGCTTTAGTCGCAGAGCGTCCCGACATCGAGCTGAACAGAGGTGAGCAACTCTATCTATTGCTAGATGGGGCGCGCATTCCCGCGCTGGAGCGAGTATTGTTCGAGCAGGACGCATCGCCTTCCTATCAGCCTGTTTACCTTCACGCCCCCTGGGACAGCTTGCGAGAAGTGAGCCCCTGTCTGGTCTGTGCAACGCCCAATTTGCTGGATTGGTTTATGCAAAACCGCGATGCATCATGGGGTTACCTGCTATCGTCCCCTCTTTCTCTGTTGTCGTTGGCCGAGCGACTGCGTGGGCTTATCGAGGTGGAGAGTCCCTATGGCAGCAGGATTTTGCTCAAGCTGGCCATGCCGGAGACCATGTGGCGGCTGTTTATGGATGATGAACCCTGGCTCTGGCAGGGGGTGGCTCAAGTCTGGATCCCGACCCGGCAGGGGGAGGGGCTGGTGTGGCAGCACAAGGTTGCCGCGCCTGGAATGGGGTCCCCCATGGGGGAGCGCCTGCGACTTTCCGACGCGCAGTGGCGCCGTCTGGGAGAGGTGAGCTGGTTGAACACCCTCGATGGGATAAGAGCGCACATGCACACCTGGTTTGGGGCTCGCATGCTGACGCTGCCAGAACCCATGGCCTGGATTGCCCATTGGGCTGATTACGCCTATGCCCAGGGATTCGAGAGCGAGCGGGATCTGCTGCTGTTTTTCAATGTGATGGGGTATCTCGGCAGTGGCTGGTTCGATGAAGATGAGCATCCCCGGATCAAGGCGTTGATTACCCAGCGTTCTCCCCAGACCCCTTCGCAACGTATCGAGCAGGCCGCCGAGCTTGCTGCCGCATTGAGCAACAAGGATCAAGACGCATGAGTACGCCCAATCAAGCCGCCCAGTGTGCAAACACGACCGACAGCAAGAGCCCGGCAGGAGTCTGTCCGCTCAAGAACAAGAAGATTGCCATCATCCCGGTGCGTTATGCCCTGGATGAGCCGTTCTCCCCGCCACAAAAGCAGCCTCACCCTGTCCCCGCCGGAGCAGGCTTTGTGGTGCCTCTCAAGTTGAAAGAGAGCGGTTATGCCTTGCGCCAACTGCGTGATGGCTGGCTCTATGTGTATGACGAAAAGACCAAGACATTTGATGAGTACGAGATAAAAGGATCGACCTTCATCAACCAGAGCAAGGGAAGCAAGGGGCATCTGCTCTACCCGGCGAGCCATACCCTCTCCCTCGCTTATTCTCCCCAGCGCTGGACGGGGCGCATCAAGCATGAGATGGAAAAGAGCGGCGGTTTGCGCACCACCTGGATGCGGCAGGTGAAACTGGGCAGTTTTGCCAGCACCATGAAGGCCCCTCATTGCGGTCTGCCAGATGTACTCGACAAGGTTGCGGACCTGGGGATGTCCAACAAGGGATTTGTGCTCTCTTCTACCCCTCTTGCCAAGCCTGCCGAAGAGGACAAGCAGGGGATCAAGTTGCTGGCTCACAAACCTGCGAGTTCACCGACTGCCTACAAGGCGGGCATACAGGATCCCAAGAGCGCCATGGTGGTCGCTCTGGAGGACCCGCTGGCCGACCTTGCCGACCTTTCCATGAAGGTCAATCAACTGCTCGCCAAGCGCGAAGCTCTGCTGGGGAAAGATGATGCCACCATCAAGGTCAACAGCCACAAGCTGATGATGGCGGAGGTCACGCGCAACCTGGCCAGGGTGCGGCTCGACGAGAAGGAGTTGCCCGCCTCCATCAGGGGCAATGTCGCCAGGACCCAGGCCTTTGAAGAGGCGCTGGATGATTATCTTGGGGATCGCTACCTCGCCGACATGGAGAGCATGACGGCAGAGCCCGGGATGGTGCGGTTCAACTCCCCCATGGAGAAACGGGCTGATGAGAAGCTGAAAATCTTGCGGGAACAATATGGTTTCAACCCATCCCAAAAACAGGTTTCCCAATGGAAAGAGCGCGCCGCCTTCCAGGATGAGGTCAACTGGAGCGGGCTCAATGCGTTTATCAAGCAGTATCAGGTGCCACTCAATGAGCTGGAGCTGGCCCTGACGCGGGCTCATGAAGATCTGTTCAACGGTGTGGCCCGTCTCAAGGCCGATCCGCTGCCCTTTGGTCTAGACAACAGAACACCCAAGGGACAAGCCTATCTGCAGACCCTGTTTGCCGAGGCCGGGCCGGTTCTCTCTCTTAGCTGCCGCACGGAGGAGAGGAAGAAAGCGCTGGAGAAACTGCTGGGCGAAAAGAGCCGCGACAACTTGCTGGCGCTGGCCCCTTATGGCTTTGATGCCGCGTTGCACAAGGGACTGAGCGAGCTGACGGTAGACAATGCCTGGCTCAGCACCTCCTCTGGCGATATGACAGCCCTCTTTGGTAGAACGGCTGATCTGGAGACGCTACTGGGGGACGAGAGATTCAAGCAAAAGTCCTGGTTCCAGACGATCGAAGCCGTCATTGAAGCCATGAAAGTGGCTGGAAAATCCATGGCCAAGGGGGCTCACGCCCAGATCATGGCGGCCATCTTGCCCCACGCCTGGAAGAACAGCCTGGCGGGCAACCTCAGGCTGGTATTGCTGGAGTCCCTGCTCGGCGACCAGCCGCTGCAGGTCAACCGAGACTATCGGATGCTCCACAACCGCTTCCAGCAGAAGGTCTGGATCATTGTGAAGGAGATGTCTGCCATCAGCTCCCCCCCTCCCGGGCGCAGCACCACGGTGAAGGCCATCAACGGTCAGCTAAAAACCTTGCAGCAACAGCTTGATACCCTGATTGCCAGCGAAATGCCCCTGCTGGTGAAACTGAAAGGCGATCTCTACCAGCAACAAGCCAGACAATATGTTGGTGACTATCTGGCGAGCGTGCGTAGCGGCGTGAATCAACGCATCACGGCCATGAACGAGAGAATTCCCAATCTGGCGACCTTTGGCGGGCTGGTTGCCCTGCTCAACCTCTGGAATCTGACAGTGGTCATCGCAGGGACGGCGCAAAACGCCCAGTCCATCGGTCGGGAACGGGCAAATATGCAGTTGGGCTCTGCCTTCGCCTGGACGGGCAATGCCATCGCCGCGCTCTATCAGGGGGCTGCATGGGAGAAGTTAAAGCCGCTCACTACTGGTGGGGGTAAACGAGCCCTGACAGCAATCTCGATAAAAGCAGCAATAAAAGAAGGTGAACATGCGGTCTGGGTTAAAGCCTTCTCTCTACGGATGCTGGCGTTTGCTGGGTTAGGTGCTGCGGCAGCAGGACTGGAAGCTTGGGATGCCACATTGGCTAGCAAAGACCCTTTAATTAGCGAGATGGAAAGAACTTTGCTGGTTTCGAAGGAGTATGTTCTTTGGGGACAAACGGGCATTTTTGGGGTCCAAGTATTGCTTACGCTGGTGAGTCGTGGTGCTGGGGGATTCGCAATCGGTACCGTTTTTGCCCCCTGGATGGTTGTCGGGCTCTTTGTGCTGGGTATCGCCTATCTGGTACTGACAGTGTTGCTTAATATCTTTAAGCGCTCGGATCTGGAGAAATGGTTGCTGCAATCAACCTGGGGCAAGCAGCCTGCCAACTGGTCTGCCGAGGATGAACTGGCTCGCTTCGAGTCGCTGGTCAATAAACCGGGTGCCAGCCTGGCGGTAGTGCGCTCCCCGGCCCAGGGCTGGATGGACAGCGGCCGCCCCCAGTGGCAGTTGCAACTCTCGCTGCCGACTCACTTGCGAGGGCAGACTATAGGTTTAAAGGTCATCGGTCAGCCAATTGCTCGCGCCGGTCAAATGGTGCCGGTGCGTTCCAAAGAGGATCTGACGCGCTATCAGGCTGCCATGCAGCCCAGAACGCTGGAGACACAACGCGGACGTTGGGATGAGATGGTCTATACCCTGCCGCTGGGGATTGATACCAATTCGGCTATCAAAGTGGAGTTAGGGTATCTCGGGGGTATGATTCAGCGGCAATTTGTCTTCAAGGGCAGCAGTAGCAGTGGTGGCCCAGTCACATTGAATAGCAGCAGCGGCGATCTGGGTACCATGCCCGCGTTGGTGGTCGGCAAGCAAGGGAATAAATAATGGATAAGGTAAATGAGGTAGTTGAAGCGTGCGAGCAGGAGACCCCTTTTCATCTATTATCGCAGGAAGAACAACAGCGCATTCTCGATGCTAATCAGAAGAAAGTGCGTGAAGCCCCTACGCTACATGAGTGGAATATTAGGGTGGAAACACCTTTTGTTTGGCTAGTTATATCAATCCCAGTCGGTATTATGATGTCTATTGGTATGTGGCTGGTGTATAGCGATGATGATGCTGGTTGGGCTCCTATTATCATGGGAGCAATAGTTGCGGCCTTTACTCGTTACTTATGGTTGGCAGATAAAAACTATCATTACCGGCTCACAACGGAAGGTGTTATCGTCACCTATCAGGATGCTATTCCAGAGGCTGCCTACACTATAGTGCGTGGCTTGGCTTGGCTTGGTGTGGTGGTTTGTGTGATGGCAGTGGCTGTATTGGGGCCATTAGCCTTGGTTGGTGCAGGCGGCATGGCGCTCTTTGCGGTGTTTTTCACTAACTTTAAGAGTGAAGTTTCAGTGCATGAAACCATGTTTAGAAAAGACTGGCCCTACACGCTTTCTATTTCTAATAGGAAAAAGGCACTGAGATTTGAATCCACCCCCTTTAAAGTCGCATATAGCGACAATTTATATTGTAAGTCTGAGGATTTTGAACGTGTTATTGAAATGATTAAAAATCAAATCAGGTGTGTCGATATAAAAAATATAAAAGGTCATCCAATGATTTGATTCTAATGTCTCGACTGCCATTGAGAAATAACTGTTATTGCTATTCACTAGGAGGCCAGTTTGTTCGGTAGACAAGCTGGCTTACTATCCGGCGATCTTCTTGAGCCCCAGTACGGAAGTTTGGGTGGCATGGTCTATACCCTGTCGCTGGGGATTGATACCAATTTGGCTATCAAACTGGAGTTAGTTTATTTCGAGGGGATGATTCTGCGGGAGTTTATTTTCAAGGGCAAAAGTAGCAGTGGCGGTCCTGCCACATTGAGTGGCAGCAGCGGCGAGCTGGACACCATGTCTGCGTTGGTAGTCGGCAATAGGGGGAATAAATAATGGACAAGGTGAACGAGGCAATCGAGGTGGGTGAGCAGGAAACCCCTTTCCATCTGCTGCCGCATGGGGAGCAACAACGCATTATCGATACCAATCAAAAAAGGGTGCGTGAGGCTCCTACGTTACATGAGTGGAACATTAGAGTGAGAAACCCCCACACTTGGCTGATCATATCAATACCAATAGGGATTTTGATCTTGATTGGGGCTTGGTTAGCGTCAGGTGATGATATGATATCTCTAGGTTGGGGATTTATTGTGATGGGCGGGGGGGTAGCCCTTTATTTTCGTTATTTGGTAATGGCGGATAAAGATTATCATTACCGACTTACCTCTGAAGGGCTTATTGCTATTTATCAGGATGCTATTCCTGATGTCGCTTATAAAATGGTTCGAGGATTGGCTTGGTTAGGTGTACTTGTATGTGTTATGGCCGTGGCCGTATTAGGCCCGTTATCCTTGGTCGGTGCTGGTGGCATGGCTATTTTTGCAATTTTCTTCACTGATTTCAAAAAGGAAGAACATATAGAATATACATTGTTCAATAAAAATAAAACCAATGTAATTAAGGTTGTCAATAATGCTGCCTTCGTTCAATTCGAAACTATTCCATTTGGTTACTCAGGGTTTGCAAGTTTTTACTGCTATTAAAACGAATTAAATAAAATATTGGCATCTTTGTTGCCAATATTAAATTGCCAAGAATATAGAGAGTTCAAGACTATTCTTTCATTAAATAGAGCCCCTCACAGTTCTCTTGATGTAGGCGTACCAAGAAGGCTAGATGAGCTTGCCAAGTAATTTTAAAAAAGCTCTCGCTTGTTGATGTTTATTTAGGTTTGCCGTGCTGTTCAATATTTTAAAATACTCGTGGCTAGATAAATGGTTGCTGCAATCGACTTTGGGCAAGAAAAGGGAAAATTGACCAGTCAATGAAGGACTCTCGCGTTTGAGCAACTGGTGAATAAGCCTGGAGCAAGTCAAGCCTGACAGTTATATACCCAGTACCTCAGGGCTGGATGGACGCTAGGCCATGCCTAGTGGCTATCACTGCTATATTTTCCTACTCACTTTAAAGGGCACACAATAGGTTTGATTGCCATAGAGCAACCTTTGGTGCGAGTTGGTCAGGTGGAGCCGTATCGTTATCCTACCAAAAATATATGCTGACAGAGACTCTGCACAGCCTTGTAACCAGCCCCTGTCTCTAAAGTCCCCCTCTTTATCATCAAGCTTTGCATGATGTTGATTCAAGATTGGCGCGGGATCAGCCCAATCAGATGCTGCAGGCTTTTCTGGCGGGGATGGCGGCGGGTGGCGAGGCTGATGCGGGTGGTGAGCGGCTCGGTGGCGATGGGGTGATAGCTGACGCCGTGGGGGTGCAGCTCGCTGACCGAGCGCGGGATGATGGCGACCCCGAAACCGGCCTGCACCATGCCGACGGTAGAGATCACCTGCGGACTCTGGCTGCCGAGGCGGGGGCTGAAGCCGGCCCGCTGACAGCGCTGGGTGATGGCGTCGTGCAGCCCGGGTCCGAGCTCGCGAGGGAACAGGATGAAGGGATCCTGTGCCAGCGCCTCGATGGGGATGGCGCCACTGCCGGCCAGCGGATGGTGCGGGGGCAGGGCGATCAGCATCTCCTCCTCATCGATCAGGTGGTGGGCCAGCGCCGAGCTGCTGCTGCAGGGCAGACGCAAGATGGCGGCATCCAGCTCCTCGCTCACCAGATCACGTACCAGATTGGGCATGCTGTTCTCGATGGGGTGCAGGCTGACCTCCGGCCAGGCCTGGCGAAAATCGTGGATGAGTTGCAGCACGCTCGGGTGCAGCACGGTAGAGCCGGCAAAGCCGAGGCGCAGCGAACCCAGCTGGCCGCGAGCAATGCGCCTGGCCTTCTGCATGGCCTGCTCGGTCTGCGCCAATATCCCCTTGGCATCCTGATAGAGGCTCAGCCCCGCCTCGGTCAGCTCCACACTGCGGGTCAGCCGGTGAAACAGCGGCGTGCCCACCTCCTGTTCGAATTTGCGGATCTGCTGGCTGAGCGGCGGCTGGGCCATGCCCAGCGCCTCGGCGGCGCGGGTAAAGCTCTGTTTGTCTGCCACGGCCACCAGGTAGCGCAGGTAACGGAATTCCATATCTGGTACGTCTCGAAGCTGATGGGTTTGGATATTGGTATCAAACTGTGATCTTGGTCACTATTGAATCCTGATTTGCCAACCTAACAGGATTGGAGGTGAAATCCAAATGGAAACCAATTCATCATGTGACTGCGCCATCGAGATCAGCCAGCAGTTTGCTCGCTGGCAGGCTCGCCAGGGGGGCGGCGAGGTCTACCAGAGCTCCCTGATGAGCGCCCTGCTGGCGGGGGTTTACGAGGGGGAGACCACCATGGCCGACCTGCTGCGCCACGGTGACTTCGGCCTCGGGACCTTCAACCGGCTCGACGGCGAGCTGATTGCGTTCGAGCGCCAGATCCACCAGCTCAAGGCTGACGGCTCGGCCCGTCCGGCCCGCGCCGAACAGAAGACCCCGTTCGCGGTGATGACCCACTTTCGCCCCTGCCTGCAGCGCCGCTTCGATCACCCCCTGAGCCGCGAGGAGATCCATCAGTGGGTGGATCGGTTGGTGGGTACCGACAACGTCTTCGTCGCCTTTCGGCTCGACGGCCTGTTCGAACAGGCGCAGGTGCGCACCGTCCCCTGTCAGAGTCCTCCCTACAAGCCCATGCTGGAGGCCATCGAGGCCCAGCCGCTGTTCTCGTTCAGCCAGCGGCGCGGCACCCTGGTCGGCTTTCGTTGCCCGCCCTTCGTGCAGGGGATCAACGTGGCTGGCTATCACGAGCACTTCATCACCGAGGATCGCCGGGGCGGCGGCCACATCCTCGACTACGCCATGGGCCACGGCCAGCTGCAGCTGTCGGTGGTGCAACACCTCAACATCGAGCTGCCCCGCAATCCGGCCTTTCAGCAGGCCGACCTCAATCCCGCCGATCTGGACCGCGCCATCCGCGCCGCCGAAGGCTGAGCTCTTCGCTTAACAAGGAGTGACATCATGGAAAATCAACACTGGGCCTGTGGGGCCGAACTGGTGGTGCGCCATCTGGAGGCGCAGGGGGTCAAGCAGGTATTCGGCATTCCCGGGGCCAAGATCGACAGGGTATTCGATGCGCTGGAGGACTCTCCCATCGAAACCATAGTGGTGCGTCACGAAGCGAATGCCGCCTTCATGGCCGCCGCGGTCGGCCGGCTGACCGGCAAGGCCGGGGTGGCGCTGGTGACCTCGGGGCCGGGCTGCGCCAACCTCATCACGGGTCTTGCCACCGCCACCTCGGAAGGGGATGCCATGGTGGCGCTGGGCGGAGCCGTGCGGCGGGCCGACGGCCTCAAGCTGACCCACCAGAGCCTGGATACCGTCAGCCTGTGCCGGCCGGTCACCAAGTTCAGCGCCCAGGTGGGCACCGGTTCAGCCCTCTCCGAGGTGATGGCCAACGCCTTTCGCTGCGCCGAGCTGGGGCGGCCCGGGGCGGCCTTCGTCAGCCTGCCGATGGACATCATCAACGAGCCGGCCGACGGCGCCATCCTGGTGCCGAGTGCCATCCCGGAGCCGGGAGCAGCCGATGAGAGCGGCATCGATCGGGCGCTGAGCCTGCTGGCGCGGGCTCGCAAGCCGGTGGTATTGCTCGGCCTGCTGGCCAGCCGGCCGGAGAACTCTCTCGCGGTGCGCGCCTTCCTCGACAAGAGCAGGTTGCCGGTGACCGGCACCTATCAGGCGGCCGGGGTGGTGGATACCCACCATTTCGATGACTTCGCCGGACGGGTGGGACTGTTCAACAACCAGCCGGGGGACAAGCTGCTGCAGGATGCGGATCTGGTGATTTGTATCGGCTACAGCCCCATCGAATACGATCCCGTGTTGTGGAACGGCACCGGTGAGCGCCAGCTGCTGCACATCGATGCGCTGCCGGCGGAGATCGACAGCAGCTACTGCCCGGCGGTGGAGCTGGTGGGCTCCATCAGCGCCAACCTGGCGCGGCTGACCCGGATGCTGCATCAGCCGCTGGCGCGGGATCCGGCCATTACTGCCCTGCTCGGCGAGATCCGCGCCCAGCGCCATCAACTCGCCGAACATGCCGGCCGGCTGGGGGGGACCCCCATCCATCCGCTGCGCATCGTCAAGGAGCTGCAGGACATCATCGGGCAGGACATGACCCTGTGCGTGGACATGGGCAGCTTCCACATCTGGATTGCCCGCTACCTCTACAGCTTCCGGGCCCGCCAGGTGCTCATCTCCAACGGTCAGCAGACCATGGGGGTGGCGCTGCCCTGGGCCATCGGGGCAGCCATGGTGCGCCCGGGAGAGAAGATCATCTCGGTGTCTGGCGACGGCAGCTTCATGCAGTCGAGCATGGAGCTGGAGACCGCGGTGCGGCTCAAGTCCAACATAGTGCACATCATCTGGGTCGATAACGGCTACAACATGGTGGCGATGCAGGAGGAGAAAAAGTACAGCCGCAGCTCAGGGGTGAGTTTCGGCCCCATCAACTTCAAGGCCTATGCCGAGTCGTTCGGGGCGGCCGGCTTTGCCGTCACCTGCGCCGAGGATCTGCGGGCGACCCTGCGCGCCGCCATGGCGGTGAGCGGGCCGGCGGTGGTGGCCATCCCGGTGGATTACAGCGACAACCACCTGCTGATGGAGCAGCTCAGGCCCGAAATGCTCAGTTGAGCCGGAGCTTAACCGGCAGACTGCTTGCAGTTCGCCTCAAAGCAGAGCGCCCCTTGCCAATTGGCAAGGGGCGCTCTGTCATTGCGAGAGGGCTATTTACTCAGGGCATGGGTGAGGAGGGGGGCAGCACCATGGGGCCGGCCACCGCACCGGCAGCCTCGTCACCGCGCAGCACCCGCACCAGCTCGAGGGCGAACTCGATGGCGGTGCCCGGCCCCTGGCTGGTGATGAGGTGATGAGCCTCATCGGTCACCACCCGCGCGTGACTGAGCTGCGCCGCGGGCAGGCGGGCCTGAAAGCCGGGATGGCAGGTGGCGCGGGCTTCCCCCAGCAGATCGTGGTGCAGCAGCACCACGGCGGGGGCGGCGCAGATGGCTGCCCGCCAGCGCTGCGCTGCTGCCTGCGCCTTGAGCAGGGTGATGGCGCGCGGCGTATCGCGGATAACCTCGCTGCCGGGCAGGCCACCCGGCACCACTATGGCCTCGAACTCCTGATCCGCCAGCTCGTCGAGGTGGCAATCCGCCACCAGCTGTACCCCGCGGGAGGCCCTGATCTGGCGCTGCCCGGCGGGGCAGCAGGAGGCCAGCACCACCTCGATGGCCCCGCGTACCAGGGTATCGACGATGGCGACCGTCTCGATCTCTTCTGACCCGGGGGCCACCAGTACCAGTACGCTCATCCGTTGCTCCTTGCGTTGGCGAGCCCGATGGGCTCACTGTTTCTCTTTGATGGCCTGATAGAGACCCTGATTGACCGGCACCGCGATGCCGTGGCTGGCTGCCCGGGCCAGCAGGAAGCCGGTGATGGCCTCAATCTCGGTCTCGCGCCCCTGCTCCATGTCCTGATACATGGAAGAGTAATTGTCGGCGGTGAGCTCCACCACCGTCATGACCCGGCGCAGCAGCTCGTCGCTGCCGGTCGGCTGGCCTTCGGCCTGCATCACGTCCGCCACTTCCACGCAAATCTGCTGCAGGGCATCGGCAAAGCGCGGGCCGGCCAGCTCGCCATTCTTGAGCTTGTAGAGCGCGGTGAGCGGGTTGATGGCGCAGTTGACCGCCAGCTTCTGCCACTGGCGCGCCTGGATCTGCTCATCCCAGCCGGCCTGGCCGAGGGCGGCCGCCAGCTCGTCCGCGAGAGCGGCATGGGCTCTGGCCGCCTCGTTGACCGGGCCGAGCCAGGTTTCGCCCTTGCCGGTGTGGCGGAACACGAAGTGGCCGCTCTGCATGGCGCCGTGGCTGGTGACGCCGGCGATGACCGGATTGTGGGGGAACAGCGCGACCACCTGCTCGGCGATCCCCATGCCGTTGTGCAGCAGCACGATGGGCACGTCGGTCGCCAGCTGGCCCACCAGCGGGGTCAGCGCCTCGATGACCTGACCGGCCTTGGTCATCACCAGCAACCGCTGGATCTGACCCGGCTGGTCGACGAAGCCGCGCTCGATGTTGATGAGCTGGGTGTTGCCCTCCAGCGAGGTGAAGTCGATGCCGGGGTGCAGGGTGGCGCGGTGGCGCTCGCGCAGCAAGACGCGGGTGGACTGGCCGCTTTGAGTCAACAGGGAGGCAAACACACCGCCCAGGGCGCCGCAGCCCAGCAGGGTCCATTGGGGGGAGGGGGTGTGTCGACTGTGTGTCAGGTTGTAATCGCGTGATCCGCTTGGCATGGAGAGACTCAATCAAGGTAGGGGCTGCATTCCAGTCAACCACCTGCCGGGGATAAGTGAAGATGTCGCCTGGCGGACACCTGGAACGGGTTCATGATCTTGCTGCGAGGTCGTGATCAAGGCTTGTACGAGGCTTGCGCATGTGAAGCCGGAAGCCCATGTATTCATATACAAGCGGGCTCCTGCGCAGCGATTTACCTTGCGGACGACCTCTCGCGACAGATACTGAACAGGTTCTAACGGGTCTCGCCATTCCTGTGCGCAGGGGATTCTAGCAGAGCAGTCCCATCGAAATCAGCAAATTTGCCGTAATTCTGGTAGATTTGCCCCCCTATAGCGCAACATGAGGAGCCCACTATGCCGTCATTCGATATTGTCTCTGAAGTCAAAATGAACGAGGTGTTGAACGCCGTCGACAACGCCAATCGTGAACTGGCGACCCGTTTCGATTTTCGTGGTGTTGAAGCCAGCTTCGAGTTGAACAAGGAAGAGGTCAAACTGGAGGCCGATGCCGATTTCCAGCTCAAGCAGATGGTCGAGATCCTGCGCGGTGCCCTGCTCAAGCGCAACATCGAGAACAGCTCCATGGACGTGGGTGACAGCGTTCACTCCGGCAAGCGCTTCCACCTGACCGTGAAGTTCAAGCAGGGGATCGACAAGGAAGTCGCCAAGAAGCTGGTGAAGCTGATCAAGGATTCCAAGATCAAGGTGCAGGCCGCCATTCAGGGCGACGAGGTGCGGGTCACCGGCAAGAAGCGCGACGATCTGCAGGAGACCATGGCCCTGGTGCGTGGCGCCGAGCTGGGTCAGCCGATGCAGTTCCAGAATTTCCGCGACTGATGGATGGCCGGGGAGGGCGTGGCTCTCCCTTTTAGCCGCCATCGAGCCATAAAAAAACCGGAGCAGCTGCTCCGGTTTTTTGTATCCCTGATACCCGTTCGATTAGAACTTGTAGGTAACGGAGAAGTAGTGGCCGAAACCAGTGGTGCTCAAACCAAATTGACCGTTGTTGATGCCATAAACTTCGTTGAAGTATTTCAGACCATATCCAACAGCGTAACGATCAGAGTGCCAGTAGAGGCCATGGAAAGTAGCCAAGCCATCAGAATGGCTAGTTTCTTTCATACCCCATGCATAATCCAAATAACCTTGGTAAGAAACAAAGCTGCCATTAGAGAAGGTATAGAAAGGTTTGAACCAGTTCATAGAGAACTGCTGGCCATTCCAGCCTTCGCCAGACACGCCAACTTTCACGCCATTGTCATCGATAGAACCAGATTCGTTTACATGGCGCTTATACAGGTTCATGCCTACTTTGCCGAACCATGGCACCTGTACATCAGTACCTAAACCGACGAGAGATTCATTGAGGCCATGAGCGCCACCAATGTTGAACAAGCTGGCAACATAGACTTCCTGTATTGGGCCAAAGGAGAGGTCTTGGCCTGTCAGAGCATCAAGAGACACACGCGGTGCAAATTTGATAAACAGGTTATCACCGTCATGTTTGTCACTGTGCTTGGAGTCAAAGATATCGAAAATATCAACGTAACCATACAGGTCAAAGATACCGGAACGGCCACCGAACTCCATTTCAAAGTAGGTATCGTTGTAGCCATCTTCAGCACTCATCGGGCGCTGATCAATGGTATGCATGACGTTGAATTGGAACCACTTGTAGTCATTCTTGTGGATGTCACCGCTGTAGTCAGCAGCGAAAGCCGGGGTAGCGGCGGCAGCCAGCAGACCGGCACCGATCAGAGTCTTGGTAAATTTGGCCATTTTATTGGTCTCTTGTGCGTTAGTTGAGGTTTTCCGTAGCCTGCCCACAAGGAGCGGAAGGGATTCTAGCCAAATAAATTCACCGGATAAACCAGCACCAGGGAACTTTATTCGGAAGTGTGAATCTAATCACCCCCAATTTTACGCAAACGCTTGCTATTTGTCCGATTGCGGTAACAAGGCACTTCCTCGTTTGGCAACCAACACGATCAGGATCAGCACCGGAATGCCGAGCAGGCTGGTGCTGATGAAGAAGCTGCTGTAGCCGAACTGCTCGACGAAGCGGCCGGAAAAGCCCGCCAGCAGCTTGGGCAGCAGCAGCATCACCGAGCTGAACAGGGCGTACTGGGTGGCGGAGAAGGCCACGTTGGTCAGGCTCGACAGATAGGTGACGAAGGCGGCCGTGGCGATGCCTGCGCTGAGGTTGTCCAGCGAGATGATCAGGGTCAGCAGCTCGAGGTTGTGGCCCACTTCATTGAGCAGGGCAAACAGCAGATTGGTGCTGGCGGTGAGCAGGGCGCCGAGGAACAGGATGCGCAGGGTGCCAAAACGCATCACCAGCACGCCGCCGAGGGCGGCCCCCACCAGCGTCATGATAACCCCATACACCTTGGTGATGGTGGCCACCTCGGTCTTGCTGAACTGCATGTCCACATAGAAGCTGTTGGACATCACCCCCATCACCACGTCCGAGATGCGATAGCAGGCGATGAGCCCGAGGATCAGCAGGGCGGAGCCGCCGTAACGGCGAAAGAAATCGGCGAACGGACACCAGATGGCCTCGTAGCTCCAGGCACCGAGACCGGCCAACCCAGCCGGCCAGCCGCGGGCGAGCAGCAGGGTCTTGCGGGCCGCCTGTTGTTCATTCTGGGCGGCAAGATCAATGACGGGTTCGTGGCAGAACAGGGTGGTGATGACGCCGAGGGACATCAGCCCCGCCATCAGCAGATAGGTGAGCTGCCAGCCGCGATAGTCGTAGCCGTCGTTGCTGCCGAGCCAGGCGGCCAGCGCCAGTGCGCCGGCCCCGGCCATGATCATCGCCAGCCGGTAACCAGTCATGTAGGAGGCCGCCATGGCCGCCTGCAGCCGCTCGGGGGCCGACTCGATGCGATAGGCATCGATGACGATGTCCTGGGTGGCGGAGGCGAAGGCCACCAGCAGGGCAAACAGGGCCAGCTGGGCGAGCTGGGTCTTGGGATCGCAGAAGGCCATGCCCACCAGCGAGGCGGCGATCAGCAACTGGGAGAAGAGCATCCAGCTGCGGCGCCGGCCCAGCCAGCGGGAGAGCAGTGGCAGCGGGAGCCGATCCACCAGCGGTGACCACAACCATTTGAAGCCATAGGCCAGCGCTACCCAGCTCATGTAGCCGATGTCGGTCAGGCTGACATCCGCTTCGCGCAGCCAGAACGAGAGGGTGCCGAACACCAGCAGCAGCGGCAGGCCGGAAGAGAACCCCATGGCAAACAGGATGAGAACCCGAGTCTCAAGGTAGACGGCGAGCGACGCGCGCCAGCTCGGTGTACGGACAGTGTTCAAATACCTGACTCCTCTGGGAAAATTGCGCCATTTTGTCAGGTTCGGGTTGGATAGCCAAGGCAAGCCGGGCAGGGGAGGGCACTATATTCAGGGGCGCAGGCCGATGCAGTGGCGCGGCAGCGGCCCGTCCGTGGTCAGGAAATTGGCGCACTCCATCAGCTGCAGGCGCAGCCAGACGTCGGCGATGATTTGCTGTTCATCCCACTGATGCAGGCTGTGCAGCAGGTGCCAGAACACCCCCTCCTGCTCGGAGGCCGGGGTCTTGTCGGCGGGGACATGGGGCAGATCCTGCCAGTGGGACAACAGCTGCCAGCTCAGATCTTCCAGCTGCTGATAAGGGATCTCTCGTGCCAGAAAGTGACGAACCGTCTGGGCCAGCGGGATGGCGTGCTGGGCGATGTAGTCGTTGCAAGTCACCGGAACCTCCTTCTCCTCTCGTGGGCCTTGCCCCGGATATCGGGGCAAGGCCAGAGTATAGAAAGGGGCGCCGGCAACCCGGACCGCGGGGATGACGGATTGTGATCCGCTCCGCGTTATTTGTCCGCCAGCAGGACCACCTTCTTCAGGATGATGGGGCTGGTGGGCACGTCGTTGGCACGCAGGATGGGGCTGTAACCGGTCTGCACCTGGGCCAGCTTGTCCAGTACCTCCATGCCCTGCACCACCTGGCCGAACACGGTGTAACCGGCGCCGGCATTGGCGTTGAGGTTGTTGTTGTCGACCAGGTTGAAGTAGAACTGGCGAGTGGCGCTGTCGACCGCCTGGGTGCGGGCCATGGCGATGCTGCCGCGCTTGTTGGGCAGGCCGCCCTTGGACTCGTTGACCACGGGGTCGAAGGTGGGCAGTTGCTGGAACTGCTGGTTGTAGCCGCCCCCCTGCACCACGAAGTCCTGGATCACCCGGTGGAAGATGCTGCCGTCATAGCTGCCATCGGCCACGTAGCGCAGGAAGTTCTTTACCGTCTGCGGCGCCTGCTTGGAGGCCAGCTCCACCACTATGTTGCCGTGGTTGGTCTCCATCCTGACCTTGGGGCCGGCGAACGCCAGCGGGGCGATCAGCATGGCCAGTAACCAGAGTTTTTTCATCTATTCGCTCCTTGCTCAGCTCGGCTGACCCTTGAGATAACCGCGCAGGGCGGTGTCAGCCATGATCTGCTGCAGTACGCTGCCCAGCTGCTGGTTCAGGGTGGACTCCAGTTCGGCCATGCTCGGCTCGCCCGGGCCTTCCTTGCTGGAGGACATGTTGAACTGCTTGGTCAGCTTGCTGCCCTGGAAGTCGGCGATCACCTGCAGGCTGACGCGGGACTTGGTGACATAGGTGAAGGTCTTCTCTTCCACCGTGACCGCGGCAGTGGAGATGGCCAGGGTCAGGTTGGTGGTGCCGCTGTTGCCTACTTCCAGGCCCTGGCTGCGCAGCCCTTCGGCGAGCTTCTCCGCCAGCAGGCTGTTGAGGGGCTGGCTGCTGTTGACCAGTACCGCGGCCTTCTCTTTTTTCTTGATGGAGAAGACGTAGGCGGCTTCACGCTTGTCCACCCCTTCCAGGGTGATGCGGTTGCCCGAGTAGTACTGCTGGTTGGAGGGGATCACCTGCGGATTGAGCAGGGCGCTCTCCGGCCAGTGAGTCGCACAACCACCCAGCATCAGGGCGGCCAGCAGCAAGAGTGACTTTTTCATCATGGGTTTCCTTTCGCGTTTGATGGCGTTTAACGTTTGATGGCTTTCAAAATAACGAATTTGCTGTTCGACGCAACGACTTGTGCGTTGGCGAACAGGCGCTTGAGCTTGTTGTGATAGTCCAGATGGCGGTTGCCCACTATCCAGAGTTCCCCCCCTTTGGGCAACACCCGGTGGGCGTCGCTGAACATCTGCCAGGCGATGTGGTCTGTGATGGCCTGCAACTGGTGGAACGGCGGGTTGCAGAGGATCCGATCCGCCGAACCGGCAGGCACGCCGTCGAGACAGTTGTTGACCATAAAGTGGGCGCGGGGCAGGGCCGCCGGCAGATTGTGCTCGACGTTGAGCCGGGCCGAGGCGACCGCCATGCGGGACTCGTCGACGAAGGTGACCTCCACCTCGCTGTCACGCGCCAGCAGGGAGAGCCCCAGCACGCCGTTGCCGCAGCCCAGATCGATCACCTTGCGGGCGCTGTGGATGGGCAGATTGTCCAGCATGAAGCGGGCGCCGATATCCAGGCTGGTGCGCGAGAACACGTTGGCATGGTTGTGGATGAGCATGTCGGTGCCCTCCAGTGGCCAGACCGTGGGGAAGGGGTTGGCCAGCGCGGGACGCTCGGCGGGCGCAGCGGCCGGAGTGCAGTGAATGAGGCGCGCCTTCTTCCAGGCGAGTGACGTGCGGGTCGGCCCCAGGTATTTCTCAAACAGCGCCAGGGTGGAAGTGTGGATGTCCTTGGCCTTGCCGGCGGCGATGACGCGGGTGGCAGGGGTAACGACCCCGCGCAGGGCCAGCAGTTGCTGCTCCAGCAGCGCCTGATACTTGGAGACCTTGATCACCACCAGTGCGGGGGCATCGGGCAGGGGCGCCAGCGCATCCTGCAGGCGGATGGCCGCGGGATCCAGGCCGTTTTCTGCCAGGTTGGCCAGGGTAGCCCGCTCGCTGATGTGGGAGTCGGTGACGCAGACAGGGGTATGAGGGTGCAGACAGGCGGCCAGCGCCCCGAAACCGTCGTTCATGATGATGACGGGGCCATCCTGCTCGAGGGGCTCTTCGGCCAGGGTATTGATCAGATACTCGTCGGCGGCATCCCAGGCCTGCAAGGGATCCTGCTGCTGACGTGGATAGCGATACAGGGTCAGGCGACAGTGGGCCGTGTCGAGAAGGGTTTGCATAGGCGAATTGTCCAGCTGAGTCATGTAACGGGCCCCGGTGGGGCGCAAAGTGGCGCTATTCTAGCGGGGGCGGAGAATTTCACCAGCCCGGCAGGGCTGCAAGCGGGATTTTCCCGCACCGCCCGATTTCGTCATCCGGTCAACCCTGGCTACAATGGCCGGACATCCATTTTGGGAGTTTTGCTCGTGACCATGCAACAACAGATCGAGGCCAAGCTGGCCGCCGCCTTGTCCCCCAGCCACCTGGAAGTGATCAACGAGAGCTACATGCACAGGGTGGCGCCGGGCTCGGAGAGTCACTTCAAGGTGGTGGTGGTGAGCCAGGCGTTTGAAGGGCAGCGCCTGCTGGGGCGCCATCGTCAGGTCAATGCGGTGCTGGCCGACGAGCTGGCGGGGGCCATTCATGCATTGGCGCTGCATACCTATACCGAGCAGGAGTGGCAACAACGGGAGCAGGCACCGAGCACCCCCAGCTGCGTCAGCAAAAATGGACTCTCTTAAGACTATTGACGAATTTATTACTCAATCTTCGACCAGTTAACAATTTCAAAACCTGTTTCGGCGACGTTTCGTACTCATGAGGGGAGCGTCGCCCTCCCACCGCGCCATCAAGATTTCTAATCCTTTTTCGAACATAAAAATTATTACCCATTTTGGGGTAATGGTGGCTAACTCGAGGCCGCGCCTGAGGTTTCACGAGAAAAAGCGACGCGATTAAATTGCGATGATTTTGTGATAGAGCGGGGATTTTCCCCATTTTGCATGGCAGGAAACTTGCCATAGGTGGTAAACTCAGGCGCTTTTGAATGACTCTGTATGTTGCTGATTTGTTTGTTTCTTCGACATCTTGCCGCAACATCAACGGGCTCATTCAACAACTCGTCGTGATGTATTTCTCGGCGCTAACCAACCTGTCTTCCCTTAACGGTAGTGCAAGTGAGTATGATTACAATTAAAAGAGGACTGGACATCCCCGTGCTGGGTGCTCCGGAGCAAGTAATCTACGATGGCCCGGCCATCACCCGTGTTGCTACACTCGGCGAAGAGTTCGTGGGGATGCGTCCTACTATGTTTGTCAAAGTAGGTGATCGCGTCATTAAAGGTCAGGAGCTCTTCGAAGATAAGAAGAATCCCGGCGTTAAATTCACGGCCCCCGCCACCGGTGTGGTTTCAGAGATCAACCGTGGTGCCAAGCGCATTCTGCAATCCGTTGTCATCGACATCGATGGGTCCGACGAGCAGGTGACCTTCGAGCACTTTGCCTGTGCCGAGCTGCCTAAGCTCGAACGCAGCAAGGTGCAGGAGATCCTGGTCGCGTCCGGCCAATGGACTGCGTTGCGTACCCGCCCGTTCAGCAAGGTGCCAGCCGTGGGTTCCATCCCGCGTGCCATCTTCGTCACCGCCATGGACACCAACCCGCTGGCCGCCGACGCGGAGCTGATCATCAAGGAACAGTCCCAGGCGTTCCTCGACGGTCTGGCCGTGCTGACCCGCCTGACCGATGGTTCCGTCTATGTCTGCAAGGGCGAAGGCAGCCTGCCGCACGCTTCCCTGGCGCAAGTCAAGGAAGAGGTGTTCGTCGGTCCGCACCCTGCCGGCCTGCCCGGTACCCACATCCACTTCTTGGACCCTGTTGGTGCCAAGAAAGTGCAGTGGCACATCAACTATCAGGACGTGATCGCCTACGGCAAGCTGTTCACCACCGGTCAGATCCATACTGACAAGGTGATCGCCCTGGCCGGCCCGAACGTGATCAAGCCGCGTCTGCTGCGTACTCGCATGGGTGCCTGTATCAGCCAGCTGACCAACAACGAGCTGCGTGCGGACGAGAATCGCGTCATTTCCGGTTCCCTGCTGAGCGGTGCCAAGGCTGAAGGGGTCCATGACTACCTGGGTCGCTACCACAATCAGGTCAGCGTGCTGGGTGAAGGTCGCGAGAAAGAGTTCCTGGGGTGGGTCAATCCCAGCGCCAGCAAGTTCTCCATCACCCGTACCACCCTCTCTCACCTGGTGAAGGGCAAGCTCATCAACTTCACTACCACCACCAATGGTAGTGACCGCTCCATGGTGCCTATCGGCAACTATGAGCGCGTGATGCCGCTCGACATCCTGCCGACCCTGCTGCTGCGGGATCTGGTCTCCGGCGATACCGACAATGCGCAAGCGCTCGGCTGCCTGGAGCTGGATGAGGAAGATCTGGCGCTCTGTACCTTCGTCTGCCCCGGCAAGACCGAGTACGGCCCGATCTTGCGTGAGTGCCTGACCAAGATTGAACTGGAAGGTTAAGCGATGAGTTTCAAGCAACTTCTTGAAAATATGGAACATCACTTCGAGCCGGGTGGCAAGTACGCCAAGTACTATGCCCTGTTCGAAGCGGCGTACACCCTGTTTTATACCCCGGGTTCCGTGACCCGCAATGCCGCCCACGTCCGTGATGCGATCGATCTGAAGCGCATGATGATCATGGTGTGGCTGGCCGTGTTCCCGGCCATGTTCTGGGGCATGTACAACGTCGGCAACCAGTCCATCGCCGCCATCGCCCACTTGGGCACGGCCGCCGGTGCCGGCAGCTGGCAATATGCCCTGGCTACCCTGCTGGGTGCCTCTCTGGATCCGGCGGTGGCCGGCGTCGGCAGCAAGATGCTGATCGGTGCGGCCCACTTCTTCCCGATCTACATCACCGTCTTCATCGTCGGTGGTTTCTGGGAAGTGCTGTTCGCCATGGTGCGCAAGCACGAGATCAACGAAGGCTTCTTCGTGACCTCCATCCTGTTCGCGCTGATCGTGCCGCCCGAGCTGCCCTTGTGGCAAGCTGCCCTGGGTATCACCTTCGGTGTGGTGCTGGCCAAGGAAGTGTTCGGTGGTACCGGCAAGAACTTCCTGAACCCGGCGCTGGCGGGTCGTGCCTTCCTGTTCTTCGCCTACCCTGGTCAAATCTCCGGTGATGCGGTCTGGGTTGCCGTCGACGGCTACTCGGGCGCAACCGCGCTGAGCCAGTGGGCCCAGGGCGGCCAGATGGCGCTGATCAACGGTGCCACCGGCCAGAGCATCAGCTGGATGGACGCTTTCCTTGGCAACCTGCCCGGTTCCATCGGTGAAGTTTCCACCCTGATGATCCTGCTGGGTGCGGCCATGATCGTCTACATGCGCATCGCCTCCTGGCGCATCATCGCCGGCGTGATGATCGGCATGGTAGCTACCTCCCTGCTGTTCAACGTCATCGGTTCCGACACCAACCCCATGTTCAACATGCCGTGGCACTGGCACCTGGTGCTGGGTGGTTTCGCCTTCGGTATGGCCTTCATGGCGACCGACCCCGTCTCCGCTGCCTTCACCAACAAGGGCAAGTGGTGGTACGGCGCCCTGATCGGCGTGATGGTGGTGCTGATCCGGGTCGTGAACCCCGCCTTCCCGGAAGGCATGATGCTGGCCATTCTGTTTGCCAACCTGTTTGCCCCCTTGTTTGACCATTTCGTGGCACAGGCGAACATCAAGCGGAGGATCGCTCGTGGCGTTTAATAAAGACTCTACTACCGGCACTCTCGCCGTAGTGACCGGTCTGTGTCTGGTCTGCTCCATCGTGGTCTCCGTGGCCGCCGTGGGTCTGCGTCCGGCCCAGCTGGAAAACAAGGCGCTGGACAAGCAAAGCAACATCCTGTCCGTCGCCGGCGTCGACATCAGCGCCGTGGCCAAGCGTGACCTGGCCAAGCTGTATGGCGACAAGATTGAAGCGCGTCTGGTGGATCTGGCCACCGGTGAGTTCGTTGACGGCGATGCCGACAACTTCGACACCAAGGTCGCCGCCAAGGATCCTGCCCAGAACATTCGCCTGGCTCCGGCCGACGACAAGGCCGGTCTGCGTCAGATCTCCAAGCTGGTCCCGGTGTTCTTCGCCAAAGATGCTGAAGGCAAGGTCGACAACATCATCCTGCCGATCTACGGCCAGGGTCTGTGGTCTACCATGTATGCGTTCGTAGCGGTCGCGGCCGATGGCCAGACCATCAAGGGCATCACCTACTACGACCACGGTGAAACCCCGGGTCTGGGTGGCGAAGTCGAGAACCCGGCCTGGCGCGAGCTGTTTGTCGGCAAGAAGCTGTTCGACCAGAACGGTCAGCCTGCGCTGCGGGTGATCAAGGGTCATGCTCCGGCTGGTTCCGAGCATGAGATCGACGGCCTGTCCGGCGCAACCCTGACCGGTAACGGCGTACAGCATACCTTCGACTTCTGGATGGGTCCCAAGGGCTTCGGTCCTTTCCTGGCCAAGGTTCGTGCAGGAGAAATCAACAATGGCTGACAAGAGCGAAATGAAAAAGTTGCTGTTGACGCCTGTGCTCGGCAACAACCCCATCGCACTGCAGGTGCTGGGTGTCTGTTCCGCGCTGGCCGTTACCAGCCAGATGAAGACTGCGTTCGTGATGACGCTGGCCGTTACCGCGGTCACCGCCTTCTCCAACCTGTTCATCTCTCTGATCCGCAACCAGATCCCGAACAGCGTGCGGATCATCGCCCAGATGGCGGTGATTGCCTCGCTGGTTATCGTGGTTGACCAGGTGCTCAAGGCGTATGCCTACGACATCTCCAAGCAGCTGTCGGTGTTCGTCGGCCTCATCATCACCAACTGTATCGTGATGGGCCGTGCCGAAGCCTACGCCATGAAGAGTGCCCCGCTGCCCTCCTTCCTGGATGGTATCGGCAACGGTCTGGGTTATGGCGCCGTGCTGCTGACCGTGGCCACCGTGCGTGAAATCCTGGGCTCCGGCACCTGGTTCGGCATCGAACTGCTGCCGCTGGTGAACAATGGTGGCTGGTATGTGCCGAACGGCCTGCTGCTGCTGCCGCCGAGTGCGTTCTTCATCATTGGTCTGATCATCTGGGGCGTGCGCACCAAGGATCCCAAGCAGGTGGAGGCGAAGGATTAAGGTATGGAACACTATATCAGTCTGTTGATTCGCTCGATCTTCATCGAGAACCTGGCGCTCTCCTTCTTCCTGGGGATGTGTACCTTCCTGGCGGTGTCCAAGAAGGTCAAGACCGCCATGGGCCTGGGGATTGCCGTTATCGTGGTTCAGACCGTGGCCGTACCGGCCAACAACCTGATCTACAACTACGTGCTCAAAGACGGTGCCCTGGTGTCCGGTCTGGATCTGAGCTTCCTGAGCTTCATCACCTTCATCGGGGTGATTGCGGCCCTGGTACAGATCCTGGAGATGGCGCTGGACAAGTACTTCCCGGCCCTCTACAACGCCCTCGGTATCTTCCTGCCGCTCATCACAGTGAACTGCGCCATCTTCGGTGGCGTCTCCTTCATGGTGCAGCGTGACTACAACTTCGTGGAGTCCGTGGTCTATGGCGTGGGTTCGGGTGCAGGCTGGATGCTGGCTATCGTTGCGATGGCAGGGATCCGCGAGAAGATGAAGTACTCCGATGTTCCGGAAGGCCTGCGCGGCCTTGGCATCACCTTCATCACCGCGGGTCTGATGGCGCTGGGCTTCATGTCCTTCTCTGGTATTTCCCTGTAATCGGAAAGGAAATATAGATGGAAATTATTCTGGGTGTGGTCATGTTCACCGTGATCCTGCTGGCCTTGGTGGCAGTCATTCTGTTCGCCAAGTCCAAGCTGGTAACTGCCGGTGACGTGACAATCAGCATCAACGGCGACCCGGCCAAGGCTGTGACCAGCCCGGCGGGTGGCAAGCTGCTCGGCGTGCTGGCCGGCAGCGGTATCTTCGTCTCCTCCGCCTGCGGCGGCGGCGGCTCCTGTGGTCAGTGCAAGGTTCGGGTGAAATCCGGCGGCGGCGACATCCTGCCGACCGAGCTGGATCACATCAGCAAGGGCGAAGCCCGTCATGGCGAGCGTCTGGCCTGTCAGGTCACCGTCCGTTCCGACATGGACATCGAGCTGCCGGAAGAGATCTTCGGCGTGAAGAAGTGGGAATGTACCGTCATCTCCAATGACAACAAGGCCACCTTCATCAAGGAGCTCAAGCTGCAGATCCCCGATGGCGAGAGCGTGCCGTTCCGCGCCGGTGGTTATATCCAGATCGAAGCGCCTGCCCACCACGTGCAGTACAAGAACTTCGATATTCCTACCGAATATCGCGGTGACTGGGATCGCTTCAAGATCTTCGAACTGGAGTCCAAGGTCAACGAGCCGATCATCCGTGCCTACTCCATGGCCAACTATCCGGAAGAGTTCGGCATCATCATGCTGAACGTGCGGATCGCGACCCCGCCGCCGAGCAACTGGACTGCCCCTCCCGGCCAGATGTCCTCCTACATCTTCAGCCTGAAGGCGGGCGACAAGGTGACCATCTCCGGTCCGTTCGGCGAGTTCTTCGCCAAGGACACCGATGCGGAAATGGTGTTCATCGGTGGTGGTGCCGGTATGGCGCCGATGCGTTCCCACATCTTCGATCAGCTGCGCCGTCTGAAGACCAAGCGCAAGATGAGCTTCTGGTACGGTGCCCGTTCCAAGCGCGAGATGTTCTATGTCGAAGACTTCGACATGCTGCAGGCCGAGAACGACAACTTCCAGTGGCACGTGGCCCTGTCCGATCCGCAACCGGAAGACAACTGGGACGGCTACACCGGCTTCATCCACAACGTGCTGTTCGAGAACTATCTCAAGAACCACGAGGCGCCGGAAGATTGCGAGTTCTACATGTGCGGTCCTCCCGTGATGAACGCTGCCGTCATCAACATGCTGAAAAACCTCGGCGTTGAAGACGAGAACATCCTGCTGGATGACTTTGGTGGTTAATCAATGCACAGTGTTGTAAAGACCTGGCTAGCCTTCGGGCTAGCCTTTTTCTTGACTGGGTGCGGTCAGGAACAAACGGTCCAATCGAAGCCGGAAATTCACATCACCGGCAGCACCATGGGTACCTACTACTCCATCAAGGTGGCGGACAACGTCATCACGGATCCCGCCAAGTTCCAGGCCGAAGTCGATGTACTGCTGGAGCGGGTGAACGATCAGATGTCGACCTACCGGCCGGACTCCGAGCTGTCGCGCTTCAACCAGCACCGCAGCTCGACGCCCGTGGTGGTCTCCCGCGATACCGCGCGGGTGGTGACCGAGGCCATTCACATTGGCCGTGAGAGCCGCGGGGCGCTGGACGTCACCGTCGGCCCCTTGGTCAATCTGTGGGGCTTCGGGCCCGACGCGCGCCCGACCAAGACGCCGTCTGACGAGCTGATCACCCAGACCCGCCAGAAGACCGGGCTCGGCAATCTGCACGTGATCACCTCCGTCGATGCCGATACCCTGCAAAAGGACATCCCGGATCTCTACGTGGATCTCTCCGCCATTGCCAAGGGCTTTGGCGTCGACAAGGTGGCCGAGTATCTGGAGTCCCTGGGTTCGCGCAACTATCTGGTTGAGATCGGCGGCGAATTGCGGATCAATGGCGTCAACGGCAAGGGTCACCCCTGGCGCGTCGCCATCGAGAAACCGACGGCCAACGCCGGCTCGGTGCAGGAGGTGATAGTGGCGGGCGACAACGGGGTGGCGACCTCGGGCGAGTACCGCAACTATTACGAGCTGGACGGCAAGCGCTTCTCCCACACCATCGATCCCATGACCGGCAAGCCTATCCAGCACCGGATGGTGTCGGTGACCGTCATTCACCCCTCCTGCATGACTGCAGACGGGCTGGCGACCGTGTTCATGGTGCTCGGACCCGAGAAGAGCCTGGCCTACGCCAAGGAGCGGGGGCTGGCCATTTTCGTGATCACCAAGACGGATGAGGGTTTCGAGGAGTCTTACTCCGATGCCTTCAAACAGTATCTGGTTAGAAAATAAGGGGCGGTAACATGCAGATTTTTTTGATCACCTTCGGGGTGTTTCTGGTGGTGGTGGTGGCCATGGCCATCGGCTACATCTTCCAGAAGAAGACCATCTCCGGCTCCTGTGGCGGACTTGGCAGCATAGGTATCGAAAAAGAGTGTGATTGCCCGGAACCCTGCGACAACCGCAAGAAGAAGATGGCCAAGGAAGAGGCCCGTCGCAAGATGCTGGCCGAGAACCGGATCATCTGAGCGGGCAGGGGGCACTCGCACCCATGTCGAAAGCAAAACGGGCTGACCCTTGGGTCAGCCCGTTTTTTATGGCGAGCGCTCAGTAGTCGTAGCGCTGGCACTCCTTCTTGTTGAATTCGGCCCGCCAGCGTGCCAGCTCCTCCTGCGTACCCAGCTCGTCCCCCTGTTTGATGGCCTTCTCCAGCGCCTCGATGCGCTCGTGCAACCAGCTACACTCGGCGGTCGGATTGTCCTTGCCATAGCTCTGCTGCGGCAGCAGCAGGCAGAGCCCCAGAGCCAACCCCGGCCAGACTCCCTTCATCTCATCCTCCTTGTGCGATGGATTATAAATGGTGCCTTAAGAGTCTATGTCGGCCCGTCATTTCATGCCGATGGCAGAAATGACAACACTGGGTTAGCATAGGCAGGTTACCTGTTTATTCGTACAGTGGTATGCGCAAGATCATTCACATCGACATGGACTGCTTCTATGCCGCGGTAGAGATGCGGGACAACCCGGCCCTGCGCGAGGTACCGCTGGCCATCGGTGGCTCGGCGGACAGGCGCGGTGTCATCTCGACCTGCAACTATGTGGCGCGCCGCTTCGGGGTGCGCTCCGCCATGCCGAGCGCCCTGGCACGCAAGCTCTGCCCGCCGCTGGTGCTCATTCCCGGCCGGATGGCGGTCTACAAGGAGGTCTCCCGCCAGCTGCGGGCCATCTTTCTGCGCTACACCGAGCAGGTGGAGCCGCTCTCCCTCGACGAGGCCTATCTCGACGTGACGATGAGTCCCTGCTGTGGCGGCAGTGCCACCCTGATGGCCCGCGAGATCCGCGCCGCGATCAACGCCGAGCTGGGGCTGACCGCCTCGGCCGGGGTGGCGCCGAACAAGTTTCTGGCCAAGCTCGCCTCCGAGCAGCGCAAGCCGGACGGCCTGTTCGTGATCCGCCCGCAGGAGGTGGATGAGTTCGTGCGTCAGCTCCCCCTTGGCAAGTTGCCCGGCATCGGTCGCAAGACTGCGGATCGGCTGGAGTCGCTCGGCCTTTACTCCTGCGAAGATGCTCGCCAGCTCGGCAACCAGGAGCTGATCGCCCGGTTCGGCAAGCTCGGGGAGATGCTGGCCGGGCGGATCTGGGGCCACGACGAGCAGCCGGTGCAGGCCCAGCGGGTGCGCAAGACCATAGGGGTGGAGACCACCCTGGCCAGCGACGTGCTGGATGAGGCCGCCTGCTGGCAGGTGCTGAGCCGGCTCATTCCCGAGCTGGAGCAGCGATTCTCGGCCAGCCACGGCAAGGAGCAGTTGATGGGGCAGGGGATCAAGCTCAAGTTTGCCGATTTCCAGCAGACCACCGTCTACCGGCGCGGGGGTTACCAGCCGGAGCGGTTTCACGATCTGTTGCACGAAGGTTTGCTGCGGGCACAGGGCAAACCCATTCGGCTACTGGGATTGGTGGTCGGCCTGCCCGCGGCCGGCGAAGTGAACCAACTTGCCCTGGATTTAGCGTGATAAGGTTAAGTTTTTGTTTCTAAAACCGATACACTGATCACATCAGTATGAAGCTAGGAAATGGTGGCATGAGTTCTCTTTCTGTTCAGGGGCGGATCACCCTGATCGCCGGTTGTTGTTTGTTGGCCAGTGCCGGTGCCCTAGTGGCCTCTTCTCTCTTCAGTGCTGCCAACATGCAGGATCAGGTGCTGACTTCTACCACGGCGGAAGCCCAGAGTGCGGCCGAAAACTGGATGAAGGCGATGGGCTCGGAGCAGGCGGCCAAGGTGACCAGTTATCTGGACGAGGCCTACTTCCGGGCAACCCTGCTGGGCCAGGGGATCCTGTTCCAGCGCAAGAATGCGGCCGACAATTTCGGCTCCTCCGAATCACTGCGTACCGCCGTCAACCAGCAACTGCATGACGCGGCAGCCTCCTCTGATCACCTGCTCGGCGTCTATGCGGTGTTCGAGCCGGACCAGCTCGACGGCGAAGACAGCAACTACCACGGCTCCAGCGCCCTGGGCTCCAACGATCAGGGGCGTTTCTCCACCTACTGGGCGCGGGTCGACGGCAAGATTGAACCCGAGGTGCAGGACGAATCCGTGCTGGCGGACGAGAGCCCGACCGCGGCCGGCGGGGTGGAGAACGAGTGGTATCGCTGCAGCATTCGCAGCAAGGCCCTCTGTCTGCTGGAGCCTTATCTGGACGATGTGGGCTCGCAAAAGGTATTGATGACCTCGGTGACCGTGCCTCTGTTGGAGCAAGACAAGCTGCTCGGCATGGTCGGGGTCGATATCTCGCTGACCGCGCTGCAGAGTCTGGTCAAGGAGATGGATCAGGAGCTTTATGAGGGGCAGGGCAAGGTGCTGCTGGTGAGCAGTCAGGGCCGAGTCGCCGGGGTGGATGGCTTCGACGTCACCCTGGGCAGTCCGCTCGGTCAGCAGTATCAGACCCTGACGGCCGCCTTGCAGGGTTGGCTGGGCCAGGGGCAGGTGGCCAGTCGCTGGAGCCCGGACGGCAACCTGCTGCAGACCTTCGTGCCGGTCAAGATGCGCGGTACCGAACAGAAATGGGGCATCTACATCGAGCTGCCGCGCAGCGTGGTGCTCGCCTCGGCCCTCCAGCTGCAGGACGATCTCTCCGGCCAGGCCAGCCGCAGCGTGATGACCCAGCTGCTCATCGGTGGCCTCATCTCGGCGGTGGCGCTGATCTGCATCTGGCTGATGGCCCATCAGATAGTGGCCCCCATCCGCGCCGTGGTGGCCCGCCTCAAGGACATTGCCAGCGGCGAGGGGGATCTCACCCAGCGCATCGAGCTACGCCGTGACGATGAGATAGGCGAGCTGGCCAAGTGGTTCAACAGCTTCTTGAACAAGCTGCAGAGTACCATCAGCCAGGTCATAGATACCGTTGCTGGCACCCGGGCCAGCGCGGAGCAGGCGGCCAGCGTCGCCGAGCGCACCAGTGCCGGTATGCAGGCCCAGTACCAGGAAGTGGATCTGGTGGCGACCGCGTTTGAGGAGCTGAGCGCTACCGCCCTGCAGGTGGCCAGTAACGCCAACTCGGCGGTGGCCGCTGCCAACCAGGCCGACACGGCGGCGCAGGAGGGCAAGTATGTGGTGGCCGACACCCAGGAGGCGATGCGCAAGCTGATGGCGGTCATCAGCGATGCCAAGCCGGTGGTGGAGCACCTGTCAGCCAACAGCGAGAACATCAACGACATCCTGGTGGTGATCCAGGGGATCGCCGAGCAGACCAACCTGCTGGCGCTCAACGCCGCCATCGAGGCGGCGCGGGCCGGTGAGCAGGGGCGCGGTTTTGCGGTGGTGGCGGATGAGGTGCGCAATCTGGCGGGCCGCACCCAGAACGCCATCGTCGAGATCCAGACCCTCATTGGCCAGCTGCAATCCGGCACCGAGGCGGTGGTGAAGGCGATCATGACCGGCCACGGCCAGGCGGATCTGACGCTGACCAAGGTGGATCTGTCGGTCAGCGTGCTGGAGCAGATCATCCACGCGGTCGGCACCATACATCAGATGAACGAGCAGATCGCGAGGGCGGCGCAGGAGCAGAGCGGGGTGGCGGACGAGATCAATCGCAACGTCAGCAACATTCGCGATGTGAGCCACACCATCCGGGCCGAGGCGGCCAGCTCCGCCGAAACTGGTCGCGAGCTGTCGGCGCTGGCCGACAAGCAGCAGCAACTGGTGGGGCAGTTCAAGGTATAGGGATAAGAAAAAAGGCGCCTTCCAACCGGAGGCGCCAAACACATTCAGATGACAGACTGGGTTAAATCGGTCCGATTTAAGCCCCTCTTCCCGCAGAGGAAGAAACACAACACCACAATCGCACTCCAGAGACTCACAAAAATCACATGTAAACCAACATGGAAGAGAAAAAGTGAGCCATATGGCAACGGATTGCGAAGCGAATTATGTTTATTCACTGGTCGACCCGCAACCGACAAATTATAATGCGGCCCATTAGAAAAACTCATCGTCGGCTGGTCTCATGTCTCGTCGTTTACCCCCGCTCAACGCACTGAAAGCGTTTGAAGCCGCGGCTCGTCATTTAAGCTTCACCCGCGCTGCGGAGGAGCTGTTCGTGACCCAGGCCGCCATCAGTCACCAGATCAAGGCGCTGGAAGAGTACCTCGGTATCAAGCTGTTTCGCCGCAAGAACCGTTCTCTGTTGCTGACCGAGGAGGGGCAGGGCTACTTCCTCGATATCAAGGACATCTTCACCTCCATCTCGGAGGCGACCGACAAGTTGCTGGCCCGCAGCGCCAAGGGCGCACTCACCGTCTCCCTGCAGCCGAGCTTCGCCATCCAGTGGCTGGTGCCGCGGCTGGTCAAGTTCAGCGAACGTCATCCCGACATCGACGTGCGGATCAAGGCGGTGGACATGGACGAGGGCTCGCTCACCGACGACGTGGACGTGGCCATCTACTACGGACGCGGCAACTGGCCTGGCCTGCGGGCCGACAAGCTGCACACCGAGTATCTGATCCCGGTCTGTTCACCGCTGCTGCTGACCGGTCCCAAGCCGCTGCGCACCCCGGACGATCTGACCCGCCACACCCTGCTGCACGACACCTCGCGTCGCGACTGGAAGGCCTGGTTTCGCCAGCTCGACATCGATGCCCCCAACGTCAACCAGGGGCCCATCTTCAGCCACTCCACCATGGTGATCCAGGCCGCCATTCACGGCCAGGGGGTGGCCCTTGGTCACAGCGTGCTGGCCCAGCCAGAGATAGAGGCGGGTCGCCTCATCTGCCCGTTCGAGCAGGTGCTGGTGAGCAAGAACGCCTTCTATCTGGTGTGCCAGGAGCAGCAGTCCGATCAGGGCAAGATAGTCGCCTTCCGCGACTGGATGCTGGAACTGGTGGAGCAGGAGGAGGCCCGTCGCCGGGCCCGACTGGCCGATGCATGAGGTGATCCTGGAAGGGGCTGTTGATGCCCCCGTTCGCATTCTGCTGGCCCACGGCGCCGGGGCGGGCATGGAACACGCCTTTCTGGCCGAGCTGTCGCGGCTGCTGGCCGGGCCCGACATCGAGGTGGTGCGTTTCAACTTTCCCTACATGAGCAAGCGCGCCCTGGATGGCAAGCGTCGTCCGCCGGACCGGCAGCCCGCCCTGCTCGACCATTGGCGCCAGATGATCAAGGCGTTTGCCCATCCCAGACTGTTTCTGGCGGGCAAATCCATGGGCGGGCGGATGGCGGCCGAACTCTATCAGGAGAGTGAGGACGAGATGAATGCTGCAGGATTGCTCATTCTCGGGTATCCTTTCCACCCCCCGGCCAACCCCGACCGCTGGCGGGGCGAGGTGCTCAAGCAGATCAAGACGCCAACCCTGCTGTTGCAAGGGGAGCGCGATACCTTCGGTACCCGTGCCGAACTGGCTGATTTCCCCTTCTCATCCGCCGTAACGGTCCATTGGCTGACCGATGGTGATCATGGCTTCAAGCCGCGCAAGAGCAGCGGTGCGAGCGAGCAGGGCAACCTGCGCCAGGCGGCCGAACGGATCAAGGATTTCATTGCGACCATCCCGGCGCGGGGTTGAGGCTGGCGCGGGACAACAAGGAGGCAAGGGATGCAATTTCATCGACATTGGCTGGTGCTGGCGGGCTTTTTCGGCCTGACGGCGACCATGCTGGGCGCCTATGGTGCCCACGGTCTGGCGGCCACCGGCATCGACCCTTCGCGTCTGGCGGCCTTCAATACCGCCGTGCAGTATCAGTTTTTTCACGCCCTGGCCCTGCTGGTGCTGGGGTGGTGCGGTGTGCGCAGCAAGGTGATCAACCTGGCTGGCACCGCCTTTGTGCTGGGGATCCTGGGATTCTCCGGCAGTATTTACGCCATGGTGCTGCTTGGCAGCAAGGGCTTGGGGCTCATCACCCCGGCCGGTGGCCTCTGTTTTATGTTGGGATGGGCGGCCCTGATGTGGGCTGGCTGTCGTCTTGGAGGAAAGAATGAATAATCTGCTGCTTTATTGCCGCCCCGGTTTTGAGAAAGAGGCGGCGGCAGAGATCACCGAACGAGCCACTAACATGCAGTGTTATGGCTTTGCCCGGGTCAAGGACGACAGCGGCTACATCATCTTCGAATGCTACGGCGAGGAAGAGGCCGACCTGCTGGCGCGCAAGCTGCCGTTCAAGGAGCTCATCTTCATCCGTCAGATGCTGGTGGTGACCTGCGAGCTCAAGGAGCTGGATCTGGCGGATCGAATCACCCCGATCATCGAGGCGACCCGCGACTACGCCATCTGCGGCGATCTGCGGGTGGAAACCGCCGATACCAACGAGGCGAAGGAGCTCTCCGCCTTCTGCCGCAAATTCACCGTGCCGCTGCGCCAGGCGCTGCGCAGCAACGAGATCCTGACCAAGAAGGAGACCCCGAACCGCCCGGTGTTCCACGCCTTCTTCCTGGCCAACGACCATGTGTTGCTGGGTTACTCCTACTCCTTCAACAACTCCGCCTTCCACATGGGGATCCCGCGTCTGCGCTTCCCGGCCGATGCGCCGAGCCGCTCCAGCCTCAAGCTGGAAGAGGCCTTTTACGTGTTCGTACCGCGGGAAGAGTGGGACGTGCGGCTGCGCTCCGGCATGAAGGCGGTGGATCTCGGTGCCTGCCCGGGCGGCTGGACCTATCAGCTGGTGCGTCGCGACATGATGGTGACCGCGGTGGACAACGGCATGATGGCCCAGTCCCTGATGGATACCGGCCAGGTCAAGCACATCCGCGATGACGGCTTTGTCTGGCGTCCCAGCAAGAAGAACATCTACTGGCTGGTGTGTGACATGGTCGACAAGCCGGCACGGGTGACCCACATGATCGCCGACTGGTTCCGCGAGGGCGATTGCCAAGAAGCCATGTTCAACCTCAAGCTGCCGATGAAGAAGCGCTACGCCGAGGCGGTGCACAACATCCAGGTGCTGCGTGAACTGCTGGCGGAGATCGACGGCGGCTTCATCATTCAGGCCAAGCAGCTCTACCACGATCGTGAAGAGATCACTGTGCACGTATTCAACAAGTACTGGGTCTCCAAGCTCTCCCCCCAGGAGTGAGGACTGGCTGACATAGGCTGACAAAAAGGCCGACAACCTCGAGGTTGTCGGCCTTTTTATTCGGCTTGCGTTCAGAAGCGATAGTCAAAACGCAGCGAGGATTCGCCATCGGTAAGCTTGAGCTCGATGTCGAGCGGTATGGTGCGATCGGTCGGGCTGAACTCCAGCTTGACGCCGTTGCTGCGCAGCTTGAGAGAGGTGTTCATGCCGGCTGTCTTGAACTTGATCCTGGGCTTGTGCTGCTCGAAGGAGAGGCTGACGCTCTTCTCGGCGGTCAGGTTGAGCTTCTGATAGGGAGTGACCTGACTGTTGCCATTGCTGTCGGTGACGACATCCATCCCGAAGGAGAGGGGTTTGGGAGCCTTGAGCAGGTCATTGGTATCCAGGGTGGATTGCCAGACCTGGCTGGCCGGCTGGGTGGATGGCGGCAGCTGGGGCCAGGCATTCTCGACTGGTCTGTCTATTGCCATGACATTGCTGCTGATGAGCAACAGGGTAACGATAGCGCGCATAATGGATCTCCTTATCCCTTATCTATTGAACATAGTAGCCAATCGACAAAGGGGGGAGCGCGCCGTGAGATAAAACAAAGGGAGCCGAAGCTCCCTTTTTAAATCAACAAGTTGGCACCAATTACAAACGTTCGATGATGGATTGGGTGAACTCGCTGGTGGAGGCGCTGCCCCCCAGATCCCGGGTCACCCGGTCGCCGGATTCGATGGTTGCGCGCACCGCTTCGCGAATGCGCTCGGCCTTGTCCTGCATGCCCAGATACTCCAGCATCTGGATGGAGGCGAGGATCACCGAGGTGGGGTTGGCGATGTTCTTGCCAGCGATGTCCGGGGCAGAGCCGTGCACCGCTTCGAAGATGGCGGCACCATCACCGATGTTGGCGCCCGGTGCCATGCCGAGGCCGCCGACCAGACCGGCACACAGATCCGACAGGATGTCGCCGAACAGGTTGGTGGTGACCATGACGTCGAAGCGCTCCGGGTACATCACCAGATTCATGCAGGCGGCATCGACGATCATCTCTTCGCTCTGGATGTCCGGGTAGCGGCTGGCCACCTCACGGGCCACTTCCAGGAACAGACCGGAGGTGGACTTGAGGATGTTGGCCTTGTGGATGATGGTGACCTTTCTACGCCCTTCCTGACGGGCCAGCTCGAAGGCGAACTTGACGATGCGCTCGGCCCCTTCGCGGGTGATGATGCTCATCGCCTCCGCGCTCTGGTTGTCATCGCTGCGCTTCTGACCGGCACCCGAGTACATGCCTTCGGTGTTTTCACGCACCGTGATGATGTCGATGCTGTCGTAACGGCTGCGGGTGCCCTTGAAGGAGAGCACGGGACGTACGTTGGCGTAGAGGTTGAACTTCTTGCGCAGGGAGACGTTGATGGAGGTGAAACCGCCACCGACCGGGGTGGTGAGGGGGCCTTTCAGGGTGACCTTGTTCTTCTCAATCAGGTCGAGTGTGGCCTGGGGCAGCAGCTCGCCGTGTTTCTCCAGCGCCACCAGACCGGCGTCGGCGTATTCGTATTCGAAGTCACAACCGGCGTGGGTCAGGATCTGGATGGCGGATTCGATGATGCTGGGGCCGATGCCGTCGCCCGGGATGACGGTAATTTTTCTTTTTGACATGAGACGTATCCACTTCTAGGGAACAGAGGGGGAGGATTCGGCGGTTTTATACCATTTCTCCACCTAACCCTCCATGTTTCTTTACATTCTATCTGTTTTTGTCAACAGCGAGAGTGAGTCCGGTCATGCTTGGCGAGATAGCGTCATCAGGCATCCAGGGCGGGCGGATAACGGATCTCCCGCAGGTTGAAGCCAAGGGGGATGTCCCGCTGCAGCCGTACCAGCCGCTGGGCCAGCAGGGCCTCATCCTGGTGCTGGCGCAGCTTGAGCAAAGGCTTGGCGGCGTCCTCCTGCTGGCAGGCGGTCAGCATGGCAGCGAGATCGCCATATTGTTGCAGCAGCTGGGTGGCGGTCTTGGGGCCGATGCCGGGCACCCCCTTGATGTTGGAGCCACCGATGCCGGTCAGGGCCCAGAAGTCCACCAGCTGGGTCGGGGCTACGCCGTATTGCTGCTCGACGAAGGCGGCATCCAGCCAGCGCTTGTTGAAGTAGTCGCGGATCCGGATCTGCGGGCAGATGAGCTGGCAGAAGCCCTTGTCGGTGGAGATGATGGTGGCGCTGGCACCGTGCTGGGCAATGCCGCTGGCCAGGGTGGCGATGAGATCGTCCGCCTCGTCGGTCTGGGAGAGCAGGGCATCGACACCGCACTCCCAGAAGGCATCCTGCAGCTCGTTCAAGCCTTCGCGCAGCTCGGCCGGCATGGGGGTTCGTCCCTCCTTGTAGGCGGGATAGACCTCCTTGCGCCAGCTGTGCACCTCGCCATCGAACACCGCGATGACGTGGGTCGGCTCGCTGCCGGCCAGCAGCTTGCGGCAGGTATTGATGAGGTTGGCACGGGTGGCGATCAACGCCTGGGCCGGAGTCAGCGCCTGCTGAGCCTGCACCGCGTGCAGCCGGCGGATGAGGTTGAGGGCATCGATGATGAGCAGGTGTGGCCTTGGGTTTGACATGGGGCACTCTTGGCAGTCGGAACGTCCCATTGTAACAAACCAGCGGGCTCAATGGGGGATTGATGGCCGAAGGGCTGGCAGCAATAAAAAAGGGGCGCCATGCGCCCCTCGTTTCATCTGTGCTGCCCGTCAGCGCACGATTTCGTAGCAGGGTACATACTGGCTGCCCGGTAGCTTCATACGCTGCTGTTTGACGAAGCTCTCCAGCAGCTTGTCCATCAGGTGCATCAGCTCCTTGTCGCCATGGATCTTGAACGGCCCCTTCTTCTCGATGGCGCGGATGCCCCCTTCCTTGACGTTGCCGGCGACGATGCCGGAGAAGGCACGGCGCAGGTTGGCCGCCAGCAGCTGGGGCGGCTGGTTGCGGTGCAGATCCAGGCTGGCCATGTTGGCGTGATCCGGCTCGAACGGCAGCTGGAACTCCGGCTCGATCTTGAGGGACCAGTTGAAGGAGTAGGCATCCCCTACCGATTTGCGGTATTCGCGGATCTTCGGCATCGCCTCCTTCATCACCCGGGCCACCTCGGGGGCATCGCCGATGATGATCCGGTAGAGGCTGGTGGCCGCCTCCCCCAGGGTCGCCTTGACGAAGTCATCGATGGCGCGGAAGTAGTCGGCACTCTCTTTCGGGCCGGTCAGCACGATGGGCATGGGTTGCCGCTCGTTGGCCGGGTGCATCATGATGCCGAGCAGGTAGAGCAGCTCCTCGGCGGTGCCGACCCCGCCCGGGAAGATGATGATGCCGTGGCCGAGGCGCACGAAGGCCTCCAGCCGCTTCTCGATGTCCGGCAGGATCACCAGCTCGTTGACGATGGGGTTGGGAGGCTCGGCGGCGATGATGGAGGGTTCGGTGAGGCCGATGTAACGGCCATTGCGCACCCGCTGCTTGGCGTGGCCGACGGCGGCCCCCTTCATCGGGCCCTCCATGGCGCCCGGGCCGCAGCCGGTACAGATGTTGAGCTCACGCAGTCCCAGCTCGCTGCCCACCGCACGGGTGTACTGGTACTCGATCTCGTTGATGGAGTGGCCGCCCCAGCAGACCACCAGGTTGGGGTCGGCGCCGGGCAGGATCGCCTTGGCGTTGCGCAGGATGGCGAACACCACGTTGGAGATGTGGGTGGAGCTGGTGAGGTTGACCAGCCGGTTCGACTCCAGCTGGGTCGACACATAGAGAATGTCGCGCAGCACGGAGAAGAGGTGTTCCTGAATGCCGCGAATGATCTCGCCATCGACGAAGGCGTGTTCGGGGGCGTTGAACAGCTCGAGCTTGACCCCGCGCTCGCGCCGGATCACATGAATATCAAAGGATTTGAAGCGCTCCAGTATCTCTTTGGAGCTGTCGGTATGGCTGCCGGAGTTGAGTACCGCCAGCGAGCAGTTGCGAAACAGTTGATAGATATCGCTGGAGGCGGTTTGCTTGAGGCGGTCCACCTCGAGCTGGGACAGCAAGTCCATGCTGCCGACTGGATTGATGTGCGTAATCATATGTTCCCCTTTCACTCGCTTGTTATCGTTGTGCTTTTCCCTGGGGAGAAAACGGGATGCCCTGTGGCATCCCTTGAATTTGATAGTAGTTGCAAGCGGTGGGGCAGGGGAATAGGGGAAAAGTGCGTTTGCTGCTTTTTTAGGCGCTCGTCATGCCAGATTCACCTGATCCCGACCCGAGTGCTTGGAGCTGTAAAGCGCCTTGTCGGCCCGCTCGAACGCATCCGTGGTGTGGTCCCCCTCCCTGAACAGGGTGGCGCCGATGGAGATGGTGATCTCGACCCTGGCATCCCGAAAGCGGAACGGAATGCTCTTGATGGTCTGGCGCAAGGTTTCCAGCGGTTTCTGATACTTGTCCGGGTTGATGTTGGGCAGCAACACCACGAACTCCTCGCCGCCGAAGCGGGCGATGAAGTCGGTGTCGCGCAGGGCCCCCTGCAGCGCCTTGGCCACTACCTTCAACGCCTTGTCGCCGGCCATGTGGCCGTAGTTGTCGTTGATGTTCTTGAAGTGGTCGATGTCGATGATGGCCAGGCACAGCGGGGTGCCGTAGCGCAGCCAGCGCTTGTATTCGAGCTCGAGCCGCTCATCGAGGGCCGCCCGGTTGTGCACCTGGGTCAGGCTGTCGAGGAACAGCTTGTGTTTCTGGATGGTGAGCCGCTTCTTGTACTCGGCAGTCTCCTCCTTCATCAGTCGCAGCTTGGCCTCCATGGTGGAGAGCCGGGTCAGCAGGTGGCGCTCGCGGGCGGCCATGGCCTCTCTGTCCTGCAGCAGCAGGCTGATGGCGCCCATGTGGCCTGAGATGGCCTCCTTGAGGTCGCCCAGGGTGTCATGGCTGGCCAGGGTATGGTCGATGGCTTTGAGCTCCTGGTCGATGGCCTTGCGGGTATCCAGGGTGGCACTTTGCAGGGCCCGCCCCTCGTCGAGGGATTCGGTGAAGCTGAAGTGGACGGCCGAGAGGCTCTCGTTGAGGGTGCTGAGAAACGCCTGGGAGGCTTTGCGCTCCTCGCGGGTGCCCTCGATGATGAGCTCGATCACCTGCAGGCAGATCTCGGCCAGCAGGGGAGGGGTGATGCCATTGAGCAGCTGGCGGCGAATGTCCGCCAGGCTCTCGCCCACCGCACCGGCAAAGTCGAGCTCGGTGATGAGCCGCTGCAGCTCATCAGCGATGTGGGCGTGGATCTTGACGTCAAAGGGGGCATCCGGCTCGGGGGCGGCCAGATCGGTGACCGTTTCGGGCTGGTTGCCTGGCGTCGAGCCCTGTGCCAGCAGGGGTTGGCTGGGCAACAGCTGGATCTTGATGGCCTGCTGGTAGAACTCCAGCAGTCGGATCACCTTCTTCTGGTGATCGCCGATGCCATAGCCATCCGGGCTCGCCAGAAACTCCTTGAGGGATTTGCGGGTATCTTCCGGGAAGCCCTTGATGGCCTTGAGTTGCTTGGAGCCGAGTTCGATGGCGGACTTGGTCAGGGAGATGGACTCTTCCAGCGCGTTGCCGTGCTGCTGCAGCAGCTTCTCGATGATGGCGAGATCGGCGTCGAGGGAGGAGAGCGGCGGGTTGCCGTCGAGTTTCTGCTTGAGCTTGGCGAGTTTGTTGTCCAGCTCCCGGTCGTGACCGCGGCAGGCCTGCATCAGCTTGGCGATGAACTGGATGCTGCGGGCGCGCTCGGTATCGGAGAAGGAGACAATGCCGTCCAACTCCAGCTGTTTTTGCTGAAGGGATTCCCTGAGTCTGGCCAGTTGTCCGGCTACGGCAGCGATATCATTCATTATTCAGGTCGCCCTGTTGTCATTATCGTTGTTGTGTTGGATAGCAACAGCGGTCGAACCCAGTTCCAGACCCAGTTGATTATCTATTCGTCACTGATCAACCGGCACTCTCTTCCGTGAAAGTTGAAGCCAATTAACCCATTGCTTTTCATGAGAAGAATTTACTTTTACCAGTCCCTTGTCAATTGCCATCAAGCAGCATTGCCACACATCCCCATTAAAAAATGCGGCCTGCTGGCAATCGATGGCAGCCAGCTCCAACCAGACGCTTTGCTGGGATTTTTCACTGAGCTGAATGGCTCCTGCCAGCGCCAGATAGCAGAGGTCGAACAGCCCGTGATGATCGAGGGCGGTGGCCGCCTTGGGCAGGAAGGGGTGGCTGACGATGCCGAGGCTGATGTGGCGATCGAGCGGATGCTGGCAAGGGAACTCGGCCAGTGCGGCGAGCAGCTCGCGGGCCAGCCGGTGCAGATCCTCCACATGACGCTGGGGCACCACATAGAGCAGATGGCCTTCGCGAAGGTCGTAGATGCGGCCATCCTGCGGGGTGAGGCCGTTGACGTAGGCACCGAAGGCCTGCTCTATCTCGCGGCTCACCTGATAGCCGTGCTGCTCCAGGCTGTTGACCAGGAAGGGGACCCGAAACAGCAGGTAGTGCAGCTTGTCGTCAAATTCGCTGCTGGGCAGCTCGCTCAGATACCAGCGCTCGGAGCGCTGCTGGCGCTTGGCCATCTCCCTCGGCCAGCGGCTCATCAGTCGCTGCCAGTTGGCCAGCCCGGTGCGCGGCTCGAGCAGCAGCGCCTCACCCAGCTGTTTGCCCTGCAGGCGGGCGACCCGCAACTTGAGCCAGAGGGTGAAGAAGAGGTAGATGAACAAGGTCAGCAGCAGGCCGGTTATCACGCTCGACCAGAGGTAGCGATCCTGTTGATGCTTGCTGGTGCTCAGCTGCTGCTCCAGCTCCTTGATCTGCTGTTCACGCTCCACTTGGGCGTAGTTGTCGCGGATCGCCTCCTGCTCCAGATCGACCTGCTGCTGGCGGACCTGCTCGCTGCGCTGGTGGAAGTTTTTGTAGCTCTCCAGCGCCTGTTGCAGATAGCCCTTCTGCTCGTAGGCGGCCGAGAGCAGACGGAAGATCTCGAACTGGCGCTGGGTGTCGCCTATCTGGTTGGCCAGCGCCAGCGCGTTCTCCAGCTGCAGGATGGCGATGCCCGCCTCCTTCTGCTTGAGGTGCAGCTCGCCCAGCAGCAGCAGGGTGTCGATCAGCGGCTCCTTGTCATCCCCCAGCTCGTGGGACTGGCGGGCCGCGGTGAGGTAGTTGCGGGCCAGGGTCAGGTTGCCGGTTTCCAGATAGGTTTTGCCGATTTCGTACTTGAGGTTGGCGATGCGGGTGCGGTTGTTGCCCTCGTCCAGCAGGTCCAGGGCGTTGAAGAAGTAGACCAGCGCCATGTTCATCTCGCCCTGCTCCCGGTTGAGGCGGGCCAGAACGATGAGGGCGTCGCTCAGCAGGGAGGGATTGCCGAGGGCGTGGAAGTAGTTGGCTGCCTCATTGGCATATTGCAGCGCCTTCTGCGGCTCCTGCTCCTCTTCATAGAGGTTCACTATCTGGTTCGACAGCAGGCCGAGGAAGAGGGGATCCTGCAGGCCCCTGGCCTGCTGCTGGGCGTCGATGTAGTCGCCCAGCGAGAGCTGCGGCTGCTTGAGGGCGTGGTAGAGATCGCCGCTCACCGCGCTGACCCAGGCGCTGGCCAGCGGGTTCTTGGTCTGATCCGCCCAGCGGCGGGCTTCGGCCAGCTGGCGTTTGGCCTCGTCGAACTGGTGCGCCTCTATGCTGGCATTGGTGCGCAACAGCCGGCTGTAAACCTGCAGCTGGCTCTCTTTCAGGCTGGGGGTGCTGAGCAGGGTCTCCAGCTGACCGAGCAGGCCGCTGCTGGCACCGTGGGAGCGTTCCAGCAGGTTCTGGCTGCGGATCTTGAGGTAGAGGCCGTGGGCCTGCAGCTCCAGCTGCTGCTCCTTGGCCGCCATGGCGATGCCCTGATCGAGGGACTTCTGGGCGGCCTGGAACTGGCCCAGTTGCAGCAGGCACTCCCCCTTGAGCAGGTGGGCGCCGGTGGCCTGGGCGGCGGTGCCATAGCTCAACAGCGGCTCACGGTAGCCGTACTCCTGGCGATTGCTGATGATTTGCTTGGGATTATTGGCCGTGCGCGCAAGGAAGGCGGAGGTGATCTGCACGCATCTGGCAGGATCGGTCAGCACCAGGGTCTGGGCCTGTTGCAGATCGATGGACAACTGCTCCTTGGCCAGATCCAGATCAGGAGCGGACAGGGAGGACATCATCATTGCCAGAAAAAACAGTTGATTCATTGGATTAAGGGCAGCACGGGAGTGAGGGCATGTTATCCAAGCCCGCCCCCGTGCGTCCAGAGTTTACTGACAGATTGCGCGCCAGCCCCGTTATCCGGGCGCTGGCGGCGCAGAGCGGCGGGGGCAGGGCCTGCGGATTATTGCCGGATCAGGCGCAGGTTGGCCGGCACAACTTCCCAGTCGCTGCGAAACGGGTTGATGTCCAGGCCGCCGCGGCGGGTGTAGCGGGCGTAGACGGTCAGCTGGCTCGGTGCGCAGAAGTGCTTGAGATCGGTGAAGATCCGCTCGATGCACTGCTCGTGGAACTCGTTGTGCTGGCGAAACGAGATGAGGTAGCGCAGCAGTTTTTCCCGGTCCAGCTGCGGGCCGCGATAGTGGATCACCACGGAGCCCCAGTCCGGCTGGCTGGTCACCAGGCAGTTGGACTTGAGCAGGTGGCTGTGCAGGGTCTCCTCCACCTCCAGGCTGCCGGCCGCGCCTTGCAGCAGGTCGGCATCGAACTCGTAGCGGTCCACCTCGATATCCTGCTCGTCGATGCACTCGCCCGGCAGGGCGGCAATGTGGTGTGGTGCCTGGGCCAGCGGAAACAGGGTGACGCTCACATCGCTGCCGGCACAGGCGCTCAAATCCTTGACCAGCATGGCCTGCACCGCTTCCAGCGAGTCGCAGCGGGTCTGGTTGAAGGAGTTGAGATAGAGCTTGAACGACTTGGATTCGATGAGGTTCGCGCTGGTGGCAGGCACCGAGACTTCGCCGACGGCGACCATGGGCTTGCCTTTGGCATTGAGCCAGGAGAGCTCGTACAGGGTCCAGACGTCGCAGCCCTGGAACGGCAGCTCGCCGCCAAGACCGAGGTCGTCGCGGTTCAGACTGCGGGGCACTGGCTGCAGCAGGGCCGGGGTGTACTGGCTGATGTAGGCCGATTGCTGGCCGAGACTCAGCCCCTGCAGGGCGCTGGCGCCGGCGTATCTATCTTGTTTGCTCATCTGTGTGACTCGAACGTTGAATGGGCGATGGCAGAGGCATGGGCCCCGCTTGGGGTGGCAAGGCGGGGAGTGCCGGCTGGCGATCCGCGCTTCACCTTGTCTGCTCATGGCTTTGATGGTGCAATAGCGGACTTTGGCAGCAATTGTGGGGAATTTCGATGTCGGATCAAGTCTTGTCTGCCCTGGAACACTTTTTTTTGCGCTGGCAGCGCGACGGCGAGGCGAGGCGAGGGTTGCCCCTGTGCGAGTGGGAGGCGGACTGGCGCTCCCCTTGCGAGCTGGATGAACCCAAGGAAGGCCGGGTCGCCTGGCGCCCGCATCGGCGCACCGAGCCCGCCGATTTCACGGCGATGAACGAGGCGCTCGAGCTGACCCTGCACCCGGCCGCGCAGGCCCTGTTTGGTGGCTGGTTCAGTCGCCCTGTGCCCTGTCTCTACAAGGGATTGCGGCTCGAGTTTGTGCTGCCCTGGAACGAGGCGGATCTCGACCTGCTCAAGGAGAACCTCATCGGCCACCTGCTGATGCTGCGCAAGTTGAAGCGCAGCCCCTCCCTGTTCATCGCCACCACCCGCAACGAGATGACGCTGGTATCGCTCGACAACGAGAGTGGTCAGGTGTGGCTGGAGTGGCTCGACTCGGGCCGCCGATTGGTGCTGGCGCCTTCTCTACCCGCGTTCCTCGAGCGGCTGGAGACCCTGCCGCAATAAGCGGCGTCAGCCACAATGAAAAACGCCTTGCCGACCGGCAAGGCGTTTTTGTTTGGTTCACCGCCGGGCTCAGTTCTTGAAATCCCAGGAGAGGTTGGCGACCAGCCGGCAGGGATCGCACTTGAAGTCGAAGATCTCGTGCAAGGGCTCGGCCAGCGCCCACTCGCCGCCGCAGCCCGGACAGGGGCGAGCCTTCTCCTCGGCCGCACTGCGGCCACCCACCCGGTATAGGTAGTAGTAGGTGGGGATGCCGGTCAGGGCTTCCAGCCGCTTGCCGAGATCGCTGCCACGGCGATGGAGCCGGCTGCCCACCTCACCGATTTCGTGCAGCGCCGCATGTTCGGCGATGGAGCCGTTCATCTGCAGCTGATCGCACGCCTCCCAATCCTCCTGCCACTTGATGATCTGCTTGTGGTCGCCGTTGGCGACGGCCGGCAGCCGATAGAGCGGGATGGGGGCGAAGTGATCGCCGCAGCGCAGCGGCGAGCAGGTGTGCAGGAAGCTGGTATAGAGCAGCATCCAGCTGGGGCGCTCGCCATCATGGCCGCAAGGGTCGGTGCTGTCGGAGAGCAAGTCCGCCCCCTGCAGGTGGAGTTTGGGGGCGAGCAGCCCGGCCTGGTGCAGGCCCTGTTCCGCCAGCTTGACCTGCTCGCTCTGGTTGTCGGGGTGCAGGCTGTCCTGCTCCGGGCAGACCACCCGGCTGACGAAGTAGCCCTCGTGCATGCTGGTGGGAAACTCCCGGCCGAGGATCTGGCCCTGATAGCGCAGCATGTCGAGGTAGTTGACGATGGCCCGCTCGGCCTCGCCCAGCGAGGTGTCGCGATAGCACTCAAAGCAGAGTTCGAGGATGTACATGGTTCACGACTTCCCCTGCTGGAGCAGCAGCTCGGTCAACCGATCCACTTTGCGTTCGAGACGTTCGAGCCGTTCGGCAAGCTGCAACAGGGTGGGCTCGGCGGCGGGAGCGGGGGCCTCCTGCGCCGGGCTGGCGACTTCCGGGGCGGCTGCGGGTTGCTGCTTCCACTGGCTCAGCACTTTGAGCAGCTCGGCCATGGGAACGGGCTGGCCGAGGCGGGCCTTGACCATGGCGGTGGTGGGGGCGATGCCCTTGGCCGCCAGTTCATTGGCGATGCGGATGATCTCTTGGGCTGACATGAGTGCTCCTGCACGGCATGGGGATATAGGGGCTGGACGGGGCACAGAGCTTAACCAAAGCGCGGGAGACTGAAAAGCGGGAAGCGGGTCAATCGTGCCGGCGCAGCAGTACGTCCAGCTCGTCGATGGTTTCCGACCAGTCCGAATCGTTCCACAGGGCATCGCGCAGAAAATTGGCCTGGGCACTGGTCCAGAAGGGGGCTTCCGGCAGCAGGGTCTGGTTGTCGAGGCTGTGCTCGTGAATGAAGCGGTGCAGGCTCAGCTCGTCGTTGGCCAGCCCCAGCTGGGCAAACAGGGCGGCCAGATCGTGGGTCAGGAACTCCATTTCATCTCTCCGAAAAGACATTCCAGAACAGTATAGGCTCGCCCCGAGGCGGGAGATTTACAGGCTGGGTACCCGATGTGGCGGGAGGTCAACGCCGACCACCTGCAGCCCCTGCATGCGCAGCTGTCCCAGGTAGTGGCTCTCGCCATCGCTGGAAAATTCGAACTCGTAATAGGTGAGCAGGCGCAGCGGTCGGTGGGCCAGCGCCCGGTGGCTGCGCGCCAGCGACAGCAGTTGCAGGTCATGATGCTGGCAGTAGCGGCGCATGTATTGCCAGGCGAGTTCGGCCTGGCGACGCTGGTGCCAGAAGGCACCTGCAGCCAGGGTCAGCAGCAAGATGGCGAGCACTTCACCCATCGCGGGCTCCTTTTGCGGTGTGTCCGTGTCGGGCGGCGCCCCGCCAGGGTGGCGGGGCGCCGCTATCATCAGGCCGAGGCGAACAGGCGGCCGATGGCCTGGCCCAGGGCGTCGCTGCGCTCGGGGTCGCGCAGTCTGGCCAGCATATCATTGCGCAGGGCCGGCAGGGTCACCAGTTCGGCAAATACCTGATTGAAGAACTGGGTCGGCTGCAGGGCCAGCTGCTCCAGGAACAGGCTGAGCAGGGCGGCATCCTTCAGATCGGGCCAGAGCCGGCCGGCGATGGCCAGCAGCAGGGCCGGGCTCGGCTGGGTTTGCAGCAGGGTCAGCAGCTTGTTGGTACGCATGCTGCTGCCGTTGCAGGAGGCCAGCGCCCGACACAGGTAGGCCAGGGTTTCGGCGTTGGGCTCGGCGCACTCCTGTTCCTTGCCGATGCGCTCGAACAGGGCGCCCTGTACGGCCGGCGGCAGCGGTGCGTTCTCCAGGCTCTGGCAGAGGGCGTAGAGCGGCTCTTGCGGCAGCTTCGGCAGCGCCTTGCACACCAGCGCCAGGTTGCGCTCATCCTGCAGCCGCTCCGCCAGATCGGCAAAGCCCTGTACGCCGAGGGTCTGCCACCCCTCGGGAGAGGGAGCGGACAGGTAGTGGCAGAGCCCGTCGTAATAGGCGGACGGGGCCTGCTCCAGCTGGCGTGCCAGCTTGGCGTGCAGGCTGGCCATCTTGGCTTCGGCCGGGCGGAAGGTGTAGGGATTCTCGGCCAGCCGCTGGGCCTTCTCCTCATCGAGCTCGCCGGTCAGCTTGTAGCCCAGAGTCTCCACCACCTGATCCATGAAGTGCTTGGGGCCGCTCGAGATGAGCAGACCGCGCTCGTCGAGAGCAAACTTGAGGAACCAGAGGTAGTGGCGCGACTCGGCCGGCTGGAAGAAGTGGACGCCGAGCCAGGCGTGCTGCTGCAGGGGCCAGGGGTAGGGCTCCTGCTGCTGCTCGATGCGCACGAAGGTGTCGCTCGCCAGCGGCCGCACCTGGCGGCCCATGTCGAACAGCTGAAACTGGGTATCGGCCTGGGTCAGAAAGTCAGTCAGAGTATTGATGGTGGACATGAGGTGATCCGGCTAAGGGTGATGCGGGCCGATTATAAGGCGCTGGCACAAGATAGCCAGCGGGGAGGCGTGTTGCGACCCGTACGAATGGCCGCCGGGGGCATGGCAGAGAGCGGGGGGGAGGGTGTATAGTAGCGCCCTTTTTTGCAAAGCCCGATTCGCTGTTGACTGAACCGCGAACCGGGGACGTGGTGATGAGGAAGAGAGCGCAATGAATCAATATCTGCTGGTCGCCGGCCTGCTGGGCGAACTGACCGCCGAACTGCAACGTCTGGAACGTTGGCAAGCGACCCATCCGGGGGAAGAGGCCCTGGCCAGCGAGCTGCCGTTTTGCGTCGATACCCTGAGCTTCGATCAGTGGCTGCAGTTCGTGCTGATCCCGCGCATGGAGCAGTTGGTGCTGCTGCAGGCGCCGCTGCCCAGCAGCGTCTCTCTCTATCCTATGGCCAGCGAAGTCTACAAGGAAGATCTGGCCGAGGTTGAAGCCCTGCTGCGCCTGATCGCCCGCTTCGATCTGCTGCTCTCCGGCAAAGTGGTCGAACAATGATGAGCGAGCAGACCCGGGGTCATCAGAAGAAAACGCAGACGGGTGGCAGTTCAGATGCTTGCACCACTCAAGACGACGGCGAGATGAAGCTGACCCTGCTCTACCAGGATGACTGGCTGGTGGCGGTCAACAAGCCCTCCGGTCTGCTGGTGCACCGCAGCTGGCTCGACAAGGCCGAAACCCGTTTTGCCATGCAGATGACCCGAGATCTCATCGGCGGTCGTCACGTCTACCCGGTACATCGGCTGGACAGACCCACCTCGGGGGTGCTGCTGTTTGCCCTCGATCCTGCCGTGGCCCGTACCCTGACCGAGGCCTTTGCCGCCCGTCAGGTGCACAAGGAGTATCTGGCGCTGGTGCGAGGCTGGGCTCCGGAGCAGGGGGTTATCGACTACCCCCTCAAGGAGCAGCTGGACAAGATCGCCGATGCCATGAGCGATCCGGATCGTCCGGCCCAGGAGGCGGTGACCGCGTTTCGTCGCCTGCATCAGGTCGAGTTGCCCCATGCGGTTTCCAAGAAACACCCTACCAGTCGCTACAGCCTGGTTCGGCTGTTCCCCAAGACGGGTCGCAAGCATCAGCTGCGCCGTCACCTCGATCATCTGTTCCACCCTATCGTCGGTGACACCACCCACGGCGATGGCCGCCACAACCGCTTCTTTCGCGAGTACTATGGTTGCGATCGCCTGCTGCTGGTGGCCCGCACCCTCAGCTTCCAGCATCCGGTGCTGAAGGTGCCGATGCGCATCCAGGCGCCGCTGGGGTCGCACGTGCTGCAGCTGTTTGCCGCACTGGGCTGGCCTGCCAGCGAGAGCGACTACTGAGGCGTTCGGGGTGTTGCCTGACTCCGCGCTGTGGCATGCTGGGCATCCATGTTGGTCAAAGGGGGTCGTGATGGTGCAGATAGATATAGTGGTGGGAACCGTGTACGGCGCTGCCATGCTGGTGGCCGAGACGCTGGCCGTGCGGCTGGAACAGGCGGGACACGGCTGTCGGGTGTTCGAGGAGGCCGAGCTGGAAGATCTGGATGCGAGTCGATTCTTGCTGGTCATCACCGCCACCACCGGCCAGGGTGACATTCCGCCCAATCTGCAACCACTGGCTACTGCCCTGACTGATCGGGCCCCCTATATGAAAGGGTGGCGTTATGCCCTGATCGCCATGGGGGACAGCAGCTATGAGCACTTCTGCGGCGCCGGTCGCCACCTCGATGGACTGCTGCAGGAGCTTGGCGCCAGCCCTCTGCTGCCCCGGCTGGAAATAGATGCCACCGTCGACGATGAACCGGAAAAAGTGGCGCTGGCCTGGCTCAATGACTGGCTAAATAAACTCTAGCGACCACTCTTTTTCATCACTTATAGATCCCCGTTCAGTCCGTCTGGCGGGGATATTTATTTTGTGGGGCAGGACAGTCTCAACTGGCCATATTTGCCCGCTATTTCTCCGGTTATTTTTCAAGCCGTTCCTTGTTTGCTCAGTGATTTATTTCGGCGCCAGCTGACATGCCGCAAATTTAAAAGTTCCCCATTGAAAGCGATTTCAGTCATGTTTTTGTCATCAATTTGAATATTTAGCACTTAATCTTCGAAGCGAATTAATTGCTGGTAGCGGTTTCATGGTGGATCTTTTTGCATTTCAACCATAGTGAATAGTGAGTTATTGCATAAATTCACAGTTATCCATCCCATACAACCCTCTGCAGCCAATGCTGGGCGATTTGTCGCCATTTTGTGAATCAGCTCATGTTTGTCCCGAAATTGGCTACCTATAATCGGCCTCGGTTATCACCCAAACGTTTTTACGGTGATAAGAACTTGGATATTCAGGATCACACTCCTCACAGCGGGAATAAGGAAAATGAAAATGAAAGCAAAGTGGCTCCCGATCGCTGCAGCAGTAACCGCAGCCCTGGCTTCCCAAGCCGCCTTCGCCGTTGATTTCCACGGCTACTTCCGTTCAGGTGTCGGCGTTTCCAGTGATGGCGACATGCAGACTTTGAGCAAACAAAAGGTGGGTCGTCTGGGTAACGAAGATGATACCTACGGTGAAGTTCAGCTGGGGCAGGAAGTATTCAACAAGGATGGCAAGACTTTCTACGTTGACTCCATGTTCGCCATGACTTCCAACGGTTCCAATGACTGGGAAGGTACTGGTTCTGTATGTAACTTCGATGAAAAACAGTGCAGCGGTGACTCCGAGTTCGCGCTGCGCCAGTTCAACGTCCAGGCCAAGGGGCTACTGGGCTTTGCGCCGGAAGCCACCCTGTGGGCCGGTAAGCGTTACTACCAACGTCACGACATTCACATCTCCGACTTCTACTACTGGAACATCTCCGGTGCCGGTGCTGGTATCGAAGGTGTCCAGGCCGGTCCTGGTAAAATTTCCTTCGCCTGGGTTCGCAATGACCGTGGTTGGGACGGCAAAGATGGTTGGACCAAGTTTGAGGGGATGGATGTAAATACCCTTGACCTGCGCTATGCAGGTATTCCTTTGTGGCAAGATGCTTCTTTGGAAGTCGGAGTTGACTATGCAATAGCCAATCCAACAGATGCTCAAAAAGACTCTTCCAATGTTCAGTACAAAAACGCCAAAGATGGCGTAATGCTGACCGCTGAATTGACCCAAGGCATCTTTGGGGGATTCAACAAGACTGTGCTGCAGTACGGTACTGAAGGTTACTCCAAGACCATGGCTTTCTATGGTGACGGTTCCTGGTACGGTGCTGAAGCCAAGGATGGTGCTGACGGTTTCCGTATCATCAACCATGGTGTGATCCCGATGGGCAACTCCTGGGAGATGGGCCACCAGCTGGTCTATGGGGTAGGCAATGACATGTGGGATGGCAACGACAAGTGGGAAACCATGTCCGTTGTTGCACGCCCGATGTACAAGTGGGATGACTTCAACAAAACCATCTTTGAAGGCGGTTACTTCAAGGACAAGAACAAGTCTACCAACGGTTCTTCCCTTGAAGATTCTGGTTACAAGTTGACCTTGTCTCAGGCTTGGTCTGCTGGCTCAAGCTTCTGGGCTCGTCCTGAAATCCGAGTCTTTACTTCTTATGTAGCTCTGGATGACAACGACATGGCTGGTACTCCCTATAACAGTAAAACATCTAAAGATACCTGGAACTTTGGTGTTCAAGCAGAAGCTTGGTGGTAAGCCGCTGTTTAAGTTAAGTTAGTCACTGCCCCCGTATGGGGGCAGTTTTGTTTCGCCGGGTAACGGCAACCGGGTTATGGAGATAAGAAGAATGAAACTGGTAAAGATGTCTATCGCAGCCGTGGTTACTGCGCTGTTGGCCGGTTGTTCCGGTAGCATGTTGGTCCCCGTGCAGGATCATGCATCCATCCTGAGTAATGCCGAGCAGGCCAAGCAGGCGCTCTCGCAGGCGACCAGCTGCTGCGCCGCTTTCAGTGATTTCAATTATGTGGCGTTGCCGGAGGGCGACACTCTGCTGGCCCTCGACAGCAAGCAACCCAGTTTTCAGTTTGACGAGGGGATGAGCTATTTCGCTGCTTATCGCCTGCCGGCCAATACCGGCAATCTCGCCATCAGCATCGCATCCCAGGTGAGCAAGACGGTGCTGATCCCGCAGGTCATCATGCTGGATGCCCAGTTCAAGGTGACGCGCGTGCTGGGTGAATCGGTATTCACCTATCAGCCGGCCCATCTGCTCGATAACGACAGGATTGAGGGCAAGTTGTTCGTCGACCGTAGCATGCCGGGCAATCCGGCGGCCGAGACCTATATGATTGTCTATGCTCCGGCCGACAAGCTGGCAGGCAGCACCACCATACTGCACCCCTCCAAGGCGTTTGCCAGAGCCAATGGGACGGTCGAGCCGGATATCAAGGACCCCGTGATCCCACACTCCCCATGGGGTCTGGTACAGATCAAGGTTGCCGACATGGCAAAAGGGCAGGGACTGGAAGCAGTCTTCAAGCCTGAATATGCCGACAAGGTGGCAATGAGCAAGGCTGCACCGGCGGCGACGGCCGTTGCGGCAGGCACTGTGGCGACCGCTGCGGTAGCCGCGCCTGCCAAGTCTGCGCCCGCCATGCTGAGCGAAACCGAGGCCTTCTATCAATCCCAGATCGAGAAAGCGGTGAAAGCCGGTGACATCGACAAGGCGATGAGATTGGTCAGCGAAGCGGAACGGGCAGGTTCGACCAAGGCGAAATCGGTCTTTGTGGATGCGGTCAAGCGTTCCCAGAAAGGTTGAATATTGTCCGGTCTTTAAAAAATAATATTTATTTGAGGCCTCCCTTGTTGGAGGCCTTTTTAATCGGTAGACTAAAATAGAAAAAGCAGCAAATAGTTACATTAAGTTACATTGTGTTTCGTGGTGTATTGTTTTGATTGGCTAAAATACAATGCGAAACAGCACTTTTCATATTTCTGGTTTAGCATGAAGATGCCGAAATATAGCTGTAATTAGCCGAAGATTCCCGCCTAAATTATCTTGTGATCTCCCCTCCAAATTTTTTATTCGCTTACCCCTGATGGAAGATATTTGCGATCTGCTGGGTTATATTCAGCTGGTCAAAATAAACAAACCCGCGTCGAATTCATGCCGATGAGAGATGATGTTCTTGGTCGTCTATAAATTGGACTGAAGCGTCTACGGTAAGACATTCCATTCAGGAGCGCACACATGTTAAAAAATGCTTTCTCTAATCTGCAAAAGGTCGGTAAGGCGCTGATGCTGCCAGTATCGGTCTTGCCCGTTGCAGGTATTCTGCTGGGGGTGGGTGCTGCCCACTTCAGCTGGTTGCCGGAAATTGTCTCCCAGCTGATGGAGCAGGCCGGTGGTTCCGTATTCGGTCAGATGGCCCTGCTGTTCGCCGTGGGCGTGGCACTCGGCTTTACCAATAACGACGGCGTATCCGGCCTGTCTGCCATCGTTGGCTACGGCATCATGAGCGCCACCCTGAAGGTGATGGCTCCCGTGATGGGCGTCGAGACCATCGAGACCGGCGTACTGGGTGGTATCCTCGCCGGTGGCGTGGCCGCCTGGGCGTTCAACCGCTTCTACAAGATTCAGTTGCCCGAGTACCTGGGCTTCTTCGCCGGCAAGCGCGCCGTGCCCATCATCACCGGTTTCGTCTCCATCGGTCTGGGCGTGATCCTGTCCGTGATTTGGCCGCCGGTAGGTGCCGCCATCGGTGCCTTCTCCGACTGGGCTGCCAACCAGAACCCGGTACTGGCCTTCGGTATCTACGGCGTGGTTGAACGTTCACTGATCCCGTTCGGTCTGCACCACATCTGGAACGTGCCGTTCTTCTATCAGGCTGGTACCTGTGTCAACGCCGCTGGCGAAACCGTACACGGCATCATGACCTGCTTCCTGACTGCTGACGACGCCTCCCGCGCTGCCGGCAACGGCTTCGGTCAGCTGGCCGGTGGCTACCTGTTCAAGATGTTCGGTCTGCCTGCCGCCGCGTTTGCCATCGCGCACTCCGCCAAGCCGGAAAACCGCGCCAAGATCGTAGGTATCATGGCCTCTGCCGCCCTGACCTCTTTCCTGACCGGTATCACTGAGCCTATCGAGTTCTCCTTCCTGTTCATCGCCCCGGTACTGTACGCCATCCACGCCGTGCTGGCCGGTCTGGCCTACGTGCTGACCAACTCCCTGGGCGTGGTACACGGCCACACCTTCTCCAACGGCTTCATCGACTTCGTGGTGCAATCCCCGCGTGCCGATCACATGCTGCTGCTGGTGGGTCTGGGTCTGGTTTATGCCGTCATCTACTACGTGGTCTTCACCGTGGTCATCCGTGCCATGAACCTGAAGACCCCGGGCCGTGAAGACGAAACTGCTGAAGAGAGCGTTGGTCAGAGCAAGGACGAGATGTCTGCCGCACTGGTCACTGCCTTCGGTGGCAAGGAGAACATCGCTTCTCTGGACGCTTGCATCACCCGTCTGCGTGTCGGCGTGAAGGATGTGGCCAAGGTTGACCAGGCCGGTCTGAAGAAACTGGGCGCCGCCGGTGTGGTGGTTGCAGGTTCTGGCGTACAAGCCATCTTCGGTACCAAGTCCGACAACCTGAAAACCGACATGGACATCTGGATGAAGAGCAACTAATCCCTGCTTTCATTCCGAGTTCCGAAAAGGGAGGCGCAAGCCTCCCTTTTTGCTGGGCCGCGTTTGGGCGGCGGGGCATGTGCGGGGCTGGCCTGATGGCGCCTGTCTGTTGTGACCCAATGAAAAAGGCGCCCGTGGGCGCCTTTGCTGCATCAGACCGGTTTAGAGCTTTTCCAGATCCCGCTCGATTTCGCTGATCTTGTTCTGCACCACTTTTTCCAGGTGGCGCAGGTCGCGCAAGATCTTCTGCTTGATGTCCGGGTCGGCCTGCACGTGCACGCCCTGGGTCAGGTTGTCGAGCTCGTCCACCACGTATTTCAGATTGGCGTTGATCTCGGTGACATCCTTGTACTCATGGGTGCCCGAATCGACCAGCATGGTCTTGCGCTGGCGCGGGTATTTGAACTTGACGCTCTTGGCGAAAAACTCACCCTTCTGCTTCTTGAAGTAGATCTTGAGGATGTCGTGGTTGGCCTCCTGGCGCAGGGTATAGCTGTCGACGGAGGCGGGATCCTGGATCCCCAGGCTCTTCAGATTCTCGTACATCAGGCTTCCTCGGTTTGAAACGATCCTGTCACGTCTATCTTAACCGAGCCGGTGTGGCTTGCCTGTGACAGGGGCGCCAAAATCAAAAGGGCGCCATCAGGCGCCCTTTTAAATCACAGCAAAACCGCTTACTCGTCGATGGAACGCAGCAGGGCGTTGATGCCGACCTTGGCGCGGGTCTTGGCATCCACCTTCTTGACGATGACGGCTGCGTAGAGGCTGTACTTGCCGCACTTGGAGGGCAGGGAGCCGGAGACGACCACCGAGCCAGCCGGCACGCGGCCGTAGTGGATCTCGCCGGTTTCACGGTCATAGATGCGAGTGGACTGGCCGATGAAGACGCCCATGGAGATGACGGAGCCTTCCTCCACGATCACCCCTTCCACCACTTCGGAGCGGGCACCGATGAAGCAGTTGTCCTCGATGATGGTCGGGTTGGCCTGCAGCGGCTCCAGCACGCCGCCGATGCCGACGCCGCCGGAGAGGTGCACGTTCTTGCCGATCTGGGCGCAGGAGCCCACGGTGGCCCAGGTGTCGACCATGGTGCCTTCATCGACGAAGGCGCCGATGTTGACGTAGGAGGGCATCAGCACGGTATTGGGCGCGATGAAGGAGCCTTTGCGGGCGGTGGCAGGGGGTACCACGCGCACACCGGCGGCCTTGAACTGCTCGGCGCTGTAGTCGGAGAACTTGAGGGGAACCTTGTCGTAGTACTGGGCATCGTCGCCCTTGATGATGCCGTTGTCATTGATGCGGAAGTAGAGCAACACCGCCTTCTTCAACCACTGGTGCACCACCCACTCGCCGGCAATCTTCTCGGCGACGCGGGCCTTGCCGGAATCCAGCAGGTCGATGGCTTGCAGGATGGCGGCCTTGGTGGCGGCATCGACGGAGCCGGGAGTGATGGAATCACGGCGCTCGAAGGCCGCTTCGATGATCTGTTGCAACTCGGTCATGACAGGTTTCCTTTAAAAAATTCCGTTTGTTGTATCACACTTTTCCAACTGTTTTTAAGGGCCCGGGCCGATTTCTTCACAAGAACGGCGATTTATTGTACTCGAGTGGCCCAACCACTTGTTCTGACTGAAAAATCAGGCTGATAAACGGGGTCTTGTGAGGCCGGCCCGGAGTGCCATGGGTCTACCCTCCAGCGCTCTCCACAGGGTTGAGCTGATTGACCAGCCGCTCTTCCAGTGCTTGCTGCTCGGTCTGGGTCAGGGGTTCGCCAGCCAGGGTGGTGAGGCTGAAGAAGTCCTCCACTCGCTCGCCGATGGTGGTGATCTTGGCGGCGTGCAGCGACAGGCCGCACTGCTGGAACACGGCGCCGATGCGGGCCAGCAGGCCCGGGGTGTCGAGTGCGGTCAGCTCCAGCAGGGTGTGGCGGTTTTCCCCCTTGTGGGGCAGAAACACCACCCGGGTCGGTACGCTGAACTGGCGATGGCGGCGCGACAGGGGCTTGCTGCGCAGCACCAGCTTGCCCGGTTCCTGCAGCGCCTTCTCCAGCGCCTTCTTGATGGTGGCGGTGCGGTTGGGGCTGATGGGCTCGCCGTTGGGCTCGAGCACCACGAAGGTATCGAGCACGTAGTCGCTGCGCGAATTCATGATCTGGGCGTCGTGGATGTTGAGGTTCTTCTGATCCAGCGCCGAGGCCACGGTGGCGAACAGATTCGGGGTGTCGCGACAGTAGATGAACACCTCGCTGCCGCCGCGGGTCGGGTGCTTGCCGATGATCACCAGCGGCGCCGGGTTGTCGCCGTGCTCGATGATCTTGCGGCAGTGCCAGGCGATCTGCTCCGGGGTGTGGCGGAGGAAATAATCGGCCTTGAAATCGCTCCAGAGCTGGTTGATGGCCTCTTCCGGCACGTCGCGCTGGGCCAGGAACTGCTTGGCCTGGCGCTGGTTTTCACGGATCCGCAGCCGCATGTCAGGCGGGTTCTCCAGCCCCTGGCGCAGCGCCTTCTGGGTGGCGAAGTAGAGTTCGCGCAGCAGGGTGCCCTTCCAGTCGTTCCAGAGGGTGTCGTTGGTGGCGCAGATATCGGCCACGGTCAGGCAGTAGAGCAGGTCGAGGTGCTGCTCGTCGCGCACCTTCTGGGCAAAGTCGGTGACCACGTCCGGGTCGTAGATGTCGCGGCGCTGGGCGGTGACCGACATCAGCAGATGGTGGCGCACCAGCCAGGCGACCAGCCGGCTCTCGTAGCGATCCAGGCCGTGCAGCTGGCAGAACTCCAGCGCATCGACGGCGCCGAGCTCGGAGTGATCGCCGCGTCGCCCCTTAGCGATGTCGTGAAAGAGGGCGGCAATGCTGAGCAGCTCCGGCTTGCGCAGCCGGGTGAAGACCTCGTGGCAGAGCGGGTGAGTCTGGCGGCTGGCCGGGTTGGGAAACTGGTGGATGTTCTTGAGCAGCCGGTGGGTGTGTTCGTCCACCGTGTAGGCATGGAACATGTCGAACTGCATCTGGCCGACGATAAGGTTCCACTGCGGCAGGTAGGCGGCCAGGATGCCGTATTTGTGCATCAGGCTGAGTGGTTGGCCGATGCCGTTGGGGTGGCGCAGCAGCGCCATGAACAGGCGGCGGCACTCGGGCAGGTCCTGCAGCCAGCAGTTGAGCTTGCGGCGCGCCTCGCGCAGCTGGCGCAGGGTGGCGGAGTGGATGCCGGCAATCTCCGGGTGCTGGGCAATCTGGTAGAAGAGGCGCAGGATGGCGGCGGGATCGCGGCCGAACAGCTCGCTATCCACCGCATCGATGAGGCGCCCGCGCAACTGGAACTCGTCGGAGAGGCGGCGTACGTCCATGGCGGTGTTGCCGAGGATCGCCTCGTCAAACAGCTGCAGCAGCATCTCGTTGAGCTCGGAGACCCGTCGCACCGTCTGATAGAAGCGCTTCATCATCTGCTCGACCGGGGCGTTGCCTTCCCCCTCGAAACCCAGCATCTGGGCCACGGTGCGCTGGCGATCGAACAGCAGCCGGTTGTCGCCCTTGTTGATGGCCATGTGCAGGGCGAAGCGCACCTTCCAGAGGAAATTCTGGCAGTCGAGCAGCTCGCGATACTCGGCCCGGTTGAGAAAACCGTGGCTGGTCATCTCGAACAATGTGGTGGCGCCGAAGTGGCGGCGAGCCACCCAGGCCAGGGTCTGGATGTCGCGCAGTCCCCCCGGATTGCACTTGAGATCCGGTTCGAGCTTGTAGGCGGTGCCGAGAAACTGCTGGTGGCGCTGGGCCTGCTCTTCGCGCTTGGCCTTGAAGAACTGCTCGCTCGGCCAGAAGTGCTGGGGGCCGGTGGCCTCCTTTAGCTGCTGGAAGCCCGCCTCGCGGCCGGTGATGTAACGCGCCTCGATGAGGTTGGTGGCGACCGTGATGTCGCCGCGCCCCTGCTCGATGCACTCGCGCACGTTGCGCACCGCCTGGCCCACCTCCAGCTTGAGATCCCACAACAGGGTGATGAACTCGCCAATGCGCAGCCCCAGCACCTCGTCCAGCTCGTCCCCTTCGTAGAGGATCAGCAGATCGATGTCGGAGTGGGGGTGCAGCTCGCCGCGGCCATAGCCTCCTACCGCGATCAGGGTGAGTTCCGTCTTGTCAAAGCCGAATTTCTGCCACAGCCGGGTCAGCAGCTGGTCCATGTATTCGGAGCGGGTGGCCACCAGTTCGATGATGTTGTCACCGGCGTCGAAGCGGGCGTGCAGCCAGCCGAGAAAACGGCTCAGGTACTCCTTGCAGTTCTCGCGGGTGAGCTGATCGTCGGGCAGCAAATGGGGGGAAAGCAGGCTGGCGTCCATGGCGTCTCACACTCTTGTCGCAGGCCGAAGTGCGGGGCCTGCGGCTGATAAAAACAAAACCCCGGCGAGGGGCCGGGGTTTGATGTTAACCGTGTTTGATGAGACGGTCGATAGTGTCGTCCGGGCGCAGGGTCAGCACCTCGCAGCCATCCTCGGTCACCAGCAGGGTGTGCTCCCACTGGGCGGAGTCGCCGCCATCCTTGGTGGTCACGGTCCAGCCATCCTTCGGGTTGACCTTGCAGTGGTACTTCTTGCTGTTGACCATGGGCTCGATGGTGAAGCACATGCCAGGTTTGAGCTCCAGCTTGCCGCCGTTGCGGTAGTGCAGGATCTGCGGCTCTTCGTGGAACTCGGCCCCGATGCCGTGACCGCAGTAGTCACGTACCACGGAGAAACCGGCCTTCTCGACGATGGGCTGGATCACGGCGCCGATCTCGGTGATGCACATGCCGGGGCGCACCTGCTTGATGGCGGCGTAGAGGCTCTCCTGAGCCACCTTGCAGAGCTGGCGACGCAGCGGGGTGGTCTCGCCCACGATGAACATGGCGGAGGTATCGCCGTGGTAGCCATCCTTGATGACGGTGATGTCGAGGTTGATGATGTCACCCTCGCGCAGCTTCTTGTGGTTCGGAATGCCGTGGCAGATCACATCGTTCACCGAGGTGCAGATGGACTTGGGGAAGCCGTGATAGTTGAGCGGGGCAGGGATGGCCTGCTGCACGTCGACCATGTAGTTGTGGCAGATGGTGTTCAGTTCGTCGGTGGTGACGCCCGCCTTGACGTGGGGGGCGATCATGACCAGCACATCGGCGGCCAGCTGGCCGGCAACGCGCATCTTTTCAATCTCTTCCGGTGTCTTGATTTTAATGGACATGGGATCTCTCTTGGGACCTGACCGCGCACCCTGTGATGTCCGGCAATCAGGTAATGAAAAATAGATGCGTTTGCAATCAGGCCAAAATTTTATCCCCAACCCCCGTTTACTTCCAGTGTGATTGTCATCACAGCGTCAAATCGGTGCCGCAACCTGCTCGGCAGGGATCCATTTTTAGTGGTACGGCTGGTGGTGTCCTGACCAAAGTTATGGTATAAAGCGCGCCGGAATGGGGAACTTGTCTCCCCGTACCATCACCCTTACTTAAACAACACACACACATCGACACATATGCCGGGGTGCCTTAACGGGTCGGTTATATGGGATGTGTGGAGGCCTAACCCCAATACAGAGGTATAAAATGGCTAAAGTTTCTATGCGCGACATGCTGCAAGCCGGCGTTCACTTCGGTCACCAGACTCGTTACTGGAACCCGAAAATGAAATCCTACATCTTCGGTGCCCGCAGCAAGGTTCACATCATCAACCTGGAAAAAACCGTTCCGATGTTTGACGATGCCATGAACTTCATCAGCTCCGTAGCTGCCAAGAAGGGCAAGGTACTGTTCGTAGGTACCAAGCGTGCCGCGTCTGAAGCCGTAAAAGAAGCCGCTGAGCGTTGCGACCAGTTCTATGTTAACCACCGCTGGCTGGGCGGCATGCTGACCAACTGGAAAACCGTTCGTCAGTCCATCAAGCGCCTGAAAGATCTGGAAACCCAGAGCCAAGACGGTACCTTCGACAAGCTGACCAAGAAAGAGGCGCTGATGCGTACTCGCGAAATGGAAAAGCTGGAGAAGAGCCTGGGTGGTATCAAGAACATGGGCGGCCTGCCTGACGTTCTGTTCGTTGTCGATGCCGACCACGAGCACATCGCTATCAAAGAAGCCAACAACCTGGGTATCCCGGTAGTTTCCATCGTTGATACCAACTCCAACCCGGACGGCGTTGACTATGTCATCCCGGGTAACGACGACGCTATCCGTGCCGTTCAGCTGTACCTGAATGCTGCTGCTGACACCGTACTGGAAGCTCGCGCTCAGGACATCGTTGTTCAAGCCGAACAAGATGGCTTCGTTGAAGCTGAGTAATTGATAAGGACTGCAAAGCCCTTATTAACCAAGCTGATGTAATTGGTTAGCAGGGGCCCTTGTGGCCCCTGTTTCTTGTCAATTCAAGACCGAGGATACTGGACATGGCAAACATTTCTGCCGCCCTGGTAAAAGAACTGCGCGAGCGCACCGCCGCTGGCATGATGGATTGCAAAAAAGCACTGGAAGAAGCCAACGGTGATATCGAACTGGCTATCGAAAACATGCGCAAATCCGGTCAGGCCAAAGCCGCCAAGAAAGCTGGCCGTATCGCCGCTGAAGGTGTGATCTTCGCCCGTACCGAAGGCAACGTTGCCGTCATGATCGAGCTGAACTGCGAGACTGACTTCGTTTCCAAGGATGCCGGCTTCCTGGCCATGGGTCAGAAAATCGTTGAGATCGCCGCTACCCAGAAGATTGCTGACGTTGACGCGCTGAAAGCCGCCGACTTCGGCAACGGCGAGTCCGTCGAGCTGACCATCACCAACCTGATCGCCAAGATCGGTGAGAACATGAACCTGCGTCGCGTGATGCTGGTTGAAGGTGACAACCTGGGCACCTACGTTCACGGTTCCCGCATCGGTGTTATCACCAAGCTGGTCGGCGGTACCGACGAGCTGGCCAAAGATCTGGCCATGCACGTTGCTGCCAACAGCCCGCAATTCGTCAAGCCGGAAGATGTGTCTGCCGACGTCGTTGCCAAAGAGCGCGAAATCCAGATCGACATCGCCATCAACTCCGGCAAGCCGAAAGAGATCGCCGAGAAGATGGTTGAAGGCCGCATGAAGAAGTTCACCGGTGAGGTTTCCCTGACTGGTCAGCCGTTCGTGAAGGATCCTTCCATGACCGTTGCCGAGCTGCTGAAGAAAGAAGGCGCTGACGTTGTTTCCTTCACCCGTTTCGAAGTGGGCGAAGGCATCGAGAAGCAAGAGACCGATTTCGCTGCAGAAGTAGCAGCTCAAATCGCGGCCGCTCAAAAGGCCTAATCGAACCGGTTTTTCCGTTTCCCCAGACCGCGACTTATGTCGCGGTCTTTATATGACCAGGAATCAGTGACATGAGTACCAATCCCAAGCCTGCATACAGACGTGTTCTTCTGAAGTTGAGTGGTGAAGCCCTGCAAGGATCCGAGGGTTTTGGCATTGATCCGGCGGTGCTGGATCGGATGGCCCAAGAGATCAAAGAACTGGTTGAGCTGGGTGTTCAGGTTGGTCTGGTCATCGGTGGCGGCAACCTGTTCCGTGGTGCCGGTCTTGCCAAGGCGGGCATGAACCGCGTGGTGGGCGACCACATGGGTATGCTGGCAACCGTGATGAACGGTCTGGCCATGCGTGATGCCCTGCATCGTGCTTATGTGAATGCCCGTCTGATGTCTGCCATCTCCCTGCAAGGCATCTGTGACTCCTATGTCTGGGCTGAAGCCATCAGCCAGCTGCGCGCCGGCAAGGTGGTGATCTTCTCCGCCGGTACCGGAAACCCCTTCTTTACTACCGATTCTGCGGCCTGTCTGCGCGGGATCGAGATCGAAGCTGACGTCGTGCTCAAGGCCACCAAGGTGGATGGCGTGTTCACGGATGATCCGGTCAAGAACCCGGATGCCGTGCTGTACCATGAACTGAGTTATGATGAAGTTCTTGAAAAAGAACTCAAAGTGATGGATCTTGCTGCTTTTACTCTGGCCCGCGACCACGATCTGCCGATCCGCGTGTTCAACATGAACAAGCCGGGTGCGCTGCGTCGGGTGATCATGGGTGAGCCGGAAGGTACCCTGATCCACCATGTCAGCAAGTGAGACAAGCGTGAGCTCCGGCTCGTTTGTCCATGACGCCAGCAAATAAGATAGATACGGGCCGGTAGACGGCTCGTTCGCCAAAAGGAAAACCACTGTGATCAACGAGATTAAAAACGACGCCAAGGACCGCATGGGCAAGAGTGTCGAGTCGCTCAAGACCCAGATGTCCAAGATCCGCACCGGCCGTGCTCACCCGAGCCTGCTCGACGGCATCCAGGTGGAGTATTACGGTGCCGCCACTCCTCTGAAACAGTTGGCCAACGTGGTGGCAGAAGATGCCCGCACCCTCTCCATCTCCATCTTCGATCGCTCCATGATCCAGGCGGTGGAAAAGGCCATCCTGACCTCCGATCTGGGCCTGAACCCGTCCAGCAACGGCCAGACCCTGCGCGTGCCGTTGCCGCCGCTGACCGAAGAGCGCCGTCGTGATCTGACCAAGATCGTGCGTGCCGAAGCGGAAGGTGCCCGGGTTGCCGTTCGCAACATCCGTCGCGATGCCAACGCCGATCTGAAGGCCCTGCTCAAAGACAAAGAGATCTCCGAAGACGACGACCGTCGTGCCCAGGAAGAGATCCAGAAGTTGACCGATTCCTTCATCAAGCTGGTAGACGATGCGCTGGCCGTGAAGGAAAAGGAGCTAATGGAAATCTAAGCCTCTGACAGGTATATTACGAGCGCCGTGTAGTGCCCCTGCACGGCGCTTTTGTCTTTGTGGGAGAAATGAATGTCGCTTTTGGCAGCCGTAGGTGATTGTGCCAATTCGTCCCTGCCTCGTCACGTGGCCATCATCATGGATGGCAACGGACGCTGGGCCCAGAACCGTGGCAAGATGCGGGTCTATGGCCACAAGGCCGGCGTGAAGTCCGTTCGCGAGGCGGTGACCTTTGCTGCGCGTGCCAAGCTGGATGCGCTCACCCTGTTTGCGTTTTCCAGCGAGAACTGGCGCCGTCCGGAAGGGGAGGTCAGTGCCCTGATGGAGCTGTTCATGACGGTGCTGGGCCGCGAGGTGCAGAAGCTGCACAGCAACGGTATTCGGCTCAAGGTGATCGGCGATACCGCCCGCTTCAGCGAACGGCTGCAGGCCAAAATCGCCAAGGCGGAGGCGCTGACTGCCAACAACAGGGGGCTGACCCTCAACATCGCCGCCAATTACGGTGGCCAGTGGGACATCACCCAGGCGGCCCGCAAGCTGGCCACGGCTGTGGCGGCAGGTGAATTGTCGGCCGACCAGATTGATGAAACCCTGCTTGGTCGCGAGATGTGCATGGCCGACCTGCCGCCGGTGGATCTGCTGATCCGTACCGGTGGCGATCATCGCATCAGCAACTTCGTGCTGTGGCAGCTCGCCTATGCCGAGCTCTATTTTACCCCGGTGCTGTGGCCCGACTTCGGCGAAGCCGAGTTCAGCGAGGCCGTGGCCTCCTTCGTCTCCCGTGAGCGCCGTTTTGGCTGCACCGGTGAACAGATCCGGGAATTGATCGCCGAGCAACAGACCGGCTAACCCCCCTCCCAAGAGAGAGGCTTCTTTTGCTAAAACAACGAATTATTACCGCATTGCTACTGGTTCCCCTGGTGTTGGGAGCCCTCTTTTTTCTGCCGTTGAAATTCTTTGCCCTGTTGGCATCCCTGGTATTTCTGTTGGCCAGCCGCGAGTGGAGCGGCTTTGTCTCCGCCAAACCGCAACAGTGGCTGCCGCTGGTCTATTGCCTGCTGCTCGGTGCCAGCCTGTTCTGGCTGCCGGTGGAGCAGTTGTGGACTCCCCATCTGCATCCGCTGGTGATGGGCGTGCTCTGGACCGCCGTCAGCTGGTGGCTGCTGGGGCTGCTGCTGGTGCTGCGCTACCCCCAGAGCGCCAAGCTGTGGAAGGAGTCCATCTGGCTCAAATCCCTGTTCGGTCTGGTGACCCTGGTGCCCTTCTTCTGGTCTCTGGTGGCCATCCGTGGTTACAACTTCTATCACGACCCCATGATGGGAGCCTGGATCCTGCTGTTCGTGATGGGGCTGGTCTGGGCGGCAGATTCTGGCGCGTATTTTTTCGGCAAGGCGTTCGGCAAGCACAAGCTGGCGCCGGCCGTGAGCCCCGGCAAAACCATCGAAGGCATGTGTGGCGGCCTGTTTACCGCCAGCCTGCTGGCGGTCGGGGTAACCTGGTTCATGGGCTTCGTGCCCGCCAAGATGGCCATAGTGCTGTTCTGCTCCCTGCTGGCGGTGCTGGCCTCGGTACTGGGCGATCTCACCGAGAGCATGTTCAAGCGCGAAGCCGGCATCAAGGATTCAGGCACTCTGTTGCCTGGCCACGGTGGCATCCTCGATCGGATCGACAGCCTGACCGCCGCGCTGCCGGTGTTCCTGCTCAGCTATCTGCTGCTCAGCCAGGAGTTTTGATGCTCAGCCTGATGCGTCTGCCTGTAGCGGGCGCCATCCATTCGTCATACAGCGGGAGTTTTGATGCATAACCTGGTGATTCTGGGAGCCTCCGGCTCCATCGGTCAGAGTACGCTCAAGGTACTGCGGCACAATCCTGGGCGCTGGCAGGTGTTGGCGCTGACCGCAGCCCGCAGCGTGGATGCCATGCTGCGCGACTGCCTCGAATTCTCTCCCCGCTTCGCCGTCATGGTGGACGAGGCCGCCGCCAGGGAGCTGGCCGCTCAACTCAAGACCCACGGCAGCGCCACCCGGGTGCTGTCCGGTCCGGCCGCCCTGTGTGACGTGGCCGCTCACCCCGATGCCCACAGCGTGATGGCGGCTATCGTCGGTGCCGCCGGCCTCGCGCCCACCATGGCCGCCGTGCGGGCCGGCAAGCGCATCCTGCTGGCCAACAAGGAGGCGCTGGTGATGTCCGGCGCCTTCTTCATGGAGGCGGTACGCGAGCACGGCGCCGAGCTGCTGCCCATCGACAGCGAACACAACGCCATTTTCCAGTGCCTTCCCGAGGCCATCCAGCGCCAGCCGGGCTTTTGCGACCTGGCGGGGGCGGGGATCAGCAAGATCTTGCTGACCGGCTCCGGTGGCCCGTTCCGCTACACCGACATCGGCGAGCTGGCTCATGTCACCCCGGCCCAGGCCATCGCCCATCCCAACTGGTCCATGGGGGCCAAGATCTCGGTCGACTCCGCCACCATGATCAACAAGGGGCTGGAGTATATCGAGGCGCGCTGGCTGTTCAACGCGGCGCCCGAGCAGATCCAGGTGGTGATCCATCCCCAGTCGGTCATCCACTCCATGGTGCAGTACAAGGACGGCTCCGTGCTGGCTCAGCTCGGCAACCCGGACATGTGCACCCCCATCGCCCACGCCCTGGCCTATCCGGCTCGGGTCGAGTCCGGTGTGGAACCTTTGGACTTCTTCAGTGTCGGAGAGTTCAGCTTTATCCGTCCCGACTATGAGCGCTATCCCTGTCTGCAGCTTGCCATGCATGCCTGTCAGCAGGGTCAGGCCGCGACCACGGCCCTCAATGCCGCCAACGAGGAGGCCGTAGCGGCTTTCCTTGCAGAGCGGATCGGTTTTATGGATATTGCCAGAGTCAATGAGGCCACCATGCTCGCCCTGGGCGGCACGGATGTCGGCTCGCTGGACGATTTGATTGCGCTGGATGGGGCGGCCCGTGCCCGTGCTCACAATTTGATTGAGGAGCTTAGCTGATGAGAAGTATTTCGTGGCATTGTGCTGCCTTCACCCTGATTGTCGGAGACAGGACCATGCATGAATGCGAGGTGATGGGCTGATGGGCGGTGTGTTGTGGAACATTGGTGCCTTTATCGTCGCCCTCGGGCTGCTGGTTGCGGTACATGAATTCGGCCACTTCTGGGTGGCCCGCCGCTGCGGCGTCAAGGTCGAGCGCTTCTCCATCGGCTTTGGCAAGGCCATCTGGCGCCGGCTTGGCAAGGATGGCACCGAGTACGTGCTGGCCCTGATCCCCCTTGGCGGTTACGTCAAGATGCTGGATGGCCGGGTCGACGAACTCAAGCCCGGTGACGAGCAGTACGCCTTCAACCACAAGAGCGTCTGGGCGCGGATGGCCATCGTCGCAGCCGGCCCCATGGCCAACTTCGTGTTTGCCCTGTTCGCCCTCTGGCTGATGTTCATGATCGGCGTGCCCGCCGTCAAACCCGTGGTGGGCGAGGTGCGTCCCGCCTCTATCGTGGCGGCGGCCGGGGTAGAGCCCGGCATGGAGATCGTCGGCGTCGGCGGCGAGGAGACAGGTGACTGGGAGAGCGTGACCTATGCCCTCATCAGCCACCTTGGCGATGACTCGGTCCAGCTCAAGCTCAAGGCGGCCAACACCAGTTATGCGGTGGACAAGACTCTGCAACTGGCCGGCTGGAAGTTTGATCCCGACAAGGAGTCTCCCATCGGGAGCCTCGGGATAGTGCCGCTGGGCGGCAAGGTGCTGCCGGTGGTCGAGGCTGTGGTGGCCGCGAGCGCCAGCGAGAAGGCCGGCCTCCAGGCTGGTGACCGCATCAAGCGGGTAGGGGATGAGGCGATCACCGAGTGGGCCCAGTTTGTCCACCAGGTGCAGCAGTCGCCCAGGCAGCCGCTTGAGGTGACCGTCGAGCGGGCGGGCAGCGAGCTGACCCTGACCCTTACTCCGGATGCCAAGAAGGTGCGGGGCCAGCTGGTCGGTTTCGTCGGCCTGTCGCCGCAACTGGTTCCATTACCGGATGAGTATCGGATTCTGTTACAGTATGGGCCTTTGCAAGCCCTGTGGCAGGGCGCCCAGAAGACCTGGAGCCTGACCACCCTGACCTTCGACATGATCGGCAAGCTGATCGGTGGCATCGTTTCGCTGGACAACCTGAGCGGCCCCATCTCCATTGCCAAGGGGGCGGGCAGCAGTGCCGACTATGGACTGGTCTATTTCCTCGGCTTCTTGGCGCTGATCAGCGTCAACCTGGGGATCATCAACCTGTTCCCCCTGCCGGTGCTGGATGGTGGCCATCTGGTCTACTTCCTCATCGAGGCGGTTACCGGCAAGCCGGTATCGGAAAAAATTCAGGAAGTGGGTTTCCGGATTGGCGCCGCCATTCTGATGTTACTGATGGGTATTGCGCTGTTTAATGATTTCGCTCGCCTCTGAGGCCAGAGCATCAACAAGGACACATAAGAACAAAATGGCTGTTAAAAAAGCATTGGTGTTGAGTTGCCTGCTGGGTGCCAGTTTCCTGGCCCAGGCGGCCCCTGCCTCTTTTGTGGTGCAAGATATTCAGGTTGAAGGTTTGCAGCGGGTGACCCTGGGTGCCGCCCTGTTGAACCTGCCGATCCGGGTTGGCGATTCCGTCGACTCAGTCGCGCTGGCCAACGCCATCAAGAAGCTCTATGCCTCCGGCAACTTCGAGGACGTCAAGGTCTACCGCGACGGCCAGGTACTGCAGGTGATGGTCAAGGAGCGGCCGACCATCTCCAGCATCGAATTCTCCGGCAACAAGGACATCAAGGAGGAGCAACTGACCCAGAGCCTGGAGTCCTCCGGCATCCGGGTGGGTGATCCCCTCGATCGCACCGTGCTGAGCTCCCTCGAGAAGGGGCTGGAAGATTTCTACTACGGCGTGGGCAAGTACTCCGCCAAGGTCAAGGCCATCGTCACCCCGCTGCCGCGCAACCGGGTCGACCTCAAGTTCACCTTCGTGGAAGGGGAAGCGGCCAAGATCCAGCAGATCAACATCGTCGGCAACAACGTCTTCCCGGAAGAGAAGCTGCTGGCCCAGCTCTCCCTCAAGGATGACGTGCCCTGGTGGAACTTCACCGGCGACCAGCGCTACCAGAAACAGAAGCTGGCCGGCGACATCGAAACCCTGCGCTCCTACTACATGGACCGCGGCTACATCCGCTTCCAGCAGGAGTCCACCCAGGTCTCCATGACCCCGGACAAGAAGGGGGTCTACGTCACCCTCAACGTCAAGGAAGGAGATCAGTACAAGGTCTCCGGCATCCAGCTCAAGGGCGATCTGATCGACCGCGGCGGCGAGATGAAGGGGCTCATCCCCATCGAGACCGGCAGCATCTACTCCGCCAGCCAGGTGACCCATACCGAAGAGGTGCTCTCCAAGTTCCTCGGTCGCTACGGCTACGCCTACCCGAAAGTGGTCACCTTCCCGCAGGTCAACGACCAGACCAAGGAAGTGGAGCTCATCGTCAACATCGAGCCGGGCCCGCGCGTCTACGTGCGCAACATCAACTTCAGCGGCAACGTCACCACCAAGGACGAAGTGCTGCGCCGCGAGATGCGTCAGATGGAGGGCACCTGGCTCTCTTCCGACAGCGTCGAGCAGTCCAAGACCCGTCTCAACCGCCTCGGCTTCTTCGAGAGCGCCGAAGTGGACACCAAGCGGGTGCCGGGCAGCGATGACCAGGTCGATCTGGACTTCAAGGTCAAGGAGCAGCCGGCCGGTTCCATCAACGCCGGTGTCGGCTACGGTACCGAGTCGGGCCTGAGCCTGCAGGCGGGCCTGCAGCAGGACAACTTCATGGGGACCGGCAAGAAGATCGGCATCTCCGCCAGTACCAACAAGTACTCCAAGAGCGTCGATCTCAGCTACAACGATCCCTACTTCACCGTGGACGGGGTTAGCCTCGGCGGTCGTCTCTACTACAACCAGTTCAGTGCGGCCGACGCCAACATCGTGGACTACGAGAACACCACCATCGGCTTCCGCCTCTCCAGTGGTTTCCCGGTCAACGAGAACAACCGTCTCGACTTCAGCCTCGGGGTCGAAAACAACAAACTGTCCCAGCCCAACCCCTATCTGCAGGTGGATGAGTTCTGGAAGGTGTACAGCAAGAACAAGGATGGCGACAACCGCATGGTGTTCAACACCGTCGACGTCACCGCCGGCTGGACCCGTTCCACCCTCAACAAGGGCCAGTTCCCGACCGCCGGTGATCGTCAGCGGGTCAACGCCAAGGTCACCGTGCCGGGCATGGATCTGCAGTACTTCAAGCTCAATGCGGAAGACGCGCACTACTTCCCGTTCGATGCGGATCACAAGTGGGTGCTGATGGCCAAGGCGCGAGCCTCCTACGGCAACGGCTACGGCAGCAACGGCAACTATGATCACGTACTGCCGTTCTTCGAGAACTACTTCGCCGGTGGTTTCGACACCCTGCGCGGCTTCAAGAGCAACACCGTGGGTCCGAAGGCGCTCTACTACTACAACCTGAGCGGCAACGACGTCATCCAGGGCACCGACAGCTCGGTGGGCGGCAACGCCCTGGCGGTCGCCTCCCTCGAGATGATAGTGCCGACGCCGTTTGCGTCCGAGACCTATCAGCCGCAGCTGCGGACCAGCTTCTTCATCGATGCCGGCTCCGTGTGGGATACCACCTTCGACTATGACCAGTACCGCAACCGTTGCTTCAGCGGCTGCAACTATCTGGCCGACTATTCGGATCCGACCAACTACCGCGCCTCGGCCGGTCTGTCGCTGCAGTGGCTCTCCCCCATGGGCCCGCTGGTGTTCGCGATTGCCCGTCCGCTCAAGCAGTACGAGGGCGACCGGACCGAGTTCTTCTCATTCAACATCGGCCGTACCTTCTAAGGACGGACCTTGCCCCCACCCAATGGTGGGGGTATTCAATGATGGGACGCGCAGCCTGCGTGCCTCACCAGGTAACAAGTCGGTCCGGGTACCACTTGCATAATCAGGTAAATCAGGTAGCCCTCACATGAGGGAACAAGGAGTAAGTGTGAATAAAGCGTTGAAAGTAGCTGGTTTGAGTTTTGCACTGATGGCTGCCGGCATGGGCTCCGCCTTGGCCGAGACCAAGATCGCCGTGGTCGACATGGGCGAAGTCTTCCAGAAGCTGCCCCAGCGTGAAGCCGTTTCCAAGAAGCTGAAAGGCGAATTCGAGCCGCGCATGCGCGAGCTGCAGAAGCTGGAAGCCGATGGTCAGAAACTGGTCGAGAAGTTCAAGAAGGATGAAGCCTTCATGAGCGCCGACCAGAAAAAACAAAGCCAGGAGAAGCTGGCCAAGCTGCAGATGGAGTTCAACCAGAAGCGTCAGGCGTTTGAACAGGACAACGGTCGCCGTCAGTCCGAAGAGCGCAACAAGATCCTGACCAAGGTGCAGGCTGCCATCGACTCCATCGCCAAGAGCAATGGTTACGATCTGGTGCTGGAGCGCAATGCTGCCCCGTACGCCGCCAGCAAGCTGGACATCTCTGCCCAGGTTATTTCTCAGGTAAGCAAGAGCAACTAATTGATGGCATTCACTCTCGCACAGCTGGCCCAGCAACTGGGGGCCCAGGTCCATGGCGACGGAACCCTGGAAATCCGCAAGGTAGCGACACTGGAAAAGGCCGGGGAGGGGGACATCACCTTCCTGTCCAATAAAAAGTACCGGCATTATCTGGAGCAGAGCAAGGCGACCGCCGTGCTCATCACAGAAGCGGATCTGCCATTTTGTCCCACCAATGCCCTGGTGCTCAAAGACCCCTACGTGGGCTTTGCAAGGGTTGCCCAACTGCTGGACACCACGCCGCAGCCGGCCACGGATATCCATCCGAGCGCGGTGATCGCGGCGGACGTGCAACTGGGCGAGAGAGTGGCCATCGGGGCCAATGCGGTGATCGAATCCGGCGTGGTGCTGGGGGATGATGTGCGCATCGGTCCGGGCTGTTTCGTTGGCAAGAATACCCGACTGGGAGCGCGCTCCCGGTTGTGGGCCAACGTCACCCTCTATCACGACGTCACCATGGGCACCGACTGTCTGGTTCAATCCGGCACAGTGATCGGCGCCGATGGTTTCGGTTATGCCAACGAGCGCGGCGAGTGGATCAAGATCCCCCAGCTCGGCGGCGTGACCATCGGCAACCGGGTCGAGATCGGTGCCTGCACCACCATCGACCGCGGCGCGCTGGAAGATACCCGCATCGCTGACAACGTCATCATCGACAACCAGTGCCAGATCGCCCACAACGTCGAGATCGGCTACGGCACCGCCGTGGCAGGCTCCACCGTGATGGCAGGTAGTCTCAAGGTCGGCAAATACTGTATCATTGGCGGCGCCTCCGTCTTTAACGGGCATATGGAGATCTGCGACCAGGCCACCGTTACCGGCATGGCCATGGTGATGCGACCCATTACCGAGCCCGGTGTCTACTCTTCCGGCATCCCCCTGCAAACCAATAAAGAGTGGCGCAAGACCGCCGCCCGGGTGATGCGTATCGAAGAGATGCACAAGCGGTTGAGCAAGCTTGAGAAGAAGCTGGACCAAGAATAATCACGATTGGTATAGGGTACTGTTTTGACTACTGAAAAGAAGAGCCTGGGTATCCAGGAAATAATGGATCTGCTGCCCCACCGTTATCCGTTCCTGATGGTGGACAAGGTGGAAAACTACGAGATCAGCGATGAGCGCAAGACCCTGCGCGCCATCAAGAACGTCTCCTTCAACGAGCCGATCTTCCAGGGGCACTTCCCGGCCAAGCCGGTGTTCCCCGGTGTGCTGATCCTGGAAGCCATGGCACAGGCCACCGGTATCCTGGCGTTTACCATGGTGGGCAAGCCGTCCCCCAACGAACTCTATTACTTTGCCTCAATCGACAACGCTCGTTTCAAGCGTCCGGTTGGCCCCGGCGATCAGCTGGTGCTCGACGTGGAGTTCCTGAAAGAGCGTCGCGGTATCGCCAAGTTCACCGGTGTGGCCACGGTCAACGGTGAAGTGGTCTGTACCGCCGAGCTGATGTGCGCCAAACGCGAGGTTTAACACACGTGATCGACCAGACTGCCATCATTCACGATACTGCCGTCGTCCATGAGTCTGCCGTCATCGGTAAAGGGGTTGAAATCGGCCCCTTTTCTGTCATCGGTGCCGAGGTGGAAATCGGCGACAACACCTGGGTCAGCTCCCATGTGGTGATCAAGGGCCCGACCAAGATTGGTCGTGGCAACAAGATCTTCCAGCACACCTCCATCGGTGAGGATTGCCAGGACAAGAAGTACGCCGGCGAGCGCACCTTCCTCGAGATCGGCGACAACAACGTCTTTCGCGAGAACTGCACCGTGCACCGCGGCACCATCCAGGATCAGTCCCTGACCCGGATCGGCAGCGGCAACCTGTTCATGGTCAACGTCCACGTTGCCCACGACTGCATCATCGGTGACAACTGCATCTTCGCCAACAACGCGACCCTGGCGGGCCACGTGGTGATCGGCGATTTCGTGATCTTCGGCGGTCTCTCCGCGATCCACCAGTTCGGCCGCGTCGGCTCCCACGCCTTCGTCGGTGGCTGCGCCGCCCTCAACAAGGACGTGCCCCCCTACGTGATGGCCGCCGGCAACTACGCCAAACCGTTCGGGGTCAACTCCGAAGGGCTGCGTCGCCGCGGTTACACGCCTGAGGCCATCTCCGCCGTCAAGCGCGCCTACAAGGAGATCTTCCGCTCCGGCAAGACCGTCGAAGAGGTGCTGCCTGTGCTGATCGAGATGGCGCAAGCCGAGCCGGCCGTCCAGCTCTATGTGGATTTCCTCAAAGACAACGAGCGCGGGATCATCCGTGCCTGATCCGGTTCGCATCGGTATCGTCGCCGGAGAGGTCTCCGGCGACATTCTGGCTGCTGGCCTGGTACGCGAGCTGCAGGCCCGCTACCCGGACGCACAGTTCGAAGGGATCGCCGGGCCGCGCATGCAGGCCCTCGGCGTGAAGGCCCTGTTCGAGATGGAAGAGCTCTCCGTCATGGGGATCACCGAGGTGCTGGGCCGTCTGCCGCGCATCCTCAAGGTCCGCCGCGAACTGCTGCGCCACTTCATCGCCAATCCGCCCGATATCTTCATCGGGGTGGATGCACCGGATTTCAATATCGGGGTGGAGCTGAAACTGCGCCGCGCCGGTATCAAGACGGTTCACTATGTCAGCCCCTCGGTGTGGGCCTGGCGCCAGAACCGCATTCACAAGATCAAGGCCGCCACCGACATGGTGCTCGCCTTCCTGCCGTTCGAGAAAGCCTTCTACGACCGCTTTGACGCCCCTTGCCGCTTCGTCGGCCACACCATGGCGGACGACATTCCGCTGGTGCCGGATCAGGCCGCGGTGCGCAGAACCCTCGGCATCGACGCCAATCGCCGCTGGCTGGCGGTGCTGCCGGGCAGCCGCACGGCGGAAGTGGGCTTCATGTCGCCGCTGTTTCTCGAGGCGTGCAAGCACCTGACGGTGCGCTACCCGGATCTCGGCTTCATCGTGCCGCTGGTCAATCAGAAGCGACGCGAGCAGTTCATGGCCATCAAGGCCGACGTGGCGCCGGATCTCGACATGGTGCTGCTGGAAGGGCAGGGCCGCGAGGCGATGATCGCTGCCGACGTGGTGATGCTGGCCTCCGGCACCGCGGCGCTTGAAGCCATGCTGGTGAAAAAGCCCATGGTGGTGGGCTACAAGCTCAAGCCTTTCAGCTACTGGCTGGCCCAGCGGCTGGTGAAGACCGAATTCGTCTCCCTGCCCAACCTGTTGGCCGGCCGCATGCTGGTGCCCGAACTCATCCAGCACGAGTGCACCCCGGAGAACCTGGTGGTCGAGGTGAGCAAGTATTTCGAGCACGACAATAGCGCGCTGGTGAACACCTTCACCGAGCTCCATCAGCTCATTCGCTGCAATGCCGACCACCAGGCCGCCGAGGCGGTGGCCGAGCTGCTGGGCCGGTAGAGAGCGGGCGGCCAGTGTGGCTGCGCCAACGCGACGCCAGGCCCTGCGGGGCCTGTTTTGATTCAAGGCTACAAGATGATGATCGATATTCCTGACGACAAGCTGGTTGCCGGTGTGGACGAGGTGGGCCGCGGCCCTCTGGTGGGAGACGTGGTGACCGCTGCCGTCATCCTCGACCCGGCCAACCCGATCGAGGGGCTCAACGACTCCAAGAAGCTCTCCGAGAAGAAGCGGTTGGCCCTGTTTGACGAGATCAAAGAGAAGGCGCTGGCCTTCGCCATCGGTCGCGCCAGCCCGGCGGAGATCGACGAGCTCAACATCCTGCACGCCACCATGCTGGCGATGCAGCGCGCCGTGGCGGGGCTCAAGGTCACGCCCGAGCTGGTCTTCATCGATGGCAACCGCTGCCCGGCTCTGCCGATGGAAGCGCGTGCCGTGGTCAAGGGCGACAGCCTGGTGGCCGCCATCAGCGCCGCCTCGATCCTCGCCAAGGTGACCCGGGATGCGGAGATGACCGAGCTGGACAGCCGCCATCCCGAGTACGGCTTTGCCCGCCACAAGGGCTATCCGACTGCGGAGCACCTCGCCATCCTGGCCGAGCGCGGCCCGTTGCCGGAATATCGTCAAAGTTTCAAACCGGTGCGCCGCGCACTGGGAGTGGAATAACCCATGCTGATTTGTCTAAGCGATGGCTGCTTGCGTAATGAGAGGGCATGACGATGGCTGACCCCCGTTTCATTCACCTGCGGGTGCATACCGACTTCTCCATGGTGGATGGTCTGCAGAAGATCAACCCCATCGTCGGGGCCGCAGCGGCCGACAACATGCCGGCGCTGGCCCTGACCGACCAGATGAACATGTGCGGCCTGGTGCGCTTCTATGGCGCCGCCCACGGCAAGGGGATCAAACCCCTGGTCGGTGCCGACTTCTGGGTGCAGAGCAGTGAACTCGGCGACGAGCAGTTTCGTCTCACCCTGCTCGCCATGGACAACGACGGCTACCAGAACATCACCCTGCTCATCTCCCGTGGCTATCAGCGCGGTCATGTGCAGGGACGGCCGGTCATCGACAAGGAGTGGCTGGTCGAGCACGCCAAGGGGGTGATCGTGCTCTCCGGCGGTCGCGAGGGGGACGTGGGCAAGTTCCTGCTCAAGGGCAACCGCCAGATGACCGAGCAGTGCGTCGCCTTCTACCAGACCCACTTCCCTGACGCCTACTACCTGGAGCTGCTGCGTACCGGTCGCCCCGACGAGGAAGTCTACCTGCACATGGCGGTGAACCTCGCGAGCGAGTTCGCGCTGCCGGTGGTGGCCACCAACGAGGTGGTGTTCCTCACCGCCGATGACTTCGACGCCCACGAGATCCGGGTCGCCATCCACGACGGCTACACCCTGATGGACAAGCGTCGCCCGCGCCGCTACAGCCCGCAGCAGTACCTGCGCAGCCAGGATGAGATGTGCGAGCTGTTCGCCGACATCCCGGAGGCGCTGGAGAACACGGTGGAGATCGCCAAGCGCTGCAACGTGACGGTGCGTCTGGGTGAATACTTCCTGCCCAACTTCCCCACCGGCGACATGACCACCGAAGACTTCCTGGTGGCCAAGTCGAAAGAGGGGCTGGAGGAGCGGCTCGAGTTCCTGTTCCCGGATCCGGCGGTGCGCGCCGAGCGTCGTCCCGAGTACGACGAGCGCCTCGACATCGAGCTCAAGGTGATCAACCAGATGGGCTTCCCGGGTTACTTCCTCATCGTGATGGAGTTTATCCAGTGGTCCAAGGACAACGGCATCCCGGTCGGCCCGGGCCGGGGGTCCGGTGCGGGTTCGCTGGTGGCCTACGCCCTCAAGATCACCGACCTCGACCCGCTCGAATTTGACCTGCTGTTCGAACGTTTCCTGAACCCCGAGCGGGTCTCCATGCCCGACTTCGACGTCGACTTCTGCATGGACCGACGGGACGAGGTGATCGAGCACGTCTCCGAGATGTACGGCCGGGATGCTGTGTCCCAGATCATCACCTTCGGCAGCATGGCGGCCAAGGCGGTGGTACGGGACGTGGGCCGGGTGCTGGGCCACGCCTACGGCTTCGTCGATCGCATCTCGAAACTCATTCCGCCGGATCCCGGCATGACCCTGGCCAAGGCGTTCGAGGCCGAGCCCAAGCTGCCCGAGCTCTACGAGCAGGACGAGGAGGTCAAAGACCTCATCGACATGGCGCGCCGGCTCGAAGGGGTGGTGCGCAACGCCGGCAAACACGCCGGTGGCGTGGTGATCGCACCCACCAAGATCACCGACTTTGCGCCGCTCTACTGCGATGACGAGGGCCATCACCCGGTCACCCAGTTCGACAAGAACGACGTGGAGTACGCCGGTCTGGTGAAGTTCGACTTCCTGGGTCTGCGCACGCTCACCATCATCGACTGGGCCCTCGGCATGATAAACCCGCGTCTTGCCAAAGAGGGCAAGCCGCCGGTCGACATCGCCGCCATCCCCATCGACGACAAGCGTTCGTTCGACCTGCTGCAGCGCTACGAGACCACCGCGGTATTCCAGCTCGAATCCCGCGGCATGAAGGATCTCATCAAGCGGCTGCAGCCGGACTGCTTCGAAGACATGATCGCTCTGGTGGCCCTGTTCCGGCCGGGCCCGCTCCAGTCAGGCATGGTGGACAACTTCATCGACCGCAAACACGGCAATGAAGCCATCTCCTATCCGGACGAGAAGTGGCAGCACGAGAGTCTGCAGCCGATCCTGGAGCCCACCTACGGCATCATCCTCTACCAGGAACAGGTGATGCAGATCGCCCAGACTCTGGCGGGCTACACGCTCGGTGGCGCTGACATGCTGCGCCGGGCGATGGGCAAGAAAAAACCCGAGGAGATGGCCAAGCAGCGGGCTGGTTTTGAAGAGGGCGCCATCAAGAACGGCGTCGACGGCGAGCTGGCGATGAAGATCTTCGACCTGGTGGAGAAGTTCGCGGGCTACGGCTTCAACAAGTCGCACTCCGCCGCCTATGCGCTGGTCTCCTACCAGACCCTCTGGCTCAAGACCCACTTCCCGGCCGAGTTCATGGCGGCGGTGATGACCGCCGATATGGACAACACCGACAAGATAGTGACCCTGGTGGACGAGTGTCAGCGGATGGGGCTGACGGTGATCCCGCCGGACGTCAACACTGGTCGCTACCGCTTCAGCGTCAACGAGGACGGCCACATCGTCTACGGCATCGGCGCGGTGAAGGGGGTGGGGGAAGGTCCCATCGATGCGATCCTGGAAGCACGGGATCGGGATGGCCCGTTCCGCGACCTGTTCGACTTCTGCAACCGGGTCGACATCAAGAAGCTCAACAAGCGGGTGATGGAGAAGCTTATCCTCTCCGGCGCTATGGATCGGCTCGGCCCTCACCGCGCCGCCCTGATGGCGACCCTGGAGGAGGCGATGCGCGCCGCCGAGCAGCACGCCAAGGCCCAGGCGGTGGGGCAGGTCGACATGTTCGGCGTGCTCACCGAAGAGATAGACGACGTCAAGAAGGCGTTCGCCAACGTGCCGCACTGGCCCGACAAGGTCTGGCTGGAAGGGGAGCGCGAGACCCTCGGGCTCTACCTCACCGGTCACCCCATCAACCAGTACAGCGGCGAGCTGCGTCGTTACACCTCGGGCCGCCTGTGCGATCTGCATCCCACCTCCCGCGATACCGTGACCACTGCGGCGGGGCTGGTGATCGCGGCGCGCAGCATGGTGACCAAGCGTGGCAACAAGATGGGGATCTTCACCCTGGACGACCGTTCCGGTCGCCTGGATGTGACCCTGTTCAGTGAAGCGCTGGAAAAATATGAAGAGTTGATGCAAAAAGACCGTATTTTGGTGGTTTCTGGACAGGTCAGCTTTGATGACTTCTCCGGTGGCCTTAAAATGTCGGCCCGTGAATTACTGGATATCAACGATGCGAGAGAGCGTTTTGCCAGGGCAATCCGCATCTCTCTCGATGAACAGCGAATCGATGATCGCTTTTTCCCGCGTTTGTGCGAGATTTTGGAGCCCGCCCGTGCCGGAGTCTGTCCGGTTCAGGTAAACTATCGTCGCCCCGGCTCCCGGGTGCGATTGACGCTCGGCACCGAGTGGCGGGTGACGCCCACCGATCAACTGATAGATGACTTGCGCGTCCTGCTGGGACGAGAGCGGGTTGAATTGGTTTTTGATTAGAGGATCTATAGTCCCTATGAGTCTTTTTCTGGATTTTGAACAGCCGATCGCCGAGTTGCAGGCACAGATCGATGAACTGCGCCATGTGAGCGAGCACAACAGTGCCGTGGATCTGAGCGAAGATATTCGTCGGCTGGAGAAGAAAAACGAAGAGCTGACCAAGAAGATCTTCGGCGATCTGGGCGCCTGGCAGGTGTCCCAGATGGCGCGTCATCCACAGCGCCCCTATACCCTCGACTACATCGAGCACATCTTCACCGATTTCGACGAGCTGGCCGGCGATCGCGCCTATGCCGATGACAAGGCCATCGTCGGTGGCATCGCCCGTCTCGACGGCGAGCCTGTGATGGTCATCGGCCACCAGAAGGGGCGCGAGACCAAGGAGAAGATCAAGCGCAACTTCGGCATGCCGCGCCCGGAAGGGTACCGCAAGGCCCTGCGCCTGATGGAGATGGCCGAGCGCTTCAAGATGCCGATCATCACCTTCATCGACACCCCGGGCGCCTACCCGGGCGTGGGTGCCGAGGAGCGTGGCCAGTCCGAAGCGATTGCCCGCAACCTGAAAGTGATGGCCGGTCTGACCGTGCCGGTGGTCTGCACCGTGATCGGTGAAGGCGGCTCCGGCGGAGCCCTGGCCATCGGTGTCGGCGATCGCGTCAACATGCTGCAGTACTCCACCTACTCCGTCATCTCGCCGGAAGGGTGCGCCTCCATCCTGTGGAAGAGCGCCGACAAGGCACCGGTGGCTGCCGATGCCATGGGCATCACTGCCCAGCGTCTGAAAGAGCTCAAGCTCATCGACAACATCGTCGAGGAGCCGCTCGGCGGCGCCCACCGCAATGTGGAGAAGATGGCCAAGCACCTGAAAGACCGAATCCAGCAGGATCTCAACGCCCTGCGTCCGCTCGACAACGAGCAGCTGCTGGAGCAGCGCTACCAGCGTCTGCTGGGCTACGGCTACTGCTGAGCCCGGTCGGGAACAAATGGATGATGAAAGGCCCTCGCACTGCGGGGGCCTTCTTTTTTTACGGCGGCAGGGGCCCTGTCGGCAGGGAAACATCCTGTCCATATGGATACCTGTTGGCACGATGTTTGCCAAAACCCCCATGTTGGATCAATTCAGCGGCGATTTGTGGCCAAAAAAAGTGGGATCCCACTCCCGTTTTGCTTAAAGTGACCCTTTCCGATCGACCCGATCGGCATGCCCGCAAGGACGCTCTGCGGACGTAAACAGGCCAGCCCGGCCTGACTCACAGGAATGTTCACCCTGCCGGCGGCACTGCCTTTTGCAGCGCCCTGCTGCCCGTTCAGCCGCCCGGTGTTACGTCACTCTCATCTTGCATCGTCTCCATCTGCAGCGAGTGAATCATGAGCGAATCGGTTTTTGAGATCCACGACTGGACCCTGAGCGTCGACGACAACATGCTCTGTCGCCCCGACCGCGAGGTCTACCTCGAACCCCGGCTGGTCAATCTGTTGCGCTTCCTGGCGAGCAACGCCGGCACAGTGTTCGGGCGCGACTGCCTGATCAACGAGGTCTGGGATGGCGCAGAGGTGACCGACCAGGTGGTCACCCAATCCATCTTCGAGCTGCGCAAGATCCTCAAGGATGGCCGCAACGACGCCGCCGACTACATAGTCACGGTGCCCAAGCGCGGCTACAAGCTGGTGGCGCCGGTGCGACCGCAGCAGGTGGTCTCGGTGGTGATGGCAGGCGAGCAGGAGAGCGTGAGTGCCCCCCGGCCGCCGTTCGCGATGCCAGACCTCGATGAAGAGGAGGAGCAGGCCAACGTCACCCCCTTCCCGGCCGGCCCGCTGACCCGCGCCGTCACCACCCATGCCAGGGAGGGGGGCAGTCGCTGGAAGCTGGTGGGCTTCGATATCTTCGTGGTGGCGATCCTGGTCGCCCTGGTCAGCCTGCTCAGCTATCAGCACACCAGTCCCCAGGTGCACTCCATGCTGGATCCCGAGCTGCTGGTGTTTCGCTTTCACTCCGGCATGGATGGCAGCAACGAGAACGTGCGCCTCGCCGACGGCATCACCCGCGCCCTGATGGGGGAGGTGGCCGCTGCCACGCCGCTGCGGGTGCAATACGGCGCCAATACCCTGATGGGGGGCATCCTGCCCGGCAAGGAGCTGAGCGTGCGGGTCTCCCGCCAGCCGGGGGGCACCTATCTCGATCTGGAGTACCGCAACATCAACACCAACCGGGTGCTGTTCAGCCACCAGTACCAGCTCAGCCGCCACAACGTGCACGGGGTGCTGCAGGCGAGCAGCCGGGATCTGCTGAGCGCCCTCAATCAGCCTGACGCGCAGCCTGGCATGGGCTGGCCCACCGATGACGGCGCATTGATGGCCATGATGGAGGCGCACTACTACATCAACAGCCAGGATCCGGTGGCCCTCAAGCGTGGCGTCGAGCTGCTCGACAAGTCGCTGACCAGCCAGCCGGATCAGCCGCTGCTGCTGGCGGAGCGCTATCTGGCCGGGGAGGCGCTGGCAACCCTGACGGGCACCCCCCAGAGCGACCGGTTGCAGCAGATCGGTGCTCACCTGGCCCGGGTGGTTCAGAGCCAGCCGCTGCAGCCGGCCCGGGTGTGGGAGGCGCTGACCCTGCAGGCCATTCTGGGCGGCCAGCAGCAGGAGGCCAACCGTCTGCTGGGTGAGGCTGGCAGCCGGGGCCGCTCTGTGCTCTATCACATATTGCGCGGCAAGCTGGCGGAGCTGGATGGCCACCCGGAAGCGGCGGGGGATGCCTACAGCCAGGCCTTCCTGATGGAGGCGACCGAGCAGACCTACCTGCTCTGCCAGCAGCTCGGCTTCTACAGCAACATGGAAACCCTCACCCCGGCGCTGTTCAACGCCCTGGGCCAGAGCAAGGTCAAGCTGTTCTGAGCGGCGCCGGCCGCGCTCTGCCCCACCGATCGCAGGCCGCCCACGGGCGGTCTGCGTGTTTCTTGCCCTGCCATGGGCACTCGGGCTTGCTCTTCTATCCCTATCCCTTGCCCGCAGCAACGACTGGCCATGGCAGGCCTGTGGTGGCGCCATCCCCCTGTTCCATCCTCTGCTGATAAAGCCCCGGCCGCCATTTGCAGTTGCAGCCTGTCGATGCCAACAGCCGTGACCGTCGCCCCAGCGACCTGGCCGCCTTAGTCGATATCGCACCGGGTCATCACTGCGTCCGTTTGGTGTGTGGGAGGCTGTTATGCCGGCCTGGGTGATCTCGGGTCGTGCAAAGCGAGCGGTGCAATGAAGGGCGGTGAGGGGAAAAGGGGGTCGCTTTGGCATATGCAGTTCGGGGGAGAGGGGGTTGTTGGCCCAGCTGTACCGCAGCGGGTCATCAGAAAAATATCAAGGTGGTTCGGGTGGCACCGGGTGGTCTCATCAAGGGGGGCGACGGATATCAAGATTTTATCAAGATGCTTGCGGCACCTTCAGTCAACATGCTGTTTTAACTCTGTTTTTATCGGCTTTGACGGGCGGGCTGAAAAAGTTTGCTCATGTTTTTATCCCTTAGCGGGACTTTATGTTTTCCGGGGCGCAGAGGCCTAGTCTGTGGCCATTGATTGGCGGAAGGCTCCGCCAAGCGTGTGTTTGATGCCTTAATATCGACCCGGAGATTTTATGTCCCTAGATACGAGCAAGAAGATCGGCCTTGTCGCCTGTACAGGTGTGGTGGCCGGCAACATGATGGGGAGCGGTATCGCGCTGCTGCCCTCGGCCCTGGCCACCATAGGTTCCATCTCTGTGTTCAGCTGGGCAATCTGCCTGGTCGGCGCCATGGGGCTGGCCTTCGTGTTCGCCCGCCTCGCCACCAAGAACCCGCAGGAGGGCGGCCCCATCGCCTACGCCGGCGAGATCTCCCCGGTGTTCGGCTTCCAGACCGGTGTGCTCTACTACCACGCCAACTGGATCGGCAACCTGGCCATCGCCATCACCGGCGTCTCCTACCTCTCGGTCTTCTTCCCGATCCTCAACAGCCCGATCCCGGCCGCCGCGGCCACCATCGCCGCCGTCTGGATCTTCACCCTGGTCAACCTGCTGGGCGGCAGCTGGGTGAGCCGGCTCTGTACCCTGGGTCTGGTGCTGATCCTGCTGCCGGTGGTGGGCACCGCGCTGGTGGGCTGGGGTCACTTCGACAGCGCCGTCTACAGCCAGAACTGGAACACCACCAGCGGCAGCGACCTGCATGCGGTCATCAGCGCCGTGCTGATCTGCCTCTGGTCCTTCGTGGGGGTGGAGTCTGCCGCCGTCTCCTCCGGCATGGTGAAGAATCCCAAGCGCACCGTACCGCTCGCCACCATGCTGGGCACCGGTATCGCGGGGGTCATCTACATCCTCTCCACCCAGGTGATCAGCGGCATGTTCCCGGCCGGTGAAGTGGCGGCCTCCGGCGCGCCGTTTGCCATGGCCTCTTCCGCCATCTTCGGCAGCTGGTCTGCACCGTTCGTTTCCGCCTTCACCGCGCTGGCCTGCTTCACCTCGCTCGGTTCCTGGATGATGCTGGTGGGCGAGGCGGGCAAGCGTGCCGCCCACGACGGCAACTTCCCGAAAATCTATGGCGAAGTGGACAAGAATGGCGTCGCCAAGAAGGGTCTGATCCTGGGCTCCCTCAAGATGACTGCGCTGATGGTCGGCCTGACCGCCTTCACCTCCCAGTCCGCCCACGCTGCCGATCTCTTCAACGTGCTGACCACAGATGCGGTGCTGCTGACCATGCTGCCCTACTTCTACTCCAGCATTAACCTCATTCGCTTCGAGGGCATGACCTCCCGCAGCATCGGCGCCATGATCTTCTCCGGTGTGGCCTGCGTCTTCTGCCTGATTGCCCTGATGGGGGCCAAGGGTTCCAACCTCACAGCAACCTTCGTGGTGTCGCTCATCATCCTGATGTTCTACGCCAAAAAACTGGGCCTGCGTCAGCACGATGCCCTGCTGAGCGAACAGCCCAGCAACTGATTTCCCCTTTTATCTTCCGAGCGCTCTTCACTCACCATCCCTGATGGAGAGCGCCCTCTTACGTGTGGAGCATCAAGATGAACATCATTGCCATCCTCAACCACCTCGGCGTTTTCTTTAAAGAAGAACCCATTCGCCAGCTGCAAGCCTCCCTCGAGCGCAAGGGTTTCGAGGTCGTCTATCCGGTCGATGTGGCCGACTTGCTCAAACTCATCGAGAAGAACCCCCGCGTCTGCGGCGCCATCTTCGACTGGGACAAATACTCCCTGGGTCTGTGCAAGGAGATCCACGATCGCAACGAGAAGCTGCCGATCTTCGCCTTCGCCAACGACCAGTCCACCCTGGACATTCACCTGACCGACCTGCGTCTGAACGTGCACTTCTTCGAGTACCGTCTCGGCATGGCCGACGACATCGCCCTCAAGATGGGTCAGGCCACTCAGGAGTATCAGGACGCCATCCTGCCGCCGTTCACCAAGGCGCTGTTCAAGTACGTGGAAGAGGGCAAGTACACCTTCTGTACTCCGGGTCACATGGGCGGTACCGCCTTCCAGATGAGCCCGGCCGGCAGCATCTTCTATGACTTCTACGGCCCGAACGCGTTCAAGGCCGACGTCTCCATCTCCATGCCGGAGCTGGGCTCCCTGCTGGATCACTCCGGTCCGCACAAGGAAGCCGAGGAGTACATCGCCCGTACCTTCAACGCCGATCGCTCCTACATCGTCACCAACGGCACCTCCACCGCCAACAAGATTGTCGGCATGTACTCGGCGCCGGCCGGCAGTACCGTGCTGGTGGATCGCAACTGCCACAAGTCGCTCACTCACCTGATGATGATGAACGACGTGACCCCGATCTACTTCCGTCCGACCCGCAACGCCTACGGCATTCTGGGTGGCATCCCGCAGAGCGAATTCAGCCGCGACACCATAGCCGCCAAGGTGGCCGCGACACCGGGTGCCCAGGCGCCGCGCTACGCCGTGATCACCAACTCCACCTATGACGGCCTGCTCTACAACACCGGCTTCATCAAGGAGGCGCTGGACACCCCCTACATCCACTTCGACAGTGCCTGGGTGCCCTACACCAACTTCAGCCCGATCTACGAAGGCAAGTGCGGCATGAGCGGCGAAGCCATGCCGGGCAAGGTGTTCTACGAAACCCAGTCCACCCACAAGCTGCTGGCGGCCTTCTCCCAGGCGTCGATGATCCACATCAAGGGTGACGTGGAGGAAGAGACCTTCAACGAAGCCTTCATGATGCACACCTCCACCTCGCCGCAGTACGGCATAGTGGCATCGACCGAGATTTCCGCCGCCATGATGCGTGGCAACACCGGCAAGCGGCTGATCAAGGACTCCATCGATCGCGCCATCTCCTTCCGCAAAGAGATCAAGCGCCTGCGCGAGCAGAGCGAAGGCTGGTTCTTCGATGTATGGCAGCCGGACGACATCGACACCGTCGAGTGCTGGAAGCTGGATCCGAAGGATGACTGGCACGGCTTCAAGGACATTGACGACGACCACATGTACCTGGATCCCATCAAGGTCACTCTGCTGACCCCGGGCATGGGCCGTGATGGCCAGCTGCTGGAGCGCGGCCTCCCGGCGTCCCTGGTCTCCAAGTTCCTGGACGAGCGCGGCATCGTGGTGGAGAAGACCGGCCCCTACAACCTGTTGTTCCTCTTCTCCATCGGTATCGATCAGTCCAAGGCGATGCAGCTGCTGCGTGCCCTGACCGAGTTCAAGCGTGGCTACGACCTGAACCTGACCATCAAGAGCATACTGCCGAGCCTCTATCGTGAAGACCCGAGCTTCTACGAAGGGATGCGCATCCAGGAGCTGGCCCAGCGCATTCACGAGCTGACCAGCAAGTACCGTCTGCCGGAGCTGATGTTCAAGGCGTTCGACGTGCTGCCGGAGATGAAGATGACCCCGCATGCCGCCTGGCAGCAGGAGCTGGCCGGCAACGTGGTGGAAGTGCCGCTGCGCGACATGGTGGACCGCATCAGCGCCAACATGATCCTGCCCTACCCGCCGGGAGTGCCGCTGGTGCTGCCGGGCGAGATGGTGACCCAGGATTCCCTGCCGGTGCTCGAGTTCCTCGAGATGCTGTGCGAGATCGGTGCCCACTACCCGGGCTTCGAGACCGACATCCACGGCCTCTATCGTCAGGCCGATGGCAGCTACACCGTCAAGGTGCTGCGTTAAGCGAGAGTGACAACAACGGGCCGCAAGGCCCGTTTTTCCCATTTTGGTTCATCCATTTTTTTGCGAGTCAGCATGAAGCGAGTTCTCTCCATCCAGTCCCACGTGGTGTTCGGCTGCGCCGGCAACAGCGCCGCCGTGTTTCCCATGCGCCGCATGGGGCTGGAGGTGTGGCCCGTCAACACGGTGCAATTTTCCAACCATACCCAGTACAGCGCAGGCTGGCAGGGGATGGTGATGCCAAACGGCCATATCCGCCAGCTGATGGCGGGGCTGGCCGACATCGGCGTACTGGGGCAGTGCGATGCGATCTTGAGCGGTTATCTCGGCTCGGCCGAGCAGGGGGAGGAGATCTTGGCGGCGGTGGCCCACCTCAAGGCGCTCAATCCGCATGCCCGCTATTTTTGCGACCCCGTGATGGGGCATCCCGACAAGGGGTGTATCGTCGCGCCCGGCGTCGCCGATTTTCTGAAAAACCGTGCGCTGGCCTGCGCCGACCTGCTGGCCCCCAATCTGCTGGAGCTGGAGCAGCTCACCGGCCGCGAGATCTGCAATCTGAGCGAGGCGCTGGCGGCTTGCCTGCAGCTGCGTGAGGGGGGCGTCGAGCTGGTGATGGTCAAGCATCTGGGCCGCGCCGGCTTGAGCCTGGACCGGTTCGAGATGCTGCTGGTGTGCGAAGAGGGGGCGTTTCATATCTCGCGCCCCCTCTATGAGTTTCAGCGTCAGCCCATCGGAGTGGGGGATCTGCTGAGTGCCACCATGCTGGCCAACCTGCTGGCGGGCTTCACGCCGGTGGCGGCGTTCGAGCGCACCAATGCCAGCGTGGACATGGTGCTGGCCCAGACCTGGCTGGCGGGCGCCTACGAGCTGCAGCTGGTGGCCGCCCAGCAGGCGCTGGTCGAGCCCGAGATCCGCACCTGCGCCAGCCGGCTGGGTTAGCCGCGCATCAGCCCGCGCGCCGTGCCAGCGTGACCTGCTGACGGGCAAGCGCCTTGGGCGAGCGCCTGGTGTGCGGGGCGCAGGCCAGCTTGAGCTGGTGCCACTCGCGCCACAGCAACCAGCACAGTGGCAGGGTCAGCAGCAGCACAGTCGTGGGCTGGGCCAGCAGCACGCCGTCGCGGCCCCACCAGAGCGGCAGCATGAAGATCAGCGGCAGCAGCAGCAGGGTCTTGGCGATGGAGATGAATAGCGCCTGACGGGTGCGCGCCATGGATTGCAGCAGCACGATGCCGAACATGATGATCCCCTCCAGCGGAATGGCGCCGAGGTTGAGGGTCAGGCTGCTGATGGCGGCCGCGAGCAGCTCGCCATCCTGATCGCCGGTGTAGAGCATGGCCACCTGGCGCGGCAGCAGCTGGATCAGCAGCCAGACCGCCAGACCGTAGATGAGCGTGATCTTGAGCCCCATCTCCATCAGGAACTTCAGATCGCGATGGCGTTTGGCGCCGGCCGCCTGGCTGACCAGCGGCTGGATGCCAAAGGCCAGCCCCTGCAGGATCACGATGAACACCGCCTCTGTGTAGCCGGCGACTGTGAAGCCAGCCAGATCCTTGACCGAGCCGTGCACCATCAGCTGGCTGTTGTGCAGCATCAGCAGCAGGCCAAGGTTGAACTGGGCGATGAGGCTCGGCAGACCGGTGAACAGCAGGTTGGGCATAGCCGGCAAGCTGGGCAGCAGCTGGCGCCATTCCAGTCGCAATCTGGCGTGACGGGTAAAGAAGTAACCCAGGCCCAGCAGGCTGACCACCCCTTCCGAGATGAGGGTGGCCTGAGCCGTACCGATGAGCCCCAGCCCCAGCCGGCCCACCATGATGTAGTTGAGGATGATGTTGAGGATGGCGCCGCCGCTGACCAGCAGCATGGCGAGCCGCGGCCGGCCGTCATTGCGCAGCAGATAGGGCACCGCCAGGTTGCAGGCCAGCAGCAGGGTACCGCCGCCGATCCAGTAGAGATAGTCGCTGGCCTGTTGCCAGGTGTCGGTGCCCTGCTCGATGCCCAGTGCCAGCAGGATGTCGATGTGCCAGTAGTGCAGCAGCAGCGGCGCCACCGTGCCCAGCCCCGCCAGCAACCAGAGCGCATTGACCAGCGCCTGGCGGGCCAGCCCGGTGTTCCTGGCGCCCTGCTGGAAGGAGATGGCGGTGGCCGCCCCCATGCTGATCATGGCGGCAAGGCCGATCAGCACCATGATGACCGGGTAGACCAGGTTGATACCGGCAAGGCCGGCGGCCCCCACGTAGTGGCCGACGAAGATGCCATCGACCAGGTAGTAGGCGCCGGATACCAGCATGGCCATGACGGAGGGGAGGGCATAGCCCCAGAAACGGCGGGTCATCGCCCGCTGGCGCAGAGTGAAATAGGCAGACATATCTGTTCTCTTGGGGAGTTCGATTATCGAGCAGATAGTCTAGATTAATATTGTTTTTGCGATAATCCGGGTTCTACTTGAAGGATTGATGAGCAATATTCAGTAATTGGTCGGTTGATAGTGGGCTTTCAGCATGTCGATGAGCGCTCGCAAGCCGCTGCCCAGCTGATGCCGGCTGGGATAGAAGAGATAAAAACCGGCAAAGGTGGGGCACCAGGGTTCCAGCACGGTGAGCAGTTTCCCCTGGGCCACTTTTTGGCTCACTTCCTCTTCCAGACAGTAGGCCAGCCCCAGCCCCGCCTCGGCCGCCCCCAGATAGAGGGCCGGCGTGCTGGTGGTGAGCGGACCCGTCACCTCTATCTCCAGCAGGGAACCCTCCTCCCCGGCGAAGGCCCAGCGGTAGTGATGGGAGGGGGTGAGCCGGTAGCCGATGCAGGCGTGGCGCGACAGCTCGCGAGGGTGTTGCGGGGTGCCGCGTTCGGCCAGATAGGCGGGCGCCGCCACCACCAGATAGCGCTGGGGCGGCCCGAGCGGTACCCCGATCATCTCCTTGGGCAGCAGATCGCCGTAGAAGATAGCGGCGTCATAGCCATCCTCGATGAGGCGCGGCATCAGCTCCTGTTCCACCACCTCCACCTGCATGCGCGGGTAGCGTACCAGGTAATCGATCAACACCGGGGCCAGCAGGTCGTCGATGGCCCCGCGCGGTGCACAGATCTTCAGCCGTCCCACCGGCTCGTCGCTGTGACGGGTCAACTCGCCCAGTGCGCTCTCCAGATGGTTCAGGGTCGGCAGCAACTGGGTCAGCAGCCGCTGGCCCGCCTCGGTGGGCACCACGGCGCGGGTGCTGCGGTTGAGCAGCCGCACCCCCAGCCGGGTCTCCAACCCTTTCAGGCTGTGGCTCAGGGCGGATGCCGAGACCCCGAGTTCGAGGGCGGCCTTGCTGAAGCTCTGGTGACGGGCGACGGCGGCAAACACCGCCAGTTCGGCGAGGTCGGTACGGGTGATGGCCATATTAATTCAGCGGAAAAATGTTGAACAACAGGGTACGCCAGGGCGGGGCAAGGCACAACGTGGCCAACAAACAGACACATGTAGCGAAATTGTTGTACCCATAAGGATATAGATACGGGTGAAACTACCTCCATTTGTTAACGGCTGTTCACAAAATTGGGCTCGAAACGTGATCTCTGACGCCAGAAAGGCGATTCCAATCAAACTTTGGTTGATTAATTCAAAAAAACACTGTGATCGCTAAGGGGATTTAATTAGAGTCAGCTCATCGAAACAAAGGCGTGTTAGTGAGTTGTAAAAACTGACGCGTTTGCGGCCCTCGGGCCCACTTCCCACCGGTCTGTTTGTTGCAATTTGGTTGTTACATGGAGTGATGACCAGTTTGCCGGAGCGATGGGAATGAGAATAAAACAGGGATGAACTGCAGGCGTTCCAGGGAAATGGGACAGGGCATTGAGCCCGGTTGACTAGATATTTTCTATTTTCCTTGATGACAGGAACACCCCTATGTCTGACATGAACATTGCAGTAGAAGGCAACTTAGCCAGTAATGCATCTTCCCGTGGCATCAACAAGGCCGATGTGGTCTGGATGCTGGGTCTGTACGGTACCGCCATCGGTGCCGGTGTGCTCTTCCTGCCGATCAACGCCGGTGTAGGTGGTCTGTGGCCGCTGGTTGCCATGCTGATCCTGGCCCTGCCGCTGACCTTCTTCGCTCACCGTGGCCTGACCCGCTTCGTGCTGTCCGGCTCCACCCGTGACGGCGACATCACCGAAGTAGTAGAAGAGCACTTCGGCAAGACCGCAGGCAAGTTCATCACCCTGCTCTACTTCTTTGCCATCTACCCGATCGTGCTGATGTACTCGGTCGCCATCACCAACACAGTCGAGAGCCTGATTGTTCACCAGCTGGGCATGACTGCACCTCCCCGTGCCGTGCTGTCACTGGCGCTGATCCTGGGTCTGATGGCGGTTGTTCGTCTGGGCGGCCAGGTCATCGTCAAAGCGATGAGCGTGCTGGTATTCCCGTTCGTGATCACCCTGATGGGTCTGGCGCTCTACCTGATCCCGCACTGGAATGGTGCCATCATCACCGAAGCCCCGGCGCTGGGTGATGCCTTCAACGGCGATTTCATCAAGACCCTGTGGCTGGCCATCCCGGTCATGGTGTTCTCCTTCAACCACTCCCCGATCATCTCCTCCTTCGCGGTGGACAACAAGGGTCGTTACGGTGAAGGTGCCGAGAAGAAGTGCAGCAACATCCTGCTGGGCGCCCACGTCATGATGGTGATGACCGTTATGTTCTTCGTATTCAGCTGCGTACTGAGCCTCTCTCCGGCTGACCTGGCTGCCGCCAAGGAACAGAACATCTCCATCCTGTCCTACCTGGCCAACCACTTCGACAACCCGGTCATCGCCACCGTGGCACCGCTGATCGCCATGGTTGCCATCAGCAAATCCTTCCTGGGTCACTACCTGGGTGCGCAAGAGGGCATGAACGGCCTGATGGCCAAGGCGCTGCGCGAGAAGGGCAAGAACGTTGACACCAAGCAACTGAACAAAGTGACTGCCGTGTTCATGATCCTGACCACCTGGGCCATCGCCACCATCAACCCGAGCATCCTCGGCATGATTGAAGACCTGGGCGGCCCCATCATCGCCATGCTGCTGTTCCTGATGCCGATGTACGCCATCACCAAGGTGCCGGCCATGCGCAAATACGCTGGCAACATCAGCAACGGCTTCGTGACCATCATCGGCCTGATCGCCATGTCCGGTATCATCTACAAGCTGATTGCCTGATAACTCCGGTTACCCGCTTGAATGAAGAAGCCGCCTCGCAAGAGGCGGCTTTTTTTATGGCCGCTGTCCAGGGCTACGGCCTTGCATAAAACCGGGCATATTCTCGCCGCCGCCCTTAACAAAGAGGCGGGGCAGGCCTAACATGGCGGGATGTTTTTCTAGACAGGACAAAAGTATATGTCTGGGTTGAAAAAGGATCTCGGGCTTTGGCAAGGGATGGGGCTGCTCGCCACCTCGTTGCTCGGCACCGGGATCTTCGTGGTGCCGGCTACCGCCGCCTCGCTGGCAGGTGGGGCTTCGCTCTGGGCCTGGTTGTTGCTGATTGCGCTGGTGCTGCCGATTGCCTTTACCTTCGCTCGCCTCGGCCGCCGCTACCCCCACGCCGGCGGGGCGCCACACCTGATTGGCCTCGCCTTTGGCAACGGCGCCGAACGCTTCTCCGCCTTCCTGTTTCTGGCGGTGCTGCCGGTGGGCCTGCCCGCCGCCCTGATGATCGCCGCCGGCTTCTGGCATGCCCTGTTCGATCTGGGGGAGTGGACCCTGTGGGGTATCCAGCTGCTCACCCTGCTCGGGGTCTTTCTGCTGGGGCTGCGCGGTGCGCGCTCCTCCGGCAACCTGCAGCTGCTGATCGCGCTCGCCATTTTGGGGCTCACCCTGCTCATCTGGTTCAAGGGGGATATCAGCTGGCGCGACGCCGCCCGGCCGCTGCCGACGACGGACGAGTGGCCCGCCATGGCCACCGCGCTGGCGGTGATGTTCTGGTGTTTCGTGGGGCTCGAGGCCTTCGCCCACATGGGGGAGGAGTTCAAGCGACCGGAGCGGGACTATCCGCTGGCCCTGCTCGGCGGGGTACTGTTGGCGGGGCTCATCTACTGGGTACACTCGCTGGTGGTGCTCAAATATGGCCTCTACGGCGATGAGGCGACCAACGCCACCGCCATTCCGGCCCTGCTCTCCCTGCTGTTCGGCCCCACCGCCAAGTGGCTGGTGGCAGTGCTCGGCTACCTCTCCTGTTTTGCCAGCATCAACATCTACATTCAGGGCTTTGCAAGGCTTATCTGGAGCATGGCGCGCGAAGGCAAGCTGCCCCCCTCGCTGGCAGTCCTTACCGCTCGGGGCGCACCGCTGCGGGCGCTCGGTCTGGTACTGCTCATCTGCCTGCTCTGCATCACCCTCATCATCTGGTTGCGACTGCCCCTCGATGAGCTGATCCGCTACGCCAACGGCAACTTCGTGCTGGTCTACCTGCTCTGCATGGCGGCGGGCTGGCGTCTGCTCGGCGGGGTGGGCAAGGGGCTGGCGGGGATAAGCGTGCTGCTCTGCGCCCTGGTGCTGGTGGCGCTCGCCTCCCAAGTGCTCTATGCCGTCGTGCTGAGTCTGGGGTATGGCTGCTTCTCGTGGTGGCGGCGCAGAGGTCGCCGCTCGGCACCAGATGATCGTGTCTGCGCCATCAAGTAACCCGAAAAAAGCCCCGCAGTGCGGGGCTTTTTGCTGCCTGTCAGCGGCTGGCGGACAGGTCGCTGCGCAAGATGGCGTAGTGGCGCAGGGAGATGAAGCCATCCCCCTTGCGTTCGCACTCCCGCGCCGTGCCCTCGTAGTGAAAGCCGGCCCGCTCCAGCAGACGGGCGGAGGGGCGGTTGGGCTCCTCCACCACCGCCAGCAGCCGGTGCAGTGCTGTGGTGCGATAAGTGAGCGGCAGCCACAGTTGCAGCGCCGCGCTCATCACCCCCTTGCCCCAGTGCTCGGGATAGAGCCAGTAGCCCAGCTCGGCCCGCCGGTGCTCAGGATCGGCATCGTTGTAGCCGATGGCGCCGAGCGGTTCGCTCGTGTGCCGGTCACGAATGAGGTGCCAGGCGCCGCGGCCGGTGCGGGTCAGCTCGGCATACCAATCCATCTGGGCCTGGCACGCCGTCAGGCTGTTGTAGCTGACGCCGTAGTAGGCGACGACCCGCGGATCGGAGAGGCCGCGGAAGATGTGGGGCAGATCGGCGTCGCTGACCGGATCCAGCCTGATGTGGGGTTGTTGCGTTGATGTCATGGTGGCTCCTTGCGGCCAACCTGAGTTGGCCGCGTGAGTTGAGTGATAAAGGATGGATGATGCTGGCTGGCGTCAGGCAAAGCCGAGCAGGTCAGCAAGGCGTGCCAGTTCTCCCCGCCACTGCTGCTGCAGGCGCGGGGTCTGGTGCCTGGGCTTGCGGGCCAGATCGGCGGCGAGCAGGGCATCTAGCTCATACCAGCGTGCCAGCAGTGCCTCTTCGTCATCCGCCGGGCCGGCCGGGGTCTGCCCCATGGCGGGGGCGGCCAGGCTTGCCTTGTCTGCTGCCGGCAAGGGAGCATCGCCGAGCAGCTCGGCATAGGCCCGCTCGGCACTGTGGGCCTCCTGGATGCGCCCATCCTTTATCAGCCAGAAGCGGTTGCAGCTGCGCTCGATCAGTTCCCGGTCGTGGGAGACCAGCAGCACGCCCCCCGGGAAGGTGGCAATGGCCTCGGCCAGCTCCTCCTTGCCCGCCAGATCCAGGTGGTTGGTGGGCTCGTCGAGCCAGAGCATGTGGTGGCTGCCGAGCGACAGGGCGAGAAACAGCAGCCGTGCCCGCTCCCCCCCACTCAAGGTACGCACCTGTTGGCCGTGGCGGGCATAGGGGAAGCCCGCCCGGATCAGCGCCTGCCGCCGTGCCCCCTCAGGCAGAGGGGCCAGCGGGTAGAGGGCGTCGCTCAGGGTAGCGTAGTCCGCCAGCTGCTGCAGGGACTGATCGTAATAGGCGATGCTGGCGCCGGGGTGACAGTACCAGCCTGCCTGCGGGCTCTGCGCGGCCAGTTCGCGCCAGCACTGGCGCAGCAGGGAGGACTTGCCGGTGCCGTTGGCACCGAGCAGGGCGACCCTGTCCCCCGCCCGCAACCAGAGCCCCTCGGCCCGCAGCAGCGGCGGCAGGTCCGGTGCTGGTGACACATCGAGGGCCTCCAGTCGCAGCAGGGTGTCGGCAGGCAGGCTCAGTCCGCGCAGCTCGAGCCGCCAGGGGGCCAGCGCCGCGACCTGACTCTGCTCCTCCTGCAGGCGGGCGATGCGTTTTTCCATGGATTTGGCCTGGCGCACCAGCTTCTCGTTGTCATGCTCTCGCCCCCAGATGGCGAGGCGTTTGCTGCTGGCGCTCAGGCGGTCTATCTCCTTTTGCTCGTCGGCCCGGCGCAGGCGGGCCTGCTCATCCTCGGCGGCCAGCGCCGCCCGGGCCTGGCTGCAGGGCAGGGCGAAGCGGTGCAACTGGCCGTCTCGCAGGATCAGGGTCTGCTCGGTGACTCTGTCCAGCAGGCGAGCGTCGTGGGAAACCAGCACGAAGGCGCCGCGCCAGCCCAGCAGAAACTGCTCGAGCCAGAGCAGGGCGGGCAAGTCCAGGTGGTTGCTGGGTTCATCGAGCAGCAGCAGGTTGGGTTGACGCAGCAGGGCGCGCCCTATCTGCAGCCGGCTGTGTTGGCCGCCGCTCAGCGCACTGACCGGCAGCGTGGCCTGGGCCTCCAGCTGCAGCTCGGCCAGCAGCTTGTCCACCTGCCATTCGGCGGCGGGGTCGTTGCCCAGCGCATCCAGCAGCACGGCGCGGGTGCTGAGGGTTGAAAGTCTGGCCGGCAGTTGCTGGGCCACGAACTCGCAGCGGCAGGCGGCAGCCTGCACGACCTGGCCGGCCTGGGGCGTGCGCTCGCCCGCCAGCAGCGCCAGCAATGTGCTCTTGCCGCAGCCGTTGGTGCCAATCAGGCCGAGCCGGTCGCCCGCGCGGATGCCAAGTTCGAGGTGGTCAAATAACGGAAGGTGCCCCGCACTCATCTGCAGGGAATGGGTACTCATCAGGGTTGTCATGCTCTTGCTCTCTTAAATCGCGGGATCAAAGATCCCTGTCATCAGGAGCGCTGGCGACAACGGCAGAGTCGAGAAAGGTCTCGGTATGGAAGGGAGTCGGCTTTGCTCGAACCCGCTATCGCAGCGCGATGGTATGCAGGCAAGAGCAGGCGAATGTGCCGAACAGGCGAGCCGAGAACATCGGACACGCTTGGATAACCATTTTTTACCTCCTTGTGTTTCGTTATGGCACGGTGCGGCGATTATAAGCGCAGAAAAAATAACCGTCTATCCGCGATGATGACGCTCCATGAGCGGGACGGGGGCATCGTCAGGTGCAGAGCAAAAAGACTATGTCCTAGTAGGTGTTGTATGGAGTACCCATGAGATATCCAAGCACATCTGATGTTTGCTTCCTTCCCGTAAGGTCCTGCCCAGATATGAATAGTTGCAACACGGCCTTCACCACAGGTGTCGTTGAGGGGGATGACGCTGATGCAAGCTCAGTAACAATGGGAAAAGAGAGAGTAGATGTAGAAAGGCTATCACACATGACGAAGAAGGTTTTCGCGGTGATAACTAGCGTTGAGGTTCACCTTACAACACGTACTTGAGGCTGGGTCTTATTGATACTTGTAGACGCGATGTTTGGTTCTCATGTTCTGTCATGATGAGGTTCGCTTTTTCCATACCCTGTGCGGGTCGTTTTCGGCGCTCGTTTGCGGTAAAATTGCGCCGCTTTTTCTGCCACGCTGCCAATGGATGACGCTGATGAAAGACTTTCTGATTGCCCCCTCGATCCTCTCCGCCGACTTTGCCCGTCTGGGGGACGATGTCGCCAAGGTGCTGGCCGCCGGTGCCGACGTGGTCCATTTCGACGTGATGGACAACCATTATGTGCCCAACCTGACCATAGGCCCCATGGTCTGTCAGGCCCTGCGCGACTACGGCATCGAGGCGCCCATCGACGTGCACCTGATGGTCAAGCCGGTGGATCGCATCATTCCCGATTTTGCCAAGGCCGGTGCCTCCCTCATCACCTTCCACCCGGAAGCGTCCGACCACGTCGACCGCTCCCTGGGCCTCATTAAGGAGCAGGGCTGCCAGGCCGGTCTGGTGCTGAACCCGGCCACCCCGCTCACCTGCCTGGAGTACGTGATGGACAAGCTGGACGTGATCCTGCTGATGTCGGTCAACCCGGGCTTCGGTGGCCAGAGCTTCATTCCTGGCACCCTCGACAAGCTGCGCCAGGTGCGCCGCCTGATCGACGAGAGCGGCCGTGACATCCGTCTCGAGATCGACGGCGGGGTCAAGGTGGAGAACATCCGTGAAATTGCCCAGGCTGGCGCCGACATGTTCGTGGCCGGCTCTGCCATCTTCAGCCGCCCGGACTACAAGGCGGTGATCGACGAGATGCGGGCGGAGCTCTCTCATGTCAAACGCTGAACGTGATTTTGACCTGGTGCTGTTCGATCTGGACGGCACCCTGATCGACAGCGCCCCGCAACTGGCGCTGGCGGTCAACCGTACGCTGACCGAGCTCGGGCTGGCCGAGGCTGACGAGGCCGTGGTGCGGACCTGGGTCGGCAACGGTGCCGACAAGCTGATCCAGCGGGCGCTGGACTATCGCGCGGCGCCCGAGCTGTTTGCCAGCGCCCGTCCGCTGTTTGACCGTCACTATCAGGCCTGCCTGCTGGAAGGGCTGGCCATGTATGACGGGGTTGAGCAGAGCCTGCGCCGCCTGCAGGCGCTGGGCTACCGGCAGGGGATCGTGACCAACAAGCCGAGCCACTTCGTGCAGCCGATCCTCGATGCCCTCGGCATCGCCGATTGCTTCGCGCTCTGGCTGGGGGGCAACTGCGTGCCGGTCAAGAAACCGAGTCCGGAACCGCTGCTGCTGGCCTGCCACGAGCTGGGCGTCAGCCCGTCGCGCACCCTGATGGTGGGCGACTCCGAAAATGACGTGCTGGCCGCCCAGGCTGCCGGCATGAAGGTGGTGGGGCTGACCTACGGCTACAACTACGGCCGTCCCATCGCAGATTCCCGCCCGGACTGGGTATGCGAACAGTTTGCCCAGCTCGACGCGCTGCTGGCCGAATAAGCTGGCCAGGCAGGCCGAATAACAAGGATCAACACTCTGATGACTAAACCTATCGTATTGAGCGGGGCCCAACCGTCGGGCCAGCTGACCATCGGCAACTACATGGGGGCCCTGCGTCAGTGGGTCAACATGCAGGATGACTTCGACTGCCTCTACTGCATCGTCGATCTGCACGCCATCACCACCCGCCAGGATCCGGCCGCCCTGCGCAAGGCCTGCCTGGACGCCGCCGCCCTCTATCTGGCGGTCGGCATCGATCCGGCCAAGAGCACCGTCTTCATCCAGTCCCACGTGCCGCAGCATGCCGAGCTTGGCTGGATCCTGAACTGCTACACCCAGATGGGCGAGCTGTCGCGCATGACCCAGTTCAAGGACAAGTCCGCCCGTTTCGAGAACAACGTCAACGTCGGCCTGTTCGGTTATCCGGTGCTGATGGCGGCCGACATTCTGCTCTATCAGGCCAATCAGGTGCCGGTGGGCAACGACCAGAAGCAGCACCTGGAGCTGACCCGCGACATCTGCACCCGCTTCAACAACCTCTACGGCGAGGTGTTCACCCTGCCGGAGCCCTTCATTCCGACCGAAGGCGCCCGGGTGATGAGCCTGCAGGATCCGACCAAGAAGATGTCCAAGTCGGATGACAACGAGGCCAACTTCATCGGCCTGCTGGAAGATCCCAAACAGATCGTCAAGAAGATCAAGCGCGCGGTGACCGACTCCGACGAGCCGGCGGTGGTGCGTTTCGATCCGGAGAACAAGCCGGGGGTTTCCAACCTGCTGACCTTGATGTCCGGGGTGACCGGTCGCTCCATCCCCGAGCTGGAGCAGCATTTCGAAGGCAAGATGTACGGTCACCTCAAGACCGAAACCGCCGAGGCCGTGGTTGCCTTGCTGGAGCCGATCCAGGCGCGCTTCCACGAGCTGCGTCAGGATGAGGCTCATCTGCAGGCCATTTTGGCGGCAGGTGCACAAAAGGCGCGGGAAAGGGCTGAAAAAACCCTGGCCAGCGTATATGATGTAGTCGGCTTCGTTCCTCGAGCCTGACATACTGGGAAGGTGTAGTAGAAGAGAGCTGGGTATTTGCCTGGCTTTCTTTGTTTTACCCGACCTGCTGTTCGTTGTTTTCATCTTCCAATTTCAAACGCGGGCGTCTGCCCCAAGAGTTAGCATGTCTGTCGAATCAAATACCACGATTGAAGAGTTGGGTGACAAGGGTCACTGGCTGCGCAAGTTCCGCAAGGCCAAGAACCTGCATACCCTGCAACTGATGGTCTCCAACGCCATCGACAAGCACCATAAAATCCCCGCCATCGCCGCCGCCATCTACCTGGCCGAGTGCCAGCGCGAGCGCGAGATGGAGCAGGGCCGCTATCTGGATCGTTAATTCTCTGCCCTGGTTGACCCATGCTGTTGTTGATCGATAACTACGACTCCTTTACCTGGAATCTGGTGCAATATTTTGGCGCCCTGGGACAGGAGGTGGTGGTGAAGCGCAATGACGAGCTGACGCTGGACGCCATCGCCCGGCTCTCTCCCCGCTATCTGGTGATCTCTCCCGGCCCCTGCACGCCAAACGAGGCGGGCATCTCTCTGGCGACCATCTCCCGTTTTGCCGGCCAGCTTCCCATCCTCGGCGTCTGTCTCGGCCACCAATCCCTGGCGCAGGCGTTCGGCGCTCAGGTTGTACGTGCGCGCCAGATGATGCACGGCAAGACCTCGCTCATTCGCCATCGGGGGGAGGGAGTCTTCAAGGGGCTCAACGACCCGCTGCGGGTCACTCGTTACCATTCGCTCATCGTGGAGCGCGACACCTTGCCCGATTGTCTCGAGATCACCGCCTGGAGCGAACATGCCGATGGCAGCCCGGACGAGATCATGGGCCTGCGCCATAAGCAGTTGAATATAGAGGGGGTTCAGTTCCATCCGGAGAGCATTTTGAGCGAACAGGGCCATCAATTGCTGGCCAATTTTCTGGCAAATTCCTGACAAGTCGTGATCGGCCTCTCAAAATCGTGATGAGGCCAAAAATATTTTCCCTGACACTTTATTCACCTGCCTCCCTGTCCAAATTATCTCTTGCCAACACCCCCTGAGCCGTTATGCAATGCGGTTGCCTAAAATCTCACGGGCAATCGAACATTGTTCCCTGTAACGCGCTTTGTTGCAGACTTTTAGCTTTTTTTCTGTGACAATGCCGATGTGTTTACATGGATTTAACTTTTGGGCGGTGGATTATTCTGTCGCCAGATCGAAGGAGAGCAATATGTCAGAGTTGTTGGCAGTGACACGTGAAGTGTTTGATGAAGTGATGGTTCCCAACTATGCGCCCGCCAAGATCATCCCGGTGCGTGGTGAAGGGTCACGTGTCTGGGATCAGGAAGGCCGTGAGTATGTGGACTTCGCCGGCGGGATCGCCGTCAATGGCCTGGGCCATTGCCATCCCAAGCTGGTAGAGGCCCTGAAAACCCAGGGCGAGAAGCTGTGGCACCTCTCCAACGTGATGACCAACGAGCCGGCTCTGCGCCTGGCCAAGAAGCTGGTCGCCGCTACCTTCGCCGACAAGGTCTATTTCTGCAACTCCGGTGCCGAAGCCAACGAAGCCGCCCTCAAGCTGGCCCGTCGCTACGCCATCGAGAAGTTCGGCGCCCACAAGACCCAGATCATCGCCTTCCATCAGGGTTTCCACGGTCGTACCTTCTTTACCGTCAGCGTCGGCGGCCAGGCTGCCTACTCCGATGGTTTCGGTCCCAAGCCCGCTGACATCACCCACGTGGCTTACAACGATCTGGCCGCACTGGCCGAGGTCATCTCCGACAATACCTGCGCCGTGGTGATGGAGCCGCTGCAGGGCGAGGGTGGCATCATTCGTCCCACCGATGAGTTTGCCAAAGGGGTGCGCGAGCTGTGCGACAAACACAACGCCCTGCTGATCTATGACGAAGTGCAATCTGGCGTCGGCCGTACCGGCGATCTGTTTGCCTACATGGGTCTGGGCGTCACGCCGGACATCCTCACCAGCGCCAAGGCGCTGGGCGGCGGCTTCCCCATCGGCGCCATGCTGACCACCACCGAGATCGCCTCCCACCTGAAAGTGGGCACTCACGGCTCTACCTACGGCGGCAACCCGCTGGCCTGTGCGGTGGCCGAGGCGGTGATCGACGTGATCAACACCCCGGAAGTGCTCAGCGGCATCAAGCAGCGCGAGCAACTGTTCCGCGAAGGGCTGGAAGCCATCAACGCCAAGTACCACTGTTTCAGCGAAGTGCGCGGCAAGGGTCTGTTGCTGGGCGCCGTGCTGAACGACGACTACAAGGGTCGTTCCCGCGACTTCCTGCTGGCCTCCATCGATCAGGGTCTGATGGCGCTGGTTGCCGGCACCAACGTGGTGCGCTTCGCGCCGTCCCTGGTGATTCCGGAAGCGGACATCAAGGAAGGGCTGACCCGGTTCGAGAAAGCGGTTGCCCAGGTGGTTAACGCCTGATCCAAATTGAGGTGGGGAACCCGCCCGGCAGGAGCCGGGCCCCCACCTGTCGTCAATGAAAGGGAGTTGTCATTTATGTTGGTTATCCGTCCCATCGAGCAAAAAGATTTTGCCGGTCTCAAGACCTGTGCCATCGAATCCGGCACCGGCATGACCTCGTTGCCCGTCAACGATGAACTGCTGCAGCGCAAGATAGACGCCTCCACCCAGACCTTCTCGGACAAGCCCGCGGGAAAGGGTGACTGCCTCTATTTCTTCGTCGCCGAGGATCTGGAGACCGGCGAAATGGTCGGTACCTGCGCCATCGATGCGGCCGTGGGCCTGTCCCAGCCGTTCTACAACTATCACATCGGCAAGGTGGTGCACTCTTCCCCCAAGCTCGGCATCTACAACGTGGTGGAGACGCTCACCCTCTCCAACGACTACACCGGCAATTCCGAGCTCTGCACCCTGTTTCTGCGCGAATGCGCCCGCGAGGGGCTCAACGGCCGTCTGCTCTCCAAGCACCGCTTTCTGTTCATGGCCGAACACCCCGAGCTGTTTGACGAAACCGTCTTCGCCGAGATGCGCGGCGTCTCCGATGGCGATGGTCACAGCCCCTTCTACGAGTGGCTGCAAAAGCATTTCTTCTCGATGGATTTTCCCACCGTCGACTATCTCACCGGCATCGGCAAGAAGCGCTTCATCGCCGAGCTGATGCCCAAGTACCCCATCTACGTCAATCTGCTGAGCAACGAGGCGCGCGCCGTCATCGGTCAGACCCACGAGAAGACCCGCCCGGCCATCAAGATGCTGCAGGACGAAGGGTTCGTGAATCGCGGCTATGTCGACATCTTCGATGCCGGCCCCACCGTCGAGTGCGACGTGAAGAACATTCGCAGCGTGCGCCGCAGCCAGAAGCTGCGGGTACTGGTGGGTGAGCCCATCGGCGGCAAGACCCACCTGATCTGCAACACCCGCTACGAGCACTACCGCGCCTGCTACGGCAACATCCGGGTCGATCTCGACAAGCACGAGGCCATCATTCCGCCCAAGATGGCGGCGGCGCTCAAGGTGCAGGATGGCGACATGGTGCGTGCCGTCGATCTCGACTGATCCGGCTGGCGACGAAACCGAATATGAAACAGGCAGCCTCGGCTGCCTGCATACCACAGGGAGTGATTGGATGACTCATTTAGTGCAGTTTATCGACGGTCAGTGGCTGGCCGGTGAAGGCAAGCCGTTCGAATCAAGGGATCCGGCCAAGAATCAGGTGATCTGGCAAGGGGAGGCCGCCAGCGCCGCCCAGGTGGATGCCGCCGTCAAGGCCGCCCGCCATGCCTTCTATCATTGGTCCGATCTGGCCCTCGACGAGCGTCTGGCCATCGTGCGCCGCTACGCCGACCTGCTTGGCGAGCACAAGGAGGCACTGGCCCTGACCATCGCCCGCGAGACCGGCAAGCCGCTGTGGGAGACCCGTACCGAGGTCGCCGCCATGCAGGGCAAGATAGCGATCTCGATCCGTGCCCATGACGAGCGCACCGGCACGGTGGAGAACCCCATGCCGGGCGCCAAGGCATTCGTGCGTCACAAGCCCCACGGTGTGGTGGCGGTGTTCGGCCCCTACAACTTCCCGGGCCACCTGCCCAACGGCCATATCGTGCCGGCGCTGATCGCCGGCAATACCGTGGTGTTCAAGCCCTCCGAGCTGACCCCCATGGTGGCAGAGGCCATGCTGAAGGTGTGGCAGGAGGCGGGACTGCCCAAGGGCGTGCTCAACCTGGTGCAGGGCGAGGTGGACACCGGCAAGGCGCTGGCCGGCAACCCGGACATCGACGGCCTCTTCTTCACCGGCTCGTCTCGCACCGGCCACTTCCTGCACCAGCAGTTTGCCGGCCAGCCGGGCAAGATCCTGGCCCTGGAGATGGGCGGCAACAACCCACTGATCGTGAAAGACGTGAGCGACATCGACGGCGCCGTCCATGCCATCGTGCAGTCCGCCTTCATCACCTCGGGCCAGCGCTGCACCTGCTCGCGCCGCCTGTTTGTCGAGCGCGGCGAGCGGGGCGATGCTCTGGTCAAGCGCCTGGTGGAGGTGGTCGGCCAGATCAAGGTCGGTCACTACGATGACGAGGCTCAGCCCTTTATGGGTGCCATGATCAGCGAGAAGGCAGCACTGGGCATGGTCGAGGCGCAAGCCAACCTGCAGCGCCTCGGTGGCGAGAGCCTGCTCACTCTCAAGCACCTGGAAGCGGGCACCGGCTTCGTCTCCCCGGGCATCATAGACGTGACCGCGGTCAGCGCGCTGCCGGATGAAGAGTACTTCGGCCCGCTGCTGCAGCTCATTCGCTACGACGACTTCGATGCCGCTATCGACCAGGGCAACGCCACCAGCTTCGGCCTCTCGGCCGGCCTGCTCGGCGACAGCGAGGCGGACTGGCACCACTTCTTCAAGCGCATTCGCGCCGGCATCGTCAACTGGAACAAGCCCATCACCGGTGCCTCCAGTGCCGCCCCGTTCGGCGGCATCGGCGCCTCCGGCAACCACAGAGCGAGCGCCTACTACGCCGCCGACTACTGTGCGTATCCGGTCGCTTCCGTCGAAGACAGCAAGGCTGCCATGCCGGATCAGCTGTCTCCCGGCCTGAGCTTCTGACAACAACGAAAAGGGGGCACCTCAGGGTGCCCCTGTCTGTACCCGCAATCAAAGGAAAGAGAGATGCAAAAGGATATCGACACCCTGTTCAGTCATCTGTGGGACAACTACATCAAGGTGACCCCGAGTGCCCACAAGGTGCACACCCTGCTGGGGGGCGGTGAACCCATCGTCAACGATCACGTGGCGTTTCGCACCTACAACCTGCCCAAGCTGGGGCTGGAGAAGCTGGCGGCCCACTTCCTGGCGCTCGGCTACGAGCAGAAGGGCGAGTACGTGTTCAAGGCCAAGAAGCTCTACGCCAAGCACTTCGAGCACAAGGATCCGGACGCTCCCAAGGTGTTCATCAGCGAGCTGAAGGTAGAGGAGCTCTCAGAAGGCGCTCAGGCCATCATCCACAAGCTGGTGGATCAGGTGCCCGATCATCTGACCGATACCGCCGCCTTCCTCTATGCCGGTGCCCCCTGGCAGGTCTCCTATGCCGACTACCAGACCCTGCTGGCGGAGAGCGAGTATGCGGCCTGGATGGCGGCCTGGGGTTATCGCGCCAACCACTTCACCGTCAACATCAACCGCCTGCGGGATTTCGACACCATAGAGCAGGTGAACGCTGCTCTGAAAGCGGCCGGCTTCGTGCTCAACAGCGTGGGCGGCGAGGTGAAAGGGGACCCGCAGGTGATGCTGGAGCAATCCTCCACCATGGCCGACAAGGCGGACGTGGCCTTCAGCGACGGTGTACGCACCATCCCGAGCTGCTTCTACGAATTCGCCCTGCGCTACCCACAGGCCGACGGCGTGCTCTACCCGGGCTTCGTCGAGGCGTCGGCCGACAAGATCTTCGAATCCACCAACGCCATGTAAGGCGGGGCCGGCTCACTCCGGCACGACTGCATGCAAAACGCCTCCCTTGTGGAGGCGTTTTTGTCCTGGCTGACGCAGAGTGGGAGCTAGCGCTGGTAGAGCTCCCCCTCCAGCACCAGTACCGTCTCCATTCCGGCGGCGCGGCCCGCCTGCAGGCCGATCTGGGTGTCTTCGAACACCAGGCAGTTGGCGGGGTTGGCCCCCAGCTGCTCGGCCACTTGCAGGAAGGTGTCGGGATGGGGCTTGTGGTTGACCACATCGTCGGCGCTCACCACCACCTGGATGTAGGCATCGAGCCCGGTGCTTTTGAGGATCGACTCCGCCTGATTGCGCGGCGAGCCAGTGCCGATACCCATGGGGACCTTGCCGTGGCAGCGCCTGACCAGCTCCCACATGGCAGGAAAGACGCTCACTTGCTGGATATGCTCCATGTAGAGGGCCACCTTGCGGCGGGTGAAGGCCTCCACGTCTATGGTCAGGCCGTGCTGTTCGGCCAGGATGGCGACGATCTTGCGGGTGGGAATGCCGCCGTACTCGTTGAGCTGGGCGCGATCGAAGGGCAGGCCAAACTCGGCGCTGGTGGCTTCCCAGGCATCCAGGTGGCGCGGCATGGAGTCCACCAGGGTGCCATCCATATCGAAAATCAGGGCGTCGTACTGCTCAAACCGGAACTGCTCGGACATGGGGCTGCTTCCTCTCGGGGTAAAAGGGCAGCCTACCAGAGCGGGGGGCACAATGCCGCGACCGGGGTCATGCTTGCCGGCACGGATGCCCCGGTTTTGGTCATCCGCCAGTGATGTATGAGACAATAACAAGTTCTGCGCCGCAGACGCTGGAGCAACAAAGGAGCGAGCCCGTCTTATGTCCCCCAAAACCATCTTCTCGAGCGTGGCCCTGGTGATCGCGCTGGGTTCACTGGAAAAGAGCATAGTCACCACCCCGCTGCCCATCATAGGGGCCGAGCTCAATGCCGGCGCCGCCCTCACCTGGGTAGTCACCGCCTACCTGCTGGCGGCCACCGCCGCCCTGCCCATCTACGGCAAACTGAGCGACATGTTCGGTCGCGTGCGCATGCTCAACATCGGCATTGGCCTGTTTCTGGCCGGCTCGGTGGCCTGCGGCCTGGCCCAGGATCTGCCGACCCTGCTGGCCGCCCGGGTGCTGCAGGGGCTGGGAGGCGGCGGCTTGATCGCGCTCGCCTTCACCGTCATCGCCGACAGCATACCGCCGCGGGAGGTGGGCAAGTATCAGGGCTACATCTCGGCGGTCTATGCGGTTTCCAGCATCGCCGGTCCCTTGCTCGGCGGCTATTTCACCGAGCAGCTCAGCTGGCGCTGGATCTTCTGGATCAACCTGCCGCTCGGCGCCATCGCCCTCTGGCTGGTGAACCGCAACCTGGGCCACCTCAATGTGCGTCGTCACAGCCGCTTCGACTGGAAGGGGGCGGCGCTGCTCATCACTGTCACCACTCTCACCCTGTTGCTGCTCTCGCCGGAGGCGGCGCTGCCCGCCATCTGGCTCGCGGCCGCGCTGGCGGTGGCCCTGTTGTTGCTGGTGCTGATCGAGCGGCGGGCCCACGACCCCATCCTGCCGGCCCACCTGGCGCGTCAGCCCGGTTATCTGGTGAGCGTGCTGCTGGCGCTGGCCTCGCAACTGCTGATGTTCGCCGTGCTGGTCTACCTGCCGCTGCAGATGCAGTGGCAGAAGGGGATGAGCGCCAGCGACAGCGGCGAGATCATGGTGATCTTCATGGTCTGCATCACGGCGGGGGCCTTCGTCGGCGGCAAGCTGATCGGCCACACCGGCTACTACAAGCGTTTCGTGGTGGTGGGGTTCGCCCTGGCGGCGCTGGCCCTGTGGCAGATCCACTTCGACGTCTGGATCAGGCTGGGACTGGCGTTTGCCGGCATCGGCCTTGGCCTGGTGCTGCCCGCGCTCTCGGTGGTGGTGCAAAACGCCCTGCCGCGGGAAGATCGCGGCATCGGCATGTCGCTGTTCAACTTCGGCCGCGAGCTGGGGGGCGCGGTCGGGGTGGCCATCTGCGCCGTGCTGTTCCACTCTGCCCTGCCGGCGGGCAGCAGCCACAACCTGGCCAGCCTGAGCCCGGTCGAGCTGGCGCCCGGCTTCAGCGCCACCTACATCGGCATGGCGCTGATCGCCAGCGCCGCCCTGCTGGTCACCCTGCTGGCGTTGAAGCGCCACGAGCTGGCCGACATGCCCGCCTGATGGCCGCCAGCCGATAAAAAGAGGGCTCCCCGCGGGGAGCCCTCTTTATTGGTGGCAACTTGCGCGCTTACTCCTGCGCCGGCGCCTCCTTGCCGGCCAGCTGGCTCAGCCAGGCGAAGCGGCGGTGGGCATCCTCCTGCGCCTCCTCATAGAGCCGGCTGGCCACCTCCGGCAGCTGGCGGGTGAGGCGCTCGAAGCGGGGCTCCTGCTGCAGGGTGTCGGCCAGCGAGGCGCTGGGGGCGCGAGAGTCCAGTGCCAGCGGCGCTTTGCCCTCTTCCTTGCGGCGCGGATCGTAGCGATAGAGTGGCCAGAAGCCGGCGGCGGTCAGCTGCTTCATCTGCTCGTGGCTCTGGGCCAGATCGTAGCCGTGCTCCTCGCAGGGGCTGTAGGCGATGATGAGCGACGGACCTGGGTAGGCCTCCGCCTCCTGGATCGCCTTCACCGTCTGGTTCATCTGGGCGCCGAGGGAGATCTGCGCCACGTAGACGTGACCGTACATCATCACGTTGGCACCGAGATCCTTGCGCCCCTTGCGCTTGCCCTGCTCGCCAAACTTGGTGATGGCGCCGAGCGGGGTGGCCTTGGACTGCTGGCCGCCGGTGTTGGAGTAGCACTGGGTGTCGAGCACCAACACATTGATGTTCTCCCCCAGGCTCAGCACGTGATCCAGCCCGCCGTAACCGATGTCGTAGGCCCAGCCGTCGCCGCCGATGAGCCAGACCGATTTCTCCACCAGGTAGTCCGCATCACGGGCCAGTTCCCGGGCCGCGGCGTCGGTGCGCCCCTCCAGCAGCGCACGTAGCTGCGCGATATGGGCCCGCTGCTCGGAGACCGGCAGGCTGGCGTCCTGCAGCCCCTGTTGAAGTTCGGCCGGGACGGCGTCCCCCAGGCTCGCCAACAGGCGGCGCACCCGCTCGCGATGCTGATCTACGGTGAGCCGAAAGCCCAAGCCAAACTCGGCGTTGTCCTCGAACAGGGAGTTGGCCCAGGCCGGCCCGCGCCCATCGGCGTTGGTGGTGTAAGGGGTGCTGGGCAGGTTGCCGCCATAAATCGACGAGCAGCCGGTGGCGTTGGCGATGAGCAACCTGTCCCCGTAGAGCTGGGTCAGCAGCTTGATATAGGGGGTCTCGCCGCAGCCGGAACAGGCACCCGAGTATTCAAACAGCGGCGAGATGAGCTGGGAGGTGCGGATGTCGATGCGCTCCAGCTGCTCGGCGCTGCGCTCGGGCAAGTCCAGGAAGAAGTCGTAGTTGGCCTTCTGGGCCTCGAGGTGATCCAGCCGCGATTCCATGTTGATCGCCTTGCGGCTCGGCTCGGCGCGATCCTTGGCCGGGCACACCTCGACGCAGAGGTTGCAGCCGGTGCAATCCTCAGGCGCCACCTGCAGCACGTACTGCTGGCCGCGCATGTCGCGGGCCTTCACATCCAGCGCATCCAGGGTGGCCGGCGCATCGGCCATGACTGCCTTGTCCACCACCTTGGCGCGGATGGCGGAGTGGGGGCAGGCGGCGACGCAGTAGTTGCACTGGGTGCAGAGGTCTGCCTGCCAGATGGGCACCTCCTTGGCGATGTTGCGTTTCTCCCAACGGGTGGTGCCCACCGGCCAGGTGCCGTCTGGCGGGAAGGCGGAGACCGGCAGGCTGTCGCCAAGCCCCGCCAGCATGGCGGCGGTGACGGTCTGCACGAAGTCCGGCGCCTTGGGGGAGACCACTGGCGGGCGGGGCCGACTGCCGGCCTCCATCTCGCCGAGGGGCACCTGAGTCAGCGCCTCACAGGTGGCGGCGAGGGCCTGCCAGTTGCGCTCGACCAGCGCCTGCCCCTTGCTGCCGTAGCTGTTGGCGATGGCCTGTTTTAGCAGCCGGATGGCCTCATCCAGTGGCAGGATGGCGGTGAGCTGGAAGAAGGCCATCTGCATGACGGTGTTTATGCGCTGGCCGAGTTGGCAGTCGCGGGCAATCTTGGCGGCGTTGATGGTGTAGAGACGGGCCCCCTTCTCGCGCAGGGCATGTTGCACCTCGAGGGGGAGGCGGCCCCAGAGCTTGGCCGCGCCATAGGGGCTGTTCAGGAGGAAGATGCCCCCCGTCTTGAGCCGCTCCGCCATCTGGTAAAGGTCGATGAACTGCCACTGGTGGCAGCCGACGAAGTCTGCCTCCTCCACCAGGTAGGCCGACCGCAGCGGCCGCGTTCCCACCCGCAGGTGGGAGACGGTGAGGCCACCCGCCTTCTTGGAGTCGTAGACGAAGTAGCCCTGGGGGTAGAGCTCAGTGTGGTTGCCGAGGATCTTGATACTGTTCTTGGCCGCCGACACGGTGCCATCGCTGCCAAGGCCGTAGAACAGTGCCTCCAGCTTGAGGTGGCTGGCCGGGGGCACTGAGGTCGGCAGCGGCAGGGAGAGGCCGGTGATGTCGTCAAAGATGCCGACGGTAAAGCGCGGGCGCGGGTTAGCCAGCGCCAGCTCGTCAAACACCGCCTGCACGCAGGCCGGGCCGAACTCCTTGGAAGAGAGGCCATAGCGTCCGCCGATGACCCGCGGCAGGCTGGCCCGCGCACCCCGGCTGACCGCCTCGGCCAGTGCCGCCATCACGTCCAGATAGAGTGGCTCGGCCTGGGCGCCCGGCTCCTTGGTGCGATCCAGCACCGCTATCTTGCTGGCGCTCGCGGGAATGACCGCCAGCAGGTGCGCGGCCGAGAAGGGGCGGTAGAGGCGCACCTTCACCAGCCCCACCTTCTCCCCTTGGGCCAGCAGGTGTTCGATCACTTCCTCACAGGTGCCGATGGCGGAACCCATCAGCACCAGCACCCGCTCGGCTTCTGGGTGACCCAGGTATTCGAACGGCCGGTAGCTGCGGCCGGTCTGCGCGCCGAAGGCGTCCATCGCCTCGCTCACGTGGCGATAGCCCTCGTCATACCAGGGGTTGCTCGCCTCCCTACACTGGAAATAGGTGTCCGGGTTGGCGGCGGTGCCGCGAATGACCGGCTTGTCGGGGGTCAGCGCCCGCTCCCGATGGGCCCGGATGGCGGCCTCGGGCAGCAGGGCGCGCAGGGTGTCGTCAGCGAGCGGCACTATCTTGGCTATCTCGTGGGAGGTGCGAAAACCGTCGAAGAAGTGGATGAAGGGGAGCCGGCTGTTGAGGCTGGCGATTTGGGAGATGAGGGCGAAGTCCTGCGCCTCCTGCACATTGCTGGCACAGAGCAGGGCGCAGCCGGTCTGGCGTACCGCCATCACGTCCGAGTGGTCACCGAAGATCGACAGGGCGTGGGTCGCCACGGTACGCGCCGCCACGTGCAGCACGAAGGGGATGAGTTGACCCGCCAGCTTGTAGAGGTTGGGGATCATCAGCAGCAGCCCCTGAGAGGAGGTAAACGAGGTCGCCAGCGCTCCGGTCTGCAGGGCGCCGTGGACGGTGGCGATGGCGCCCCCCTCCGACTGCATCTCCACCACTCGCGGCACATCCCCCCACAGGTTGGCACTGCCCTGGCTCGCCCAGGCCGACGACTGCTCGGCCATGGCGGAGCTGGGGGTGATGGGATAGATGGCGATCACTTCGCTGGTGCGATAAACCACGGAGGCAACGGCGCTGTTGGCGTCCGTCGTTAGCATGTCGTGTTTCATTCTCAAACCTTGGTTGCACAGTCGGCGTGGGTACGCAAACGACAAAAGAGACCGGGCCTTGCCCCGGGGGGAGCGAAAGCATGCTGTGCCCTTCCTTGTGGCAATCTGTGTCACTGGCCTGTGACGGTGAATTCGCTGTTCTTGCGCTGGGGTGAATCAACGTTGCGGCAAGAAAAATATGTGATGGAACGTTAATATGAGTAATGTTTTGCCGTTGTGATTGTCAATCTTCAAATTTATCCGCTCGATGAATTAAGGCTTCATATTTATTAAGCAAGAGTCGGCATCGCCAAAATAAATATCTGGTGAATCAGACCATCCTGTTAATGGGGGAATAGATGCCAATGCGTCCCTGCACTGGCATGAAATAATGGTCATCAGAAGATCATCACTCTCTTGTCATTAAAATTTGTCGGACCAGCCCAGCTGCTGAAAAATCTGCTTTGATTTTTCCCCTTTCAAATATTCGGCGAAACGTACCGCATCCTGGCTCGGACTCTTGTTAAGGACTATGTTCACATCCCGATAAACCACCAGCTGCTCTTCAATTGCCACCACGTCGCCCACGTCCGGGTTGCTCCTGGCCCAGTCAATCCAGGTGATCCAGGCATCGACGCGGGGATCTTCCTGGAACGCCTTGCGGGCGCTGCCGCTGTTGGGGGTGTATTGCACTATGTTGTTTCGAAAATCGGCGACCAGCTTGATGTCACCGGTGCGACCTATCATGTCTTCCCACACCCCGGTTCCCGAGGTGTTGCTGACCCCGGCCCCCTCCGGCACGACTATGCCGATGCCCGGTTTGGCCAGATCGGCCAGCCCCTTGATATTCTTGGGGTTGCCCTTCTTGACCAGAATGATGGCCGGGCGCAGGTAGAGCGGGGTAATCTTGTTGATGTCGAACTGCTGCTGATGGTCGGTGGCTATCGCCAGGGCCGATTGCTCGGAGGCGCCGAACAGCATGTCGGCGTTTTTGCCGGCATCGTCATTCCAGGTCGCCTGCGGCCCGAAATGGACGTTCACCTTGATCCCCGTCTCCGCTTCAAAGACGCTGCCTACCTTGATCAAGGCGGTGTGCGGCCCGCCGGGGCCATATAAGTTGACGTCCGCCAATGTGGCATAGCTGGTCAGCATGGTCACCAATGCGGAAGCCGTCATAAATATATGCTTGTTCATTATCTACACTCCTTTGGGACTGATGGTTCAAGCGAAAAGGACCGGTCATTTATCGAATTTATTTCAACGAAATATGAACGGTGAAATATTTCATGGTCAGGCATCAATATTATTTAAAGCCGCACAAGCCATGATTTAACATCTCTTCTCTCTTATATTCTGACGCCCACCATACCGGCAATGATGGCCAGCGCGAGGGCTGCCGAGCCGGCCAGTCCGGTGTACCACAGCAGCCTGATGCGGCTCGTTGCCACGCCGTGGGCCGCGAGCACCACCCGCAACCCGGCCAGCAGATGCGCCAGTACGAAGAAGACGCCGAGGGTGTAGTGGGGCACCAGGCGAATATTCCAGGGATCCATCAGCAGGCCCGCCTCGCCACCGGTGGCAAAACTCCAGTCGGTCGGTATGCCGAGGAAGCTGCGGGCATAGATGAACACCGAGTTCATGTGCCCCAGCACGAACACCGACAGATAGACGCCAGAGGCGATCTGGAAGGTGGTCAGCCAGTTATGTCGGGTACTGCTCCAGCGCCAGGCAAGGTAGAGACCTGAGCCGACCTGGAAGAGAAACGCCGCCACCAGCAGGGGTTCGACAACGCCGGCCCGGTAGACGGTGCGACCCGCCTCCATGACCCGGGCGTGAAGCTCGGGGCCGACCAACCCGGTCAGGTGATTGGCCAGATGAAAGAGTACATAGCAACAGAGCACCAGCGCGCTGATGCCATGGGCGACGCGCCAGCGTCCCAGCCCGCTCACTGGAAGGGCCTGCCCTGCCTCTGTCTGGTGTGACTCCCACCCCAGCAGCATGGCGCCAACCCAGAACAGAGACCACACCAGCACATCGGGCAGCGGGCTGCCGACCAGCGTCTGCACCACTCCGAGCAGGACATAGAGGCTGGGGGCCGCCACGCTCAGATAGGCCAGTCGACGCATGCCTGTGGTGATGCCGGGCCGATTGGCGACGATCAGCCCCGCCAGGGGAACGGCCAAGGCCAGCAGCAGCGAGAGCAGGGCGCCGAGCAGACTGGCAGCGCCGTTCTGGCCGACCAATGTGTTGAAGATCACTAACAGAAACGGATAGCCGAGCGCGGCCAGCGGGGGGAGCAGACAGAGTGAGTGAGGGCGCTGCACCATCATGTGCTCGCGGCTCTCGTCCGCGATCCTGGAAGGTAAGGGCATACTGATATTCCTGCTTGATAGGGCGGAAAACCACCTTGATTCGGGTCTATTCAGATAACCGCGGCGCGATATCCTGCGCGGGGCAACCCGTCATGCCGCCATGAGCGAGGGGCCGCAGTGACCGAGTGTCGGCTCCCAGCAATCGGGGCCGGCGAGAGGTGGGCCAATCTATTCCAGGGAATATCTCAGCAAGGAGGTCAGGTAATGCATATGTTTTATTTCCCCTTTAACTGAGCGCCAGGTTGATAATGTGAGGATAAAAAAAGCGGCCAAGGGGTAACAGGGACAAGAATGGTCATATGGAGTAGTCCATACAGATAACAGGGAGTAATTGGATTTCCTTTGACTCCCTTTTATTGATTGCCGACAACCGGCAGGCTGGCAGAGATAATTCGGCCACAGCGTGATATAAAGACGGGCGGGAGGCGACGGATTTTAATCTTGACGTATAACGCAGGCTTGTATAAAAAATACGCCAACTGATAGCGCTATACCAAGGAGAGTGTGTCGTGTTCGAGTTCACTGTTAATAAGGCGGCGCTGCTGTCTCTTTCACTATTATTTACCTCCTCGGCCATGGCCATGGAAATATCTGCAGATAAAACCAGAACGGTTCAGGAGTTTACCGGCAATGTCATATTGAAGGTAAATGATAATGAGTCTGTGACTGTCTCTGCCGATTCGGTCAGAAAAAGCCAGGATGGCATGGAATATTCTGGCAAGGTCACCTTGTCTGCCGAAAAATTCAATGCTGAAGCTGATGAAATAAAGTCGGCGACAGATGGCCACGGTACGACCACCTTTACCACTGACAAGCTGACGCTGATCAGCAAATAGCGGTCAGCCAATGCACGCCCGTGATGGCGCCATATACCATGTTTTCATGGTACAGGGTGTTATCAGCCAATATTGTCATGCTGCTCTTCTATCGTGATGCCAACAGGAGTGGATAATGGATAAACAACGGAAGTGATAGAATACAGAGCCATATTTCATGGACCCCTCTCATGGACATTCAGGATCTGAACCTCAGCCGGGAGCAGGCAACCCCGCTCTATCTGCAGATATACCAGCGCTATTGCCATGCCATCGCGAGCGGAGCCTTGAACGCCGGTGACCGTGTGCCCTCGGTGCGCAGTCTGGCAAGCGAACTGAACCTTGCGCGCGGCACGGTTGAAATGGCCTATCAGATGCTGATCGGTGAAGGGTATCTGATATCCCGTGGTGCCGCGGGCACTGTGGTTGCCGCCGGGCTGAACAGGCTCGTCGAGGCGCCACCCTCTCCCCGACCCGCCGCCACACCAGCGCCGACCCAGGGGATCCCTCACAGCGAGATCCTGCCGTTCCAGCTGGGTGTGCCCGCGCTGGATCTGTTCCCGCGCAAGAGCTGGGCCCGGCTTGCCACCCGGCATCTGCGCAATATGGAGATGGTGACGCCGGATCCGGCCGGGCACCCGGCCCTGCGCCGCGCCATCGCCACCTATCTGGGCATTTCGCGGGGGATCCGCTGCAGCCACGAACAGGTATTCATCACGGTTGGTTATCGGGGGGCGCTGGATCTGGTGTGCCGCGCCCTGCTGCGAGCGGGAGATCTGGGCTGGTTTGAAGAGCCTGGCTATTTTCATGCGCGCCAGTTTTTGCAGCAGGCGGGTCTGCGGTTGCACCCGGTGCCCGTCGACATGCACGGCATGGATGTCAGCCAGGGTGAGCAAACCGCAGACGAGGCCCGGTTTGCGGTGGTCACCCCCACCCACCAGAGCCCGATGGGGGTGGCCCTCAGCCTGCCGCGTCGACTGGCGCTGCTGGAGTGGGCGGAGCGGCGCAACGCCTGGATCATCGAAGATGACTACGACAGCGAGTTTCGCTACCACGGTCGGCCCTTGCCCCCCCTCAAGAGCCTGGATCATCAGGGGCGCGTGCTCTACACGGGGACCTTCAGCAAGGTGCTCTACCCCGGTTTGCGGCTGGCCTATCTGGTGGTGCCCGAGGCGCAGGTCGTCCGTTTTCGCGAGCTGGTGGCGCAGCTGCCCGGCGCGGGTAATCCGGTGCTGCAGGCCACCCTGGCAGACTTCATGGATCAGGGGCATTTCACCCGCCACCTGAGCAAGATGCGCAGATTCTATGCCGAGCGGCATGGTTATCTGGTCGATGCCTTGGCCACCCGCCTGGGCGACCGGTTGCGGGTACAGCCGCAGGCTGGCGGGATCCATCTACTGGCGCAGGTTGCCGGGGGCGTGACGGATCAGCAGCTGGTCGAGATCGCCCAAGCCAATGGGCTGGCGTTGCATGCCCTGAGTAGCTGGTACATGAACCCGGCGCAGCAAAGGGGGGTGATGATGGGGTTTGCCAACTTTGCCAGCGCAGAGCAGGCCGATCGGGCCGTGCAGCAGCTGTTGTCCCTGTGGCCGGCAGAGTGAGCGCCATCCTTGGGTGATGCACATCCCTCGGATTGCGAAGAGGAGGGGCTGGTTACCAGGCGCCGTCTGCCACATGGCAGAGGTCATGAAGAGGGCTCCCGCGGGAGCCCTCTTGTCATTGTGCCTGTTGTACTCAGCCCGGCAGCCGCACCGGGCGCAGGGCGAGGATGGCCCCGCCAAACAGCAACAGGGCCAGCAGGGCCATGGCCATGGGGCCGGCGCTGTAGGCAAAGCCGGCGACGGCGGACCAGAGCGCCACCCCGAGGTGCATCAGGGTCATGGCCAGCGACATCAGCATGCCGCGCTGGGCCGGGGCGAGCTGGGCGATGTAACCCTGCAGCGCCGGCGAGCCGATACCGCCGGCCAGCGCCCACAGGCCCAGTGGCAGGGAGAGGCTGGCTAGGTTGCCAGCCGGATAGAGGTAGAAGAAGGCGCTGACCAGGGCGCACACCACCAGGGCGCCGCGCATCAGGGGTCGGCCGCTCTCCACATACCTGGCCAGGCGCGGCATCAGCACGTTGCCGACCACGCTGATAACGCCAAGGGCGCCGTAGAGCAGCCCCACCGACCAGACGGGCAGCCCCTGACTGTCGTGCAGGTGCTGGCCGACCAGGTTGAACAGGCCGATGCCGCCCCCCAGTCCCAACCCCATGGCGAGCAGGGCGCCGAGCGCCCCCGGAATGGCCAGCACCGAGCCCTGCGGCGCGGGGTGCGTGCCGCTGGCATGAACCTGCGGCGTGCGCGCCGTGAGCCAGGCCAAGGCTCCTGCCACGGCCCAGGCGCAGAGGCCGAGCACGATGAAGGGGGTGCGCCAGCTGCTGAGCTGGGCCAGCAGGGCGCCCACCGCCGGGCTCGAGATCATGCCGAGGGTGAGCCCCGACTGCACCCAGGCGATGCGCTTCATGGCATCGGCCGGCGCGCCGTCTGCCGCCATGGCGAAGGCGATGGGGAGCATGCCGGCGCTGGCCAGCCCGGTGATCACCCGGGTCGCCAGCCCAACCTCGAAGTTCGCCACCAGGCCGGTGGCCACCGAGGCGGCGCCAAACAGCAGGGAGGCCGGCAGCATCACCCGCAGCCGGCCGCGGCGATCCGACAGGCCGCCGAGCAGGGGGGCGATGAGGGCCAGCGCCACGCTGTAGGCGGTGATGAACAGGGTCACCCGTTCCGGGGCGACCCCCAGCTCGGCGCCGATGGGGGCGAGCAGGGGGCCCAGCATCAGCTCATCGGCCCCGACCAGAAACGCAATCAAAAACAGCAGTACTTTCAGTAACATAATTTTTATTCCTTAAGCTTGGGTCGACACGGCGGCGAACTGCTGGATGTCCACCACCCGATCCGGCCAGTCGGCCACAAAGGCCGGCTCGTGGCAGACGGCGAGCACGCTGCCCGGGTAGTCGCACAGGGCCTGGCGCAGGGCGGCCTTGGTGCCGGCATCCAGGTGGGTGGTCGGCTCATCCAATATCAGCAGATGAGTGGGCTGCAGCGCCAGTCGGCACAGCTTGACCCGGGTCTGCTCACCGCCGCTCAGGGCACTGATGGGCTGGATGGCCAGCTTGCCGCCGATGCCAAGGCGCGCCAGCTGCTGGCGGGCCCCCTTGTCATCCAGCCCGGGGGCGGCCGCCTTGACCAGAGCCAGCGGGGTGACCGCGGGATCGGGCCAGTGCAGCGCCTGCTCGAAGTAACCCGACTTGAGGCCGGGGGCCAGGGCCAGTTCACCGGCGAGCGGGGTGAGGCGGCCGGTCAGGGTGTTGAGCAGGGTCGACTTGCCGATGCCGTTGAAGCCGGCGATCACCACCTTCTCGCCGCGGCGCAGCTGCAGGCTGAGCGGCGCCAGCAGGGGCTGGTGGTAGCCGATCTCCAGCTCGCTTGCGGCCAGCAGTTGTGGGTGGCCCCCCTGGGCGGCGCGAAAGCTGAGGGTGACCGGTTTGGCCTGCTCGGGGGCGGCCAGGCGCTCGATGCGCGCCAGCTGCTTCTTGCGGCCGTTGGCGATGCTGGCGTTGACCCCGGCCCCGTTTTTGGCGATGAACTGCTCGAGCCTGTCGATCTGCCGCTGCTGGGCCTGGTATTGACGGGCGTGCAGCGCCTCGGCGGCGCCCTTCTGGGCCAGCGCCTGATCGAGGTTGCCGCGATAGGTGTGGATCTGCTGGCGGTCGATGTCGGCGATGGTGGTGGCGATGCGATTGACGAAGGCGCGGTCGTGGGAGACCACCAGGAAGGCGCCGGGGAAGCGCTCCAAATAGCCCGCCAGCCAGTCGACGTGGGCCGTGTCCAGGTAGTTGGTCGGCTCGTCGAGCAGCAGCACCTCCGGCGTGCGCAGCAGCAGGCCGGCCAGCATCACCTTGTGGCGCTGGCCGCCGCTTAAACTGGCAAGCAGGGTCTGCATGCCGAGCTGGGTCAGACCGAGGCCGGCCGCCACCTCGTCGATACGCGGATCTAACTGGTAAAAACCCTGGCTCTCCAGGTGCGCCTGCAGATCGGCCGCCCGGGCCAGCTGCCGCGGCCCCAGTTCGGGGTCGGCGTAGAGGGCCAGCATCTCGGCTTCCGCCTCATAGAGGTCGGCGAACACCGACTGCAGGTAGCCCCGCAGGGTGAGGTGGCCATCCCGCGCGGCGTGCTGGTCGAGATAGCCCGCCTTGATGCCGGGCTGCCAGAGGATGTCGCCGCCGTCTGGCAGACGCTCCCCCTGGATCAGCTGGAGCAGGGTGCTCTTGCCGGCGCCGTTGTGGCCGGTGAGGCAGACATGCTCGCCGGCGTGGAGACGAAAGCTCGCCTGCTGGTACAGGGTCTTGTCGCCGATGTGATAGGTCAGGTTGTGGATAGTGAGCACACTCATGGTTGTAACATCCATAAAAAACGGGGGGCAGGTACGCGACGTACCGGCCCCCCGTCTCAGCAAGGTGAAACGCTGCCAAATGGCAGAGACAAAAAGGCCGGCGATGAAGCATCTCGCCGGCCTGTGTCTCCTGTTTTCATCAGATGCGGGGCAACCTCCCAAAGAGAGGGCATTCGCGCAGCTGATGAAGATTCAGTCGATGGGCTCCGGGCAACACTTCATCGTGTTAGTGCACGGAGCACAGTCTCCTGACCGAGCATTTGAACAGGATGTACAACATTGAAAAGCGGTCCAACAAAAATTCTGGTCGCAAAATACCCAGAATTTACCGGTGAGTCAAATCTGCGACCCTCGCGCTACTCGTGGTGCAGGGTGATGCAGTCCAGTCCGCCGCTGCCGCGCAGCAAGGCCTCCGCCTGGTTCAAGCCGTCCCGTCGGTTGCTGGCAGCCTGACCCACGAAATAGGGGGTGAGTCCGGCCACCTCGCGCTGCAACCAGGCGGCGAACGCCTCATTGAGGGGGGTTATGCTGGCGGCATTGGTGATGTAGAAGGGCTGCTGACGGGTGCCCATGATGCCGTTCATCCAGTTCACCGGCCGTTTGCCCACGCTGAAGGCGCCCGGGGTGGCGATGGGGGTCAGGCCGGCATCGCTCAGTTGCTGATGGATGAGGGCATGGATCTTGTGCCAGCGCTCGCCCTGTTGGCGCAGGTCGGTCACGCTCTTGGCCAGTTCCTGCCGCTCGCTGTCGCTCAGGGTGGCATCTCTGGCCAGCACCTGCTCGATCAGCGCCGCGCTGGCGGCGTGATCGTTGAAGAGAATGCGGCCGTCGGCCAGCGGACGCATGGCCATGTCGAGGTGGAAACCGGGCTGGGCCAAGATCACCAGATCCCGCTCGGCCACCTTGAGCTCCTGCGCCATCAGGCGCTGGCTGATGGCCATCATGGCGAGGAAGCGGCCGGTCTGGTGCGCTTGCTCGGCCTCGGTCAGCCCAGTTCGCTGATAGCCGCCGGCCTGCAGCATGCGGCCAAGCCGGGTCAGGGTGGCGGCATTGGCCGTCAGCGTCTGCAGCGCATCGGTTATCTGCTCATCGCCGAAGTCGGCGTGCAGTTCGGCGGTTACCACCAGCCCTGCGTACTCCCGTTTGAGCTGGGCCAGCAGGTCGAAGGAGGCCGGCAGCGGTTGGCCATGGATGGCGCGATAGCGCTCGGCGATGCGCTCCCCTTGCTGCGTGCTCAGAAACATGCGCTGCTCCGCCGCCTGGCGGGTCGCCCAGTTCACCTCGTACTGAGCCAGCTCGGCCTTGGCGCGCGCGGTTCTGGCAAAGGCGTGGCGCTGCGGCTCATCGAGCCCCTGTGGCAGCAGGTTGGCCGCCTCCAGCAGGATGAGGTCCACCTCGGTGTCATGACCCTTCTGGAAGGTATGGGGGCTGCCCAGCCACTCCTCTTCGTTCAGTTTCAGCCGAAACTCGCCGTCGCGCTCCATCTTCTCCTGCAAGGCGGCGATGCGTTCACTGTCCAGCCGGCTGTGGTGCAAGGTGGTCTGCAGCAGGGCGTCGCGGCCGATCAGGGCATAGGGCGTACCGTCGGCTCGCTGGCCGGTCAGCATGTTGCCGCCATCGATGATGGAGAAGGTGGGGATGAGCTCGCGCCCCTGCGCCTCGGCGAAGCTGTTGGCCTGGGAGAGCATGCTCTCGTTGAGCCCCTGGGAGGCCTGACTGCCGAAGCTGTGGTGGCCCTCCTGCTCGGCCTCCGGGCTCTGTTCGGTCAGGGCGGTGACGAAGGTGTGGTAGCTATCCTTGTCGGCCAGCGGTGCTCGGGGACGGAAGATGAGAGCGCCATCGCGCGACAGCCACATGTTGTCCTCGGTCCAGGTGTACATGTCAGCGTGGGTGCTGACCGAAAAGCCCTGCTCCCTGCCGATCAGCTCCAGCTCCGCCACCAGTTCCGGCTCGGTCTGGAGGGGCAGGTGGAGCTGGTGGATCCGGTTGCCCAGATCGTCCTGGGCCAGCTGGAAACTGCGCTCGAGGGCGGGGGAGTGCTGGCCGTTGCTGAGGGCGGGATCGTCCGGGAAGATCAGAGGGGCCGCCATGGCCGAGTGGAGCCAGAAGAGGGTGGAGATGGCGAGTGCCACGCCGGTTTTGCGCATGATGATTTCCTGTTGTTATGGCGGGAGAGTGCCCGCGAGCCTGAACCTCGGCGTGCGGCGCCGTGCCGTACGCTTCGGATGGAAACCATAAGGAGCCGGCGAAGAACCACAAGGGCGCAAATCTGAATTGACTTTTAACCCTGACTAAACAGCGTTTAATATCGCCGATTGATGATAAAGACGTCGTTTTTGATGGGGTTTATTGCCAATAAAAACAGGGTGTTGAACTATTTCAATTGTCGATAGCAAGCGGTGGTTGGATATTGCCTGGCAAGGCGGTGCGGGCCTGAAAATGCGAAGTTTTTAAGTGAGTAAATCACCGGGGCGTATCAACAGCCCAGGGGAGGGGAATCATCAGGGGGCAGGGGCCGCCTCCCGTAGCGGAGGATGGCGCGAGGGATAGAGCGAGGGATAGCGCTGCCCGTCACTCCCTTGCTCGCAGCAGCCAGGCGGCCGCCTGATAGGGGGCAAAGGTGGCGGTGGGCTGCCCCGGGTAGTTGTTCATCAGCAGGGTGGCACCGGCCTCCACCAGGTCAAGGTGTGGCATGACCAGGGGGCGCGCTGTGAGGTTGGCGAGCAGCAGCAGGGTATGCCGCTCCGCGCTGGCCGGATCCTGCCAGCGGCGGCGATAGCCGATGCGATCTGGGTCGTCCCCATCCAGCAGCTCGAAGTCGCCGTGGCGAATGACAGGGTGGGCCTTGCGCAGGGCGATGAGCTGGCGATAGCAGTGAAACGGCGAGTCGGGGCGGGCCAGCTGCTCGGCGGCGTTGATCTCGAGGTGATTGGTGTTGAGGGCAATCCAGGGGGTGGCTGTGCTGAAGCCCGCGCGGGGGCTGGCATCCCACTGCATCGGAGTGCGGGCGTTGTCGCGACCGATGGCATCGAGGCGGCGGGCGAGCTCGGCAGGGTCCAGCCCCGCCTGGCTGGCGCGGTAGTTGATCGCCTCCAGGTCGCGCAGCTCGTCCGGCTGCCAGTGACGGTTGGTCATGGCGAGCTCCTCCCCCTGATAGATGAAGGGTGTGCCCTGCATCAGGTGCAGCACCATGGCCCACAGTTTGGCGCTGGTTTCCCGCCATTTCGGGCTGTCGTCGCCAAAGCGGGAGACGGCGCGGGGCAGATCGTGGTTGCCGAGAAACAGGCTGTTCCAACCCCGCCCGTGCAGCTCCTGCTGGTAGCGGGCCATGGCCCGCTTGAAGGCGAGGGGGTCGAAGCGGGATGACCACTTGTCCTGCCCCAACCCCAGGTGCTCGAAGTTGAACACCATGCTGAACTCGCTGCCGTCGGGGTTCGAATAGTTCTGCATATGGGCGAGGTCGGCCGACCAGGTCTCCCCCACCGTGATGATCCCCTTGCCGCCGAAGCTCTCGGCTTTGAGCTCGCGGATATAGTCGTGCAGGCGCGGGCCATTGCTCATGGCAAGCCGGTCCCAATCCTTGCTCACCATGTCGATCACATCGAAGCGAAACCCTTTTACTCCTTTGCCCAGCCAGAAGTGGATCACCGCCGCCATTTCGGCGCGCACCGCCGGGTTGTCCCAGTCCAGATCAGCCTGACTTGCGTCGAAGTTGTGCAGGTAGTAGCGATCCAGCGCCGGCACGTATTGCCAGCCGCTGCCGCCAAAGATCGAGGTGACGGGATGGGCGTCGATGAAGGCCTGATCGCGAAACACGTAGTAGGCCTGATAGCGGGGGTCGCCTGCCAGCGCCTGCACAAACCACGCGTGCTCGGTGGAGGTGTGGTTGGCGACGATATCCATCATGATGCCGATACCGTGGGCGGCCGCCTCGACTATCAGCTGCTCCATCTCGGCCAGGGTGCCGAAGGCGGGGTCGATGGCGCGGTAATCCGCCACGTCGTAGCCGTTGTCCCGCTTGGGGGAGCGATAGAGGGGGGTGAGCCACAGCATGTCGACCCCCAGGGTGGCCAGATAACCGAGCCGCTGACGAATGCCGTTGATGTCGCCCATGCCGTCGCCATCGCTGTCCTGAAAGCTCATGGGGTAGATTTGGTAGATGACGCAACTATCGAGGTCGATATCGGGTGTGTGGAGAGGTCGCGGGTTCATCAGCTGGGCCGGTTGGGGGAAGCGATGGTTTATCTTACGCAGATGAGCGGGAAGTCAACAGGGCAGTGAAAACCTTGAAAAGGGTTCCATTGGTGGCTGATTGTCAGAAGTGAGGGGCGGGTCACAACTGGGCCATCCCGAGCCATGGTTGTGGTCGGGATGGCAGGCACTTATTGCTGATGCAGTGCAAGGAAACGGGCTACTTGGCCGCCTTGGCCTGCTCGCTGCGCTGTTCCTGCTGGCGTTCTGCCTTGTCTTGCTGGCGTTCCGCTTGGGCTTCCAGCTCCTTGCCGAGGAAGTAGTTCAGGAAGGTGCGGATCACCGCGATGATGGCGAGGCGAATGAGCTCCTCCTTGCTTGGCGCCACCGTGGTGGCCAGGATGTCGGCGGCGAGCTGGAACTCCAGCGCCAGAATGAGCCAGCTGCCGAAACAGAGCCGGATACGCGGAAAGCCCGGTTCATGATCCCGCACCCGCGCCGCCAGCCAGAGGGTCTTGCCCAGCCCTATCACCACACAGGCGATGGAGATGATCTCCAGCAGCAGCTGGAACAGCTCGACCCCGTGCATCATGCCCTCTCGCAGGCTCGCTATCTCAAACACTCGGGTCACCTCCCTGATTCAAAAGAGGACACTATTAACACATCGCTCGGCAAAGGCCAAATCCGGCTCAGGCAAGCAGTTTGAATTCAATGACATAGAGCGGCGGCAACTCGGGATAGATGGCGCGGATCACCGCTTTCAGTTCGGGGAGCGTCATGTTCTCCTGGCGGGCGTGCTCGTCGTTCAGATCCTCGAAGGCGACTGCCTTGACCGACAGCACCTCCATGGTGCCAAAGGGCTGGTGCTCCGGGTTGGTGAACAGCGCCAGGCGCTGGCCGGGCTGCCAGTTTGCCTCGCTCTCGTCGCGGATGGTGATGGTCTTGCGGCCGGCCTGGATGTCGGCGACAAAGCGGCTGAAGAAGGTGAACTCGGGATGGGTCGACATGGCACTCTCCTGACATGGTGAATCGAAATGGGGTGAATGGAAATCAAAGGTCGAGATAGGCGCGCAGCCTGGCCAGATCGGCGATGACGGGGCCGTCGGGGCCGTCGGCGACGATGCCCTGTTCGATAAGCTCCTTGAGGGCGCGCCGGTAGACCCGCTCCGTGGTGCCAAAGCGTGCCGCCTCGTGGGACCGCTTGCGTGAGCCCAGCATGGGGGTGCGCTGGCGTTCGCGCCACAGCTCGAAGGCGATGTTGTAGGCGATGGGGTGCAGCAACCGGCTGGTGGTGATGTCCAGGGTATCCAGGTAGTCGCTGGCGAGCGCCGCGGCGAAGAAGAGGGTCAACTCGGGCTCGGCCAGCAGCCGTTTGGCCAGCTTGCCTGCGCAGATGACGATGGCGTCCAGCTCGGTCTCGGCCACCACGCTCCACTGCACCGGGGTAGCGCTGAAAAACTCCATCTCGCCGAAGATCTGGCGCTGGCACTCGATTTCGCCGAGCTGAAACAGCCGCCCGGAGTGCACAGCACTGTTGAGGGAGACCCGGCCCTGCTCCACCAGATAGAGGTGCTCACACTGCTCCCCCTGGCGCATGATGGGCTCGCCCGGCAGGTAGCGGCGCGAATAGAGGGTGCAGGCCGCCAGCGCCGTGGCGAAGCGCGGCTCGAGGGCGGCAAGCTCGGCGTGAAAGCGGCCGAGGGGATAGGGTTGTTGCTGCATGGAGAAGGCCCTGCTTGACGAGGGCCATGAGGCTAGCAAGGGCGGGGGCGGGATGCCAGCGCTGGCGCCCTCGAATGTGCCGGGCTTAACGTTTTGCCGGAGCCGCAACGGGCCCCGGCAGACCCGCTCTATTGCGTCAGGGCGTGGAGGGCGGCGGCGATGGCCAGCCGCTCGCCGGTCATCATGGCGGCCTCGCTGGCGGCGTAGTCGCTCACCCCCTCCTGCACATCCTGCTCGAAGGCCACCACGTTGCAGAGCACGGCGGCCACCCGCACCTTGCGCAGGCGCCCTACGGCGAGCAGGGAGGCGCTCTCCATGTCCGCCCCGAGCACCCCGCGGGCGTGCCAGTAGCGACACACCTCCTGCTCGTCATCCCGGTAGAAGCTGTCGTGGGAGCGCACCAGACCGTGCCAGTGAGGCTGGCCGCTGGCGTCGAGATGGGCGAGCAGGGCGGCCTGCAGGCGGATGTCGGCGCAGGCGGGGTACTCGGGCGGCAGGTAGGCCTGCGAGGCGCCTTCGCTGCGCACCGCTCCCTCCACCACGATGAGATCCCCCAGCGCGATCTCATGTTGCAGGGCGCCGGCGGAGCCGACCCGGATGAGGGCGCGGGCGCCCGCCTGCACCAGCTCCTCCAGCGCGATGACGGCGGAGGCGCCGCCGATACCGGTGCTGCACACCGTAATGGGTAGCCCCTGATAGCGGCCGTTGATCAGGCGAAATTCCCGGTGCTGGCCCAGCACGTCACACTCATCGAGCTGGCTGGCGATGCGGTCGACCCGGGCCGGGTCGCCGCACAGCACCACCCGTTCGGCGATCTGATCCGGGCGGCATTGCAGATGGGGTAGCAGGCTCATGCGATCACTTCCTGTTGCGGACGTTTGGCGCTGACCATCCACAGGCGAGTGCCGTTGGCGGCGATGAACAGCAGGATCAGGTACTCAAGGGACATGGCATAGACCCCCTGGGCAGCGTAGACGCCGATGCTGATGATGTTGATGACCACCCAGAGGATCCAGTTCTCCACGTACTTGCGGGTCATCAGGATCTGGGCCACCACGGAGAGCACCGTCATGCTGGCATCCCAGAAGGGGAAGGCATCGGGGGAGGGCTCGGGCGTGGCGAGGTTGGCGCCAAACAGGTTGAGCAGGGCGACCGAGGTGCGTGCCAGGGCGGCGAAGACCGGGTCGATATAGAGGGTCAGCAGGGCGATGGCCAGCACGCTCACGGCGGCGGTGGCGACGAGCTTGGACTTGCTGAGCCAGCGGATCTGCAGGGTGTCCCCCTGGGCATTGGCCGGCCGGGTCCAGGCGTACCAGCCATAGAGGTTGGCGCAGAAGAAGAACAGCTGCAGCAGCAACAGACCGTAGAGCTGGATCTGGAAGAAGATGATGGCGAACAGGCTGACGTTGATGAGCCCGAACAGGTAGTTGATGGTCTTCTCCTGGCTGGCGCACCAGATGCAGGCCAGTCCGAACAGGGTGCCGACGGCTTCGATCCACGACATGGCGTAGCCACCGCCCAGCGGTATGGTCACCAGGGTGTGATTGATGCTGAACCACTCGAATATGCTCATTTTCATTTCCTTGGAAAATAGGGGGGCGTGAACCGGGCCTATTCTAGGGGCGGCATGGGGGTCTTTGCAGGACTTTTGTCCGTGCAGGGCCGAGCCACCTCAAAGAATGGACAAACCGCAAGCAACTTTAGGCCCCCGATGACACCCTGATATGCGATGATGCCCTGCCCTTTATTGACATGTCACAAAATGGGGATGAATGGGCTGTGGTCTGATGGAATCCCCCCGCTGCGGTCGGGGTGGTGTTGAACGAAAGGAGCGAGCGTGAATTCCGAGCTGGTCTGGGTCCTCTGCATGCTGGTGGGCGCCATTTATCTGTTTGTGAGCAACAGGGTCCGCATGGACGTGGTTGCCTTGCTGATCATCATACTGTTCGTGCTGAGCGGCACCCTGACCCTGCCACAGGCGCTGGCGGGGTTCAGCGATCCCAACGTCATCCTGATCGCCGCCCTGTTCGTGGTGGGGGAGGGGCTGGTGCGCACCGGCATCGCCTATCAGGTGGGGGACGCACTGGTGAAGGTAGCCGGCAGCAGCGAGACCCGATTGCTGGTGCTGCTGATGGTGGCGGTCGCCCTGCTGGGGGCCGTGATGAGCAGCACAGGGGTGGTGGCCATCTTCATCCCTGTGGTGCTGAGCGTGGCGAACCGGATGGGGATCCCGGCCGGCCGGCTGATGATGCCGCTAGGCTTTGCCGGCCTCATCAGCGGCATGATGACCTTGGTGGCGACGCCGCCCAACATGGTGGTCAACAGCGAGTTGATGCGCCACGACATCCACGGCTTCGGCTTCTTCGGTTTCACCCCCATGGGGGTCATCATCCTGGGAATGGGGATCCTCTACATGCTGCTGATGCGCACCTCTCTGGTACGTAGCGAGGAGGAGGGCAAGCACAAGCAGAGCGGACGCAGCACCATGCGCGATCTCATTCGCGACTATCGGCTGGCCGGGCGGGCGCGCCGGCTGGCATTGCGGCCTGACTCTCCCCTGATCGGCCAGACCCTGGACGAGCTGCAACTGCGGGCCCGCTACGGGGCCAACGTCATCGGGGTGGAGCGCTGGCGCAAGTTTCGGCGGGTGATGGTCACCGTCTCCGGCGTCACCGAGTTCCAGGCCAAGGACGTGCTGCTCATCGACATGTCCGACCCCGATGCGGACGTGCGGGAGTTCTGCAGCGAGGCGCGGCTCGAACCCATGATCCTGCGCGGGGAGTATTTTTCCGATCAGGCGCGGGAGGTGGGCATGGCGGAGGTGTCGCTCATCCCCGAATCCCGTCTGCTCGGCAAGAGCATCCGCGAGGTGGCGTTTCGCTCCCACTACGGCCTCAACGTGGTGGGGATCCGCCGCGCCGGCGAGGCGCTTGGCGGCAAGCTGGTGGACGAGGCGCTGCAGATGGGGGATACCCTGCTGGTGGTGGGCAACTGGAGCCTGATCCGCCTGCTGCAGACCCACAGCCGTGACTTCCTCTTGCTGGGGCTGCCGGCCGAAGTGGACGAGATGGCGCCGGCCCGCAGTCAGGCCATTCACGCCCTGATCGCGCTCGGGGTCATGATAGTGCTGATGGTGACCGATCCCGTGCCCAACGTCATCGCGGCGCTGATCGCCTGCCTGCTGATGGGCAAGTTTCGCTGCATCGACATGGAGAGCGCCTACAAGTCCATCCACTGGCCGACCCTGATCCTCATCGTCGGCATGCTGCCCTTTGCGCTCGCGCTGCAAAAGACCGGCGGGGTGGATCTCATCGTCGGCGCGCTGATCTCGGCGGTGGGGGAGATGGGGCCGCGGGTGATGCTGGCCAGTCTGTTCGCCCTGTGCGCCATCATCGGGCTGTTCATCTCCAACACCGCGACGGCGGTACTGATGGCCCCGATCGCGCTCGGCACGGCCCAGCAGATGGGGGTCTCGCCCTATCCGTTTGCCATGACCATCGCCATCGCCGCCTCGGCGGCCTTCATGACGCCGGTCTCCTCGCCGGTCAACACCCTGGTGCTGGGCCCTGGCAACTACAAGTTCGTGGATTTCGTGCGCATCGGCGTGCCCTTCACGGCGCTGGTGATGGTGGTGAGCGTCATCGCCATCCCCTGGTTCTTCCCGTTCTGACGGCACATATGACATGGCGGCCTGCGGGCCGCCTTTTTATTGCCCGCAGTAATCTGACATGCAAAGGACGGCATAAAGCGAAAGCCGGGCATGAGCGCCGTCGCAGAGGAGAGCACAAGGCCCAGCCGTTGATACATGGGAGGGGTTGCAGACGTGCGATGGCATGGAGAGGGGAAGAGAAAAGTGGCAAACGCCGGATACAAAAAAACCAGCCTGGGCTGGTCTGTTTGGTACTGCTTTCGATGGTGCGGAAGGAGAGACTCGAACTCTCACGCCTAGGGCGCCAGAACCTAAATCTGGTGCGTCTACCAATTTCGCCACTTCCGCAAGAGTAATGGTGGCTATGACGGGATTCGAACCTGTGACCCCCGCATTATGAGTGCGATGCTCTAACCAACTGAGCTACATAGCCGTCTTGTGCACGACTTTCGTCGAATACAAGTAAAAATGGCTGGGGTACTAGGATTCGAACCTAGGGATGGCGAGATCAAAACCCGCTGCCTTACCGCTTGGCGATACCCCAACAGTGTTCTTTGCAATCAGATGATTGAAGGAACGTTTTTCAAAATGGTGGCTATGACGGGATTCGAACCTGTGACCCCCGCATTATGAGTGCGATGCTCTAACCAACTGAGCTACATAGCCGTCTTGTGTACGACTCGCGTCGCATACAAGTAAAAATGGCTGGGGTACTAGGATTCGAACCTAGGGATGGCGAGATCAAAACCCGCTGCCTTACCGCTTGGCGATACCCCAACAGCAATGTCTGACAGAGACTATCAAACATCTTTTTAAGAATGGCTGGGGTACTAGGATTCGAACCTAGGGATGGCGAGATCAAAACCCGCTGCCTTACCGCTTGGCGATACCCCAACAGCAATGTCTGACAGAGTCTATCAAACATCTTTTAACAATGGCCGGGATACCAGGATTTAAACCTGGGCACATTGACGAGCTCAACACTCATCACTGCTTCCCTTGACCTGTCACCGACACCTTAGTGCCGACAACTGAAATAATGGCTGGGGTACTAGGATTCGAACCTAGGGATGGCGAGATCAAAACCCGCTGCCTTACCGCTTGGCGATACCCCAACTAGAGATGGTGGCTATGACGGGATTCGAACCTGTGACCCCCGCATTATGAGTGCGATGCTCTAACCAACTGAGCTACATAGCCAACCTTGCTTCCAGCGCCTCGTTGCCTCGTCACTGTGCGGGCCGAATTATGCGTATCTGGCTCTGGGGCGTCAACCCTTTTTTTGTCTGAAAAAACGAATTTGAGTGCGTTTGGCGAGTTATTGGTCGCTGTCGCGCAAAAGCCCAACAATCTGGTTTTTTTTACGACATATCCAGCAGATAGGTGCTTGGGCCAGATAAAAAAAGAGGCCAGCAAATGCTGGCCTCTCATGGGATTAGACGTTGAACAGGAAGTTCATGATATCGCCATCCTTGACGATGTAATCCTTCCCTTCGGCGCGCATCTTGCCCGCTTCCTTGGCGCCTTGCTCACCCTTGTAGGCGATAAAGTCTTCGAAGGCGATGGTTTGGGCACGAATAAAGCCTTTTTCGAAGTCGGTGTGGATCTTGCCCGCGGCCTGCGGGGCGGTGGCGCCGACCGGAATGGTCCAGGCCCGCACTTCCTTCACGCCGGCAGTGAAGTAGGTCTGCAGCTTGAGCAGCTCGTAACCGGAGCGGATCACCCGGTTCAGGCCCGGCTCTTCGATGCCGAGATCCGCCATGAACTCGGCGCGATCTTCGTCATCCAGCTCGGCGATGTCCGCTTCGATGGCGCAGCAGACCACCACCACGACGGCATTCTCGGCGGCGGCGATTTCACGCACCTGATCCAGGTAGGGGTTGTTCTCGAAGCCATCTTCCGCCACGTTGGCGATGTACATGGTGGGCTTGAGGGTCAGGAAGTTCAGGTGGCTGACGGCGGCCAGCTCGTCCTTGTCCAGCTTCATGCCGCGGATCATCTGGCCGTCTTCCAGTGCCACCTTGATCTTCTCCAGCACTTCCACTTCCAGCTTGGCATCCTTGTCGCCGCCCTTGGCGCGCTTGGACTGGCGGTTGATGGCGCGCTCGCAGGCATCCAGATCGGAGAGAGCCAGCTCGGTGTTGATCACCTCGATGTCGTCAGCCGGGGAGACCTTGCCCGCCACGTGAACGATGTTCTCGTCCTCGAAGCAGCGCACCACGTGACCGATGGCCTCGGTTTCACGGATGTTGGCCAGGAACTGGTTGCCGAGGCCCTCGCCCTTGGAGGCACCGGCCACCAGGCCGGCGATGTCCACGAATTCCATGGTGGTCGGCACAACGCGCTGCGGATTGATGATGGCCGCCAGCTGGTCGAGGCGGGGATCCGGCATCGGTACCACGCCGGTGTTCGGCTCGATGGTGCAGAACGGGAAGTTGGCGGCTTCGATGCCGGCCTTGGTCAGCGCGTTGAACAGGGTGGATTTGCCTACATTGGGCAGGCCCACGATACCGCATTTAAAACCCATGGATTGTTACCTTACGTGATGGATGCTGTGTGAGGGCCGCAGAACCTGTCCATGCTCTTGCTGCGAGGCCGTGATCAAGGCTCATGTGCTGCTCGCTTATGTGAAACCAAGAGCGCTCACGTATGACTATACGCTCCGGTTCCTGCGCTGCGCTGCGCTTTACCTTGCTGACAACCTCTCGTTACAGAGCGTGAACAGGTTCTTGGGCGACCCCGTCATATTGTTCGACCCTGACGCGTGTCAGGCATCTCTATTCAGACTTTCTCGGCCTTGAAGCTGTGCAGGCGGTTCATGGCCTTGGTCATGTCCTGCTTGAACAGAATGTCGGTGGCGCGCAGGGATTCGTCCAGTGCGGCGTCGATCAGGCTCTGCTCGCTGCTGGGCGCCTTGGTCAGCACGAAACCGGCGACCAGCTCCTTGGCGCCCGGGTGACCTATCCCCAGCCGCAGCCGGAAGAAATTGTTGTTGTTGCCCATCTTGGCAATGATGTCCTTGAGGCCGTTATGGCCGCCGTGCCCACCGCCCTGCTTGAATTTGGCGATGCCGGGGGGCAGGTCCAGCTCATCGTGGGCCACCAGCATGGCTTCCGGCTCGATCTGGTAGAAGCGGGCCAGCGCAGCCACCGCTTTGCCGGAGAGGTTCATGTAGGTGTTCGGGATGAGCAGGCGCACATCCTGGCCATCTACCTGGATGCGGGCGGTGTGGCCGAAGAACTTGGGCTCTTCGCGCAGGCTGACATTGTGCCAGCGTGCCAGTTGCTCCACATACCAGGCGCCCGCATTGTGGCGAGTCTTGGCATATTCCGGGCCGGGATTGCCCAGCCCCACGATCAGTTTGATTTGGCTTGTCACGCTTGATTTCTTCACTCGCTGCTTGCAATGGGCCGACTGCCCAGGGCAATGGGACGCAATATTCTAGCCGCCGACTGGCGATCACTCAACCAAAGCTCGGCCAGTGCCGGGGAAAAGCGGGGAACCGGTGGCCAACGTCAGCAAAACGGGCCCCAGTGCGGGGCCCGTTTTGTAGCTTGCCGGCGGGGGCCGGGTTACTGCGCGGCACGCACCAGGGTGACCGTCTCTTCGTTCAGGGCGGTCAGGGTGGGACGCGCATCGCGCACGTAGGCAACGAAGGAGGCGGCGTCGGTGCCGCAATCCACGCCGCTCGCCTTGCAGTCAAGCTGATGGCCGGTGGCATAGCGGGCGGTGAGCTGATCGCCGCGCTGCTCCACCCGCTCGACCGGGAAGCCGGTCAGCTTGCCATCCTGCCAGGCGAGATCCAGCCGCTCGGCTTGCTGCGCCTGGGCGCGGGCCAGCGCCTGCCAGCCATCGTTGCCGTTGGCGCTGTAGGCATTCATCACCACCCGATAGCGCTGGCTGTCCACCAGATCCTGCCACTGGCCGTCGGCATTCTGCCACTGCAACTGGGTCAGGGCGCCGCCCTTGCCCGGGGGGGGCTCGGTGAAGGTGTAGCGCAGGTGGCCGCCGTAGGGGAACTTGCCGGCGTGGGCGCTGGCGGGCAGGGTGGCGGTGATGGTCTCGGTCAAGAGGGAACGCACGTCGGCGCCGCTCAGGGTCAGCACCGAGAGCTGGTTCTTGAACGGCAGCAGGGTGAGCGCCGCATCCCCTTCGCGCAGCTCGCCGGCCGGCAGATCGGCGCGCACGCCGCCTACCGCCAGCAGGGCGAAGTGGACTGGACCGCCGGTCAGCGCCTGCACCGCCGGGGTATTGGCCCAGTAGTACTGCCCTTCGGCCACCAGCGGGGCGACGTCGGAGCCGTGGCTGTCGCTGCCGTTGTCGCCGGGGCGGCGGGCATTTTGCAGGGCGGCCGGGATGGTAGCGATGACGGGGCCGAACGCCTGCTCCAGAGCAGGCTTGTAGTGGCTGTCGATGATGCCGCGCAGGCGCGGGTCTTCATCCACGGTTACCAGGTTGGGCTGAGCGTCGATGAACTTGCCGGCCTGCTTGCGGCGGGTCTCATCCAGTGCCTGCTTGCGGGCGGGGTCGGCGAAGAAATCGCGGCTGGCCAGCAGCTGGTTCTGACCCTGACAAGAGATGACCCGGCCCTGGGCGTCGAAACTGACCCGGGCCAGCCCGATGGCCTGGGCATAGGAGCCGGCCTGTACTACGCAGGTCATGCCGACCCCGTCCGGGTTGGTGACCAGTTGGGCGTACTCGCCGGTGTTGCCCCAGCCGATGTTGCGAAAATCGCCGAGCAGGCTGTGGGAGTGGCCACCGACGATGGCGTCGATGCCGTTCACCTTGGCCGCCAGCGCCAGATCCCGCTGGTTGCCGATGTGGGTGAGTGCCACTATGTGGTCGATGCCGTGCTGGCGTAGCAGATCCACCGTGGCCTGGGCCGAGGTGACTTCATTGCCGAACCGCAGCTTGCCGACGTTGGGGGAGATGTTGGCCATGTCCTCCAGCACCAGTCCCATCACGGCGACCAGTTGCTTGCCCTGGGGCAGGTTGTTGATGTCGGTGACCGGGCTCTTCTGGTTGCCGTCGAAGGCGTAGATGACGAACGGCTTGAGGTTGGCGGCGTGGCGCAGATTCGGATCGTCGCGGGTATCCAGGTTGGCGGCCAGTACCGGGAAGTTGACCCCCTTGATGAAGCGGGCCAGCTTCTGGTTGTCGAGATCGAATTCGTGGTTGCCCAGCGCCATGGCGTCGAGGCCGAACTGGCTCAGCAGCTCGGCGTTGGCCATCCCCTCGTTGAGCTTGAAGTAGCCGCTGCCCTGCCAGGCATCACCGCCGTGCAGCAGCAGGAGCGGCTGGTTCTTGGCCAGCGCGTCGGCCTGGAAGGATTTCGCCATGGTGAGCAGGCGCGGATAGCCGCCGAAGCGGGTGTAGAGGGTGTTGGTTTCCCCCTGCTTGCCAAAGAGAGGCCCCTTCAGCTCGGCGTTGACCGGGTCAAACTGGGAGTGGGTGTCGTTCATGTGAGCCAGGGTCAGCACGAAAGGCTGGTTTTCATTGTTGGGCTGACAGGCGAACAGGAAGCTGCAGAAGGCGAGGAGCAGCAGCGGGCGCAAGCGATTCATGGAACAATCCTTAACCTGCGACGGGGCAGGGCAGTACCGGGTGTAACTGGGACTAGAAAGACAAAAACCGCCAGCTGGCGGTTTTTGTCACAACAGGGTCTATCAATGCTCAAACATGGCAGAGATGGACTCTTCGTTGCTGATGCGGCGAATGGCTTCGGCCAGCACGGAAGAGAGCGTCAGCTGCTTGACCTTGTCGACCGCCTTCATCTCCGCGGTGAGCGGGATGGAGTCGGTGATGATCAGTTCGTCGATCACGGAGTTCTTGATGTTCTCCACGGCGGAACCGGAGAAGACCGGGTGAGTGGCGTAGGCGAAAACACGCTTGGCGCCGCGCTCTTTCAGGGCTTCTGCGGCTTTGCACAGGGTGCCGCCGGTGTCGATCATGTCGTCGACGATGATGCAGTCGCGGCCGGCCACGTCACCGATCAGGTGCATGACCTGGGAGACGTTCGGGCGGGGACGACGCTTGTCGATGATGGCGATGTCGGTATCGTCCAGCAGCTTGGCGATGGCACGGGCACGTACCACGCCGCCGATGTCCGGCGACACGACCACGGGGGATTCGAGGTTCTTGGACTTCATGTCTTCCAGCAGCACCGGGCTGCCGAACACGTTGTCGACCGGGACGTCGAAGAAGCCCTGGATTTGCTCGGCATGCAGGTCAACGGTCAGCACGCGATCCACACCGACGCTGGAGAGGAAGTCGGCGACGACCTTGGCGGTGATGGGAACACGGGCGGAGCGGACGCGGCGGTCCTGACGGGCATAGCCAAAGTAGGGAATTACGGCAGTGATACGGCCAGCTGAAGCACGACGCAGAGCATCCACCATCACGATCAATTCCATCAAATTGTCGTTGGTCGGGGCACAGGTGGATTGAATGATGAAGATATCGCCACCACGTACATTCTCGTTGATCTGTACGCTGATCTCGCCGTCGCTAAAGCGACCTACGGCAGCATTGCCGAGTTTGATAAACAGGCGATCTGCGATCTTCTGGGCTAGTTCCGGCGTTGCGTTACCAGCAAACAGCTTCATGTCAGGCACGGTTTGAAACCTCGGGGTTGCATCCAGTATGTGGAGAGTCTGATTAGACCCTTATCGTTTGGGGGCAAACGATTTATCAAGTTGACGGGTCAGACCACTATAGGCTGCTTTCAGGTCAGGTGCCCACGTTACATGCGGCAAGCCGGTTGAGCGTCGTGCTGGTCGACGCCCGTCATCCATGATGACCAGTGACCTTCCCGAAGACGACAGGGTAACGATGGGTGCTGCAACCGGCGAGGGGGAGTGTGCACTCCCGGCAAGACTGCTGCGGCAGGTGAATCGATATACCCTGTTCGATGTTCAGGAGATGGCTGGGGTACTAGGATTCGAACCTAGGAATGGCGAGATCAAAACCCGCTGCCTTACCGCTTGGCGATACCCCAATCACTGACTTGTTGCAATGTAGCGAAGAGTGGTGATATGTTCTCGCCCTTGGCGACAAATCCATCCCACTCTCTCGGCACTTTTGCCAACACTTCCCGAGCAGCCACTTCGTCTTCAAACTGAGCAAAGACGCAGGCTCCTGTGCCCGTCATTCTTGACGGCGCGTATTCTAGCAACCAGCCGAGCGCATTGGCAACCTCGGGGTGGCGCTTTTTCACCAGCAATTCGCAATCGTTTTTCCACTCCCCTTCCAGCAGATTGTGCAATGCCATTTTCGGGGTATCTCTGGGCAGGTCCGGATCCTGGAACACGGCGGCGGTCGCTACATGGCAATCGGGCTTGAGCACCAGATACCAGGCGCTCGGCAACTCGACCGGCTGCAGCCGCTCACCGACCCCCTCGGCAAAGGCGGCCTTGCCGCGCACGAACACCGGCACGTCGGCGCCCAGCTGCACGCCAAGCTCCGCCAGCGCGTCTTCGCTCAAACCGGCCTGCCAGAGGTAGTTGAGGGCGACCAGGGTGGTGGCGGCGTCCGACGAACCACCGCCGATGCCACCGCCCATGGGCAGCACCTTCTCCAGCCTGATATGGGCCCCCTGCGGGCTCGGCAGCCTGGCCTGCAGCAGACGGGCGGCGCGGATGATGAGGTTCTGTTCATCGGGCACGCCGGGAATGGCGGGGCTCAGGGTGAGCAAGTCGGTATCGGTGAGCGGCTCGAACTCGAGCCAGTCGCCGTGGTTGAGGAAGATAAACAGGGTCTGCAGCTCGTGGTAGCCGTCCGGGCGACGGCCGTTGACGTGCAAAAAGAGATTGAGTTTGGCCGGAGCCGGCCAGCGCATGGCGCTCATGGGGGAGTCCTTGTCGATGGCCGCCATCAGCGGGTGATGGTCCACTGGTTGATTTGCAGCTTGAGGCGGCTGCCCTGGCCGGTCATGGTGAGCAGGTGCGGCAGGCGATAGCCGTCCTGATCCCGGTAGTCGCCATAGACGATCTGCCACTGGCCGTCACGCACACTGGCCAGACTGCGGTCGGGATTGAGCTCGAACTCGGCCTCGCCCGGCAAGCCCTTGATCCACGCCGGCAGCCCGGCCACCGGAATGTTCCAGCCGGTGAGCTGATAGACGAGTGCCTCGGCATCCTGGCTCTGGTGCGGGTTGCCCTCGTTGTCGATCAGGGTGATCTCGCCCTTGCTGCGGGATAGCTCCAGGATGTGGGTGCCGATCAGGCTGGTGAGGTTGAGGCGATAGTCGTCGCCATCCTGCTGCCAGTTGACCCGGGCGCTGCCCTTCTGCTGGGCGGTGATGATGGCCATCTTGCCAGACAGCTGCCAATGGGTCAGTTGCTCGAGCCGGGTACGCTCCTGCTGCCAGTTGACCTGATCGCGCTGGGGTTGGGTGGTGGCACAACCGGCCAGCAACAGCAGGCAGCCAAGGGTGAAAAGACGCAACAACAAGGTCATGCTCCGGAAAAGGTGATTTGGCACAGTATACGGGGGGGTCGTATTGCTTTTAAAGACTTACCCTTTCTCGTACAATTGGCAGCCTTTACTCCCTGCGCACAGATACGATCCACGCCCACTCATGAGTTTGCTTGCCCTCGGAATCAACCACAACACCGCCAGTGTCGCCTTGCGGGAGCGGGTCGCCTTCGGCCCGGACTGCATCGATCGCGCCTTGCGTGAGCTGGTCGCCCAACCCGGTGTAAGCGAGGCGGTGATCGTCTCGACCTGCAACCGCACCGAGCTTTACTGCAGCCTGGAGCAGGGGCAGGGCGAGCAGGTGTTGCAGTGGCTGCAGCGGTTTCACGACCTGGATGCGGCCGAGGTGGTCTCCGCCATCTATCGGCATCAGGACGAGGAGGCGGTTCGCCACCTGATGCGGGTGGCCTGCGGACTCGACTCCCTGGTGCTGGGAGAGCCGCAGATCCTGGGGCAGATCAAGCAATCCTACGCCCATGCCCAGCAATCCGAGGCGGTGAAGGGGGCGCTGGAGCGTTTGTTCCAGAAATCCTTCTCGGTGGCCAAGCGGGTGCGTACCGATACCGAGATCGGCGCCAGCGCCGTGTCGGTGGCCTTTGCCGCGGTGAGCCTGGGACGGCGGATCTTCTCCGATCTCTCCCAGACCAAGGTGCTGCTGGTCGGTGCCGGCGAGACCATCGAACTGGTGGCCCGCCACCTGCGCGAACAGAACGTCACCCAGATGATGGTGGCCAACCGCACCCTGCAGCGGGCCCAGCTGCTGGCCGAGGAGTTCGGCGCCCAGGTGATGACGCTCGAAGAGATCCCGGACTACCTGCACGAGGCGGACATCGTCATCAGCTCCACCGCGAGCCCCTTGCCCATCATCGGCAAAGGCATGGTGGAGCGCGCGCTCAAGGCCCGCCGCTTCAAGCCCATGTTCCTGGTGGACATCGCCGTGCCCCGCGACATCGAGGCCGAGGTGGACGAGCTCTCGGACGCCTATCTCTACACGGTGGACGACCTGCAGGGCATCATCGAGCAGAATCTCGAGACCCGCAAACGGGCCGCCGCCGAGGCCGAGCTCATCGTGCAGGAAGAGCGCGATGACTTCATGGGCTGGTATCGCAGCCTCCACTCGGTGGATCTCATCCGCGATTACCGTCACCAGTCCCAACAGGTGGCCGATGAGGAGCTGCAGCGCGCCCTGCTGGCCCTGCAACAGGGCGAGCCTGCCGAGCAGGCGCTCAAGGCGCTGGCCCACCGCCTCACCAACAAGTTGATCCACGCACCGACCCAGGCCCTGCGCCAGGCCGCCGCCCAGGGGGATCACCACCAGCTGGCCCAGTTGCGCCAGGTGCTGGGGTTGTCACAAGAGTCATAGTTTGGGGGCGATCACCCGGTCGTCCCGTCCTCCATCGAGAACACAAGATTTATGAACCCGTCACTGATCAGAAAGCTGGAAGGCCTCATCGAGCGCCACGAAGAAGTACAGGCCATGCTCGGCGAGCCGGACGTGGCCGCGGATCAGGATCGCTACCGCGCCCTGACCCGGGAATATGCCCAGCTGGAAGATATCGTTCACGCTTTCCAGCAATTCCGCCAGGCCGAAGAGAACCTGGACGCCACCCGCCAGATGCTGGAAGAGGAGGATGCCGACCTGCGCGAGATGGCGCAGGAGGAGCTGCCGCTGGCCAAGGCGACCTTCGAGGAGCAGGAGCAGGCGCTGCAGGTGATGCTGCTGCCGCGCGACCCCAAGGATGACAACAACTGCTACCTGGAGATCCGCGCCGGCGCCGGTGGTGACGAGGCGGCGATCTTTGCGGGCGATCTGTTTCGCATGTATTCGCGCTATGCCGAGCGCCAGGGCTGGCGCGTCTCCATCGTCAGCTGCAACGACGGCGAGCATGGCGGCTACAAGGAGGTGATCGCCAAGGTAGAGGGCGAGCACGTCTACGGCCGCCTCAAGTTTGAATCCGGTGGTCACCGGGTACAGCGGGTGCCGGAAACCGAATCCCAGGGCCGGGTGCACACCTCCGCCTGTACCGTCGCCGTGCTGCCGGAAGTACCGGAAGCCGAGCAGATCGAGATCAACCCCTCGGATCTGAAGATCGACACCTTCCGCGCTTCCGGGGCCGGTGGCCAGCATGTCAACAAGACCGACTCCGCCATCCGCATCACCCACCTGCCCACCGGTCTGGTGGTGGAGTGCCAGGATGAGCGTTCCCAGCACAAGAACCGCGCCAAGGCGATGTCGGTACTCTCCGCCCGTCTGCAGGCGGCCGAGGATGAGCGCCACCGCGCCGCCGAGCAAAGCACCCGTCGCAACCTGGTGGGATCTGGGGATCGCTCCGAGCGCATTCGCACCTACAACTACCCGCAGGGGCGCCTCTCCGAGCACCGCATCAACCTCACCCTCTACCGCCTCGGCGAGATCATGGAAGGGGACCTGGACTGCGTCATCAACCCGATGATCCAGGAGTACCAGGCCGATCAGCTCGCCTCCCTGGCCGAGAGCAACTGATGCAGATCCAGCAGGCTCGCGCCCACATCATGGCGACCCTGGCAGGGGGGGAATCCCCCCGCGCCGATGCCGATGCGCTGCTCTGCCATCTGCTGGAGTGCCGGCGCAGCTACCTGATGACCTGGCCGGAGCGCGAGCTCGATGCCGCCCAGCAGGCCATCCTGCAGGGCTGGCTCGAACGCCGTCTCAATGGCGAACCCATCGCCCACCTCATCGGCGAGCGGGAGTTCTGGTCGCTGCCGCTCAAGGTGAGCCCGGCTACCCTGATCCCGCGCCCCGACACCGAGGTGCTGGTCGAGCAGGCGCTGGCGCGGCTGCCAGCAGGCCCCTGCGCCCTGCTGGATCTGGGCACCGGCACCGGCGCCATCGCACTGGCGCTCAAGTCGGAGCGACCGGATGCCGATGTATGGGCGGTAGACAGAATGCCGGCAGCGGCAGCCCTGGCCCGTGCCAACAGCGCCGCGCTGGGTCTGCCCATCGAGGTGCGCGACGGCAGTTGGTTTGAGCCTTTGGTCTCTCCCTCGTCAAGTCAGGCGCCGCGCTTTGCCATGATCGTCTCCAACCCGCCCTACATCGACGGGGCGGATCCGCACCTCGATGAGGGGGACGTGCGCTTCGAGCCCCGCTCCGCCCTGGTGGCGGACGAGCAGGGGCTGGCGGATATCCGCCTCATCGTGACCGGGGCGCCGGCCCATTTGCTGCCGGGTGGCTGGCTGTTGCTGGAGCATGGCTGGCAGCAGGGGGAGGCGGTGCGTCAACTCCTGCTGCAACAGGGCTACGTGCAGGTGGAAACCGTGCGCGATTACGGCGATAACGAGCGGGTGACCCTGGGGCGGCTGGCTCAGTGATATGACGGGCGGGCCGGGCCTGCCTCTGTTCAAGGACACGTTATGTATTTTGCTATCAAACATCTGCACTTGCTGCTGATTGGCCTGGCCGTGCTGATGTTCATGTTGCGCTTCTATTGGCTGCAGACCGGCTCGAGCCGCGCCGCCAGCGCCCGTACCCTCAGGTTGAGCGGCTGGCTCAACGGCCTGGTGGTGCTCTCCGGCGTGCTGCTGTGCATGGTGCTGGATCTCAATCCGCTCAACAACGCCACCCCCTGGCTCAGCGAGAAGCTGACCGCCATCCTGGTGGTGGCTTTTTTGGCCATGATGGCACTGCGCCTGGCCCGCAGTAACGGCATCCGCTGGTTTGCGTTTCTGGGAGCCCTCGGCTGGCTCTTCTTCATCGCCAAGCTGGCCGTCTACAAGCAGGCCAGCCTGTTCGGTTAAGGATGATGACGATGATACGCGTAGACGAATGGACCGATTTCGAAGCCCATGACATCGCCGAGCTGGCGCTGTCGGTGAGCGACGAGATCCATGGCATCAGCGGCCGCGGGACGGCGGAGCTGGCCCGGCTCGACGCCTGGCTGGACGAGGCCATCGAGGAAGGGGATTGCGACCAGGTGCGCCGCCAGCTGCTGCAGGGCTTCTACCAGACCTTAGGGTTTCACGGCGACTGGCAGGACTACTTCTCGGTGGCTAACTGCGATCTGGCTCAGGTTCTGGCCCGCAAGCAGGGCATTCCGGTCAGCCTTGGCATCCTCATCATTCAGCTGGGGCGCAAGCTCGGGCTGGATGTGGAGGGAATCTGCTTCCCCGGCCACTTCCTGGTGAGCTTCGCCGGCAGCGAGGGAGAGGTCTATGTGGACCCCTTCACCGGCGACGAGTTGAGCCTGCACCACATCGAGCTGCTGCTGCGCGGGGCCCTCGGCAACCTGGCCACCCTCACCTCGGATCATCTGCAACCTGCCGGCCAGTGGGAGATCATCGAGCGGCTGCTCAACGTGAGCAAGGGCGCCCTGCTGCGGGAAGACCGGATGACCGAGGCGCTGCGTTGCAGTGAACTGCTGCTGCGGATGAAGCCCGGTGACCCGCTGGAGACGCGGGATCGCGGTTTCATCTACGAGCAGCTCGACTGCCCGCGCTTCGCCGCCGACGATTTTGAGTACTTTATTGAACAGTGCCCGGACGATCCGGTGGCCGATGTGCTGAAAGCCCAGCTGGCCGCGCTGGATCTGAGCCCCAAGCCCCTCCACTGAGGAGTTAACGGCTTCGCAAGCATGGCGAGGCCCTGGCCGAATTGAGAGTCCCATGCCGCTGCATGCAAGGCCTGGGAGATGCAACAGAAGAGTATCGAGGCCATGCTGCCCTGGGCAGCGCGGCCGGATGTGGATTCAAGCCCTGCAAGCCCTTTTACCTAAGGAAGCCTGAGATGGAACAGAAGAATATCAAGGTCAATAGCATCGACGTCGCCAACGACAAACCGTTCGTGTTGTTCGGTGGCATGAACGTGCTGGAATCGCGCGACATGGCGATGGCCGTGTGCGAGAAGTACGTGGAAGTGACCTCCAAGCTGGGTATCCCGTTCGTGTTCAAGGCGAGCTGGGACAAGGCCAACCGCTCCTCCATCCACTCCTACCGCGGTCCGGGTCTGGAGGAGGGGATGAAGATCTTCCAGGAGCTGAAAGCGACCTTCGGCATGCCGGTGATCTCCGATCTGCACGAGCCCCATCAGGCCAAACCGGTGGCCGAGGTGGTCGACGTCATCCAGCTGCCCGCCTTCCTGGCGCGCCAGACCGATCTGGTGGAGGCCATGGCCCGCACCGGCAACGTCATCAACATCAAGAAGCCGCAGTTCTTGAGCCCAAGCCAGATGAAGAACATCACCGACAAGTTCGAGGAGTGCGGCAACGACCGTCTGATCCTGTGCGAGCGCGGCGTCAACTTCGGTTATGACAACCTGGTGGTGGACATGCTGGGGCTGGGGGTGATGAAGAAGAGCACCGGCGGCTACCCGGTCATCTTCGACGTGACCCACTCCCTGCAGTGCCGCGATCCCATGGGCGCCGCCTCCGGCGGTCGTCGCGAGCAGGTGGCCGAGCTGGCCCGTGCCGGCATGGCGGTCGGTCTGGCCGGTCTGTTCATCGAATCCCACCCGGACCCCAAGGTGGCCCGTTGCGACGGCCCGAGCGCGTTGCCGCTGGAGAAGCTGGAAGGCTTCCTCAAGCAGATGAAGGCCATCGACGATCTGGTCAAGGGCTTCGAGCCGCTCGATACTTCCATCTGAACCTGGCCCACGCTGGCCCCATAAAAATGCCCCGCACTGCGGGGCATTTTTGTTTTCGCGCTGTTTTTATTTCCTGGGCCAGCATAAATCAATCGCGGAATAAATACATCCTGGTTGCCATGGTGTTAATGTTGTTAAATCTGTTGTGTGATTGATGTCTATTAATTGCTTCTTTCAACATGTGAAAGTAGCCCCTGTTGTGATGAGGGAACGGCACGAACCGGGCGAGATAATTCATATTTCGTCACGGCTTGCTGCATGCGTATTTCTGCCATGACACATCTCATTAAACTGACAGGACGTTAAGAATGCAGAAAAAAATAGTCAGCAGCCTGTATTTTCAGGTGTTGTTAGCGATCACCCTCGGAGTCATCCTGGGGCATATATATCCCGACCTTGGTGCGGACATGAAACCGCTCGGAGATGGCTTCGTCAAATTAATCAAAATGATCATCGCCCCGGTTATATTCTGCACCGTGGTGACCGGCATTGCCGGCATGGAGAGCATGAAAGCGGTGGGTAAAACCGGCGCCATCGCGCTGCTCTATTTTGAAGTGGTCAGCACCATCGCCCTCATCATCGGGCTGTGCGTGGTCAACCTGCTGCAACCGGGGGTGGGCATGAACGTCGACCCCGCCACGCTGGACGCCAGCGCCATCTCTGCCTACGCCGAACAGGCCAAGGCACAGGGCATCATCCCCTTCCTGCTGGACGTGATCCCGGGTAGCGTGATCGGTGCCTTCGCCAGCGGCAATATTCTGCAGGTACTGTTATTTGCGGTGCTGTTCGGCTTCTCCCTGCACCATATCGGCGAGAAGGGAAAGGTGATATTCAATGTCATCGACAGCTTCTCCCAGGTTATTTTCGGGATCATCAACATGATCATGCGGCTGGCGCCGGTGGGTGCATTTGGTGCCATGGCATTTACCATCGGGAAATATGGTATCGGCTCGCTGGTTCAGCTCGGACAATTAATCGCCTGCTTCTACATGACCTGCCTGCTGTTTATTTTCCTGGTACTGGGCAGTATTGCCAGAGCGAATGGTTTCAGCATTCTGCGTTTTATTTCCTATATCCGGGAAGAGCTGCTGATCGTGCTTGGTACATCCTCTTCTGAATCTGTATTGCCGCGCATGCTGGTCAAGATGGAGGCGCTCGGTTGCAAGAAGTCGGTGGTGGGGCTGGTGATCCCGACCGGTTATTCCTTCAACCTGGACGGTACCTCCATCTATCTGACCATGGCAGCCATCTTCATCGCCCAGGCCACCAACACCCCGCTCGATCTGTTCCAGCAGATCACCCTGCTGGTGGTGCTGCTCATCTCCTCGAAGGGGGCGGCCGGGGTGACCGGCAGCGGCTTCATCGTGCTGGCAGCTACCATCTCGGCGGTGGGCCACCTGCCGCTGGCCGGGCTGGCGTTGATCCTCGGCATCGATCGCTTCATGTCGGAGGCCCGCGCCCTGACCAACCTCATCGGCAACGGGGTGGCAACTCTGGTGGTGGCCCGTTACTGCGATCAGCTCGACGAGCAGCAGATGCACGAGGCGCTGAGCAACCCGCCGCAAGCCGTCAAGGTGGATCAGTATTGAGCCACCGATACCTGCGCCGTGCGCTGCCAGCCTGTCGAGCAAGGGCAGCCAACGGGGGGGGAATTCAAGCCATAAAAAAACGGCCCGTTTGGGCCGTTTTCCATGATACCGGTTGCTGCAGAGCGACTTACAGGCTCTGGGTGAAGGTGCGGGTCACCACGTCACGCTGCTGTTCCGGGGTCAGTGCGTTGAAGCGCACGGCGTAGCCGGAGACGCGGATGGTCAGCTGCGGGTACTTCTCCGGGTTGGCGATGGCGTCTTCCAGGGTCTCGCGACGCAGGACGTTGACGTTCAGGTGCTGGCCACCTTCGACGGCCGGCTCGGCTTGTACCGGCAGTTCACGGTACTCGAACTGGCCCAGGTCGGAGAGGCTGACTTCCTGATCGGCGGCAAAGGCATCGCCCTTGGCGCAGATGCAGCGAGCCTGTTGCTTCTCTTCGTCCAGCAGCCAGAACGAGTTCAGCAGAGCGGCGTTGGCAGACTGGGTGATTTGGATGCCCTTGATCATGGTATGACTCCTCATAGGAAAGCGGATTCAACTGTAAGGACATTACCCTGATGTATTTAAACCACCGGGATGATTTAAAGGGCCCTTGCCTTACACCTTTACTTTGTTGGGTCATATATACCACGACGGTAATATTACGAAAATTGATCTAAATCAAAAAATACGCGATCTGTGCGGATGTGGAGGGATTAAATTATTGAGGTTAATCAAAAATAGGTCATTTTTCTGATTATGAAAGATATCCAAATTATGCATCTTTCATTAATTAAATCTAGTAATTTAACTACATCTTTTCATGTTCCAGCCCGCTCGAAGCTGGATTCGCCATACAGTAGGTGAAGGGGATAAGCCAATGATGGGGATACGCCAAAAAGGTGAAGGAGAGGCTTAACCAAGGCAAGAGAGGGCGATGGGGGTCGGCAGGCAAGCGGGAGAGTAGCCCTGCCATCGCCAGACGAGGCCATGGAGAGTCGCGTGGGAGTTCAGTGCCGACCTCTTGCTCACCCGAAGATGGCCGACGGCGACCGAAAGGTGAGCGCGGTGGCCACGGCTTGGCCGGGAGGAGGAACCCGCAGGGGCATCCTGGTTGCGTCTTGGGGGCTGGCCCCCTATCCTGAGCCCCTTGCTGCATTAATGGGGGCAGGGGGCGCGTGCTGGCCGATTGGCCTGCGTAAAAAGCAAGGTGACCCCGGGCCTGCCGTATTCATCGAGGATGGTGGCGTGCTGTGCTGTGCCCGTGTGGGTGAGCAGGGCGCAGGCCATCCATCCGGCCCTGTAGATCGAGGAGAGAGGCGCACCGACCTGCACGCACGAGCGGCCGGGTCGAAATAAGCGCCTCCCCCGACAGATTCAATGAGGAGATTGGGGTGCTGACCTGGACTGATGTGATTGGCTCCGAGAAGGAGCAGGACTATTTCAAGGCAACCCTGGCGACCGTCAGGAGCGAGCGGGAGGCGGGCAAGGTGATCTACCCGCCGGCCACCGACGTGTTCAACGCCTTCAAGCTGACCGAGCTGGATCAGGTCAAGGTGGTGATCCTGGGTCAGGATCCCTATCACGGTCCGAACCAGGCCCATGGCCTCTGCTTCTCCGTGCTGCCCGGCGTGCGTACGCCTCCCTCGCTGGTGAACATCTACAAGGAGATGCAGCGGGATCTGCCGGGTTTTGTCACACCCAATCACGGTTTTCTGGAGTCCTGGGCCACCCAGGGGGTATTGCTGCTCAATACGGTGCTGACGGTGCAGGCGGGCCAGGCTCACTCCCATGCCCATCTGGGCTGGGAAACCTTCACCGACCGTGTCATCGAGCAGATCAACGCCAGCTGTCAGGGGGTGGTCTTCCTGCTGTGGGGCGCCCACGCCCAGAAGAAGGGACGTTTCATCGACCGGAGCCGCCACCACGTGCTGAGTGCCCCCCATCCCAGCCCGCTCTCGGCCCATCGCGGCTTCATCGGCTGTGGCCACTTCTCCGAGACCAACCGCTTGCTGAGCCAGCAGGGGATGAGCCCCATCAACTGGCACTCGGTCTGCGAATAACGCGGGGGCAGATAGCCGTGATTTGCTCCGTCGGGAGGGTGGGGCAGCATGCGCCACTGGCCGTTTTCTCTGCAGCTGACTTGATTGAGTGCAAAGTTGGCGCGATAAATGGCCGTATACTCGGATCAGAATCGTTTCATTTCAGCGCAAGGAGTGCCCATGTTAGCGAGTCTGCACAAGGATCATCTCAACATCGCCCGGTTGCTGGGTCTGCTCAAGCAGAAGCTGGCGGCCATTCGCAGCGAAGAAAGGGTCAGCTATTTCCTGATCCGCGATGTGGTGGATTACCTGCGGGAGGTATCGGACAAGTATCACCATCCGAAGGAAGACATCATTTATGACTATTACCTCAAGTACCGGGTAGTGGAAGGGGATGTGGCCAACCGGCTGCAACAGGAGCATGCCAAGCTGGTGGAGGCCGGTGCCGAGCTCAGGGAGATGGTGGAGATGATCCTGATGGATGCGGTCATTCCGCTCGATCAGTTCACCGCCAAGCTGGAGCAGTTCGTGGCGCTGCAGGAGGCGCACATGAACTACGAAGAGGGGGTCATCTTCCCCCATCTGCGCGACTCGCTGACCGAGGATGACTGGCGTCACCTCGAGCAGGTCTGGCAGAACCGCGCCATCGGGGATCCCCTGTTCGGGCCCGAGATCAGCCAGCACTTTCAGGATCTGGCCAGGCGCCTGTCGCTGCCGATCTCTTCCTGAGGGTCGACACTCCCTTGAAAAACAAGGCCCCGGTTAACCGGGGCCTTGTTTTTACAGTTCGATCTCGTCTGAGAGACCTTCGTAGGCGATGTCGATGGATTGCAGCTCCTTCTGCAGGCGATGCTTGTCTTTCAACGCCTCTATCTCACGCCATTTACGTTTTTTTCCCGTTGTCCCGCGGCTACGTGAACCGAGCTCAACTACATCTTCATAATCGAAGTTGAACATTTCCATGGCTCCCTCCTTGGTTATTCTCGTTTTCACCATCCGTATAACATACCGGCATTGAAAATAAAACGTTTTCGTGACGAACCCATGACAGCGGATCCTGCGCCCATAAAAAAACCGGGTGCCCTTGCGGGAACCCGGTTTTTGTCGGCAGATGGCGCAGCGATCAGAGGCGGCTGGCCAGCATGGTTTCCAGCTTGCCCTGGTCGATGGCAAACATGCGGATGCCTTCGCCCAGCTTCTCGTGAGCCATGGCGTCCTGGTTCAGTTCCCAGCGGAATTCGGCCTCGGTCATCGGGGTCGGTTTGGCCTTGCGCTCGCCGGTGTAGTCCAGCTTGCGAACCACGGCACCTTCCGCCTTGCTCAGCTCTTCCAGCAGGGCCGGGCCAATGGTCAGACGGTCGCAGCCGGCCAGTTCCAGGATCTCGCCGGTATTGCGGAAGCTGGCACCCATGACCACGGTCGGGTAGTCGTGCTGTTTGTAGTAGTTGTAGATGGAGGTGACGGAGACCACGCCCGGATCTTCGCTGGCGGTGTAGTCACGGCCGTTCTTGGCCTTGTACCAGTCGAGGATGCGGCCCACGAACGGGGAGATCAGGAAGGCGCCGGCTTCGGCACAGGCACGAGCCTGGGCGAAGGAGAACAGCAGGGTCAGGTTGCACTGGATACCCTCTTTCTCCAGTACCTCGGCGGCACGGATCCCCTCCCAGGTGGAGGCCAGCTTGATCAGGATGCGATCGTTGCTGATACCGGCGTCGTTGTAGAGACGGATCAGTTTGCGGGCCTTGGCGATGCTGGCCTCGGTGTCGAAGGAGAGACGGGCGTCCACTTCGGTGGAGATGCGGCCCGGGACGATCTTCAGCACTTCCAGACCGATGTTGACCGCCAGCTTGTCGCCCGCGTCGATGATTTGCTGTGCCTTGTCCTGGCTCTGGGCCTTGGCCCAGGTGACGGCGTCTTCGATCAGCGCCGCGTACTCGGGGATCTCGGATGCCTTCAACACCAGAGAGGGGTTGGTGGTGGCATCGATGGGCTGGTAGCGCTTGATGGCTTCGATATCGCCGGTGTCGGCGACAACTGTGGTCAGGGCTTTCAGCTGGGTTAATTTATCGGCCATGGCAAATATCATCTCTTTATGAGGGCGCACTCTCTTGGTGAGGACGCAGGCTCGGGGGTGGCGGGCGTGAGACGACAGTTCTGAAATAAAATTACAAAATCCCGGCGACTCAGGCTCAGAAAAGCGCGATGGGCGGGCCCCATCGTCATTGCCTGCCTAATTAATACGGATGTGGCTCATCCTGCAATAGGGGGGGCTGTATGCTTATCAGCCACTCCCTGGCGCAGGCGGGAAGGAGTGGATAAAAGTGTTTGATAAAAAACAACTTTTATCTGTTTTTAGTCGCTGAAATTATCCTTCGTCAAAAACAACTTTTTTGGTTGATTATCTGTTTTGTGCCCTCGATCACATAAATTGTGTGGTTAGCCACTTGAAATTTTATTACGTGTAAAACGTTTGGCGAAACCGGGCCGTTTTGGCATTCCCGACGGGTAAACGCTTGCGTAATGGTTTGCCTCCGTTTTCCCGCTTCTACCTCTATGTAGATAATTGCCAAAAGGTTTTCTTATGGGTCTAATTTGTTGGCCGATTGATTGGATTCTCAGTTTTGTTGAAATTTTGCGAGTTAAATGAAGCTTTATTGCGCTAAAACGCTCGTTTTTTGTTTCCGTAGTGATCCCGATCACTATTCTGAACTCCTTCGCTATGCTAGATTCCGCCCCTTTAGTGAACCGCAAATTCAGAAATCGACAGCAAGGGGTCAGCGCAGACTGACCATGGATGTGATAACAACGAGAGAAATATGGACACCTTGATCGCAATGATTAACGACCTGATGTGGGGAGCCGTGCTCATCTACCTGCTCATCGGCGTCGGCATCTTCTTCACCTTCCGCCTGGGTTTTATCCAGATCCGCCACTTCGGCCACATGTTCTCCGTCTTGCGCAACAGCCGCAAATCAGACAAGGCCGGCATCTCCTCCTTCCAGGCCCTCTGTACCAGCCTTGCCGCCCGCGTCGGCACCGGCAATCTGGCCGGGGTGGCGGTAGCCATCTATCTGGGTGGCCCGGGCGCCATCTTCTGGATGTGGCTGATCGCCTTCATCGGCATGGCGACCGCCTTCGTTGAAAGCACCCTGGCCCAGCTCTACAAGGTCAAGGATGAGGATGGCAACTACCGTGGTGGCCCCGCCTACTACATGGAGAAGGGGCTCGGCATGCGCTGGATGGGGGTGCTGTTCTCGCTCTGCCTGATCCTGGCGTTTGGTCTGGTGTTCAACGCGGTGCAAGCCAACTCCATCAGCCTGGCGATGAACGTGGCGTTCGGCATTCCCGACTGGGTTAGCGGTCTGGCACTGGTGGTGCTCTCCGGCCTCATCATCTTCGGTGGCATCCGCGGCATCGCCCGCTTCGCCGAGCTGGTGGTGCCCTTCATGGCACTGGCCTACATCCTGATGGCGCTGTTCGTGGTGCTGGTCAACATTCACGAGTTGCCGGGCGTGTTCAGCCTCATCATCAAGTCCGCTCTCGGTCTTGAGCAGGCAGGCTCGGGTGCGCTGGGTTACGCCATCTCCCAGGCGATGATCAATGGCATCAAGCGCGGCCTCTTCTCCAACGAAGCGGGCATGGGCTCCGCCCCCAACGCCGCCGCAACTGCGACCCCCTATCCGCCGCACCCGGCCTCCCAGGGTTACGTGCAGATGCTGGGGGTGTTCCTCGACACCATCGTCATCTGTACCTGTACTGCCGCCATCATCCTGATGTCCGGCCAGTTTGAGCCTGGCTCAGGCATCACAGGTGTTGAGCTGACCCAGCGGGCGCTCTCCTCCCAGATCGGTGGCGGTGGCAACATCTTCATCGCGGCGGCCATCTTCTTCTTCGCCTTCACCTCCATCGTGGCGAACTACTCCTACGCCGAGACCAACCTGGTGTTCCTCGAGCACAACCACAAGGGCGGCCTGATGCTGTTCCGCTTGTTCGTGCTGGGCATGGTGATGTTCGGTTCGGTGGGCGAGCTGCCGACCGTGTGGGCCATGGCGGATGTCTCCATGGGGCTGATGGCCATCGTCAACCTGGTGGCCATCCTGCTGCTATCGGGCGTGGCCATCAAGCTGGCCAAGGATTACAACGACCAGCTCAAGCTGGGCAAGCTGCCCACCTTCGATGCCAACAAGTACCCCGAGATCCGCAGCCAGCTGGAAGAGGGTATCTGGGACAATCCGGCGCAAAACAGCAAGCAGGCATAAGCCTCGCAGTCGCCGTTGTCTGATAACAAGGGGAGCCATGGGCTCCCCTTTTGTTTGGGCGCCATTTCATCGCAGTCAGCTTTGGGCATCCCAGCGCCGGTAGAGCTGGCGCAGTCGTCGCCGTATCTTGTGCAAGGTGTGTTGACGCTACACTGGCGTCAGCTGTGGGCATCCCCGCGCCGGCAGATCTGACGCAGTCGTCGCCGTACCTTGTGCAAGGTGTGTTGACGCTACACTGCCGTCAGCTGCGGGCATCCCAGCGCCGACAGATCTGACGCAGTCGTCGCCGTACCTTGTGCAAGGTGTGTTGACGCTACACTGCCGTCAGCTGTGGGCATCCCAGCGTCTGCAGATCTGACGTAGCCGACGCCGCAACTGGCGCAGGGTGCGTTGGCGCTGCGTGGGCGACAGCGGGGCATAACGCCAGCGCCGGTAGAGCCAGGCCCCCTGTCGCAGCGGCCGCGCCAGCAAGGGTCTGAGGTCGGCGAGGCGCTCGCACCAGCTGGCCAGGCTTTCCCCGTCCAAGGGCTGCCAGCCGTGGCGGGCGGCGCGCCGGCGCAGGGGCTGCCATAGCCGCAGTCTCGCCGGGGTCGGGCCACGCCAGAGCAGCAACCCGCCCACCAGAGTCGCCACCCCCGACAGGGCGGCCAGAATAAGCCAGTGGGTATGGCCTGAGAGCGCCGGCCAGCGTTGCCCCAGCTGTTGCCACAGGTTGGCCGCATCATAGTTGAGTACCCAGCGGGTCCATTGATAATCGAGGTTGGCCCCCCACCAGCGCAGCTGGTTGAGCAGGGCCCAGTTGCGATAGCGCTGCAAAGAGAGCGGGTCAGCGGCGGCGAACTCGCCAGCCAGGGCTGCCGGCACGCCCCCCTCAATGCGCTGGGGTGCCACCGCGGCGGTGGGATCGAGCCGCTGCCAGCGGTTCTGCTCATCCAGATACTCCACCCAGGCGTGGGCATCGAACTGGTGTACCTCCAGATAGTTGCCCCTCGGATTCCACTCGCCGCCAAGGTAGCCGGTCACCAGCCGGGCCGGGATGCCGGCCGCCCGCAGCACGAAGGCGGTGGCCATGGCGTAGTGGCCGCAAAAGCCGCGCCGGCTCTCGAACAGAAAATCATCCACCCCGTCCTGCCCCAGCCGTGGTGGCTGCAGGGTGTAGTAGAAGTCGCCCTGACGAAACTCACCCAGCAGGGCGGCGGCGAGCGCCTCTGGCGCCGGATGGCGAGCTTTGAGCATCAGGGCGTGGGCCCGTGCCTTGGGGTTGCCGGCGGCGGGCAGCTGCAGGTTGAGCTGGCGGGTCGCCTGGCTGGCTGGTGGCGCCGTGGCGGCCGTGCTGACCCGGTAGCTGATGCGGCCATCCCCCCGATCACGACGATAGAGAGTGGCGAGGGGGCTCAAGGTGACCGGGCCGCTCAACACCTCGGGGTTGGCCAGGGCCAGGGTCCAGCGGTGGCGCTGGGGCTCGGCGATCACCTGATAGCCGCCGGCAGGCAGCGGCGTGGTCGGGTTGGCCGCCAGCTGCGTCTGCACGGATTGGGACTGTTGCCAGCGACGCACCTCATCGCTTAACAACCAGCGGCGGCCATCGAACAGCTCCTGGCGCATCAGCGGGAAGTAGCGCTCCTGCGGCAGGAGCGGCGCTGAGGCGAAGCTGATGCGAAAAGCCAGCTCGGAGGAGTTGACCAGTTCGCTGATGTCGCCGGGGGCCACCTCCTCCGAGAGGCCGGAGAGGGCGCGGTTGCTGCTTGGCATCTGCCAGAGCGGCGGTAGCCTTGGCAGCAGCAGGAACAGGGTGAGCAGCAGGGGCGCGGCCAGCAGCAGGGTGACGCCGGCGCGCAGCCACAGCCGTCGGCCGAGGGGCTGCACCGCCGCCAGCAGGGTGGTGACTGCCAGCCAGAGCGCCCCCGCCATCGCCAGGGCCCACCCCATGCTTTGCCGTTGCACCAGTGCCAGCGCGACCAGAAAGAAGGCGAGCAGCAGCACCTGCTCCACATCCCGCTCCCGCCGTACCTCGATGAGCTTGAGGCCGTAGCCGAGCCAGAGCAGGTTGATGAGGGCCGGCAGGGTGCCGAGCTGGCGCC
>NZ_CDBH01000028.1 GCF_000820305.1 Aeromonas dhakensis
CCGCTGGGCAACTGGAAGTCCGGCAAGGGCACCCCGTTGTCGGGACCGACCGGTTTTAACTGCTGGGCCAGGTATTGGGCATTCCCCTGTACACCGGGAACGGCCCCCGTACCCTGAGCCTGTGGCAAAGAAAGGGAAGGGCGTTGGGTGGTGCTGCTGACCGGCCCGGCGTGGGCCTTTATGGTGACGTTGTCAATCATCCCGGCTACAGTGCCGGTCAGATTGCCGTCTGCGGAGATAAGGGCGTTGACGCTACCAGTCTTAGTCTGCTCTTGATGTGTACCGGTTAACTTGTAGTAGAGCTCTATATCACGCAAGCGCCAGGATTCGGGCTCCCCACCAGAAGTGGTGACATAACCAAAACTGTTAAGATGCTGGTACTCATAATCTGCATACTCAATGTGACTGCCAAGGGCATATGACTTGTTTAGGATCGTGCTTGCCTGCACATTTATATCCCTTCCCGCACTAATCGTGCCTGCATCATTGATGAGTGCGCCAGCCTGAATAGTGAGGTTACCACCAGAAAGAATTGTACTAGCGTTACTGCTTTCTCTTACCTCCTGTGTCTGCTTAGAAAGCTGAAGCTTGAAGTTTTTCTCAGATGAGAAACGTACAACAGCATACCAATCATGACTGTTACTTGGGCGAAACCCAGCATAGGTCCACCCAAGCTGATGTTCTGGCAGGCGTTCGTCCCCCGACTTTAAATACAAGTCCAGCGGCAATGGCTGACTTGATAATTCTTGGGTGGTCACAACATCAAAAACAGCACGCTTGTTGATAACATCCTGAGCGGATAACCACAGATCGCCACTCCCCGCATCAATCGTTCCAGATGC
>NZ_CDBH01000029.1 GCF_000820305.1 Aeromonas dhakensis
ATTAAACGGTGATGTGAAAGCACATGACCGGCTGCGAGGATGACACCTCATAAAGAAGCGGCAAAAGATTTAGCGAAAGCTAACCGAATGCGGAGCGGTAGTTCAGTCGGTTAGAATACCGGCCTGTCACGCCGGGGGTCGCGGGTTCGAGTCCCGTCCGCTCCGCCACTACTTAAGAAGCCCAGTCGAAAGACTGGGCTTTTTTTCGTCTCTACGATCTCTCTATCTCATCTCGGTTAGCCCGATTTCTTTGCTCCATCCCGTTTCATGTTTATCTGAAATTCGCCGCCGCCCATGGTTGTCGCTATAATGGCCGCCCTCAAGTAAGGTGGTGGTATGAAAGCAGAGTATCTACAGCGATTCGGGGGCATAGCCCGTCTTTATGGTCAGGGTGCACTTGGTTCCTTCAGCCAGGCGAGAGTCTGCGTGGTCGGGATCGGCGGCGTCGGCTCCTGGGCGGCTGAGGCGCTGGCCCGTGCCGGCATCAACCAGATCACCCTGATCGACATGGACGACATCTGCATCACCAACACCAACCGCCAGATCCACGCCATGCAGGGCACAGTTGGTCGCCTCAAGACGGAGGTGATGGCCGAGCGCATTCGTGCCATCAACCCGGATTGCGAGGTGATCGAGGTGGATGACTTCGTTACCGCCGACAACCTGGCCGAGCATATCAAGCGGGAGTTTGACTATGTGGTGGATGCCATCGACTCGGTCAAGGCCAAGGTGGCGCTGATTGCCTTCTGCAAGCGCAACAAGATCCCGGTGATTGTGGCGGGCGGCGCCGGTGGGCAGATGGACCCGACGCAGATCACCGTGGCCGATCTGGCCAAGACCATTCAGGATCCGCTGGCCGCCAAGGTGCGCTCTGACCTGCGCCGGCTACACAGTTTCAGCAAGAATCCGGCGCGCAAGTTCGGGGTGGAGTGTGTCTTCTCAACCGAGCAGTTGAGCTACCCGGATGGTAATGGCGGCACCTGTCAGGCCAAGGCGGCCAGCGATGGCAATATGAAGATGGATTGCGCCTCTGGCTTTGGCGCCGTGACGCCGGTGACGGCCACCTTTGGCTTGGTCGCCGCCTCCCGGGTATTGAGGAAGATTGCCGAACGAGGAGCCCGTGCCGAGAAAGAGGCCGGGAATGAAGAAACAGGGTCGATTGGCGAAGCCTGATCGACCACTGAACAAGGCGGGTTAGACTGCCTGTTGCCGGATAGCCAATACTATGGCCCTGAGCCCGTTGCCCCGCGACGGGCTCAGGTGTTTCTCGAGCCCCAATTCACTGAAATAGGCATCCATATCAAAAGCCTGGATAGCGTTGGCACTCTGATGATTGAGCGCCGCCAGCACGATGACGATGAGGCCACGCACGATGCGGGCATCGGAGTCGCAGGCAAAGTGCCAGTTGCCATCCTCACTCTTTTCACCCTTCAGCCAGGCCTGGCTCTCGCACCCTTTCAAGCGGTTCTCTTCCTGCTGCCACTCTGCGGGCAAGGTGGGTAGCAGCTTGCCGAGCTGTATGATAAGGCGGTACTGGTTCTCCCAGCCGTTCGCCGCCGCAAACTGCTGGCGGATGGTATCGGCATCGGGCTCAAGGCCGATCCGGGTATAGGTTGCGAGGCTGTTCATCGGGTTGTCTGCCTTAGAAGAAGTCACTGAGTTTGTGCAGGGCGGCCAGCAGGGCGCCCACATCGTCACGGTTGTTGTAACAGGCCAGCGAGGCTCGCATTGTGCCGCCTATGCCAAGGCTCTCCATCAACGGCATGGCGCAGTGGTGGCCGACCCGCAGGGCGATCCCCTGCATGTCGAGCAGGGTAGCCGCATCCTGCGGGTGGATATCCGCTAGCAGGAAGGAGACCGCGCCGGCGCGTTGGCGAGGTTCGCCGACAAGATGCAGCCCCGGCACCTGCCGCAGGCCGGCGACCAGATAGTCGGTCAGCACCGCTTCATGGCTGGCCAGCAACCCCCGGTCTTGCTCCATCACAAAGTCGATGGCGGCAGCCAGGCCGATGGCGCCGGCGATATGGGGAGTGCCCGCCTCGAACTTGAAGGGCAGGCTATTGAAGGTAGTACCGCTGAAGCTGACCCTGTCGATCATCTCGCCGCCGGCCTGCCAGGGCGGCATCCGCTCAAGCAGAGCGGTGCGCCCCCACAGCACGCCGATGCCGGTCGGGCCGTAGAGCTTGTGGCCGGAGAAGGCGTAGAAGTCGCAGCCGATGGTCTGTACATCTACCTCGAGATGGGCCACTGCCTGTGCACCGTCGATCAGGGTCAGGGCGCCGACCGCCTTGGCCGCCGCCACTATCTGCTCGACAGGGTTGACGGTGCCGAGGGCATTGGAGACATGGGCCACGCTCACCAGCCGGGTACGTGGCCCCAGCAGCGCCTGATAGGCGGCCAGATCGAGATCGCCCCGCTCATCGAGAGGAATGACCCGAATCACGGCGCCGGTGTGCTGGGCGACCAGCTGCCAGGGGACGATGTTGGCGTGGTGCTCCAGGGTGCTGAGCAGGATCTCGTCCCCCGTCTTGAGCTCGGTCATCCCCCAGCTCTGGGCCACCAGGTTGATCGCCTCCGTGGTGCCACGGGTCCAGATCACCTCGTGGCTGCGAGGGGCATTGATAAAGCGGGCCACCGTCTCGCGAGCGCCCTCGAAGGCGCGGGTGGCCCGGCCGCTCAGGGCATGGGCGGCACGATGGACGTTGGCGTTGTCGGCTCGATAGTAGTGATTGATCGCATCCAGCACCGCCTGCGGTTTCTGGGTGGTGGCGGCGTTGTCCAGATAGATCAGAGAGTGGCCGTTGACCTCCTGTGCCAAGGCCGGAAACTGGCCGCGCAGCAGGGCGTGCTGTTGCTGATTCATGCTCCCCTCATCTCGTCTGGAAAGTCGGTCATGATCCGGAAAATGGCGGGCAAACACAAGACTAAGTGGCGGGTTCCCGTGTCCGGTTTCGGCTGCCCGCGGGATCTCTGCTACAATGCCGCCCCTCATCATAAGCCAAGAGATCCGGCCCATGAAGCTCAACCCCAATCAGAACGAAGCGGTCAAGTATGTCTCCGGCCCTTGCCTGGTGCTGGCGGGTGCCGGATCGGGCAAGACCCGCGTCATCACCAACAAGATTGCCTATCTGGTGCAGCAGTGCGGCTACAACGCGCGCAACATAGCGGCGGTCACCTTTACCAACAAGGCGGCGCGGGAGATGAAGGAGCGGGTCGGCCAGACCCTGGGTCGCAAGGAGGCGCGGGGGCTGATGGTCTCCACCTTCCATACCCTGGGGCTGGAGATCATTCGCCGCGAGCACAAGAGCCTGAACCTCAAGGCGAACTTCTCCCTGTTCGACGACACCGATCAGCTGGCGCTGCTCAAGGAGCTGACCGAGGAGGAGCTCGACAACGACAAGGACAAGCTCTCGGCCCTTATCAGCCAGATCTCCAACTGGAAGAACGACCTCATCCTGCCGGCTCGAGCCATGCGCATCGCCCGCGGGCCTGAAGAGGTGCTGATGGCCCAGCTCTACGAGCGCTACCACCGCCAGATGGTGGCCTATAACGCGCTGGATTTCGACGACCTCATAGTGATGCCGACCCTGCTGCTCAAGAGCAACCAGGAGGTGCGCGAGCGCTGGCAGAACAAGATCCGCTATCTGCTGGTCGATGAATACCAGGACACCAACACCAGCCAGTACGAGCTGGTGAAGCAGATCGTCGGCGAGCGGGCCCGCTTCACCGTGGTGGGAGACGACGACCAGTCCATCTACTCCTGGCGCGGGGCCAAGCCGCAGAACCTGGTGCTGCTGAACGAGGACTTCCCCAATCTGCGGCTCATCAAGCTGGAGCAGAACTACCGCTCCAAGCGGCGCATTCTCAAGTGCGCCAACATCCTGATCGCCAATAACCCCCACGTCTACGACAAGGCGCTCTTCTCCGAGCTGGACGAGGGGGTGAAGCTCAAGGTGCTGTTTGCCAAGAACGAGGAGCACGAGGCGGAGCGCATCGCCGCCGAGCTGATGGGCCACAAGTTCATGAATCGCACCCGCTTCAAGGACTACGCCATCCTCTACCGGGGCAACCATCAGTCGCGCATCTTCGAGAAGGCACTGATGACCAACCGCATTCCTTACCGCATCTCGGGCGGCACCTCGTTTTTCTCCCGCACCGAGATCAAGGACATCATGGCCTACCTCAAGTTGCTGGTGAATCCGGACGAGGACACCGCCTTCCTGCGGGTGGTGAACCTGCCGCGCCGGGAGATAGGCCCCACCACGCTCGAAAAACTGGGCCAGTATGCCAATCAGCGTGGCAAGAGCCTGTTTGCCGCGAGTTTCGAGCTGGGGCTGGAGCAGCACCTCTCCGGGCGCGGCCTCACCGCCCTGCAGGCTTTTACCAACTGGCTGGTACGGCTCGGTGATCAGGCGCTGCGCGGCAACCCGGTGGAGGCGGTGCGGGACATGATCAAGGAGATCCACTACGAGGAGTGGCTCTACGAGACCTCTCCCAGCCCCAAGGCGGCCGAGATGCGGATGCAGAACGTCTCCACCCTCTATCGCTGGATCAGCGAGATGCTGGAGGGGGACGAGCTGGAAGAGTCGATGACGCTCGCCCAGGTGGTAACCCGTCTCACCCTGCGAGACATGATGGAACGCAACGAAGGGGAGGACGAGGCGGATCAGGTGCAGCTGATGACCTTGCACGCCTCCAAGGGGCTGGAGTTTCCCTATGTCTACATGGTGGGCATGGAGGAAGGGCTGCTGCCCCACCAGACCAGCATCGACGAGGACAATGTGGAGGAGGAGCGACGCCTCGCCTACGTGGGGATCACCCGGGCCCAGGCCGAGCTGACCTTCACCCTCTGCAAGGAGCGACGCCAGTTTGGTGAGTCGGTGCGGCCGGAGCCGAGCCGCTTCCTGCTGGAACTGCCGCAGGATGATCTGGAGTGGGAAAACCAGAAGAAGGTGAGTGCGGAGGAGCGCCAGCAGAAGGGGCAGATGGCGGTGGCCAATCTGCGCGCCATGTTCAAGAAGGATTGAGTCGCTCCGCTTATTTGCTCTGGGTCAGCAGGGGCGTGATGTCGGCACCCGGCATGGGTGGTGAAATGTAGCGCCCCTGGCCCATCAGGCAGCCCAGGTCGATCAGCTTCTGCAGTTGCTGCTGGTTCTCTATCCCTTCCACCACCAGGGTGAAGTCCAGATCCTGGCAGATGTCGCGCATGGCGCGAATTAGCGCCAGATCCTTGGGAGATTGCAACATGCGATGGGTGAAGCTGTCATCCACCTTGATGTAGTCTACCGGGAAGTGGAACAGGGCATTGAGGGAAGAGAAGCCGGTACCGAAATCATCCAGGCTAATCTGGATGCCCTTGGCCCTCAGCTCGTGCAGTGAAGTGAGGGCATCGGAATCCTGCCGTGACAACTCGCGCTCGTTGAATTCGAAAATCAGATAGCCGGGGGAGATCCCTTCGGATTCAATGATCTCGACCAGTTGCATGATCTGTTCATGGCTGACCAGATGCTTGCCGGACAGGTTGATGGCCACCTTGAACTTGCTCTGGCCGGAGAGCGGCAGCCACTCCTTCAGCTGCTGGCAGGTGTGGCGCAGGATCTGGTAATCCAGCTCCTGAATGAGGCCACACTGCTCCGCCAGCGGGATGAAGTCGAATGCGTCCTTGAGCACCCCCTCTTCGGTGATCCAGCGTGCCATGACCTCCAGCCCGGTCAGGCGGCTGTCCTTGAGCCGGATCACCGGCTGGAAATAGGGCACGATGCGGCCTGCCCGCAGCGCTCTGGCCAGCATCTCCTCCGGTGAGGCCCAGGTCTGGGCCGAACACTCCTCCGAATAGCTGACGATGCGGCTGCGGCCGTTGCGCTTGGCCTGGTACATGGCCAGATCGGCCTGATGCAACAGCTGGCTGATGTCGGATGTCTGTTCCGATACGCTGGCGACCCCGAGACTCACCGTGATGCCGAGTTCGTTGCCCACCAACCGGAAGGGATAGGAGAGGCGGCTGATGATGCGGTTGAGCACCGGGCTGATATCCTCCTCGCTCTTGCTGCTGTCCAGATAGATGACGAACTCGTCCCCCCCCAGTCTGGCCACCATGTCGTTTTGTCGGATGCAGGTTTGCAGGCGTCGGCTCATCTCCTTGAGCAGCTGATCGCCGGCGCTGTGGCCGAGAGTGTCGTTGACCTGCTTGAAGTGGTCCACATCGATGAAGATCAGCGAAAACCCGGGCGACTTGTAGCGGTGAAAGTGGGTCATGGCGTGGTTGAGGTGGTTCATCAACAGTGCCCGGTTGGGTAGCTGGGTCAGCGGGTCGTGCAGGGCATCGAACTGCAGCCGACGCTCCAGCTCCTGGTGCTGCTTCAACTGCTTCTGCAACCTGAGGTTGGTCTGGCGCAACTGCTGCAGCCGCTGGTTGATGGAGTCTTCCGAGTTGATGTCGTGCAGCTGCTGGCGGATCCGTCTCAGCTCCAGTAGCAGAGTCAGCTGGCTGCGCAGAAAGTCGAGAAACAGCCGGTCGTCGGTTTCCAGCGGCTGTTGCAGGCTGATGAGGAAGTGGGCGAAGTACTGCTGCTGGAGACGCAGCGGCTGGCTGTACCAGTAAAGCTGCTCCTTGTGCTGCTCAATGTTGTTGGTGCTGTGGCAGAGCCCGGTGATGAATTCGTCGCTGTGGTGGGGCAGTTCCGGGTAGATCTTCTCGAGCCGGTGGCTGTCGATGCGTACCAGCAGCATGTCCTGAATGGCGAGCATCTGGCGCAACACAGCCTCGAGCTGGGAGAAGAGCGCCTGGCTGGGCAGGGTATTGGCCAGCCGAATGATGCGGTTGATGCTCTCGATCTTTCTCTGCCAGTCCGGATCCTTGCGAATGAGCGGCGAGGCCAGCTCTGACAGCTGGGAGCCAGCTTGGGTCTCGTTCAGCCGTTTGGCCAGGCACTCCAGCAACAGGCGCAGCGTCGGCAGCTCCTTGGGCTGGCAGCAGGCCAGCAACCACTGGATCTGACCGTGCTCGACCGGCAGGGTGCACCAACCCTCGGCTTCGTCCAACTGGGCCAGTTGATCCGTGATGCGTGACTCTTCCAGCCCCAGCTGCAGTTTGAAGCTGTCGGGCACCTGGTATTCACACACCCAGTGCAGTCCGGCTTCCGACAGGCCGAGCATGCCGAAATGTTGCAACGGGCAGAGCTGGTTCAGCTGCTGGATCAGGGTGTCGTAATCTTTGGCGGTGGCGACGGAGGGGGCGGGGAAATCCATAATAGCGGAAACCAACGCCAGCAAGGGAGTCGAGTAATGTGGTGCTGTGGGTTGCGCTGACATGAGTGACTCCCGATTTATCTACCCTTCAAAGAGTAGTCGGAAGTCATCAGATTGAAAGGGCCGCATATGCGGCCCTTTCAATCACTTAGAGCTTGTCGATCATGTAGTGAATGGCGTTTTCGATCTCTTCATCGCTACAGGTGGCGCAAGTCCCTCTGGGTGGCATGACGCCGGTCTTGCCTGCGAAGCCGGCAATGGCATGTTTCTTAAGTGTTTCAATGCCTTGCGCGATACGAGGTTCCCAGGCGGCCTTGTCGCCGCGCTTGGGCGCGCCGGCGATGCCGGCATCGTGACAGGCGAAGCAGGCGCCCTTGAACACGGCTTCACCGTCGCGCGGGCCGGATGACGCGGCCGCCGCAGGGGCTGCGCCTGCGGTCGCAATCCCTTCCAGATCCTTGGCGGTGTAGACCTGACCGACAGGCTTGATGCGCTCGGCAATGGCCTCCGGCGACATATCATCGGCTGCCAGCACGGCACCGGACAAACTGGCGGCCGTCATCCCGACCGCCAGCAAATAGCTCAGTTTTTTCAACACGCTCATGTACTCCCAGCAGGCTTTTATTATCCCTAGAAAACGACTGGATTATAACCGAATAGTTACAGCCATTTAAACGCTTGTGTGTGAAGTGTTAAGCACTCTGCGTGCAAAGTTTCTTCGTCGGATCACAAACTGGCGAGGCCGGCCTGCAAAAAAGAAACCCGGTTTTCACCGGGTTTCATCTCGTTGATGTGCTGAAAGGCTTATTTGTCCCAGCTGAGGATCACCTTGCCGGACTGGCCGGAGCGCATGGCATCGAAGCCCTGCTGGAAGTCGTCGATGTGGAAGCGGTGGGTGATGATGGGGGAGAGATCGAGCCCGGATTGGATCAGGCTCGCCATCTTGTACCAGGTTTCGAACATCTCGCGGCCGTAAATCCCCTTGATGAACAGTCCCTTGAAGATCACCTTGCCCCAGTCGATGGCCATGGTGGCGGGGGGAATGCCGAGCATGGCGATCTTGCCGCCGTGGTTCATCTTGTCGATCATGTCCTGGAAGGCGGAGGGGACGCCGGACATCTCCAGCCCCACGTCGAACCCCTCGGTCATGCCAAGCTCGCTCATCACGTCGGAGAGCTGCTCCTTGGCCACGTTGACGGCGCGGGTGGCGCCCATCTTGCGGGCCAGCTCGAGCCGGTACTCGTTGACGTCGGTAATCACCACGTGACGGGCACCCACATGGCGGCAGACGGCGGCTGCCATGATGCCGATGGGGCCGGCGCCGGTGATCAGCACGTCTTCACCCACCAGGTCGAAGGAGAGGGCGGTGTGCACCGCGTTGCCGAACGGATCGAAGATGGCGGCCAGCTCATCCGGGATGTTGTCCGGCAGCTTGAAGGCGTTGAAGGCCGGGATCACCAGGTACTCGGCAAAAGCGCCGGGGCGGTTGACGCCGACACCTATGGTGTTGCGGCACAGGTGGGTGCGGCCGGCACGGCAGTTGCGGCAGTGGCCACAGGTGATGTGGCCTTCGCCGGAGACCCGGTCACCGACCGCGAAGCCGCGCACTTCCTGGCCCACGGCAACGACTTCACCGACGTATTCGTGGCCGACCACCATGGGGACCGGGATGGTCTTCTGTGACCATTCGTCCCAGTTGTAGATGTGGATATCGGTGCCACAGATGGCAGTCTTGCGGATCTTGATGAGCAGGTCGTTGTGGCCGAGTTCGGGGGCCGGTACGTCCGTCATCCAGATGCCGACTTCTTTGTGCAGTTTGGAGAGTGCTTTCATGGTTGTTCCTTCACGATGAACGCAGAAAAAAGGGGCGCCGGGCCCCTTGATTCAAATCAGATGATGCCGAGCTCGCGGCCGATGCGAATGAAGGCATCGATGGCCTGGTCCAGCTGTTCGCGGGTATGGGCGGCGGACATCTGGGTGCGGATGCGGGCCTGGCCCTTGGGCACGACCGGGAAGGAGAAGCCCACCACATAGATGCCGGCGGCCAGCATGCGGCTCGCCATCTCGGCTGCCAGCTTGGCGTCTCCGAGCATCACCGGGATGATGGCGTGATCGGCGCCGGCCAGGGTAAAACCGGCGGCGCTCATCCGCTCGCGGAAGTACTGGCTGTTCTCCTTCAGGCGGGCACGCAGATCGTGGCCGTCGGCCAGCATGTCGATCACCTTGATGGTGGCCGCGACGATGGAGGGGGCCAGCGAGTTGGAGAAGAGGTAGGGGCGGGAGCGCTGACGCAACCAGTCGATCACCTCTTTCTTGCCGGAGGTGTAACCGCCGGAGGCGCCGCCGAGCGCCTTGCCCAGGGTGCCGGTGATGATGTCGACCCGCTCCATCACGCCACAGTATTCGTGGGTGCCGCGGCCGTTCTCACCGATGAAGCCGACGGCATGGGAGTCATCCACCATCACCAGCGCATCGTACTTGTCAGCCAGATCGCAGATGGATTTGAGGTCGGCGATGACGCCATCCATGGAGAAGACGCCGTCGGTGGCGATCAGCTTGAAGCGGGCACCATCGGCATCGGCCTGCTTGAGCTGGGCTTCCAGTTCGGCCATGTCATTGTTGGCGTAGCGATAGCGCTTGGCCTTGCACAACCGGACCCCATCGATGATGGAGGCGTGGTTGAGGGCATCGGAGATGATGGCGTCTTCGGCGCCGAACAGCGTCTCGAACAGACCGCCGTTGGCATCGAAGCAGGAAGAGTAGAGGATGGTGTCTTCGGTGCCGAGGAAGGCTGACAGCTTCTGCTCCAGCGCCTTGTGCTGATCCTGGGTGCCGCAGATGAAGCGGACCGAGGCCATGCCGAAGCCGTGGCTGTCCAGCCCTTGGTGGGCCGCCTCGATCAGATCGGGGTGGTTGGCCAGCCCCAGATAGTTGTTGGCACAGAAGTTCAGCACCTGCTCGCCGCCCACCGCAATCCGGGCCTGCTGGGCCGAGGTGATGACGCGTTCCTGCTTGTACAATCCTTCAGCCTGGACCTGCTCAAGCTGCTCGGTCAGGTGACGATAGAATCCGTTAGACATCCTCGATCCTCATTGGCTATTTCAGCTGCGTATCAACAGAGGACGACATTTTACTGCAATCTGTTGCGGCGAATTCAAATTATTGTGCTGATGTTCAACAAATGTGAAACAGATCTCACCCAGCTGGTTGGGCCAGTTGACGGTAATGCTGCTCCAGCTGGCGGATCTGTTCGGCCACCTGCGGCTGCACATAGGGGCGCAGCAGAAACAGCACCCGCAAGACGCCCTGATAGAGCAGCGGCTTGGTGATGCGGGTGCTGGGAGCCTGGGCGATCTGGAACGGGATCCAGCAGGTCACCACCATCTTGATGGTCTGGCCCAGATCCGGCAGATCCTCGTCGCTGACATTTATGATGCCGCCCTCGCGCAGGCTTCTGAGCAGGGCCACCACGGCGGCGCGTAGCTGCTCCTGGGCCTTGAGGTACTTCTGCTGCAGCGGCTCGTCGCGACTGAGAATGTCCGGCAGGTTGGCGTAGAAAAAGCGGAACTGCCACATCAGATAGAAGATGGCATCCAGATAGCCCATCAGGTTTTCCAGCTTGATCTCGTCGCTGCGGGCCGGCGTGAAACTCTCGCTCAGGTGACGGGCGTACTGGTCGAAGATGGAGTGGATGATGTCTTCTTTATTGCGGAAGTGGTAATAGAGGTTGCCCGGACTGATGCCGAGGTGGGCGGCAATGTGGTTGGTGGTGATGTTGCGCTCACCCTGGTCGTTGAACAGCTCGGTGGCGCTGTGAATGATCCTGTCTCTGGTTTTCATCGCTGCTCCCTCTGCCGGGTCCCGGGGGCGATCTCGTCAAGGTCGAATCCCCCTGCGGCCCGTGATAAACTTTTCGGCAATTTTAAATTGGCTCACTATACACAGCTTTAACAGGCAGTCACATGTGACCATCAACGTACGCGAGGCAAACTCCATGATCGTAGTAACTGGCGGTGCTGGCTTTATCGGCAGCAATCTGGTCAAGCAGCTGAACGCTCAAGGACGGACCGACATCGTGGTCATCGATGATCTGACCGACGGCACCAAGTTCGTCAATCTGGTCGATCTGACCATTGCCGATTACATGGATAAGGATGAGTTCCAGGCGCGGATCGTCTCCGGTGACGAGTTTGAAGAGTGGGACGGCATCGAGGTGATCTTCCACGAAGGTGCCTGCTCCGCCACCACCGAGTGGAACGGCAAGTTCATCATGGAGGTCAACTACGAGTACTCCAAGGATCTGTTCCACTACTGCATCGAGCGGGAAATTCCGTTCATCTATGCCTCTTCCGCCGCGACCTACGGCGGGCGCAACGACAACTTCATCGAAGATCCCAAGTTCGAGCAGCCGCTCAACGTCTACGGCTACTCCAAGCAGCTGTTCGACCAGTATGTGCGCCGCTGGATGCCGGAGATCAACTCTCAGGTAGTCGGCCTCAAGTACTTCAACGTCTATGGCCCGCGCGAGCAGCACAAGGGCTCCATGGCCTCGGTTGCCTTCCACCTCAACACCCAGGTGAAGAAGGGCGAAAATCCCAAGCTGTTCGAAGGCTGCGACGGTTTCCCCAACGGCGGTCAGATGCGCGACTTCATCTATGTGGATGACGTCTGCAAGGTGAACCTCTGGTTCTGGCAGAATCCGCAGCACTCCGGCATCTTCAACTGCGGCACCGGTCGTGCCGAGCCGTTCCAGAACGTGGCCGAGGCGGTGATCAAGCATCACCAGAAGGGCGCCGTCGAGTACATTCCCTTCCCGGATCACCTCAAGGGTCGCTATCAGAGCTTCACCCAGGCGGACATGACCAAGCTACGCGGTGTCGGCTATGACGCCGAGTTCAAGACTGTGGCCGAAGGCGTGGCCGACTACATGGCCTGGTTGAACCGGGCTTGATCCCCCTCTGACGGGTGGCTGCTGGTCACCCGTCGTTCGGATACCCTCCCATGAATATATTGATGGCACTCTCCCAGCTCGAAGTGACGGGAGCTGAGGTCTATGCCACCACGGTCGGTAACGAATTGACCCGGCGTGGCCACCAGGTTTTCTACGTATCGGACACTCTGACCAAGCCCACGCTGGGCCAGGTATTCAAGCTGCGATTCAACAAGCGCAGCATACTGCGCCGCTTCTGGCACGTGTTTTACCTCGTCTACCTGATCAAGAAGCATCATATCCAGTTGGTGCATGCCCACTCCCGCGCCTCCGGCTGGAGCAGCTATGTGGCCTGCAAGCTGACCGGCACTCCCATGATCACCACGGTACACGGGCGCCAGCCGGTGCATGCCTCCCGCAAGGCTTTTCATGCCCTCGGTTTTCGGGCGGTGGCGGTGTGCGAAGATATCGCCAGCCAGATCATCGACAATCTGGGGGTGGATCCGGCCATCGTACAGGTGCTGCGCAACGGCATCGAGACCGACAAGTTCCAGCCCGTGCCGGCTCCGGACAACGCCAAGCCGGTGATCGCCATCATAGGTCGGCTCAGCGGCCCCAAGGGGGAGCTCTGCTACCGGTTGCTGGATGAAGTGCTGGATCTGGATGCCTGCCAGGTGAAGGTGGTGAGTGGCAGCCAGCTGCCCGAGCGCTTCGTGCGTTTTCGTGACCGGGTCGATTTCGTCGGTTACGTGGAGGATGTCCCTGCCCTGATGGCGCAATGCGATCTGGTGATCGGTGCCGGTCGGGTAGCGATGGAGGCCCTGCTGTGCGGTCGCCCGGCGTTTGCCATCGGCGAGGCCAAGGCCATCGGCCTGGTGACCGGGCAGAATCTGGATGAGGCGCTGGCCAGCAACTTCGGTGACATAGGCCCTAGGGATCTGGCGATCGATTTTGCCGCGCTGAAGACGCAGATTGCCCCGGCCCTGGCCAGCGGCAGCGTCTCCGACGTTATCCGTCAGCGCATTCAGGCCGAATATGGCTTGGCGGGGGTAGTATCCAGTCTCGAAGCCATCTATCAGGATGCGGTGGTCGAGACTCTGCGCCGCGAGATGCCGGTCATCATGTACCACCGCTTCATCGAGCACGAGAGCGAGAAGGGGGTGCACGGTACCTGGATGCCGATCGCCATGTTCGAAAAGCACCTGCGCCTGATGAAGTGGCTGGGTTATGAGACCCTGACCTTTCGCGACCTGGCGGACAAGGGCTTCATCCATCGTCTGCAATACGGCAAGAGATACCTGATGATCACGGCTGACGACGGCTATCAGGACAACCTGACCCGCATGCTGCCGCTGCTGGAAAAATATGGTTACAAAGCCGTGGTATACGTGGTCACGGGGGAAGGGTATAACCGCTGGGACGTGGAGCAGGCGAGCAACCCGGACACCCGGGTGGACCTGATGAATGGCGAGCAGGTCAAGGCGCTGGTGGCCTCCGGCCATGTGGAGATCGGCGGCCATACCCTGACCCACCCCAGGTTGAGCAAGCTTGCACCCGAGCAGCAAGCCCATGAAATACAAGAGAACAAGCGGCAACTCGAGACTCTGCTTGGCCACCCTTTGCTGTCGTTCGCCTACCCTTATGGGGATATGAATGAGAGCGCCAAGGTGCAGGCGATGGCGGCGGGCTACCGTTTTGCCGTGGCCACCAACAGCGGGCCAAGAGCCATGCACCAGGACCCCTTCCGGATCCGCCGCATCGCCATCTTCCCGCGTACCGATGTGTTTGGCCTGTGGCGCAAGATCCGGGGTAACTATGTCTTCAGGAAGTCGTGATTGATGCTCAGTAGAAGCCTTGTTTTGCTCGATAAAGTAACCACAGCCCTGTTCGGACTGACCATCATCTTTGTCTTTTGCGGCCTGTTCCTGGTACCCGCCGGCCAGAGCATGCAGTCCAACCTGCTGGCGGTGACCGGGATCTTCGGTCTGTTGAACTACTTTGTCGGCAGGCAGCGAAATGTTGGGCTCAGGGATCGACGGATTCTCTGGGGCCTGCTGGTGTACGCCGTCATGATCTTCGTGAACCGGTTGATCCATGGCGATCAGTACGGGGTGATGCGAGGGCTGTTTTATGTCGCGGTCTTCGCGCTGATGATGCCGCGCAAACCCGTGCTGCTGATGCTGGGGTACCTGGCCATCGTGCTGGGTGGGATGGGATTGGGCATCCTCAGCATCTGGCAGTACCAGCACGGCATTGTCAGGGTGGAAGGGTTTACCAATGCGATCCTCTTCTCGCAGGCAGCGTTGACGCTGGCCATCCTCAACTGGTTTGTCTGCCAGCAAAGACAATTGCCTGGATGGTTGAGAGGGGGGAGCCTGGTTGGCTTGATGGCAGCCCTGTTTGCGCTGTATCTCTCCCAGAGCCGGGGGGTTTGGCTCGCCTTCGGGGTCATTCTTGCCTACGTCATCTGTTACAAGGCCTATTTCAAACCCTGGAAATATATTGCTGTCGCCGTGCTTTGCATGGCCACGACGGGCGCCATCTATCAGACTAACCAGCTGGTTCAGGTTCGGGTCGCAGAGGCGGTCTCGGATCTCAACTCGGCAGAAAAAGGATCGTACGACTCATCATGGGGCTTGCGCGTCATTGCCTGGCAGAGTGCCTGGCTGGGATTTTTAGATTCACCTGTGGCAGGGGTGGGCACGGATGGCTTCAATGCATTGAAACAGACTCAAATCGATAATCATCAGATATCTCCCCTGATATTTCATCCTGCGCTGGTCCATTCACATAATCAATATATGCAGAACCTGGTTGTTCGCGGCAGCATAGGATTTATTGCACTGGTGATCTTTCTGGGCCTGCCGCTCTATCTTGCCGCGAACAATCTAAACAGGATTTCTGCGGGTGTGTTGGTTCCCCTCGCATTTGCAATTAATTCGCTAAGTGATGTGCCGTTTGAGCATCAAGGTGTGCTCTATCTGTACACGCTCAGCCTGGTTTTCATCTGGTTTGCCCATGAGTTGAAAAAGGATATCCGTACGTCATGATTCCAGTTTTTGTCATCAGTTTGGCTCGCAGCGTTGAGCGACGGGCGATGGTTGTCCAGCAGATGGCGCATTTGGGCATAGATTTCGAGTTTGTAGACGCAACCGACGGGAAGGCGTTGAGCAGCGCCGAACTGGCCAAGGTGGATTTTGAACTGGCCAAGGAGGTGTGCGGCCATGCGCTGAGCTTTGGCGAGATAGGTTGTGCCATGAGCCATATCCGGCTTTATGAACGCATCGTCGCCGAGGGCATTGAGCGCTGCGTGGTGCTGGAGGATGACATCTACCTGCACATGCACAGCAAGGCCATCATCGAGGCCATAGTGCACTCCTGCAAATCGGAAATCGTCTTCCTGCACCATGGTAAAGCCAAACGCTGGCCGTTCCTGTCATCCCTGCCGGGTGGTTATCGACTCGCCAGATACCTGACCCCCAGCCGCACCTCCAAACGAGGTGTGCTCTCTACCGCAGGGTATGTGCTGAGCCTGACCGGGGCCAAGAAGCTGTTGCAGTGCGCCTATCCGCTGCGGATGCCTTCCGACTATCTGACCGGCCGGTTGCAGCTCAACGGCCTGACCGCATCCGGGGTGGAACCCAGCTGTCTGGATGTGGATCTGTTCACCACCACCATAGATGACAGGGCCTACGGCCACTATCTGAAATAGGGCGGAGTGTGCCGACGGCGGGTCGGCACCCTGCGGGCCTTGCCAAAGCAGCGGCCACACATGCTGGATGACCCATGAACCTCAAAAAGTTGCTTACCCATTCCATTGCCGGATGGCTGATCGGCAGAGAGCCTGACGCCGCCCCATGCCCTGCCGGAGCGCAGGTGGAGAGAGTGCTGGTGGTCGGTTATGACGCCATCGGCGACTTCATTCTTACCCTGCCCGCCATCGCTCGGCTCAGGGAGATGTACCCCGCCGCGCGCCTCGAGCTGGTGTGCAGCCGGCGCAACCAGCTGCTGGCGGCATCGGTCGCCGGGATCGACGAATGTCACGTGATCACCCTCAACGACACCCTGTTGCCGGTGAGCATGTGGTGCAAGCTGCGTGAACTCAGGCAGCGGCGATATGACCTGGTGATCAATCTGTTTGACGAGCCTGATGATATCGCCATGGCCAAGTTGCTGTTGCTGGCCAACGGGCGCTTGCAGTCGTTGCCCCTGCGCTTCAAGAGCGAAGGGCAGCAGAAGTTGCTGCCGCTGTTCAACAAGAAGGCCACCATAGTGTCGTCACGTCCCAGCCGGGATCACTTCGTCTATCGCATGCTCAGCGTGACCGGCGAGCAGACCGGGGTGCCAGTCTGCATACCGTCGCCCTGCAATGAGCAGCTGGATACCCGTGCGTATGGCCGTTATCTGCTGGTCAACCTGACGGGCAGCCAGGTCGGCAACTCGATGACGGAGGCGCAGATTGGCGGCATCCTGGCGCAGTTGCCTGCCTATGAGGGGATCTCCTACCTGGTCTTCTCCAGGCAGCCAGTGGTTTGTTCGCGGCAAGACATGAGAGCGCTGTTTCCCGACACCATTCTCGATGCCGCCAAGATCATCAAGGATGCGCGAGGGGTCATCTCGACCGATACCTCCATCATCCATATCTCCTCTTCCTTCGGGGTGCCCACCCTGGTGTTGATGAACAACGAGCGCTGGCGCGATGCCTTCATCCCGCTGGCGGGCCGCAACATAGTGCTGAGGTCGACCACGGATCAGCTGGCGGCCCTGTCGCCGGCCGAGATCAGTCGTCAGGTCGATGCCCTGATGGCGCTCTAGCCGCGTCAGGCTGGTATCATCGTTATCCCAATTCAACGGCCCTTCTGGTGGATTCATGTCATTAATCAACGATCTGCAACTCCAGCGTGACATTCTTCGCCGCAAGCTGGGGCAGCTGCTGTTCGATCGCAAGCGGCCGGCTCCGCTGCACGAGCGCAAGGGGAAGATAGTGTTGCTACGCTGGGATGCCAAACTGGGCGATGCCATCGTCTCGTCCTGGGTGGCCCGCGAGCTCAAGCGCGCCAGCCCGGAGCGGGAGGTGTGGATCGTCACGACTGCGGCCATGGCGCCCCTGTTTCGCGATCATTTCGGCATGGACAAGGTGATAGAGGTGCCCAAGCGGCCGGGCTATGGCCAGCTCAAACGGCTGGCCCATTCGCTGGGGGAGGTGGAGTGCCTGGTGCATTTTGGCAAGATGCTGAAAATGAAGGACATCTTCTTCATCAGTCAGGTCAGGGCGGATTGGGTCGCCGGCATGGACGATGCCCTGCAGGCGGTCAACCTCAAGCTGGGCAAGGCCTCCAGCGGCATGCACTTCTCCGACAAGTTTGCCCTGCTGTTGCAGCGGCTCGACGTGAACAATCCGGATCAGCAATACATAGTCCCGACCATGAGCCCACCCGATGCGCTGGCCAGCTGGTGGCCGGCCGCGCCGGTCCTCTGTTTCAACCCGTACGGCAGTGGTAGTTCCCGCCGTCTGCGGCCCGAGCTTATCAGCCAGATGATTGAGCAGATGCTGGCGGCCGGCTCTTGCGCCATCTGCCTGCTCTATCCGCCGGGCATGGAAGAGGAGGTGGCCGGGATCCGGGCCGACCTGAGCCGGCCGGATCGCCTGCTGCTGTCACCGGATGCACCCTCGCTGGCCGGGCTGTTTGCCCAGCTGCGCCAGTGTCAGGGGCTGATCTCGGTGGACACGGCGACGGTGCACATCGCCGCCGGGCTGCACAAGCCCATTCTTGGCCTCTACAACCCGGACATAGGGGGCGGCAACGAGAACTTCCTCGAGTGGCACCCCAACTCCCCGTCAGCCACAGTGCTGTTCTCGACCAATACCCGGGAGCAGGATATCAACTCCCTCGATCTGGCCGAATTCGAGCGTACTTTCAGGGCGTGGCTGCTTGCCAATCAGGCAGCGTTGTCAGCCGTGCAATCACCAGCTCGGGCGTGATGGCGCGCAGCAGGGCTTCGTCGATGAAGTCCTTCCCCGCGTTCTGCGGCAGCTGGAAGCCGGGCCCCTTGGCATCGAACACATCGATGGCCTGATAACGGGGGTGGTTGACCGGGTTGGCGATGATCTTGTCGCCGCCCGGGGCCACTATGGTCAGCAGGGGCAGGTCGATGGCCTGCGCCATGTGGCGGGGGCCGGTGTCATTGCCGACAAACAGCCGGCAGTGAGCAAACAGCCCCACCAGCTCCCGTACCGAGCGGGTCTTGATGTGGTCGAAGACGCTGGCTTGCAGGGCGGCGGGCAGCAGTGGTTTCAGGCCGCGGTTGTACTCCTCTTCTCCCGGCCCGCAGTAGATCAGGATCTGGGCATGGTGCTGCTCGATCAGCCACTGGGCGACCTTGGCGAAGCAGTCGATAGGCCAGCGCTTGTAGTGTCCTAGCGAGTTGACGCCCATGGCGATCAGCGGGCGGTTCAGGTCGACGCCGGCGGCCAGCAGGGCATCCCTTCCTTGTTGTTTCTCTTCTTCACTCAGCCAGAGGTAGTAGTTGCGATCCTCGCGGGCCAGCTTGAGCGGCTTGAGCAGCGAGAAGCGGTCGTCGACCAGGGTGCTGTTGCCCTGAAACTCGGTGTCCTTGCGAAAACGGACGATGCGGTTGTGGCCGAGCCGCCAGGGGAAGGAGTCAAAGCCGATGCGCAGGCGGGCACCGGAGAAGAGGCAGCTGAGCAGACCGATCATCTGGCCCTGGCTGTTGACCACCACATCGTAGCGTTCGCGGCGAATGGCCAGCAGCAGATCCTTCATGTAGCGCCACTCGTTGCGCCTGGCCTTCTCGATGATGATGAGCCGATCGATATTGGGATTGCCCTGCGCCATACCCGCGCAATAATCCATGACCAGATAGTGAACCTCGCCGCTTGGGTCATTCTGCTTGAGGTTGTTGCACAGCGCGGTGGAGATCAGTACATCCCCTATCTGTTTGGTTTGAACTACTAGGTATTTCATAAGGCAGGCCTCAACAGAGGTCATGGTTGATCGTGAGCGTGACAGCATACCGCACAAGTGAGTCAGATGCTGTCGGTGCGGCGTGAAAATCCGATCTGGCGCAAGCCGGCCGGGCCGGCATCCGAGGCACATAAAAGAAAAGCCATTTTGACAATGGCTTTTCTGCTGCTTAGAAGGTGAGCGAGGTGGAGAGCTGGAAGGTGCGTGGCGCCCCCAGGCCGCCGGAGAGGCCGCTGCCGTCGCCGCCGGACCAGGAGCCGATCCAGTAGTCGCGGCCGGTGAGGTTCTGCACCGCGGCCCGCACGGTCAGCGCGTGATCGGCGATCCGCATGGTGTAGCGGGCCCCCAGGTCGAAGGTGGTGTAGGAGGGCAGCGAGAGGCGGTTGTCATCGGTGACGAAGCGCTCGCCGATGAACTGGGTGTTGCCGGTCAGGGTCAGCCCCGGCACGGCGGCCAGATCGTACTCGGCGCCGAGCTTGGCCATCCACTTGGGCACCCCGGTGGCCTGGTGGCCGACGTTGCTCTCGTTGAGCGCCTTGGTCAGCTCAGCCTGGGTGTAGGAGGCCCCGCCCAGCAGGCGCAACTCGGGGGTGAGCTCACCGAACAGATCCCACTCGATGCCGCGGTTGCGCTGTTCCCCGTAGACCCCGTAGACGTTGGAGTTGGGGTCTGTGTAGGCGCTCGGCTTGGCGATCTGGAACAGGCTCAGGGTATGGGCGAAGTGGCCCAGATCCAGCTTGGCACCGACCTCATACTGCTTGGTCTGATAGGGCTTCATGATCTCGCCGGCATTGCTGGCGGTGTTCGGTGCCGCCCCCCCCTGACTCAACCCCTCGATGTAGTTGGTGTAGACGGCGAAATCGTCGCGCAGCTTGACCAGCAGAGTGGTGGCGGGCGAGACCCGGCTCTCCTCGTAGCGGGCGGTCTGGTCGCCGCTGCCGTTGAAGTTGCTGCTCTCGACTGTCTGGCGGCGGGCCCCCAGGGTCCACTGCAGGTCGCCATCGAGGAAGGAGAGGGTATCGACCAGCGCCACGCTCGCCAGGGTCGCCTCGCTGCGCGAGGTGACGGCACCGTACCCGGCGAGATCCGGCGCGGGCCCGAAGTCCAGCCGGTCGTAGTTGGTCATGGCGTGGTTGAAGAACATCTTGTCCCGGAAGGTCTGCTCCGAGGTGTAGCGGGTGGCGGCCAGCGACCAGGCGTGATCGACCGGACCGGTGCCGAAGGTGCCGCGCAGGCCCGCCTCGCCGGAGCGCTGGGTGCCGTCCCGCTCGGAGCGGGCCGCCATGGCATTGATGTCGCCGGCGTCGTTGAGCAGAGTGTTGCGGGTGATGAGGGCGCTGTAGCCGCCGTCACGCTGGCCCCAGGCGATGAAGGCGGTGAGGTTGTCGGTCAGATCATACTCGGCACGCAGCACGGCAGCCTTGGTGTCGTTGATGGTGTAGGCCCAGGCCGGCGCCAGGGAGTAGTCACCACGCTTGGGCTCGGGCAGCTGGGTCACCTGGCTGGCGACCGAGAAGATGCCGAAGTAGTTCACCCCGTCCACCCGCTCGTGCTGCCGGTAGAGATCGGCCGAGGCGCGGGCCCGTTCGCCACGCCAGTCCAGCCCGACCGAGGTGAGCTCCATCTTGTGCTGCTGGTCGTTGACCGCGGTGTCCCCGTCCCGATAGACACCGTTGAAGCGTACCCCCCACTGCTGCTCGTCGCCGAAACGGCGACCCAGGTCCAGGTGCACGCCGCCGAGGCCGTCCGATTCATAGCTGGCGGTGACCTTGGCCAGGGGGGTCTTGCCGGCGCGCTTGGGCACTATGTTGATGTTGCCGCCCACGCTGCCATCCGGCGGCATGCCGTTGAGCAGTACCGAAGGCCCCTTGAGCACGTCGACCCGCGCGGCCATCTCGGTGGAGCTGCGCATGTTCGGTGCCATGCCGATGAGGCCGTTGAAGGTGATGTCGTTGGCGTTGGTGTTGAAGCCGCGGATGTAGAAGGTCTCGAACAGGCTGCGCTTGCTCGGCACATAGACCGAGGGGTTGGTGGCACCGGCCACGGCGCCTATGTCCTGGGCCTGGCGATCCTCGATGTACTCCTCGGTGTAGCTCACCGTGTTGAACGGCGTCTCCAGGAAGGGTTTGTTGCCGAGCAGGCCGACCCGGTTGTCGGCGGCGACCTGGCCGCCGGCGTAGGCCTTGCGACCCTCCACCACCACGACCTCGTCGGGACGGGGGGCGGCTTCTTCATGGGGAGCCGGGGCGGCCCAGGCACTGCCCAGTTGCAGGCCGGCCAGGATGGCCAGCGTCAGGCGGGAGAGTCCGTGGCGCGGCACGGCAAGGGAGGGGGAGTGCAATGTCTGCATGCAGGATTCCTTTCAGGGTGAGGAGTGCGTTTTTGTCTCCTTATGCTTTCCGGATGACACTCTAAAATCCTCAAATAAAAATAACTCTCATTTGCGTGTTGATGCCCGGCGCTGGCCGGGCATGGGGGATCAGCTGCGATAGGCGGCCATCACCTCGTCGGCGATGCGGTTCAGGCAGGTGAAGCTGGCGGTGCAGAGGTACCAGGTTTCGGGGTCGACGAAGCGCACCTTGCCGTTGCGCCACGCCTTGGTCTGGCGCAGCAGCGGGTTGTCCAGGGTGCTGGCGTCGATGGCCGTGCGTCGCTCCATCACGGCGGTGCGGTCGATGACGAACAGGATGTCCGGGGCGGCCTGCTGGATGAACTCGTTGGAGATGGGTTGGCCGTGCATGCCGGTGTCCCGCTCCAATCCGGCCGGCTTGACCCCCAGGGTGTCGAACAGGAAGCCGTAGCGGGATTGGGTGCCAAAGGCGGTGAAGGCGCCGTTGTTGTGCAGCACGATCAGCGCTCTTTCCGGACGATCCTGCGTCAGCGCCTGCACCTCGGCGATCTTGGCGTCCATCTGCTGCACCTTCTCTTTGGCCAGCGCCTCCTGGCCGAGCAGGGTGCCGAGGGTGAGCAGGTGGGCCTTGGCGGCCTCCAGGATGTGGCCGTCGCGGTTGGTCATGTCGATGTCGTAGTGCAGGGTCGGGGCTATCTGGCTCAGCGCCTCGTAGCTTTGGGCCTGCAGGGGGGAGATGAGGATGAGATCCGGCTTGAGCTTGTGCAGCCGCTCCAGGTTGGGCTGGATGGTGGTGCCCACGTCCATCACGGCCGGGTCGTCCCGATAACGCTGCAGGAAGTGCGCCACGTAATCCTTGGCGATGCCGGCCACCGGGGCCTGCAGCTGATCCAGGGTATCGAGTTCGCTCATGTCGAAGGCCACCACCCGCTTGGGCGGGGTGACGACCCGGGTGGTGCCGAGCTGGTGGGTCACGGTGACCACGGTGCCGTCGGCCCCGGTGGCGGCCTGCTCTCTGGGAGCGTCGCAGCCGGTGAGCCCTGCGATGGCGGCCAGCAGCACGGCGGTGAGCGTATTGATCCTCATAACAATTCTCCAGACGGGGTTGGGTTGAAGTAGTTGCACAGCAGGCCGCGCTGGCTCGGCAGTATGTCGAAACGCAGGTCGTAGAGCGCCTCCAGGTTGGCCGGGGTGACCATCTCGGCGACCGGGCCGCTGCCCGCAAGCACGCCCCCCTTCATGGCGACGATGTGGTCGGAATAGTTGGCGGCGAAGTTGATGTCGTGCACCACCAGGATCAGAGTGCGCCCCTGCTCGTCGCTGAGGCGGCGGATCGCCTGCATCAGCTGCACCGCATGCTTCATGTCGAGGTTGTTGAGGGGCTCGTCGAGCAGCAGGCAGTCGGTCTGCTGGGCGACGGTCATGGCGAGGTAGGCCAGCTGTCGCTGCCCGCCGCTCAGCTCGTCGAGGTAGGCCCGGCGCAAGGGGGCGAGGGAGAGAAAGTCGATGGCCTCGTCGACCGCGATGCGGTCTTCCCGGGTCAGGTTGCCCTGGCTGTAGGGGAAGCGGCCGAAGGCGACCAGCTCGTCGACCGTCAGTCGCAGCCCCACGTCCGGCGACTGGCGCAGGGTGGCGACCCGCTTGGCGTAGTCACGGGCGGTGAAGCGGTGCAGGTCGGTGCCTCCCAGGCGTATCCGCCCCTGGCTGATGGGCAGCAGGCGGGCCATGGCCATCAGCAGGGTGCTCTTGCCGGCGCCGTTGGGGCCGATCAGCGAGGTGACCCGACCGGCCGGGAAGTCGACTGTGATGTCGCGCAGGACGGCGCGATCGCCGTAGCGCTGGTGAACCTGTTCGAGGGAGATCATGGCGATCCTCTGGTTTTGACCATCAGGGCGAGGAAGTAGGTGCCGCACACCAGGTTGATGAGGATGCTGACCGTGGTGCGGTAGTTGAAGATCTGCTCCACCAGGAACTGGGCCAGGATGAAGAGCGCGATGGCGATGGCGCAGCCGAGCGGCAGGGTGACCCGGTGACGGAAGGTGCGCGCCAGGGCATAGCTGATGTTGGCCACGAACACCCCCATGAAGGCGGTGGGGCCGACCAGGCTGGTGGAGACGGCCACCAGCACGGCGATGAGTGCCAGGTGCAGGCGTACCGCCCGCCGGTAATCCACCCCGAGCGAGCTGGCCTGCTCGCGCCCGAGCGCCAGCACGTCGAGCTCGGCCTGGCGGCGGGCGATGACGAGACAGACCAGGGCGACCAGACCGCCCCCCATCAGCAGCTCCGGCGGCTGGGCCCGGTTGAACGAGGCATAGCCGAACCCCTGCAGGATGGCGAACTCCCCGGGGCTGGTCTTGAGCTGGACAAACTGGGTCAGGGTGCCAAACACCATGGTCAGCACCAGCCCCGTCAGCAGCAGCTGGAACAGGTCGCTCTGCCCGGGCCGGAACAGCCAGCGGTGGATGATGGCCGAGTATCCCAGCATCAGCAGCAGCGACAGCACGCCGTTCTCCTCGCGCCCGAGCAGCAGCAGGCTCTGGCTGCCGAGCAGTAGCACCAGCAGGGCTTGCAGCAACAGATAGACCGCCTCGTACCCCATGATGGCGGGGGTCAGGATGCGGTTGCCCGCCAGGGTCTGGAAGCTGATGGCCGAGACCGCGATGCAGACGCCGGCGACTGTGATGGCGGCCAGGCGCAGCAGCCGCTGGGGGATGATGTAGCCGGTGTCGAGATCCGATCCGAACAGCACAAAGGTCGCGGCGAGCAGGGCCAGCAGCCCCCAGATCCCGTAACGCATAAGAGTCTCTCTCATCGGCGCTGCCAGAGGATCAGCAGCAGGAACAGCACGCCGCCGAGGCTGCCGGCGGTGAGCCCGATGGGCACCTCGAAGGGGTGGATCAGCAGCCGGCTCAGCAGGTCGCATGCCAGCAGCAGCAGGGCACCATAGAGAGCCACCAGCGGCAGGGTCTTTCTCAGGTGCTGGCCGTGGCGCAGCACCACCAGATTGGGGATCACCAACCCGACGAAGGGGATGGCGCCGACCGTGATGACGGTGGCGGCCACGGTGACCGCCACCAACAGCAGGCCGAGGGTGGCGGTGGCCGAGTACCCGAGCCCCAGGCTGGCGGCGGCCTCCTCCCCCATGCCGAGCACGGTGAAGCGGTGGGCGTAGAGATAGGTCAGCAGGGTGATGGGCAGGATGAGGTAGATGATCTCGTAGTTGCCCTCGACCACCTTGGAGAAATCCCCCAGCATCCAGCCCTGGATGCTCTGCAGTATGTTGTGCTGGTAGGCGTAGAACTCGGCGAGGGCGCTCAGCACGCTGCCATACATGAGGCCGATCACCGGGATCAGCACGGTATTCTTGAAGCGGATGCGGCGCACGATGACGATGAACAGCAGGCTGGCGGCAAAGCAGAAGGCGAGCGCCAGCAGCATGCGGCCGGTGGTGCCGGCGGCGGGCAGCTGGGTCAGGGCGATCAGGATGCCGAGCTTGGCGGCGTCAAGCCCGCCGGAGGTGGCGGGCTCGACAAAGCGGTTCTGCACTATCTGCTGCAGGATGACGCCGGCCACCGCCAGCCCGGCGCCGGTCAACAGCACCGCCGCCAGCCGCGGCAGGCGACTGGCGGTGAGGGTGAGCAGGCCATCCCCGGCGAAGAGCTCCGCCAGCGGGAGGGGGCGCGCCCCGATCAGCAGGGAGCACGTGGCCAGCACCAGCAGGGTCGCCGGCAGCAGGAGCGCCCTCACGCGTCCTCTCCGGTCAGGCGCCACCCCTTGGCGCTGGCGCGCTGCGCCAGGAAGTGGGCATAGCGCCCCGGCTGGCGGCTGAGGACGGCGTGGGGGCCCTGCTCGCACACCATGCCATCGTCGAGCACCACTATCTGATCGGCCATAGCCACGGTCGAGAGCTGGTGGGCGATGACGATCAGGGTGCGTTTGCCCCGCAGCCGGGCCAGCGTCTCTGTGATGGCGGCCTGGTTCTCCGCATCCAGCGCGGCGGTGGCCTCGTCCACCAGCAGGATGGGGGCGTCCTTGAGCAGGGCACGGGCGATGGCGATCCGCTGGCGCTCGCCCCCCGAGAGGCGCGCGCCACCCTCGCCAACCTGGGTGTCGAGCCCGAGCGGCAGGCGCTCGACTATCTCGCTCACCCCGGCCTGATGGGCGGCGTGCAGCAGCTCGGCATCGCTGGCCTCGGGCTTGCCGATGCGGATGTTGTCGGCAATGGTGCCCTGGAACAGATAGGCATCCTGGAAGATCTGGCTGATGTGACTGGCTAGGGTCTCACCGCTCATGGCGCGCACGTCCACCCCTCCCACCAGCACGGCCCCTTCGCCGACGTCGAAGAAGCGGGCGATGAGCCGCAGTACTGTGCTCTTGCCCGAGCCCGAGGCACCGACCAGCGCCATCATGCTGCCGGGCGCCACCGCCAGATCCACCCCCTTGAGCACCTGCGGGTGGGCCGGGTCATAGCCAAAATGCACCCCGCGCAGCTCCACTGAGCCATCCAGCGGGGTGGCAGGAGTGGCCGGCTGCGGCTGGGCCGGGTAGTCGAACATGGTTTGCAGGGCCGCCAGCTGGGCACGGGCGCCGCGCAGCACGTCGCTGTAGCCGGCCACGTCGAGCAGAGGATCGATGAAGCGGTTGATGAGCACCAGGGTCACCAGGGCGGCGATCAGGCTCTCCCTGTCGGCACCGCCCAGGTGCTGGGCGGCCACCAGCAACAGGGTGGCAAAGCAGGCCTGCACTGCCCAGACGTTGAGCCCCGAGGCCAGGGCAGTGAGCCGGATCAGCTGCCTGCCGGAGGCTTGCTGCTGGGCGATGGCCTGCTCGAGGAAACGGGTTCCCCCCTGCTCGCCGTTGAAGGCGCGCAGCACCGACTGGGCCTGGGCAAACTCCACCATGCGCTGGCTGGTATCGGCGGCATGCTGGTGGAAGGTCTGGTCGGCGTGCTGGTTGAGGCGGGTGGTGAGCAGGAAGACCGCCACCAGCAGCGGCAGGGCGATCAGGGCGATGAGGCCGAGCTGCACATCGAGGGCAAACAGGGCCACCAGCACCACCAGCGGGGTGATCACCCCGCCAAACAGGGGGGTGAAGACGTGGGCCGGCAGCTGGGCCAGCTCCATCATGCCTTGCGAGGCCAGGTGGTTGAGGCGGGCGGTGTTGGCCGGGGTGAACCAGCCGATGGGCAGGCTGCCCACGTGCTCGCCCAGGGCGTGGCGGCCGGTGCTCAGCACCGCTATCCCCACGGCGATGCCAGCCTTTTCCACCCGGCGGCGCAGGTTCCAGCAGAGCAGCACGCCGATCAGCTGCACCAGCAGCCAGCCGGTGGCGGCGTCGGTCTCGGCGCGCAGCAGGTGTGTGAGCACCGGGATGAGGCAGACCAGGGTCAGACCGCAGAGCAGGCCGTAGAGCAGGGCCAGCAGGCCGTAGCGGCGCAGCAGGACGGCGTCGTCGCCGAGCAGGCGCAGGAAGGTGTTCAGCATGTGGGGACGGCCTCCTGATGAGGGATATGGGTCTGGGTGGGAGTGTCGTATCCCCCCTGTTCCCACAGACGGGCATAGCGGCCGCGGCGGGCCAGCAGTTCGTGGTGGCGCCCCTGTTCGCACAGGATGCCGTTGTCGAGCACCAGGATCCGGTCGGCGTGCATCACGGTGTCGAGCCGATGTGCGATGACGACCAGGGTGCGGCCGCGGGCGAAGGTGGAGAGCGCCTGTTGCAGCTTCACCTCGTTGTCGGCGTCGGCGGCGGCGGTGGCCTCGTCGAGCACCAGCACCGGCGGGTCGAGCAGCAGGGCGCGGGCGATGCTGACCCGTTGCAGCTCGCCGCCGGAGAGGTTGGCGTCCTCACCGACCACGGCGTCGTAGCCCCGCGGCAGGGCCTGAATGCGGTCGTGGATGTTGGCGCGGCGCGCGGCGGCCTCGACCTCCTGGCGGCTGGCGCCGGGGCGGCCGAGGGCGATGTTGTCGTGCAGGCTGGCGTGCACCAGGCGCACCTCTTGCAGCACGAAGCCGATGTGGCGATAGAGCTCGCGGCTCTCGAGATCGCGCAGGTCCACCCCGCCCAGGGTGATGCGCCCCTCGCTCGGGTCGAAGAAGCGCAGCAGCAGCCTGGCCAGAGTCGATTTGCCGGCCCCGGAGGCGCCGACGATGGCGGTGACCGTGCCCGGGGTCAGGGTGACGGTCAGCTCGCTGAGCACCGGGGTCTGGTCGTCGTAGCGGTAGCTCACCTGCTCGAGGTGCAGGGTGTTGTCGGCCGGCTGCAAACCGGTGCCGGCGGCGGGCTCCGTCAATACCGGGGTGGCGAGCAGGGCGTGGAGCCGTTCGGCGGCCGCGGTGGCGCTGCCGAGATCGTGCTTGAGGTAGCTCAGCAGCATCAGGGGGGCGCACAGCCCCGGCGCTACCAGCACAAAGGGCAGCACCTCGGCAGGTGTCATGGCGCCCGCTCGTACCATCACCACGGCGCCGGCCAGCACCACCCCCAAGACCGAGGCGGGGGCCATGATGGCGTTGGCGTTGGCCATGGCCGCGACCAGCGGACGGGTGAAATCGGTGAAGGCGCGGGCAAAGTCATCGATGGCGTTGCGGTAGCTGGTGTGCAGCCGGCCCTGCACGCCGAAGGCCTTGACCACGGGGATGCCGCTCACGAACTCCACCACGGCGTTGTTGATGCGGGCCATGCCGGCGCCGAACTGCTGCATGTTGGCGGCGCTGGCGCGATGGGCGCGGGCGGAAAACAGGAAGAAGAGCGGGAAGGGGGAGAGGGCGATGAGGGCCATCCGCCAGTCCATGGCGAAGAGGTAGATCAGGGAGATGAATACAGCACCGCTGCAGCGGCCCAGGGTGGTGTAGAAGTGGGCCGTCAGGCTGTGCAGGGTGCCGATGTCGTCCTGCATCGCCTGTTTAACCTCCCCCGAGGCGCGGGCGGTGAACCAGCCGAGGGGCACCCGGGCCAGCCGCCGGGTCAGGGCCAGGCGCAGCTGGCCGGTGATGCGGTTGTCGGCCAGGTGGGCCACCAGATCGCCGGCGCTGAGCAGGATCATGCCGCCAAACAGGCAGGCCAGGCTGATCCCGAGCACTGCGGTGATCGCGTCGCCTGGCACGGCGGCCTCGGCCAGCATCAGGCCCGCCAGGTGGGCGATCCCGGCCAGCGGGACCAGGGTCAGCATGGCGCCGATGGCCGCCAGCAGGGCGGCGGCGATCAGGTGGCCGCGAATGGGGGCCAGCACGCGGCTGATGGGCCCGCCAGCATTGGCCTCGGGGCACTGCACATCGTCTGCCTTCATGGCTATTTCTCCACGGTGAAGTGATGGTGGCCGCAACGAGCGACCGGATCTCTGTGGTTTTCCGTACGGGGGACAAAAAACCTCAAATGAATCTTTTTATTTCCCCCATCCGGGTCAGATGCCGCCGCCGGGCCGGCTGCGATGGCAGCTTTGCACGCCCTGGGCGATATACTTCTCGACCGATGAAACAGACACCTGCAGCTGGCTGGCGATGTCCTGATAACCGAGGCCGCCGAGGCGGGAGAGCAGCAGGGCCTGGCGGATCTTGGGGGACTGGCGTTGCAGGGCTGATGCGACGGCTCCCAGCGCCTCGCGCTGCATGGCGCGCAGCTCTTCCGAGGGGGCCTGAGCGTCGGGCTGGTAGCTTTGCTGCTCGAGGTAGCGGGCCTCCAGCGCACGCCGGCGGTAGAGATCGATCACCTTGCCCTTGGCGATCTGCATCAGATGGCGACGGCACTCGGCCGCCGTGGGGATATGTCCCTTGCGCAGCAGCTGAAGGTAGATGTCGTGCGCCAGATCCGCGGCGTCGCAGCTATTGCCCAACCTGCGTCTTAGCAGCGAGCAGAGCCATCCGTGATGTTCCTGATACAGACGATGCAACTGCGCCTGGAAGGAGCCTGTGCCCATTTCCACGATTTCTCTCCTGAACCTCGTGTTATTTTTATTTGAGAATGAAAATCATTATGGTAATCATTTGCACGGTATCGTGTTCATCGATATATCGCAATGCCTTTCCCGCCAATTAGGGGGGAGGGGCATGCGTCCGTGGTTATTTCAAATAAAACAGACGTAATTCACAGGGTTATATTTCCACAGAGAAGGAGATGGCTTTTGCTGCAATTCCATAATGAGGGGCTGCTTGAGCTGCCTGTCAGTGCCCATGAAGAGAGCTGCTGGTTGTTACAACAACAGCAGCCCGAGCAGATAATTAAACAGGTGATGTGTTGGCCGCTCCCTGACGATATTGATATTTCGCTGTTGATATTGAGTGTTGAGTTATTAATAAAGGAGCAGCCGGAACTCAATGCCCGTTATTTTTTCAGTGCCGATGGCGATCTATTTAAATATCAGATAAATGGCTGGTATCCCTGTCTGGAATTTCATCGTCTGGCGGCTGAGGAGGTGGATGAGCTGGTACGGCGAGTGCAGCAGGCCCCCTGGGACAGCGCCCGCCAGCCGCCTTTCAAGGCATTGATTATCAACGCAGAAAGTAGTGTGACACTGGCGCTGGTGCTGCATCCTGTGCTTGCGGAACAGGGTTCGCCACAGACCCTGATGGCGGCGCTGAAGCAGCACTACGATCGGTTGGCTACCGGCCAGGCCGGGCAATCGCCGCTGCTGCTATCATCCCCGGCATGCATTGCCACACCAGCCTCTTGTGCCCCTGCTCATGATGTCGGCAAGAATATTTCACGGATTATTCTTGAGGAGTTTCGCCGTGCCTTGTCATCGCCCGATATGGGACCGGATGATGACTTTTTTGATAATGGTGGTCACTCCCTGCTGGCGACCAGAATTATTGGGAAATTACTGAGCGAGCACGGTATCGAGTGCCGCTTCAACGACTTTTTCGAATCGCCGACGGCGGCTGCCCTGGCACGCAAGGCCGTGATATCAGAGCAGGCTTCACTACCGGAAGCCGTCTCGGAAAATAACAGGGCACCGGCTCCGCTCGCCCTGGCGCAGGCCTCTCTGTGGCGGGCTTATGAAGCCCACGACTTTGGCACCATTTTTAATCTTCCCTTTGCCCTCGATTTTATTGACGAGGTGGACGAGTCCCTGTTTGCTCGCGCCTTTGCCGATATTATCGAGCGCCACGCCAGTTTGCGGACCCTGTTCATGACGCAGGATGGCGAAGTGCGGCAACGCATTCTCCCGGTCGATCAGCTGGCCGGCTATCGCTGGTTCTGGGGCAGTGCCGAGTCGCAGGGGATGACCCTGGCCGACGCAGCGGCCCATCGCTTCGACCTGACCCGGGAACTGCCGCTGCGGATCCGTTTCCTGCGCGATCCGGCCACGGGGCGCCAGCAGCTCTCCTTGCTGGTACACCACATGGTGGTGGACGAGTGGTCCATCAACCTGATGATGGGGGAGCTGGCCCAGGCTTACCTGGCTCGCGCCGCCGGAATTGCCCCCCGCTGGGATGCACCGGCGCCGGCGTTTCACGATTTTGCCCGCCGGCAGGCGGCGGATGGGATCAACGAGACGCACCTGTCCTACTGGACCCGTCTGCTGCACGGCGCCGTGCCGGCTTCCCGCCGTCCTCCCTTGCCGGTGATGCCCCTGCAGGGGGAAACCTGGGCCGCCCGCTGGCACGAGTGGCAGCCGGCCGAGGGCACGCTGGCCCGGCTCTATGAGCTGGCCCGCGCCCACGATGCCTCCCTCTTTACCCTGATGTACACGGCCATCGCCCTCTCCTTGCACCAGCTGGGTCAGGCTGAGGAGATCCTGATCGGTACCTCGACCTCGGGGCGCACCGATCCCGCCTTCTTCGACTCGGTGGGCTATTTCACTACCATGGTGGCGCATCGGGTGTCGTTTGCCGCGACCACCCGGTTTGGCGATCTGTTGCGCCAGGTGACCCGCACCATCAACGACTCACTCTGCTATGCGGATGTGCCGCTCGAACAGATCCAGCAGGGATTGGGCATGACGCCTGCCGACGGCTTGCTGTTCGACGTCTACATCCAGATCCACGCCAGCAACGCCCTCAACGGCCGTCTGCCGACCCCGGCGGGCGAGGGGCTGCGCTACCGCCAGATCGATGCGGACAAGACCGAAACCATGTTCGGCCTGCAGTTCGAGATCATGGAGGATGTGCTGGACGATGAGCGGCGGCTGCGGCTGGTCATTACTTACCGGGACGGACGCTACAGCCCGGCCCAGATACAGACTCTCTGTGCCCTGCTTGACCGGTTGCTCGAACAGCTGGTGCGGGAGGGTACCGCCAGCCCGCTCGCAGCCCTGGCCCCACAGGTGTGATGGCGTGAGCCCCCGCAAGGGGGCTCACTGTTTGGCTCAGTCGGTCGGCAGACCGTAGTGCTGGAAGGTGGTGCGGGTGGGCAGGTGGTAATGGGCGCGGCCCAGCAGCTGGTTGAGGATGCGGGCATTGCGGTTGGGCCCGAGCCCCAGATCCGGCGAGCCTACCCCCTGCTGGAAGATGTCGGCGTTGTGGATGAAGACCCGGCCAGTGCCCCGATCGGCGCGGCGGGCGGTGAAGTCCTCCTGCACTATGCAGTCCCCCTGTTCGTCCACGGCCAGCACCTCACTCTTCAATTGTTCGAACCAGGCGGGCCAGGCATGGGCATAGCCGGTGGCGGCCACCACGGCATCGGCCTCGAGGGTACAACGCTGATCGAGCTGGGTGTGGTGGCAGGTCAGACGCAGGGCGCCGTCGCTCAGGACTTCGGCCGCCTCCAGATTGCAGCTGGAGAAGAGGGTCAGCCCGGGTGTCTGGCCGCCGATGGATCGCTCGTAGAGCAGGTCGAACAGGGCGCCTATGGTCGCGAAGCTGATCCCCTTGTAGAGCATCCCCTGCCCGGCCACGATGGCGCGCCGTTTCTCCCGCGGGATGCGCTGGAAATAGTCCATGTAGCCGGGGGTGAAGCACTCCTGCCCCAGCTTGGAGTACTCCATGGGGTGGAAGCCGGGGGCCCGGGTGATCCACTGGATGGCCGCCCCGGCGGCCACCCGCTCCGGCGTGAGCGTCTGGAACAGGGCCAGCACGCACTCGGCCGCACTCTGCCCCGAGCCGACCACGGTCACCCGGCGGCAGGCGGCCAGGCGCTCCCTGGCGTGCAGGAAGTCGGCGGAGTGCAGCAGATTCTGATGATCGATCCCCTGCGCCCAGGCTGGCAGGGCCGGACGGGTGCCGATGCCGATGGCTAGATCACGGCTCTGGTAGTGGTGGGGCTGGCCGTCGGCGTCGCGGCTCTCGAGGCAGAAACGCTCCTTGCCCGCATCGTAATGCACCGCCACCACCTCTTCGCCAAAGCGGCAGCCGGGGAGCTGCTCGGCGGCCCAGCGGCAGTAGTGGTCATACTCGCGGCGCGGGATCTGGAAGTGGTCGTAGTAGTAGAAGGGGTAGAGCCGGTCGTGCCGGTGCAGATAGTTGAGGTAGCTCAGCGGATGGGTCGGGTCGGCCAGGGTGACCAGGTCGGCCAGGAAGGGCACCTGCAGCGTGGTGCCCGGCAGCAGGAGCCCCTGGTGCCAGCTGAAGGCCGGTTTGCGGTCCAGAAACACCCCGCTCAGCTCGGGATGCCGGTCCAGCAGGGCCGCCAGCCCCAGGTTGAAGGGGCCGATGCCGACCCCGGCGATATCCACGTGTGTGGTCTCCATAAACACTCCCAAAGGAAAGGTGATGCGCCCCGGCCATGCCGGGGCGCAGGGTCAGGTGTGCACGCTGGCCAGCAGCCCCTCGACGTCGGCTGCCGTGCGGCAGGCCAGCAGCTGGCCCGGTGACAGCTCCACGGCGAAGCGTTCGCGCAGCCGGGCAGAAATGGTCTTCAGGTGCTGGGGCCGCAACCCCAGCGCGGTAAAGGGTTGCCGGCTGTCGGCACTGCCCGGTGCCGCGCCCAGCACCTCCAGATAGATGTCGAGTACCCCGTGACGGGGGGCGGGTTGCGCCAGCAGGTGGCGTGCGGCGGGCTTGTCCGGCTTGCCGTTGGCGGTGAGGGGCAGCTGCGCGACGGCCAGGGCGCGGGTCGGCACATGGGAGGCCGGCAACTGCGCCCGGGCAAACTCGCGCAGGGCGGCCGGGTCCAGCCGGTGGCCGGTGGCGCAGACGTAGAGCAGCCCGATCCCCAGCTCTCCTTGTTGCTCGTCGCCGTACTCCACCACCAGCACCTGGGCGAGGGCCGGATGGGTGATGAGGGCACTCTCGACGTCGGGCAGCGAGACACGCACCCCGCGCACCTTGATGTAACCGTTGACCCGGCTGTCGAACAGCAGGGTGCCGTCGCGGCGGTAGCGGCCCCGGTCGCCGGTGCGAAACGCACGCACCGGCTGGCCCCTGTCATCGGTGAGGGTGACGAAGTCGGTCTGGACGAGCTGCCCCTGTTCTAGGTAGCCGAGGGCCAGGTTGACGCCGCTGGTATGGATGCGGCCCGCCACCCCGAGCGGGCAGTGTTCACCGCGCTCGTCCAGCAGCCAGTAGGCATTGCCCGGCAGTGGTGTGCCATAGGGGATTCGCTGCCTATCGTCGGCGCTTATCTCGTGCCAGATGCTCCAGATGGTGGTTTCAGTCGGCCCGCCGAGGGAGAAGAGACGGGCGGCGGGCAGGCCGCTGCGCAGGCGCTCTATGATGCCCGGCTTGATGTAATCCCCCCCCAGGGCGACGAGCCGCAGACTCTGCAGCGTGTCGACCGGGTGGCAGGCGAGCAGCATCTCCAGCATGGCCGGCACCGAACACCAGAGGGTGATGCCGTGGCGCGCGATGAGCCGGCCCCAGTGCACCGCGTCCTTGTCGGCGCCGGGCTCCGGCAGCACCAGGGTGGCGCCGGCGGTCAGGCAGCCAAACACGTCGAAGACCGACATGTCGTGGTGCAGCGGGGTGACGGAGAGAAACCTGTCCTGCTCTGTGATGTTCCAGCGCTGCAGGGTGCTGCCGATCACGTTGGCGGTGGCCTGGTTGCTCAGCACCACGCACTTGGGGCGCCCCGTGGTGCCTGAGGTGTAGAGGTAGTAGGCCGGCGTGGTGTGGGCACTGCGCCCCGCCCAGGGCGTGCCGAGGGGGGCGTCGGAGCCGGCCAGCAGGGTGGCCGGGGTCAGCGTGGGGTGGCCCGTCTCTGCGCCTGGCTCTGCCACCACCAGGTCGGGGCAGCAGTTGTCCAGCAGATAGCGGCGGCGTTCAGCTGGCGAGGCAGCATCGACGGGCACCCAGATGATGCCGCTGAGGGCGCAGGCCAGGGTCACCATGGTGTGCTCGGGACTGCGCGGCAGGCAGATGGCGACGACCTGCCCGGCCTCGATGCCGGCCTCGCTCAGGGCATGCATCACGCGCCCCACGCCGTGACCAAGCTCCCGGTAGCTGAACCGTCGTTCCCCCTGGCTCAGGGCCACAGCCTCGTGCTGCGGATGGAACAGGCGATCGGCGATGCGCTGCAGGAAGTCGGTGTGGCAGGCGGCGTCCGGCAGGCTGTTGTGACGGGCATGGGTGGGGGTGACCAGATCCGGGAGGTGAAATGCCTTTCCCTCCGCCAGCCGGGCCACGGCACGCGCCATGGCCGCGAGCAGATCGCTTACCAGCGCGGCCTCCAGAGCCTCGCTGGCGTAGTCGATGTCGAGCACCAGGGTACCGTCGGCCTGCTGGCTGATGCGGATGTCCATGGCGACCTGGGGTGTCTGGGTCAGCCCCCCTTGCCACTGCATGGGGCTCTCTGGCGCGGCCACCGGCCAGGCCAGTCCGTTGGTGATGACCACGGGCAGGGCGGGCCCGCCGCCATGGGTCTCCACCAGCTGGCGGGCGATATCGACCCCGGAGAAGGCGAGCCGATCCAGCCCCTCCATGACGTCCTGCTGCAGGATGTGGGCCCGCTCCAGCAGGGTGCCCTCCGCGGGCTGCCAGGTGAGAGCGATAAAGCTGGATCGGTTGGTCAGCGGCCCGCCGGGTGGCGGGGCCACCGGCACGGCCACGCAGAGATCCCCCTCGTCGCGCCAGCGGGAGAGCACCTCCAGGATGACGGCCATCAGGGTGGTGTTCTTGAACAGGTGCTGGCGGGCACCCAGCTTGTAGAGCGCGGCCGCCTGCCCGGCAGGTATGTGTTGCCGCTGGCGTGCGTAGCGGGCACTGCGCAGACCTTCGAGCGGCTGGGTCCATGGCAGGCGCGGTGGCCCCTCCAGTCTGGCCAGCTTGCGCCGCCAGTAGTCCCCGGCTTGCTCCCGCTGCGCCGCCGTGGGCTCGTGAGCGGGCGGAGAGGGCAGCGCGGGGGCCACTATTCCTTCGAACAGTTCGCGCATCAGGGTGGCGATGGCGTGTCCATCCAGGATTAGGGCATCGATGCGCACGAAGGCGACCAGCTCGTCTCCCGGCAGGTGCAGCAGGGTCAGCTCCCAGGGGGACTGCGTCAGGTCGAACAGGGCATGGCTGTATGCCTCCCGGTGGCGAGCGAGCCTGGGAGCCACCTCCTCTTCGGTCAGCTGACGCAGGTCCTGTTCGTGCAGATTGAGGCGCGCCTCGTCATCGACGATCTGTACCAGGCGGTCGGCATCGATGCGGGTACGCAGCGCATCGTGGCGCTGCACCATCTCCCGCAGGCGGGCGCGCAGCAGCGCCGGCTCCATCTTGCCGCGGTACTCCCGGTACTCCTGCATGGCGACCCCTCCGAGCGGAAACTGGGTTGTGCGCCCGAGCAGGTAGGCCTGCTGCAGCGACGTCAGGGGGGCCTCTCGGCGGCGGCGCAACTGGGCGTCGAGCAGGGCGGGATCCCGCGCCAGCTGGCGCAGATGTGCCACCAGATCGTCGAAGAGGGCGGTGATCCAGGGGCGCGGCAGGGCATCGAGGCGGACGTCCCAGTTGATGAGCAGTTCGCCGCGCAGGCGCACCAGCTGGGCATCCAGCGCCACCTGGGGGCCCTGGGAGATGACCCAGTTCATGGCGCCGAAGACCCTGTGCACCCGTTCGTCAAACAGCGAGCCCCCTTCCAGATCCAGGGCGGCGGTGAAGACGATGGGGGCCAGCTGGGCCGAGCCGTGGTGGCGGGAGAGGTCGCGCATCACCGCCACGCCGGAATAGGCGCCGTGGCCGAGGCGCTGGTGCCATTGGGCCGCCAGTTGCCGGCACAGCGCATCCAGCGTGCCGGCCTGGTCAAGGTCCACGTCCACCAGGGTGAGGTTGGCGAACTCGCCGGCGATCCGCTGCTCGTTGCCAAGCACGGGCTCGCGCCAGAAGAAGGGGACATTGAGGCGAAAATGTCTGTCGCCGGTGGCCTTGCCCAGGGCGTGGGCGAAGAGGCCCAGCATCAGGCTGGAGAGGGTCAGGCGCCGCTGCCGTGCCAGGGTGGTGAGGGCCTGGCAGGTGGCGGCATCCAGGGTGGCGCTGAGGCGCTCGCTGGTGGGGGGAGTCTGCTGCGGAACGGTCGGCAGGGTGGGCGCCGGCGCCAACGTTGGCAGCTGTTGTCGCCACCACTGCCGATCCTGTTCCCGACGCTCACGCAGGCGCGTCTGCACCGCCTCGTGCCAGGCAAAAAACGAGGGGGCCGGCGGCGGCGTCCACGCCGGCTCTTCGTACCACCGGGCCAGATCGGCGAGCAGGATCCGCACGCTGGAGGGATCGACGGCCATCATGTCGGTGTCGATGTGCAGCCGCTGGCGCTGGTTTGCCAGCCGGGTGACGGAGAAGCGGGCCGCCTGACCCCGGCTCAGATCGAGTTGCTGATGGGTCCACTCCTGCCGCTTGCGGGCCAGGGCATCGGCCAGTGGCTGGCCGCTCAGGGAGCGGAAATCATCTATCTCCAGCACGGCCGGGGCAGGATCCCCCAGCGTTTGAGCGCCGTCCCGGGTGACGGTCAGGCGCAGCATGGGGTGCGCCTGATAGAGACGCTCCAGCGCACCGTGCAGGCGCGCCAGATCGAGGGCCGGGCCGTCAAACTCGGCGTAGAGGTGGGCACTGACGCCCCCCAGATGGGCATGCGCGCTGCGTCCCATCCAGCAAGCCGCCTGCATCGCGGTCAGTTCTTTCATCTCATTCATGGCGTTGACAACTTGTCGTGTTTCGTTGTTTATATATTTAAAGGTGAGAATGATTTTCATTTCAAGGTTAATTTATTCCGTCAACCCATATGGTTATATCGATAAGTCGCTTAATTAAATTGGCATCAGTCGTGGCCAGAGATGACTCTGGACGGTATTTCAGACCGGTATGGCGAAACCTATTTTTTGGCAGCCGTCGATCCAGTTTTCAGCAATTGGGTGGGAGCGGTGATTAAACAATCACGACTAGAAATAACCATGACAGACAGTGAGGAAATAACATGAGCAGGCCTACATTCATGACCCGTGAGTGGTTGAATGAACGAGTACAGAGCTTGGTGGAGGAGGGGGAGCTGGATCCGGAGGAGAGTCTGGTGCTGTATGGGCTGGACTCCCTCAGCATCATGCGCTTTACCGCAGAGCTGAAGGCACAGGGGGTCGATGTCGGCTTTGACGAGCTGGCGCGCAGGCCCACCCTGTCAGCCTGGTGGGAGCTCCTGAGCGGCTCCCAGGCGGCCTGACTGGCTGTATATATTCAATCAATTTCACGCATTGCTCTTATCATTCAGCAAGGGCGGCGCCAGGTCATGGCGCTCGCCACGGACACCATCATGACGCTGTCAGCAGAAGATCAGCACAGGCTCGAGCAGTTTTGGCAGTTCTGCCTTACCCATCAATATTTCAATGTCGGTTATCCGGAGGCTGCCGACTTTGATTATTCCCAGCTGCACAAGTTTTTACAGTTTTCTATCAATAACTGTGGCGACTGGGGTGCGCCTGGAAATTATTTGCTCAATACCTTCGAATTTGAGCGAGAGGTCATGCACTATTTCTCATCGCTATTTTCAATCCCGCCAGAGCAGAGCTGGGGTTATGTGACCAATGGCGGCACCGAAGGCAATATGTTTGGCTGTTATCTTGCCAGAGAGTTGTTTCCTGAAGGCACCCTCTATTATTCACAAGAGACACACTATTCGGTTGCCAAAATAATCAGGTTGCTGCGGATCAAGGCCAAGGAAATTCCCACACTGCCCAGCGGGGAAATAGACTGCGATAAATTGGCAGAGCAGATAGTGGATGATGGCGAGCGTCATCCCATCATATTTGCCAATATCGGTACCACCATGAAGGGGGCGGTCGACGACATCGGCGCCATTCAACGGCGGCTGTCGGCCATCGGCATCCCGCGTCAGGACTACTACCTGCACGCGGATGCGGCCCTGAGCGGCATGATACTGCCGTTTGTGGACGATGCGCCGGCCTTTTCATTTGCCGACGGCATCGATTCCATCAGTGTCTCGGGCCACAAGATGATGGGGTCGCCGATCCCGTGCGGCATCGTGCTGGCCAGGCGGCGTTTTGTGGATCGCATCGCCGTGGAGGTGGACTACATCTCGGCCAGCGATCAGACCATCAGCGGATCGCGCAACGGCTTCACGCCCCTGTTGATGTGGGCCGCCATCAAGGGGCGGACGCTGGCCCAGTGGCGTGAGCGGACCGGGCGCTGCCTGGCCATGGCCCAGCAGCTGGTGGAGCGGTTGAATCAGCAGGGGGTGCCCGCCTGGCGGCATCTGCACTCCATTACCGTGGTCTTCCCGCGCCCCTCGGAGCGCACCTGGAAGCGCCATTGCCTGGCGACCTCGGGCGAGCACTCCCACCTCATCACCCTGCCTCATCATCACAGCCTTCATCAGCTGGATGCGGTGATCCGCGACATAGTGCGGGATCTCGGCCCGGCGGCCGAGCCCACCGCCTGTACGCTCCCTGTGCTCGCCTGCTCCGCATAAAAAGAAAAAGCCATTGTCTCCAATGGCTTTTTCACGCAATCGAACCAGTATTATTCGATGTTCTGGATCTGCTCGCGCATCTGCTCGATGAGCACCTTCAGCTCGACGGCTGACTGGGTCACCTCGGCGTTGATGGACTTGGAGCCGAGGGTGTTCGACTCGCGGTTGAACTCCTGCATCATGAAGTCGAGGCGGCGGCCACAGGCGCCACCCTTCTTCATGATTTTGTTGGTCTCGCTGATGTGCATTTCCAGCCGATCCAGCTCTTCGGCCACGTCGATCTTCTGGGCCAGCAGCACGATCTCCTGCTCGATGCGAGCCGGATCCAGCTCAACCTTGGCTTCGGCCAGCCGGTCGGTGAGCTTCTGGCGCTGCCACTCGATGATCTGCGGCAGGTGCACGCGCACCTTCTTCACTTCTACCTGAATACCGGCCAGGCGCTGTTCGATCAGCGACTTGAGGTTGGCCCCTTCGCTGGCGCGGGAGGCGAGGAAATCTTCCATGGTCTGGTCAAACCCGCCGAGCAGCTCGGTGGCGACCGCATCCATGTCCTGCTCGGCGGCAGCCATCACGCCCGGCCAGCGCAGCACGTCGACCGGATTGAGCTGGCCCTGGCCCGCCTCTTTCATCACCCAGTTGGCGCTGTCGATGATGAGTTTGGCCAGCTCTTCATTGATGTGCAGCTGGCTGGCGGCGGCCTGGGCGGCCTCGAAGCGCAGGTTGCACTCCACCTTGCCGCGCTGCAGCTTGGCGCGGAAGCGCTCACGCAGAACCGGCTCCAGGCTGCGCAGTTGTTCCGGCAGGCGAATGTAGGTCTCCAGATAGCGCTGGTTGACCGAACGAATTTCCCAAACGGCTGTGCCCCAGTCGCCCTTGAGTTCCTTGCGGGCGTAGGCGGTCATGCTGTGAATCATTGATTGTTCCGGGCTTGATGAAGTGTGGGGCCAGTATACTCAGCCAGGCCTGCTCCGTCAGCCGACAGCGTGGTTTTAGCGGCTGATATTTGGGGCGGGATCACTTATAATCGCCCGCCAATTTGAGCCAGCCCAGAGGTCCGTCCCATGTCACGTCCCAGCGATCGCACTGCCGCGCAGCTTCGTCCGGTCACCATTACCCGCCACTTCACCAAGCATGCTGAAGGGTCCGTGCTGGTGGAATTCGGCAACACCCGCGTGCTTTGCACCGCCAGCGTCGACACCAGCGTGCCGCGCTTCCTGAAAGGGAAGAATCAGGGCTGGGTGACCGCCGAGTACGGCATGCTGCCGCGCTCCACCCACTCCCGGATGAACCGCGAAGCGGCCTCCGGCAAGCAGAGCGGCCGCACCCTGGAGATCTCTCGCCTGATCGCCCGCTCCCTGCGCGCCGCGGTAGACCTGACCGCCCTGGGCGAGCACTCCATCACAGTTGACTGCGACGTGCTGCAGGCCGACGGTGGCACCCGTACCGCCGCCATCACTGGTGCCTGTGTGGCGCTGGTGGACGCGCTGAACTGGATGGTGGAGAAGGGCATGATCAAGCAGAGCCCGCTCAAGCAGATGATCGCCGCCGTCTCCGTCGGCATGTTCGAAGGGGAAGCCATCTGCGATCTGGAGTACATCGAAGACTCCGCCGCCGAGACCGACATGAACGTGGTGATGACCGAGGATGGTCGCATCATCGAGGTGCAGGGCACCGCGGAGGCCGAGCCCTTCACCCACGAAGAGCTGCTGGCCATGCTGGCGCTCGCCAAGGGCGGCATCGCCGACATCATTGCGCTGCAGAAGCAGTCGCTCTCCTGATTTTAAAAACGCGGCATTGACCGCGTTTTTTTATACCCCACGAAAGTAAACGACAAGCCAAGCAAGGAGCCAGAATGAAAGCCTACCAGCGTCAATTTATCGAGTTCGCCCTGGAGAAGCAGGTCCTCAAATTCGGTGAATTTACCCTGAAATCCGGTCGTAAAAGCCCCTACTTCTTCAACGCCGGTCTGTTCAACAGCGGCCGCGATCTGGCCCGTCTCGGGCGTTTCTATGCCGCCGCCCTGATGGATGCCGGCATCGCGTTCGATGTGTTGTTTGGCCCGGCCTACAAGGGGATCCCCATCGCTTCCGCCACTGCGGTACAGCTGGTTGAGCAGCACGACGTGGACGTGCCCTGGTGCTTTAACCGTAAGGAAGCCAAGGATCACGGCGAGGGCGGCAATCTGGTGGGCAGCCCGCTCAAGGGGCGCATCATGCTGGTGGATGACGTCATCACCGCCGGCACCGCCATCCGCGAGTCCATGGATCTGATCCAGGCCAACGGTGCCTCCCTGGCCGGTGTGCTGATCGCGCTGGACCGTCAGGAGAAGGGCAAGGGCGAGCTCTCCGCTATTCAGGAGGTGGAGCGTGACTACGGCGCCCACATCATCGCCATCATCCAGATGAGCGACCTGATCGCTTATCTGGAAGAGAAGCAGGCCGAGCAGCCGGAGCTGGCTACGCAACTGGCTGCCATGAAGGCGTACCGCGCCCAGTACGGCATCTGAGCCGGTCACACCGCGTAATAGTTGAATGCGGCGCCCGTTTGCTCTCTGGCAGCAAACGGGCGCCGTTTTTTCATCTGCAAAAAGTGAGTCAGATGGCTTGAGCTTACCCTTACAGTAAAGGTTAGGGTTTGCTGGTCGGCGCTCGTTCTGGCCGATGGGTTCCGGGGAGGAACAAGATGACCACTCATATTCAATTACCCATCCATCTGCAGCTGCCGCTCACAGGCATGAGCTGTGCCAATTGCGCCAGCCGCATCACGACCGCCCTCAACAAGCTGGAGGGGGTCGAGGCGACCGTCAACTTCGCGCTGGAGCAGGCCGCCATCGACCTGGCCAGCCCCGACCGTTTGCCGGCTGTGCTGGAGAGCATCCAGGCACAGGGCTATGACTATGGCCACGAGACGCTCTCCTTCCAGATCAGCGGCATGACCTGTGCCGGTTGTTCGGCCCGTCTGAACAAGATGCTGGCCGCGCTGCCGGGCGTCATCTCCGCCGACGTCAACTTTTCGATCGAACAGGCCCGTATCGTGCTGGTGCCCGGGATGCAGACCCCTGCCGCATTGCGCGAGCAGATCGAAGCCCTCGGCTTTGGTGCCCAGCTGGCGCAGGGCTCGGCCAGTGGCCGCCGTCAGCAGTTGCTGGAGCGGGAAGCGCAGGAGGCCGCCAGTGCCCGTCAGGCGCAGACCCGGGTCATCGTCTCGGCGCTGCTGACCCTGCCGCTGCTGGCGGGCATGCTGGCCATGGCCGGTCTGCTGCCCTGGCATCTGCCCGCCTGGCTCGAACTGGTGCTCGCCACCCCGGTGCAGTTCTGGATCGGGGCCCGCTTCTATCGCGGTGCCTGGCTCGCCATCAAGAACCGCTCCGCCAATATGGACGTGCTGGTGGCGACCGGCACCAGCGCGGCCTACTTCTACAGCCTCTATCTGCTGCTGACCCTGGGGATGGCCGCCAGCGGCCAGCTCTATTTCGAGGCGAGCGCCATCATCATCACCCTGATCTCCCTCGGCAAGTTGCTGGAAGCCAGGGCCCGACGCAGCACCCAGTCCGCCATTCGCGAACTGATGGCGCTGCGGCCGGAAACCGCCACCGTCTGGCGCGGTGAGAGCTGGCAGAGCGTCGCCATCGACGAGGTGCTGCGCGGCGATCGGCTGCGGGTGCTGGTGGGTGAGCGGGTGCCGGTGGATGGCAAGATCCTGAGCGGCGAGAGCGAGCTGGACGAGTCGATCCTCACCGGCGAGAGCCTGCCGGTGCCCCGCGGCGAGGGCGACAAGGTGCTGGGCGGCGCCATCAACCGCTCCGGCGTGCTGGAGATCGAGGCCACGACTGTGGGGGAGGACTCCAGCCTCAGCAAGATCATCGCCCTGGTGGAGAGCGCCCAGATGGGCAAGGCCCCGCTGCAGCAGCTGGTGGACAAGGTCTCCGCCGTGTTCGTGCCGGTGGTGATGGCCATCGCCCTCTTTACCCTGCTGGTGTGGTACGCCATCGGCAACGACTTCGGTCAGGCGCTGCTGGCGGCGGTGGCGGTGCTGGTGATCGCCTGCCCCTGCGCGCTGGGACTGGCCACGCCGGCCGCCATCGTCACCGGCACCGGGGTGGCGGCGCGCCACGGCATTCTGATCAAGGATGTGGATACCCTGCAGAAGGCCCACGCCATCAAGGCGCTGATCTTCGACAAGACAGGTACGCTCACTCAGGGCCGGCCGGTGCTGGCGAGCTGGAGCGGCAACGACGAGCAGCTGCGCCTCGCCGCTGCCCTGCAGCAGGCGAGCGAGCACCCGCTGGCGCTGGCCATGCGCGAGGCAGCCGGCAAAGATGCCGTGCTGCCCCAGCCGGAGGCGGTGGAGGTGCGGGTCGGGGCTGGTATCCTCGGCCAGGTGGTGGATCATTCGGTCGCCATCGGCAATGCCAGTCTGCTGGCCCAGCTCGGCATTGACGTACCACAACAGGATGAACAAGCCGCCGACGGCGCGACCCGGGTCTGGGTGGCCATCGACGGCGTGGTGGCCGGCATAGCGGCCCTGGCCGATACCCTGAGACCGGAGAGCCCCGAGGCCATCGCTACCCTGCGCCAGCGCGGCATCGCCAGCTGGCTGGTGAGCGGTGACGCACCGGCACCGGTGGCCCATATCGCCGCCAAGCTGGGGCTGGATGGGGCGTTTGACTCAGTGCTGCCGGCTGGCAAGGTGGAAAAAGTCGAGGCGTTACGGGCGCAAACCCGCGGGCTGGTCGCCATGGTGGGGGACGGGGTGAACGATGCCCCGGCGCTGGCGGCGGCGGATGTGGGCATCGCCATGGGCTCCGGCTCGGACGTGGCGATGGAGACCGCCGCTATCACCCTCATGCGCTCTGATCCGCGGCTGGTGGCCGATGCCATCGACATCTCGGCGGCCACCTGGCGCACCATCCAGCAGAACCTGTTCTGGGCCTTCGTGTTCAACATCATCGGCATTCCGCTGGCGGCGCTGGGTTACCTCAGCCCCGAGCTGGCGGGGGCGGCCATGGCCCTGAGCAGCATCACAGTCTTGAGCAATTCCCTGTTACTGAAACGCTGGCAACCGCGGGCGCTCGCCCAGGTCAGCCACCATGTCAGCACTGAATCGAACCGTTAAGGAGTCATCCATGAACATCAGCAAGGTAGCCAAGGCGACGGGACTGACCGCCAAGACCATCCGCTACTACGAGAGCATCGGCCTCATCTCGGCGCCGGTGCGCAGTGACAATGGCTATCGCAGTTACACTGAGGGGGCGCTGCGCGAGCTGCGCTTCGTCAAGCGGGCGCGGGAGACCGGCTTCAATCTGGAGGAGTGCCAGGAGCTGCTGGCGCTCTATCGGGACGAGCACAGAACCAGCGCCCAGGTGAAGAAGCTGGCGCAGGAGAAGATCGTCGATCTGCGCGCCCGCATCGCCGGCTTGCAGGCCATGCTCAGCTCCCTCGAGGGGCTGGTCGGTTGCTGTCACGGGGACGAGAATCCCGAGTGCCCGATCCTCGACGAGCTGGAGCGCGGCTGAGCCGCCCCTGCCGGCAGGCTGGGGTCTGGCATCATCGACTGACTAACCGCTTAATAACGGACGTTTTATTGTTGGCTCCGAAGGGGTAGTGGTAGACTGTGCGGCTCTTGTACAGGGAGTACGCAGTTGACCCAGAGTGTGACACGTCAGGTGAAGCAGGCCATCATGGCCCAGCTCTATACCCACGCCTCATTCAGCCTGCCTTGCCTGGGTCTGCTGGCACTTGGCTGGAGCCTGCTGTTCCACGACTACCTGCCCGCCAGCGAGGCGCTCGGCTGGCTGGCGAGCGTGATGCTGCTGCTGCTCTGCCGGGGCTGGCACCTGCGCTGGCGCCAGCCCAGGCTGGCACAGATCCCGCTGCCGGTGCTGGAGCGCGAACTCTTCATCGGGGTGACCATCACCTCCATCATCTGGGCGCTGGGCGTGCTGCTCTACATGGACAAGCTGCCCGATACCTACCGCGCCGCCATGATGATGCTCGCCAGCCTGATCCTCACCGGCAGTGCCATCATGCTGTTTGGCAGTCGCCGCTCCCTCTATGGCGCCGTGCTGCCGCTCGGGCTCGCCATGGTGTTCGAACTGGGGGCGGGCAACGAGCAGGAGCGGATCGTCTCCAGCATGCTGGCCGGCTACCTGTTTGTCTTCCTGCCGACCCTGCTGCGTCGCCTGCGGCGGGATCAGGTGGCCTCCCTCTATCACCGTTTCTCCAACGCCGACCTGGTGGCCGAGCTCAAGGCGGTCTCCGAGCACCTCAAGCTCACCTCCCGGCTGGACGGGCTGACCGGCATCGCCAACCGGGCCCACCTCGACTACTGCCTCGAGCGCGCTTGGCGTCGCTGCCACCGTGCCCGGGCTCCCCTGTCACTGGTGCTGGTGGATGTGGACTACTTCAAGCAGTTCAACGATCTCTACGGCCATCAGCTGGGGGATGAGTGTCTGCAGCAGGTGGCGGGTCTGCTGGCCGAGGTGCAGCGGCGGGAGGATGACCTCGCCGCCCGTTACGGCGGTGAAGAGTTTGCGCTGCTGCTGCCCTGCACCAGCATGCAGGGGGCCATGCAGATCGCCGAAAACGTGCGGGTGGCCCTCAAGGAGTTGAGCATTCCCCATCAGAAGTCCCTGGTTTCCGGTCGGGTCAGCTGCAGTTTCGGGGTGGCGACCCTGGTACCGGATCAGACCCTCTCCATCAGCGAGCTGATACAAAAAGCGGATGCGGCCCTCTATCAGGCCAAGCATAATGGGCGGGATCGTATCGAAGTAGCCTTGATGGGTAAGGTTGCCTGAGTTTCACAAGACAGATTAAAGAGGTCGTCTATGCAATGTCATCGTATCGAAGAGCTGCTGGAGTTGTTGCAGCCTGCCTGGATCAAGGAACAGGATCTCAGCCTGGTACAGTTTGTTGCCAAACTGGCCGAAGAAGCGGGATTTGAAGGGCCTCTGTCCGAGCTGACCGACGACATGCTGATCTACCACCTCAAGATGCGTGAGTCCGACAAGCAGGCGATGATCCCCGGTCTGGCCAAGGACCACGTGCCCGACTTCAAGGAAGCCCTGCTCAAGGCCCGCGGCATCAAGTAAAGAGTGCGCTTGCTGGAAGCTTGATGGTTTTCAAAGGAATCTCTTAAAAAGGCGTTTCGTCAACTGGCGATACGTCTTTTTTGTTGCTTGAAATTGCGACACCACTCGAACATTAGATACATTTTACCCACACAATTAGCAGGCTGTTTAAGATATAATCCGCTCCATAACAATTAATTAATGGAGCGAAGTGTTGCAATGGCCGACCAGGACAAGATCGATATCAAGGATGTCACCGGCGATGTAACGGGGACGTTCAACCCCAATACCTTCAAAGCCAGCGACGACAGGTTCAACCCCGGCAACCGCATCTATGTCCGGGCCCAGACCGGCTACTGGCAGCGGATGCGCAAGGCCATGGGCTGGTTCTTCGTGGTGCTCTTCGTCGCCATTCCCTGGTTGCGCTATGACGGTCGACAGGCCGTGTTGTTCGATATCGGCCATCAGCAGTTCCACATCTTCGGTGCCACCATCTGGCCGCAGGATCTCACCCTGCTGGCCTGGGTCTTCATGATCGCCGCCTTTGCCCTCTTCTTCGTGACCACCTTCCTGGGTCGGGTCTGGTGCGGCTACCTCTGTCCGCAGACGGTGTGGACCTTCATGTTCATCTGGTTTGAAGAGAAGCTGGAAGGCTCCGCCAACAAGCGCCGCAAGCTGGACGCCTCGCCCTGGAGCGGCGAGAAGCTGGCCCGCAAGGGGGCCAAGCACCTGGCCTGGCTCCTGCTGTCGCTGGGCACCGGCCTCACCTTCGTCGCCTACTTCCAGGATGTGTTCCAGCTGGTGCCTGACTTCTTCACCCTGCAGGCCAGCGGCTGGGTCATCTTCTGGGTGGTGCTCTTCGCCGCCTGCACCTACGGCAACGCCGGCTGGATGCGCGCCATCATGTGCATTCACATGTGCCCCTATGCCCGCTTCCAGTCCGCCATGTTCGACAAGGACACCTTCATCGTCGGCTATGACACCAAGCGCGGTGAGACCCGGGGTGCCCGTTCCCGCAAGGCCGATCCCAAGGCGCTGGGACTGGGGGACTGCATCGACTGCGACCTCTGCGTGCAGGTCTGCCCGACCGGCATCGACATCCGCGACGGCCTGCAGTACGAGTGCATCAACTGTGGCGCCTGCGTCGACGCCTGCGATCAGACCATGGAGCGGATGGGCTATCCGAAAGGGCTCATCAGCTATACCACAGAGCACAAGCTGGCCAATGACTCCACCCATGTGGCGCGGCCCAAGCTGATCGGTTACGGCCTGGTGATGGCCATCATGCTGGGGGTGTTCGTCTACAACGCCATGTCCATCATGCCGATGGGGCTCGACATCCTGCGGGATCGCAACCAGCTGTTCCGCGAGAACAGCGAGGGGCTCATCGAGAACACTTATACCCTCAAGATCCTCAACAAGACCCTGCATCCCCAGACCTATCAGCTGGATGTGGAGGGGTTGCCGGAGCACGAGTGGTTTGGTCCGCGCGAGGTGACCCTGAAGGCCGGCGAGATCTATACCCTGCCGGTGAGCGTGGCCGTCGACCCCTTCAACCTGAAGAAGCCGACTCTGGACATCCGCTTCGTGCTCAAACGCGAAGGGGCGGCGCCGGACGACAGCAAGGGGACCCTGCGCCAGCCCAGCAAGTTCATCAGCCGGTTGTGACGGCAAGGCACACCGCCATGCACGGCAACGGCGGACAGTAGTGATAGAATGGGGCGCAACGGCGCCCCTTTCTCATGGTGGATGACATGCGTTTCAACTATTCCGATCTCACTCCCGACCTCATCATGGATGCGCTGGACCTCAGCGGTCTGCGGCTCGACTCGGGCCTCATCGAACTCAACAGCTACGAGAACCGGGTCTATCAGTTTCAGGACGAGGATCGTCGTCGCTATGTGGTGAAGTTCTACCGCCCCGGCCGCTGGAGCCGGGCCCAGATCCTGGAGGAGCACGAGTTTGCCGCCCGTCTGGCCGAGGCGGAGATCCCGGTCGCCTCGCCTCTCTCCTTCGCGGGGGAGACCCTGCTGGAGCATCAGGGCTACCCCTTCGCCATCTGGCAGAGCGTGGGGGGGCGCCAGTTCGAGGTAGACAACCTCGACCAGCTGGAGTGGGTGGGGCGCTACCTCGGCCGCATCCATCAGCTCGGTGCCAGCAAGCCGTTTCACCATCGCGTCCGGCTCGACGTGGAGACCATGCTGCATGAGCCGCGTCAGCTGCTGGCGTCCGGCGAGTGGCTGCCGAGCGGGCTGGCCAGGCAATTCTTCGGGGTGCTCGACGAGCTGATCAAGCATGTCGGCGACGCCATGACCCTGGATGTGGCGCAGATCTCCCTGCATGGCGACTGCCATCCGGGCAACATCCTGTGGCGCGACGGACCCATGTTTGTCGATCTCGACGACTGCCGCACCGGTCCGGCCATCCAGGATCTCTGGATGATGCTGAACGGCGAGCGCAGCGAGCAGCAGATCCAGCTCGATACCCTGCTGGCGGGCTACGAGGAGTTCATGGAGTTCGACCCGCGCGAGCTGTCGCTCATCGAGCCGCTGCGGGCCATGCGCATCGTTCACTACATGGCCTGGCTGGCGCGGCGCTGGGAGGATCCCGCCTTCCCCCGTCACTTCCCCTGGTTCAACACCGAGCACTACTGGCGCCAGCAGATCGCCACCCTGCACGATCAGCTGGAGGCGCTCAAGGCGCCGCCCCTGACCCTGATGCCGGGCTGGTGATGTGGCGGGTTGCCGGCCGTTCGCCATGCCTGCCGCAGACCCGCGGCAGCCTATCAAGGCGTTCGCGCTGACACGGGCGCCGGGGAGAGAGCTTGACGACCTGGTGCGCGAGGGATGGGACTCGCCCCTGCTTGATCATTGACTGTGCAGTGGTGACGCAATAGGCTTGGCACTGCTTCGGTTCGCCGGGCGTGCCTCACAGTGATCCCTTAACAGGAAACGTCATGAAAAAAATTCTGTTTTTCCTTGCTGCCATGCTGATGATGCCCATGGTTCACGCCGCCCCCGAATTCAAGGAAGGCGTCAACTATGATGTGGTCAAGCAGACCGGTAGCGCCCAGCCGGAAGTACTGGAGTTCTTCTCCTACTACTGCCCCCACTGCGCCAAGTTCGAGCCGATTGCCGAGGATCTGAAGAAGAACCTGCCGGAAGGCGTGCCGATGAAGAAGAACCCGGTGGCCTTCCTGGGCCGCGAAATGGGTCCGGAGATGCAGCGTGCCTACGCCGTTGCCAGCCTGCTGAACGTTGAAGGCAAGCTGACCCCGGCCATCTTCGACAAGATCCACACCCAGCGTCAGATCCCGCAGAGCCGCGCCGACGTGAAGCAGATCTTCGTGGACAACGGCGTACCGGCCGAAGAGTTCGACGGTGCCGTCGACAGCTTCGCCGTCTCCGGCATGGTCTCTCAGTTTGACCGCAACACCGAGAGCTACAACATCCGCGGTGTGCCGGCCTTCCTGGTCAACGGCAAGTACATGGTGAAAATCGAATCCATTACTTCCCAGGAGCAGTTCAACCAGCTGGTGAAATTCCTGCTGGCCAAGAAAGACTGACCTCGTCTGATCCCATGAAAAAAGCCCGCCGGTGCAAACCGGCGGGCTTTTTGTTTATCAGGAGCCTGCGTCAGATCTGGCAATCCCGCTGAGTGGGGGCCGGGCGCGGCAAGCGGGTGCGGCGGCTGATGGCCTCCGCCAGCCAGACCAGCAGCAGGATGGCCAGCAGCAGGGTGGCCGTCTGATCGTAACGGAACAGGCTCAGGGAGACATAGAGCTGCTGCCCCAGCCCGCCGGCGCCGACCACACCGAGTATGGTGGCGGCCCTCAGGTTCATCTCGCCGCGATAGAGGCTGTAGGCCAGCCACTGGCGCGTGACCAGGGGAAACAGCCCGTACCAGAAGCTGGCAATGGGCCCGGCCCCGCTCAGCTGCAGGGCGAGGCGGGGGGCGGGATCGGCGTTCTCCAGGGTCTCCACGAAGAGGCGCGCCAGCACCCCGGTGGTGTGCAGGGTCAGCGCCAGTATGCCAGCCACCGGCCCCAGCCCGACCGCGATCACCAGCAGGCTGGCGAAGATGAGCTCGGGTACCGAGCGCAGCAGGTTGAACAACAGCCGCAGCGGCCAGCAGTGGCGAGCGAGGCAGGCCAGCGGCAGGGCCAGCAGGGCGCTGAAGAGGGTACTCAGCAGCGCCATCTGCACCGTATCGAGCAGGCCGCTGGCCACCGTCTTGAGGAAGGGCCATGACCAGTCCGGTTGCAAGAACTCCCCCAGAAAGGTGCCCAGCCCCCCGAAGGAGAAGCTCAGCATGCGCCAGTCGAGTTGATAAAGAGCGAGAGTTGCGGCCAGCCCCAGGCAGATCAGCAACAGCAGGCCGGGGGAGCGGCTGTGGCGCAACCAGGCGCTGAGGCCATCCGCCAGGGTTACCAGCAGGATAAAGGCCAGCAGCAAGGTCACCACCTCGCCACCGGCAAACATGCGCAGGGAGAGCTCGAGCTGCTGGCCGAGCCCGCCGGCACCGACGAAGCCCATGATGACGGAGGCGCGCAGGGCGCACTCCCAGCGGTAGACGGTGTAGGAGAGCAGCTCCTGGCGCACTGCGGGCAGCACGCCGTACCAGAGTGCCTGCAGCCGGCCACTACCACCCAGCAGCAGGGCGCGGGCTGGTTGCAGGGCGCCGCTCTCCATGATCTCGTTGTAAACCTTGGCCAGCATGCCGCCGTAACTGACCGCGATGGCCAGGATGGCGGCCAGCGGCCCGAGCCCGGACAGGCGCACGAACAGCAGTGCCCAGATGAGCTCGGGCAGGCTGCGCAGCACGATGGCGACGAGGCGCGAGAGGGCCCGCAAGGCGCTGCGCAGCGGGCTGGGAATCGGGCCCAGTTCGGCCAGCGACAGGGCGCGTGAGCCGAGCAGGGCAAACGGCACGCCGAGCAGCAGGGCGCCCGCCAGCCCCAGGGTGGCGACGGCCAGGCTCTCCAGGGTCGCGGTCAGGGTCAGGGCGAGAAAGTCCCGATCAAAACGGGGTGGCCAGCTGGTGGCGAGGAAGTTACCCATCTGCCGCCAGCTCTGGCCGTCGAACAGGCCGAGCCAGCCGTCGGCCTGCTGCCACAGGCTGTAGCCGACCAGCAGCAACAGCCAGGGCAGGGGATGGCGCCAGCGGTGGGTCAGTTCAAACACGCAGCCGCCTCGTCATCACCGGCATAGAGCTCGGCCAGCATGGCCGGCGTGACGGCCGTCGCCGGGCAGTCGAACTGCACCCGCCCCTCGCGCAGACCGATGATGCGAGGGAAACGGCCGAGCGCCAGCTCGACCGCATGCAGGTTGGCGATGAGTGTGCTGCCCCGGGCTCTAGCCTGGGCCAGCAGGGCATCCAGGCTGCTCTGGGCGAGCACGGGGTCGAGGGCGGAGACGGGCTCGTCGGCCAGGATCAGATCAGGCTGCTGATAGAGCACCCGGGCGATGCCGACCCGCTGCAACTGGCCACCGGAGAGCTCGCCGCAGCGCTGTTGCCACTTGTCGGCAAGGCCGAGGCGGGCCAGTTCGGCCCGCGCCCCTGCGGGGTCGCAGGGGCGCAGCAGGGAGAGCAAGGAGCGGCCGAGGGACCACTGGCCGAGCCGACCGGCCAGCACGGCGGTCACCACCGGCTGGGAGGCGGGCAGCGGTGGTTGCTGCCAGACCATGCCGATCCGGCTGCGCAGCCGCTGGCGGTCCCGGGTGGAGAGGCTCCAGGGATCCTGCTCCCAGAGGGCGAGCCTGCCCTCGCCATGCAGCTCGGTGCCGATCAGCCGCAGCAGACTGGTCTTGCCCGCGCCGCTCGGCCCTATGATAGCCACGCACTCGCCCGCGGCTATCTGCAGGTTGAACGGCTGCAGGATGCGACTCTGGCCGAGCCGCAATCCTTCCCCGTCCAGCGCGACGGCGATCACTTCAGCAGGCCGGCCTGGGTGGCGGCGGCTTCGATGCCCAGGTAGTTCTCGGGCTTGGTCTCGATGAAGCGGCTGGCGCGTTGCAGCTTGAGGATCTCGGCCTGGGCGGGCACCGCCGGATCCAGGCTGAGGAAGGCTTGCTTGATCTTCTCTTGCAGGGCCGGGTCCAGGCCGCCGCGCACGGTCCAGTTGTAGTCAAAGTAGGTCGGGGTGGTCCAGATCACCTTGACCTTGGCGGTGTCGACCTTGCCCTCTTCCACCAGTTTTTCCCACACGGAGGCGTTGAGCGCACCGGCCGGCACCTTGCCGGAGGCGACCCAGGCGACGGTGGCGTCGTGGGCGCCGGAGAAGGCGACGTGGGCGAAGTCACGCTCCGGGTTGATGCCCTGCTCGGCCAGGAAGTGGCGTGGCATCAGGTGACCGGAGGTGGAGGAGGGGGAGCCGAACGCAAAGTCCTTGCCCTTGGTGTCGGCCAGGGTCTTGATGCCGCTGTCGGCATTGGCGATGAACTTGGAGGTGAACTGGGCATCCTCCTGGCGTTGTACCAGGGGCACCACCTTGTTGGCGCGGCGATGGGCCTGCACATAGGTGAAGCCACCGAGCCAGGCCATGTCCAGCTTGCCGGCGGCCAGTGCCTCGACCACGGCGGCGTAGTCGTTGACCGGTACGAACACCACCTCGCGGCCGGTCTTCTCGGCCAGGTAGTCACCCAGCGGGGCAAACTTGCGTTGCAGCTCGGTGGGGGCCTCGTCCGGGATGGCGGAGACCCGCAGCGGTTCGGCGGCGATGGCGCCCAGGCTGGTGAACAGGGTGGTGAGGGCGAATATCCATTTGCGGGTCATGGTGCATTCCTTGGTGGGCTGTCGTTCGGGCAATAGAAAGGCCCGACACCAGTCGGACCTGACGAGGAGAGAATGGTAGGGGGCCACTGGCCACTGGCGCAAGATACGTCCCCAAAAATAGGCGTTAGACCCCGACGTGGAAGGCCTGCTTGAGGTTGCGGATGAAGTCCGCGTCCCGGCACAGGGTCTTGCCCGGGCTGTCGGAGATCTTGGCGACCGGGCCGCCGTTGCACTCGATCAGCTTGAAGACGATGTTCATCGGGCTGACGCCGGGCAGATCGCAGGTGAGCTTGGTGCCGATACCGAAGCTGGTGTTGATGCGGCCGCGGAAGTGGCGCAGCAGCTCAACGGCCTTGTCGAGATTGAGGCCATCGGAGAAGACCAGCGTCTTCTCGGTGGGGTCGATGCCGAGCCGCTGATAGTGGCTGATGGCCTTCTCGCCCCACACCACGGGATCGCCGGAGTCGTGACGCAGCCCCTGATAGCGGCTCGCCAGCTCGAAGTCGAAGTCGCGCAGGAAGGCATCCATGGTGATGCAGTCGGTGAGCGCGATGCCGAGGTGGTTGGTGAACTCATCCAGCCAGCTGGTGAGGGCGGCACGCTGGCTGTGCTCGAGCGGGAAGCCGAGCTGCTGATGGGCCTGGAACCACTCGTGAGCCTGGGTGCCTACCGCCGGCAGGCCGTACTTCTGGGCCAGCAGGTAGTTGCTGGTGCCGCGAAACGCCGGCAGCCGCTCCTGGAGGCGACCCACCACCGCATCCTGTACCGCGAGGGAGAAGCGGCGACGGGTGCCAAAGTCGATGAGGTTGAACTCGCTCATCTCTTCCCGGCTCAGCTCCCGCTCCAGCTTGTCGAGCTTCTGATCGAGCCGCTCCAGCGCCTGAGTGACGCCAAACTGGGGGTAGCGGAAGCGGTTGCGCATCTCGCTGATGATGGCGAGCACCGGGATCTCCCACAGGATCACGTCCTGCCAGGGGCCCTCGACCCGCACGTTGATGCGACCATCCTGTTCGAACACCTTGAGCAGGGAGGCATCCAGCGGCTTGCGGCGCAGGTGGTCGAGGTAGTCAGGGGTAAAGAAGGGGCGCTCCGCCAGGAAGTTGAGCTCGGGCCGGGTCAGCCGCAGGGAGCCGGCGAGGCGCAGCTGCTCCTCGATCTGGCCCATCATGGGCAGCAGATCTTCCTCGTTACGGCTGTGGAACTCGGCCACCACCTCGGCATCCGGATAGCGATGGAACACCGCCTGCTGCATGTGCAGCTTGTAAGCATCTGTATCGAGCAGGCTGTTGAGAATAGGAGGCATATCAGGCGTCCAGCAGGCGTTGTACATCGGCAAGGGTCTGGGCCAGTTCGGCGCCAGCCTCGATCATCTGGGAGTGGGCCTGAGCGACCGTTTCGGGGGCGATGCCACGGCAGGCATCAAGGTGGACGATCACCCGGAAGCCGGCGCGGCGCAGCTGCAGCACGCTGGTCTTGACGCAGTAGTCGGTGGCGAGGCCGCCGGCCAGTACGGTCGTGACACCGCGGGACTGCAGGAACTCGATGAGCCCGGTGCTGCGGCGCTCGGCCAGATCGTGGAAGCAGGTGCCGTAGGGGTGCAGATCCGGCTCGACCCCCTTCCAGACGAAGAAGTCGTAATCGACCGGGGCCGGCAGGCCGTCGAGCAGTTCGAAGCCGCGAGTGCCCGGCACGCAGTGCACCGGCCAGGTGAGGTCGGCGTTGGGCAGATCCAGCGGCAGCAGCATGCCGGCAGGGTCGCTGACGGCCCAGGCGGCGTTGGCCGGGTGTGAATCCTTGCTGCCGACCCGCAGGCTGGCGAGGGTGGCCTGAGCGTTGAGCGCAGCCACAATATCATCCCCGCCCGCGACGGGCAGTTCGTTCGGGCAGAGGGGGGTAAACCCCTTCTGCGCATCAATATCCAGGCTGGCGACGGTTCCCATTGAGTGGCTCCTGCACATACTATTCGTGTGATATTATCTACCAAACATTAATCGAAGGCGAGCAGGGCGATCGGCATGTTGAGAATGAGTCTGGATATGGTGGTGCTGCGGTTGAACGAGGAGCGGCTCGAGCTGCTGCTGGAGACCCGCGATCGCCCGCCCTTTGCCCACTGCTGGCAACTGCCGGCCCTGCGCATCGACGAGACCCGGGATCGGGATCTGGACGCGGCTCGCCATCGCCTGTTGACCGAATGGGGGCTGGGCCACTGCTACAGCGAGCAGGTCTGCACCCTGGGCAACCTGGAGCGGGATCCCCGTGGCTGGTCCACCACCCTGGTCTACCTCTGTCTGGTGGATCCCGAGGTGGAGGTTCTCCACGGCTGCTGGCACCCGCTCTCTGCCCTGCCGGGGCTCAGCCTCGCCTTCGACCACACCCAGCTGATCGCCAGAGGGCTGGAGCGACTGCGCATCAAGAGCCGTTACAGCACCCTGCCGCTGCAACTGCTGGGGGCCGAGTTCACCCTCTCCGAGGTGCAGCGGGCCTTCGAAATCATCCTGCAGACCCCGATGAACACGGCCGCCTTTCGCAAGCGCATCCATCGCGCCGATATTCTGGTGGACACCGGCCGCAAGCGCACCGGCAAGCAGCGTCCCGCCATCCTCTACCGGCTGGAGAGCCCCTGCTGCGTGATGTTCGATCAGGTGATGCACGGAGCGGAAGCATGAGTGGTGCGGGTGTGCACAAGGTATTGGTAAGCGCCTGCCTGCTGGGTCCATGTTCGTTGCGCTACGAGGGCCCAGGTTTTAGCCTGCGGGGGAGCAAAGCATGAGTGAGACCAGCGTGCACAAGGTATTGGTGAGTGCCTGCTTGCTGGGTCAGCCGGTTCGTTACGACGGCCAGAGCAAGGGCATCGTCAGCGACTGGCTGCAGACGCTGGGGGCCGAAGGGCGGGCATTGGCCTTCTGTCCCGAGGTGGCGGGCGGCCTGCCGACGCCGCGCCCCCCTGCCGAACGGCAGGGCGAGCGGGTGGTGACCGAGGGTGGACTGGATGTGACGGCTGAGTTTGCCCGTGGCGCCGCGCTGGCGCTGGCGACTTGTCAGCAGCAGGGCATTCGCTTCGCCCTGCTCAAGGAGGGGAGCCCCTCCTGCGGCAGCGGCCGCATCTACAACGGGCGCTTCGAGGGGCAGTCCGTGGCGGGCGAGGGCATGACCACTGCCCTGCTGCGCCGCCACGGCATCGCCGTGTTCAGCGAGGATCAGTTGCCCGAGCTGGCCTCGGCGCTCGCCTCGGCGGCCTGCGGATCGGTCTGAGCCACCGTGTCGGCCGCCTGCCACTGCGCCAGCACGGCGTCTTTCTCCTGCCAGCGCTGGTTCAGCCACTCCTGGAAGCCGCGCTTGAACTGCTTGTCATTGAAGTAATCCCCCACCAGCTGCTCGTCCACCGGCAGCTCCTCGATCCGCACCCGGATGCGCTTCATCCGCCCCATCAGGAAGTCCTTGAAGGGGGTCTCGACGTTGTCCGGATAGCTGATGGTGACGTTGATCAGGCTGTCGAACTGATCCCCCATGGCCGCCAGGGTGAAGGCCAGCCCTGCCGCCTTGGGCGGCATCAGATGCTGGTATCGGGAGCGGGAGGCATCGCGCTTCGCCTCGGTGAAGCGGGTCCCCTCCACGAAGTTGATGACGGTGGTGGGGATGTGGCGAAACTGCTCGCAAGCGTTGCGGGTGGTCTCGATATCCTTGCCCCGCAGATGCGGGTTGCGCAGCAAGAACTCCCGTGAGTAGCGACGCATAAAGGGCATGTCCAGCCCCCAGCAGGCCAGCCCCAGCAGTGGTATGTAGATGAGCTCGTGCTTCATGAAGAACTTGGGGACCGGCAGCCGGTCGCGAAACAGGTGGCCCAGCACGACGATGTCGGTCCAGCTCATGTGGTTGCTGATGATGAGATACCAGCCATCCTTGCGCAGCCGGGTGTCGTCCTCCACCTGCCAGTCGATGCGGGTGGTGAGGCGGATCACCAGGGCGTTGCAGGCCAGCCACAGCCGCATGAAGCGGTTGTTGAGCCGGCTGCAGGCACGGGCCAGGGGCGGAACGGGCAGCAGTTTGACCAGCGACACCAGCAGGATCAGGCTGGCGCACAGGGTGGTAAACAGTATGGTCAGGCTGGCACTGATGAGCAGCACCAGCGGACCCGGGAGCAGGCTTAGCATGGCGTAGTTTGGGGCGTCTTGTCTGCCAGCAGCTGGTTCAGGGTCTGGTCCTTCTCGTGCCAGATCCCGTTCAACCACTGCTGAAACTCTTGTTGGAACTCGGGGTCATTGAAGTAATCCCCCACCAGATTGCGTTCGATCGGCAGAAAGCGGACCCGAACCTTGATCTCCTTGACCCGACCGCACATGAAGTCCCAGTAGCTGGGGATGCCGCCCGGATAGGCGATGGTCACATCCACCAGCTTGTGCAGCTGATCGCCCATGGCTGCCAGGGTGAAGGCAATGCCGCCAGCCCTCGGATGCAGCAGGTGGCGATAGGGCGCTGCCTGTTTGTTATGCTTGCGGGCGGTGAAGCGAGTGCCCTCCACGAAGTTCATCACGCTCACCGGCATGTGGCGGTACTTGGCACAGGCCTTGCGCGTGGTCTCTATGTCTTTTCCCTTCAGATGGGGCTTCTTTTCCAGCAGTTTGCGGGAATATCGCTGCATGAAGGGGAAGTCCAGCGCCCACCAGGCCAGCCCGAGAAAAGGTACCCAAATCAGTTCTTTCTTGAGGAAAAACTTCAGGAAGGGGATTTTTTGATTAAAAACCCGCTGCAGTACCAGTATGTCGACCCAGGATTGATGGTTGGCAATCACCATATACCACTCATTCCGGTGCCCTTTGTCCACTCCGACCACATCGAAAGGGGTTCTGATGATGGTTTTCTGGATCAGGTTGTTGAAACCGATCCAGCAGCCGGCGCTGCCATCCAGCAGGGCATTGCAGAAGGTGCGCCAGCCCTTGAGGGGCAGCACCAGCTTGAGCAGGCCCAGCGAGAGAATGGGGATAAACCAGAACAGGGTGTTGAGAAAATAGAGCAGGGTCGAGAGGCTGCCGCGCAGTCGCTCAATCAGCTTGTTGGGCATGGGTCGGGTCCGTCTTGCTGTCGATAAAGGGCCATCAAGTGGTCAGATCTGTGGCCATAATATCAGCCGATGGCCCGCGAGACCATGCAGGGCCGTCAGGTGCGCTTGCGACCCATCAACCGCTGCGCAGCCGTGACAGCAGCCGATCCATGGCCCGATAGCCGAGCGCCTCAATCAGGTGCTCTCTTTCGATGGCGGCGTGCCCCGCCAGATCGGCGATGGTGCGCGATACCCGCAGGATGCGGTGCCAGGCCCGGATGCTGAGCCCAAGCTTCTGGATGGCGTTCTCCAGAAACTCGGCATCCTGCGGCGATAAGCGGCAAATTTCTTCGATTTCACGACTATCAAGCAAATTGTTGAGCTTGCCGTTGCGGCTCAGCATGCGCTCCCGCGCGCCCAGCACCCGTTCGCGGATCTGCTGGCTCGACTCCCCCCGCTCCGCCTTGCCGGTCAGGCTCCCCTTGGGCAGCAGCGGCACCTCCACCGTCAGGTCGAAGCGGTCGAGGAAGGGGCCGGAGAGCTTGCCGAGGTAGCGCAGGATCTGATCCGGGCTGGAGCGGGTCTGGCCATCGCCGTAGTGGCCGCAGGGGCTGGGGTTCATGGCGCCGACCAGCTGGAAGCGGGCGGGAAAATCGACCTGACGGGCGGCCCGGCTGATGGTGATGTGGCCCGTTTCCAGCGGCTCGCGCAGGGAGTCGAGCACCTTGCGCTCGAACTCCGGCAGTTCATCCAGAAACAGCACCCCGTTGTGGGCCAGGGATATTTCACCGGGCCGCGGGTGGCTGCCACCCCCCACCAGCGCCACCGCCGAGGCGCTGTGGTGCGGCGTGCGATAGGGTCTGTGGTGCCAGTGACCGGCGCGGGGGGTGAGGCCGCCAATGGAGTGGATGGCGGCGGTCTGCTGCGCCTCCTGTTCGCTGAGCGGTGGCAGTATGCCGGGCAAGCGGCTCGCCAGCATGCTCTTGCCGGTGCCGGGTGGGCCGATGAACAGCAGGTTGTGGCTGCCGGCGGCGGCGATCTCCAGCGCCCGCTTGGCCTGGGATTGGCCGATCACGTCCTGCAGGTCCGGCACATCGGGCAGGGCCTCCGTGGTCTGAGGATCCGGCAGCGGCAGCTCGTATTGACCCGCCAGCCAGGCGGTGACGGCCAGCAACTGATGGGCGGTGCGTACCTCGGCGTCCTGGATCAGCGAGGCCTCGGGGCCGTTCTCCTGCGGTACCAGCAGGGTGCGTCCCGCGTCCCGGCAGGCGAGCACGGCGGGCAGCACGCCGAGCACGGGACGGATCTCGCCGGTCAGGGCCAATTCGCCTAAAAATTCGTGATCGAGCAGGTATTTTGCGGGTATCTGCTTGGAAGCGGCGAGGATGCCGATGGCGATGGCCAGATCGAAACGGCCCCCCTCCTTGGGCAGATCGGCGGGGGCCAGATTAACCGTGATGTGCTTGCTCGGGAACTCGAAATTGCCGTTGAGCAGGGCGCTGCGCACCCGATCCCGCGACTCCTTCACCGAGGTTTCCGGTAGGCCCACCATGTTGAAGGCGGGCAGACCGTTGGAGAGGTGCACTTCCACCGTGACTTGCGGGGCCGCTATTCCCAGGCTGGCACGGCTATAAACCACAGCTAATGACATAAATCCCGTCCTTGGTCTGATGTATATGCTGGTTAACCGTTTTTTATTAGTCTTTTGTTCCAACTGACGCGATTGGACTCAGTGAAAATCAGAGTCTTGTCAGGCAAAAAACGCTTGCCCAATAAAATTCACCGTGCTAGTTCTAATAGCCATTCGCGGTAAAAACCGCCCCAATTTCACAGGATTTCCGGTTGTAACTATGAACATGGCCTCCCGTTTCGTCAGCATTATTGTGGTCCTAGTGGTGATTATTATCTCACCGCTCGGGGCTCGTTTAGCTGCACGGAACAAGGGATAGACCCACCACCGGACAGAACGAAACAAGCGACCCCCGAGCCTCACGGCCCGGGGGTTTTTTTTCGACCAAAGGACAGGATTTTCCAGATGAACGGCGCGCAGTTTTTGGTACAGGCTCTCAAGAAACAGGGTGTGACCCAGGTGTTTGGTTACCCGGGCGGGGCCATCATGCCGGTCTACGATGCCCTGTATGACGGCGGTCTGGCGCACCAGCTCTGCCGCCACGAGCAGGGGGCCGCCATGGCGGCGGTGGGGTATGCCCGCGCCTCCGGTCAGGTGGGGGTCTGCATCGCCACCTCGGGCCCCGGCGCCACCAACCTGGTGACTGGCCTTGCGGAGGCGCTGCTCGACTCGGTACCGCTGGTGGCCATCAGCGGCCAGGTGCCCTGCGCCGCCGTGGGGACCGATGCGTTCCAGGAAGTGGACGTGCTCGGTATGTCTCTCTCCTGCACCAAGCACTCCTTTATGGTGACGGACGTGGCGGATTTGCCTCAGGTGATTGCCGAGGCTTTCGCCATCGCCAGTGAAGGGCGCCCCGGCCCGGTATTGATCGATCTGCCCAAGGACGTGCAACTGGCCGCAGTGCCGGCCCAGAGTCCGCTGTTTGCGGTGGCGGAGCCTGAGCATCTCAATCCGGCCGAGCTGACAGCCGCTCGCACCCTGCTTGCTGCTGCCGAGCGTCCGGTGCTCTACGTCGGCGGCGGGGTGGGCATGGCTAATGCCGAGCAGCAGCTGCGCGACTTTGCCGTCGCCACCGGCATGCCTGCGGTCACCACCCTCAAGGGAATAGGCGCGCTCGACCCCGACAGCCCTGTTTATCTGGGCATGCTCGGCATGCACGGCACCAAGGCCGCCAACTATGCGGTGCAGCAGTGCGACCTGCTGGTGGTGGTGGGCGCTCGTTTCGATGATCGGGTGACCGGCAAGCTGGAGGAGTTCGCCCCCGAGGCCAAGGTGATCCACCTGGATGTGGACGCCGCCGAGTTCGGCAAGCGCCGCGCCGCCGAAGTGGGCATCACCCAGGATCTGAAACAGGTGCTGCCGCACCTCGCCATGACGTTGGCCATCGAGCCCTGGCGTGAGCACTGCGCGAACATGGCCCGCGAGTACGCCTTCCGCTACGACCATCCCGGCCAGCCCATCTATGCTCCGGCGCTGCTCAAGCAGCTCTCTGCCAGGTTGCCGGAGAGCAGCGTGGTGGCCTGCGACGTCGGTCAGCACCAGATGTGGGTGGCCCAGCACATGCGCTTCACCAGCCCGCGCAACCACCTCTCCAGCGCCGGTCTCGGCACCATGGGCTTCGGTCTGCCCGCCGCCATCGGCGCCAAGATGTCGCGCCCGGAAGATGAAGTGGTGCTGGTGAGCGGTGACGGCTCTTTCATGATGAACGTGCAGGAGCTTGGCACCATCCGCCGGGCCCAGCTCAAGGTGAAGATGGTGCTGCTGGACAACCAGCGCCTCGGCATGGTGCGCCAGTGGCAGGAGCTGTTCTTCGACGGCCGCTACAGCGAGACCATCCTCTCCGACAACCCCGATTTCGTCGCTCTGGCCGCCGCCTTCGGCATTCCGGGCGAGACCATCACATGCAAGGAGGAGATAGCCCCGGCCCTCGACCGCCTGCTGGCGAGTGAGAGCGCCTATCTGCTGCATGTGGCCATTTCAGAGGAAGAAAACGTCTGGCCCCTGGTTCCGCCAGGAGTCGCCAACCACCAGATGATGGAGCAACGCCCATGAGTCAGTTCAATACCTTGCAAATCCATGCCCAGCCCAGACCCGAAGTGATGGAGCGGGTGCTGCGGGTGGTGCGCCACCGCGGTTTCAACCTCTGCGCCCTCAACATGGAGCAGGATTGCCAACAACTGCGGATCACGGTTACTGTCGAGTCGGTGCGTCCCATCCAGCAGTTGTGGAGCCAGCTGGTCAAGCTGGTGGACGTCTCCCGGGTCGATGCACTGGAACAGCAACCCCGGATCAGAGCTTAAGGAGCCAAGCCAATGTCACAGCCTTCCCAATCCGCCACTCATCCCCAATACATCTGGTTCAACGGCAAACTGGTGCCCTGGCAGGATGCCCAGGTGCACGTGATGAGCCACGCCCTGCACTACGGCTCCTCGGTGTTTGAGGGGGTTCGCGCCTACGACACCCCCAAGGGGACCTGCATCTTCCGTTTGCAGGAGCACACCCGCCGCCTGTTCGACTCCGCCAAGATCTACTGGATGGAGGTCCCCTACAACGAGGCCGACGTGAATGAAGCCTGCCGCACCGTGGTGCGCGAAAATGGCCTGAAGAGCGGCTACCTGCGCCCGCTGGCTTTCATCGGTAACGTGGGCCTTGGCCTGCATCCTCCCAAGGATGCCAAGGCCGACGTGATCGTTGCGGCCATTCCCTGGGGCGCCTATCTGGGGGAAGAGGGGCTGAAGAACGGGGTGGATGTGTGCGTCACCTCCTGGAACCGGCTCGCCCCCAACACCATTCCCACCGGTGCCAAGGCGGGTGGCAACTATCTCTCCTCCCAGCTGATCAGCCGCGAGGCCAAGCGTAACGGCTTCGCCGAGGGGCTAGCGCTGGACGTGAACGGCTACCTGAGCGAAGGGGCGGGGGAGAACCTGTTCCTGGTGAAGAACGGCGTGCTGTTTACCCCGCCCGCCACCGCCGCCATCCTGCCCGGCATCACCCGCGACACCATCATGACGCTGGCCCGCGATCTGGGTTACGAGGTGCGCGAGCAGGCGCTGCCCCGTGAGGCCCTCTATGTGGCAGACGAGATCTTCATGACCGGCACCGCCGCTGAAGTGACCCCGGTGCGCTCCGTCGATCGGATGCAGGTGGGCGCCGGTTGCCGCGGCCCGGTGACCGAGCAGCTGCAGAACGCCTTCTTCGGCCTGTTCAACGGCCAGACCGAAGACAAGTGGGGCTGGCTGACGCCAGTCAACGACTGATGAGAGAGGGGAGGCGCTGTGCCTCCCCGAGTCGCTTCCGGTCAGGGCACTGCGCTGTGCCCTCACCAGGATCGATTCCCGATCCGAGAGTCACTTTTTCATTTCCAAAGATAATGAGCCCGCTGGGCATTCAGGGAGTAGAGACATGCCGAAGTTGAGATCCGCCACCACCACCCACGGACGTAACATGGCCGGGGCCCGCGCCCTCTGGCGCGCCACCGGCATGACCGATCAGGATTTCGGCAAGCCCATCATCGCCGTGGTCAACTCCTTCACCCAGTTCGTGCCGGGTCACGTCCACCTCAAGGATCTGGGCCAGCTGGTGGCGCGCGAGATCGAAGCCGCCGGCGGCGTCGCCAAGGAGTTCAACACCATCGCCGTGGATGACGGCATCGCCATGGGCCACGGTGGCATGCTCTACTCCCTGCCGTCGCGCGAGCTGATTGCCGACTCGGTGGAGTACATGGTCAACGCCCACTGTGCCGATGCCATGGTCTGCATCTCCAACTGCGACAAGATCACCCCGGGGATGCTGATGGCCGCCCTGCGCATCAACATCCCGGTGATCTTCGTCTCCGGCGGCCCCATGGAAGCGGGCAAGACCAAGCTCTCTGATCAGATCATCAAGCTGGATCTGGTGGACGCCATGATCCAGGGCGCCGACCCCAAGGTCTCCGATGCCCAGAGTGAACAGGTGGAGCGCAGCGCCTGTCCCACCTGCGGCTCCTGCTCCGGCATGTTTACCGCCAACTCCATGAACTGCCTGACCGAGGCCCTGGGCCTCTCCCAGCCGGGCAACGGTTCGCTGCTGGCGACCCATGCCGATCGCGAGCAACTGTTCAAGCTGGCGGGCCAGCGTATCGTGACCCTGGCCAAGCGCTGGTATGAACAAGATGATGCGAGTGCCCTGCCGCGCAATATCACCACCAAGGCGGCGTTCGAGAATGCCATGGCGCTCGACATCGCCATGGGCGGCTCCACCAATACCGTGTTGCACCTGCTGGCGGCGGCCCAGGAGGCGGGCGTCGACTTCACCATGGCCGACATTGACCGCATGTCGCGCAAGGTGCCCCAGCTGTGCAAGGTGGCGCCCTCCACCCAGAAGTACCACATGGAAGACGTGCACCGCGCCGGCGGCGTCATCGCCATCCTGGGCCAGCTGGAGAAGGCGGGTCTGGTGCACGGCGATGCCCGCAACGTGCTGGGTACCTCGCTGGTGGAGCTGCTGGCCGAGTATGACGTCAGCCGTCAGCCGAGCCAGGAGGTGGTGGACTTCTACCGCGCCGGCCCGGCCGGCATCCGCACCACCAAGGCGTTCAGCCAGGATTGCCGCTGGCCGGAGCTGGATCTGGACCGCGCCGAGGGTTGCATCCGCTCGCTGGACAATGCCTACAGCCTGGAAGGGGGCCTGGCCGTGCTCGCCGGCAACCTGGCGCTTAACGGCGCCATCGTCAAGACCGCCGGGGTGGACGAGGAGAACCTCACCTTCCGTGGCCCGGCCCGGGTATTCGAGAGCCAGGACACGGCGGTCGCCGGCATTCTGGACGGCACCGTGAAAGCGGGTGAAGTGGTGGTGATCCGCTACGAGGGCCCGAAAGGGGGCCCCGGCATGCAGGAGATGCTCTACCCCACCACCTATCTGAAATCCATGGGTCTCGGCAAGGCGTGTGCGCTGATCACCGACGGCCGCTTCTCCGGTGGCACCTCGGGCCTCTCCATCGGTCACGTCTCACCGGAGGCGGCCTCTGGCGGCACTATCGGTCTGGTGGAGGACGGCGACATCATCAACATCGACATCCCGGCTCGCAGCATGGTGCTGGAGGTGGCCGACAGCGTGCTGGCCGCCCGCCGCGTCGCCGTCGAAGCGCGCGGCTGGAAGCCGCTCGATCGCCAGCGTCAGGTATCCTTTGCCCTGCGCGCCTACGCCATGTTCGCCACCAGCGCCGATAAAGGTGCGGTGCGCGATCGCACCCTGTTGGGGGAATAAAGATGAATTCCAATATGAACTATGAGCAGTCGACCCGACGGGTCGGTCTTTGCGCCGACAAAGGGTTGATGTGGCGCGATCGCTCGATGCTGGGGGAATAACTCATGGTCTCTGCGGCGGATTATCTACGCAAGGTGCTGCTCTCCCCCGTCTACGAGGCGGCGCGGGTCACCCCCTTGCAAACCCTGAAAAAACTCTCCGAGCGGCTCGGCAATCACGTCAGCCTGAAGCGGGAGGATCTGCAACCGGTCCACTCCTTCAAGCTGCGCGGCGCCTATCACAAGATCGCCACCCTGACCCAGGAGCAGAAGGAGCGCGGCGTCATCGCCGCCTCTGCCGGCAACCACGCCCAGGGGGTCGCCCTGTCGGCCGCCAGGCTCGGCATCAAGGCGATCATCGTGATGCCCAAGACCACGCCGGACATCAAGATCGATGCGGTTCGCCGCCAGGGCGGCAACGTGCTGCTGTTTGGTAACAGCTTCGACGAGGCCTACGGCGAGAGCCGCCGTCTCGCCGAGTTGGAGGGCTACACCCTGATCCCGCCGTTTGACGACGTCGAGGTGATCGCCGGGCAGGGCACCATCGGCAAGGAGCTGCTGGAGCAGGATACCCATCTCACCCACGTCTTTGTGCCGGTGGGGGGCGGCGGGCTGGCCGCCGGGGTGGCGGTCTACATCAAACAGCTGCTGCCGGATGTGAAGGTGATCGGGGTGGAGGCGGAGGGCTCCGCCTCCCTCAAGGCTGCGCTGGCGGCCGGCGAGCCGGTCAATCTGGAGCGAGTCTCGCTGTTTGCGGACGGGGTGGCGGTCAAGCGCATCGGCGAGGAGACCTTTCGCCTCTGCAACCAGTATCTGGACGAGGTGGTGACCGTCTCCAACGACCAGATCTGCGCCGCGCTCAAAGACATCTTCGACGACTGCCGCGCCATTGCCGAGCCGTCGGGGGCCCTGTCGCTGGCGGGCCTCAAGGCCTACAGCGAGCGGGAGCAGGTCAAGGGTGGCCGGATGGCGGCCATTTTGTCCGGCGCCAACGTCAACTTCCACAGCCTGCGCTACGTGTCGGAGCGCTGCGAGATCGGCGAGAAGCGCGAGGGCATGCTGGCGGTGACCATCCCCGAGCGCAAGGGGGCCTTCCTCGACTTCTGCCGTCAGCTGGGGCCGCGCATGGTGACCGAGTTCAACTATCGCTACGCCGATGCCGAGCAGGCGTCGCTGTTCGTCTCGGTGCGCCTCACCGGCGGTGACGAGGAGCTGGGCCAGATCATCGATCAGCTCGGCGGCAATGGCTATCCGGTGGTCAACATGACCGAGAGCGAGCTGGCCAAGAACCACGTGCGTTACATGATTGGCGGCCGCCCTGCCCGGCCCCTCGGTGAACGTCTCTACAGCTTCAAGTTTCCGGAGCAGCCTGGCGCTTTGATGCGCTTTCTGGAGACCCTGGGTTGTCGCTGGAACATCAGCCTGTTCCACTACCGCAACCACGGTGCCGACTACGGCCGGGTGCTCTGCGCCTTCGAGCTGCCGGACGAGGACGTGGCCGCCTTCCACGACTACCTGCACGAGATTGGTTACGGCTGGAAAGAGGTGAGCGACGACCCCGCCTACCGGCTGTTTCTGGCCAGCTAGGTGCGTTGCAAACAACAAGAGGGAGGCCATCGGCCTCCCTTTTTCATGGCGCTGCCGGCGCACCCGCGGATACACCTGCATGGGGCGTTTTGCGGTCGGGAATGCCGGGCGCTTCACACTCTTGAGTCCCAAGTCATTTGAGGCTGACAACAGATGGGATAACCTGATGGGCGGGGCCGGGTTTGCCCCATCAGGGAAGAGAGGCGCAAGAGCGCCCATCACGACTCATTGCAGAGGCTTTTACCATGAACAAATCGATACTTGCCGTGCTGGTCAGCGGCCTGCTCGTCAGCGGGGCCGTGCAGGCTGCCGCTCAGGACAACACCTGGTACGTCGGCGGCAAGGCCGGCTGGTCCAAGTTTTTCGACGTGGATCAGAAGCAGGTCGTCTCCGACACCCTGGGGGCGTTGCAAAACACCAGCACCAGCAAGGATACGCTCGGGCTGGGCGCTTTTGCAGGCTATCAGCTCAACCCCAACCTGGGCTTCGAATTCGGCTATGACTGGTTCGGCAAGTACACCTCGTCCGGCGAATTGAGCGGGGTGAGGGTGGAAGGGGAAGCCAAGAGCCAGATGATCCAGACCACCATGAAGATAGGGTTCCCGGTCAACGATGCGCTGGATCTCTATGGCCGGATCGGCGGTGGCTACGCCTGGACCAACAGCGAACTGTCGGCCCAGACGGCCACTGACTTCATCAAGGATACCGGCAACAAGCATGGCGCCGTGTTCGTCGGGGCGCTGGGGGCCGAATACGCCATCGACCGTGACTGGGCCGCCCGCCTCGAATACCAGTACACCACCCCGCTCGGGGATACCTCCCTCGATCGTTCCGGCATCGAGATGGACAACGGCCTGCTGGCCTTCGCCATGCTCTATCGCTTCGGCCAGCAGGGCGGCGACGTGGCGGCGCCCACGCCGGCCCCGGCGGCGACACCTGCTCCCGCGGTGGTGGTGGTGCCCAAGACCTTCAGTCTGAGCTCGGACGTGCTGTTCGAGTTCAACAAGGCGACCCTGAAGCCGGCTGCCAGCCAGGCGCTCGACGCCCTGTTCAACCAGATAGTGGCGGCCAATCCGAAAGACGGGGTGGCGACCGTGATAGGCCACACCGATCGCATCGGCTCCGATGCCTACAACCAGGCGCTCTCCGAGCAGCGCGCCCGTAGCGTCGCCGACTACCTGATTGCGAAGGGGCTGTTTGCCGACAAGGTGCGGGTCGAGGGGCGTGGCAAGTCCTCACCGGTCACCGGCAACAACTGCAGCAGCGGCTCCAGACCGGCGCTGATCGCCTGCCTGGCACCGGATCGGCGGGTGGAAGTGCGACTGGAGGGGGTCTCCCAGCAGGCGCAATGACCAGGGTGTCAGCATGAACGACGAGGGAGGTCCAGGCCTCCCTCGTCTGTTTAGCCGGTACCAAGCCGTCGCTGCCATTTGACCCGCTGGAAGCCGTAGCCCAGCAGGATCAGCAGCAGGGCGCCGGGCAGCACCGTGTGCCACAGAAAGGGCCACTGTTGCCCCGTCATCAACACCAGCAGGGGGTTGGCGCCGGCGGGCGGGTGGATCAGATCCAGCCCCTGCATCAGCGCGATGGCCAGCCCCACGCCCAGGGCCAGTTGCAGCTCCAGCGGCAGGGGCAGCTCCTGTACCAGCAAGCCGACGGTGGCCGTCAGCAGATGTCCGCCAAGCACATTCCACGGCCGTGCCAGCGGGCTCGCCGGCAGGGAAAACAGCAGCACGCAGCTGGCCCCGAAGGGCGCCATGATCAGGGCGGCATGCCAGCTGATGTTCAACCAGCCCAGCACACCTATCGCCAGTGCCGCCCCCACTCCTGCCCACAAGGGGCCATACCATCTCGTCATCACGGTTTCCTTCTTGGTTTGTCAGCCGTGATTAGGCACATTAGGTAGACAGATCGGTGTACTTCAAGGGGAAAAACGCGATGAGCGAAAAACGGCAGCAGCTGATGGAGACGGCCTACCGTCTGTTCAACCGCCATGGTTTTCACGCCACCGGCATCGATCGCATCTGGGCGGAGGCCGGCAGCACCAAGCGCACCCTCTACCGCCATTTTCCCACCAAGGATGCCCTGATCGAGGAGGTGCTGCAGTCCCGCGAGCGGGAGTTTTTCGCCCTGCTGGAAGCGCGTCTGCAGGGACAGGAAGGGCGGGAGAGCCGTCTGCACGCTCTGTTCGACGGCTTCGGGGAGTGGTTTGGCCGCAGCGACTTCTATGGCTGCAACTTCATCAACGCCAGCGCCGAGTTTGCCGATCCCCGTCACCCGGTTCGCAAGCTGGTGGTGGCGCACAAGCAGGCGCTGCTGGACTGGGTCAGCACCAGGCTCGATTGCCACGAGGCACAAGCCACCGGCATCTGCCTGTTGTTGGAGGGGGCCGTGGTGATGGCGCACAGCTATCAGCAACCGCTGGCACTGGTGCAGGCAAGGTCGCTGGCATTGGCGCTGTTATGCGCCGACGGCGAGGCGTCTGCCGGCTGATATAGCCAATCGGTGTTAAGCCCGCCCCGGCCGCTGGTCGATAACTGACCAGATGTATGGCGCCGAGGGCGAAGATATGCGCATCGATCACTACGACCTCCAGGGGGAGGTGCAATACCAGCAGCAACAGGCCCAGGCCCGCAAGGTGCGCCGGCTCGGCCCCGTGCCGCCAGCCAGCCAGGTGCAGTCCCCTGCCACGGCGCCGGCGGACTCTGCACCCGTTGCTGCCAGCGGCAGCCAGCTCACCTTCACCCGCAGCAGCCTGCTGACGCTGCAGATGGCCAGCCGCAGCGCCGCCGGTGCGGTTCAGAGCGCTCCTGAACCGGCGTCGGCCAAGTCCACCGAGACCGGCAAGAGCGAACAGGATGGCATCCCTAACGACGGGCTCGACAATCGTCAGCGGCTCATCAAGCTGATGATCGAAGCCATGCTGGGCCACAAGATAGAGTTGCCGGAGCCCATCAAGCCGGCCGAGCAGGGCGCGGAGGGGGTGAGTACCCCGACGGGTGAGGGGACCCAGCCTGCTGCCGAGCCGGATCAGCTGGTGGAGGTGACCGACAGCCTGCTGCAAAAAGAGCAGCTCAACGTGGTGGCGGCGGCGAACTTGCAGACCCAGGATGGCCAGACCCTGCAGCTGGATCTGGGCTTTGTGCTGGACTGGCGCCAGCTCGACATCAGCCAGCGCCGCACCACCCTCAATGCCTTAAAGGATCCGCTGGTGCTCAGCCTGGACGGCAAGATAGCCGGCCTGACCGACGCCCGGGTCAATTTCGACCTCGATCAGGATGGCAAGGCCGACAGCCTGCCCGGCCTGAGTGAAGGGAGCGGCTTCGTGGCGCTGGATCGCAACGGCAACGGCACCATAGATGACGGCGGCGAGCTGTTCGGGGCCCGCTCCGGCAACGGGTTTGGCGAGCTGGCGACCCTGGATGAGGATGGCAACGGTGTGCTGGACGAGCGGGACAGCCAGTTCTCGGCGCTGCAGTTCTGGCAGCCGGACCAGTCACCCATCGCCCTGGTGGAGCTGGGGATCGGTGCCATCCTGCTGCATCCCCTCGACACCCCCTTCAACCATCTGGGGGAAAGCGGCAATCAGGGGGTGCTGCGTCAGTCCGGCCTCTATGTGACCGAGCAGGGCAAGGGAGGCTGGGTGCAGCAGGTCGACCTGCGAGTCTGAACCCTGCACCCGCATGGTAAACCCGGTCGCTGACGTTGCACGTTGGCGACCGCTTCACCCTCAGCAACCAGCACCTGACTCAATTCAGCTCGGTGGGGTCTATGTCGAGGCTCCAGCGTACCCGCTTGGTCTCGGGCCACCCCTCCAGCTCCTTCACCGCCCAATCCAGCAGCTGGGCCAGTGGCGCCCGGTTTGGCCCCTGCACCAGCAACTGCATGCGAAACTTGCCCGCCTTGCGTTCCATAAAGCCGCTGATGGGCCCCAGCACCTGCACATGTGGGTAGCGGGCGCTGCGCAGGGTGTCGGCGAGGCGGGCGAGGAACAGCTGCACCTCGTCGCGGCCGTTGGCCTCGGCCCGAAACAGCCCCTGATAGCTGAACGGGGGCAGCCCCAGCAGGCGGCGCTCCTTCAGCGCCGTGTCGGCGAAATGGCCGTAGCCATTCTGGGTCAGATCCTGCAGCAGGGCGTGTTCCGGATGGTGGCTCTGCAATACCACCAGCCCCGGCTTGCTGGCGCGACCGGCACGGCCCGCTACCTGGGTATAGAGCTGGGCCAGCTTTTCGGCGGCGCGAAAATCGGCGCTGAACAGGGCGCCATCCACATCCAGCAGCCCTACCAGTGTCACATCCGGGAAGTGGTGGCCCTTGGCCAGCATCTGGGTGCCGATCAGGATCTTGTACTTGCCCGCCTTGATGTCGCCGAGGTGGGTCTCCAGCTCCCCCTTGCGCCGGGTGTTGTCTCGATCGATGCGTACCACCGGATATTGCGGGAAAACGGTGCCGAGCAGCTGCTCCAGCTGTTCGGTGCCGACCCCGGATCCGATCAGATCAACGCTGCCACACTCGGGGCAGTGGTGGGGCAGGGGGCGCACACTGTCGCAGTGGTGGCAGTGCAGCCGTCGCCCGGCTTGGTGCCAGGTGTACCAGGCATCGCAGCGCTCGCAGGCGGCGCTCCAGCCGCACTGGTGGCAGATGAGGGCCGGGGCATAGCCACGACGGTTGAGGAACAGCATCACCTGGTTGCCGGCCGCCAGATGTTCTGCCATCAGCTGCTCCAGCTGGGGTGAGAGGCCGGCCTGCAGCCGCACGTTCTTGATGTCCAGGATCACCTGGCGGGCGGTCTGGGCGTTGCCGGCGCGCCGGGTCAGGCTGAGGTGGTGATACTTGCCGCTGCGGGCGTTGTGCAGCGTCTCCAGCGACGGGGTGGCCGAGCCCAGCAGGATCGGGATGCCGGCGCGATGGGCCCGCATCACCGCCAGATCCCGCGCGTGGTAACGAAAGCCGTCCTGCTGTTTGAAGGAGCCGTCGTGCTCCTCGTCGATGATGATGATGCCGAGGTCGTGAAACGGGGTGAACACCGCGGAGCGGGTGCCGATCAGGATGGCGGCACCGCCGTCGCGGCAGGCCAGCCAGGCGTCGAGCCGCTCCCGATCGTTCATGGCCGAGTTCATCGCCACCACGGGCACGTTGAAGCGGCGGCGAAAGCGGTTGATGGTCTGTGGGGTGAGGCCTATCTCCGGCACCATCACCAGCGCCTGCTTGCCCGCCTTGAGCAGGGGCTCGAGGATGCTCAGGTAGACCTCGGTCTTGCCGGAGCCGGTGATGCCGTCCAGCAAAAAGGCGCCGAACCTGTCGCTCTGGCTGGTGACGGCGGAGACCGCCAGCGCCTGCTCACCGTTGAGACGCAGCCCCTCGCCCGGCTCGAAGCGGGCGGCCCAGTCACCCTCATGGCTCGGCTCCAGCGAGCGCTTCTCCAGCAGCCCCTTCTTCTCCAGTGCGCTGAGTGCTGCACTCTGGATCTCCTCCTGCTTGAGGGCGGAGGGGGTCTGCGGCCCCTTGCGCAGCAAGGCGAGGGCCTGCTGCTGCTTGGCCGCCCGCTTGAGCTCGTTGAGATCTATGGCCATGCCGGCCTCGGTGGCAAACCAGAACTCCAGCTCGCGATAGGCGGCGGGCTCCCCCTTGCGCACCAGCACCGGCAGGGCGTGGGGCAGTACCTCCCCCAGTGGATGCTGGTAATAGCTGGCACTCCAGTTCATCAGCGCCAGAATATCCGGCCCCAGCACCGGCGCTGCGTCCAATACCCGCTTGATGGGTTTGAGCTTGTTGCGCGGTACCTGGCTCTCGGCCGGGTGATCCACCACCAGTCCGACCAAGGTTTGCGGGCCGAACGGGATCTCGACCCGGCAGCCGGGGGCAGGCAAGGGCAGGGGGGAGAGATAGTCGAAATGACGGCGTAACGGCACCGGCACAGCCACACGAACCAGATCCAGCGTTTGGGAAGAATTCACCAGAGATTGCCTATTTTTTCTGCGAAGCCACTTGCCTGATCTCAGGCATTTCCTATATTATTCGCAGCCTTTGAAACTGTGTTCAACAATCGTGTGGTGTCCGACAGAAGATCGGATGGCGACACGGCCTATTACTTTGAGGTTGTCCATGAAAGCTGGTATCCACCCTGACTACGTAGCCATCACCGCCAAGTGCTCTTGCGGTAACGTCATCAACACTTTCTCTACCGTTGGTAAAGATCTGAACCTGGACGTGTGCTCCGAGTGCCACCCGTTCTACACCGGCAAGCAGAAAGAAGTTTCTAGCGGCGGCCGCGTAGACAAGTTCAACAAGCGTTTCGGTGCGATGACCACCAAGAAGTAATTTTACTTCTGAAGAATTCTGAAAAAGGCGCCCGATGGGCGCCTTTTTTATTGGTCGGCGTTCTGTCAGGGCCCGCTTTGCCCTATGGTGGTGTGGTTGACGAGGGATGCAGAGCAGGAGCGAGTGAATGAGGAATTGTCTGGTGATGGGGGCGGCGGGTTACATAGGTTCTTACCTGGTGCCCCATCTGCAGGAGCTGGGTTATCGGGTGATTGCCGGGGCGCGGCGCCCCTGCCGGCTGCCGCCCGGGGTGGAGTTTCGCCTCGCCGACAGCCTCAAGCCCATCACCCTGTTGCCTGCGCTGGCGGGCATCGACACCGTCTTCTATCTGGTGCATGCCATGGGAGCGGGGGCAGACTTTCACCGGCTGGAGCAGCAGGGGGTGAAGAACTTCGCCGCCGCCGCCCGCGCCGCCGGGGTGCGCCGCATCATCTATCTCGGCGCCATCCAGCCCGAGCCCTGCAACAGCCGCCATCTCAACTCCCGCCGTCACTGTGGCGAGCTGTTTCGGGGGGCCGGCGTGCCGACGGTGGAGCTGCGCGCCGGCATCATCATTGGCCCCGGCTCGGCGGCGTTTGAGGTGATGCGGGATCTGGTGTTCAACCTGCCGCTGATGGTGACCCCCAAGTGGGTGCGCTCGCGCACGCCGCCAATTGCACTGTCCAACCTGTTGCACTATCTGGGCGGGCTGGTGGAGGCCGACGGGGTGGACGGCCAGATCTTCAACGCCGCCGGTCCCGAACTGCTCAGCTACCAGCAGCAGTTGCAGAAGTTTGCCGCCCATATCGGCAAGCGCTGCCCCATCATTCCCATCCCCTTCCTGAGCCCGCGCCTCTCCGCCTGGTGGCTGCAGTTCGTCACCTCGGTACCGCAACCTGTGGCCAAGGCGCTGGTGGGCGGCCTCAAGCACGACATCCCGGCCGATGACGGCTCGTTGCGGGCCCTGCTGCCGCAAACCCTACTCAGCTTCGACGAGGCGCTGGCGGAGAGCCTCTCTCTGGAGCAGCGGCTCGGCGCCGAACAGCAGGGGGAGGAGACCCCGCTCGGCCTGCGCTGGCGCCATCCCGAGTACGGCTTCTATGACCGCACCGCCAGCGGCGATGCCATCTGCCTCGCCTCGCCCGAGGTGGTGTGGCAGGTACTGCAGCAGCTGGGGGGCGAGCAGCGCTACTTCTACATGAACCAGCTGTGGGTGGTGCGTGAATGGATGGATCACCTGATCGGCGGCCCGGCCCTGACCCGTGGGCGCACCAACCCGGATCGCTTCGTGAAGGGGGACATGCTGGACTCCTGGCAGATCCTCGGGGTGGACGAGGGGCGTAGGCTGGATCTGCTGTTCAACATGCGGGCCCCCGGTGTCGGCCGGCTGGAGTTCAACATACTGCCGGAGGAGTCGGGGCTGACCCGGCTCAAGGTGACGGCCCACTGGCATCCGCAGGGGGCCTGGGGGCTGGCCTACTGGCTCGCCATGCTGCCGTTCCACCTCTTCATCTTCCAAGGAATGACGGAGGCGATCGCCCGGAAGGCGGAGGCCAGGGCGGGAATCCCCGTCATGGATTGAAACCATATCTATAACTAAATAGGTATTGGTGGGTGGTATGACATGCTGATTACTGGCTTGTCATTGGCGGGTTGGCGATACTTTCCTCTGTGAAAGCCCGGTGGTTTTCTTTATGATCCCCAGCCCTCGCCCGTGGGCGAGCCAATGCACCACTCATTCACTACCGTATCGGGGTCCCCCATGTCCGATCAGCAGCACGATCTCCGCCAACAGGCACTCGACTATCACGCCCAGCCCGTGCCGGGCAAAATCGCCATCGCCCTCACCAAGCCCGCCGAGACCGCCCGCGACCTGGCACTGGCCTACAGCCCGGGCGTCGCCGAGCCGGTGCGCGAGATCGCCGCCAACCCGGCCGATGCCTACCGTTATACCGGCAAGGGCAATCTGGTGGCCGTCATCTCCAACGGCACCGCCATTCTGGGGCTGGGCAATCTGGGCCCGCTGGCCTCCAAGCCAGTGATGGAGGGCAAGGCCCTGCTGTTCAAGCGCTTTGCCGGCATCGACGCCATCGACATCGAGGTGAAGCACGACACCAGCACCCAGTTCATCGACACGGTCGCCGCCATCGCCGACACCTTCGGTGGCATCAACCTGGAAGACATCAAGGCCCCCGAGTGCTTCGAGATTGAACAGGCGCTGATCGAGCGCTGCGACATCCCGGTGTTCCACGATGACCAGCACGGCACCGCCATCGTCACCGCCGCCGGCCTGCTCAACGCGCTGGAAGTGCAGGGCAAGCAGATTGGCGACAGCCGCATCGTCTGCATGGGTGCCGGCGCCGCCGCCACCGCCTGCATGGACCTGCTGATCAAGTGTGGCGCCAAGCCCCACAACATCTTCATGCTGGACCGTCAGGGCGTGATCCACAGCGGTCGCACCGATCTGAACCAGTACAAGCAGCGCTTCGCCAACGACACCCCTCTGCGCACCCTGATGGAGGTGATGGACGGGGCTGACGTGTTCGTCGGCGTCTCCGGCCCGGACGTGCTGCCTGCCGAGGCGGTGGCGCTGATGGCCGCCAACCCGGTGATCTTCGCCTGCTCCAACCCGGACCCCGAGATCAAGCCGGCGCTGGCCCACGGGGTACGTGGTGACCTCATCATGGGTACCGGTCGCTCCGACTACCCGAACCAGATCAACAACGTGCTCTGCTTCCCCTTCATCTTCCGCGGCGCTCTCGACGCCCGTGCCAGCCGCATCAACGATGCCATGAAGATTGCGGCGGTCGAGGCGATCCGTGGTCTGGCCAAGGAGCCGGTACCGGCCGAGGTGTTGACCGCCGCCGGCGTGAGCGAGCTCGCCTTCGGCAAGGACTACGTCATTCCCAAGCCGATGGATGCCCGTCTGCTGCCGCGCGTCGCCCGCGCCGTGGCGCTGGCAGCGGTGGAATCCGGTGTCGCCCGCATCGCCCTGCCGGCCGACTACATGCAGGGTTGAGTCACGGCAAGCGCGCAGAAAACAGAAGGGGCCCCATCTCGGGGCCCCTTTTCATTACGGGAAGCTTGCTGGTCGATTACTTGGTCTTGGGAGCAACCTTGACGGCCGGCGCCTTGGCGTGGGCAGCCTTGTGGTGTTTTTTCACGACCTTGGTCTGGGTAGCCTGGGGAGCGGCAGCCTTGGTCGGGGTGGCAGCCATGGTGAAGCCGGAGGTCAGGGCGAAGACAGCAGCCAGGCTCAGGGGGATCAGCTTGTTCATATTCCAGTTCCTCATTCGGGTTGATGACATGGAGCGTTTCTCCATGACTTCATCCTAGGGCTGTTCGACCTGTGGTTCAGTGAGTGACTGGTGACGGTTTGTATCCAAATGTACAGGCAGCATCAGGCAGAAACGGGCACCGCTGCTGCTTGGCAACAGCTGCACCTCGCCGCCGTGATGGCGGGCGATGCTGCGCACTATGGCCAGCCCCAGCCCGGCACCGCCGGTGCGTCGGTCCCGGCTCTGATCCAGCCGCACGAAGGGCTCGAAGATCTGCGGTGCCAATGCAGGATCGATGCCGGCACCGTCGTCGGCCACCTCCAGCAGATAGTGATCCTGCTGGCGCGCCATGCTGAGGGTGACCCGGCCGGCGGCGTGGCGCAGGGCGTTGCCGATGAGGTTCTCCAGCGCTCGATCGAGCAGGCGGATGTCGCCGCGCCAGGGCAGGGCCATGGCCGGGCGCACAAAGTCGAGCCGTTTGTCCGGTCGCAGCGCCTGCCAGTCGGCGAGGCGGCTGCCGGCCCAGCTGCCGAGCTCCAGCTCGCTGCACTGCAGCGGCAGCTCGGGGCGATCGAGCCTGGCGTAGGTGAGCATCTCCTCGATGAGGGCGTCCAGCGCGCCGAGATCCCGCTCCAGTCCCTGCTGCTCCTCGGCCGAGGGGGCGGGATCCAGCATGGCGAGCCGGTAGCGCAGCCGCACCAGCGGGGTGCGCAGCTCGTGGGCGATGGCGTCGGTCAGCTGCTTGCGGCTGGCCAGCATGGCCTGCAGCTGCTCGGTCATCTGGTCGAAGGTGCGGCCGACCCGACCCAGGCTGCTGCCGGGGGGCAAGCGGGTGCGGCAGGAGAGATCGCCGTCGCCGACCCGACGGGCGGTCTGTTCGAGCTGCTGCAGGCCGCGCCAGTGCGGGCGCAGCCAGAGCAGGATCGGCAGCCCCAGCGAGAGACCGATGGCCAGCAGCAGTCCCACGTCGACCCAGTGCAGCTCGTGCAGGTAGGAGAGATAGGGGACGGGGCCGACGATCAGCACCTGATCGGTGCCCGGAATGCGCTGCAGGAAGGTGTCATCCTCCTCGACGATGACGATGTTGCCGGCCTCCAGGAAGGCCTGATCCTCGCTGGCCAGCGGCTGGTTGGCGAGGGCGCCGATCTGCAGCGGCAGGGTGAGCTGGCGGCTCTGCTCCGCCATGCGGGCGGGCCAGTGTTCGGCCGGCAAGCGGGCCAGCTCGCCGGTGAGCAGGCCGAGAGAGCCCTGCATCATCCGCTCCAGATAGCGATCTCCCGCCCGCTCGGCGGTGACCTGATAGACCATGCCGACCAGCAGGATGGCTAGGGTGAAACAGCCGATCAGCAGCAGATAGAACTGGATAAACAGGCGTCGCATCGGGCTCTCCTCTTGCCTGGATTACGTCTGGGCATTGCCTTGTTGCCCCCTCATCCCCAACCCTTCTCCCGCAAGGGGATAAGGGAGCAGAGAGCATCAAGGTCATTCGGCGGGGCTTATTCCCAGGCGTGGGGTACCAGTAGATAACCCTTCTGGCGCACCGTCTTGATGCGGGTCGGGTTGCTGGTGTCGTCCCCCAGCTTGCGGCGCAGACGGGAGATGGCCACGTCCATGCTGCGATCCTGGCCGTCGTAGTCACGGCCGCGCAGGCTGCGAAACAGCGCCTCCCGCCCCAGGATCTGGCCGGCGTGGCAGGCCAGCTCCCACAGGAGATCGAAATCGGCGGTGGAGAGGGGGATGCTGTCGCCATCGAGGCGCACATCCCGGCCCGGCCCGTCGATCTGCAACCGGCCGAACTGCAGGCGCTGGGGCGGCGTACCGGCGACCACGGGTTGCGGGGCCTGTTGCCCCTGCTGGCGGAACTGGACCCGCAGCCGGGCCAGCAGCACGGGGGGCGGCGTGGTCTTGAGGATGTAGTCGTTGGCCCCCAGCTCCAGGCTCAGGATCTGGTTCATGTCGCTGTCGAGCGAAGTGAGCATGACGATGGGGCCGGCAAAGCGCGGGCGCAAATCCCGGCACAGGGAGAGACCATCCTGACCCGGCAGCATGATGTCGAGCAGCACCAGGTCCGGCTGCTCGGCCTCGACCCTGGCCAGCGCCAGATCGCCCCTCGGCTCCAGCAGCACTTCCATGTCGTGGCGGGCCAGCCAGCTGCTGATGAGCTGGCCTATCTCGGGATCATCTTCAACAAAAAGAATGCGTTGCATGGTGGCATGACACCCAGACTGTGGCGCGGATGCGCGTGCCGCCAGCATAGCGGCTCCGGCCGCCCCATGCACTGGGATAAATAATCAAACAGGGCCCGCGGGCCCTGTCTTGTCTTGCTGGTCGAGCGGGGGCTCTGCCCTGGCGGCATCAACCCGCCTTGCGCTTGAGATAGACGCCGGCTTCCATATGGTGAGTCCAGGGGAACTGATCGAACAGGGCGAAGCGGGCGATCTCGTGGGTGTCGCCGAGCACCGCCATGTTGGCCTGCAGGGTCTCGGGGTTGCAGGAGATGTAGAGGATGTTGTCGTAATCTTGCACCAGCTTGACGGTGGCGTCGTCGAGGCCGGCCCTGGGCGGGTCGACGAAGATGGTGTTGCACTGGTAGGCGGAGAGATCGACCCCCTTGAGGCGGTTGAACTCCCGCTCGCCGCGCATCGCCATGGTGAACTCCTCGGCCGACATGCGCAGGATGATCAGGTTGTCGACGCCGTTGGCGGCGATGTTGAACTGGGCGGAGTCCACGCTCGGCTTGGCGATCTCGGTGGCCAGCACCTTGCTAAAGTTCTGCGCCAGGGCGATGGAGAAGTTGCCGTTGCCGCAGTAGAGCTCCAGCAGGTCGCCCTCGCTCCCCCTGGTCACGTCCAGCGCCCAGCCCAGCATCTGTTCGTTGATAGCGGCGTTGGGTTGGGTGAAGCTGTTTTCCACCTGCTTGTAGATCAGCTCGCGCCCTTGCACATTCAACCGTTCGATGACGAACTCCTCCCCCAGGCAGATCTTCTGCTTGTGGGCGCGGCCAATCAGCTGCAGCTCGAACCCCTTGGCCCGCAGGTCGGCCTGCAGCGCCTCGGCGGCCTGCTGCCACTCGCTCTCCAGCTTGCGGTGATAGAGCAGGCTGACGCAGATCTGGCCGGACTGGGTGGAGAGGTAATCGATCTGGAACAGCTTGCGGCGCAGTACGGGGTGCGGGCGCAGCCCTTCCAGCAGCACCGGCATCAGCTGGTTGATGAGGCGGCTGGCGGTGGGGAACTGGTCGACCCGGATGATCTCCTTGGTGGCCGGCGCATACATGCAGTGGTACAGGTCGTCACCGTCGTGCCAGATGCGAAACTCGGCGCGCATCCGGTAGTGTTCGGCGGGGGAGGCGTGCACTTCCAGCGCAGGCAGGGTGAAGTCGGCAAACAACCCGCAGAGGCGCTCGCGCTTCTCGTCGAGCTGGGCCTGGTAGTCGGCCGGGGTTCGAAGGGGCGCCGGGTCGGCGGAAACCTGCTGGGATTGGGTCATGATTTACCTCACATGCACACCGGTCTGGCCGGGACGAAATCGGGGGAAGCCTGCGGCCACCCAAAGGGGCCCGATTTTAAAAGGCCGCTGCGGATTGTCCAGCATTTTGTGGTCAAGAAGTGTGCAGTCAGGCCGATAGCTGATCTACAGGCATGGTGGGAGGACACATTATGCAGATCGACGGAGTGGGCGCGGCCCAACCCAAGGGAGTGGGTGTTGCTCCCAAATCGCCCCAGCAGGCGGAATCAAAGCAGACCAACAACGAGGATGAAGTCTCGTTGCACAAGGCGCCGAAATGGGCGCAGGTGCTGGTGCAGCAGGCGCTGCAGTTCGCGCTGGAGATCAACGGCCAGGGCTACAAGGCGCCCAAGGCACAGGATCAGCCGGAGGCGGTGACCCCGGATACCCTGTTTGACTTCCAGTCGGTGGCCGACAACGTGCTGCAGTTCGTCACCGGCCGGCTGGGAGCTGCCCGGGCCGACGGCAAGTCGGACGACAGCCTGACCGGCATGATGGAGCAGGCCCGCAAGGGGGTGGACAAGGGCTTTGGCGACGCCAGAAAGCAGCTCGGCGACTGGGCAGACAACGAAGACATCAAGACCGGCATGGATCAGAGCTACAAGCTGATCCAGGAGGGGCTCGATCAGTTCGAGAAGGAGTTCTTCGGCAAGGTCTCCACCACTGATATGGGGCAGGCCGAGATGGCCAGCCGCCAGCAGGGCTCGCTGGAGATCCAGACCAAGGATGGTGACAAGGTGGTGCTGCGCTTCAACGACAGCTGGCAGACCAAGTCCCAGAAGGATGACAGCGGCAGCCAGTTCAGCCTCAAGTCGAGCCAGAGCTTCAGCTTCTCGCTGGAGGGCAACCTGAGCAGCGAGGAGATGGATTCCATCGGCAAGCTGGTCAAGGGGATCGACGATCTGGCCGGCAACTTTTTCTCCGGCAATTTCGACGACCTGTTGAAGAAGGCGGGCGAGCTGAAGCTGGATGACAGCCAGCTGGCCTCCTATTCGCTCAAGCTCAAGCAGAGCCTCAAGCTGAGCCAGACCTATCAGGGGGCGCACTCCCTGCAGGAGATGCTCAAGCCGCTGGCCGACTACCTGCCCAAGCTGGATCAGGTGCAGCAGCAGGCGGATGCCCTGCTGCCTGCATCCCAGCAGCAGGCGCTGACGCCGGCGGTACTGGCGGCCCGTGGCCAGAGCGATCCGGCCCAGGTGGGCAGTTTCACCAGCTTCAACCAGCGGATGCTGGATGCGCTGCGGATGATCGGCCAGTTCCAGCCGGCGACGGATGCCAGCAGCAAGAGCGTTTGAACCGTTTTGGATTGAGAAGGACCATGACCGGCCGTTTGCCAGCTCCTGCGGGGGCTGGCAAACTGGCCTTTTTCCCGATCCGGCCAGCCCATGAACCCGAAAAAGCCCAGAGACAAGCGCGAGCTTTGCTACCCCTTCATCTTCGAGACCCAGTTCCAGTGTGACTACGAGATCGCCACTGACGAGCTCTGCTGCCAGGTGGGCGCCGTGTTGTCACACCTGACTCCGGATGCCGAGATTGAGCCCATGCAGGCGGATCTCGCGGCGCTGCAGCGGCTTATCTACAACCTCAACGGCTCGGTGCGCGGCAGGCTCGGCATCTTCGAGGAGGATCTGGCGTGGCTGAAGGGGCGTTACGATCACTACAACGAGGCGAGCCGCGGCCGGGTGACCGGTTTCGTGCTGCCGCAAGGGCCGCAGCCGATCCCGACCCTGCATCTGTGCCGCTGCGGCAGCAAGAAGGTGGTGCGGCTGCTGGTGCGGCTGGAGGAGAGCGGGGTGCGCTTCGACCCCATCCTCTATCGTTTCGCCAACCTGCTGGCCAACTTCTTCTTCGTGCTGACTGTCTACCTCAAGCAGCTGTGGCAGGTGGAGGAGGTGCCCTACGTCAGCATCAACTACTGAATACGGCCAAAAAAGCTTTTGTTTTTCATGAAGATCAAACACGATCATCCCATTTTTCGGTTGCCGGGATGGTCCCGGTAGTGCAGGGGGAAGGTCATGACCATGCTTCATCTCAGTGGCAGTTCGTTCTTGATGCCGGGCAACCTCGCCTGGCGCCCCCTGGCTGAATACGGCGAAGTGCAGGTGGCCCCCCATGGCCAGTGGTTGCAGACCCTGATGAACCAGGGCGCCGAGGCTGCGGCCGGGACCCACATCATCATCTGGTTGTGGGAAGATCTGGTGCCTGCCCGGACCCTGCAGGAGTGGGGCCGTCTGGCGCAGGACGATCAGCAACTGGCGGTCGCCGCCTTCGTCGACGCGCTCTGCCAGCCTCTGTTGCAGCATCTGCAGCGCCGCCCGCAGGATCACCTGCTGGTGGGGGCCTGCAGCCATGCCCCGCTCTGTGTCTATGGCCCGGCCCCTGCCGTGCTCGCCGCGCTGGCCAGTGCGTTCGAGCAGCAGATGGCCCGCCTGCGCCTGCAGCAACCCGGCCTGGACGACCTGCATCTGCCGCTCTGGCTGCAGCAGCATGGCCACCAGCACTGCTTCGACCGGCGTAACCTCTATCTGATGTCCTGCCCCTTCTCCATGGCCGGTCTGGCCAGCCTGGCGCAGTGGATGCTTCCCTTGCTGCAGCGGTTGCAGCGACCCGCCCACAAGGTGTTGGTGCTCGACTGCGACAATACCCTGTGGGGCGGCGTGGTCGGTGAAGACGGTGTCGGCGGCGTCCTGCTGGGACAGGACGGGATGGGCCGGCTCTACCAGGCCTTCCAGCAGGCGGCCAGCCACTGGCACGGGCAGGGCATAGTGCTGGCGCTCTGCTCCAAGAATCTGGCGGACGATGTGTGGCGGCTGTTTGACGAGCATCCGGGCATGGTGCTGACACGGGCGCAGATCGCCGCCGCCGAAATCGGCTGGGAGCCCAAATCCCAGGGGCTGCAGCGGCTGGCAGCCCGCCTCAATGTCGGGCTGGACAGCCTGGTCTTCTGGGATGACAGCGAGCTGGAGCGAGCCGAGGTGCGGGCCAACTGCCCCGAGGTGCTGGTGATTACCCCGCCGGCCGATCTCTGGAGCTGGCCGGATGTCCTGCTGACGCTGCCGGCCCTGTGCAGTCGCCACCAGAGCCGGGATGACGGCCTGCGGCAGCACTCCTATCAGGCCCAGGCCGAGGCCGAGGCGGTGCGCCGGCAACTGGGCGACGAGCACGCCTTCCTGCGGCAATTGGCGTTGCAGGCCGACTGGCAGATGCTCTCCCCGGGCAACCAGTTGCGAGCCGAACAGCTCAGCCAGAAGACCAATCAGTTCAACCTCTCCGGCCGCCGCTATCAGGCGGCGGAGCTGGCCCGGCTGGCCGCCGAGGGGGGCTACGTCTGGCTGGCCGGCCTGCGAGACAGATTCGCCGATCACGGCATGACGGCGCTGCTGGTGGTGCGCCCGCTCGATGAGGGCAGGGCGCTGCTGGATACCCTGGCCATCAGCTGCCGGGTGCTGGGGCGCGGTTTCGAATACTGGCTGCTGGCGCAACTGGCCAACCATCTGCGGGCGCAAGGCGTGACCGAGCTGGTCATCAGCCTGGTTGCCACCACCCGCAACCAGCCGGCACGGGATTTTCTGGCGAGCCTGCCAACCCGGCCGATAACCACTCCAGCGGGGTTGCTGCCGCTGGCGGACGAGCTGTTCCTCAGTCTGGATCTCTGCTCTCTTTCTCTCCCGTTTTTGGAGTTTTATGCCAATGAATGACCTTATCGCGCTGGCACACCAGCAGTTCCCCCAGGCCAGCATCAACGCACAATCTGCCCTCGGCAGCTTTCCCGAGTGGGACTCTCTGGGGCACTTCAACCTGCTGTTGTTGGTCGAGCAGCACTATGCCGTGCGGTTCGAGCCGCAGGAGCTGGCCGAGTTGAAGAGCCTGGCCGACATCCAGCAAGCCTTGCAGAGTAAAGGGGTTGCCGTTTGAAACAGGCGCTCGAGCAGGCGCTGACCGAGCTGGGGATCCCCAGAGGCGGCGCCCTGATGGTGCACTCGGATGCCATGGTGGTGGCCCAGTTTGCCGGCATGGGCAACGCCGCGGGTATCGCGGCCTTCTGGACATGCCTCGAGCAGTGGCTGGGCGGGCACCTGCTGGTGCCGACCTTCAGTTACAGCCCGATGGCGGACGAGTGCTTCGACCCTGCGCAGACCCCGAGCAAGGTGGGCTTGATGACGGAGCTGTTCCGCCAGCGCGAAGGGGTGGTGCGCACGCGGGATCCCGTCTTCAGCATGGCAATCAGCGGCCCGCAGGGGCCTGCGCTGGTGGCCCGGGAGTGTCACGACTGTTTCGGTCAGGAGAGCCCGTTCGGCTGGCTGGCGGAGCAGGACGGCTGGCTGCTGGGGCTGGGTTGCCACCCCGACCGCATCACCTTCACCCACTACGTGGAGCAGCGGCTGGCCGTCCCCTACCGCTATCACAAGATGTTTGCGGGCCAGGTGCGCGTCGACGGCCAGGTGCGGGAGTGGCAGGCGGATTACTATGTGCGCGACCTGTCGCTGGCCAGCGAAATCGATCTCTCCCGGCTGGTGGCCCTGCTGCAGGAGCGGGGCGTCTGGCGCCAGACGCTGTGCCAGCGGGTGCCGGTCTGGGCGGTATCGTGCCGCGACTTCATCCTGGCTGCCGGCGAGTTGCTGGCGGCGGCCCCATACGCCCTGATCCGGGCGGGAGGAGAGTCCCATGCAGTTTGATCACATCGGACTGGTGGTGCCGGACCTGGCGAGCGGGGTGGCCTATTGCTGCGACGTGCTGGGGCTGAGCCGCTTCTCGGCGGCGGTGGAAGATCCGCTGCAACGGGTCTGGGTGCAGTTCGCGCACGACGATCATGGTCTCTGCTACGAGCTGGTCGCCCCGGCCGGCGAGGAGAGCCCGGTCGCTCAGGTGCTCAAGACCCGGCGCAACGTTATCAACCACCTTGCCTATCGGGTGAGCAACCTGCAGGAGAGTGCCGAACGGCTGCGCACACAGCGCCACCTGCCCCTCGGGCCCAGCCAGCCGGCCATCGCGTTTGGCGGCGCCCACGTCCAGTTTTTCCTGAGCCCCCTTGGCCACATTGTCGAATTGATCGAGGCACCCACCCCATGAGTTTTTCACCCAAGAGCGGCTATCTGCCCACCGACTGGGACGACCAGGCACAAGTCGGTGAACAGCTGCATCGGCTGCTCACCCTGTTGTTTCCGCTCAACCGCAGCCTGACCGGGGACGGGGTTCGGCAGTCGCTGGCCCTGTGGCGCGAGCACTGCCTGCCCGAGCTGCAGATCCATGAAGTAGCCAGCGGCACCGAGTGCTTCGACTGGACCGTGCCTGACGAGTGGAACGTGCGGGAGGCCTACATAGTGGGGCCGGATGGACGCAGGGTGGTGGATTTCCAGGATCACAATCTGCATCTGGTCGGCTACTCGGAGCCGGTGCGCTGCACCCTCTCGCTGGCCGAGCTGCAACCCCATCTTCACTCTATGCCCGAGCAGCCGGATGCCATTCCCTATGTGACCTCCTACTACAAGCGCCGCTGGGGCTTCTGTCTGCCCCATCGGCTGCGAGAGGCGCTGCCGGAGGGAGAATATCAGGTGGTGATCGATGCCACCCTGGCCCCGGGTTCGCTCACCTATGGCGACTGGGTGCTGCCGGGGGAGAGCGAGCAGGAGATCCTGCTGTCGAGCTACACCTGCCACCCCTCCATGGCCAACAACGAGCTCTCCGGCCCCTGCGTCGGCGTCTTCCTGATGGCCTGGCTGGCGTCACTGCCCACACGTCGCTACAGCTACCGGCTGATGCTGGTGCCCGAAACCCTGGGGGCCATCGTCTATCTCTCTCGCCATCTGGACCAGCTCAAGCAGCACACTCTGGCCGGGTTCAACCTGACCTGTCTTGGCGATGACCGCGGCTACTCCTTCCTGCCTTCCCGCCAGGGCAACACGCTGGCGGATCGCATCGGTCGCCATGTGCTCGGTCATCTGGCGCCGGGCTACAAGGCTTACAGCTTTCTGGAGCGTGGCTCCAACGAGCGGCAGCTGTGCGCGCCCGGCATCGATCTGCCGGTCACCTCGGTGATGCGCAGTCGATACGGCTGTTATGCCGAGTACCACACCTCGCTCGATGACCTCTCGCTGGTGACGCCGGCCGGTCTGGCCGGTGGCTTCATGGCGCTGCGCCGGGCCATCGAGTGTCTGGAGCTGGACGAGCGCTGCGAGGTCACCGTGCTGGGCGAGCCTCAGCTCGGCAAGCGGGGGCTCTACCCGGATTTGTCGACCCGCTATTCGGGCTGGCGGGTGCGGGAGATGATGAATCTGCTGGCCTACAGCGACGGCAAGCTGACCCTGTTCGAGATTGCCGAGACCATAGGGGCGCCATTCTGGCGGGTGGAGCCGCTGGCGCGGATGCTGCTGGATGCCGGGCTGCTGCGTCGCCTCAGCCCGTAACCGGACTACTCGATCACCAGATAGGCCGGGCCCGGGTTGTGCGGGGTGCGGCGGATGGCGTAGCGATCCAGCCCCAGCACCTCCTTGAGGGCCAGAGTCTCCCCCGGAAAGGCGGGCCAGTTGAGCTCATCGAATGCCAGCACAGATCCCTTGGTCAGGTGCGGCTTGATGAGCTCGAGGCAGCGGCGGGTCGGCTCGTAGAGATCAAAGTCAAAATAGGCCAGCGCAACCATGGTCTCCGGCTGACGAGCCAGATAGGCCGGCAGCGTCTCGGTCACATCCCCCTTCACCAGCTCATGTTTGACGATATGGTCCAGAGGACTTTCCGCCTCATGGGCTGTGAGCAGTTGGGCCAGATGCTGCTCGTAGCCCGGCGTTACCCCGTAGGCGCCGGGCTGGATGGCGGCGTCGCTGCCATCTTGCGGGGCGTGGGAAGGGAAGCCGCTGAAGGTATCGAACCCCACCAGTTTGCGGTTGTAGTTGTAAGGCTCATACATGCCGCGAAACGAGGAGAAGAGCGCCAGGTTCTGACCCCAGCGGGTGCCGAAATCCATGATGACGCCGTGGACCGGCACGATCTTCTGATACAGCTCGTGCATGAACAGGATGCGGGAGAGCGACTGGCGCTTGAGGTAGAGGCCCAGGTTGTTCTGTAGCTCGGCTGCAGGCAATGGGCTGGCGTGCAGCAACTCGCTGAAGGTCTGGCGGCGTGACAGCTCTTGCTCGGAGGCGTTGGACATGGCCTTGATCATCAATGGTCTCCTGTGGGGGTGTCGCCGGCCGGGGTCGACAGGCAGTGCACCACTTCATATTCGAGGTAGTCGGCCAGCCCCAGCCAGTCCTGGCGCTCCTGGCACTGCAGCAGGGCAGCCACCAGTCCCGGTGGCAGGTTGCCCTGTTCGGTGAGCACCTCTTGCAGCAGCTCCGGCAATGCCTGACTCGCGGCGACCGACTGCCCCAGCCGAAACTGGTGCGCCAGGGCGGTGAGGCGGGTGATCTGGCCGTTTTTCATTGCACGTACTCCGGGTGATAGTGGCAGCCGGCGATCTCTGCTCCCTCCCTGCTGCAGTTCCAGAACTGCACCTCGGGGTGGCGCGCTATGTAGCGCTCGAGCTCGGTGCGGTAGGCGGAAAAGTTCGGATTGGTCTTGACCCGCCGGCCATGGCCGTCGAGGGTCCAGCTGAGCGCCAGCGCGGCGCTGGGGCCGAGCGCACCGTCGGCCCAGCCAGAGTGGGTGAGCTCGCCGGGAAAGGCGAAGTCGGTGCCCAGCAGGATGACCTGGCGGCAACCCATCTGCACGGCGAGATCCACGGCGGGATGAATGACGCTGCCGCCCGAGTGCAGCACGCCCTTGGGGAGCGTCTGTCGCAGTTGTTGATACATGGGGCTGCGAGAGTAGGCGGTCTTGCGCGGCCCCTGCCAGGCCAGCAGGGCTGCCGTGGGAACCGTGGGGTAATAGACCAGGGTGGTCTGGGCCGACTGGGCGGCGGGTAGCCGGTTGCCGTGGATGGCGTCATCTATGGTGACGACGATGTCGGGCCGGATGCCGTGGCCAAGCAAAAACGCCAGCGCGGTATCGACGCTGATCAGCAGGTAGTCCTGCCGACGGCTCTGCAACTGGGCCTGCAGGGTGGCCAGGTTGTGCTGCAGGGTCGGGCCGCTCGCCACGATCAGCGCCTGCTTGCCCTGGGCCAGACCGAACAGGGAGGCTACGTCGCCGTCTCCGGCCACCAGTTCACGGTTTTCGGCCAGCCGCCGGGTGACGTCGGGGTGTTCGGCGTCGAACCTGGCCCGGGCGAACGGCAAGTCTATTTCACTCACCAGCCGGTCGCGGATGCGGGCGGCGGCATCCTCCACCAGCAGCAGCTCGGGCGGCAGGGCGAAGAAGGGCAGCCGCACCTCCCCCTCGTCGCCGGCCATCATCAGCTCGACCCTGGGGTCCGTCAGCCAGTCCTGCTGGTCCAGCAGCCGCAGCACCAGGGCAAACAGGGCGCCATTCATGATCTTCACTTCCAGCCGCTTGAGGCTGCTGCGCCCCAGCAGGGCGCGCGGCAGATCGCCGAGCCCGGTGCCGTAGAGGTGCAGCACAGCTTGCTCGGGCAGGCTGGCGGCCTGCAGTTCGGCCTCTTTCACCCGATCGTGCCGGCTGGTGAGCTGGATGCCGTGGAGGCTGAGGGTGGAGCCGAGCCCCTCGGTCAGCTCGGCCGGCAGGCTTTCCACGTCCTGTGCCAGCAGGCGGGGCCAGAGGGCGGGCCAGCGCTGACTGATGAGCCTGCCGTGCTGGTTGAAGAGATCATCACTCATCCTTGTCTATCCACTCCCAGCTCAGCGGTTGATTGGCACTCAGGCTGCGGTTGACCCGCTTGCCGATGAGCCGATCGTAATCGGCCGGGGGCAGGCCGAGGGCGGGGCGCACCGACTTGATGTGCTCTGCGGTGAGCACCTCGCCGGCGGCCATCTCCTTGACCAGATAGAGGGAGCGGCGAAACGCGCGGTTGCCCTGTTCACTGGCGGTGAGCTGGTAATCGGCCACCCCGAGGGCGGCATGGGCGGTATTGACCGAGGCCACCAGCTCGGTGAGTTCGGCCGGTTCCATGGAGAAGGCGCAATCCGGCCCGCCGTCGGCGCGGGCCAGGGTGAAGTGTTTCTCGATGAGGGTGGCCCCGAGCGCGGTGGCGGCGATGGCCGTGGCCGATCCCAGGGTGTGATCGGAGAGCCCCACCTCGACCCCGAAGCGCTGGCGCAACATAGGGATGGTACGCAGGTTGTATTCGGCGGCCGGCGCCGGATAGCCGCTGACGCAGTGCAGCAGGGCCAGCTGGCCGTTGCCGTGCTTGAGTGCCATCTCGACCGCGGCGGCGATCTCGGCCTCGTTCGCCATGCCGGTGGACATGATGAGCGGCTTGCCGGTCTGGGCGGCATAGCGGATGAGGGGCAGGTCCACCAGCTCGAAGGAGGCGATCTTGTAGGCCGGACAGTTAAGGGATTCCAGCAGATCCACCGCGCTGAAGTCGAACGGACTGCTGAATACCGTCAGTCCCAGCTCCCGCCCCTTGGCAAACAGCGCTTGGTGCCACTCCCAGGGGGTGTGCGCCCACTGGTAGAGGTCGTACAGGTTGTGACCATCCCAGAGGCCGCCGTGGATCTGGAACTCGGGCCTGTCACTGTTGAGGGTGATGGTGTCGGGCCTATAGGTCTGCAGCTTGACCGCGCTGGCCCCGGCCTCCTTGGCGGCGGTCATGATGGCCAATGCGCGATCCAGGTTGCCGTTGTGGTTGGCCGACAGCTCGGCGATCACGTAGGGAGCCTGCGTCGGGCCGATGGATTGATGGGCGATCTGCATCTGTGTTCAGACTCCTGTGCCAAGTTGCCAGCCTTGCGGCGCCGGCTGCCAGGGGGCAGGCGGCGCTATCTGCGGTGGCTCGGCAAGATAGAGGGGAAATTGGGAGAAAATTGTCTGCAAGCGATGTGCCAGCTCTTGCCACGCCGTGGGCTGAAGTGGCTGAGTGGCCTGCCATGTCAGCCGCTGGCCGTTCAGGGTCAGGGTGAGCAGCAGTTTGCCATCATGGCGTAGTTGCCACTGTTGGCCATCTGGTAACAGCTGATAATCCGGTTGTTGCAGCAACCGGGCGGTGAGCCGATCCAGCCCCAGCCCGTCCACCTGCTGCTGGCCGCGGCGGCGGTAGTCGTCTGACTGTTGTTCAAGCCGTTGCAGGGCCTGCAGCAGCCGCTCAGGCTCGGCCAGCTCGCTCAGGGTCAGCCGCTCGGCCAGTTGGAAGCGGGCGATCACCTGGTCGTTGAACTGCTGGTTGTCGACGATGGGCACCGCCAGGGTCGGCAGGCCGAGACAGGCCCGCTCCCAGGTCATGCCGCCGGCGGCGCCGATGGCGAAGTCGTGCCGGCTCATCAGGTCGGCCATCTGGTCGCTCTGGCGCAGCAGCACCAAATCGAGGTCGGCCAGCTCGGCCACTCTCTGTTCCAGCTCGGGCCAGAAGGGATTGGCGCCACCTGCCACCAGGGTCCAGCGGATGGTGCGGGCCCAGGGCAGCCGGGCCAGGCTGTTGAGGGTGATGAGGCAGGCACCCGCCGGGTCGGCGCCGCCAAAGCAGACAAGCCCCCGTCGCCACTGACTGGCGTGTTGCCGCGCCAGCTGGCGATAGGCGGGGCGCAGCAGGGCATAGTCGGTGCCGAGCAGCAACCGGCAATCGGATGGGGTGAGCGGCTGGTAATCGGCGGCGCGGCGCAAGGGCCCCTGATCCAGCAGCAGCTGGCAGTGGTGCGGTCGGTCGGCCAGATCATCGATCACCAGCACGCGGCCGCAGTGGACCGTCAGTTTTTGTTCGATTGTGTGGTCAATCTGGTAGTGATCGAACACCAGCCAATCGGGCTGCAAGCCGGGCAGCGGGCCGGCGTCATCGAGCGCGCTCAGGGGATGATGGTGATGGGGCCGCAGCAGTGACAGCAGGTGCGCCGGCAGCTCGTGGCAGAGGAAGTGGCACTCTGCCCCGGCGGCGTGCAGCCGATCGGCGATGGCCAGGCAGCGCATCAGGTGGCCCAAGCCGATCTCGGCGCCGGCATCGAGCCGGAAGGCAACCTTAAACGTCATCTTGGGCCAGCACTTGATAGAGCAGTTCGGCCAGGTGCCAATCTTCCGGCGTGTCGATGTCGACCACCCTGTGCCTTGGCAGTATGTGGCCAATCCCTTCTCCCCCCACCGGGCTGATCCCCCCCAGCCAGGCCGCGCGGCTGCCCCAGTAGAACTGGCCGGCATCCTGATAGGCGGGCTCCAGATCCTGGGAGCGTTTCGCCATCTGCTCCGGCCAGAACGGCGTGACTCTGCCTTGCGCGTCCATGCGTACCGCCCGCTGGATCGGGAAACCGAATTCGGCCACCGTGTAGACGAAGGGGGCCTTGCTGGCGAGCAGGCGGTGGTGGGCGGCGCGCAGGTCGGCGGCCTGGATCAGTGGCACTGTGGCATAGATGCAGCAGTAGTGCTCTGCCTGGATGCCAAGCTGGTTGAGCCGCTGGATGGTGTCGATCACCACAGGGGTGGTGCCGGTATGGTCATCGGCCAGCGCGGCGCCGCGCAGGAAAGGCACCTCGGCCCCGAGGCGACGGGCCACCTCGGCGATCTCCGGGTCATCGGTGGAGACCACCACCCGACTGAAACAGCCCGAGTCTCTGGCTGCCCCGATGGCGTAGGCAATCATGGGCAGGCCGCAGAAGGGGCGGATGTTCTTGCGGGGAATGCGCTTGCTGCCGCCCCGTGCCGGGATGATGGCGATGGCCATGATGCTCTCTCCCTGAGGAGCCCGACGTGGTCGCCGAGCCGGATAATTGATGACAACTCGTTGATTATTTTTGAGATTATACCGAGTTTTCATCTTATATTATTGAGCTTTGCTACGGAATTGCCCGGTGATGGTCGATAACATGGGCAAGTGATGGGACGTCGTTGGTATTGAACATGAGTTATGGTGTCGAATTGCGCCCGCTCCAGCCCTGGGATCTGCCCACCCTGCGACGCTGGCGCAACCTGGACGAGGTGCGGTTGCAGATGGTGGAGCAGGCGCTCATCTCCCCCCGCCAGCAACGGCAGTGGTTCGTCAGCAGCCTTGAACGGGCTGACCAGCAGCACTGGGTGCTCTGGTGCCGCGGCCTGCGGGCTGGCTACGTCAATCTGAAAGGGGAGACGCGGCAATCGTTGCAGGGGCAGCCGGTGGCCGATGCCGGCCTCTATCTGGGCCGCTCCAGCGTGCGTCACCCCATGCTGGCCGTCGCCGCCGCCCTGTCACAGCTCGATCAGGGCTTCGATACCTTCGGGCTCGGCTGCATCCGCACCCTGGTGCGCACCGGCAACGACGCCGCTTTGCGCCTCAATGCACAGCTCGGCTATCGCCAACAGGGGCAACAGGGTGACTTCATCGCCCTCGAACTGCAGCCAGCCGACTATTATGCCGCCCGAGAACGGCTACGGAGATTTTTCAGATGACTACAGCGTTGGAACAGGTTTTTGCCGATGCCCTCGGCATCGACGTCGGCAGTGTCAGCGATCAGCTGGCCTACAACAGCATTCCCCAGTGGGACTCCGTCGCCCACATGGGCCTGATCGCCCAGCTGGAGGACTGCTACGGCGTGCTGCTCGATACCGATGACATCATCGACATGAGCTCGGTCGCCAAGGCGCGGGAGATCCTCGCCAAGTACGGGGTCGCCCTCTGATGCAGGGGCTGCTGCAAGGCAAGCGGGTGTTGATCACCGGTGCCGGGCGCGGCATCGGGCTCGCCATTGCCCGGCTGTTTGCCGCGCAGGGGGCCGAGCTGTGGCTGGCGGGACGCGACGAGGCGGCCATGAGCCGGCTGGCCGATGAGCTCGGCGCCGAGTTCGGCGTGCCTTGTCAGCCGCTCTGTGTCGACGTGGCACAGCCGCAGGCGGTCAAGCAGGCCTTTCAGCAGCTGTTTGCGCAGACGCGCCAGCTGGACGTGCTGGTCAACAATGCCGGCATGCTGGAAGAGGGGCTGCTCGGCATGGTCAATCAGGCCCAGCTGGAGCAGACCTTCAGTCACAACACCTTCAGCGTGGTCTATTGCAGCCAGTATGCCGCCCGCCTGATGCAGCGCAGCGGCGGCGGCAGCATCATCAACCTGGCCTCCCTGATGGGGCGGGTGGGTGCAGCCGGCCTTTGCAGCTATGCCGGCAGCAAGGCGGCGGTGATCGGCATCACCCAGTCGCTGGCCAAGGAGCTGGCCGCCAGCCGGATCCGGGTCAATGCCATTGCCCCCGGCTTCATCGACACCGAGATGGCTCACGCCATCCCGGACGACAAGTTTGCCGAGCGGCTCGCCAGCATCGCCATGGGGCGCATCGGTACGCCGGACGAGGTGGCCAAGGTGGCGCTGTTTCTCGCCTCCGACCTGGCAAGCTATGTGACCGGCCAGGTCATCGGCGTGGATGGAGGCATGACCGTCTGATGGATCACGCGCACGCACTGCTCGTCCACCTGCGGGAAGACAACCCGGCGCCGGCCTGGCGCGACCCACAAGAGGGCTGGCTCTCCTACGGCGAGCTGGCACGGCGGGTGGCGCGGCTGGCGGCCAGCTATCCGGACGAGCGCAGCCTGATCTATCTGCCCTTTTTCACCCGCACCGTCCACCTGCTGCACTATCTGGCTGCGCTCAAGCTGGGGCATGTCGTGATGCTGGCAGACCCGGCCCTCCCAGCGAGCCAGCACGATGCCAGCTGCCGGCAGTTTGGCGTGAGCTGGCGGGTCAATGATGTCGGCCAGCTGGAGCGGCTCGCCGCGGCGACGCCCGCCCTGCACCCGGCGCTGGCGGTAATGCTGCCAACCTCGGGTAGCACCGGCAGCGCCAAGTGGGTGCGGTTGTCGGGGCGCAATCTGGCGGCCAACGCCGCCTCCATCGCCGATTATCTGGCGCTGACCGCGGCCGAGCGGGCCATCACCAGCCTGCCGCTGTACTACTCCTACGGCTTGTCGGTGCTCAACAGCCATCTGCTGGTGGGCGCCTCCCTGGTGCAGCACGAGGGGAGCGTGCTGGAGCGCGACTTCTGGCAGCAGGTCGATCTGCACTGCGTGAGCAGCTTTGCCGGGGTGCCCTTTACCTATCAGATGCTGGCCCGGCTGCGCTTTGACTGGGCCCGTTACCCCTCGTTGCAGACCCTGACCCAGGCGGGCGGGCGTTTAGAGCCCGCGCTGGCGCAGCAGTTTGCCGAGCAGGCCCTGCGACTGGATCGGCGCTTCTTCGTCATGTACGGCCAGACCGAGGCCACCGCTCGCATGGCCTGGCTGGCGGCGCCCGAGGTGGCCGCTTATCCGGATGCCATCGGTCGTGCCATTCCCGGCGGCCAGTTCGCCTTGCGCGAACTGGAGGGGGGCAAGCCCGGGGAGGGGGAGCTGGTCTATCGCGGCGACAACGTCATGCTGGGTTACGCCGTTACGGCCGAGGATCTGGCGCTGGGCGCCCAGCTGCAGGAGCTGGCTACCGGCGATCTGGCCCGCTGTGACGAGGCGGGTCGCTACTACATCTGCGGCCGGCTCAGCCGTTTTCTCAAGCTGTTCGGCAAGCGGGTCAGCCTGGCGGAGGTCGAGAGCCAGCTCCATCGCTGGGGCTGGACGGGGGCCTGCGGCGGGCGTGACGACTGCCTGCTGGTGGCTGTCGAGCCCCGCGATGACTTGACGACCGACTGCTTGCAGCGCGAGCTGGCGCAGTGGCTGCAAGCCCCGCCGCGGGCGGTGCAGGTGGTACAGGTGACACAACTGCCGCGCACCGCCAATCACAAGATTGACTACGCCGCCCTGGCCAGACTGGCGGAGGAGGCGTGATGGAGCAGTTGCTGAGTGCGCCGGTCTTCGCCCTGCCCCAGGCCGCCAAACAGGCGCTGCTGCTGGCGCGACTCAACACCTTGACTGCGCACCATCAGGCACACTGCACAGCCTATGACAATGTGCTGCAAGCCTTCGGCTGGACGGCCGCGGCGACCGACTACGATGCGCTGCCCTACCTGGCAGCCCGGCTGTTCAAACTGGCCCAGTGGCAGAGCGTGCCGCAGAGCGAAGTGTTCAAGGTGCTCACCTCGTCGGGCACCACGGGCTCGCCATCACGGATCGTGCTGGACAGGGAGACCGCCGCCCTGCAGAGCAAGGTGCTGGTGAAGATCCTGCAGGAGTTTGTCGGCAAGCAGCGCCTGCCCATGCTCCTGGTAGAGCAACCCGCCCTCATCCAGAACCGCAGCGGCTTTTCGGCGCGCGGCGCGGGCGCGCTGGGGCTCTCTTTCCTCGGTCGTGACCATACCTATGCCCTCGACGAGCAGATGCGGCCCAACTGGCCCGTCATCGAGGCCTTCTGCGACAAATATGCCGGCCAGCCTGTGCTGCTGTTCGGCTTCACCTTCATGGTCTGGCAATGCCTGCTGGAGCCGCTGCGCGAGCGCGGCCTGCAACTGCCGCTGACGCAGGGCATTTTGTTTCACAGCGGCGGCTGGAAGAAGCTGCAGCACCTGGCGGTGGACAATTCCGCCTTCAAGGCCCGCTGCCGTGACCAGCTGGGGCTGGGCCGGGTGCACAACTTCTACGGCATGGTGGAGCAGGTAGGCTCCATCTTCGTCGAGTGCGAGCAGGGACACCTGCATGCTCCCGTGTTTGCCGATGTACAGGTGCGCGATCCGCTCACCCATCAGCCGCTCGGGATTGGCAGCTCAGGCCTGCTGCAGGTGCTCTCCACCATTCCCGGCAGTTATCCTGGCCACAGCCTGCTGAGCGAGGATCTCGGCGTGCTGCTGGGGGAGGATGACTGCCCTTGTGGCCGCCATGGCCGTTATTTTCACGTAGTGGGACGCCAGCACGGCGCCGAGGTGAGGGGATGCAGCGACACCTTCCAATGACCCTGTCCGGGGCGACCACCGGGCCCTGGCAGGAGGGGCCGGCGGTCAGCTTCGTGGCCCCGACGGCGGGCTGGCAAACTTTCTGCCCGCAGCCGCTGCCCTGCTTTGCCCCCGTCATCTGCGATTTCGTGGCGGCGCTGTCGGCCCGCCTGCAGCAGGAGGGGCGTCGTCATCCCGATCTGGCCGCATTCGGTTTCTGGCTGCGGCCCCGCCAGCTGGCCAGAGAACAGCAGCGTTTGCAGGGACGGGGGCCGCTGGGGGTCACCTTTCACCTGGTGCCCTCCAACGTGCCGACGGTGGCTTTCTACTCCTGGTTGATGGCCCTGTTGATGGGCAACCCCTGCGTAGTGCGGCTGTCGTCACGCCGCGATCCGCAGCAGGAGGCCATGCTGGCGATCCTCAACGAACTGTTCAGCCTCGGTGAATGGCAAGAGATTGCCGCCCGTACCCGCTTCATTCGCTATGATCACGACGAGGGCATCACCGCCTGGCTGTCGGCGCGCTGCCGGCTGCGCATCATCTGGGGCGGCGACGAGACCATTCGCCAGGTGCGGGCCATTCCCCTGGCGCCGGCGGCGCAGGAGGTGGTGTTTCCGGATCGCCGCTCGATGGCGGTGCTCGACAGCCGCTGGCTGGCCGGGCTGGATCCGCAAGAGTGGCAACGGACGCTGGCTGCCTTGCAGCAGGACTGCACCCGTTTCAACCAGCAGGCCTGCGCCTCGCCAACCACCCTCTGCTGGCTGGGTGAACCCGACGAGGGACTGCGCCGCCGCTTGCTGGAAGCCCTGTTTGCTCCCTTTGCCGCCGATCCCGCCCTGGCGATGGAACGATTCATCCACAGTCAACAAAATGCCGCCGAGCAGGGGGCAATGAAGGTGACCAGCTTGCCCGGCGTCACCTTATTGACTCCGGCGAGCGCGCTGCGGCTCGCACACGTCGGAGGAGGTACAGTTGCCGAATTTGTGGCCGATACCCTGAATGAGCTGCTGGCACAGCCCTGGGACATGCAGACCTGCGTCTGGGTCGGCGGTGACAGGGGCGGGGTCGAAGCGGCGCTGCCGACTGCCCCCACCTGCCGGATTGACCGGGTGGTGGCACCGGGACAAGCGCTCGCATTCGAATGGAACTGGGATGGCATCGACATGCTGCAACTGTGCAGCCGTGGCCTCAGCCGACGTGAATAATCAGGTGTGGCTCACATAAATCCAGCAGCTTCAATGGATTAGCTTGGTCAGGCATACCTCTTGCAGTAAAACCTGACAGAGAGGGAGAAGGGTTGACAGGGACCGTGCGGTAGCCTTGCCCATTTTCTTCCATCCGCTTCTTTTCTATTCATTTTCCCTTGGATTTCCCTATGAAAGTCAGCGTATTGGTGCCCGTCTACAATCTGGCGCGCTTCATCGAACCCTGCCTGCTCAGCCTGCTCGAACAGCAGACGGATTTCGAGTTCGAGGTGATCGCCATCGATGACGGCTCGAGTGATGACTCCTGGTCCATCATGCAACGGCTGGCACAGCAGTGGCCGGCCCTGCGGGCCCTGCAAAACGAACAGAACATGGGGCTGGCCAGAACCCAGAAGCGGCTGCTTGGTGAAGCAAAAGGGGCCTACCTTGCCTATGTGGATGGCGACGACCTGGCTTTGCCGGGCAAGCTGCAGCGTCAGGCCGACTATCTGGACGCGCACCCCGGCTGCACGCTTTGCTATCACGAGGCGGAGATGTTTGATGATGAGACCGATGCGCGCATCAAGCTCTTCACTCGTGATTACTACAACGCCCGTTACCTCGAACCCGTGATGACGCGGGAGGCGCTGATCCGCTTCGGAGTCTTCGTCAATGCCAGCTCCATCATGTTCCGCCGCTATGACGGCATGGCCGATGCCATCGATGAAGGGTGCAAGATCATTCTCGATTATCCCTGGCACATCCTGAATCTCTCCCTCAATCCGGGCACCCTGGATTTCATCCCCGAGCTGCTGGGGCGTTATCGCTTCCATACCCAGAGCTTCGGCGGGCAGACCCGCAAATCCGCAGAGCGGCGTGAGCAGTCGCTGCGCGACCTGCTGCGCGCCTGTGACAATGCGGCTGCATTCGGTGCAGACCCGGTGGTCATTGCCCAGGGGCGTGCCCATCACTACTACTCTGCCGCGCTCTACTTTTTGCGGCAGGATGATGTCGCCCGTTTTACTCAGCTCATCGAGCTGTCGGCGGCAGAGGTTGCGGAGCTGGCACCCGGCTGGTTCTTCGACGAGCGCCATCAACTGGCGTGGACGCAGCGGGCCCATCCCGCCCGGGTCGTGCAACAACTGTTTGGAGAAGCGGCGTGAGTTATCAGGCAATCGTCATTGGCGCCGGGCTCTCCGGTGCCGTTATGGCTGAACGAATGGCCAGCCAGCTTGGCTGGAAGGTACTGGTGCTGGAACAGCGCGACCACATCGGGGGCAACTGTTTCGACGAGTATGACGAGCATGGCGTGCTGATCCATCGCTATGGGCCGCACCTCTTCCATACCGACAGCAAGGAGGTGTGGGATTACCTGTCGCAGTTTACCGAGTGGTTGCCTTACGAGCATCGCGTGCTGTCACGTATCGACGGGCAGTTGGTGCCTATCCCGTTCAACCTGACCAGCATCGAGCGCTGTTTCCCCGCCGACAAGGCCGGCGCCATGATTGAGGCCCTGCGCACCCGGTTCGGGGATAACGCCAGAGTACCGATTCTCGAACTGCGCAAGGAGCAGGATCCCCTGCTGGGCGAACTGGCGGATTTCATCTATCAGAAGGCCTTCGTCAACTACACCAGCAAACAGTGGGGGGTACCGCCCGAGCAGATCTCCCCCGAGGTGACGGCGCGGGTACCCGTGGTGGTCAGTCGGGATGATCGCTACTTTACCGACTCCTGGCAGGCGGTGCCGGCCGCAGGCTATACCTCCATGTTTGAGCGCATGCTCGCGCACCCGCTGATTGAAGTGAGGCTGTCGACCCCCATGGCACAGCATGTCAGGCTGGACTGGCAGCATAAGCAGGTGCTGCTGGATGGTGAGCCATTTGACGGCCCCTTGATCTATACCGGGATGCTGGATCATCTGCTGCCGGCAGAGGGGAATTACCTGCCATACCGCTCACTGCGTTTTGAGCATCGCCATCTGGCGCAGGAACAATTTCAACCGGTTACCACCGTCAATTATCCGAATGAAGAAGCCTTCACGCGGATCACCGAGTTCAAGCATTTCAGTGGGCAGGTACATCCCGGTACCAGCATCGTTTACGAATATCCCTGTGACTATCAGCCGGAACAGGGTCTCGAACCTTATTACCCGCTATTTACCGATGCAGCCAAACAGCATTATCAAGCGTGCCGTGATGAGTTGAGCAATTTCCCACAGCTGATCGCCCTAGGACGCCTTGCCGAGTATCGCTATTTTGATATGGATGATGCAGTTATAAATGCTCTATTGTATTTTGATAAAATACGGAATATTCGGTTGCCATTAGTATCAGTGGTTATGCCCGTCTACAATTGCGAAGAGTTTGTTGGAGAGGCTGTCAATAGTATTCTTTCTCAAACCTTTAGAGATTTCGAATTCATTATCATAGATGATGGGTCAACAGATAATACACACCACATCCTACAAGCTCTTTCCAAACAAGATCAGCGAATAAGACTATATCGTCAGAGCAATAAAGGTCTGGTATATAGTTTGAATAAAGCTATTAAGCTTGCACGAGGGACTTTTATCGCTCGGATGGATGCTGATGATATCTCTATAAAAGATAGATTCGAACTGCAAGTTGAATTTATGAAGAGCAATCCTGATGTATATATATTAGGAGGGTGGGCTAAGCTTTTCGGTGAGATAAATGAAGTATGGCATCACAGACAAGATGACAATTTCATAAAAAATCTTCTTATGTTTAGAACATCTGGTTTTCAGCATTCGTCGGTGTTAATTAGAAAGTCTGTGTTTGATAAATATGAATATGAGTCTCAGTGGCCTCATATTGAGGATGCAGCCCTTTGGTGCAAAATAGCGGCCAATGAGAAATGGAAGTTTCACAACCTGAGATGTATTCTTGTTTACTACAGGACACATCACCAACAGGTAAGCGAGATATATCGAGAAGTACAGTCAACAGGCTTCACCAAAATGACTGAACTATATGTTAATCAGCTTGGTGGAAATATTGGCTCTCTTGCTCTATGGCGTAAAATAATTGAATTATCCTCAATGGATACGTCGGAAGTGGTAGCCGCTGGCTCGATTTTAACTGATATCAGGACAGAGCTAAAACTGCCTGATGAGTTTTTCGTAATTGAAGAGCGATGGTTAAAAATTTGCTTGGTAAACCAGGTGTCACACCACCTTTATAAAAGCCATGGGCCATGTCGAGATGATTTTGTATTCTTGGCAGAGTCGCAGCTAGCTTGATGGACATAAAAATGAAGAAAGTGATTGTCTTTGGTGCTGGTGGGTTGTTTAGAGTATTTCTTCCATTCATAAAATCCAGGTATCAACTGGCGGCTATTTCAGACAACGATACAACGCGACATGGACAATTTGTTGATGGGGTTAGGATTGTATCGCCTTCGGATATTATATGTTTGGATTTTGAACTTGTTATTGTCGCGAGCATGTATTTTGAAGAGATAAAAGAAAAGCTAATTTCTCTTGGTATAAATAATAATTCTATCGTAAATATATATGTTGATCTTTTGATTCGTGAAAGTGTTGCTAATTATTTGAATGAGCATGATGAGTTCCTCATAGCCGTAAATAAAATAGCATCTCTTTCATTAACAAAGAAGAGATTGATAGTGATGAACTCTTTAGGGAATGGTGGGGCTGAAAGAGCATTATTAAACTTATGTCGCAGAATTGAAGAGAAAGAAAAAATATTTCTGATTGTCATTGAAGGAGGTGGAGAGTATTTTGATGCGCTTAGCCATATTCTTCCCGTAGTAGAGATCTTTTCATCTACCGAAAACAGGCTGCTATCTCGTTGTTTTTTTATGCATTTTTCCGCCAATGACATATGTGCTCGATTATTCGGCCAAAATGAATACGATATTGCTATTGCATATATTGAAGGACTTTCTACTTATCTTGTCTCAGGAATAAATAGCAACGATAAAGTCGCTTGTGTACATGCGAATCTATTTTCTCATCATATTAGTGCCCCTTATTACGCATCATTGAAAGCAGAGTATGATGCTTATGCTAATATGGACCGGCTTATCTTTGTATCTAATTCTGTCAAGAATGGGTTTAATGAGAGAATAGGATTGAGGGACTATGAGTCAAACGTAATAGGAAATATCTTTGATGTTGAGGTTATCACTAATAACTCCAACATGGAGAATGACTCTCAAATACTATATCCATATATCGTTGCTGTTGGGAGACTAGTTGAAGTTAAAGGGTTCGATAAGTTGATTCGAGCCTTCACCAAGATTAAAAAAAATGGTCAGGAAGATCTCAAGCTGGTTATTATAGGGGATGGTCCCCTAAAGTCAGCTCTGGATGACCTGATATATACATTGGGAATGAAAGAGCATATTATTTTATTAGGAAAGAAAGAGAATCCCTATCCATATATTAAATCTGCTCAATGTTTAGTATCGTCCTCAGTTAGTGAGGGACACCCACTGTCCATTGGCGAGGCTATAATCCTCGGTACACCGATCATTGCAACTTGTTGTGAAGGAAATGTAGGGCTGCTAGCACATGGCCGTTATGGTTATCTATGTGAAAATGATGAGGATGGCTTAGCGTCAGCACTCTATAGTTTAAGTGTCATACCGATGTATTATGCAACCTTGATTTTTAAATCAACAGATGGTCAGAACAGCCTGTCTGGGAAAAATGAAATTAATCAATGGAATGAGATGTTATCAGGGGAAAGATAGTATGAGGAAAAGAATTATCATATTTGGCTTAGGCAGTTTGTATAAACGAGCGATTATTTATATCAAAGATCTGTATGAAATAGTTGCGTTAACAGATAACAATCAGTCTCTGCATGGCACCATATTTGACGGAGTTTTGGTAATTCCTCCCTCTGAAATTTCATCAAAGAAATGTGATGGCATTATCGTCCTCAGTTCATTCTACAAAGAAATACATAAACAGATAATTAGCTTTGGTATTGATTCCACACTTATCAACAACGGTTTAAGTATTCTTGTGGATGTATTCAGACCTCTACTTGAAAGCTCCTTGATTAATAAAGATGAAAACATGAATGACACCGAAAGCAACGTGTCATTTTTTATCGATACATTGGGCAATGGTGGCGCTGAAAAAGCTTTAGTTGATCTTACAAAGATGCTTTCAAATGAAAAGATTTCAGCATCTATAGTGGTTACTTTTAATATCGGGGATTACTTCAGTTCGATCCCTAGCCGATTTCCAATAAGAACACTATTTGATTATAAAGATAAAGAGTTGATCGATCTTATTTTTACATTAGTTGAATGGCAAGTCATAAGAAAGATAGTCAAAATTCATGATAGTCGGATTGAAGTATCCTTCCTTGATGGGATTAGCTCATGCCTTGTTGTCGCTGGCAGTGCAGGTAAAAAAATTGGGTGGGTGCATTCAGATTTATCTTATTATCTAGATAATGAGCAGAAAAAGAAAGAGGCATCAGCTTTATATTCATTGTTCACCGATGTTGTCTTTGTGACAGAAAATTCTAAAGTAGCATGGGAAAAGTTATTCCCTGATAATTCAAGTATTAAAAAACACGTAATTTACAATCTGGTAAGTGTACAAGATATTACAGCTCATAAAGGAAATAATAGTCTAACATTTGATAAGTTGACATTTATTTCTGTAGGGCGCCTTGATTATGTAAAAGGTTTTGATTTACTGATAGAGATTTGTCACAGATTAAATAATGAAGGTTATGATAATTATCAACTTATTATTATCGGAGAGGGAGGTGATAGACCTCATCTTGTGAAGAAAATAGAAGAGCTTCATATACCAAATATTAGTCTTTTAGGGCATCTCGCATATCCATATCAGTATATTGAGGCTGCGGACTTTGTTATCTCATCGTCCCGAGCAGAAGGTTTTTCTCTGGTTATTCTCGAAGCTCTCTTACTCGGCACCCCAGTGATTGCGACAAAAACAGCAGGCTCTATGGAGCTGATAGCTCGTTTAGGGGGAGGGGTACTAGTGGACAATAATATTGAAGCTCTTTATTCTGCCATGAAGAACGCATGTGAAGGAGACCTAGGTGCCCTCCCTCCTACTAGAGAGAGCTTCGAAGATATATACAAGGAAACATGTGATGAAATAATCAGCACCTTAGGTGTTAGGTGAGGGAACGGATGTATTTTGATGTCACAATTATCACGACGTATCGGGTGGGTACTGATTCACTTTGCAAATACATATCAAAACACCATGATATATACTGCCCTGGTTTTTATGGAATGGGATTTAGAGCCAATCTTTATTCAAAGAAAACCTTTGCAGAAATAATCGCATGTAAACGAAAAGTTTTTATGTGGCATGATGGATATACTGACATTTTATATAATGGTAAAATTCCAATTCTTCCAAAATACTTAATCCATCCGATAAGACACCCATACGAACAAGCAATTGCCTGTTATAATGCCTCTCTACAAAACGCTATTTTAAATAATATTGAAAATAATATTTTAAATGTTGAGGACTACTTAATTCAACATGGTAAATATATATTTGGGAACTCGTTACACCATGTAAATCATCATTCTAATTTTGATTGCGTTAAAATAATTGACTTCTCAGGTTTATCTAGTGGCAATATTAATCGCACTATGAATGATATATATCGGTGGTTAGGGGTTGATACGTGTGCAAACTTTGAGAATGATAGTGCTTTTCATAAGTCAGAAGTCGACTTTTACCTAGAAAAACTCCCTTTAAGAGTAGAGGCAATAAACTTAAGTTGGAACTTTTATTTTATTAGAGAAAATGTTGAAACACCAAATAACTTATATCCTATTGGTATTATAGAATGTAGTGATTTTGGCACTCTAAAAGTATGTCTTATGAAAGATGAGCTGCACACTAATAGATTTGGATATTCCAATATCATGGCTGATGATGTTGCTCATATTATTAGAGATCACTTTTCTAATTGGTTGTACTTATTGCAGGAAAAGATTATGGCGTTTAGCCAGTATAAAATTAGTTCACTACCCACAAATGTTATTAATTTGATAAATAAAGAAAGTTTTTTTGACTATCAAAAAATATTGAAAAATAACCCTGAGATTGAACAGTTATGGAGGGATAAATGGATGTAAAAATTGATTTCGATTTTGAAGCCGTATACAAAACATTAGAGCTAGATGGAGAACAAGATAAGTGCTCGTTTCTCTTTATTGCAAAGTTAAATCAGCTATTAAATGTCCTACATATGTCACATGGTTCTCCAGTATTTATATTTGGATTGGGAGCTGGAGGCCGAGCCCTAGTTAGATCTGGATTTTTTAACTCTTTATTAAGTGGGATTATAGATAATGATAGCAGTAAATGGGGGAGTAATTATAATGGTGTAAATATATTTTCTCCTGAAGTGTTGGAGGATGAGAATAACGCTGTGGTGCTTATTGCAAGCGATTGGCTCAATGATATTAAACAACAGCTTATTCAGTATGGGGTGAAAGAGAACCACATAATTAATGTAGTTCCTTTATATACTGCCTACCAGTGGTTATTGGATACATCACCAATCGAATATTATATATCTTCTTGTGAGGGATTATAGTATGGAGGATGATTTACAAGCTGATAAATATGATCTCTTTGTTCTTTCCTTGGCAAGATGTGGAACGAATTTTATATCAAGATGTTTGGATTCGCACCCAGACATAAATCCATTAGGATATACAAGGAATGAAATAATAACACGTCATAATAGAGTTGATATATTTAGAAAAAATAGGCTTTCATATTATCACCTACATGTAGTGAATAATTTATGCTATTGGGAAAAAATAAAGAAAATTATAACCCGTAAGTTCTTTCTCTACTCTGTCAGAAACCCTCTTGATTTAGCTTTATCATATTATAATTTTTGTATATTGCAGCATCATTTTGGATATAGAAAGATAAAGCCTATAGCTGATGAGATATTATTGCACAGAGATTTTATTATTAGACAAAACACTATATCTATCGGGATGAGTTTGGAACGTGAATTTAGTTATTCGAAGTGTATTGCTTTCTCTTCGTTAAAACTAGAACAAGCACAAAAAACAATGAATGACATATCATCATGGTTAAATATTAAAGAACATGATATTAAAGATATATCGGCGAAGGCTGAGTCATCTTTATCTATTGTTTTGTCATATATCCCAATGAACTTAGAAATAAATGGAAAATTAATCCAGATCTATTTCTCTGAATTATCTGAGGGGCCCGCCACAAGTGGATTGCCAAAGCATATCTTCAGGGAGTACATTAAGTTTGTTACTTTAGAGAGCGTAAGCTTTGGAAAAATACACGGATTTATAGACAGGGAGTTTTTGTGGAGTTTAGGTAATTTTAGCTCTGTTGATGAATGCATGGATGAGTTATTTTTTAAGGTAAACGCTGAGTCTATGAGATGGCTGGAAGGGGCTCTAAATATAGTGCATGCTGCACGAAATGAGTATTTAGATAGAATTCCTAAAAATATAGAAAAGAAGATATCATCCTATTACAAACCTTATATAAAACAGCTATCTATACGTCACCCAAATGTTATAGAAGAATGGTAGTGAAAAATGGTTATATGGATCACAGGTCTTTCCGGTGCTGGAAAAACAACGGTTGCAAAGCATTTGGCATCCATGCTTAGAAATCAAGGAGAATATGTCGTTCACTTGGATGGTGATGAGCTTAGGAATTTATTTTTTACAGATGTTAAAGGTGACCCTCATTCACCTGAAAATAGATTAAGAATTGCATATAAATACTCTGCTTTGTGTTCCCTTCTGTCTAAGCAGGGTATTATTGTCATAATATCTACAATATCACTATTTAACGAGATTCACCAATGGAACCGAGATAATATAAAGGGTTATTATGAAGTGTACTTAGATGTCCCTTTACATATTCTTGTCTCAAGGAATCAAAAAGGGCTCTATAATGATTATGCTGCTGGTAATATAGATAATATCTGTGGGCTTGATATCAAAAGTGAATTTCCAAAGCATCCAGATTTAAAGATAGAATACTCAGAAAAAATTAATGCAGAAGAAAATGCTGAACATATATACAATAAATTAAAGGAAGTGATAAATGAATGTAAATAAAGGTGACTTTACTGGTCTGGCTGAAAGATATTCAAAAAATCGACCTGATTATAGTGCTTCTGTATTAAGAGCCCTACTGTCTCTTGTTGATAAGCCCGTGCATGAGATCGATTTTGTTGATGTTGGTGCTGGCACTGGAATTTGGACTCGAATGGTCAGGGAGGCTGGCGTTAAGAGTGTTATTGCTGTTGAGCCTAATGATGATATGAGAAGATTTGGTATTTCTGATACATCTAATGATACTAAGTTTCCCGATGTTATATGGAAGCCTGGCTCTGGTGAAAATACGGGGTTATTATCCGAAAGTTGTGACTTGATTTCGATGGCATCATCATTTCACTGGGCTGATTTTGATAAGGCGACGCAAGAATTTCATCGAATATTAAAAGACAATGGTCGATTTGTTGCATTATGGAATCCTCGCCTGATAGAAACCAATCCACTTTTAGTTGAAATAGAGAACCATTTAACTTTCTTAAAAAGTGATATAAATAGAGTATCATCTGGACGATCAGGTATTACTGATATTTTAACAAAAAAATTAAACGACAGCCCATACTTTGATGATGTGATATACATAGAAGGGCGTCACTCTGTATACATGACACCAGAGCGTTATTTAGGGGCATGGCATTCAGTTAATGATCTTCAGGCTCAACTTGGTCGCAAGCTGTTTGATGATTTTATTAATTTCGTTGAGTCTAAGGTTAAAGGACTGGATTTTATTGAAGCTGAGTACTTAACAAGAGCCTGGTCTGCCAGAAAAGCCATCTAAATAATCATCATTAATAATAATTTACATGGCTTAGTTAAAATAAAATCAACGGTCACTGTTTAGATACCGTGGCCTTTTATTATATATGGTGACTAATGATGCTTAAATTTGGTACTAAAGCGGAAACACTGGCTACCTTAAATGGGGTCAGACTAAGTGCAAGCATTCCATTTTCTATATATTTTACTTATGGGGAGTGGATTGAGAATCACCATACTATCATAAGGTCAGTACACGATAACATTCCTGGTCGATTAATTGTAAGATCCAGTTGTTTGGCAGAAGATAACCATTTTCATTCTAATGCAGGGGCATTTCTCTCTGTTGCGAATGTCGAAATTGACTGTTTGGCATCAGCTGTCTCCCAAGTCTTTTCATCGTATGGCGATCACCATGACGACAATGAACAGGTGTTAATACAGCCAATGCTGGAGCATGTTGTCTTGTCCGGTGTCGCGTTCAGTCACGATCCAAGTACTTGCTCTCCTTATAGAGTTATTAATTGGCATGAAGGTAATGACACTGCTTTTATTACATCAGGATGTGGAGGGAGAATATGGGTCTCATCCAGCCATGTCTCTTCAAATAAAATTGAAAATCCTTATATATCACAAGTTATAAAATTGATTGATGAGCTTTTGATATATTTTGGAGGGACGCCTGTCGATTGTGAGTTTGCTTTTACAAAATCAGGTGACCGTTTGACACTGTGGTTATTACAAGCCAGGCCTCTCATATTGAAAGTTCAACCTGACTCGGATAAAGAGCATCATAATAAATTAAGGCAAATTGCAGATAAAGTGGAATTGGGCATGTGTGAACACCCATTTCTGATGGGAAAGAGGACGGTTTACGGTGTGATGCCTGATTGGAATCCTGCTGAAATAATTGGGTTAAGACCAAAGCCACTGGCTTTATCACTATATCGTGAACTTATAACAGATAGCACATGGGCCTATCAACGAAATAACTACGGCTATCGTAATCTTAGAAGCTTTCCTTTGATGCTACATTTTTATGGTATGCCGTATATTGATGTTCGCATATCATTCAACTCATTCATTCCTGCCCACTTGCCAGATAATGTTGCCGGAAAATTGGTCGATGCTTATATAGACAGATTACTTGAGAAACCTTATTTACATGATAAGGTGGAATTCGAGATAGTTTACTCATGCTATACACTTGACCTTCATGAGCGACTGCAGTCATTGAAGAATGAAGGTTTCTCTGAGCGTGAGATAGCGAGTATTACTGAGCATCTCAAAAAATTGACCAACAAGATTATTGATCCGGAGTTGGGGCTTTGGAAAGAGGATGCAAGCAAGCTTGATATTCTTAAAGAGAGAAGAGAAATACTTCTGCAATCAAGCATTGGTACATTAGATACAATTTACTGGTTAATCGAAGATACCAAGCGTTATGGAACTTTACCTTTTGCGGGATTGGCACGTGCCGGTTTTATTGCAGTGCAATTTCTAAAGTCTCTGGTTAGAGTCGGTGTGTTTACTCAACATGATTATGATGCTTTTATGAATAGCTTGACTACAGTTAGTGGTCAGTTATCCCATGATAGAGCCATTTTAAGCAAGGAGCTTTTTTTAAATAAATATGGGCACTTACGCCCTGGAACATATGATATAGAATCCCCCCGTTATGATGAGGCCCCAGATTTGTATTTTGATTGGAGCTCTTCCTCATCAAGTTCGACAGCAATAAATCCCCCTTTTTCGCTGACCATTAATCAGATGAAGGCGATCTCTGAGTTGCTTAAAGAGCATGGGTTAAAATCGGATGTAGTGGGCTTGTTTGATTTTTTGGAGTCAGGAATTGAGCTAAGAGAATGGTCTAAATTTGAGTTTACGAGGAATTTATCTGATATTCTTGCGTTAGTAGGTTCCTACGGTGAGTCTTTAGGCTTTAGTCAAGATGAAATGTCATATTGTGATATTGCTGTCTTCAAGGAGTTGCAAGTCGGAGCTATGAATCCAGTCGATTCCATTAGACGCTCTATTGATGTAGGAATGAGCAGATATAAAGACAGTTTGAAAATAATTCTGCCTCCCGTGATTACATCACCGAATGATGTTTGGGGATTCGAATTGTCCGAAGCAAATCCTAATTTTATCACCCAAGGGATGACGACTGGACATGTGGTAACTGATTCCAATAGAGATAACTTCAGTGGAGCAATTATATTTATTCAGAGTGCAGACCCTGGCTATGACTGGATATTTTCATATCCGATAGCAGGTTTGGTTACCGCCTGGGGGGGGGCAAACTCTCATATGGCTATTCGTGCTGGTGAGCTGGGTATTCCTGCAGTGATTGGTGCCGGTGAGGTTCTGTTTAAAAAATGGTCATCATTCAGCAGAATAACAATCAATTGTGCTGCTAAGAAAGTTGATATATTGAGTTGAACCAGATATGTTCAAAGTGATAATTACTCAGCGTGTGGACCATCTCAAGGAGCGGAATGAGAGTCGTGACGCCTTGGATGAGAATCTCTGTCGATGGGTGATAGCTGCTGGCGGGCTACCTTTTCCTGTATCTAATGTATTTGATGATGTATTGCTACTTAAATATCTTCATCATATAGATCCTGATGCGGTCATTCTCTCTGGCGGGAATGATATTGGTGATTTTCAGTGTAGGGATAATACGGAGACCCAGATACTGAACTGGGCTCACTCACATAAAGTACCTACCTTGGGTATTTGTCGTGGAATGCAAATGCTTATTACTTGGTCTGGGGGTACATTGAATGAGGTGACCGGGCATGTAGGGCAAAGGCATAATATACATGGTGATATCTCTGCCAGCGTTAATAGCTTCCACCGTTACGGTGCATTATCTGTTCCCGAAGAGTTCAGTGTTATAGCAAGATCAGCAGAAGGCTGTATTGAGGCGATTACACATAGAGATTGGCCGTGTGAAGGGTGGATGTGGCACCCAGAGAGAGATTTACCTTTTAGTCCATTATGGCTTGATCGATTTTATAAAATGGTGACGAGAGGATAATATGACAAGAGCGATTATTTTGGCTGCAGGGCGAGGTAGCCGAATGAAAGAAATGACAGCAGAGAAACCAAAATGTCTTACCATGCTGTATGGTAGACCTCTTCTAGAGCATCAACTTTCAGCCTTAAGAGCGGCCGGCATTACAGATATCGCAGTTGTAACAGGTTATATGAGGGAGGTTCTCACATCCTATGATTTAGTAGAGTTTCATAATTCAAGATGGGCTGAAACCAACATGGTTGCCTCACTATGCTGCGCACGAGAGTGGCTTATGGATGAAGAGTGTATTGTTTCATACTCTGATATATTTTATAGCCCCGAGGCTGTAACTAGCTTGCTTAATACTAATGATGATGTTGCTATTACTTATGATCCAAACTGGTTGAATTTATGGCGCCAGCGTTTTTCTGACCCCTTATCTGATGCCGAGAGCTTTAAGCTAGATGAGGAGAGCTATCTCATCGAAATAGGAAATAAAACTACAGATACTGCTTTGATTCAGGGGCAGTATATGGGGCTATTGAAGTTTTCCCCAGTAGGTTGGAAGCGTGTAGAGGAATATCGTGAACAGTTACCTGTTGTAATACAAGATAATATGCATATGACTGGAACTTTAAATTCAATTATCCAAAAAAATGATATAAAGATTAAAGCTATTCCTTATGAAGGCGAGTGGGGGGAAATTGATTCACCAGAGGACTTGGCGTGTTATGAACAATCATGAGTTACCGTTGGGTAACTCATGACTATCAAAGATATTGTATCTGATGAATTACCTCTGTCAGAGCTTCTTCTTGTTCCAATAAGGTAGGGTACAGCGGTAAAGTAATCAGTTGTTCGTAGAAGTATGCAGCCTCCCCACAATCACCTGTATGATAAGGATGATTCCCTATCGGGATGTAGTGCACGTTTACGCCTATGCCATGTGCTCTGAGCTTTTCGAACTGTGTTTTACGATGTTTCGCTGGAACTTTGATAACAAACAGGTGCCAAGCTGAGAGTCGATTATTACGGTCTGATAGAACTTCCAAGCCAAGACGTGGTAATTCAGCCTGATAACGTGCGGCAATTTTCCGTCGTTTAACCAAGAATTCCTCGAGTCGAGCCATCTGGCTCAACCCCAGTGCTGCCTGGATATCGGTCATTCGGTAGTTGAAGCCCAGCATCTGCTGCTCGTAGTACCAGGGGCCGTCCGGCTCATTGATAAAGTCTTCCGGATCCCGGGTGATGCCGTGGCTGCGCAACATGCTCATGGTTTTGGCAATTGCGGGGTCGTTGGTCATTGCCATGCCGCCTTCGCCGGTGGTGATGATCTTCACCGGGTGGAAGCTGAAAACGGTGATGTCGCTGTAGCGGCCGTTGCCGGTAGGCTCGCCGTGATAGCGGGCGCCGAGAGCGTGGCAGGCATCCTCGATGATCCGAAAGCCGTACTCTTGTCCCAGGCGATGGATCTCCTGCATATCGCAGGGCAGGCCCGCGAAGTGTACCGGGATGACCACCTTGGGCAGACATCCTTGAGCCTTGGCGGCTACCAGCTTGCGCTCCAGCTCGATGGCGCACATGTTGCCGGTATCGGGCTCGATGTCGACGAAGTCGACCTGAGCCCCGCAATAGAGAGCGCAGTTGGCCGAGGCGACAAAGCTGATGGGGGAGGTCCAGACCCAGTCACCCGGGCCGACACCCAGCGCCAGACAGGCGATATGCAGGGCGGCCGTGCCTGAGTTGACCGCCACCCCGAAGCGGGCTCCGCAGTAATCCGCCACTGCCTGCTCGAAGCGGGGCACCACGGGTCCCTGGGTCAGAAAATCTGACCTCAATACTTCGACCACGGCTTCGATATCCGCTTCGCTGATCGACTGTCTGCCGTACGGGATCATTCCATTACCACCTTGCTGTTCAATGCTTTCAGCTGTTCAACCGTCAGAAAATCAGCGTTGTCACGGGAGTTGTATTCGAATCCCTGGGCCACCATGGTTCCCTTTTCACCCGAGGCGGTGACGGAGAAGTCATTGTTGCGATTGTTGAAGTTGATGGTCGGTCCGATGATGAAGAAGTCGTCGAACTCGAAGGTGTGGTAGGAGTCGTCACACGGGCACATCACTTCATGCAGTTTCTCACCAGGGCGGATGCCGATGATCTCCTGCTCCAGCTGAGGGGCCATGGCGGTAGCCAGGTCGGTGATCCGTACCGAAGGCAGCTTGGGCACGAAAATCTCACCCCCCTTCATGCGCGGGAAGTTGTTCATCACGAAGTCCACCCCCTGCTGCAGGGTGATCCAGAAGCGGGTCATCTCGGCGTGGGTGATGGGCAGGGTGGTGGCGCCCTGATCGATCCGTTTCTGGAAGAAGGGCACGACCGAGCCGCGCGAGCCCACCACGTTGCCGTAGCGCACCACCGCAAAACGGGTTGGATCCTGGCCGGCGATGTTGTTGGCGGCGACAAACAGCTTGTCGGAGGCCAGCTTGGTGGCGCCGTAAAGATTGATGGGGTTGGCGGCCTTGTCGGTGGAGAGGGCGATCACCTTCTTGACCTGATTGAGCAGGGCGGCCTGGATGACGTTCTCGGCCCCGTGGATATTGGTCTTGATGCACTCCATGGGGTTGTATTCGGCGGCCGGCACCTGTTTGAGCGCCGCTGCATGCACCACATAGTCGACCCCGCGCATCGCCATGGTGAGCCGGTTGGCATCCCGCACGTCACCGATGAAATAGCGCATGCAGGGGGCGTTGAAGACCTGCTGCATCTCGAACTGTTTCAGCTCGTCGCGGGAGTAGATGATCAGCCGCTTCGGCTTGTAGCGTTCCAGCACTGTCTTGACCAGCATCTTGCCAAACGAGCCAGTGCCGCCGGTAATCAATAGGGTTTTATTGTCGAACATGACGGATTCTCGCTAGTGATGCCAAGTGACAAGCAATTTATGTGCCTTGGGCCAGTTTAGCCGAAAAGGGGCGGAAGCGGCCTTGTATGATGCCAGTTTTATTCCACTCTGAGTGAACTAACTAGATGATTCATAGAGAAATCCAACCCAGTTCAAACAACTTTATGCGATCTCGGGGGCTTTAACAAAAAGCGGAACACAGGGGTTCCGCTTTTTTGACGCCTAGCTGGAGAGCAACACTCTGGCCGAGTTGGCGGGGATGGTGAGCTGTATTTCTCCCTGCACCACTTCGAATTTGTCGCCGTTGAAGGCGTCTGTGAAGCGGCTGGCCGGGCTCGCGGTCTGCCACAGGGGCAGGCTGATGGTGCGCGGCTCGCTGGGGTGACTGTTGCAGGCCACCACCACCTGATCGCTTTGCAGGGTGCGGGCGAACACATAGCTGTGGGGGCCGGCATAGAGGGTCTGGATGTCGCCGCGGCGCAGGGCCGGACGTTGCCGGCGGATCTGGATCAGCCGGCGGTAGTGGTCGTGCAGCACATGGTCCCAGGCGGTGGTCTCCCACGGGAAGCAGCGGCGGCAGTCCGGATCGTTGCCGCCAGAGAGCCCCACCTCGTCGCCGTAGTAGATGGACGGCACGCCGATATAGGTGAGCAGCAGGGTGGCGGCGAGCCGCATCCGCTGCTTGTCCTCCCCCAGCAGATGGAGGAAGCGGGCGGTATCGTGGCTGTCCAGCAGGTTGAACTGGGCCAGCTGGTTCTTGAACGGGATGTGGGCCCGCGCCAGCTTGAGCCAGCGATCCAGCTCCTCGGCGCTGATCTTGATAGGGTGGTAGGCGATGTCCTGGCCGGCCAGGAAGGCGCGGATCGGGTGGGCGAAGCCGTAGTAGTTCATGGCGCCATCCTCCTGATCCCCCTGCAGCCACTGGCTCGCCTCGAAGAAGTGTTCGCCCAGCACGTAGGCGTCCGGGTTCTCCTGCTTCACCGCGCAGCGAATGGCGCGCACGTGGCCGCGGTTGCCCTCGGCGGTGCCGCGTTCCCCCAGCATGTGGATGACGTCGAAGCGCCAGCCATCGATCTGGTAGGGGGCGCGCATCCAGTAGCGCAGGATGGCGTCGTCGGCGCGGTAGATGGCGTCCTGCACCTGTTCGCTGGAGAAGTCGAGCTTGGGCAGGCTGCGGATGCCCTTCCAGCTGACGTAATCCCCTTCGCTGTCAAAGGTGTAGAAGCTGCGCCACGGCGAGTCCGGGTTGCGCTGGGCCCCCAGCGGGGGGCAGAACCAGGGGTGCTCGGTGGAGGTGTGGTTGACCACCGCATCCAGGATGATCTTCATGCCGCGCTGGTGCAGGTTGCGGGTCAGCTCGGCAAACTGGGCGTTGGTGCCCAGATGCGCATCCACCTTGAAGTAGTCCTGGGTGTCGTACTTGTGGTTGCTCGGCGAGTCGAAGATGGGGTTGAGGTAGAGCGCCGTCACCCCGAGGGACTGCAGGTAGTGCAGCTTGGCATCGATGCCCGCCAGGTCGCCGCCGTAGAACTCGCAGGCGCCGTGCCCCTCTTCGTGGCGGCTGACCGGCTCGCCCCACGCCTTGCTGATGACCGCCTTGCCGCGGTACTCGTATTCGTGATGTTTGACGCTGAGGGACGGGTCGCCGTTGCAGAAGCGGTCCGGGAAGATCTGGTAGAACACCTGATCCTGCACCCAGGCCGGCGGCTGGTGCAGGCTGTTGAAGCGAAAATGCTGTTCCCGCGGCGGCATGGCCGAGCTGACGCCGGCACCGTGCAGCCACCACTGCTCCTCGTCGGTGAGACACTTGAAACAGTAGAGGTGGATATCCTGCCCCTTGTGAAGCGGCAGGGTGCCCTGCCATACCTGCAGCCGATCGCGGGTGGAGACCGCCGTCATCGGCACCAGATACTCCTCGTTGTCCGGCTCGTGGCGCAGCCACACCTCGCGGATCGGCGCGTCCAGCTCGCTGAACAGGGTGAGTTGCAGGGCGTCGGCGCTCTCTTTGAACCAGGGCGCCACCTGGGGATGGAACAGAAACGGATGGGTCATGATGCTTATTGAGTCAGAAGATCGGCGAGGGCATTACCCTGTTCATGCAGTGTTTCGAGCTGACCGGCGAGGGACTTGGGATCCAGTCCCAGCTGGTCGGCCAGCGGCTTGGGGAAGCGGGCTATGATGGCCTGGGCCGGCACCCCGGCGTTCCAGGCGAAGGAGATGAAGACCGCCAGGCGGATCAGTACCGCCTCCTTGCTGACCGGATCGTGGGAGAGGGGATCCAGCTGCTGGGAGATGGCGTCAACGAAGGCCTCCGACAGGTTCCAGCGCCGTGCCAGCTCGGCACCGAGCTGGGCGTAGTCGTACCCCAGCATCTCGCGCTGGGCCTCGACCCGGCTGCTCCCTTTCTGGATCGCCAGATTGATGAGCTCCGCCTCTTCCGGCAATGTGCTCTGGATCAGCAGCTCGCCGATGTTGTGGATGAGGGCGCAGGTGAAGGCGGTCTCGGGGTCGAGCACCTTGGCCTCCTGGGCCAGCGTCTTGGCGATGGTGGCGACCTGGAAGGTCTCGGTCCAGAACTTGTTCTTGTCGAAGCTGGGAGGGGCCTTGAAGCTGCCGATGATGCCGGAGGCGACCACCACGGAGCGCAACCGGTTGAAACCGAGGCGGATCACCGCCTGTTCGATGGAGGTGACTTCGTTGCCGCGGCGCAGGGCGGCCGAGTTGGCCATCCGCAGCACCTTGACGCTGATCACCTGATCCATGGCGATCTTGGCCGCGATCTGGTCGATGCGGGCATTTTCATCGCTGAAGCTCTGCATCAACTCATGCAGCAGCTGTGGAATAGTGGGGAGTTGTTTGATCTTGTCAAACAGACGGTCCATCGACATGGCTGAGGCAGCCTCCATTGCGAGCACTGCCTCATATTGTGCCACAGGCGGGGCACATGTTCCTGTTTGTGATCCGGCTTTGTGATGCGAAGGGGGGGTTACAGCACCCAGTCGCGCAGGGTGTATTCCAAACGATGCCGTTTTCCCTGCAGGATCAGGGTCTGGGTGGTGCCATCCAGGGTGGCCCCTTCGGTGAGGGTGGTCAGCACCGCCTGCTCCACCGCATCGAGCGGGGCCTGGCAGGCCATCTCTGTGCTGCCCAGACTGGTCACCCAGAACTTGTTCCCCTCGAGGTGGCCCTGACCGAAGTAGCGGTTGCAACCGGCGATGCCGTTGACGGTGAAGTGCTCACCTATCTCGAAATCGGGCGGATTGTCTCGCGCCGCGGTGACGGATTGGCCATCCAGCTTGTCGAGCACCCAGTGGTGGTGCTGCAGGTCTTGCGAGGCAAAGCGGGGAGTACTGCTGCAGGCGCTGAGCAGAAGCAGGGCGAGCAGCAGTAGCAAGAATCTGGGCATGAAAGGGCTCCGGTAGTGGGAGTGACAAGCATACCCTCTGTGCGGCCCCCCAGGCAGGGCAAGGGGGAGTGCCCCCGACCGCTTCTGTCGTCCCGCGGATTGGGCCTGTGTCGTTAAATGGCAACACCGGCCTTGCAAAGGGTGCCTGCGTCGTCGCTGGCACCCTCGCCGGGGCGTCAGTTGCCGAACAGCCGCTCGGCGTAACGGGCCAGACCGGAGGCGACCGAGCCGAAGTCATCGCCCCCTTCCAGCGGTACCTGGGGCAGCTTCTGGCGGATGAAGGCCTGGATGAGGGGCGAGCGGGCGCTGCCGCCGGTGATGAAGACCCGGTCCGGCTGGACGCCGGCGGCGGCAATGGCTTCGTCCATCAGCTCACCGATCTTCTCCAGCAGCGGGGTGGAGGCGCTGGCCAGCTGATCGCGCCTGAGCTCGGCCGTCAGCCCGCGCTCCAGCTCGGCCAGAGATTGCTGGGCCGACTCCTCCTGGGAGAGGGCGATCTTGCCCTGCTCGGCGCGCCACACCAGCTGGTGGCTCAGCTTGTGGGCACGCAGGCTGGCAAGGCGCCCCAGCTTGCTGCCGGGCAGGCTGTCGAGCTGCAGATCCTGCAGCTGGCGGCCCGTCTCCAGGCTGTAGAAACGGCTCTGGGCGCTGACGTCGTTGATGGCGGCGGCGTCCCAGAACAGCGGGTGGGGCAGCGGCTTGCCGGTCTTGAGGGTCTCGTGCATGCCGAGCAGCGGCATCATGCCCTCCACCGTCAGCCGGATGTCGAAGTCGTTGCCGCCGATGCGCTGACCGCTGTGGCCGAGCAGATCGCCGCTGCGATCGAGCTGGGCACGATGGCTCGGGCCCATCCGCAGCACCGAACAGTCGGTGGTACCGCCGCCGATGTCCACCACCAGCACCACCGCATCCTCGTTGAGGCGGGCCTCGAATTCGAAGCCAGCCGCCACCGGCTCATAGAGAAACTCCACCTGCTCGAATCCGGCGAGGCGCGCCGCCTCGCTCAGGATGGCGATGGCCTGACGGTTGCTCTCTTCCCCCGCCAACCCCTGGAAGTTGACCGGGCGGCCAACCACGGCCCGGCGAATCGGCGCGCCGAGCTGCTGCTCCGCCTCGCGCCGCACGTGCAGCATCATGGCGCAGACGATGTCTTCGAACAGGGCGATCTGCGGTGCCTTGAGGCCGTAGGCGCCGAGGAAGGATTTGGGCGACTTGATGTAGTAGCCGTCGTCCGGCTCTTCCAGGTAGCGCTCCAGCGCCGCGGCGCCGAAGCTGAGCTCGTCGATCAGCCCCTCTTCGCGCATCTGGCGGCGTACCGCCTGGGCCCGGGTTACCACGGGGCCGCGCAGCTTGAGGTACTCGCTCTGCTGGGCAGGCGCCAGCCCTTCGGCCAGCAGGCCGGCGATGGCATCCCGATGGGGGGCGTGCAGGGTGGAGGGAAGGTAGTGGGCACCGCTCAGGTTCAGCAGCCGGGGGCTGCCTTGTTCCATCACGGCGACGGCACAGTTGGAGGTACCGTAATCAAATCCGATAAACATGGGCAGCCAGACTCCTGAGCAAAAAAGGGCTGGTAGCCTACCCGAAGGCGCCGGGTCTCACAACCCGGCGCACGGCAATGAACCGCTGAGGGGCAGGGGAGGCCCCTTATTCCACCTCGTTGTCAGAGCGGCCCTGACTGTCGATGGCGCGGATGTTGCTGAGGGTGGTGTCGGCGATGGCGTGCAGCGCCTCGCGGGTCAGGAAGGCCTGGTGACCGGTGAACAGCACGTTGTGGCAGGCCGACAGGCGGCGGAACACGTCATCGGTGATCACCTCGTTGGACTTGTCGGCGAAGAAGAGATCCTCCTCCTCCTCGTAGACGTCCAGCCCCAGCGCGCCGATACGGGCGGTCTTGAGCGCCTCGATGGCGGCGTTGGAGTCGAGCAGGCCGCCCCGGCTGGTGTTGATGATCATCACCCCGTCCTTCATCTTGGCGAACGCCTCCTTGTTCAGCAGGTGGTAGTTCTCCTTGAACAGCGGGCAGTGCAGGCTGATGACATCGGACTGGCGGAACAGGGTATCGAGATCCACGTACTCGGCGCCCAGATCGATGGCCGCCTGGTTCAGATAGGGATCGCTCACCAGCAGGCGCATGCCGAAGCCCTTGAGGATGCGCAGGGTGGCGATGCCGATCTTGCCGGTGCCGATGATGCCGGCGGTGCGGCCGTGCATGTTGAAGCCGACCAGCCCCTCCAGCGAGAAGTTGGCATCGCGGGTGCGCTGATAGGCTTTGTGGATGCGACGGTTGAGGGTCATCATCAGGCCCACCGCGTGTTCGGCGACCGCTTCCGGGGAGTAGGCGGGCACTCGCACCACCTTCAGCCCCAGCTCCTTGGCGGCGGCCAGATCCACGTTGTTGTAGCCGGCACAGCGCAGGGCGATCACCCTGGTGCCGTTGGTGGCCAGCTCGGTCAGCACCTCGCGGTCGGCATCATCGTTGACGAACAGGCACACCACGGGGAAGCCGTGGGCCAGCCGGGCAGTCTTGGCCTCCAGCCGCACGTCGAAGAACTCCAGTTCATAACCGTACTGGCTGTTGGCCTGATTGAAGTGCTCTTTGTCGTAGCTCTTGGTACTGAAAACGGCGACTCTCATGGTGCGCTCTCCGTAGATAATGATGTAGTTAAATTACAACAAATATGGGTCGTCATCACGGGATAAATGGTGGGAATTCAGCCCCATGGCATGATGGGCACGGCGCTGACCGCACTCTTGTAAGAACCATCCACCAGCTTGGTGCTGTAAGTCAGATAGACCAGGGCGTTGCGCTTTTGATCGTAAAAGCGCACCACTTTCTGCTCCTTGAACACCAGCGAGGTGCTGACGTCGAACACCTCTTCCCCTGCCTTCAGCTTGGCAGGCAGGGTGATGGGACCAATCTGGTGGCACGAGAGGGAGGCATGGGAGGGGTCTTCCGCCAGCCCGAGTCCGCCCTTGACGCCGCCGGTCTTGGGGCGCGCCAGATAGCAGGCGACGCCGTCGATGCGCGGGTCGTCGAACGCCTCCACCAGGATCTTGTGGTTGGGGCCAAACAGCTTGAAGGCGGTGCTCACCTCGCCGACGGGGTCGGCCTTGTCGGCCAGTGCCGGGCCGGCAATCAATGCGCCCAGCAGCAGCGGCAGGGCGCGAGCAAGGGTGTAACGGTATCTCATGGTCTCTCCTGTTGGCTTCCCTCAGTAGGGAATGCCCAAACGACGATAGAGGCTGGCCAGCACCCAGGCGGGGCCGATAAGCAGAAATTGCAGGTCGGCAAGGAAGGAGGGGCGCTTGCCCTCGATCTTGTGACCGACGAACTGGGCTATCCAGAGCAGCACGAACCCGGCCAGTGCCGGCCACAGCAGCGGGCCCTGCCAGCTGTGGCAAGCGACCAAGCCCAGCGCGGTCAGCACCACCATCCCCACGAACAGCGCAAACGACAGCCGCAGGTAGAAGGCCAGCACCGGGATGGCGACCAGCGCGGCCCAGTTGAGCGACGGCGGCAGCGGCCCGGCTGGCAGGCACCAGAGCAGGGCCAGGGCACAGAGATAGATGCCGGGTACCGCCAGCTTGTGGATCGCCACATTGACCGGGTGTTGGTGGCTCTGGCCGTACAGTTCAAACCACTCCTCGATTCCCTTCATGGCACCTCCCTGGCGCGCTGTGTGTGCCACCTCGTTGTGAGGTGGCCGATTCGTTATCCCTGCGGGGGATACTCCCAATATTGGGCCGGAATGCTCTTGAGCAAGGGTGTCATGTCGGGATTGGGCAGGGCGATGGTGACCCGCTGGTCGAGCTTGGCACTGGCCAGCGCCTCGCGGATCTTGGGGTTCTCCCGGAAGAATTTCATGAAGCTGCCGTCGGCATAGGCCCGCTCAAGCCCGGTCTGAATCGCCTTGGCCAGTTTCGGCGCCTCGGGACTGACGAAGAAGAACTCGGCGAAGGGGTAGCGGATCAGCAGATGCTGATCGATGACCAGGTTGGGGTATTGCGCCACCAGCTCGCTGCGCTCGGCGAAGATCTCCACCAGGTTGCGCGGGAAGAAGTCCAGCTTGTCACCGTCGTTGATCAGCCGAAACAGGTTGCTGTAGCGCCCCGAATAGGTGGGGATGCCCGCGTTCTCCAGGATCTTGTTGTCGGCCCAGCCCACCCCTTGCGCCGCCTTCAGCTTCTTGAGATCGGCCAGCGAGTTGATCTGGTTGAACTTCTCCTGGGCATCGGCGTGGATGAAAGAGAGCCGCAGCCCTTCCAGACCGCGAAACAACGGGATCGGCACGGCGATGAGGGAGGATTCGAGGGCGCTGGAGGTTCCCATCCAGAACACATTGATGGTTTTGCCCTTGCTGAGCTGCTGCTGCAGGCTGTACTGGTTGAGGTTGAGTTCGACCTGCTGGATGCGAAACGGCTGGTCGGCATGGGTGAGGGCCAGTTCCAGCAACTTGAGCTGGTACTCTTTGTCGAGGTCATTGATCGGTCGGCTGGGCACCTTGACCGTGAGGGTCTGTGCTTGTGCCAGCAACGGCAGACACAAGCACAGTTTGAGGAACCATTTCACTCTCTGCTCTCCTGTAGATTCCGGGGCTTGCCCGGAGTCTAACAGAACTTGTCACTCTGTTGCTGCGCCGCCGTGGAACGGGGAGCGACGAGGCAGGGAACCCCGCCTGCATCGAGGCAGACAGGGGCCTGCTCGTCATCCCGCCGGCGAGCGCCAGTGACGGTGCCGGGAGGCGTCAGGCGACGCGACGATACACGTGGGTATCGTTGAACTCCTTGGTACTCTGGCATTCGACGCAGAAGCGGGACTCGGGACGCGCCTGCAGCCGCTTGAGGGAGATCTCGTCACCGCAGGATTCGCAGTAACCGAAATCCCCTTCGCTGATGCGCTTGAGCGCACCACGCAGCTTGCGCAGATGCAGCTTGTCATGCTCGATGCGGTTCAGCTCCAGACGGCGGGCTTCCTCGATGCTGGCACGGTCAATTTCATCAGCCATCTCGTTGGTATCGGTGGCGATGGCCTGGCTGGCCTGGGAGTTGAGACGTTCTTCGAGCTCGACGATCTGCCCCTCGATCTGTCCCTTGTAAAAGGCCAGTTGGTCTTCAGTCATGAAATCACACATACGATTTACTACCAGTCAGTTTACTAACCCAATTATCCCTGTTTATGGGGGCTGTCTGCCTGCAGACCAAGCCCTGTGTCCTGTATTTGCACCAAATCCATGCAGGAGAGTGCAAATCAGGGCGGGCCTTGTACCAAAAAAATGCAGGCATGCAAAGCAAAGAGGACAAGGATTGTGCGCCCTTGCAAAAAAATGGCCCGATTCCGACAGGGTCTGACTGAGAACATACGGGGGTAACACGCCTCGTTGGCACCGGCTTTGCAGTGAGTCGTTACCATGACAGGGTGTTTAGTATTTGTCCCCGCCATGGTCATTATATGCGCCGTTATTTATAGTTTTTTAAACACCACTGCTTGACATTGCCCCTGATGGCGGGCTTTTATGGTGGTGTTGATTACAATTTGATAACAAGGGTGTTCCATATATTAGACACCCTTGCCAATGGCAACCGTAGAGTCGGGGTTTAACATGGACAGTATCAAGGGCTGGATGGAGAGCAATCGCATCACGGAAGTGGAGTGCCTGTTTCCGGATTTCACCGGTAATGCCCGAGGCAAGATCATTCCAGCCAACAAGTTTCTGCGCGAAGGGGGCATGCGCCTGCCCGAGGTCATCTTCACCCAGACGGTGACCGGCGAGTATCCGGATGACGACAGCATGATCGACCCGCTGGAGCGGGACATGCAGCTCTATCCCGATCCCAACACCATTCGTTTCGTACCCTGGGCACTGGAGCCCACCGCCCAGGTGATCCACGACTGTTTCGACATCAATGGCAAGCTGATCGACATAGCGCCGCGCTCCGTGCTGCGTCGGGTTCTGTCATTTTACGAGAAGCAGGGCTGGAAGCCGGTGGTGGCCCCCGAGCTGGAGTTCTACCTGGTCAAGCGCAACGAAGATCCCGACTATCCGCTGGTGCCGCCCACCGGCCGCAACGGTCGCCCCGAGACGGCCCGCCAGTCGTTCAGCATCGACGCGGTCAACGAATTCGACCCCATCTTCGAGGACATGTACGACTACTGCGAGGCGCAGGAGCTGGAGGTGGACACCCTGATCCACGAGTCCGGTGCCGCCCAGATGGAGATCAACTTCCTGCACGGGGATGCCATCGATCTGGCCGACCAGGTGTTCCTGTTCAAGCGTACCATGCGCGAGGCGGCCCACCGCCACGGGATTTACGCCACCTTCATGGCCAAGCCGATGAGCGACGAGCCCGGCTCCGCCATGCACATTCACCAGAGTCTGGAAGATGAGAACGGTCGCAACCTGTTCGGGGTTGAGAACGGCGGCAACTCCGAGCTGTTCATGCACTTCATCGCCGGCCTGCAGAAATACACCCCGGCGGTGACCGCGCTGCTGGCCCCCAACGTCAACTCCTACCGCCGCCTCACCTTCGGCGAGAGCGCGCCGCGCAACGTCCAGTGGGGGGTGGAGAACCGCACCTGCGGGCTGCGGGTGCCCTTCTCCGAGGCCAGCGCCCGCCGGGTGGAGAACCGCTTCGCCGGCGCCGATGCCAACCCCTATCTGGCGCTGGCCGCCACCCTGGCCTGCGGCTACCTCGGCATGATGGAGAAGCTGGAGCCGCTGCCGGAGATGAAGTCGAGCGCCTATGAGCTGCCCTACAGCCTGCCCCGCTCGCTGGAGGAGGCGCTGAGCCACCTGGAGCAGTGCGATCCCATCAAGGAGATGCTGGGCGAGCGCTTTACCCGCGCCTTCGTGGCGGTGAAGCGCAAGGAGTATGAAACCTACTTCGGGGTGATCAGCCGCTGGGAACGGGAGTTCCTGCTGCTGAACGTGTGACCCGGGTGCGCGCTTGACGCGCATCGGCCTGCCGGGAGCGCCCGAGGGTGTTCCCGCTCATATCGACAATGCCGGGGCCAAGGTCAGGCTCTCCCACGCGTGAGTGGGGGAGCACCCCTCCCTCATCCGTTGACGAACAAACATCGCTTACATCGAAGGAACCGAGGAGCAAGCAATGCAGCACACCACCCGTGAGTGGCAGCAACTGGAAGCCAGCCATCACCTGCATCCGTTTACCGATTTTCAGGCGCTGAACAAGAAAGGCAGCCGCATCATCACCCGTGCCGAGGGGGTCTATCTGGAAGACTCTGAAGGCAAGCGCATTCTGGATGGCATGGCGGGTCTGTGGTGCGTCAACCTGGGCTACGGCCGCCAGGAGCTGGTGGACGCCGCCACCCGCCAGATGCAGCAACTGCCCTACTACAACCTCTTCTTCCAGACCAGCCACCCGCCTGCCGCCGAGCTGGCAACCCTGCTGGCCGAAGTGACGCCCTCCCATCTCAACCACGTCTTCTTCACCGGCTCGGGTTCCGAGTGCAACGATACCGTGCTGCGCATGGTGCGCCACTACTGGGCCAGCAAGGGGCAGCCGGAGAAGCAGGTGATCATCAGCCGCCACAACGCCTACCACGGCTCCACCGTGGCAGGGGTCAGCCTGGGTGGCATGAAGGGGATGCACGCTCAGGGCGGGTTGCCGATCCCCGGCATAGTGCACATCGATCAGCCCTATCACTTCGGGGAAGGGCAGGGGATGAGCGCCCACGAATTCGGCCTGGCTCGTGCCCGTCAGCTGGAGGAGAAGATTCTGGAGCTGGGGGTGGACAAGGTGGCCGCCTTCATCGGCGAGCCGATCCAGGGCGCCGGCGGCGTCATCATCCCGCCCGACAGCTACTGGCCGGAGATCCAGCGCATCTGCGACAAGTACGGCATCCTGCTCATCGCCGACGAGGTGATCTGCGGCTTTGGCCGCACCGGTCACTGGTTCGCCAGTGAAGGCTTCGGTATCAAGCCGGACCTCATGTGCCTGGCCAAGGGGATCACCTCCGGCTACCTGCCGATGGGGGCCGTGATGGTGGGGGACAGGGTCGCCAAGGTGCTGGTGGAAGAGGGGGGCGAATTCAACCACGGCTTCACCTACTCCGGTCATCCGGTGGCCTGCGCCGTGGCCATTGCCAACATTACGCTTATGCAAAACGAAAGCATAGTTAAGCGAGTTCATGATAGTATCGGCCCCTATTTGCAGCGTCGCTGGGCGGAGCTGGCGGACCATCCGCTGGTGGGCGAAACCCGTGGCAAAGGCCTGGTGGCCGCGCTGGAAATAGTGCAGGACAAGCAGACCAACAGCCGCTTCCCGGCTGAGCTGCAGGCCGGTATGACCTGTCGGGAGTTCTGCTTTAACAATGGCTTGGTGATGAGGGCGGTCGGCGATACCATGATCATATCGCCCCCCTTGGTGATCACCGAGGAACAGGTGGATGAATTGGTCAATCTGGCCAGGCTCAGTCTGGATCTGACGGCGGCAAAGCTGCGGGGATAGGCGGGCGCCGGGCAGGTTGGCTTGCGCATACAATTTGCTTAGGAGACAAGGACGATGTCTTTCAAAACGGGAATGATTGCAGCCTCGGTGGCGCTGGTCATGATGAGCGGCGCGGCGATGGCCGAAGACAAGGTGTTGCACGTCTACAACTGGAGCGACTATATCGCGCCGAACACCCTGGAAGACTTCCAGAAAGAGACGGGCATCAAGGTGGTCTACGACGTGTTCGACAGCAACGAGGTGCTGGAAGCCAAGTTGCTGGCGGGCAGCTCGGGCTATGACATCGTGGTGCCGTCCAACCCCTTCCTGGCCAAGCAGATCAAGGCGGGCGTGTTCCAGAAACTGGACAAGTCCAAGCTCTCCAACTGGCAAAACCTGGATACCTCGTTGCTCAAGGCGCTCGAACCGAGCGACCCGGGTAACCAGTACTCCATTCCTTACCTGTGGGGCACCATCGGTTATGCCTACAACCCGGAGAAGGTGAAAGCCGTGCTGGGTGACAAGGCGCCGGTGGACTCCTGGGATCTGGTGTTCAAACCGGAAAACATGGCCAAGTTGAAGGAGTGCGGTGTCTCCTTCCTCGATTCGCCGACTGAAATGCTGCCAGCCGCCCTGCAATACCTGGGCTTCAAGCCGGACAGCCAGAAGCCGGACGAGCTGAAGAAGGCGGAGGAGCTGTTCCTCTCCATCCGTCCCTACACCGCCTACTTCCACTCCTCCAAGTACATTTCGGATCTGGCCAACGGCAACCTGTGCGTGGCGGTCGGCTATTCCGGTGACTTGCAGCAGTCCAAGTCCCGGGCGATCGAGGCCAAGAACGGCATCAATCTGACCTACGTGATCCCGAAAGAGGGGGCAGGCAGCTTCTTCGACATGCTGGCCATTCCGGCCGATGCCAAGAACGTGGAAGCGGCCCATGTATTCCTGAACTATCTGATGAAGCCCGAGGTGATCGCCCAGATCTCCGACGCCGTCAGCTATCCGAGCGGGAACAAGGCCTCCGTGCCGCTGGTGTCCGAGAAGATCCGCAACGATCCGGGCATCTACCCGAGCGACGAGACCCTCAAGAAGATCTACACCTTCCCGGATCTGCCGGCCAAGGTGCAGCGTCTGATGACTCGTAGCTGGACCAAGATCAAGTCAGGCAAGTAAGTGAAGAGTGCCCCTCCCGGTCCGCAGTTCGGCCGGGAGGGTGGTGACCCACCCGACAGGTTGGACGGCGCGTATGGATGCGCACTGGCAAATCACACATAAAGAGGACTGAGTAAGTGCACATGACCAAGATAGCTACGCTGGCCCTGACCCTGGGGTTTGCAAATCTGACCCAGGCAGCCCCTGTGGTTCATTTTTACAACTGGTCCGACTATATCGGCGAGACCACCCTCAGCGACTTCCAGCAAAAGACCGGGATCAAGACCGTCTATGACGTGTTTGACTCCAACGAGACGCTGGAAGGCAAGCTGCTGACCGGCCGTACCGGTTACGATCTGGTCGTGCCCTCCAACAATTTCCTGGCCAAGCAGATCAAGGCGGGGGCCTTCCAGAAGCTGGATCCCGCCCTGCTGCCCAATCTGGCCAACCTGGATCCCGTGCTGCTCAAGCAGCTCGACAAGGTGGATCCGGGCCATCAATACGCCGTGCCCTATCTGTGGGGCACCAACGGCATCGGTTACAACGTCGAGAAGGTCAAGGCGGTGCTGGGGGTCGACAAGATCGACTCCTGGGCGACCATCTTCGAGCCGGAAAACATGAAGAAGCTCTCCCACTGCGGGGTGGCCTTCCTCGATTCGGCGGACGAGATGATCCCGGCGGCGCTCAACTATCTGGGGCTCGACCCCAACAGCCATGAGCCGGCAGACCTCAAGCGTGCCGAAGAGCAGCTGCTCAAGGTGCGCCCCTACGTGGCCTACTTCCACTCCTCCAAGTACATCGGTGATCTCGCCAATGGCAACATCTGCGTGGCGGCCGGCTTCTCCGGCGACATCCTGCAGGCGGCGGCGAGGGCCGAGGAGGCGGGCAAGGGGATCAAGATCGCCTACAGCATTCCGAAGGAGGGGGGCAACCTCTGGTTCGACATGATGGCGATCCCAGCCGATGCCACCAACGTGAAAGAGGCGCACGCCCTCATCAACTACATTCTCGAGCCTGACGTCATCGCCAAGGTGAGCGACTACGTGGGGTATGCCAACCCCAACAGCAGGGCGGGAGAGTTCATGGAGAAACGCGTGCGCGAAGACGAATCCGTCTATCCACCCCAGGCGGTGCTGGAACGGCTCTATGTGCAGCAGGCACATCCCCGTGCGGTGCAGCGTCTGATCACCCGGAGTTGGACCAGGATCAAGTCCGGAACCTAACCTTGGCGCCCGTCCCGGGGCGCCAGACTGTTTTATGGATCGGCCCCGGCCGGTATTACCTTTGGGAGTTTGGTAATGGCGATAGCCTCCAGTGCCTACAAGAAAGCCCTCGAGGGCAGCCAGCAACGCAAAGAAGTGCTGGTCAAGATAGACAGGGTAAGCAAGCAGTTCGATGAAACGCTGGCGGTCGACAACGTGTCCCTCAACATCCACAAGGGCGAGATCTTCGCCCTGCTGGGCGGGTCCGGCTCCGGCAAGTCGACCCTGCTGCGGATGCTGGCGGGGTTCGAGCGCCCCACCGAGGGGCGGCTGTTCCTCGACGGCGTCGACATCACCGACATGCCGCCCTATGAGCGTCCCATCAACATGATGTTTCAGTCCTACGCCCTGTTCCCCCACATGACGGTGGCCCAGAACATCGCGTTCGGTCTCAAGCAGGACAACCTGCCCAAGGCGGAGATCGACGCCAGGGTGGAGGAGATGCTCAAGCTGGTGCAGATGACCCAGTATGCCCGCCGCAAGCCCCATCAGCTCTCCGGCGGCCAGCGTCAGCGGGTGGCGCTGGCGCGCTCGCTGGCCAAGCGGCCCAAGCTGCTGTTGCTGGATGAGCCCATGGGGGCGCTCGACAAGAAGCTGCGTTCCCAGATGCAGCTGGAGCTGGTCGAGATCATCGAACGGGTCGGGGTTACCTGCGTCATGGTGACCCACGACCAGGAAGAGGCCATGACCATGGCCGAGCGGATCGCCATCATGCACCTGGGCTGCATCGAGCAGATCGGCAGCCCGATGGATATCTACGAAACCCCGGCCAGCCGGCTGGTGTGCGAGTTCATCGGCAACGTCAACCTGTTTGACGGCCTGCTGGTGGAGGATGAGCAGGACCACGCCACCATCGCCTGCGCCGATCTGGAGCAGCCCATCTACGTGGGCCATGGCATCAGCTCCCGCGCCGAGAACAAGAAGGTGACCTACGCCCTGCGGCCGGAAAAGCTGCTGATGAGCCTGCAAAAGCCGGTGGAGATCGAGCATCCGGACTTCAACTGGACCAAGGGCGAGGTCTACGACATCGCCTATCTGGGCGGTCACTCGGTTTACTACATCCAGTTGCCCTCGGGCAAAATCGTTCAGGCTTTCATCGCCAACGCCGAACGCCACGGCAAGCGGCCGACCTGGGATGACCAGGTGTTCCTCTACTGGGAAGATGACAGCGGCGTGGTGCTGCAATCATGATGGCATTGAAACGACTGAAGTCGTTGGGGGGGCGGCAGCTGGTGATCGGCATCCCGTTCTTCTGGCTGTTCCTGTTCTTCCTGCTGCCCTTCATCATCGTCGTGAAGATCAGCTTCGCCGAAGCGGACGTGGCGATCCCGCCCTACACCGACGTGGTGAGCTGGGCGGACAATCAGCTCACCATACTGCTCAACATGGGCAACTACCTGCTGCTGCGAGAGGATGAGCTCTACATCGCGGCCTATCTCGGCTCCCTCAAGATGGCCCTGGTCAGCACCATTCTCTGCCTGCTGATCGGTTATCCCATGGCCTACTCCATTGCGCGGGCCAACAAGGAGACCCAGACCGTACTGCTGCTGCTCATCATGATGCCGACCTGGACCGCGATCCTGATCCGGGTCTACGCCTGGATGGGCATTCTCAGCAACAACGGCCTGCTCAACAGCCTGCTGATGGGCATCGGCCTCATCGATGAGCCGCTGCAGATCCTCAATACCAACCTGGCGGTCTACATCGGCATCGTTTACTCCTACCTGCCGTTCATGGTGCTGCCGCTTTACGCCAACCTGGTCAAGCATGACCAGAGCCTGCTGGAGGCGGCCTCCGACCTCGGCGCCCGCAACCTGACCCGGTTCTGGCGGATCACGGTACCGCTCTCCAAGAACGGCATCATCGCCGGCTGCATGCTGGTGTTCATTCCGGTGGTGGGCGAGTTCGTGATTCCGGAGCTGCTGGGCGGCCCCGAGACCCTGATGATAGGTAAGGTGCTGTGGCAGGAGTTCTTCAACAACCGCGACTGGCCGGTGGCCTCCGCGCTGGCGGTGGTGATGTTGGCGGTGCTGATCATCCCCATCATCCTGTTCAACCGTAACCAGGCCAAAGAGCTGGAGGGCAAGGCATGATGAGACGTTTCGGTTTTGCCAAGCTGATGCTGTGGCTGGGGCTGCTGTTCATCTACCTGCCCATGATCATCATGGTGATCTACTCCTTCAACGCCTCCAAGCTGGTGACGGTATGGGGGGGCTGGTCGCTCAAGTGGTACTTCGGCCTGCTCGACAACAAGCAGTTGATCAGCTCCGTGTTGCGTTCGCTGGAGATCGCTTTCTACACTGCCATCTCGGCGGTGGCGCTGGGGACGGTGGCGGCCTTCGTGCTGACCCGGATCCCGCACTTCCGCGGTCGGACCCTGTTCGGCGGCATGGTGACGGCGCCGTTGGTGATGCCCGAGGTGATCACCGGTCTGTCGTTGCTGCTGCTGTTCGTTGCCATGGCCCAGCTGGTGGGCTGGCCTGCCGAGCGGGGCATGGTGACCATCTGGATAGCCCACACCACCTTCTGTACCGCCTATGTGGCGATCGTGGTGTCGGCACGGCTGCGGGAGCTGGATCTCTCCATCGAGGAGGCGGCCATGGATCTGGGGGCCAAACCCTGGAAGGTGTTCTTCCTGATCACCATTCCGATGATCGCCCCCTCTCTGGCGGCGGGCGGCATGATGTCGTTTGCCCTGTCGCTGGATGACCTGGTGCTGGCGAGCTTCGTCTCTGGCCCTGGCTCGACCACGCTGCCGATGGAGGTCTTCTCGGCGGTGCGGCTCGGGGTGAAACCCGAGATCAACGCGGTGGCCAGCCTGATCCTGCTGTCGGTATCGCTGTTCACCTTCGGCAGCTGGTATCTGATGGCCAAGGCGGAGAAACGCCGCCGTGCCGAGATCGCCATGACCACCCAGATGCAGGCAGTCGCCTGACCCCTCACATGATAAGATCCGCATTCTCTCGTCAATCCGGAGGATGAGAATGCGGATCTCCATCTTTAGCGGCCAGGGTGCCGAACTGGTTCCCGGTCTTGTCAGTGCCATCCACAAACAAGCCACCACCATACCGCTCTGGTGCGGCGTCAGCGGTCTCGCGGGCGACGAACAGTGCGACCAGCGCCACCATGGCGGCCCGGATCGGGCGTTGCACTACTATCCCGCCGATCACTACCCCTGGTGGCACAACTGGCAGATGGCGCTGGGTTTGGCGGCCCCGCGTACCCCCTGGCAGCCCGCCGCCTTCGGCGAGAATCTCTCCGGGGTCGGGTTGACCGAGGCGCAGGCCTGCATCGGCGATGTCTATCGGCTCGGCGAGGTGCTGATCCAGATAAGCCAGCCCAGATCCCCCTGTTTCAAGCTCAACCAGCGTTTCGGCTATGGCCAGATGTCGCAGGTGATGCAGCTCAGTGGCCGCTGCGGCTGGTTGCTGCGGGTGCTGGAAGAGGGGATGGTGATGCCGCAGGAGCGACTGGAGCTGGTGGACAGACCCTACCCTGAGCTCACGGTGAAGCGTACTGCCGATATCCTGTTCAATCAGCTACGCAACGAGGCGGACCTGCTGTTGCTGCTGGAAAATCCGGCCCTCTCGCCCAACTGGCGCAAGCATGCGGCGGACTGGCTGGAGCACGGCACGATTGCGGATTGGCAACGCCGGTTGCTGGGGCCTGAGTCGCTTCGTCTGCCCTGAGGCTGGGTTAGCGAAATGTCACAGTCCGGCTGCATTTCGGTAAAACGGCGGGGAGAGTGCTGAATAGTTGAGCGAACAGCACTTTTTTTCCTTTTTAATGCAAAAAAGGCTTGTGTCGGGTCGGGGCTTTCGGTAAATTCCCGTCCCGCAGACATCGGTGTGTAGCGCAGCTTGGTAGCGCACTTCGTTCGGGACGAAGGGGTCGGAGGTTCGAATCCTCTCACACCGACCACATTAGAAAAGGCCGCTCAATAGAGCGGCCTTTTCGCATTTGGCTTTCGCCTCAGCAGAGGCTGGCTCCAGCGCTGGCAGTCGTACGATGGTATGCGATGCTTTCCTGCCTCGCTGCCTCGCTGTCTCGTTTGTTGGAACCTGACAATAAAAGGGCCACCGCTCGGTGGCCCAGGGTGGAGTCTGATCCTGACTCCGGCATTCTAGATTGTGGCAATCTCTCGTTGGGTTCTGTCTATGGTGCCCTCCTTGCGCGCCAGGCGCCTGTTAGATATGCCAGTGCTGATGCCGCAATGCCTTGAAGCTGTGTTGAGGTTGCAAGGCCGCGTGCTTGGGGTACTCACTAATGAAATGTTCTATTCCCTCCATCAGTTGTTCGCGTAATGAAGACACGGGCTCATGCCAGGCTTGCAGGCACAGATGGCCAGGGATCAGCTGCTCCTGATAATCTTCCAGCAGCTGTTCTGGCCAGGGCTCAATACCGGAATTGCGTTGCAGCAAATAGTGGGCGGCGGGTTCACGGGCATAGATGAACTGAATCTGGGCCAGATCGCGTTGGCTTAGCGTTTGACTGTTGATGTGACAGGTCAGGTATTTTCCCGTCTTCAGATCCAAGAAGTGACCGCGTTGCCGACAGGCTATGATGCGATACCAGGGCAGGGGCGAACAGAGAGAGTATCCCTCAAGCTCCTGTTCCAGCCAGTGGCGACACTCGGGTGTCTGCACCTCGTCGAGCATGGACTCGAGCTGCCTCAACAAGGCTCTGGATGGTTTGGTGGCCAGTTTCGCACTCATCGCCTGCAATCCTCCCTCTGCACACAATCCCGACTTTCAGTATGAACCCCGTGGCGGTAGAGGGGGCAAGGTTTCTAATGATTAAAATCAGATTAGCAGCGCTGTTTTTATGCAATGAGCGGGTTCAGCCCACCAGATAGGTGCCGGTACCGAAGGCGATATGGGTGCCCTCTTCGTTGTGCAGCTCCATGCGGGCAACGGCGACCTTGCTGCCAGCGCGGATGATGTGGGCGGTGGCGATGAACTCGTTGCCGCGCCCCGGCCGCAGGTAGTCGACCCGGAGATCGATGGTGCCGAGGCGGGAGAAGCGCTCCTTGAGGTAGCTGGGGGAGAAGTCTTCCAGCTCGTCGATGCAGGAGGCGGCGACTATCATGCCGCCGGCCACGTCGAGCAGGCTGGCGGTGACGCCGCCGTGCAGTATGTTGTGGAAGGGGTTGCCGATCAGCTTCTCCTCCATCTTGATGCGCAACTCCACCTTGTCGAAGTCGTAGTGGGTGACCTGCATGCCGATCAGCTTGTTGAAGGGCATCCTCTCGGCGAACAGGTTGGCAATGCCACTGAGCGCCATCTTCTTGAGCATCTGTTTCATTCCTTGAGTCCAATCCCTGTCGGCATAGCCGAGTAAAAACTCCAGCCAGTCTGCAACACTTCCTTAACAGTCGCAATGGCAGGTTTATTGTGGGCGGCGGCTGCTTTAGAATGGCGACCCCAAAGGAGAGCCCATGACCGTCATTGCCGAAACCCTGCCTGACCCTCAGCCAGAGAACCCCCTTGCCCTGTTGCAGGCGGTGTTCGGCTATCAGCAGTTTCGGCCGGGTCAGCTCGAGATCATCGAGCAGATAGTGGCGGGGCGCGATGCGCTGGTGCTCAAACCCACCGGCGGCGGCAAGTCGCTCTGCTACCAGATCCCGGCGCTGCTGCGGCCCGGGCTCGGGGTGGTGGTCTCTCCCCTCATTTCGCTGATGAAGGATCAGGTGGACAGCCTGCGCGCCAACGGGGTGGCGGCGGTCTATATCAACTCGGCCCTGAGCCGGGAGGAGATGATCCAGAACTTTGCCGCCATGCGGCGCGGCGAGATAAAAATCGTCTACGTCTCCCCCGAACGCCTGCTGCAGCACGAATTCATGGATCGGCTGGCGGAGTTGCCGCTCGGCCTGTTCGCCATCGATGAGGCGCACTGCGTCTCCCAGTGGGGGCACGACTTCCGGCCGGAGTATGCGGCGCTGGGCCGGCTCAAGCAGTGGTTTCCCCAGGTGCCCGTGGTGGCGCTCACCGCCACCGCCGATGAGGCGACCCGCAGCGACATGCTGCACCGGCTGGAATTGCAGGATCCCTTTATCCACACTGCCAGCTTCGACCGACCCAATATTCGCTACAGCCTGGTGGAGAAGTTCAAGGCGGCCGAGCAGCTGTTGCGCTACGTGCAGAGCCAGAAGGGCAACTGCGGCATCGTCTACTGCTCCAGCCGCAACCGGGTGGAGGAGGTGGCCGAGCGGCTCTCCCGTCACGGCTGCAAGGCGGCCCCCTATCATGCCGGTCTGCCGCTCGAGCTGCGCCAGCAGACCCAGGAGGCCTTCCTCAAGGATGACATCGAGATAGTGGTGGCGACGGTGGCGTTCGGCATGGGCATCGACAAGCCCAACGTGCGCTTCGTGGTGCACTACGATATCCCGAAGAACATCGAATCCTACTATCAGGAGACCGGCCGCGCCGGCCGCGATGGCACTCCGGCCGAGGCGCTGCTGCTCTACGATCCCGCCGACATCGGGCGGGTGCGTCGGCTGCTCGACAACATCGAAAACCCCCAGCAGTTGCAGGTGGAGCAGTACAAGCTCAACGTGATGGCGGCCTTCGCCGAGGCGCAGACCTGCCGCCGTCAGGTGCTGCTCAACTACTTCGGCGAATACAACGACAAGCCGTGCGGCAACTGCGACATCTGCCTCGATCCGCCCAAGAGCTATGACGGCACCGAAGACGCCCAGAAGGCGCTCTCCTGCGTCTGGCGGGTGGGTCAGAACTTCGGGGTAGGTTATGTGGTGGAGGTGCTGCGCGGTTCGCTCAATCAGCGCATCAAGGAGCACGGCCACGACAAGCTCTCGACCTACGGCATCGGCAAGGATCAGAGCCACGAGTACTGGATGAGTGTCATCCGCCAGCTGATCCACAAGGGGTTACTGACCCAGAACATCACCCGCAACCTGGTGCTGCAGCTGACCGAGGCGGCCCGCCCCGTGCTGCGCGGCGAGGTGAAGCTGGAATTGGCGGTACCCCGCCTGCAGCCCATCTCCAGCCGCAAGGAGAAGCGCAACGGTCTGCTCGACAACGCCAACTACGACAAGCGGTTGTTCAAGGAGCTGCGCGCCCTGCGCAAGCAGATCGCCGAGGATGAAGAGGTGCCGCCCTACGTGGTGTTCAACGACGCTACTCTGGTGGAGATGGCGCAGCTCATGCCGATGACGGAAGACGAGATGCTGGCGATCAACGGCGTCGGTCACCGCAAGCTGGAACGCTTCGGCGAAGCCTTTATGGACCTGATCATCGACTACTGCCGTCGGTAGGAGAGATTCGCAAGGCGTCATCGGCCGCGGCAGACTCAGGCCCGTGCGGCACATCAGGGGAGTGGCGCCCGTTGGTCGGACGCCATGAATTATTTCAAGCTGGCGTAATAGGCTGCCAGGTTCTCCATGTCTGCCTCGGTGAGCGGCGCCATGAAGGGCACCATCAAAGGTTCCTTGCGGCTGCCATCCTTGAAAGCCTTCAGCTGTTTCACCAGATAGGCGGCGTTCTGTCCCGCCAGATGGGGATAATTGGGGATCAGAGCCCTGCCTTCGGCCCCATGACAGGCGGCGCATACGGCGGCCTTGGCCTTGCCAGCCTCGACATCGGCCGCCTGGGCCGGCCCCCACAACAACAGCAACAGGGGCAGGGCGCCCAACCATCTTTGCATCTTCTTCTCCTTGAAATGAAATAGCGCATCGCCCATTAGCCACTGCTGGCCGACGGCGGTATAAAGAGTGACACGAGCATACGCAGGGACGAACCGCACCACCATGAAGCTGATCAACACTTTTGCCACCGAACTGCCCTGGGCCTGTGAGCCCGTCGCCCCCCAACCATTGCATGCCCCCGGCCTGCTGCACCTCAACCGTGCGCTGCTCGGCGAGCTGGGGCTGGGGGCGGTGAGCGAGGCCGACTGGCTGGCCTGCTGTGGTCATGGCCAGCCTTTGCCCGGCATGCAGCCGGTGGCCCAGGTCTATGCGGGCCATCAGTTCGGCGGCTACAGCCCGCGTCTCGGTGATGGCCGTGCCCTGTTGCTGGGGGAGCAGCTGGCGCCGGATGGCAGCCGCTGGGACCTGCACTTGAAAGGGGCGGGCAAGACCCCTTTCTCCCGCTTCGGCGATGGCCGTGCCGTGCTGCGTTCCAGCATTCGCGAGTATCTGGCCTCCGAGGCGCTGCATGCCCTCGGCATCCCCACCACCCGGGCACTGGTGCTGGTGGGCAGCCAGGAGCCGGTCTACCGCGAACAGGTGGAGACGGGCGCGACCGTGCTGCGCACCGCCCCGAGCCATCTGCGCTTCGGCCATGTCGAGTATTTCGCCTGGAGCGGGCAGGGGGAGAAGATCCCGACCCTCATCGACTATGCGCTGCGTCATCATTTTCAGGAGCTTGCGAACGGGGCCGAGCTGTTTGCCGAAGTGGTGCGCCGCACCGCGCGGCTCATCGCCAAGTGGCAGGCGGCAGGCTTCTGCCACGGGGTGATGAACACCGACAACATGTCGCTGCTCGGGCTGACCCTGGATTACGGCCCCTACGGCTTCATCGATGCCTATGTGCCGGACTTTGTCTGCAACCACTCGGATCCGGGCGGTCGCTATGCGCTGGATCAGCAGCCGGCGGTTGGTTACTGGAATTTGCAAAAGTTGGCGCAGGCGCTGGCCGGCCACGTCGATGAGGACGAGTTGGCTGCGGCCCTGGCCCAGTACGAACACCAGTTGATGCTGCACTATTCCGAGCTGATGCGGGCCAAGCTGGGGCTGGCGGTGTGGGAAGAGGAGGATCCGGCGCTGTTTCGCGAGCTGTTCAGGCTGCTGGCGGCGCATAAGGTGGATTACCACCTGTTCCTGCGTCGGCTGGGGGTGCTGACCGCTCAGGGCGACTGGCCCGCCAGCCTGCTGGCTCTGCTGCCGGAGCCTGCCGCCTGGCAAGGGTGGCTTGAGGCCTATCGGGCACGCCTCGCCCGGGAGGGGAGCGAGGATGCTGTGCGCAAGGGGCTGATGGATGCGGTCAATCCCAAGTATGTGCTGCGCAACGCGCTGGCCCAGCGGGTGATCGAGGCTGCCGAGCGAGGAGACATGGCGCCGTTCGAGCGGCTGTTTGCGGCCCTGCAGCATCCCTATGATGAACAACCCGAATACGAGGATCTCGCTACTCCGCAACCAGCATGGTATTGCGGTGGCGAGCTCTCTTGCAGCAGTTGAGGAGCAGCCGATGAACTGGCGGATCACGCAGATAGACAGGGAGGCCGGGGTGGTGACGCTGGAGCACCCCGCGCTCGACTGGGACAGCTTTCCAACCCTGGCCGATGCCCTGTTGCAGGAGTGGGAGCTGGCGGCGCTCGAGCGTGAGTGTGGCGCCGATCGTCACAGCTGGCTGCTGGAGTTCGAGGGGAGCCGCTTTCGGCTCGAGTACGAACACTACAGCGGCTGCTGGCTGGCGGCGGAGCAGCCGGCCGATGCCGAGGCGTTGCTCTGGCTGGCCCGCCAGCATCAGGGCTGAGCAGGCGCCTCAACCCACAGCATAAAGATTGAACTATCAATTTGGGGGCGTATAATCTCGCCCCTCAATTATCGCCAATGGTGGCGGTATGGGTTCCCTAACCCCATTAACCAAAAAGGTCACAATATGAATCTGACCCCTGCTCAGCACCAGACGGCGCTGGTGCGCCTCTCGTTGTTCCACATCCTGATCATTGCCAGCAGCAACTACCTGGTGCAGCTGCCGATCACCATCTTCGGCTTCCATACCACCTGGGGCGCCTTCAGTTTCCCGTTCATCTTTCTGGCCACCGATCTGACGGTGCGGATCTTCGGTGCCGGTCTGGCGCGCAAGATCATCCAGACCGTGATGCTGCCGGCGCTGGCCATCTCCTATGCGCTGTCGGTGCTGTTCTTCGAAGGCAGCTTCCAGGGCGTTGGCAATCTGGCCGAGTTCAACTTGTTCGTGGCACGCATCGCCCTGGCCAGCTTTATGGCCTATCTGGTGGGCCAGTTCATGGACGTGGTGGTGTTCAACCGGCTGCGGCTGCTGAAAGCCTGGTGGGTGGCACCGGCCGCCTCCACCCTGTTCGGCAATCTGGTGGATACCATCACCTTCTTCACCATCGCCTTCTGGCGCAGCACGGATCCCTTCATGGCCGAGCACTGGGTCGAGATCGCAACCGTGGACTACGTGTTCAAGCTGCTGATAAGCCTGGGATTGTTTGTGCCGCTCTACGGCGTGCTGCTGCGTTATCTCAGCCGCAAGCTGGTGGGCGAGGCCGGTTTGAGCGGCCTGCAAACGGCCACACGGCAAGCCTGACGACATTGACCACCCCTTGGGGTGGTCAATTTTTTTGCATTTATGGCAAATAAGGGTTGCTTAGTTAAATGAGAATGATTATTGTTACCTTGTTTTCCGGGAAAGACTTCATTCGTTCCAACGTGATGGACTTCTTGTGAAGGCACGACATTGCTCACATTGCTTCCAGTTAAGGGGCCAGTTTTTACTGGCCCTCTTTTTTTGTCCGCGTCCGGCAGCACGCGGGCATAAAAAATGGGAGCCTTGGCTCCCATTTTCACTCTGCTCTGCTTACTCGATGTCGAGCGCATCGGGGGAGAGGATCACCCCTGTGGTATCGGCGTAGAGGTGGTCGTCCGGCAGGAAGGTGACACCGCCGAAGTTGACCGGCAGATCGGTCTCGCCTACGTCCTTGCTGTCGGCACCCACCGGAATGGCCGCCAGCGCCTGAATGCCGATATCCAGATCTTCCAGAATGTCGACCTCGCGCACGCAGCCGTAACAGACGATCCCTTCCCACTCGTTCTCCGCCGCCGTGGTGGCGATCTCGCTGTCGATCAGGGCACGGCGCATGGAGCCGCCGCCATCGATCAACAGTACCCGACCAACGCCGTTTTCTTTGACGAGTTCACGGATCAGGCCGTTCGATTCGAAGCATTTGACTGTGGTGATGACGCCGCCGAAGGAGGCGCGGCCGCCGAAGGAGCAGAGCATGGGTTCGAGCACATCCACCATGTCCTGATAGATGTCGCACAGTTCTGAAGTGTTGTATTCCATTGTGTCAAATCCACCGCTGGAAACAGGTGGGATCCAGTATAAGGAGTGGGACTGGCATTTCAATGAATATTCCTTGAACAACAACAGGGATAACGTTTTCTGCATAAGCTCAATGCATGCCACCCCATGTTTGTGAGAGGTTCATCGTGCTCATCCGTCATAAATTGATCCTGAATACCGCGCTGGTCGCCGTGGCCATGCTGGTATTGAGCAGCCTGTTTTTCTACTCCAACCAGGTGAGTCGCCATCTGACCGAGGCCCAGCGCAATGTGGACAGCCTCGAGATCGCCATGCTCAACCTGCGACGAGCGGAGAAAGACTTCCTGATCCGCAAGGATCTGACCTTCGTTGCCCGCTTCAATGAAGTGCTGGCTGACTTTCATCGGCTCAACCAGACCCTGAGCCAGGATGACAACCTGAGTGCCGTGCAGGGCGAGCTGACCATGCTGGATCAGCAGATGGAGGCCTATGGCAAGGCCTTCAACGAGCTGGTGGTCCAGCAGCAGAAGATCGGGCTGGGGCCGGAGGATGGGCTCTACGGTCGCCTGCGGACGGCGGTGCACGAGGTGGAGGAGGGGCTCAAGCAGCTGGATGAGCAGGGACTGCTCATCACCATGCTGCAGCTGCGGCGGGCGGAGAAAGACTTCATGCTGCGCTCCGACATCCAGTATCTGGAGCGCTTCCAGACCCTGCACAAGGATTTCCAGCAGCGGCTGGCAACCTTGCCGGAGGCTGAACGCGGCAAGCTGGAGCAGGCCAGCGAGCAGTACAAGCAGGACTTCATCGCCCTGGTGCAGGGAATGCAGGTGCTGGGGCTGAATGAGGGGGAAGGGCTGCGCAGCCAGATGCGGGATCTGGTGCACCAGACCGAGCAAGGGTTCGCCGCGGTCGACAAGCACATCGCCGACGAGCTGGTACGGCAGACCTCGCGCCTCAACACCCTGATGCTGGTCTGTGGCGGCGTCATCATAGTGCTGATGGGCATCATGAGCATGTTGCTGGGCCGCAGCATCGATCGCCCCATCTCGCGGGTGAACGACACCGTCAACCGCATCCGGCAGGACAATGACCTGCGCCTCAAGATCGAGTTGCAGGGGGCGGACGAGATGGCGCAGCTGGCGAGCAACCTGGACGTCATGCTGGGAGGTTTTCGCCACCTCATCGGCGACGTGAAGCAGAGCGTGCACACCCTGACCGAGGCGGCGGATCACCTCTCAGGCAACGTCCGCCGCACCAGTGAGGGGGCGGCCCGCCAGCTGCAGGAGACCGACATGGTGGCGACCGCCTCCACCGAAATGGGCTCCACCATAGAGGAGATCGCCCGCAACACCGAGCAGGCCGCCAACAATGCCCAGACCACCAACAACAAGGCGATGGAGGGGCGCAGTGCGGTGGAGAACACCGTCAGCCAGATCCGCTCCCTGGCCGACAACCTGGAAAACTCCTCCCGCGAAGTGGCCCAGCTGCAGCAGGAGAGTGAAACCATCGGCTCTGTGCTGGACGTGATCCGCGGCATCGCCGAGCAGACCAACCTGCTGGCCCTCAACGCGGCCATCGAGGCGGCGCGGGCGGGGGATCAGGGCCGCGGCTTTGCGGTGGTGGCGGACGAGGTGCGCAGCCTCGCCATCCGCACCCAGAAGTCGACCCAGGAGATCGCCGGCATCATCAGCTCGTTGCAGAAGCAGACCGGCAACATAGTGGGCATGATGGCGACCTGCCGCGAGCAGGGCAACAGCAGCTCGGAGCAGGCCAGCATGGCGGGTGAACTGCTGGAGCAGATCACCCAGGACGTCACCCACATCATGGACATGAGCACCCAGATTGCCGCCGCCATCGAGCAGCAGAGCCTGGTGGCCAACGAGGTGAACCGCAACGTCAACAACATCCGTGACATCGCCCAGGAGTCGAGCCTGATGGCGGAGGAGAACGCCAAATCGAGCCACGGCCTGACCGAGCAGGCCAAGCTGCTCAACCAGGCGGTGGCCAAATACCGGGTATAGCGGCCGCACCGAATGAACAAGGGAGCCATTAAGGCTCCCTTTTTACTGCAGACCGGATTAAAGCAGGAACAGGGTGGCCAGCCCCAGGAAGATGAAGAAGCCGCCGGTGTCGGTGATGGCGGTGATCATCACGCTGGCGCCCACCGCCGGGTCGCGGCCTAGCCGGCTCATGGTCATGGGGATGATGACCCCCATCAGCGCCGCCACCAGCAGGTTGAGCATCATGGCGAGCGTCATCACGGCGCCCAGCGCCGCATCCTGATAGAGGATGTAGGTGGCGACCCCCATGGTGCCGCCCCAGACCAGGCCGTTGATCAGGGCCACCCCCAGTTCGCGCCACAGCAGGAAGGAGACGTTGCCGGTCTGGATGTGCTGCAGCGCCAGCGCCCGCACTATCATGGTGATGGTCTGGTTGCCTGTGTTGCCGCCGATGCCGGCGACGATGGGCATCAGTGCCGCCAGCGCCACCAGCTGGGAGATGGTGTGCTCGAACAGACCGATCACCCGCGACGCCACGAAGGCGGTGCAGAGGTTGATGGCGAGCCAGGCCCAGCGGGTCTTGACCGCCTTGGAGACGGGCGCGAACACGTCCTCCTCCTCGCTGATCCCCCCCATCCGGCGCAGGTCGGTGTCGCTCTCCTCATAGACCAGATCCACCACCTCGGCGACGGTGAGCCGGCCCATCAGTTTGCCCCTGGCATCCACCACGGCGGCGGAGACCAGGTCGTCCCGTTCGAAGGTTCGGGCGGCGGCCTCATCGTTGTCCTCCGGATCGAAGGTGACCGGATCCTTCTCCATCACATCGCTCACCCGGGTCTCGGGTCTGTGCAGCAACACGGTCGTGAGCGGCAGTTCTCCCTGCAACCGGTTGCGACGGTCGATGACGAACAACTTGTCGGTGTTGTCGGGGATCTGGCCGCGCAGGCGCAGGTAGCGCTGGACGGTGGCCAGGGTCACGTCCGGACGCACAGTCACCAGGTCGAAGTCCATCATGGCGCCAACCGTGTGCTTGCCGTAGCGGATCACCTCCCGCACCCGATCCCTGTCCATGGGCGCCATGGAGGTGAGCAGCCGCCCCATCAGGTTGCGGGGCAGGTACTGGCCCAGATAGATCTGATCGTCGATGTCGAGGGTGCTCAGGGCATGCAGCAGCTCCTTGTCGCTCATGCCGCTGATGAGGCTGTCCCACACCGTCTCCGAGGCCTCCACCAGGATCTGGCCGTGCTTGTCCGCGTCCACCTGTTGCCACAGTACGTGACGCTCGTCCGGCGGCAGGGACTCCAGTGCATCGGCGATATCGGCGGCGGGCAGGCTGTTGACCAGTCGGGTGAGCTCGCTGGTCTGGTCCCGAAGTTCGGCGTCCTGCTCCCCTTGCGGGTCTAGCAGGCTGTCGGTGAGGGCGTCGTCGGCGAGCAGCAGGGTGAGGATGCGGGCTCTGTCCTGTTCACGCTGCTTGGCGTTGTTCTTGGCGGGGAGAGACATGAAACTGAATTCCTGAATTCGGTGGTCCGGCTGACACACCCCATAGGATACCAGACTCAAAACAAGAGGTTATGACAGTAAATGCAGGAAAAGAAACGCCACCCCTGGGTGGCGTTTGCATATGAGGTGATATCAGGCCGAAGCCAGCGCCCTCTCCGTGGCAGCCCCTTGCCCGAACCAGGCGAGGGAGTCAGCTAGGGTTACCACCGAGCCCACCATGATAAGGGCCGGGCTTTCGACGCCGATGGCGAGCGCGGGCAACTGGTCAAGGGTGCCGCGAATGACCCGCTGGCTCGGCTGGGTACCGCGCTCGATCAGCGCCACCGGGGTGTCGCCCCCCTTGCCGTGGGCCAGCAGCTGCTCGCGGATGGTGGCGCAGGATGAGAGCCCCATATAGAACACCAGCGTCTGCTTGTCTTTGGCCAGCAGTGGCCAGTCGAGATCCCGGGCGCCCCCCTTGCCGTGGGCGGTGACGAAGCGCACGCTCTGGGCGTGGTCGCGGTGGGTGAGCGGAATGCCGGCGTAGGCGGCGCAGCCGCTGGCCGCCGTGATCCCCGGCACCACCTGAAAGCCGATGCCGCTGCCCACCAGCGTCTCCAGCTCCTCGCCGCCGCGGCCGAAGATGAAGGGATCGCCCCCCTTCAGCCGCACCACTCTCTGCCCCTTCTTCGCCTCCTCCAGCAGGAGCTGGTTGATCTCCTCCTGCGGCACGCAGTGGTTGCCCGCCTGTTTGCCGACAAAGATTCGTTTGGCGTCGCGGCGCACCAGCGCCATCACCTCGTCGGAGACCAGCCGGTCATAGACCACCACGTCCGCCTGCTGCATCTGACGCAGGGCGTGCAGGGTGAGCAGACCCGGATCCCCGGGGCCGGCACCGACCAGCACCACCTCGCCACCGGTCTGGCTTTCATCGGCAAACAGGTTGTCGGCCAGCTGGTGGGCAGAGGCTCTATCCCCCCGAGCCAGCGCTTGCCCGAGCCGGTCGGCCCCGAGCAGCCGTTCCCAGAAGCGGCGCCGCTCCCCCATGGTGGCGAAGCGCGTCTTGACCCGATCCCGCAGGCTGCCGGCGAAGGCCGCGACGGCCCCCAGATGTTGCGGCAGCATGGCTTCGAGTTTCTCTCGCAGCAGCCGGGCCAGCACCGGGGCCTTGCCGCCGGAGGAGATGGCCACCATCAGCGGCGAGCGGTCGATGATGGACGGCATGATGAAGCTGGAGCGTTTCGGGTCATCCACCACGTTGGCAAAGATCCGCGCCTGATTGGCGCTCTGGTAGACCAGGGCGTTCACCTCGCGCCGATCGGTGGCGGCCACCACCAGCCACTTGCCCGTCAGGTGCGCCGGTGCAAACTCGGCGTCCAGCCACTCGATGCTGCCGTTGGCAGCCAGTTCCGCCAGCTCGGGGTCTAGCTCGGGAGCTACTACTGTGAGCTGGGCACCGGCATCCAGCAGCAGGCGCGCCTTACGCTCCGCCACCTCGCCGCCGCCGACCAGCAGCACGGGTTTGTTGTCGAGTCGGCAAAAGATGGGCAAGTAGTCCATGGGGCCTCCTGATCAGGCGGTTTGGGTCTGGCTGGCAGTGCTGGTGGTCTCGTTCACCGCGACTGGGCGCTCAGCCTTGGGGGTGGCATACCAGTAGCCCAGACCCATAAAGAGGGCGCCGGAGACGGTGTTGCCCAGGGTCACCCACAGCAGGTTGTGGCCGATGCCGCCCAGGGTGTAGGCCTCGGAGTGGGCGCCGAACCAGGAGAGGGCGAACAGGGTCATGTTGGCGATGGAGTGCTCGTAGCCGGAGGCGATGAAGGCCAGCAGACACCACCAGATGGCGATGAAGCGGGCGGCCCCTTCGGTGCGCAGCGCCATCCAGATGGCGAGGCAGACCAGCCAGTTGCAGAGGATCCCCTTCATAAACAGGGTCAGGGCCGGTGCCTGGGTTTTGGCCAGCGCCACCTTGTGGGCCAGGCTGCCCGCATCCGGCAGCAGGCTGCCGCCGTAGGAGTAGATCAGCGCCACCACGATGGAGCCAATCAGGTTGCCGGCCCAGGTCTGCGGCAGGATACGCAGCAGGTCGGCCATGGTGATCTTGCCCGTCTTCACCCCGAAGGTGAGGAACATGGTGTGGCCGGTAAACAGCTCGGAGCCGGCGATGATCACCAGGGTCAGGGCGATGCCAAAGGTGGCCCCCATCACCAGCGGCCGGATGGCGGGGTCCACCAGATTGCCGAGGGTGAAGATGAGGATGATGCCGAGGCCCACATAGGCCCCCGCCATGGCGGAGCTGAGCCAGAAGCCGAGCTTGTCGCTGCGCTCGAAGCGGTTGATGCGGGCCGCGTTGGCGGCGCACTTGTTGATGGTTTCCGTGTACATCTTGTGAGTCCTTGAAAGGGCTGCCCACAGGCAGCCCTAAAGAGAGTGAATTTGGTTTTAGACGGCGACCCAGACCTGCTGGTCGCGCACTTCAACGGGATAGCTCTGCACCGACATAGCGGGGTTGTCGAAACAGTGGCCGTCCCTCAGGCGAAAGCGCTGCTTCTTGAGAGGGCTGGCCACCCAGAGCTCGCCGTCGTGTTCGCAGAGGATGCCCCGCGACAGCACGTTGGCGGCGAAGAAGGGATCCCGGTTGTCGATGGCGAACACCTCGGCCGCCGCACTTGGGCGGAACAGGGCGATCTGGCGCCCCTCGAGCAGAGCGCAGACGCCGGTTCCAGGGAGGATGTCATTGAGTTGGCAGGCTAATTTCATCATTTTGTCTCCACCTCGATCTGGTAGACGGGGATGCGCTCGGCCGGGGTCGCCGGTCGGTGCTGGTCACGCTCGCTGACGAACTGAACGTCCGGATCGCGCTTGTCGCTGTTGATGAAGTGGCTGAAACGCTTGAGCGCTTCCTCTTCGTTGAGGGTGCGCGACCATTCGCACTCGTAGCTGTCGATGAGGGTCTGGATATCGCGCTCCAGGGTCTCGGCCAGTCCCAGCTTGTCGTCGACGATCACTTCGCGCAGGTAGTCGACGCCCCCTTCCAGGTTGCCAAGCCAGACCGAGGTGCGCTGCAGTTTGTCGGCGCTGGTGACGTAAAACATCATAAAGCGGTCGATCAGCTTGATCAGGGTCTCGCGGTCGAGGTCAGATGCCAGCAGATCGGCGTGGCGCGGCTTCATGCCGCCGTTGCCGCCCACATAGAGGTTCCAGCCCGCGTCGGTGGCGATGATGCCGACATCCTTGCCCTGGGCTTCCGCACATTCGCGGGTACAGCCGGAGACGCCGAACTTCATCTTGTGGGGGGTGCGAATGCCCTTGTAGCGGTTCTCGAGGAAGACCCCGAGGCCGACGCTGTCCTGCACGCCGAAGCGGCACCAGGTGCTGCCGACGCAGGTCTTGGCCATGCGCAGCGCCTTGGCGTAGGCCTGACCGGTCTCGAAGCCGGCCGCCAGCAGCTTGCGCCAGATGGCGGGCAGATCATCCTTCTGGGCCCCGAACAGACCGATGCGCTGGGCGCCGGTGATCTTGGTGTAGAGCTTGTAGTCGCGGGCCACTTCGGCCACCGCCAGCAGCCCTTCCGGGGTCACCTCGCCGCCGGCCATGCGCGGGATGACGGAGTAGGTCCCGTCCTTTTGCATGTTGCCGAGGAAGATGTCGTTGGTGTCCTGCAGAGGGGTGTTGAGCGGGCTCAGCACATAGTCGTTCCAGCAGGAGGCGAGGATGGAGCCGACCGTCGGTTTGCACACCTCGCAGCCATGGCCGTGACCGTGCTTGGCCAGCAGCTCGTCGAAGCTCTTGATCCCCTCCACCTTGACCAGGTGGAACAGCTCCTGGCGGGAGTGGGGGAAGTGGGCGCAGAGGTGGTTGTTGACCTCGATGCCCTGCTTCACCAGCTCGGCGTTGAGCACCTGGCTGATGAGGGGCACGCAGCCGCCGCAGCCGGTACCGGCTTTGGTGTGCTGCTTGATGGCGGCCAGCGTGGTGTGACCCTCGGCGACGGCCTGGGCGATGTCGCCCTTGGTGACGTCGAAGCAGGAGCAGATCTGGGCACTTTCGGGCAGGGCATCCACCCCCAGGGTCGGTTTGGCCCCGGCGTAGGCGGGCAGGATCAGGGTGTCCGGGTGGTTCGGCAGGGGCAGGGCGTTGAGCATCATCTGCAACAGGTTGCCGTAATCCTCCACGTCACCTACCAGCACGGCGCCGAGCAGACGGCTGTTGTCTTCGCTCACCACGATCTTCTTGTAGACGCCGGCCTGGTCGTCCTGGAACACATAGCTGTGGCTGCCCGGGGTGCGGCCGTGGGCATCGCCGATGGAGCCGACGGAGACGCCGAGCAGCTTGAGCTTGGCGCTCATGTCAGCCCCTTCGAAGCGACTGTCGCCGCCCAGCAGATGGTCGACGGTGATCTGGGCCATCTTGTAGCCCGGCGCCACCAGGCCGAAGAAGCGGCCCTGCCAGGCGGCGCACTCGCCGATGGCATAGATGTCGGGGTCGGAGGTGAGGCAGTGATCGTCGATGACGATGCCGCCGCGTTCGGCGATGGCCAGATCGCCGTAGCGACCGAGGGTATCCTGCGGGCGGATGCCGGTGGAGAAGACCACCACGTCCACTTCAAGCGTGCTGCCGTCGGCGAAGGCGAGGCGGTGTTTCGCCTGTTCGCCGCCATGCATCAGGATCTCGCTGGTGCTCTTGCTGGTGTGCACCTGCACGCCCATGGATTCGATCTTGCGGCGCAGCAGCTGGCCGCCCTGACCGTCGAGCTGCTCGGCCATCAGTACCGGGGCAAACTCCACCACGTGGGTCTCGAGGCCCAGCGCCTTGAGGGCGCCGGCGGCTTCGAGGCCAAGCAGGCCGCCCCCGATCACCACGCCACTCTTGCCGCTCTTGGCGGCGCTGCGGATGGCCTTCAGATCCTCGATGGTGCGATAGACGAAGCACTCGTGGTGCTGACTGCCCTGGATGGGCGGCACCCAGGGGTAGGAGCCGGTGGCCAGCACCAGCTTGTCGTAACCGACCACAGTGCCCTTGTTGGAGTGCACCTCGCGGGCCGCTTTGTCGATTTTTTTCACCGCTTCGCCGAGCAGCAGGCGGATGCCGTGCTTGTCGTAGAAGCCGGGTTTGACGAGAGAGAGATCTTCGCTGGTGTGGTGGGAGAAGTAGGAGGAGAGATGGACGCGATCGTAGGCGGGGCGGGGTTCTGCACCGAAGACGGTGATCTCGTAGCGGCCCGGCTCGGCCCGCTCGATCAGCTCTTCGATGAAGCGGTGCCCCACCATGCCGTTGCCCACAACGACCAGTCTGACTTTGCTCATGATTGCCTCTAGTTTGGAGTAATAAAACATCATTCTGAGGCTAGGCTACCCAGTCGGCAGGGGCGGGCGATTGATGCAAATCAAGTGTCTATTTATATATCTCCTCAGGGGTAATTCCTGATAATTCAAAGATATACATAAATAGGTATACCAGTGGTGCAATTGGTTATGGCGTGGGGAGCGGAGCCACCGCTGCAGGGGCTGCCTGGCTGACCCTGCAAAGAAATGCCCGTACCGTCAAAAAGCGTGAAAAATTCCTTCATGGGATGGCGGCAGCCATGGGTTGCCAGCAGAACCGGGGGGCGTCAGGGAAGGGGGCGGTAAGGCTCCTGGGCGCAGATATCGCGGATGAGGGTGCGCAGCCAGCGGTGGGTCGGGTCGGCATCCAGCCTGGGGTGCCAGAGCAGGGCGACCCGGATCGCTGGCAGCGCGAAGGGCAGGGGACGAACAACCAGCTCCCCCAGCAGGGCGGCGCAGTGACGCTCAGGCACAGTGGCCACCAGATCGCTGCCGCGCACCAGCGCCAGCGCGGTGGCAAAGCCGGGCACCAGGGTGGCGACGGTGCGCGAGAGCCCCTGCTTGGCCAGCGCCTCATCGACCGGGCTGTGGGGTTGGCCGCGGCGGGATACCAGCACGTGGCGCGCCCCGGCGTAGCGGCTGGCGGTGAGTAGGCCGTCGCACAGTGGATGACCGGGGCGCATTACGGCGACGAAGTGGTCCTGAAACAGGGCCTGGGTACGCAGCTCGGGCGCCGTGGTGGCGCTGATGACCCCGGTCTCGAAATCCAGCTCGCCGCTGCGCAAGGGGCCGCTCTCCTTGTCCGGCTTGGCCAGAAAGTGGAGCCGTACTCCGGGCGCCTCGGTGGCGAGCCGGCTCAGCAGGGCGGCGCCGAACAGTTCCACCAGCCCCTCGCTGGCGCGCAGGGTGAAGGTGCGCTCCAGCCGCGCCGGGTCGACCGCCTGTCGGGGGCTCAGCATGCTCTCTGCCTCCTGCACCAGCCGACCGACCTGCTCGCGCAGCAACTGGGCTCGAGGGGTCGGCACCAGGCCGCGGCCGGCCCGCACCAGCAGCGGATCGCCGGTGGTCTCCCGCAATCTTGCCAGGGCCCGGCTCATGGCGGAGGGGCTCAAGCCCAGTCGTCTGGCGGCGCCCGCCACGCTGCCTTCGTCCAGCAGGGCATCCAGGGTGATCAGCAGGTTGAGGTCGGGAGTGCTCATGTGCATGCCTTCATCGGAGTGGGAGCAGAGGGGTCAGCTTCATCATACCCGAGAACGGGCACCCTCATATGGCGTCCGCTGCATTGATAAGCTGCAACTGGTGCGTCTTCCGCCTGCTCACCGGCCCCACTAGCCTTGTCGTCATCACCCCTATGTGGAGCCCGGCTCATGTCAACACCAACCCATTTCCCGCTCCTGGCGGCGTCTCGTCTCGGTCTGCTGGCGCTTGGCCTCGCCACCCTGTTGCCCATGCTGGCGGCCAGCATGGGCGGCATCTTGCTGCCGGCATTGGGGGCAGCCTTTCATCTGCCCTTCGCCGCCTTGCAATGGGTGTTGGTGGCTTACCTGCTGGGGCTCACCTGCCTGACGCTGGTGGCGGGCCGGCTGGGTGACAGGTTCGGTCGGCGTCGGTTGCTGCTCTGTGGCATGGGGGGCTTTGCGCTGGCCTCCCTGCTCTGCGCGCTGGCGCTGCCCATCGGCTGGCTGATCGCCGCCCGGGCGCTACAGGGGGCGAGTGCGGCCTGCATGCTGACGCTGTCGCTGGCCATGGTGGGGCAGCTGGTGTCACCGGCCAGACGGGGCTGGAGCATGGGATTGCTCGGCACCCTGTCTGCCTGCGGTACGGCGCTGGGACCCTCGTTTGGCGGCCTGCTGCTGGAGGTGGCGGGCTGGCAGGCTGCCTTCCTGGCTCTGCTACCCCTCGGCCTGCTGGCGCTGCTCTGTGCCCGTGCCGGTCTGCCCGATGACGGGGTGAGCGGGCAGGGGGCACGACTCAACCTGGCCAGCCTGTGGTGGTTGCTGGTGACGCTGCTGGGCTACGGACTGGCGCTCACTACGACAGGCGTCCTGGCCCTCTGGCTTGGGGGCGGGGCGCTGCTGGCCGCCGCCTGGCTGGTGCGCAGCGAACTGGGCTCCCCCGCCCCTCTGTTGCCGTTGGCGTTGCTGCGAACCCGGCGGCTGCGCGGTGCTCTGGCGGCCAGTGCGCTGGTGGCCGGGGTGATGGTGGCGACCCTGCTGATCGGCCCCTTCTATCTGCAGGGGGTATTCGGGCTCGGCCCGCTGACCAGCGGGCTGCTTATCTCGGGTGGACCCCTGCTGGCGGCACTGAGCGGGATGCCAGCAGGCTGGCTGGTGGACAGGGTCGGCGCCACCACAGTGGTGCGACTGGGCTTGCTGGTGATGAGCGCGGCGGTGGTGCTGCTGGCCACCCTGGGCAGCGGCGGGGGCCCGGTGGGATACCTGCTGCCCGTGTTGCTGCTGACTGCCGGTTACGCCCTGTTCCAGACCGCCAACAACAGCCTGGTGATCGGCGCCGCCGACGAACAGACCCGTGGCGCCGTGGCCGGGTTGCTGACCCTGTCGCGCAATCTGGGCCAGCTGACGGGGGCGGCGGGACTGGGGGCCCTGTTTGCCGCCCTGGCGGGAGGCGGCAATCCGGCCGTCGCCAGTACGAGCGAGCTGGCGTTCGCCATGCGAGCCACCTTCGCCCTGACGGCTCTGCTGCTGATGAGCGCACTCTGGCTGGCGGGGAGAGGTGAACGCGACGTGCCGGGCAATGCGACCCGGGAAGGCTGCGAGCTGGGAGAGCGCTGAAAACGAAGACGCCTCCACAGGGGAGGCGTCTTGCTACGGGGTTGAGCAGGATAGTAAACCGCTCGGATCCTCGTCTCCGATCAAGCTGTTACAGGATAAAGCGGCTCAAATCCTCGTCTTCAATCAGCTTGCCGAGGTGGGCGTTGACGTAGTCGGTGTTGATGACGAAGGTCTCGCCGGATTTCTCGGAGGCGTCGTAGGAGATGTCTTCCATCAGGCGCTCCATCACGGTGTGCAGACGGCGGGCGCCGATGTTCTCGGTGCGCTCGTTGACCTGCCAGGCCGCTTCGGCCAGACGGCGGATACCGTCCTGGGTGAACTCGATGTTGACCCCTTCGGTGGCCATCAGCGCCTTGTACTGATCGGTCAGGGAGGCATTCGGCTCTGTCAGGATCCGCTCGAAGTCTTCGGTGGTCAGCGCGGTCAGCTCGACCCGGATCGGCAGACGACCCTGCAGCTCGGGGATGAGGTCGGACGGCTTGGCGATCTGGAAGGCGCCGGAGGCGACGAACAGGATGTGATCGGTCTTGACCATGCCGTGCTTGGTGTTGACGGTGCAGCCTTCGACCAGCGGCAGCAGGTCGCGCTGAACCCCTTCACGGGAAACGTCCGGGCCCGAGCTCTCGCCGCGCTTGCAGATCTTGTCGATCTCGTCGAGGAAGACGATGCCGTTGTTCTCGACCGAGGCGATGGCCTTCTGCTTCAGCTCTTCCGGGTTGACCAGGCGGGCGGCTTCCTCTTCGATCAGCGCCTTCATGGCCTCTTTGACCTTGATCTTGCGCTTCTTCTTCTGGTTCTGGCCCAGGTTCTGGAACAGCCCCTGCAGCTGGTTGGCCATCTCTTCCATGCCCGGCGGGGTCATGATCTCGACGCCCATCGGGGAGGCGGAGAGCTCCAGCTCGATCTCCTTGTCATCCAGCTGACCTTCCCGCAGTTTCTTGCGGAAGATCTGGCGGGTGTTGGAGTTGTCGGCCTTCTCTTCCTCGCCCCAGCTGTTGCGCGGGTTGGGCAGCAGGGCGTCGAGGATGCGCTCTTCGGCGGCCTCTTCGGCGCGGTATTTCATCTTCTCCATCTCGGTCTCGCGCACCAGCTTGATGGCGACATCGGTCAGATCGCGGATGATGCTGTCCACTTCCTTGCCCACATAGCCCACTTCGGTGAACTTGGTCGCTTCGACCTTGATGAAGGGGGCGTTGGCCAGCTTGGCCAGGCGACGGGCGATCTCGGTCTTGCCGACACCGGTCGGACCGATCATCAGGATGTTCTTCGGGGTCACCTCGTGGCGCATCTCCTCGGAGAGCTGCATCCGGCGCCAGCGGTTGCGCAGGGCCACGGCCACCGCACGCTTGGCGTCGGCTTGACCAATGATGTGTCTGTCCAGCTCGTGGACGATTTCTCTCGGGGTCATCTCGGACATGATGGTGTTCCTGTATCCGGGGCGGGCAGGGCCCACCCCTTGGAAAATGGGGTTTGGCTGGCGGCCTTATTTGGCGGCCCTATTTCGCCGACTTATTTGGCTGAATAATCCAGCACTTCGATGGTGTGGTTGCCGTTGGTGAAGACACAGATGTCGCCCGCAATCTTGAGGGACTTCTCGACGATGCTCTTGGCATCCAGCTCGGTGTTCTCCAGCAGGGCGATGGCGGCGGACTGGGCGAAGTTGCCGCCGCTGCCGATGGCGATGAGATCGTGCTCCGGCTGTACCACGTCACCGTTGCCGGTGATGATGAAGGATTTGTGCTCGTCGGCGACGGCCAGCAGCGCCTCGAGGCGGCGCAGGGCGCGATCGGTGCGCCAGTCTTTGGCCAGCGCCACGGCGGCGCGCTCCAGGTTGCCCTGATGAGCCTGCAGTTTGGCCTCGAAGCGCTCGAGCAGGGTGAAGGCGTCGGCGGTGCCGCCGGCAAAACCTGCCAGCACCTTGCCGTTGTAGAGGCGATGAACCTTGCGGGCGTTGCCCTTCATGACGGTGTTGCCAAGAGAAACCTGGCCATCGCCACCGATGACGACCTGACCGTTGCGGCGAACTGAAACTATGGTAGTCACTTTACTTACCTCGCTTGAGCCGAATGACGGCCTGACTGTGCATGGCAAGAGAGATGGGGATGGCAATCCGGCTTTTCAAGCCTGCGCGCTGGCGCGGCCAACGGGGTTGGCTGGGAGTGGTGGCGACTGGCACCAAAAGAAACAGGGCCGGGTGTTGCCACCCGGCCCTGTTTATGGACGCTGCGATCACCCCTTCTTGGGGATGCAGCCGCTGATGCCTGAGCCCTGCAGCTTGCGGTTGGCCGCGTCGGCCGCCGCCTTGCCGCTGAAGGGGCCCACCATCACCTTGTAGACGGCGCCACCGGCCCCGTTGACTACCTGCAGGCTGGAGGAGAGCCCGGCGGTGAAGGCGATGCGCGCCTTGAGGGATTCTGCGGAATCCTGCGAACGCAGGGCGGCGCACTGCATCATGTAGCGCTCGTTGTCGGCCGTTGCAGGCGGGGTCGCCGCCTTGGCCTTGGCGGCCTCGGCCCGTTCCCGCTCCAGTTCGGCGCGCAGCTCCCGCTCCATCCGATCCCGTTCGGCCTTGCGGTCGATTACCTGCTCCTGGGCACTGGCTACCGGCGCACCGGTCGCCGGCTTGGCCGGTTGTACCGGTTGCGGCTTGTAGGGCTGCACCTGGCCGATGGGGGTTCCGGGCTGGGGAATATTGGTCGGCACCGGCTGCGGCAGCTTCTCCGGCTGCAGGGTCATGGTTTCCGCCGGTGGTGGCGGCAGCACGCCCGGCTGGGGCGGCGGCTCGACGATGTCGACCTGCTTGTTCTCCAGCCGTTCGATGTAGCTCCATTTCTCCTGCGGCAGGCCGTTGCTCTGGGCCTTGGGCTTGTTGGCTTTCACCTGCTCCTCAATGGTGGGGGCGTCGTTGCCCTTGCCACTGATCATGTAGAGGAAACCGCCGAACCCCGCCAGCAGCACCCCGGCCAGCAGGGCCGGGATAACAGGAAAGCGGCGAGGTGCCGCTTTCCTGGTGTTGCGACCACCCGCCCGACGTCGCGGGCGGCTGCCGACATAATCCCGGGTCGCCATCTATTACATGCGCTCCAGGGTGTGGATGCCCAGTACGCCCAGGCCCAGCTTGAGGACCTTGGCGGTGGCGGCGCACAGCAGCAGGCGGCTCTGACGGGTCGCCTCGTCCACGCCATCCTTGTTGATCGGGCAGGCTTCGTAGAAGGTCATGAAGTTGCCGGACAGCTCGTACAGATAGGTACAGAGCAGGTGCGGCATGCCCTTGTCCGCCACGCCGTTGACTGCGTCGGAGAACTGGATCAGCTTCTGGGCCAGGGTCTCTTCCGCTTCCTCGCTCAGGACCACCTTGCCACCCAGGGTGTCGGCATCGACGCCGGCCTTGCGGAAGATGGACTGGATACGGGTGTAGGCGTACTGCAGGTAGGGCGCGGTGTTGCCTTCAAAGGAGAGCATCAGATCCCAGTCGAAGATGTAGTCGGTAGTGCGGTTCTTGGAGAGATCCGCATACTTGACCGCACCCATGGCGATGGCGTGCACCACCTGGGCCTTCTCCTCGGCGGAGAGGTCGCTGTTGCGGCTCTCCAGCAGGGCGGCGGCGCGCTCTTCTGCCTCATTCAGCAGATCAACCAGCTTGACGGTACCGCCGGAGCGGGTCTTGTAGGGGCGGCCATCCTTGCCCAGCATCATGCCGAAGGCGTGGTGCTCGAGGGGCACGGATTCCGGCACATAGCCCGCCTTGCGGGTGATGGTCCAGGCCTGCATCAGGTGCTGGTGCTGACGGGAGTCGATGAAGTACATCACCCGGTCGGCGCCCAGGGTCTCGTAACGATACTTGGCACAGGCGATGTCGGTGGTGGTGTAGAGGAAGCCGCCATCGCTCTTCTGGATGATGACGCCCATGGGCTCGCCATCCTTGTTCTTGAACTCGTCCAGAAAGACGACGGTGGCGCCTTCACTCTCGACCGCCAGGCCGCGCGCTTTCAGATCGGCGACGATTTCCGGCAGCATGTCGTTGTACATGGACTCGCCCATGATGTCCTTGTTGGTCAGGGAGACATTCAGGCGGTCGTAGTTGCGCTGGTTCTGCTCCATGGTCATGTCGACCAGCTTCTTCCACATGGTGCGGCAGTACTCATCACCACCCTGCAGCTTGACCACGTAGTTGCGCGCGCGCTCGGCGAACGCTTCGTCTTCGTCGTAGTGACGCTTGGCCTGGGTGTAGAAGGCTTCCAGATCGCGCAGCTCCATGTCGGAGGCGTGCTCGTTGGCCATCTTCTCCAGATAGGCGATCAGCATGCCGAACTGGGTACCCCAGTCGCCGATGTGGTTGGCACGCACCACCTTGTGGCCGAGGAACTCGAGGGCGCGGGCAGCCACGTCACCGAGGACTGTGCTGCGGATGTGATGCACCGCCATCTCCTTGGCCACGTTGGGGGCGGAGTAGTCCACCACCACGGTCTGCGGGGTTGGCAGTTTCACGTTGGCGTTGGCTGAGGTCACCATGTCCTCTACCTGACCAGCCAGCCAGCTGGGGTCGAAGAAGAAGTTGATGAAGCCGGGGCCGGCGATCTCGACCTTGACGATCAGATCGGAGGCGGGCAGGTGCTCGATGATGGCAGCGGCCAGCTCACGGGGATTCTTGCGGGCCGGTTTGGCCAGCAGCATGGCCAGGTTGGTGGCCAGGTCACCGTGAGCCTTCTCCTTGCATCGGTCTACTTGCACGCGGGCTTCCAGGTCCGCCGGCAGGATGCCCGCTGACTTGAGATTGGCTACCGTTTGTTCAAGTAGATGATGAATATGCTCTTTCATAACTGACCACCAAGGTTGCGCGTCGAAAAATGACTGATATATAAGGGCGTGAATTTTACCCGCATCGGCCCGAGAAAACTATAGGGATGACCCGCCGCTCGCAGTCGGGCGGATATTTCACTGCATTTGGCACCAGATACCAGAATATTGGACGGAAATTACGGTGCTTATCCATTTCTACTGCATATTGAAGCGGCTTGTCCAGGCTATTTTCCCCTGATTGTTAAGGGTTTTTTATTCCAACTCGTTCTGAATGATCTGCCCCGCCGCTCCGGTCGTATCAACAGGTACCTTTTACCGAGGAATCTGTCGATGAAACTGGCGCTGTTTCCCCTCTCGGCCCACCTGCTGCCCGGTGGCATCATGCCGCTGCGCATCTTCGAGCCCAGATATCAGCGCATGATCGCCGAGGCGGGAGAGCAGGGGTTTGCTATCTGCATGCTGGATCCCCGCCAGCCCGATGCGCTGCGCAACATGTACCCCATCGCCACCCGGGTACGGATCGTCGACTTCGATCAACTGCAGGACGGTCTGCTCGGCATCACAGTGCTCGGCATGGAGCGGGTCAGGATCACCGATCTGTGGCAGGAGTCGGACGGCTTGCGGGTCGGGGAGGTGGAGGTGCTCCCCCCCTGGCGCACCGGCCGGCTCAATGCCGACCAGCACTCGCTGGCCAGGGCGCTGCAGGAGGTGTTCAACGACTACCCGGAATATGCGGCCCTCTACCGCAACCCCGACTGGGACGATGCCAGCTGGGTGGCCCAGCGCTGGCTGGAGGTGCTGCCCATTCCGGTGGAGCAGAAGCAGTGGCTGGTGGCGGCGGAAGACAACCAGCCGGCGCTCTCCCTGCTGAGCGGATTGCTGGTCGCCAGCCACTGAGCCGTTTTTGATGGCCGCGCCGGTGATCCTTTTGCCGCGTCGCACGTATTGGCACTCACCACCCTCTTCAAGGCATGGCGCAATGGCATATACTGGCCAATCACAATCGACTCCGTACAGGATATCGCCCCCCATGGATGACCCAGCCGGCGATCTCAAGTCCCTGCTCGTCAGGGTTGCCGAACATGGCGACAAGGTCGCCTTTGCCACCCTGTTCCAGCACTTCGCGCCGCGCATCCGCAGCTATGGGCTGCGCCACCTCGGCAGCGAGGCCAATGCCATGGAGCTGGTGCAGGAGACCATGCTGCTGGTCTGGCAGAAGGCCCGTCTCTACCACCCCGACAAGGGAGCCGCCACCACCTGGATCTACACCGTCATGCGCAACCAGGGCTTCGACATGCTGCGCCGGCGCCGCGCCAGCAAGGAAGATCTCTGCGCCGAGGAGCTGTGGCCCATGCTGGAGTACAGGGCGGAAGAGGAGCACCTGAGCGGCGGCGAAGACGCGGTGCTGACCCGCCAGATGGCCCACTACCTCGGCACCCTGCCGGAACCGCAGCAGCAGGTGGTGCGCGGCATCTACCTGCAGGAGCTCTCCCAGCAGGAGCTGGCGGACCGGCTCGGTGTGCCGCTCGGCACCATCAAATCCCGCCTCAGACTGGCGTTACAGAAATTGAAGGAACAAGTGGAGCAAGGCCATGATTAAAGCCCATCCCGTTCAGGCCATGTTGCGCGCCTTTGCCGCCGACGAACTGCCCCTGCCGCTGGCCGTCGGCGTCTCTGCCCACTGCGAGCTCTGCCCCGACTGTGCGGCCCGGCTGCGGGCCTGCGAAGAGGAGCTGGCCCGGCAATACCTGACCCCGGCTGAAGAGTGCGAGCCACTGCCGGCAGAGTTCGATGCCATGCTGGCCGGCATACTGCAACAGCCGGTGGCCACTGTGGCCGCAGTGACCCAGTCGGCGGTGGCCCAACCCGAGCTGCAGGTGGCGGGCCAGTCGTATCGGTTGCCGAGGGTACTGGCCCGTCACCACGCCCCCAACTGGCGCCACATCGGCGCCATCCGGCAGGTGAGCCTGCCGCTCGACGAGCAGGGGGCCCGTGCCAGCCTGCTGCACATAGAGGCGGGTGGCCGCATCCCTGAGCACACCCACAAGGGTTATGAGCTGACCCTGTTGCTGGCTGGCACCATCGAAGATGGCGACACCCGCTATCAGGCGGGGGACTTCATCTGGCGCGATGCCAGCCACGCCCACAGTCCGCACACGCCGGACGGCTGCCTCTGCTACACGGTGCAGGACGCGCCGGTGCAGTTCACCAAGGGGTTGTCGCGGCTGCTGAACGGCATCAGCCATCGCCTCTACTGAGCCATGGCGACAATAAAAAAGGGACCCTCGAGGTCCCTTTTTGCATGGTGTCGCGGCCGGATCAGGCGACGAACACCAGATAGACGGCGAAGGCCACCACGAAGCGGTAGATGGCGAACGGGATGAAGTCGAGGCGACGGATCAGCGCCAGGAAAGTCTTGATGGCGATCATGGCCACCACGAAGGCGGTGACGAAACCCACCGCGAACATGGGGAAGTCGGCCATGGAGAGGAAGTCGCGACTCTTGTAGAGATCCAGTCCGCTGGCCGCCACCATCATGGGCACCGCCAGGATGAAGGAGAACTCGGCCGCCGCCTGACGGCTGATCCCCATCAGCATGCCGCCGCTGATGGTGGCGCCGGAGCGGGAGAAGCCAGGCCAGAGTGCCAGGCACTGGAACAGGCCGATACCGAACGCCTGCTTGTAGCTGATGTCGTCCAGGGTTTCGGAGCATACCGCCGGGCGAAACTTCTCGGCGATGATCAGCAGGATGCCGCCGGCCACCAGGGCGTACATCACGGTCTGCGGGCCGAACAGATGGGCCTTGATCCAGCTGTGGATGGCGAGGCCGATGACGACGGCGGGCAGCATGCCGAGGATGATGTGCACCAGCGAGAGGGTGGCGTGTCCCTGCGCCGGCTTCTGGCCGAAGTGGATGCCGATGAGGCCAAACAGGCGGCGCCAGAACACGGCGACCACCGCCAGGATGGAGCCCATCTGGATCACCACTTCGAAGGTGGCAGCCTTGGGGCCGTCGAAGCCAAGCAGGTGGCCGACGATGATCATGTGGCCGGTGGAGGAGACGGGGAGGAACTCGGTCAGGCCCTCCACTATGCCCAGCACGAAGGCGACAAACAGGGCGTAAGACTCTGTCATGTTTCAGATCTCTTGATTATTGGTCCGGTTGAAGTCGGCCCCGAGCCGAGCCGGGGGCGACCAATGATGGAGGAAAATAGGGCGGGCAACCAGTGAATATTGTGTTGGCGCCAGGCCCCGCCAGCGGGATCGACGGCGAGGTCATTGGTTTTCATTCGGACTCGCATGGCGTTCTGCGCTCAGCGCCCCCGATCAGGCGGGACCCTGACCGGCCAGGATCCCCTCGATTTGCTGCAGCAGCGCCGCATCCAGCGGGGGCTGGGCCTGGGCCTCCACCGCGCTGACAATCTGCTGCGGGCTGCTGGCTCCGAGCAGGGCGCAGCTCACCACAGAGTCGCGCAGGACCCACTGCAGCGCCAGTTGTGACAGCGGCTGGCCCCGTTGCTGCGCCAGCGCTTGCAGGGCGCGGATGGTGGCCAGCTTGTCGGCGGTGATCTGCTCGGGCTTGAGAAAGGGGCTGGCACTGGCGGCGCGCGAATCTGCCGGAATGCCCGCCAGGTAGCGATCGCTCAGCAGTCCGCCCGCCAGCGGGGAGAAGGCGACCACCCCCATGCCGTGCTCGCGGCAGACCGGCAGGGTTTCAGCCTCGATGTCGCGCTGGAACAGGGAGTATTTGAGCTGGTTGACCAGACAGGGGGTGCCCAGCTCCGCCAGCCGGGCGGCGGCCTGCGCAGCGAGCGGGGCCGGGTAGTTGGAGAGGCCGACGTAGAGCGCCTTGCCCTGACGCACCATCAGCGCCAGCGCCTGGCAGGTCTCCTCCAGCGGGGTGCGCGGATCCGGCCTGTGGTGATAGAAGATGTCCACATAGTCGAGGCCGAGCCGGCGCAGGCTCTGGTGCAGGCTGGCAAACAGATATTTGGCGCTGCCGCCGTCGCCGTAGGGGCCATCCCACATGATGTATCCCGCCTTGCTGGCGATGATGAGCTCGTCTCGATAGGGAGCCAGGCTCCTCTTGAGCAGCTTGCCGAAGGTGATCTCGGCCGACCCCGGCGGCGGCCCGTAGTTGTTGGCCAGATCGAAGTGGGTGATACCCAGATCGAACGCCTGGTGCACCATGGCTTTCGCGGTGGCGGGATCGCACTCGGCGCCGAAGTTGTGCCAGAGGCCGAGAGCTATGCCGGGCAGGCGCAGACCGTGGCGACCGGCGGGTCGATAGGGCTGGCGCTGGTAGCGGTCGGGGGCGGCGAGGTAGTGATCATCCATAACGACTCCTTGCGTGGACTTGTGTGCGAGCGGATGTGATGGGTGACCCCGAGCCCTCTTCGCTCGGCATGTCTGCGCGGGAGAAGAGGGGGCCGGGGTCAGCTGGCAGCGATAAAGCGGTAACGGGTCTGATGGCGATAGGTCTGCCCCGGCAACAGCCAGGGATCGCCCAGCTCGGGCCGGTTGGGGCTGTCCGGCAGCTGCTGGGCCTCCAGACAGAAGCCGGCGTGATCCCGATGGAGCCGGCCATCGCGTGCCGGTGTATTGGCCAGCCAGTTGCCGCTGTAGAACTGCAGCGAAGGCTGGTTGGTGTAGACCTCCATCGCCAGCTGACGATCCCCCGAGACCACCCGCGCCGCCCACTCGGCGCTCGGCCCGTTGAGCACAAAGGCGTGATCGTACCCCTTGGCCTGTTGCTGCTGGGGGTGGCTCAGCCAATCTTGTCCGATCAGGCGTTCGCGGCGCAGATCGAACGGCCCCTCCACCGGTGTGATCGCGAGCGGCAGACCGCTTTGGTCGGTGGGCAGGAAACGGTCGGCGTTGAGGTGGATGAGGTGGTCGCGCACATCGCCACCGTCCGGGTTGTCGTCGAGATTGAAGTAGGTGTGGCTGGTGAGGCTGACCGGGGTCGCGGCATCCGTGCTGGCGACGCAATCCACCACCAGATCGCACTGCTCCAGCCGGTACTCCAGCATGACCCGCAGGTTGCCGGGAAAGCCCTGATCCCCGCTACGGGAGAGCAGGGTCAGTCTGACCCGGTCCGCCTCCCGCTCCTTGATCTGCCAGTGCTGGCGATGAAACCCCGCCCGTCCGCCGTGCAGGCAGTGAGGGGGCTGGTTGGCATCCAGCGGCCAGCGCTGGCCGTCGCGCAGCAGCTCGGCGTTGCCGATGCGGTTGGCAAAGCGCCCCGCCACCGCCCCCAGCCACACCTGTTGAGCGGGATAGGCCTCATCGGCGCAGCCCAGCAGCACTTCACGGCGCCCACCCGCCACCGGCAGGGTGAGGGAGGTGAGGGTGGCGCCGAAGTCGAGGCCGCGCAGGCGCAGCCCCTCCTCGTTTTCCAGTTCGAACGGGATCATGGCGTCGTTCATAGTCTGCCTGCACCTGTGTTGCCGATCCGGCAGGCCTGCATCATACATGGGCTCATAGTTTTCCCGCCCCCGCGCTGGCGCGGCAGACGTAGCTGTCGGCCTTGAGGCCGAAGCGGGCCGGGTACTCGGCATCGACCGCGGCGATCACCTCGGCCACCTTCTCCGGGCGCAACAGGGCGACCACGCAGCCACCAAAGCCGCCACCAGTCATCCGCACGCCGCCCTCGGTACCGATCCTGGCCTTGATGATCTCCACCAGACCGTCGATGGCGGGCACGGTGATTTCGAAGTCGTCGCGCATGGCGGCGTGGGAGTCGGCCATCAGCTCGCCGAGGCGCACCAGATCCCCCTGCGCCAACGCATCGGCAGCGGCCAGGGTGCGGCTGTTGTCACCCACCACGTGACGGGCACGGCGATAGCAGACCTCGTCCAGCCCGGCCTTGCCCGCTTCCAGCGCCGCCAGATCGAGATCGCGCAGCGCCTTGACCCCGTAGTGACGAGCGGCTGCTTCGCACTGCTGACGACGGGTGTTGTATTCGCTGTCCACCAGGCCGCGACGGACGTTGGAGTTGACGATCAGCACCGCCAGATCGGTGGGCATGGGGATGAGGCGGGTCTCCAGCGAACGGCAGTCGAGCAGCAGGGCGTGATCCTGTTTGCCGCTGGCGGAGATCATCTGGTCCATGATGCCGCAGTTGCAGCCGACGAACTGGTTCTCCGCCTGCTGGCCGTTGAGGGCAATCTCGGCCTGGCTGATGGTGAGCCCCAGCGCCTCCTTGAAGGCCTGGCCGATGGCCACCTCCAGCGAGGCGGAAGAGGAGAGGCCGGCCCCCTGCGGCACGTTGCCGGAGACCACCAGATTGAGGCCGCGCAGGGGATAGCCGCGCTCCTGCAGGTACTTCACCACCCCGCGGATGTAGTCGCTCCAGCGCTGGTCGGCATGATGATTGATGGGCTGGCCGAGATCGAACAGGTCGCGCTGGTTGCCGTAGTCGGCGGCGACCACGTGCACCAGGCTGTCATCGCGCAGGCCGATGGCGACGCAGGTCTCGTAGTCGATGGCGCAGGGCAGCACGAAGCCGTCGTTGTAGTCGGTGTGCTCGCCGATGAGGTTGACGCGGCCGGGGGCCCGCACCAGCAGGTCGGGTTGTTGCTCAAACTGCTCGGCAAAGACGGCGCTGACGCGCTGGCTCGGGGTCATGGGGTCACCTCATTGGCTTTGTAATGAACGGGGGAAAGGGTACGCAGGCGCTCCGCGGCTTGCTCCGGGGTCAGGTCGCGCTGGGTCTCGGCCAGCATCTCGAAGCCCACCATGAATTTGCGCACCGTGGCGGAGCGCAGCAGGGGCGGATAGAAGTGGGCATGCAGTTGCCACGCCTCTGGGCAGTCGGAGCGGGGCGGCGCAAAGTGCCAGCCCATGGAGTAGGGAAAGCTGCACTCGAACAGGTTGTCGTAACGGCTGGTGAGCTCCTTGAGCGCGATGGCCAGATCCTGCTGCAGCTCGGGGGTGAGGTCGAGCAGAGAGGGGACATGGCGCTTGGGCAGCAGCAGGGTTTCGAACGGCCAGGCCGCCCAGAAGGGCACTACCGCCAGCCAGTGTTCGGTCTCCACCACGATGCGGGAGCGATCCAGCAGCTCCCGCTCCACGTAGTCGACCAGCAGCGGGCGGCCGTGCTCCGCCAGCCAGGCGCGCTGGTGCTGCTCTTCGCGGGCAATTTCATTGGGCAGGAAGTCGCTGCCCCACAGCTGACCGTGGGGATGCGGGTTGGAGCAGCCCATGACGGCGCCCTTGTTTTCAAACACCTGCACCCACTCCCACTGGGCCGACAGCTCGGTCACCTGCTCCATCCAGGTGGTGATCACCTGCTCGATGGCGGGCAGGGGTAGCTCGGGCAGGGTTTTGCCGTGATCCGGCGAGAAGCAGATGACCCGGCTGGTGCCACGGGCGGCTTCCAGCTTGAGCAGGGGATCCTGCTCGCCACTGGCGGCCGGGGTGTCCTGCATCAGGGCAGCGAAGTCGTTGGTAAAGACGAAGGTATCCCGATAGTCGGGATTCTGGTCACCGGTGACGCGCTTGTTGCCGGCACAGAGGAAGCAGTCGGGGTCATGGGCCTGGCTCGGTGCCTGGCTCACCTTCTCGACCTGGCCCTGCCAGGGGCGCTTGGCTCTATGAGGGGAGACCAGCACGTATTGGCCGGTCAGCGGGTTGAAACGACGGTGGGGGTGATCAACCGGGTTGAACATCATCACTCCTCAAGCTCAATAAAAGGAATTGCGGGCAGGGATGAGGGCGGGTGCGCCCCTCATCTGTGGCCCTTCCCCCACAACGGGAGAAGGGAGCAAAACGGACATCACGCCTCGTACCCCTGCGGGTTGGCGGATTGCCAGCGCCAGCTGTCGGCGCACATGGCGGCCAGATCCCGCCGGGCACGCCAGCCCAGCTCGCGCTCGGCCCTGGCGGGATCGGCCCAGCATTCGGCGATGTCGCCCGGGCGTCTTGGCTCGATGCGGTAGGGCAAGGGGCGACTGCTGGCCGCCTCGAACGCCGCCACCATCTGCAGAACGCTCTGGCCCTGGCCCGTACCCAGGTTGTAGACGTGCACGCCACCCTTGCTGGCGCAGTGCTGCAACGCCTTGACGTGCCCCTCGGCCAGATCCATCACGTGGATGTAGTCGCGCACGCCGGTGCCGTCGACGGTGGGGTAATCGTTACCAAAGACCGAGAGGCAGTCGCGCCGGCCGATGGCGACCTGGGTCAAAAACGGCATCAGGTTGTTGGGGATCCCCTGGGGATCTTCCCCCATGGTGCCCGACTCGTGGGCACCGACCGGGTTGAAGTAGCGCAGCAGGGTCATGCTCCAGTGCGGCTCAGCCCGCTGCAGATCCTCGAGGATCTCTTCGATGATCAGCTTGGATCGGCCGTAGGGGTTGGTGGCACTGCGCGGGAAATCTTCCCGGATGGGCGTGCTGGCCGGGTCACCGTAGACGGTGGCCGACGAGCTGAACACCAGGTTGTGGACGCCGGCCCGCTTCATCGCCTGCAGCAATACCAGGGTGCCGCTCAGGTTGTTCTCGTAGTAGTCGAGGGGGATGCGGGTGGACTCGCCGACCGCCTTGAGGGCGGCGAAGTGGATCACGGCATCGATCTTTTGCTCGCTGAAGATGCGATCCAGCAGGAGCGGGTCACGGATGTCCCCCCGATAGAAGCGGGGCTCGCGTCCGCTGATGGCAGCGATACGGGTCAGCACGCCCGCCTTGCTGTTGCAGAGGTTGTCCACCACCACGGGCTCCATGCCGGCCGCCTGCAGTGCCAGGCAGGTATGGCTGCCGATGTAACCGCAGCCGCCGGTGACCAGTACTTTCATCCTCATCTCCACGCTCAGAAAAAGCCTGTGAAGGAGTCTAGCCGAGGGGCTGGCGGGCAAACTGTGAACTGGCTAACAAATATGTGTAAACGATTACACTTGTTTGGGTGGTCATCATTTCAGCAATATGGTTTTTCCCCCTGTTATCAGTGACATTGCTCGGTATAATGGCCTAGTCCCGAACCGTGAAATAAGTGAAAACAGCATGAGTACCATCAAGGATGTCGCCCGTTTGGCCAACGTATCGGTGGCAACGGTTTCACGGGTGATGAACAACTCACCCAAGGCCAGCGCCGCCTCCCGCGAGGTGGTGCTGAAAGCCATGGCCGAACTGGGCTACACCCCCAATGCCAACGCACGGGCGCTGGTCAGCCAGACCTGCGACACCATGGGAGTGCTGGTGGGCGATGTGGCGGATCCCTTCTTCGGCGCCCTGGTCAAGGGGGTCGCCGCGGTGGCGGTGGAACAGGGGCTGCACCTGCTGATGGGTAATGGTTTTCACACGGCACGGCAGGAGCGCGAATCCATCGAGCTGCTGATCGGCAAGCGCTGCGAGGCGCTGGTGGTGCACAGCAAGGCGCTAAGCGACGAGGAGCTGATCGACTACGCTCTGCGGGTACCCGGCATGGTGCTGATCAACCGCGACATCCCGGCACTCAAAGGGCGCTGCATCGCCCTCAACAACCGGCAGGGGGCCGCCACGGCGACCCGGCATCTGCTGGAGCTGGGCCACCGTCACATCGCCTTCCTGAGCTCCGATCACGCCATCGAGGATGCCATCCTGCGGCTGCAGGGCTATCAGGATGCGCTGGCCGAGGCGGGCGTGCGCGCCGACCCCGAGCTGGTGGAGAGCGGCATGCCCAACGAGGAGGGTGGCGAGCGGGCCATGCTCAACCTGCTGGCCAAGGGGCTGCCCATCACGGCCGTGGTGGCCTACAACGATGCCATGGCGGCGGGGGCCATCTCGGTGCTGGCGGACAACGGCCTCAAGGTGCCGGAGGAGGTGTCGGTGGTGGGTTTCGATGACATCATCTATGCCAGATACCTGCGCCCCAAACTCTCCACCATGCGCTACCCGGTTGAACTGATGGCAGCCCAGGCGGCCAAGCTGGCCCTGCAGCTGGCTGCGGGGGAAAGCGAGGTGGTACAGAGCCGCATTTACACCCCGACTCTGATCAACCGCCACTCGGTGGCGCCCGTTCGAAGCTGATCCCTTTCATTTACCTCCGTTTATCGCTCCGGATCGCCGTTTTTGAGGCGCTCGATCCGGAGCCTTGGTCTTTTACCTGCATTTAGCGCATTTTTACCCTGTTTTACTTAACAAATTCAGTGTAATCGTTTACATCTGTGTGAGCGGGATCGCCGATCACCGGGCAAATCTCCCCTACACTGCATACGTTTTCGGCGTTCATGCAGGGAGAGAGACGAATGCTCAGGGAGATAGTGGCCCGTCAGGACTGGCAGACCCAGGCGATTACCGCAGTGAATCGGTTGCCCGCCCATACCCCCTTGTTCAGCTGGCGCAACGAAGCAGCTGCGCGGGATGATCACGCCTCGCCATCGCGCACCCTGCTGGATGGGGAATGGCGCTTCTCCTTCTTCGCGGCGCCCGAGCGGGTGCCGGAGCAGTGGCTGGCGCAGGATCTGCCGGATGCCTGTCCCATCCAGGTGCCGGGCAACTGGCAGCTGGATGCGGCCTACCCAGGGTTGCGGCCTGTCACCGACGTGCCCATCTACACCAACATCAAGTATCCCTTCCCGTGCGATCCACCGCGGGTGCCGGCCGAGAATCCCACCGGCTGCTATTCCCGCGAGTTCAGCGTGCCAGCCGACTGGCTTGCCAGCGGTCAGACCCGGATCATCTTCGACGGGGTGGACAGCGCTTTTCACCTCTTCTGCAACGGTCGCTGGGTCGGTTACTCCCAGGACAGCCGGCTGCCTGCCGAATTTGACCTGACCTCTTTCCTCTGCCGTGGTGACAACCGGTTGGCAGTGCTGGTGCTGCGCTGGTCCGACGGCTCCTATCTGGAAGATCAGGACATGTGGCGCATGAGCGGCATCTTCCGCTCCGTCAGCCTGCTGCACAAACCGGCTCGTCATCTGATGGATATCCGGGTAACGCCCGAGCTCGACGCCTGCTACCGGGATGCCCGCCTCAAGATCGCATTGCAGGTAGCCAATGCGGCTGGCCTCTCGGTAGAAGCCAATCTCTATGACGGCGGCGAGCGGGTGGCGACCCTGTGCCAGCCGATCGGCACGCAAGCCATTGACGAGAAAGGGGCGTATGACGATCGTGCCGAGTGCTGGCTCGAGGTGGCGACCCCGCGCAAATGGAGCGCCGAGACCCCCCACCTTTATCGCCTCATCCTGACCCTGCTGGACGAGCAGGGGGAACCCATCGAGAGCGAAGCCTGTGACGTGGGCTTTCGGGCGGTGGAGATCCGTGGCGGCCTGCTGCGGGTCAACGGTCAGCCGCTGCTGATCCGTGGCGCCAACCGCCACGAGCATCACCCCGCAACGGGGCACGTGGTGACCCCCGCCGCCATCGAGCAGGATCTGCTCTTGATGAAGCAGCACAACTTCAACGCGGTGCGCTGCTCCCACTACCCCAATCACCCCGAGCTTTATCGGCTGTGCGACCGGCTCGGCCTCTATGTGGTGGACGAGGCGAACCTGGAGACCCACGGGATGACTCCCATGGGGCGGCTGGCGCGGGATCCCGCCTGGAGCAACGCCTTCCTGGAGCGGGTGACCCGCATGGTGGCCCGCGACTTCAACCACCCCAGCATCATCATCTGGTCCCTTGGCAACGAGTCGGGTTACGGCCCGGCCCACGATGCCATGTATGGCTGGGTCAAGCAGTCGGATCCGAGCCGCCCGGTGCAATACGAAGGGGGTGGGGCCGATACGCCGGCCACCGACATCATTTGCCCCATGTATGCCCGCACCCATCAGGATCAACCCTTCCCGGCGGTGCCCAAGTGGGCGCTGGCCAAGTGGATCGGCCTGCCGGGGGAGAGCCGCCCGCTGATCCTGTGTGAATACGCCCACGCAATGGGCAACAGCCTGGGGGGCTATGCCCACTACTGGCAGGCATTTCGCGATCATCCGCGGTTGCAGGGTGGCTTCGTCTGGGATTGGGTCGATCAGGGATTGGACAAGCTGACCGATGACGGCCGCCACTTCTGGGCCTATGGCGGTGATTTCGGCGATACCCCGAATGATCGCCAGTTCTGCTGCAACGGTCTGGTTTTCCCCGACCGTACCCCCCATCCCGCCCTGTTTGAGGCAAAACGTGCCCAGCAGCCGTTCGTGCTGACCTTGCAACACCGCCAGCCGCTGACGGTCGAGATCCGCAGCGAGTACCTGTTTCGCGAGACGGATAACGAGCGGCTGCAGTGGCGGCTGTGTGAAGACGGCGTGGTGGTGAGCCAGGGTGAATGCCCACTCACCCTGGCGCCGCAGGGGAGTGTGACGCTGACCCTGCTGGAGCGGTTGCCGACCTTTGCGCCGGGGGCGCTCGCCTGGCTGGACCTCGCCATCGTGCAGCCCGCCGCCACGCCCTGGTCAGCGGCCGGTCACGTGGTGGCGCGCCAGCAATGCATGTTGCCCGCGCCGCTGGCGCTGCCCATCGCCCGCACACCGGCCACCTTTATCGAGCTGGCGGATGGCTGGCAGATCCGGGCGGCCAATAGCGAGTGGCGGCTGGACAAGGCCAGCGGCCGCATCCACAGCTGGCACAAGCTGGGGCGCGAGCAGCTGAAGGAGGCCATCGCCGATCACTTCTATCGGGCGCCGCTCGATAACGACATCGGCACCAGCGAGGCGGACCACGCCGATCCCAACGCCTGGATCGCCCGCTGGCAGGCGGCCGGGCTCAATGAGTTGCAGCATCGCTGCCTCGAGCTGGTAGTGAGTCCTGACCAAGGGGTTGTGACGGTGCGTCACGGCTACTTCGTCGGCGAGGCGCTCAAGCTGCTGACTTGCTGGCGCCACACCTTCGATCAGGATGGGGCCATGCACCTCGCCATCGAGGTGGAGGTGGCAGCCGAGATGCCCTCCCTGCCGCGCATCGGCGCCCGGCTCTGGCTGGCCGACGAGGTGCTGGCGGTAGGGGAGGAGGTGAGCTGGCTGGGGCGTGGTCCGCACGAGAACTATCCGGATCGCCTGCTGGCTGCCGACCTCGGTCGCTGGCAGTCGCCGCTCGATGCGCTGCACACCGCGTATGTGTTCCCGACCGACAACGGGCTGCACTGTGACACCCGTCAGCTGCGATTCGGCTCCATCGAGGTCGAGGGGTTGTTTCATTTCAGCCTGAGCCGTTTCAGCCAGCAGCAGCTGACCCAGGCTCGTCACCAGACCGATCTGGTGGCCGCAGGCGGGCTCCATCTCTGTCTGGATGGTTTTCATATGGGGATTGGGGGCGATGACTCCTGGAGCCAGAGCGTACGACCGGAATATTGGCTGCAACCAGGCAGCTACTATTGGAACTGTGTTCTACGCTGAACCTGAGCGATTGCTTAACAAGAAAGAGTCCCGTTCAGAGCCTTAGTGTCACCAGTTAAACATAACTATATGATTTTTAATTGATTTGTTGCTATGTAACAGAGTGTAAACGTTTTCATTTTGTTGTCATGATCACAGAACGACATACAACAAACTGATTACATTAGGCTGGCGCCAGTTCACTTGGTGTACAGCATTCCCTACAAAAACAGATAGAGAGATCGGAGCATAACAATGAAAAAGATCACGACCATTGCCGCCGTACTGATGAGCCTGATGGCAGGAGCCACCGCCCATGCCGAAACCCGTATCGGGGTGACCGTCTACAAATACGACGACAACTTCATGGCGGTAGTGCGCAAGGCAATCGAGAAGGAAGCGGCTGCCAATCCGGGGGTGGAGCTGCTGATGAACGACTCCCAGAATGACCAGTCCAAGCAGAACGACCAGATCGACGTGCTGCTGGCCAAGGGGGTGAAGGCGCTGGCCATCAACCTGGTTGACCCGGCGGCGGCCCCGGTCGTGATCGAGAAAGCCCGTGGCGAGGACGTGCCCGTGGTGTTCTACAACAAGGAGCCCAATGCCGCCGATCTGGCCAGCTATGACAAGGCCTACTACGTGGGTACCGATTCCAAGGAGTCTGGCATCATCCAGGGTCAGCTGATCGCCAAGCACTGGAAAGCCAACCCGGCCTGGGATCTCAACAAGGATGGCGTCATCCAGTACGTGCTGCTGAAGGGCGAGCCGGGTCACCCGGATGCCGAAGCCCGTACCACCTACGTCATCAAGACCCTGAACGATGGCGGCATCAAGACAGAGCAGCTGCACATGGATACCGGTATGTGGGATACCGCCATGGCCAAGGACAAGATGGACGCCTGGATCTCCGGCCCGAACGCCAACAAGATCGAAGTGGTCATCGCCAACAACGATGGCATGGCGATGGGCGCCGTGGAGTCGCTGAAGGCTCAGGGCAAGACCGCCATCCCGGTGTTCGGCGTGGACGCACTGCCTGAAGCGCTGGCGCTGGTCAAAAGCGGTGCCATGGCCGGTACCGTGCTGAACGATGCCGCCAACCAGGCCAAGGCAACCTACGAGCTGACCAAGAACCTGGCTGAAGGCAAACCGGCTGGTGAAGGCACCAGCTGGAACATCGTCAACAAGGTCGTGCGTGTTCCCTACGTCGGCGTAGATGCAGACAACCTGTCCAAATTCGAATAATTCCCTCCTCCAGGGCAAGGGAGATCCCTTGCCCTTTTTTCAACCAGATGTGATGGCTGATATGACAACACAGCAACAATCAGAATGGCTGTTGGAGATGATTGGCGTCAGTAAGAGCTTTCCTGGCGTCAAGGCACTCGATAATGTCAATTTACGGGTCCGTCCTCATTCTGTGCATGCGTTGATGGGCGAGAACGGGGCAGGAAAATCGACGCTGCTCAAGTGCTTGTTCGGCATTTACGAGAAGGATGAGGGCAAGATCTTCTTCAAGGGGCAGGAGATCAACTTCACCTCCTCCAAGGAGGCGCTGGAGAACGGTGTCTCCATGGTGCATCAGGAGCTGAACCTGGTATTGCAGCGCTCCGTGATGGACAACATGTGGCTCGGCCGCTATCCCACCAAGGGGCTGTTCGTCGACCACGGCAAGATGTATCAGGACACCAAGCATATCTTCGACGAGCTGGACATCGACATCGACCCGCGGGTCAAGGTCGGTACCCTCTCCGTCTCCCAGATGCAGATGATCGAGATCGCCAAGGCGTTCTCCTATGACGCCAAGATCGTCATCATGGACGAGCCCACCTCCTCGCTGACCGAGAAAGAGGTGAGCCACCTCTTCAAGATCATCAACAAGCTCAAGGAGAAGGGCTGCGGCATCGTCTACATCTCCCACAAGATGGAAGAGATCTTCCAGCTGTGTGACGAGATCACCATATTGCGGGATGGCCAGTGGGTGGCGACCCAGCCGCTCAAGGGCATGACCATGGATCAGATCATCGGCATGATGGTCGGTCGTGAGTTGACCCAGCGCTTCCCGGAGAAGACCAACCAGCCGAAAGAGGTGATCCTCGAAGTCGAGCACCTGACGGCGAAGAACCAACCCTCCATCCAGGACATCACCTTCAACCTGCACAAGGGGGAGATCCTCGGCATCGCCGGACTGGTGGGGGCCAAGCGTACCGACATCGTCGAGACCCTGTTCGGCATCCGCGACCGCAGCGAGGGTTCCATCAAGCTGCACGGCAAAGAGGTGGCCAACCACAACGCCCACGAGGCGATCCGCAACGGTTTTGCACTGGTGACCGAGGAGCGTCGCTCCACCGGCATCTATTCGCGCCTCGACATCGCCTTCAACTCCCTGATCGCCAACATGGACAACTACAAGGGCTCCATGGGGCTGCTCAGTGACAACAAGATGAAGAGCGACACCCAGTGGGTCATCGACTCCATGCGGGTCAAGACGCCGACCCAGCAGACCCAGATCGGCTCCCTCTCCGGGGGCAACCAGCAGAAGGTGATCATCGGCCGCTGGCTGCTGACCCAGCCGGAGATCCTGATGCTGGACGAACCGACCCGCGGCATCGACGTGGGGGCCAAGTTCGAGATCTATCAGCTCATCCTGGAGCTGGCGAAGAAGGACAAGGGCATCATCATCATCTCGTCGGAAATGCCCGAACTGCTCGGCATCACGGATCGCATCATGGTGATGAGCAATGGCCGGGTCGCCGGGATCGTCAATACCAAAGAAACTGACCAGAGCGAGATACTGCGCCTGGCATCTCTGTACCTCTAGAGACAGGAAGACATTTATGGAGTCGGCTAAAAATTTCAATCTGATGCGGGCACTCAAGGAGAACGGCATCTACGTGGTGCTGCTGGTGCTGCTCATGATCATCGTGATCAAGGAACCCTCCTTCCTGAGTCTCACCAACTTCAGCAACATCCTGACCCAGTCTTCGGTGCGGGTCATTATCGCGCTCGGGGTGGCTGGCATCATCATCACCCAGGGGACGGATCTCTCGGCCGGTCGTCAGGTCGGCTTGGCGGCGCTTATCGCGGCGACCATGCTGCAGGCGCTGACCAACGTCAACAAGGTGTTCCCAAGCCTGGGCGAGGTGCCCATCCCGGTGGTGATCCTGCTGGTGTGCGCAGTGGGGGCCCTGATTGGCCTGGTCAACGGCCTCATCGTGGCCTATCTGAACGTCACCCCGTTCATTACCACCCTGGGCACCATGATCATCGTCTACGGCATCAACTCCCTCTACTTTGACTCGGTAGGGGCTTCGCCGGTGGCCGGTTTTGACCCCCGTTTCTCCAGTTTCGCGCAGGGGTTCATCAAGCTGGGTGGCTTCAAGCTATCCTATCTGACCTTCTACGCCGCCATCGCCAGCGTGTTCGTCTGGGTACTGTGGAACAAGACCCGCTTTGGCAAGAACATCTTCGCCATCGGCGGCAACCCGGAAGCGGCCAAGGTCTCCGGTGTCAACGTGGCGGTCAATCTGGTGATGATCTATGCGCTGGCGGGGGTCTTCTACGCCTTCGGCGGTATGCTGGAAGCGGGCCGGATCGGCAGCGCCACCAACAACCTGGGCTTCATGTACGAGCTCGATGCCATCGCCGCCTGCGTGGTGGGCGGGGTGTCGTTTGCGGGTGGCGTGGGTACGGTTGCAGGGGTGATCACCGGCGTGCTCATCTTCACGTTGATCAACTATGGTTTGACCTATATCGGCGTCAGCCCTTATTGGCAGTTCATCATCAAGGGCGGCATCATCATTCTGGCGGTGGCACTGGACTCCATGAAGTACGCCAAGAAGAAATAACGATTGGCAGGGAGGGCTGGCAGTGTCAGCCCTCTCTTCTGGAGGGATCCCATGCCATTCAAGGTCAAGATTTACGTTCTGTTGCTGCTGGCCATCCTGGTCACCATCGGTACCGCCTGGTTCAGCGTCAATCACTTCATCAGCGCCTACATCCGCACCCAGGCGACCAAGAACATCAACGAACAGATCTCCCTGGTCAAAGAGAAGCTGGCCGGCGACATCAATCATAAAATCCTGCTGGCAGCCAACCTCAACTTCGGGGTGACCAACGTCAAGAAGACGCTGGAAGAGACTGGCTTTCACAACATCGTCAAGGTGATCGGCGACATGGCGTTCGACGTGAGCGGCGTCATCAACGACAGCAGTAAGGTCGATGCCCTGCGCAAACTTATCCCAGCCGCCAACAACCAGATCACCGTCAGTCCGCTGCAGCAGGTGGATGGCAAGCCCGTCATCTCGATTCTGGTGCCGCGCGGTGCCGACTCTGCCTACCTTTATTACCTCGACATGAGCGAGTTCAAGAACCTGCTGGCCAGCGTCAGTGGCGAGGGGCGCTACTTCTCGTTGGCCGATGGCCAGGGCAATGAGCTCTACAGCAGCAAGCCGCAGGGAGAGAGCGAAGCGCGCCCCAATTCGCTGGATATTCGCGGCAGCAGCTGGATCCTGACCGGCTACATAGATCTCGATTACATCCGCACCATGACCCAGGCACTCAACGGCCAGATCATCATGGCGCTGCTCGGGGTGGCCGTGGTGGTGATGGTGCTCGCCGTGCTGGCGCTCAATGTGGCCTATCGTCCGATTCTCTCGCTGCGGGACCTGGTGCTGGAGCTCTCCCGTGGCAGCGGCGACCTGACCCGTCGGCTGGCGGTAACCAGCACCGATGACCTTGGCCAGATTTCAGCCGGTATCAACCGCTTTATCGAGCGGCTGCAGGAGATGATGAACGAGGTACGGCAGGCCAGCGGCCAGCTCAACAGCGGTATCGAGGGTCTGGCCAGCCAGACCGGAGCCGCCCAGTCCCTGCTGGCGGATCACGTGCGGGAGACCGAGCTGGTGGTGACCGCCATCAACGAGATGAGTCGCACCGCAGTCTCTGTCTCGGAGAGCGCGGCCAGCACGGCCCAACTCACCGGCCAGAGCCAGCAACTGGCGAGCCAGTCCCGTCAGGTGGTCGATCAGGCCATGGCCAGCGTGATGGCGCTGGTGCATGAGGTGGAAGCCACTGCCCGCTCCATCGAGGCGATGCAGCAGGATGTGCAGCAGATTGGCTCGGTGCTCGGGGTCATCGGCAGCATAGCCGAGCAGACCAACCTGCTGGCCCTCAACGCCGCCATCGAGGCAGCCCGTGCTGGCGAGCAGGGGCGCGGTTTTGCGGTGGTGGCCGACGAGGTGCGTTCACTCGCCGCCCGTACCCAGCAGAGTACGGCGGAGATCCAGACCATGCTGGCCAGCCTGCAGCAGGGGACCCGGACCGTGGTGAATGCCATGAGCAATACCAAGCAGAGTTGTCAGGGCGCCGCCGAGAACACCACTCGGGTCAACGAGTCACTGGATCTGATGGCGGGCGAGGTAGTGGAGATCAACGATCTCATCAGCCATATCGCCACGGCTGCGGAGCAGCAGAGCGCGGTAGCCGAGGAGATCAATCGCAACATGAGCGCCATTGCCGAGGTGATCCGCCAGCTGACCCACAACGGCGAGGCGACGGTGGCCAGTGCCGGCTCGATGCAGCAGACCTATGACAGGCTGCGGGAGATTGTGGGGCACTTCCGGCTGGAATGAGCAGATAGAAAGGTAGGCCGGGGTAAAAATGGCCAAAAAAGATGGGGGCGACTTGCGTCGCCCCCGATAGTCTTATCGCTCATATCCTTGAACGAAGTTGCTCCCTGCAATCCCTGACTATACCTCTTCCTTTAGGTTTCCCCTTCCCAATCCTTTGGGGTGTCCTTTAGCCATCATGGCCTGACGAGTCATCCATTCCCGTCGCACTTTCTCCGTCCTGGGAGGTGTCCTTTACCACATCCTGTGGTGAGTCCATTTGCCCAACCCTGGCAGCCAGTCTTCCTGACCGACTTCATTGCGTCCGTGCAGGAGTAACTATAAGGATTTCATGGGGCGGGACAACGGCAGAGTGAAAAACGTTTTTACGTATCTCGTTACGAAGGAAACTTGTTTCAATATTTATCCTTTAATTTCATTGGTATAGGTGTTTTTTGTTCATGTTTTACGATCTTATCTTCCGACTATCGCGGGATCTTTTATGGCGCTTTACCTACATCGTCTATGGCGAATGTCTTACACTTTGTTCAACTGTGATTCAGAAAGGGGGAGGCGAGCAGATAAGAGCCTGCTGGCAACGAAGCATGGCTGGAGGAAGATAGCGTCAGTTGTGTGCCTGCAGCCGCTCATAGATGGTCTGGCGTTCTTCCGGGCTCAGGGAGGAGAAGTAGTGGGTAAACAACCGCAGCAGCAGGGACTTGTTCATGCCGTCCTGCTGGGTCAGGTTGCCAAGCTCATCGATGGCTGTGGTGCTGAGCGAGAAGGTGGCTTTCTTGAAGCTGGGTTTGAGATGTTCACCGCTCTCGATGAAGGCGAGTGCGGTCAGAGCCTCGTCCCGATGCAGAGTCAGCTCCAGGCTGACGACCTTGGGCTTGCCCTTGGCATAAAAATCCGCGTCCTCGATGAACTCGTCTATGGTGAACTTCTTCTGGTGATGCAGATTGTGTTTCTTCTTCAGGTCGGCAAGTCCCATCTCATACCCCCAGCTCCAGAAACTCCTTGGCGATGGCGCGGATCTCTTCGGCAGACTTGCCATCCGGCTCTATCTCCATCACCGACAATCCCTTCTCCTCGCTGTCGTCGTAGACGTTGCGGCCATAGGTGATGGAATTGAGCACGTCGACACCGAAGGAAGAGCAGACCTCCTTGGCTTCCAGTATCCGCTTCGCCTGGTTGGGCAGGGCGGGGCATTGGGTCAGTACTACGGCAGCCCGCAAGGTCGGGTTGACCATCTTGCAGGTGGTGATGAGGTCTTCCATGTGCGGCAGAGTCTTGAGATCGCGACGCTTGGGACGCAGCGGGATCAGGGCATGGGTGGCGACGGCCATGGTGGAACGCAGTGCCCGGTTGTCCTGGCCGCCACAGTCGACGATCAGGTAGTCATAGCGGTTCTTCAGGCTGAGCAGATCGTTGCGGATGTTGCCGTAGAGCTGGACGCAGTTTATCTGGGGCAGATCCGGATTGTCGTTGCGCTCCTGGATCCAGTCCGAGGTGGTGCGCTGCGGATCGCAGTCCACCAACAGTACTTCGCCGTGAAACTGGGTTCTGAGGTAGACCGCCAGATTCTGGGCCAGACAACTCTTGCCGCTCCCTCCTTTCTCACCACCGACCAGCAGGATCATGACCGTCTCCTATCCCTATGAAAAACAGCTGCATTGAGTATAGGAGGGGGTTGGGCCATGACAAGCCAGGAGGAGAAGACCTCCTCCCGGGGTTTCGCTCAGTAGTGCTGACTGCCGCCGTGCCACTGACACACGTAGGCGGGTACCAGCATCTGGGGGGCCTGATCGACATGGCACACCACCAATGGCATGGCAGGGGCACCCTCCGCATGGACCAGTGCCGGGGTCATGGGCAGCAGCAGGGCAGAAAGCAGCAGCAGTGACTTCATCTTCATGGCTATCTCCTTGGTGACATAACAGGTGTGATCCTGATCACTTTCTGAGTTAAGCCGAGCCGGCTTGTGACGCAAGCTGCTGAAATAAATTCAACTAATGAAAAAAGTTTGAAAAAGCCCCAGTGCCGGCCAGTTGAAAATTGGCCGGCCAAGATGCGCAATTCGTGCATATCCATATAAGAGGTGAAGAGGCAACACTGCCTGTAGTCTGGCCCGGCAAGCGGAACAGACGCGATGCCATGATCTGGAACAACAAACAGATTATTCAGCGCGGAGCCTGGCCGTGACTTTTTATTTGCTGCGAGCACCTCGTAAAGAGCGCGGAAAATTCAAATATCTGCATATAAAATTCACTCTGTGTTTGTTGTGTTTTTATCTTCATGAAATTAAAGGTTTTTTGTTTTTGCGTTTATCCCTTTGTAGATATTTTGCGTGAATGAAACAAGGTAAAATATGAAATATGTGCCGAAGAAAGTGCGTATTTAAACGGGAGGGGTGAATGGGATATTGTCAGTTCTGTTACCCCTATCAAAGAATAAACCGTGAATTTATTCAGTTCTGGGTGAATGTGATCAATGTCTAAGTTTATCGTGATTGGCAGGTCTAACCTCGGTCTCGAAAGGCAAGGGCAGGATAGAACACAAGCCGATTACCCTACATAAAGAATATCCCGCCTTAGCCACGAGCATGAATAGAAGGAATCTATTCAATCACTCGCAGGGACCACTGCTAGACGGAATATAATCATGAGCAAATTTTATGTAGGTTCTGAAGTTGGCCAATTGCGCCGTGTCATGTTGCACCGCCCCAACCTCAGTCTGAAGCGTCTGACTCCTTCCAACTGCCAGGATCTGTTGTTCGATGACGTCCTGTCCGTTGAACGTGCCGGTCAGGAGCACGACAAATTCGCTCAGGTACTGCGCGATCAGAATGTCGAAGTTTTCCTGCTGACCAATCTGCTGGCGGAAACCCTGGACGTGCCGGAAGCCAAAACCTGGCTGCTGCAACATCAGGTCTCCGACTATCGCCTCGGCACTTCTTTTGCCAACGACGTACGCTGCTTCCTGGCCGACATGCCGCACCGCGAGCTGGCCCGCATTCTCTCCGGTGGCCTGACCTACTCCGAGATGCCCTACAGCGGCGTCAACATGGTAGTGGGCATGCACGCACCGACCGACTTCATCATCGAGCCGCTGCCCAACCACCTCTTTACCCGTGACACCTCCTGCTGGGTCTATGGTGGCGTCTCCATCAACCCGATGGCCAAACCGGCCCGCCGTCGCGAAACCAACCACGTGAAGGCCATCTATCGCTGGCACCCGCAGTTTGCCGGTCAGGACTTCATCAAATACTTCGGTGACGAGGATCGCGACTACGACAACTCCACCATCGAAGGGGGCGACGTACTGGTCATCGGTCGTGGCGCCGTGCTCATCGGCATGTCCGAGCGCACCACACCGCAAGGGGTCGAGCACCTGGCTCGCGGCCTGTTCAAGCACGGCCAGGCCAAACAGGTCATCGCCATGCAACTGCCGAAACACCGCAGCTGCATGCACCTGGATACCGTCATGACCCACATGGACATAGACACCTTCTCCGTCTATCCGGAAGTCATCCGCAAGGATGTGAACTGCTGGAGCCTGACTCCGGGCGGTGCCACCGGCATGAACATCAAGGAAGAGGGTTACTTCGTCACCGCCATCGAGAAGGCACTGGGTGTCGATCAGCTCAAGCTCATCACCACAGGTGGCGACACCTTCGAGGCCGAGCGCGAGCAGTGGAACGATGCCAACAACGTGCTGACCGTGCGCCCCGGCGTGGTGGTGGGTTACGAGCGCAATACCTACACCAACGAGAAGTACGACAAGGCCGGCATCACTGTGCTGCCCATCCCGGGTGAAGAGCTGGGACGTGGCCGCGGCGGCGCCCGCTGCATGAGCTGCCCGATGGAACGCGACGGCATCTAACAAGACGGCGTGGCGCCGGCAGAGGCTGGCGCCACACAGCACCAAACTCGAGAGTAACACTCATGAAAAAACCAACTGTCGTCGTCGCCCTGGGTGGCAATGCCCTGCTCCGTCGTGGCGAGCCCCTTGAAGCAGATATCCAGCGCAAGAACATCGCCACCGCCGCCAAGACCATCGCCCTGATCGCTCAGGAGTACAACGTGGTGCTGGTGCATGGCAACGGCCCGCAAGTCGGTCTGCTGGCCCTGCAAAACAGTGCCTACACCAAGGTATCCCCCTATCCGCTGGATGTGCTGGGTGCCGAGTCCCAGGGCATGATCGGCTACATGCTGATCCAGGAATTGAAGAACCTGATGCCGAGCCGCAACGTCACCGCGCTGCTGACCCAGGTGCAGGTTGACCCGCAAGATCCGGCCTTCGTCAATCCGACCAAATTCATCGGTCCCGTCTACGAAGAGGCTGAAGCCCGCGCCCTGGCCGCAGAGAAGCAGTGGGTGGTCAAGGCTGACGGCAAGTTCTTCCGCCGCGTGGTGCCGTCTCCACTGCCCCAGCGCATCGTCGAAGGCGACGCCATCGAAACCCTGATCGCCCAGGGCCACCTCATCATCTGTACCGGTGGTGGTGGCATCCCTGTGACCTGGGATGGTCAGAGCCTGACCGGTATCGAAGCCGTCATCGACAAGGACATGTCTGCCGCCTACCTGGCCAAGCAGATCAAGGCCGACGCCCTGCTGATCCTGACCGATGCCGATGCCGTCTACCTGGACTGGGGCAAACCGACCCAGCGTCCGCTGCGGATCACCAGCCCGGACGAGCTGGCCGGGGTCAAGTTCGACGCAGGCTCCATGGGGCCCAAGGTCGAAGCCTCCTGCGAATTCGTCAAGGCGACCGGCGGGATGGTCGGCATAGGTGCACTGGACGATGGCCTGGCCATCCTCAAGGGCGAAGCCGGCACCAATATCGTCGCCACCCGTACCGTGAATGCGTAATTACCGACATATGTACTGAGAATGCGTAGTCAACACTACTGCCTGAATTGGTCTGAAACAAATATAGAGAGAACTCATCATGGCTTTTAATCTGCGTAACCGTAACTTCCTGAAACTGCTGGACTTCACCCCGCGCGAAATCCAATACATGATCGATCTGGCCATCGACCTGAAGAAAGCCAAATACGGTGGCTATGAGCGCAAACACCTGACCGGCAAGAACATCGCCCTGATCTTCGAGAAGACCTCCACCCGTACCCGTTGTGCGTTTGAAGTGGCGGCCTTCGACCAGGGCGCGCAAGTATCTTACCTCGGCCCGAGCGGTTCCCAGATCGGCCACAAGGAGTCCATGAAGGACACCGCCCGGGTGCTGGGCCGCATGTATGACGGCATTGAATACCGTGGCTATGGCCAGGAGATCGTCGAAGAGCTGGGTGCCCACGCCGGCGTCCCGGTCTGGAACGGCCTGACCAACGAATTCCACCCGACCCAGATCTTGGCCGACTTCATGACCATGCTGGAGCACGGCAAGGGCAAACGCCTGGATCAAATCAAGTTCGCCTACTTGGGTGACGCCCGCAACAACATGGGTAACTCCCTGATGGTCGGTGCCGCCAAGATGGGCATGGACATCCGCCTGGTCGCGCCGAAAGCCTTCTGGCCGGAAGAAGAGCTGGTTGCCAAGTGCCGACTGATCGCCGAAGAGACAGGCGCACGCATCACCCTGACCGAAGATGTGAAAGAGGGTGTGCTGGGGACCGATTTCCTCTACACCGACGTCTGGGTTTCCATGGGTGAAGCGAAAGAAGCCTGGGATCAGCGCGTCAAACTGATGACCCCGTATCAGGTCAACATGGACGTCATCAACGCCACCAAGAACCCGGATGTGAAGTTCATGCACTGCCTGCCGGCGTTCCACAACGATGAAACCACCATGGGCAAGGAAGTGGCTGACAAATACGGCATGAAAGGCCTGGAAGTGACCGAGGACGTGTTCGAATCCGAGCACAGCATCGTGTTCGACGAGGCCGAAAACCGGATGCACACCATCAAGGCAGTGATGGTTGCTACGCTGGGCGACTAAGGTCGCAGTAGTGGTGCCGGGGGGTGACCCCCGGCTTTTCGACCATGTGACAGCGGCATAATACCTCCAACCCTACGACCCGCAGCCTGCATGGATACCACACCCACAGAAGGAAGCTGGACCATGACCAAATTCAAGTTCCCGTCAGCCTACACGATACTATTCGTGCTGATCGCCCTGGTGGCCGCCCTGAGCTGGATAGTGCCGGCCGGCAAATACGAAATGACCATGAACGAAGCCCTCGGCAAGGAAGTGCCGGTGGCCGGTACCTACAAGCTGGTAGAGGGCAATCCCCAGGGGATCGTCGACGTGCTGCTGGCGCCGATCGATGGTCTCTACAACCATGACACCTACGAGGCAGGCGCCATCGACGTCTCCCTCTTCATCCTGATCATCGGTGGTTTTCTTGGCATAGTGACCAAGACCGGTGCCATCGATGCCGGTATCGAACGGGTGACCGACCGCCTGCGCGGCCGTGAAGAGTGGATGATCCCGATCCTGATGGCACTGTTCGCCGCAGGGGGCACCATCTACGGCATGGCGGAAGAGTCCCTGCCGTTCTATACCCTGCTGGTGCCGGTGATGATGGCCGCCCGCTTCGACCCGGTGGTGGCTGCTGCAACTGTGCTGCTGGGGGCCGGTATCGGTACTCTGGGTTCCACCATCAACCCGTTTGCCACCGTGATCGCCGCCAACGCCGCCGGCATCTCCTTTACCGATGGCATCTGGCTGCGCGTCGCCATGCTGGTGGCCGGCTGGCTGCTCTGCGTGGCCTATGTGATGCGCTACGCCAAGATGGTGCGCAGCGACCCCAGCAAATCCCTGGTGGCTGACAAGTGGGAAGAGAACCGTGCCCACTTCCTCGGCAACAAGAGCGACCAGATGCTGGAGTTCACCCTGACCCGCAAGATAGTGCTGGGCATCTTCGTCGCCGCCTTCGCCGTGATGATCTACGGGGTAGCCGTGCTGGGCTGGTGGATGGCGCAGATCTCCGGTGTGTTCCTGGCTGCCGCCATCATAGTCGGCGTCATCTCCCGCATGAGCGAGGAGGAGCTGACCTCCAACTTCATCGACGGTGCCCGCGACCTGCTCGGCGTGGCCCTGATCATCGGTATCGCCCGCGGTATCGTGGTGGTGATGGACAACGGCATGATCACCCACACCATACTGCACAGCGCGGAAGGGATAGTGACCGGCCTCTCCACAGTAGTGTTCATCAACGTGATGTTCGTGCTGGAAGTGGTGCTCTCCTTCCTGGTGCCGTCCTCCTCCGGCCTGGCCGTGCTGACCATGCCGATCATGGCGCCGCTGGCAGACTTTGCCAACGTGGGTCGCGAGCTGGTGGTCACCGCTTACCAGTCCGCCTCCGGTCTGGTGAACCTGGTGACCCCGACCTCTGCCGTGGTCATGGGTGGCCTGGCCATCGCCAAGGTTCCCTATGTACGTTGGCTGAAATGGGTAGCCCCGCTGCTCGGCCTGCTGACCGTGCTGATCGTGGTCTGCTTGAGCCTGGGTGCCGTGCTGGCATAAACACCGACAGACATAGCCGTAAAAACGGGAGCCGCTGGCTCCCGTTTTTTATGGCAGACCACGAGGCGCAGCGCACAGATGGGATAAAAAGCCGATTGGCAGACAACAAAAAGGCGACCCTGGGTCGCCTTGCTGCATTGGGGGGAGTCTAGCGCGCCTGTTCCAGAGTGCGCACCACGGCGGCGTGGGCCTGACGGGTGCGGCTGATGTGGCGCGGGGCGACCAGCACCACGTCGTTGCCGGCGACGGCCCCCATGATCTCGGGATTGGCGTTGCGATCAAGCAGACGAGCCACCACGGTGGCGGCCCCTGGCGTGGTATGGATCAACACCATCTGCTGGTTGTGCACCACGGCGCGCACCATGTCGTGAATGGAGCGAGTGCTGCCGGCGGGTTCCAGCTGTTCGTCAACCAGGGTGTAGACCTTCTTGCCGTTGGCATTCTGCGCCTTGGCGACGCCGAGACGGCGCAGCAGGCGGGAGATGGTGGACTGGCTGATGTCGGCAAAGCCGCGCTCCGACAGCTCGCGGCGGATCTCTTCCTGGGTGCTGTAGCAGTGCTGGCCGATGATCTGGCGACAGGCATCCAGCTGGGCCAGATCGGGCTCTTGGGCAACGGGACGGCTGAGGGTCTTGACCACGGCGAATTCCTTTGATGATGACCGACGGTAAACGCTCGATATCTGCCGCATTTGCTGAATATCAGCAAAAAATACTGGCAATCAATGCACTGGCAGGAAATGAGCGGGAATAGCTCTCTTTGGATGGCAAATTATAACCAACTGGTTATTTGGTGATGTGACAGGGGTCAAAAATGGGCCCCTTGGGGCCCACCTGGATATCTTTTTGAGTCTGGTTCTCAGTAACGTTCGCTGACGATGTCCTGGGTGAAGGACTTCTCGCAGTATTTGCACTTCATCCGTACCGCGCCTTTCACCTCGCGCACCCGGAAGTAGCTCTCCACCGGCTCGTTGTGGGAGATGCAGTTGGAGTTGGGACAGTGGAACACCCCGGCGATGAACTCCGGCAGCTTGAGCTGGTGCTTCTTCACCACGGCGAAGTCTTCGATGATGTTGACGGTCGCCTTGGGGGCGAACAGCGCCAGCTGGTTGGCCTGCTGCTCGGTCAGGCGGGTGTTCTCGATCTTGATGAGATCCTTTTTGCCGAGGGCGCCGGATTTGAGGTTGAAGCCGACGGTGATCCGCTCCTGGGTCTCTACCAGCTGGAACAGCTTGAGGATCTTGATGCCCTGGCCGGCGGGGACGTGGTCGATGACGGAGCCGTGACGGATGGCTTCGACTTGCAGTTGGTTCTTGTCAGACATGATGTTCCCCTTTCCGTTAGACAGTTTCGTTCAGTACCAGAGCCAGCAGTGCCTGGCGCGCATAGACCCCGTTCTCCGCCTGCTGGAAGTAGTAGGCGTGGGGCGTCTTGTCGACCGCGACGTCGATCTCGTCGACGCGGGGCAGGGGATGCAGGATCTTCATGGTGGGCTTGGCCCCTTCCAGGGTGGCCAGTTCCAGCACGAACTTGGCGGCCATGTGCTTGTACTCGGTCTCGTCGAAGCGCTCTTTCTGGACCCGGGTCATGTAGAGGATGTCGAGCTCAGGCATCACCTCTTCCATGGTTTCATGCACGCTGAACTGGATGCCCTTCTCTTCCAGCTCTTCGCAGATGTAGTCCGGCATCGCCAGCGCTTCCGGCGAGATGAAGAAGAAGCGGCAGTTGAACAGGCTGAGGGCCTGGGCCAGGGAGTGCACGGTGCGGCCGTACTTGAGGTCACCGACGAAGGCGACGTTGAGGCCGTCCAGCTTGCCCTGGGTCTCGCGGATGGAGAAGAGGTCGAGCAGGGTCTGGGTCGGATGCTGGTTGGAGCCGTCGCCGCCGTTGATGACCGGCACGCGGGAGAATTCGGAGGCGAGGCGGGCCGCCCCCTCTTTCGGATGACGCATCACCACCGCATCCGTGTAGGAGCCGATGATCTTGATGGAGTCGGCCAGGGTTTCACCCTTCTTGGCACTGGTGTTGCCACCGTCGGCGAAGCCGATGATGTTGCCACCCAGGCGCTGCACCGCGGTCTCGAAGGAGAGGCGGGTGCGGGTAGAGGCTTCGAAGAAGCAGCTGGCGACCAGCTTGTCTTTCAGCAAGCGGGTGTCGGGCTCGGCCTTCAACCGTTGTGCGGTTGAGACTACCAGTTCCATTTCAGACCGGGTCAGGTCCGTGATGGAGATGACATGTTTCTTATAGAGTGGATTGGTCATCGTCTGCATTCCCTTTGACATCAATGAAGGTTTTTCGGGCACAAAAAAAAGCCCCTGAAACAGGGGCTTTTTTTGAAAACAATTGGGGATCTGTGGGTCGGGAACCGGAAACAACGGGGCCGCTCTGGTGCGCTCCACCCGTCTGCAAGGCTGTTTTTTTCATCAAAAACTGCATCGTCCTGTCCTGACCTTTTTTCAAACCGGACAGATTATAGAGTCGCATTTTGAATTGTCAAAAATTTATTTCAAAGGCAAGATTTACGCAGAAAAACGTTTAAGTGCTGCGAACAGGTCGGCAAACCCACACCTGATGCTGGGGCTGCAGTGGCTCGTCATCATGCACCATGGCACGCAGATAGCCGAGCCTGTGGTGCCCTTCCAGCAGGCAGTAGGGGTGGGGCAGGGGTTGTCCGTTCGGGTAGCTGTCCCCTGCCGTCGATGCCAGCACTATGATGGGTTCTGGCCAACTCCCTTCACGCAACATCCTCTCCCCGAGCCAGGAGCTTCGCACGTAGCGGTTGCTGCGCAACATCTCGCCCCAGCGTTCGATCACCTCCATATGGCGGGAATCTATCTGGTCGATGATCCGGGCGGTGGGCCAGCTCTCGCACTCGAACTGATGGCGGGCGAGATCGATAAAGCTCCAGTTGGACTCAAAACCGCGCCAATGGCGATAAATCCACTGGATGAGCACATTTTCGGGAATGAAGGGCACCAGCGGGGCGACCCGCGCCAGATAGTCGGGCAGCGTCTCGGTTTTGCTTTCATCCCTGAAGTTGAGCGGTGCAAGTTGTTGCAGTAACCGGTAATTGAGCATGTGCAGCCCCCTTCTTGCCTGGCCCCAAGCTTAACCCTACCCCCATTGCGGTCAGTTTCCTACCCAAACAAGGCTGTAAATACAGCAGGTTACCCATTGGAGCTGCATAAATTGGCGGGATCTGCTCGTCCTTTGCTCAATCGCACCGAAAGTGAGAAAAAAGCCTTTACCTTTGAAACCCGCTTTGTATACTACGCCTCGTTTGTTGCAGGGGCGTAGTTCCAATTGGTAGAACAGCGGTCTCCAAAACCGATGGTTGCGGGTTCGAGTCCTGCCGCCCCTGCCATTTTCAGAGAAGCCAGCTCATTGAGCTGGCTTTTCGCTTTTCCGGGCCTGCCACTCTCCTTTTGCACATCCCCTTGTGCCGCCTGCTCTCCTGGCCTGGTTGCTCTCCCCATACCCGCATATCCCAACCCGCTAGTCGCTATTGCGCCACTCTGCCCTGTCGTTTCTGGCAATCGTGCCGCCGGGCCCCCTGTGCTACATAACAGGGTCGGTGCCCTGGCATGCTGCTGGCAGGCCGGCACTCAATGCTCAAGCCGTGGATTGTGGGCGTGAACATCAGCTGAGGAGAGCGAACCATGAACAAGGCAGTGGAAACCCGATTGAACAAGTCCCGACCCGGCGGCTGGATCCCCCAGGATGGGGCCCATGTCGAGCGCTGGATCCGGCGGATCAAGCACTACGTGAACCAGCAGCCGAGAGCGCTGGTCCCCCCCATCGCCGAGCTGCGGGATCTGGTCAATGCCGACCCGGCGCTGCATGCCCAGGCCGAGGCCATGTTCAAGGAGGCCTGGCGCCACAAGCACCAGACCCCGCTCGGTCAGCCTGAGGTGCGTTCGTTCGAGGAGTTCCTCGGTCTGCTCAACGGCATCATGACCACGGCCCCCGAGGCCTATCAGGACATCCCCAGCCAGGAGCCGTCCGGCCTCATCGGCTTTCCCATCAATGCCCTGCTCGACTGGCCCATGGCCACCCGCTCCGGCTACCAGTTTTTTGCCAATGCCCTGGTCAACCAGCAGTTCAAGAAGATCCTCGACTACTGGGCCCAGTTCCTGCAAAGCCCGGCTTCCCGCTATGTGCTGACCGAGCCGGTAAGCCGGCTGGATCGCGAGACCCTGGTGGTGCCCTGGCTTGGCAAGGCGGCCAAGGCCGAGATGGTGCAGGTGGCGAACGAAGCGGTCGGGGAGGGGCCCAACCCCACTCCGGGCAGCTTCGAGCAGATCTTCGAGTGCGAGCCGGCGGCCGATTACCACGGCTTCGGCTGCTGGGACGACTTCTTCACCCGGCGTTTTCGGGCCGGGGTGCGGCCGGTATCTGCGCCGACGGATGACAGTGTCATCGTCAACGCCTGCGAGTCGGCGCCGCTGCAGGTGCGCAAGGAGGTGAGCCGCAGCGATCAGTTCTGGCTCAAGGGGCAGCCCTATTCGCTGGAGAACATGCTCGATTTTGACGATCTGGCCCCCCGTTTCGAGGGCGGCACCGTCTATCAGGCCTTCCTCAGCGCGCTCAGCTACCACCGCTGGCACAGCCCGGTGAGCGGCACCATCCGCAAGGTACGCGTCGTCAACGGCACCTACTATCTGGAGAACCAGTTCGAAGGCTTTGCCGACCCGCAGGGGGCGGATCCCAGCGCCCCCAACAACTCCCAGCCGTTTCTCACCTCGGTGGCGACCCGGGCACTCATCTTCATCGAGGCGGACAACCCCAAAATCGGTCTGATGTGCGTGGTGCCGGTGGGGATGGCCGAGGTGTCGAGCTGCGAGATCACGGTGCAGGCGGGGGATCGGGTGCAGAAGGGGGATCCGCTCGGCATGTTCCACTTCGGCGGCTCCACCCACTGTCTGCTGTTTCGCCCCGGCGTCAGGCTGGAGTTTGACTTCCATGGCCAGACCCCAGGGCTGGATGCGACCAATATGCGGCTCAATACCGCCATCGCCCGGGTCAAGTAGCTCTGCCGGGCAGAGTATGGGAGGCCGCCTGCGGGCGGCCTTGTTGCATTCAGGCCTGCTGCCGGAGAAGCAGATCCAGGTAGGCGCCTTCTATCAGCCGGGAGGGCTCTACCCCAAGCAGTGCCATGATGTCGTTGGCTTCCTGCATCCCCGCCTCAAGCGGCTCGTCCTCCTCCAGCACCACCTCCAGTTCGAGGAAATGGCCGAGCCCCTGCACCCGATCTAGGTGGATCCGGGTTCTGCCGACCAGCAACAGGGTGCGCTTCTTCTGCACCCTGCCGATCTGGCCCCAGGCCAGGCTGAGGGTCTCCCGCAGGCGATCCGGTTCATGTGTCGGGGTCAGCTGATAGAAGCTCTCCTTGGGGCCTTGTTGATCGGCGCGGCGGTAGAAGATGAGCTCGCCGGCCGAGGGGGAAAAGGTTCGCAGCTTCAGACGACCGGCGTCACAGCGAAAGAAGGTGTCATCCTGCTCGATCTCGACGGGGCCCTGATCGGCGATGGCGAGTGCCTTGGAGAGCAGGTCATCTATCCGCTCTATGCTGGCTTTGATCTCGATATTTCGGGGCATGGCAGGGTTATCCATCAGGGTTTGAAGGAGTCCAACCTAGCACGGATTGCGTCCCTGCATAGCCATTTGTCGAGACGGATATCGGACGAAGAGTGGGTGGTTTTTCGTGAGCTGTGGCACAACCTGTTGCCGAGTCATGATAAATCGACAGGATTCACTAAAGTCTGTTCAGCATGTGGCCGATAGCCTTGATTAAACAAGGGTCTCTCCCTGGCCCGTCACAACAACAAGGATCCGTAGTCATGACACTTTCGTTGCGCGGCAAGCTGCTGGCCACCAGTCTGGGGGTGGTGCTGCTGATGGCCTCACTGCTCGGCATCGTTGCCTTTCACACCCTCAAATCCCGCACCATGAGCGCCATCCAGAGCGAGGCGGTCAACTATGGCCACGCCTACTCGGTCGCCATCGGCGACTGGATGGCGGATCGCAAGAACGCGGTGCACGCGCTGGTGAACCTGATCGCCGACAACCCGCAGGCCGAGCTGGTGCCGCACCTGAAGCAGGCCTACACCTCGGGCGGCTTCGGGCTCACCTACTTTGGCTCGACCCAGGGGGTGATGACCCGCCAGGACCCCTCCCTCAATACCGGCAACTATGACCCGCGCGAGCGTCCCTGGTATCAGGACGCGGTGAAGGCGGGGCAGCTCATCGTCACCGCCCCCTATGTCAGCGTCACCATGCAGAAGCTGGTGGTCACCCTCTCCGAGCCGGTACGTCATCAGGGCGAGCTGGTCGGCGCCGTGGGGGCCAACCTGGCGCTCGACAAGCTGATCGACGAGGTGTTGGCGATGCAGGTGCAGGGGGATGGATACGCCATGCTGCTCGACAGCAGCGGCCTCATCGTCGGCCACCCCAACAAGGAGCTGGCGCTCAAGCAGATTGGCGAGCTCTCTCCCGACCTGTCGGCGGCCACCTTCCAGCAGTGGGGCCGCGAGAACAACGAGCTGCACGCCGCCACCCTCGACGGGCGCGACGTGTTGCTGGCGGTGCAACCGGTGGCGGGCACCGACTGGCTGCTGGCCATGGTGATGTATCGCGACGTGCTGGAGGCACCGCTCGCCACCCTGCTGTGGCAGCTGGTGGGGCTGACCCTGGTGCTGATGCTGGTGTTCAGCGCCCTGCTCACCGCCATGTTCAAGTATCTGTTTGCCGATCTGGGTCGGGTCGCCGGCGCGCTGCACGACATCGCCCACGGCGAGGGGGACCTCACGGTCCACATCAACACCCGCAGCAAGGACGAGGTGGGTCAGCTGGCGGAGAGCTTCAACCAGTTCGTGGCGCGGCTGCACGGCATCGTCAGCCGACTGCGTGACGTCACCGTCGAGCTGGCGGCCCAGTCTCGCGCCCAGGCGGCCGGGGCCCAGTCCCGCAGCCAGCGGGTGCGCCAGCAGCAGGACGAGATCGTGATGGTGGCCACCGCGGTGACCGAGATGGCCTCCGCCACTCAGGAGATCGCCGGCAACGCCGAGTTTGCCGCCACTACCTCGGGCGATGCGGTCAAGCTGGCGGTATCGGGCCAGTCGCAGGTCGGCCAGAGCCAGCGCAGCATCACCGGGCTGGCAGACGAAGTGGCCGACGCCAGCCAGATCATTGTGGAGCTGGATGCCCATGCCCAGAAGATCAGCGGCATTCTGGCCACCATCAGCGGCATCGCCGAGCAGACCAACCTGCTGGCGCTCAACGCCGCCATCGAGGCGGCCCGGGCTGGCGAGCAGGGCCGCGGCTTTGCGGTGGTGGCGGACGAGGTGCGGGTGCTGTCGCGCCGTACCCACGACTCCACCGACGAGATCCAGCAGATGATCGAGACCCTGCAGCAGACCACCCGCCGGGCGGTGGGCGGCATGGAGACCAGTCGCCAGCTGGCGGGCACCAGCGTGGAGGATGCGGAGTCCGCCAACCAGAGCCTGGCGCGGATCAACGAGGCGATCGGTTCCATCAGCGACATGGCGACCCAGATTGCGGCGGCGGCCGAAGAGCAGACCTCGGTCACCAGCGAGATCAGCCGCAACACCGAGAACATCCGCCACGTCTCCCAGGAGCTGGCCGAGCAGGCCAATCAGGAGGCGGCGCAGGCGGCCGAATTGAAGGGGCTGACCGAGCGGCTGGAGCAGGAGGTCGGCCGCTTCCGGCTCTGATCATCGCTCGAACGTCCATGAAAAAGGGCAGCCCGCGGGCTGCCCTTTGTTATTTCACGACAGGCTTAGGGGTCTGCTTGACCCAGATCAGCTGATCGGTGGCAAAGCCCAGCCCCTTGGCCTTGGCGATCAGCGCATCCACGTTGGCTTTGGGCGGATTGGGTGAGCGGGCGAGGATCCAGAGATAGTCGTGGTTGTAGCTGGTTACCAGCGAGAGCTGGTAATCGGGATCCAGTTCGATGACGTTGTAGCCGCCGTAGAAGGGGCCGAAGAAGCTCACCTTGAGCCGTGCCTCGTCCGGTTTGTCGACGAAGTAGGCCTTGCCCTCTGCCTCGCGCCAGCTGCCGTCACTCTGCTTGCCGCGATTGAGCACCCTGACCCCGCCGTCGTCGCGCAGGCTGTAGGTGGCGCTCACCTGCTCCAGTCCGCGCTCAAAGCTATGGTCGAGGCGGGCTATCTCGTACCAGGTGCCGAGGTAGCGGTCGAGCTGGAAGCCGGTAACGGGGCGGATGCCGTAGGCGAGGCCGGTACAGGCCGTCAGCAGGCAGGCGGTCAGCAGGCAAAGCAGTGTACGCATGAACAATTCCTCTCTGGTTATCCCTCTATGATGCGCAGCTGGCCTTCCCGGAAGCGGGAGGCCTGATCCGTCGGCGTGCTGCCGAAGAAGCGCTTGTACTCCCGGCTGAACTGGGAGTTGCTCTCGTAGCCGACCCTAGCCGCCGCGGTGCCCGCCTTGATGCCGTCGTGCAGCATCATCATCCGCGCCTTGTGGAGGCGAAACGACTTGATGTACTGCAACGGCGAGGTGGCGGTGACCGCCTTGAAGTGGTGGTGGAACGCGGAGACGCTCATGTTCACCTCCCGCGCCAGCTCCTCCATGGTCAGGTTGTCGGCGAAACGCTGCTCTATCATACGCAGCACCCGGGCGATCTGGCCCACATGGTTGTGGCGGTTGGCGAGCGCCTGCAGCGCCGGGCCGCCCCCCTCGTGCAGGGCGTAGAACAGCATCTCCCGCACCGTCTGCGGCCCCAGCACCCGGGCGTGGTGGGGTTTGTCCATCAGATCGATCAGTCGCTCGGCGGCGCAGAACATGGCCTCCGACAGGGGCACAGAGTGCACGCCGCTCTTTTGCGGAGCGGGAGCGGGCAGGGCATCCCCCAGCTCCAGCAGCAGCTCCTGCAGGGTCACCAGGTTGATCTCGAGGGAGAAGCCGATGAGGGGCTGCTCGGGGGAGGCGAAGCACTCGCACTCGCAGGGCAGCGGCAGGGTCATCAGCAGGTAGTGGTTGGGGTCGTAGCGAAACACCTGGTCCGCCAGATAGCCCACCTTGTGTCCCTGCAGGATCACTATCATCCGCGGCTGGTAGAGCACCGGGGTGCGGCCGTGGTATTCGGTGGTGTAGATGAGGCTCACCTGATCCACCGGCGAGGGAGTGATGCCGGGAGCGGTGACGTGGTGAGCCAGCTTGGCGGCGAGGTCGGTGTAGCGTGTCTGCATGGGATGCTCTTGGAGTCTGTTCTGGCTGCTTTGTAGAAATAGGCAAAGAACGAGCAGGATGTTGTCTTGATGGTATTGGTTGTCTGGAGAAAAATGCAATCACATTTTTGCGGCCTGGCCGCCAGAGACTAAAAAGGCAATGTCGATGAACAACTTCACCCTGCATACCCCGACCAAGATCCTGTTCGGCAAGGGCCAGGTCGCCCAGCTGCGTGCCCAACTGCCACACGACGCCCGCATCCTCATCACCTACGGTGGCGGCAGCGTGGTGCGCAGCGGCCTGCTGGCCCAGATCCGCAGCGAACTGGCCGGCATGACCCTGTTTGAATTCGGCGGCATCGAGCCCAACCCCACCTACGAGACCCTGATGGGGGCGGTCGAGCTGGCCCGCGCCGAGCGGGTCGACTTCCTGCTGGCCGTCGGCGGCGGCTCCGTGCTGGACGGCACCAAGTTCATCGCCGCGGCCGCCCACTACGATCCGGCCCGGGATCCCTGGCACATCCTCGAGACCGTGGGCAATGAAGTGCGCTCCGCCATCCCGCTCGGCGCCGTGCTGACCCTGCCGGCCACCGGTTCCGAGATGAACATGGGCGCCGTGGTGACCCGTCGCAGCACCGGCGACAAGGTGCACTTCTTCTCGCCGTTCGTGATGCCGCGCTTCGCCGTGCTCGACCCGGTGCTCACCTACACCCTGCCGGCCCGTCAGGTGGCCAACGGGGTGGTGGATGCCTTCGTGCACATCCTGGAGCAGTACCTCACCTACCCGGTCAACGCCAAGGTGCAGGATCGCTTCGCCGAGGGCCTGCTGCTGACCCTGCTGGAAGAGGGCCCCAAGGCACTGGTGGAGCCGGAAAACTACGAGGTGCGCGCCAACATCATGTGGAGTGCCACCCTGGCGCTGAACGGCCTGATCGGAGCCGGTGTACCGCAGGACTGGGCCACCCACATGCTGGGCCACGAGATCACCGCCCTGCACGGCCTCGACCACGCCCAGACCCTGGCAGTGGTGCTGCCGGCCCTGCTGCAGGCCAAGCGCCAGCAGAAACACGCCAAGCTGCTGCAATACGCCGAGCGGGTGTGGGATCTGCGCAGTGGCAGCGAGGCTGAACGCATCGACGGCGCCATCGCCGCCACCCGCGACTTCTTCGAGCGGATGGGGATCAAGACCCGGCTGCGGGATTACGGCGTGGCGGACGCAGGAATTGATACCCTGCTCGGCAAGCTGGCGGAACACGGCATGACCGCCATCGGCGAGCACGGCGATATCGACCTGGTGCAGAGCCAGCATATTTATGAGGCGGCCTGGTAAGCCGGGCACACCGGTCAGTCACCATCGAAACGATTAAATAACAGGGGCCGGATCCGCCTATTTGGCGGGTAGACGGCCCCTTGTCTGTTACAAAACAGTTACTTTTTTCGTTTTCGGCCTGATATCTGTGATCCGTGCGGATTTCGTAAGAACAAAAAGCGCTAAGATAGAGGGCCGGTAAAACATTTTTTTTGACTGGTTGGATCACTTTTTCCAGCGCTTTTTACTGGTATAAGTCGCTAATTTGGTTTGTTTTTTTAAATCATGGTCCGGGACTGGCTGAATTCTGTACGCGCGCTGCCGGGACTGCGGTTGTAATAAAACTCCAAAATTTGATACTAATCACCTTCGCGCCTGAAAAGCGGGGGCCTGACCATGACAGGAGGTTGAGGTAAAGCCTACTGATTTTCATAACAAAGGGCCCGTGACCTGCACTTTGGTCATGTCTTGTTTCGCCAGAAATGCGACACTGGGCAGCGATTGTTTATTAACCATCAGGGAATAGTCATGCAGATTGGAATACCGAGAGAGAGTCTCGCCGGTGAGACCCGGGTCGCAGCGACCCCGGCCACCGTTGAGCAGCTGAAAAAGCTCGGCTTCGAGGTCGCTATCGAGGCCGGTGCCGGCCTGCTGGCCAGCTTCGATGATGCCGCCTTCGAGGCTGCCGGTGCCAGCGTGGTGCCGAGCGTCTGGCAAGCCGACCTCATCTTCAAGGTCAATGCGCCGACCGATGCCGAGATCGCACAAATTAAAGATGGTGCCACTCTGGTGAGCTTCATCTGGCCCGCCCAGAACCCTGAGCTGGTCAAAAAGCTGTCCGAGCGCAACATCAATGTGATGGCGATGGACATGGTGCCGCGGATCTCCCGTGCCCAGTCCCTCGATGCCCTCTCCTCCATGGCCAACATCGGTGGCTATCGCGCCGTCGTTGAAGCCGCGCACCAGTTTGGTCGCTTCTTCACCGGCCAGATCACCGCCGCCGGTAAAGTGCCGCCCGCCAAGGTGCTGGTGATCGGTGCCGGTGTCGCCGGTCTGGCCGCCATCGGTACTGCCGGTTCCCTCGGTGCCATCGTGCGTGCGTTCGATACCCGTCTGGAAGTGGCCGAGCAGATCGAGTCCATGGGTGGCGAATTCCTCAAGCTCGACTTCGGCGGCGAGGATGGTTCCTCCTCCGATGGTTATGCCAAGGTCATGAGCGAAGAGTTCATCGCGGCCGAGATGGCGCTGTTTGCCCAGCAGGCCAAGGAAGTGGACATCATCATCACCACCGCCCTGATCCCGGGCAAGCCGGCACCCAAGCTGATCACCAAAGAGATGGTGGACAGCATGAAGCCGGGTTCCGTCATCGTGGACATGGCTGCCCAGGCTGGCGGCAACTGCGAATACACGGTATCGGGTGAACTGCATGTCACCGACAACGGCGTCAAGGTGATCGGTTACACCGATCTGCCGGGTCGTCTGCCTGCCCAATCCTCCCAGCTCTACGGTACCAACCTGGTCAATCTGATGAAGCTGATGTGCAAGGAGAAGGACGGCAACGTCGCCATCGACTTCGAAGACGTGGTGCAGCGCAACATGACGGTGATCCAGGCCGGTGAAGTGACCTTCCCGCCGCCCGCCATCTCCGTCTCTGCCGCCCCGCAGAAGCCGGCCGCCGCCAAACCGGCTGCCAAGAAAGAAGAGGCCAAACCCTCCAACAAGAAGTTCGTGTTCGGTGCCCTCGGCATCGCCGCCTTCGGCTGGGTTGCTGCCGTGGCGCCTGCCGCGTTCCTCTCTCACTTCACCGTATTCATCCTGGCCTGTGTGGTCGGTTACTACGTGGTGTGGAACGTCTCTCACGCCCTGCACACGCCGCTGATGTCGGTCACCAATGCCATCTCCGGCATTATCGTGGTCGGTGCCCTGCTGCAGATTGGGCAAGGGTCGACCCTGGTCACCGCATTGGCCTTCATCGCCGTGCTGATTGCCAGTATCAACATCTTCGGCGGCTTCACCGTCACTCAGCGCATGCTGAAGATGTTCCGTAAGGATTAAGGGGGTTTAACGTGTCTCAAGGACTGGTAACAGCATCCTATATCGTTGCCGCCGTGCTCTTCATCCTCAGTCTCGCGGGACTGTCGAAGCAAGAGACGGCCAAACATGGCAACCTGTTCGGTATCGCGGGTATGGCCATCGCCCTGCTCGCCACCGTATTCAACCCGGAAACCAGTGGCGTTCACTGGATCATCCTGGCCATGGTGATCGGCGGTGCCATCGGCGTGCGTCTGGCGCTCAAGGTCGAGATGACCGAAATGCCCGAGCTGGTGGCCGTGCTGCACAGCTTCGTGGGTATGGCGGCCGTGCTGGTGGGCTTCAACAGCTTCATCGATCTGCACCCGTCTGCTCCGGCTGAAGTGGTGGTCTCTGTCGGTTCCAACCTGGATGCCACTCTGGCTGCGGCCCGCGCCGCCTTCGAACAGGCCAACAGCGTCGCCCAGGTCGAGCACCTGACCGGCGCCATGCTGAACATCCACCTGGTGGAAGTGTTCCTGGGCGTCTTCATCGGTGCGGTGACCTTCACCGGTTCCGTGGTGGCGTTCGGCAAGCTGCGTGGCCTGATCTCTTCCAAGCCGCTGATGCTGCCGCACCGCCACAAGCTGAACCTGCTGGCCGTGGTGGTCTCCATCGCGCTGATGATCCACTTCGTCAACGCCGGTGGCTCCACCTTCGCCCTGCTGGTGATGACCCTGATCGCCTTCGCCTTCGGCTGGCACCTGGTTGCCTCCATCGGCGGCGCCGACATGCCGGTGGTGGTCTCCATGCTGAACTCCTACTCCGGTTGGGCGGCAGCGGCGGCGGGCTTCATGCTCTCCAACGACCTGCTGATCGTCACCGGTGCCCTGGTGGGTTCTTCCGGTGCGATCCTCTCCTACATCATGTGCAAGGCGATGAACCGCTCCTTCATCTCCGTGATCGCCGGTGGCTTCGGCTCCGACGGTGTGGCCTCCACGGCCGACCAGGAGATGGGCGAATACCGCGAGACCAGTGCCGAAGACGTGGCCGAGCTGCTGAAAAACTCCAGCTCCGTCATCATCACCCCGGGCTACGGCATGGCGGTGGCGCAGGCCCAGTATCCGGTGGCCGAGATCACCCAGAAGCTGCGTGATCGCGGCGTCAAGGTGCGCTTCGGTATCCACCCGGTTGCCGGTCGTCTGCCTGGCCACATGAACGTGCTGCTGGCGGAAGCGAAAGTCCCGTACGACATCGTGCTGGAAATGGACGAGATCAACGAAGACTTCAGCGATACCGATACCGTGCTGGTGATCGGTGCCAACGACACCGTCAACCCGGCTGCCATGGAAGATCCGGGCAGCCCCATCGCCGGCATGCCGGTGCTGGAAGTGTGGAAGGCGCAGAACGTCATCGGCTTCAAGCGTTCCATGAACACTGGCTATGCCGGTGTGCAGAACCCGCTGTTCTTCAAAGAGAACACCCAGATGCTGTTCGGCGATGCCAAGGCCAGCGTCGAGGCCATCCTGAAAGCGCTGTAAGCGCCGGAGAGGAAAGCAAAAAGGAGGCTGCGGCCTCCTTTTTTATTACTTACTTTTTGGTATATCCTCAGCCAATGCACAGAGGGAGAGCGCGGCATGGTGTGGCGGAAAGGATGGATCCTGTTTTGTCTCTGGTGGGGGAGCCTGGTGCAGGCCGCCGAGCCGCCGACCCTGACTCTGCTCACCGAACTGTGGCCGCCTTATGTGATGCGCCTCGACGACGGCAGTCTGGGTGGTGCCGATCTTGAGCTGGCCCGCACCGTGCTCAAACGGATGGGCTACCAGACCACGGTCAAGGTGCTGCCCTGGAAGCGGGTGCTGCAGGAGGCCAGGTTCCAGCGCGGCGATGCCGTGGTCGACGTCTTCTTCGAGGAGCGGCGGCTGGAGTGGCTGCACTATCCGGATGAACCCCTCTCCCAGAGCGGCGAAGTGATCTTCTTCCCCTTCAGCAAGCCTGTCGACTATCAGAGCCTGGAGAGCCTCAAGGGGCTGCGTATCGGCACCCAGGCAGATTACGCCTATGGCGAGCCCTTCCTGACCTCGGCCCTGTTCACCCGGGTGCCCATGACCGGGGAGAGCAACATGATCAAGCAGCTGCACCTGATGATGGCCGGCCGGCTGGATGCGGTGGTGATGAACCAGATAGTGGGCCGTTACCTGCTCAAGGGGCAGGGTCTGCAGGATCAGGTAGGTCACAGCGAAAAGATGGTGACCGAGAGCAACCGCAACTTTCTCGCCTTTACCCACAGGCCCGGCAACGAACGGCTGGCCTATCAGTTCTCCCTCGCCCTCAAGGCCTTCAAGCAGACCCCCGAGTATCAGGCCCTGCTGACCCGCTACGGGCTCTGACCCCGTCTTGAACCGGCGGTACCGGGCCGCTATCACCCTGTTGTGCGCCTGTTCACATTTTGTGGCACTTCACCGCCAGTGGGGCATAATGCCTGCGCAAAAAGCGAGTCGGCTCAATTTTATTTGAGTCCTATTGCTTTAGAGTTACCAAAAGTTGATCGGATTGCCCAGCGCCACAGCGGCTCCGATCATAGGCGCGGCCCTCATTCGGCTGCCGCCAGCCCGGCATCTCCCGCCATACTGGTTATATGTCGCTCCGCCGTTGCACGGCGGGCCGGACTGCACAATACACGCCCCCATGCGGGCACCATGAACATGAGACACATCGCAATGAACGCACAATGGACCGACTTTATTACCCTGCTCAAGCGTGAAGTGGTGCCGGCCCTTGGCTGCACCGAGCCCATGTCGGTGGCGCTGGCGGCGGCCAACTGCCGCAAGCTGCTGGGGCAGGTGCCGACCCGCGTCAGCGTCTGGGTCAGCGGCAACCTGTTCAAGAACGGCATGGGGGTCGGGGTGCCGGGCACCGGCATGATAGGGCTGCCGGTGGCGGCCGCCGTCGGCATCACCGGCGGCAACCCGGATGCCGGGCTGGAGGTGCTCAAGACCCTCACGCCGGATCAGGTTGAAGCCGCCAAGGCGCTGCTGTCCGCCATCAAGGTGGACGTGAAGGATGTGCCGGACGTGCTCTACGCCGAGGTGCTGGCAGAGGTAGAGGGCCACAGCGCCCGGGTGGTGATCTGTACCGACCACACCCGCATCATCCTGATGGAGCGCGATGGCGAGGTGCTGATGGCGCAGGACAGCGCCCCCGGCGTGCAGATCCAGGCCGCGCCTGCCAGCAAGCCCGCCATGACCCTGCGCGAGATCGTGGAGTTCGCCCTGCAGGTGCCGCTGGCCGAGATCGACTTCATCCGCGAGGCGGCCACCATGAACCAGGCGCTGGCGGACGAAGGGCTGCAGGGGTATGGCCTGCGCATCGGCAAGATCCTCACCGAGCAGGTGGAGCGCAAGCTGCTCTCCGATGACCTGATGACCCTGGCCATGCGCCTCTCTTCCGCCGCCTCCGACGCGCGGATGGATGGTGCCATGCTGCCCGCCATGTCCAATTCAGGCTCCGGCAACCAGGGCATTGCCGCGACCATGCCGGTGGTCGCCGCCGCCCGCTTCCTGCAGGCGAGCGACGAGCAGCTGACCCGGGCGCTGGTGATGAGCCACCTGGTCGCCATCTACATCAAGACCTACCAGAACAAGCTGTCGGCCCTCTGTGCCGCCAGCACCGCCGCCATGGGGGCGGGGGCCGCCATCACCTGGCTGCTGGGCGGTCAGTTCGAGCAAATTAGTCACTGCATCAACAACATGATTGGCGACGTTTCCGGTATCATCTGCGACGGTGCCGGCAGCGCCTGTTCCATGAAGGTCTCTACCTCGACCTCGGCGGCGGTGAAATCCTCGCTGATGGCCATCAACAATCTGCGGGTCCCCCAGAGCGAAGGCATCGTCTCCGACGACGTGGATCAGACCATCGCCAACCTGGGCCGCCTCTCCAAGCAGGGGATGCTGGATACCGATATCGAGATCATCAACATCATGCGGGCCAAGCAACAAGGCAAGGCCGAGTGATGCAAGAGGGTGGCGCAGGCCACCCTCCGTTTTTCTGCCAGCTGACGCCACCCCGGCCACACCGGGGGGCACGCCGCCACGACGCGGCAGGTTTCAGGGAGGAGTGCGTACCGGGCACTCGTCCGCACACTTCGGGCCTGGCCCGATCATTTTGGGGAATATCGTCATGACTCTTAGCGTTATAGGTAATCTGGCCATCCTGGCCATGTTGCTGCTGTTTCTCTATCGGTTGCAGCAGACCCACGTCAGCTTCACCCGCCGGGTCTTCTCGGGGCTGGGGCTGGGCATCCTGTTCGGCGCCGCTCTGCAGCTGCTCTACGGGGCCGGTTCCGACGTGCTGGTGCAGACCGGCGACTACCTGGATATCGTCGGCAGCGGCTACGTGAAGCTGCTGCAGATGATCATCATCCCGCTCATCATGGTCTCCATCATAGGGGCCATCCTCAAGCTCAACGGTGGCACCGCCCTTGGCAAGATCAGCGCCATGACCATAGGGGTACTGATCTTCACCACCATGATCGCCGCCGGGGCGGGCATCCTGATGTCCAACCTGTTCGGTCTGACCGCCGAGGGGCTCACCGCCGGCGCCGCCGAAACCGCCCGCGGGGCGGCCTTGCAGACCACCCTCGGCAGCGTCGAGAGCATGTCCTTTGCCAAGATGGTGCTGGAGTTCATCCCGGCCAACCCCTTCCTCGACATGACGGGGGCGCGCAAGACCTCCACCATCGCCGTGGTGATCTTCTCAATCTTCATCGGCCTCTCCGCCACCGGCATCGCCCGCAAGAAGCCGGAGATCTTCGCGAGTTTCGGCCACTTCATGCAGGTGGCCCACGTCATCGTGATGCGGATGGTGACCCTGGTGCTGCGCCTCACCCCCTACGGTGTGCTGGCGCTGATGACCAAGGTGGTGTCCGGCTCCAACTACGCCGACATCATCAACCTGCTCAACTTCGTGCTGGCCTCCTACGGTGCCATCGCCATCATGTTCGCCGTGCACCTGCTGCTGGTGGCGCTGGTGGGCATCAACCCGGCCCGCTTCCTGAAGAAGATCATGCCGGTGCTGGCCTTTGCCTTCACCTCCCGCACCAGCGCGGGTTCCATCCCGATGAACGTGCAGACCCAGACCAAGGCGCTCGGCATTCCTGAGGGGATCGCCAACTTCGCCGCCTCGTTCGGTTCGACCATCGGCCAGAACGGCTGCGCCGGTATCTATCCGGCCATGCTGGCGGTCATGATTGCGCCGACCGTGGGGGTCAATCCTATGGACCCGGCCTTCATCATGACCCTGATCGCCATCATCACCGTCAGCTCCTTCGGGGTGGCCGGCATTGGTGGCGGCGCCACTTTTGCCGCGCTGATCGTGCTCTCCGCGCTGGACTTCCCGGTGGCGCTGGCCGGTCTGCTCATCTCCATCGAGCCGCTGATCGACATGGGCCGTACCGCGTTGAACGTCTCCGGCTCCATCACCGCCGGTACCGTCACCAGCCGTCTGCTGGGGGAGACCGACATGGCGGTGTTCAACAGCGAGCAGGAAGTCTGTCTGGACGGCGAAGAGTCCACCATCTGATCCGCCGCGGGAGGGGATCCCTTCCGCCATCAACCACAGGGAGGGCATGCCCTCCCTGCGTCATTGACAGGAGCAAGTATGAGAATCGTGATCATCGGTGGCGAAGCCGCCGGCATGAGTGCAGCCGCCAAGGCGCGCCGACTGGCCATTGATGCCGAAATCGTGGTGTATGAGGCGTCCGAGGTGATCTCCTTCGGTGCCTGCGGTCTGCCCTATTTCGTCGGCGACGAGTTTCAGGAGCCCAGCTACATGGCCGAGTTCACCCCGGAGCAGTTCGCCGCCAAGGGGATCGAGGTCAAGACCGGCCACCGGGTGCTGGGCCTGGATGCTGCCGCGCAGACGCTGACCGTCGAGCACAACGGCGACACCTTCACCGATCGTTACGATCGGCTGATGATCGCCACCGGCGCCCGCGAAGTGATGCCCCCCATCCCCGGCCTGCAGCAGGAAGGGGTATTCGGTCTGCGCCGGATGGCCGATGGGCTGGCCCTCAAGGCCGCCGTGCAGGAAAAGGCCAACCGCCGAGCCCTGGTGATCGGCTCCGGCTTTATCGGGCTGGAGGTGGTCGAGGCGCTGGTCCATCAGGGCAAGGAGGTGCGCCTGATCGAGCTGGCGGAGCGGGTCATCCCGGAGGCGTTCGACAGCGAAATCACCCAGCATATCGAGACCGAGCTGCGCGAGCAGGGGGTCTCCCTTCATCTCGGCGAGCGGGTCGAAGCCCTGCTGGGGGAGGGCCGGGTGACCGGTGTGTGTACCAGCCATGGCGAGTACGAGGCCGACATCGTGGTGGTCTGCACCGGGGTCAAACCCAACACCGAGTTTCTGGCCGATACCGGCATCGAGCGGCTCGGCAACGGCGCCATCAAGGTGGACCGGCAGGGCCGCAGTTCGCTGGCCAACGTCTGGTCGGCCGGTGACTGTGCCAGCGTCTGGCACAGCGTGAAGCAGCAGCAGGTCTATGTGCCTCTCGCCACTATCGCCAACAAGCTGGGGCGCATGGTGGGCGAGAACCTGGCGGGCGCCGAGCAGGAATTCCCGGGCACCCTCGGCTCTGCGGCACTCAAGGTGCTGGGGCTGGAGGCGGGCCGTACCGGCCTCTCCGAGCAGGAGGCCAAGGCGATGGGCCTCGATTATCGTACCGTGGTGATCAAGGACAAGTGCCACACCAACTACTGCCCGGGCCAGTCCGACATCCACGTCAAGCTGGTCTACGAGGCGGGCAGCAAGCGGCTGCTGGGTGGCCAGATCCTCGGGCGCAAGGGGGCGGTGCACCGCATCGATGCGCTGGCGGTCGCCATCACCATGGGGGTGACCACGGAGCAGCTCGGCATACTGGACTTTGCCTACGCGCCGCCCTTCTCCCGCACCTGGGATGTGCTCAACGTGGCGGGCAACGTCGCCAAGTAATACAAGGCATGACGGCGTGGCTGATGTGTGCCGTCTTTCCCCATGCCGCCGGCACGGGGGGGTAAAGGGGCATGTCGTTCATGAACAGCGCTCATAAAAAAACCGGAGCCAAGGCTCCGGTTTTTCATGGTGCAGCAAGCGATCAGCTGCGACCGAGACGATTGTCCGGGTAGTTCTTGGCCAGCACTTCGCGGGCATGCTGGGCCAGGGTCGGCATCTTCAGGGTGTCGTAGGAGTTGATCATGATCTCCAGCGCCTTCTCGGTTTCGGCCGTGTCGGGATAGGTCTCGACGATTAGCTTGGCCCGGTTGGCGGCGGCGATCAGCGCATCACGCTTCACATAGTACTCGGCCACGCTCAGGTCGTAGCGGGCGAGCCGGTTCTTCAGACCGATCATGCGGGCACGAGCATCGGCGGCGTAGACGCTGTTGGGGTAGTTCTGCAACAGGGTCTTGAAATCCTGGAAGGCCTGACGGGCATAGGAGGGGTCTTTGTCGTCCCGATCGATGCCCAGGAAGTCCTGGAAGAAGTTGTAATCGCCGGCCATGTTGGTCAGACCGCGCATATAGAAGACGTAATCGATATTTTTATGCGCCGGGTTGAGGCGGATAAAACGGTCGATATTGGCGATCGCCTGGGCAGTGTCATCCTGCTTGTAGTAGGCGTAAATGAGGTCGAGCTGAACCTGGTTGGAGTAGGCACCGAAAGGATAGCGAGAATCCAGCGCTTCCAGTAACTCGATAGCATTCAGGTAGTTACCGGCATCCAGCTTGACGCGTGCTTTCTGGTACAGGGTCTCCGGCGGTTCGTCCGGTACCTTGGGTTTGGTGCTGGAACAGCCTGTGATCAAGGTAGCGACCAAGGCGAGTGACATCAGCAGGTGAGACTTCTTTCCCATCAACAACATCCGGTCCATTTCCACGAAATTGGCAAAGTATCCGTTATGCTTGGCTAAAAGAAAAGCTAGAATACCCGGATTATTTCGAATTGATACCCCCCGCTCAAGAGACCATACATGAGCCAGCATATTGAACTGACAGGCGAATTCCAGGATCACCAATTCGGGCAGCGACTCGACCAGGCCCTGGCCGAATTGTTTCCAGACTACTCCCGCACCCGCATCAAGGAGTGGATTTTACAGGACAGAGTGACCCTGGATGGTCAGGTTGCCAATACCCCGCGCGAGAAGGTGCTGGCCGGGCAGAAGGTACATGTGGATGTCGAGCTGGAAGATGACACCCGCTTCGATGCGCAGGATATCGAGCTCAACATCGTTTACGAAGATGAACACATTCTGGTGATCGACAAGCCGGCCGGCCTGGTGGTTCACCCGGGCGCCGGTACGCCCGATGGCACCATCCTCAACGCCCTGCTGCACCGCTACCCGGACATCGCCGAAGTGCCCCGCGCCGGTATCGTGCACCGTCTGGATAAAGACACCACAGGTCTGATGGTGGTCGCCAAGACTGTGCCGGCCCAGACCCATCTGGTGGAAGCGCTGCAGGCGCGCCAGATCACCCGTGAGTACGAAGCGATCGCCATCGGTCACATGACCGCCGGCGGCACCGTCGATGCCCCCATCGGCCGTCACCCGACCCAGCGTACCCACATGGCCGTGGTGCCCAATGGCCGTCCCTCCGTGACCCACTACCGGGTGCACGAGAAGTTCCGCGGCCACACCCGGCTGCGGCTGCGGCTGGAAACCGGTCGTACCCACCAGATCCGTGTGCACATGGCCCACATCAAGCACCCGCTGGTGGGTGATCCGGCCTACGGCGGTCGTCTGCGTCCGCTGCGCAACGCCATCCCCGAGCTGACCGAAGCCCTGCGCAACTTCCATCGCCAGGCGCTGCACGCCACCATGCTGCAGCTGGCGCACCCCATCACCGGTGAGGTGATGCAGTGGCACTCGCCGACGCCGCAGGACATGCTGGATCTGATGGAAGTGCTGCGGGCTGATACCCTGGCCAATCCGGACGATCTGGTCTGGAACTGATGAAGAGGGCGGCTCTGCGACGATTCCTGCCGTAACCTGCCCTGCATGACCTGATATGGGGCCCCTTGACTGGTTGCAGCCAAGGGGCCCCGTTTTATATGAAGGAAAGGAGCCACAGATGAAATGGATCGAACCCGACTGGCCGGCCCCGGCCAAAGTCAGAGCCCTGTCGACCACCCGTGACGGCGGCGTCAGCGAGGGGGTCTTTGCCGGCCTCAACCTGGGGGCCCACGTGGGGGACGAACCGGCCAGGGTCGAGGCCAACCGGGCCCGGCTGCAGCAGGCGGCCGCCATCCCTGGGCCCCTCAACTGGCTCAACCAGGTGCACGGCACTGCGGTGCATGGTGTCAGCAGCGACTATGGCTGCGCGCCGGATGCGGATGCCGCCTGTGCCCGAGACGCGGGGCAGGCCTGCATCGTGATGACCGCCGACTGCCTGCCTGTGCTGTTCTGCGATCGGGCCGGCACCGTGGTGGCCGCCGCTCACGCCGGTTGGCGCGGGCTGCAGGGGGGCGTGCTGGAAGCGAGCATCGCCGCCATGGGTTGCGAGCCGGGCGAGATCCTGGCCTGGCTTGGCCCGGCCATCGGTCCGCAGGCCTTCGAGGTGGGTGGCGAGGTGCGCGGGGCCTTTATGGCGGAGCAGGCTGCAGCAGAGGCAGCGTTTGTGGCTTCGCCCAACGAAGGCAAGTGGCTGGCGGACATCTACCAGCTGGCCCGCCTGCGCCTCGCCCGCGCCGGCATTACCGCCGTATATGGCGGCGAGCACTGCACCTTCAGCGACAGCGAGCAGTTCTACTCTTATCGTCGCGACGGCCAGACCGGCCGTATGGCCTCCATCATCTGGCTGGCCGAATAAACACTGAGCGGCCCCTTGTTTGCCAAGGGGCCGTGATCCCCTCACGCCAGCATCTGCAGAAAAAATAACCAGCCTCACCCCTTGAAATAGTCCGTACGGGCCTCATCTTTCATCTCAGAAAGTTATGTTGTTTGCCGCGCAAGCGGCGTCTGCCTGTTTGAAGGGGGAGTGCAATGCGCCTCGATCGCCTGACCAGCAAATTCCAGATTGCTATTTCCGATGCCCAGTCTCTTGCGCTGGGTCGTGACCACCAATTCATCGAACCCGTTCACCTGATGACCGCCCTGGTCAATCAGGATGGCGGCTCCATTCGCCCGTTGTTGACCCTGACCGGGCTGGACATCAATGCCCTGCGTTCGCGTCTGGGTGAAGAACTCGACCGCCTGCCGCGTGTCAGCGGCGTGGAGGGGGACGTGCAGCTCTCCAACGGCCTCGGCCGGCTGCTCAACGTCTGCGACAAGCTGGCCCAGCAGCGCAAGGATCAGTTCATCTCCTCCGAACTGTTCGTGCTGGCGGCCCTCGACGAGAAGGGGACGCTGGGCGAGCTGCTGCGTGCCCAGGGGCTGACCAAGGAGAAACTCGAAGCGGCCATCGACAAGGTGCGTGGCGGCAAGAAGGTGGAGGATGCCAACGCCGAGGAGAATCGTCAGGCGCTGGAAAAATACACCATCGATCTGACCGAACGGGCCGAGATCGGCAAGCTCGACCCGGTGATCGGGCGGGATGACGAAATTCGCCGCACCATCCAGGTGCTGCAACGCCGTACCAAGAACAACCCGGTGCTGATCGGGGCTCCCGGCGTCGGCAAGACCGCCATCGTCGAGGGGCTGGCCCAGCGTATCATCAACGGCGAGGTGCCGGAGGGGCTCAAGAACAAGCGGGTGCTCTCCTTGGACATGGGGGCCCTGGTGGCCGGTGCCAAGTATCGCGGCGAGTTCGAGGAACGGCTCAAGGCGGTGCTGAACGATCTGGCCAAGGAGGAGGGCAACGTCATCCTCTTCATCGACGAGCTGCACACCATGGTCGGCGCCGGCAAGGGCGAGGGGGCCATGGACGCGGGCAACATGCTCAAACCGGCGCTGGCGCGGGGCGAATTGCACTGCGTCGGGGCTACCACGCTCGATGAATATCGCCAGTTCATCGAGAAGGATGCCGCGCTGGAGCGCCGCTTCCAGAAGGTGCTGGTGGAAGAGCCGAGCGTGGAGGATACCATCGCCATCCTGCGCGGCCTGAAGGAGCGCTACGAGCTGCACCACCACGTGCAGATCACCGACCCCGCCATCGTGGCGGCGGCCCAGCTGTCGCACCGCTACATCGCGGATCGCCAGCTGCCGGACAAGGCCATCGACCTCATCGATGAGGCGGCGGCCAGCATCCGGCTGCAGATCGACTCCAAGCCCGAGTCCCTCGACCGGCTCGAGCGGCGTATCATCCAGCTGAAGCTGGAGCAGCAGGCGCTGATGAAGGAGGATGACGACGCCAGCCGCAAACGGCTCGAGCTCATCAACCAGGAGATCGGTGAAAAAGATCGGGAATACAATGAGCTGGAAGAGGTGTGGAAGGCCGAGAAGGCCGCCCTCGCCGGCACCCAGCACATCAAGGCGGCGCTGGAACAGGCCCGTCAGGATCTCGACGTGGCGCGCCGCGCAGGGGACTTGGGCCGCATGTCCGAGCTGCAGTACGGCCGCATTCCGGAGCTGGAGAAACAGCTGGATCTCGCTACCCAGGCCGAGATGCAGGAGACAAGCCTGCTGCGCAACCGGGTCACCGACGTGGAGATCGCAGACGTGCTGGCACGCTGGACCGGTATTCCGGTGGCCCGCATGCTGGAAGGGGAGCGCGAGAAGCTGCTGCGGATGGAAGATCAGCTGCACAGTCGGGTGATCGGCCAGGAGGAGGCGGTCGAAGCGGTCTCCAACGCCATTCGTCGCTCCCGTGCAGGTCTCTCCGACCCGAACCGCCCCATCGGCTCTTTCCTGTTCCTCGGGCCCACCGGGGTGGGCAAGACCGAGCTGTGCAAGGCGCTGGCCGAGTTCCTGTTCGATACCCAGGATGCCATGGTGCGGATCGACATGTCCGAGTTCATGGAGAAACACAGCGTGGCCCGTCTGGTGGGGGCGCCTCCCGGCTACGTGGGTTACGAGGAGGGCGGTTATCTGACCGAGGCGGTGCGTCGTCGCCCCTACTCGGTGATCCTGCTGGACGAGGTGGAGAAGGCCCACCCCGATGTGTTCAACATCCTGCTGCAGGTGCTGGATGACGGCCGCCTGACCGATGGTCAGGGTCGTACCGTGGACTTCCGCAACACCGTGGTCATCATGACCTCCAACCTGGGGTCGGATCTGATTCAGGAGCACCACTCCGAGAAGGATTACGACGAGATGAAAGCCATGTTGATGGAGGTGCTGGCACGCAGTTTCCGGCCGGAGTTCATCAACCGGATCGACGAGACAGTGGTGTTCCACCCGCTCGGCGAGGAGCACATCAAGTCCATCGCCCGCATCCAGCTCAAGAGCCTGATGAGCCGGCTGGAGGCCCAGGGCTACGAGGTGGAGGTGAGCGAAGCGCTGCTGAACAAGCTGGTGCACGCCGGGTTCGACCCCGTCTACGGGGCGCGTCCCCTCAAGCGGGCGATCCAGCACAAGGTGGAGAACCCGCTGGCGCAGGCGCTGCTCTCCGGCCGCATCGTCCCCGGCAAGAAACTGTTGCTGGGGGCCGACAGCAACGGCCTCACCATGACCCAATAACTGGATCGCTGATAAAAACGCAGGCCCCGAGCCTGCGTTTTTTTTGAGGGGTAATTGCATGCTCACCTTTTCCGTACTGGTGGATGACGATGTCCATCTGCCTGGCTGTCTGCCCGAGAAGGGGCTGTCGTTGCTGCTGGAGTGCGACGGCCTCAGGGTGCTGTTCGACAGCGGCCGTGGCCGGGCGCTGCGCCACAACGCCGCCGTGATGGGGATCGATCTCGCCTCGCTCACCCATGTGGTGCTCTCTCACGGTCACTACGACCATGTGGGCGGGGTAGGCTCGCTGCCCGTCTATCCGACTCCCATTCCTCTCATCGCCTGTCCGGACGTGTTCTGCGAGCGGGGCTACTTCCTGCCGCTTCCCTTCTGGCGGCGCAACCTCTATCGCCTGTCGGGAGTGCTGGAGCGGGAGTCGCTGGCGGCCAGAGGCTTGCTCTCCCACTGCTCGGCCGAGCCGGTGTGGCTCTCGGAGCGTCTGGTGTTCCTCGGCAGCATAGCGCGGCGCGAGCGGGCCGCCCCCTCGCTGCTTGGCTACATCATGCGGGACGGACGAGTGGAGAAAGACCTCATCAGCGACGACTCGGCGCTGGCCTACAAGAGCGAACAGGGGCTGATCGTCTTTATCGGCTGTGGTCACGCTGGGACCGAGAACATCATCGAATGGGCCAGGGAGGTGTGTGGCGATGAGCGGATCCACGCCGTCATCGGCGGTCTGCACCTGAAGTTTTCCGGTCCGCAGCGGGCGGCGGCGCTTGGCGCCTATCTGCAGGAGGAGGCGGTGGAGAAGCTGTTTGCCTGCCACTGCACCGGCAGCAGGAAAGCGGATTTGCCGCGCCAGTGCCAGATCGGAGCCGGTTTCGAATACCGGTTTTCGGCGTAAAAAAACGGCAATCCGAAGATTGCCGGGAGGAATGTAGTGAAGCGACCTGACGTGGGTTGAGCGGGTCGCAGGGGCAAGCCCCCGATGGCGAAGCAAGGCCGCTGCCGGTCTTGCCTCTTACAGCCTGCCGGGGTTGCGCTCGCTCAACCCCGATGGCCACTTGCCTGTTGCCATGCCGGTGGCGATCGCGCCGGCCTGGCCTTCATTCGTTACAGCATGCCTTGCACGGCGGCCTTCATCTCGGCCGGCCAGACGCCGACCTGGACCTGACCTATGTGCTCTTTTTGCAGCAGCAGCATGGCCAGACGGGATTGACCGATGCCGCCGCCGATGGTTTGCGGCATCCGCGCGGCCAGCAGATCCTGGTGCCAGTCGTACTGCAGGCGATCCTCGTCACCTGTGATGGCGAGCTGACGGCGCAGCGCCTCGGCGTCGACGCGGATCCCCATGGAGGAGATCTCGAAACTGTCCTGCAGCACCGGGTTCCACACCAGGATATCGCCGTTCAGACCTGCCAGGCCCAGCTCGCTGTGGCTGCTCCAGTCGTCGTAGTCCGGGGCACGCACGTCGTGGCGCTCGCCGTGGGAGAGGGCACCGCCGATACCGATCAGGAACACGGCACCCAGCTCCTTGGCGATGGCCCGCTCGCGCCCCTTGGCGTCGAGATCCGGGTAGCGGGTCAGCAGCTCTTCGCTGTGCACGAACTGGATTTCGGCCGGCAGGAAGGGGGTCAGCTCATGTTCGGCACAGACCGCGCGCTCGGTGGCCTTGATGGCGGCCCAGATGCCACGCACCGTCTCCTGCAGGTAGGCCAGATCGCGGCGCTCGCTCGGCATCACCTTCTCCCAGTCCCACTGATCCACGTAGACGGAGTGGATGGGGGTGAGGCGATCCTCGTCCGGACGCAGTGCCTTCATGTGGGTGTAGATGCCTTCGCCCGGACCGAAGCCAAAGCGGCCCAGGGTCTGGCGCTTCCATTTGGCCAGTGAGTGCACCACTTCGTAGCTGTGCTGCGGCAGAGTCTTCACCTTGACCTGCACCGCATTCTCGTGGCCAGAGAGGTTGTCTTGAGTGCCATCACCGACCCGGCTCAGGATGGGGGCTTGTACCTCCATCAGACCCAGTTGCTGGGCGAGTTGGCGGGAGAACATCTCTTTGACGAAGCTGATCTGTTGCTGGCTGCGAATGTAGTGCTGTTTCATGCTGAATACCTGTCTTGAACCCGTTGGATGTGAGGATTCTTCAACAGATCGCCAACTAAATTCAATATTCTATATTATAAATAGGCTTTGTGTGTTTTTTTCTTCAAAATATACGGATGATTAATGATGAATCATCAAAGGGAGTGCAAAAAAGTGTCGGAAAATTATCGGATCGATAATCTCGATCAGGCCATCCTCACCGCCCTGATGGAGAATGCACGGCTGCCTTACGCCGAGCTGGCCAAACAACTGCTGGTCAGCCCGGGTACCATCCATGTGCGGGTGGAGAAGATGAAGCAGGCGGGCATCATCGAGGGAACGCGGGTGCAGGTGAACCCCAAGAAGCTGGGCTACGACGTCTGCTGCTTTATCGGCATCAACCTGAAGAGCGCCAAGGATTACCCCTCGGCGCTGACCAAGCTGCAGGCGCTGGACGAGGTGGTGGAGGCTTACTACACCACGGGCCACTACAGCATCTTCATGAAGGTGATGACCCGCTCCATCGACGAGTTGCAGACCGTGCTGATCCACAAGATCCAGACCATCGACGAGATACAGTCCACCGAGACGCTGATCTCGCTGCAGAACCCGATCCTGCGGGATGTAAAACCTTGAGCCGGGTTGCATGAGAGGGATGTAGAGATCCACTCCCGTGCGAGACGCTTGTCTTGTTGCAGAACACGAGTCTGCGGGATATGAAGCCCTGACCGGCCGATCAGGGTTCGATATAGGGGATGCCGTACTTGTCGTAGAGGGCCTTGAGCCGGCCGTCGCGTTTCATGCGCAGCAGCTCGGCGTCGTAGGCCGCCATCTGGGCCGGGGTATTCTGGTCGGCGCGGGCGCGGGCCCAGGTGTTGAAGTAGGGGCTGCTCTTGAGCGGTTTGGGCAGGTAGTCGAGCTTGCCCTCCAGTCCCTCCTCCCTGATCTGGGCGAAGGCGGTGACCAAAGGCATGGGGACCGTATCGATCCGTCCGGCCAGCAGCTTGCGCAGCTGCAGCTGGTTCATGGTGATCTCCTGGAAGTGATAGGAGGGATCGGTGAGGGCGGCGGCCAGCTCGGGGGTGTAGGAGAAATCCTTGGTCACCCCGATGCGCCAGGATTTGAGGTCGGCCAGCGTCTCGTAGCGGATCTTCAGCAGGTCGGCCTTGCGCACGAAAAAGTGCCAGCTGTGGCGGATATGGGCCTGCTGGGGGTAGATGAGGTAGCGTTCCCGCTCCGCCTTGTAGGAGTGGGTCATCACCAGATCGCAAACACCGGTTTCTGCGTTGCGGGTGAGACGGGCACCGGAATCGGCCAGTTCGATCTTGATGGGGATCTTGAGTCTGCCAAAGATGGCGGTGACGATGTCGACATCGAGCCCTCTGGACTGCTGAGCGGCATCGAGGTATTTGAGCGGGGGTTCCATCGTGCCACAGACGATCAGCTCCCTGGCAAAGGGGCTGAGCGGGAACAGTAGCCAAAGCAGGTGGATTACACGCAAACTACCTCTCCTGAACCCATTTGAAGATTATTTGGCGCCTGATACCAGTATATTGGGTTGCCCCTGATAAGTAGAGGCGACTGTATATGGCAAACCCTGAAATTGAAAGCGAGCTGGACGGCATCGACAGGCTGTCAGTCTGCCTCTATCGCCTGGGCTTGAGTCTGGCAGCCTTGCTGCTGCTGTGTCGAGGGGCAAGCTTGCTGATCGGGCAGGATTTTTTGACGCCGGCACAGTGGCTGACGGCGCTGGCCGTGGCCAGCGGGGTATGCGGCCTGTGCCTGCATGTCTATGACAAGCGCATTCGCTTCTTGCTGCAGGGATTGGGCTGGGGCGCCCTGTTGCTCAGTGCGAGCGGGGCGCCGGGTGTGCTGGTGCTGGGAGCGGCCCTTGCCACGCTGGCGGGGCTGGCCTTCAAGGAGCAGTTCTGCTTCGCTATTCCGGGGATCAGGGCGGTGCCCCTGCTGCTACCCCTGTTGTGGCTGCTGGAGCTGACCGGCATCGGCTGGGCCGCCGCCCTGGTGGCGCTGGTGTGCGGCGCGCTGCTCTGCCTGCTCGCGCTGGCAAAATGGCGGATGCCCCTGCACTTCGATATCGGCGACAAGGGGCGTTACCAGATTTAGGTGGGCAGGCAGGCCTTCATCTGGGCGTTGAGGACCTGCATCACCTGCCGGCGGCTGATGATGCCTATTACCCGATTGCCCTCCAGCACCGGATAGACCTTGGGTTTGGCCCCGGTCATCTGGCGGGCCAGCTCCAGTATGCTGTCGTCCGGGCTGACCGAGAGCGGTGTCCGGCTCATCAGATCCTCGATCCGGGTGCGGGTATCGCAGTGATAGCTGCCGGTGAGCAGGCTGGGGATGCAATCCTGCTCGGAGAGAAACCCGATCAGCCGCTGCTGCGGGTCCAGCACCGGCAGGCCGCTCAGGCCGGCGTCATGCAGTCGGTCCAGCGCCTCGGCCAAGCCTAGCTGCGGGGTGAGGGAGTGGGTCAGACGGCTCATGTAATCGCGGATCTGCAACATGGAAATGGCTCCGTAAGGTGATGATAGGGCCACTATGCCCGCCGGATGGCGGCAACGGCCAATGGCTTGTGCCGTGGGGATCGATAGGCATTCCTGCGGATAAGAGAGGAGGGATTATGCGTGCATTGGTGACAGGATGTGGCCGTCGGCTCGGTTTCTATCTGTGCGAACAGCTGGTGGCGGCAGGCTGGCAGGTAACCGGCAGCTATCGCAGCGAGCGACCGGAGCTGGCGCGGTTGCGGGCGCTGGGGGTGACGCTGGTGCAGGCCGACTTCAACCGGGAGCAAGAGGTGGGCCGGCTCATCGAGGTGCTGGCCTCCCAGCCGGATCTGGCGCTGGTGATCCACAACGCCTCGGCCTTTGAGCCGCAGGCGAGCGAGCCGGCGGCCCAGCTAGCCCAGTTTGAGCAATTCTACCGGGTGCACATGGCGGCCCCCTTCCAGCTCAACCGGGCGCTGGCCCCTCAGCTGGCGCGCCATCCCAACGCCAGCATTATCCACATCACCGACATCTATATCCACGCCCCGGCGCCCCAGTTCGCTAGCTATGTGGCCACCAAGGCGGGGGCCCATTCGCTCGCCATGAGCTTTGCCCGCGAGCTGGCGCCGGCCATCCGGGTCAACACCATAGAGCCTGGCCCCATTCTGTTTCTCGACGAGCATGGGGATGCGTGGCGTGAACAGGTGCTGGCGAAGACGCCGCTGGCGCGGGAAGGGGGGCTGGCGCCCATCTGGCAGGCGGTGCAGTTGCTGATGCAGAACGACTACATGACCGGGGCCAGCATCCGGGTGGATGGTGGCCGCGGTCTGGCCGTCATCTAGCCATCAACAGGGGATGGCCATGTCGCGCTGCAGGGCGACGGGGGCCAGGCCGACCAGCCCCTCCTCGATCACCTTGCCCGCCATCAGCCGGGTGTGCAGCGGCAGGGTCACCTTGGGGTCGTGCACCTCTCCTTTGCCGTAGAGTTCTGCCAGCAGCTCGTCGAGGTAGGCGTCAACCCGGGCGGCGGAGAAGTCGTCGTCCTCGCTGCTGGCCAGGATGTCGATGTCCAGCGGGCGGTCCCGTACCTTGCAGTGCGGATCGCTGCGATCCCGCCCGTGGGCCAGCTCCATGGCGACGAAGTGTGCCTTGAGTCTGGGCTGGGCCAGCTCGCTCTCGGCGACAAACAGGCAGTTGAGAAAGTCATGGCTTGAATGCATGCCGACCGGCTTGGTCTGGATCACCGAACTGAGCCGCAGGCGGCCAAAGTGGGCAAGCAGCTCGGCAACCGCCTGGCCGACATGCTGGTGGGGGTCAAGATTCGACCCTATGCTACACAGATAGAACATGTCATCAGTCCTTTGATAGGGCTCATCTGAAATTCTTACACAGCTCACGGTTATCGGCTTAACTATGCATTAACATCTGTTTGTCTGTTGTGATCAGGCTCTATCATCTTGGCAAGAAAGGAGATTTGCATGAGTGTGGAACTGAAATGGGCACTGCTGACCGCCTCGGGTGCGTTGGCCATGATCCTGATTATCTGTGTGGTATCCGTGGGTCTGGCATGACCCCGGAAGAGAGCATGAACCGGCCTTCTGGCCGGTTTTGCTTTTTGGGGGAGTGCGGATATGCTGACCCACCCCAGATGAAGTGAGACCGCACAAGATGACCAAGGTACGCCCACGCTCCCTGCTGCAAGTGGTATTGATGGGGTTCGTCCTGGTGTTGATGCCGCTAGGCGGCATGATCTGGCATGACAGCCAGGCCCTCGACCACCTCAGCCAGTTGACCAGCGACGAGCTGGAGCGGGCGGTGCGCGATACCCGCCGGGCCACTCTGCTGACCACCCAGGCCATCGATCTTGAGCGGACCCTGCGCCGTTATGCGGTGCTCGGGGATGAGCGCATCCTGACCAGCTACCAGCAGCAGCTGGCGAGCTACCGCGACCAGCTGGCCGCCCACCAGAGTTCCATTCCTGACGCCGAGGCCTATGGCGGCATCGAGCAGGCCCTCGTCTGGCTCGACAGCCTGCAGGATCTCGCCCGTGCCAAGGCCGAATCAAACAGCCCCAAGTTTGACGAGTTCAACGAGGCCAACCAGCAGCTCGAGATCATCACTCGCAGTCAGGTAGACGATCACGTCAGCAAGGTGCGGGCCACCATCGCCGCCCTGATGACCGAGATCTGGTGGGTCAGCGGTTTCGTGGCAGTGCTCAGCCTGCTGCTGGTATTGCTGTTTACCTACCTGATCATCCACCCCGTGCGTCAGATTGAGTCGCGGATCTTGAGTCTGGGGGCCGGTGTGGAGCCGGACAAGCGACCGGTGGACGGGCCGGCCGAACTGGTGCTGCTGGGGGAGCGGATCGGCTGGCTGCACGACAAACTGAAGGAGCTGGAACAGCAGAAATACCAGTTCCTGCGCCACGTTTCCCACGAGCTGAAGACCCCGCTGGCGGTGCTGCGGGAGGGGGCGGATCTGCTCTCCGAGCAGCTTGTAGGGCCGCTCACCCAGGATCAGCAGGAGATCTGCCAGATGCTGGAGGAGAACAGCCGGCGCCTGCAGACCCTTATTGAGCGGCTGCTCGATTTCAACCGGCTCAGCCAGCAGGAGGTGTTCACTTTGACGCCGGTGGCGCTGGCGCCCCTGCTGTCAGAATTATCTGCAGAATACCGGCTGGCGCTGGAATCCAAACAAATCAGTGTACACTTGCCGACCGATCCGATCACGCTGAAAGCGGAGCCATATCGCTTGCGGCTGATCCTCGATAATCTGTTCTCCAATGCGGTTAGCTACGGCGCCAAGGGGGGGCAGATCTGGATCCGCGCCGGGCAGGATGACAACGGCAGCTGGCTGGAGGTGGCCAACGAGGGGCCCGCCATTCCCGTGGCCGAACGGGAGCGGATCTTCGAACCCTTCGAGCAGGGCAGTATTGTGCGCCAGGGCTTGCTGAAAGGCTCCGGAATGGGGCTCTCCATCGCCCGGGAATCGGCGATGAGCCTTGGCGGCGAGTTGGTATTGGTTGAAGATGAACAGGCGGATGTCTGTTTCCGGTTGACGTTGAAGTGAAGCCCAAGATGAAACAATGTGTTGTTCCGGTATTGATGATGAGCCTGCTCACAGGCTGTTCCCTGCTGCCAGCGCGTGACCCAGCGGCGTCGCCGGATCTCGCCCTCGCCAAGCGGATGGAGTTTGCCAACAAGGAGATGCAGGTGCGCCTGCAATACTCGGACTGGCTGCTGGCCAGCCATGCCCAGCAACGGGCCCAGGAGCGCCAGCGCCTCAAGGGGGCAACTGACCTCGAGAGCCGGGTCAGCCTGGCCATGGTCAACACCCACCCATCCGAATCGGTGGCCAGTCGGCGAGCCGGTCTGGACAAGCTCAAGAGCCTGCTGCCCGAGCTCGGCCTGGATGCCCAGGCCTTCCTGCGCAGCTGGATTGCCCTCGGCGAGGAGCTGCTGGCCCGTGACAGCCGGCGTGACGATCAGAGTCAGGAGGTGCAGCGTCTGCGCCGCCAGATCGAACAGCTCTCAGCCATCGATGAACAGCTCAATCAGCGCAAGCTGAACGGCAACGGCGAGGCGCTGAAATGAGTCGCATCCTGCTGGTTGATGATGATGCCAGCCTGCTCAAGCTGATGAGCATGCGTCTGCGCAGCCAGGGTTATGAGGTGGATACCGCCGACAGCGCCGAAGGGGCGCTGGACCGGCTGCGTCAGCAACGGGCCGATCTGGTGCTGAGCGACTTGCGTATGGCCGGCATGGACGGGCTGGCGCTGTTCGAGCGGATCCAGTCCCAGTGGCTGGGGCTGCCGGTCATCATCATGACCGCCCACGGCACCATTCCCGATGCCATTCAGGCGACCCGCTCCGGGGTATTCAGTTTTCTGACCAAGCCCATCGACAAGGACGAGCTGTTCGCCACCATAGAGCATGCGCTGAGCCTGACGCGCCCAAAGCAGCGCCAGGAGTGGCAGTCGCTGATCCTGACCCGCAACCCGCAGATGGAGCAGTTGCTGATCCAGGCCAGCAGCATCGCCACCATGGAGGTGCCGGTGCTGATCATGGGCCCTTCCGGTTCCGGCAAGGGGGTGATGACTCAGGCGCTGCACCAGGCCAGCAGTCGGCGTGATCAGCCGCTGTATGTGATCAACTGTGCCGCGCTGCCCTGGGCGGCACTGGATCTGCAGCTGTTCGGCGAGGATGGCCAGTCCGGCCTGTTTGAGCAGGCCAAGGGGGCGACCCTGTTTCTCGACGAGATAGGGGATCTGTCGGAGTCGCTGCAGGCCAAGCTGCTGCAGGTATTGCAGGAGTACGGCCAAGGCACGCCTGAGGTGCGAGTCATCAGCTCCAGCCATCAGGATCTGGTGGCGGCGATGGAGGAGGGGCGCTTTCGGGAAGACCTCTTCTATCGGCTCAACGTGGCCAACATCACAATGCCGCCCCTCAGTGCCCGCAGCGAGGATATCCCCTTGCTGGCCAGGCAGGCGCTGGACGAGTATCGCAGCCGCCACGGCGAATGCGCCGCCCTCGGCTTCTCGCCGGAGGCGCTGGCGCTGCTGGCGGCGGCGGCCTGGCCCGGCAACGTGCGCCAGCTCTACAGTGTGGTGGAGCAGCTGGCCAGCCTCTGTTGCAGCCCGGTGATCGGCGCCGCCATGGTGGAGTCTGCCCTGAGTGGCGGCAGTGGTGGCATCCCCTCGTTCAACGAGGCGCGGGCCGAGTTCGAGAAGGAGTATCTGATCCGGCTGCTGCGCACCACCGAGGGCAATGTCACCCTGGCGGCCAGCATGGCGGGCAGAAACCGCACCGACTTCTACAAGCTGTTGAACCGGCACGGCATAGAAGCGGCGAACTTCAAGTCGAAGGGATAAATGACAGAGGGGCGGCCCGTTGATGGCGGGCCGCCCCTCTGGTTTCATACCGGATCGGTCACGTTAGGCCGGTTCAAGCCGGGTCGGTGACGCCCGCCGTGGCCTGGGTTTTCTGGGTTTTATGGGAGAGCCAGAGGCCGCTCGCCTTCATCAGGTAGCCGAACAGCGCACCTATCACCAGGGAAGGCAGGATCAGTCGCCACTCTCCCGCTGCCCCGAAGGTCGCGCAGCAACCGGCGAAGGTGCCGGGAATGTAGGAGAGCCACTGCTGCCTGGCCTGCACGCACATCAGGGTCGCCACCACCCCGGTCATCAGGTAACCCGCCACCCCGGCGCCCCACCAGGCGTCGCCATGGATCAGCAGCAGGGCCCACAGCATGCCGCTGGCATTGCACAGCAGGGTCTGCAGCAGCGCCTTGTAGCCGCCGCTGGAGGCGAAGTAGCTGGTGCAGCCGAGGAAGCCGACCCAGGAGATGAGGCCGAGGGTGACGGCGACCCAGCCCCAGACGGCGGAGAGGATCCCGGTCGTGATGGCGATGGCGATCAATGGGCTCATGGCGTGACTCTTCAGTAGTGAAATCCGGAAAAAGGGGAGCCTACCCCGCGCAGGGGGGGCGGCAAGCAGGGGCGGAATTGTGTGTGATCTGCATCACTCATTTCAACTCAGGAATACGCTTGCGCTCGCGAAAAAAATTCATGGTGAGGCGGTCGTGTCTGCACCATAGTTAGAGGCCCTGTCCTGCTCATGGAGTGAGTCTGATGGTGCCAAATGTGATCGTTCCCCTGCTGGTGTTCGTAGTGCTGTTTCTGGTCGGAACCATGGCCAAGGCACTGCCCCTCTATCAGTTCATGTAATTTTCCGTGAAATAAAACTCGGCCGGGGCGGGTCTTATGATTGTTACCCTCATCGCCCCGGGAGTTTTTCCATGTTGCTCAAGCGCCGCTCTGCCCATCACCTCATCGAACAGGACGTCACGCCGGAAGCCGTCTATCAGGATCGTCGCCTGATCCTGAAAGGGCTGGGGCTCGGCGCCGCCACCCTGGCGTTGCCGACCCAGGCCGGGGTGCTCGATCTCTTCTCTGGCGACAAGCCGGCACCGGTCGCCACCCGGGCGCTCAACATCCACGCTGCCGCTAGGCCGGAGGGGCTGACCCTCACGCCGGAGGAGAAGGCCACCACCCACAACAACTTCTACGAGCTGGGTACCGACAAGGGGGATCCGGCCCGCAATGGCCACTACCTCAAGCCCGAGCCCTGGACCCTGAAGGTAGAGGGGGAGGTAGCCAAGCCGTTTACCCTGGACGTGTGGGATCTCATCAACAAGAGCACGCTGGAGGAGCGTATCTACCGGCTGCGCTGCGTGGAGGCCTGGTCCATGGTGCTGCCCTGGAGCGGCATCGCGCTGGCGGACCTCATTCGCCGGGCCGAGCCCACCAGCCGTGCCAGGTTTGTGGCCTTCGAGACCCTCTATGATCCGGAGCAGCTGCCCGGTCAGGCTTCCCGCTCCCTCGGCGGCGGCATCGACTATCCCTATGTCGAGGGGCTGCGCATCGACGAGGCGATGCATCCGCTCTCCTTCCTGGCGATGGGGCTCTATGGCAAGGCGCTGCCGGCCCAGAACGGTGCGCCGATCCGGTTGGTAGTGCCCTGGAAGTACGGCTTCAAGAGCATCAAGAGCATCGTCTCCATCCGGCTGGTGGAGGAGATGCCGCCCACTACCTGGAACCTGCTGGCCCCCAACGAATACGGCTTCTACGCCAACGTCAATCCAGCGGTGGATCACCCGCGCTGGAGTCAGGCCAGCGAGCGCTTCATCGGCGAGGGGGGCATCTTCGGCGCGAAGCGCCAGCCGACCCTGATGTTCAATGGCTATGCCGACGAGGTGGCGTCCCTCTATCAGGGCATGGACCTGCGCAAGTGGTATTGAGACGAAAGGAGCTGACATCATGACTCTGCGACTGACGGCGCGTCACATCACCTTGCTGCGGGCGCTGGTACACCTCGCCTCGCTGGGGTTTCTGCTCTGGCTGCTGGTGGCCGTGCCCGGCGGTCTGCTGGGAGGGGATCCGGTACAGGGGCTGACCCACTATCTGGGTAAGGGGGCGCTCAATCTGCTGTTGCTCACCCTGCTGGTGTCGCCGCTGGCCAAACGCTGGCGGCAGGGGCAGCTCATCAAGCTGCGCCGCCCGCTCGGGCTCTGGTGCGCCGCCTGGGCCGGTCTGCACTTTATGGTCTGGCTGGGGCTGGATCTGCAGTTTGACTGGCGGCTGATTGGCGGCGAGCTGGTCAAGCGCAGTTATATAGTGGTGGGTATGGTGGCGCTGCTGTTGCTGCTGGCGCTCAGCCTCACCTCGATCCCGGCCCTGCTGCGGCGCATGGGGCCGGCCTGGCAGAAGCTGCACAACTGGATCTACGCGGTGGCCCTGCTGGTGCCGGTGCACTACTGGTGGTCGCTCAAGAGCGGCTGGCAGGAGCCCCTCATCTACCTGTTGCTGGCCTGTGCCCTGCTGGTGCCACGCCGCGACAAGCTGCTGCGCCCCTGGCGCCGGCTTCGGCCACAGAAACTGAGGGAGGCATGAGGTCTTAAGTACGCCGCCCCGACAACCCGCAATAAAAAAGAGGCCTAGTCGGCCTCTTTTTTGATGTCACCCGTATGGGCGTCCACCAGGAGTCGCACCCGCTGCCCCTGGGCATCCAGGGTTTCCACCTCGAATTTGTCCCCTTCCAGCTCCACTTCCCGAATGTCGTGATACCCTTGGGCCACCAGCAGTTTGACCAGCCCGGCCATGTCGAGACGGCTCTCGGCCGCCCAGCCGAGGGTGGCGAAGAGGCAAAGGATCAGCAGGAAACTGCGTCGGATCATATTCATTCCGGATTCATGGCTGGCAGACTATAAACGGCATTATGTTAGGTTTTGGGAGATGAATCATCCATGAATAGAGCCCTGTCTCTGCTTGGGTTGCTGCTGTCGGCACTGGCACTGGCGGCCACGCCGAACGAGGCCTTGCTGCAGCAGGCGGTCAGCGAGGGACGGGTGCGCCCCTTTCATGAGGTGATGGAGGTGGCTGCCCGCCTGCCGGTACGGGTGCTGCGGGTCGATCTGGGGGAGGAGGACGGCATCTGGCTGTACGAACTCAAGCTGATCGACAGCGAGAACAGCGTCATCAAGGTGGGCTATCGGGCCGACAACCTGGAGATGGTGTGGCTCAAGGGCCACCATCTGGAGCGGCTGTTCGAACCGCGCCCGCCCCCGGAAGAGGAGTAACGGCGTGAGCCCGCGAACCCACCGTCCGGTTCGTTCCCCCAACCGCTGCCGGTTCCGGCACAACCCTGCTTTGGATACCCATTTATGCGAATTCTGATAGTTGAAGATGAGAAGACCCTGGCTGGCCAGCTGGCGGAACAGCTGCGCCTGTCCGGTTTCGTGACCGACCTCTGCCACGACGGCAACGAGGCCGGCTTTCTCGGCGAGACCGAACCCTACGACGCCATCATTCTGGATCTCGGTCTGCCGGGCCGCGACGGCCTGAGCGTGCTCAAAGAGTGGCGCAGCAAGGGGATCGACACCCCGGTACTGGTGCTGACCGCTCGTGGCCAGCTGCACGAGAAGATCGAGGGGCTCAATGCCGGGGCCGACGACTACCTCACCAAGCCGTTCCAGGTGGCCGAGCTGGTGGCCCGGGTCCATGCCCTGGTGCGGCGGGCGGCGGGCAACGCCAGCTCGATCCTGGAGATCGGCGGGGTGCGTCTGGACATGGCGGCCTCCCAGGTGTGGTACGAAGGCACCCCCATCAAGCTCACCGCCCACGAGTTCCGGGTGCTCGGCTATCTGATGCAGCACAGGGGCAAGGTGGTGTCGCGCAGCGAGCTGATCGACCACATCTACGCCCAGGATTTCGACCGCGACTCCAATACGGTGGAGGTGTTCATCGGCCGGATCCGCAAGAAGACCCACGCCGATCTGATCGAGACGGTGCGCGGCCTCGGCTACCGGATCAACGAATGAACCAGCTCTTGATGCCCCCTTGCGCAGGAGTGGCTGAATGAGGCTGGTGCGCACCCTGCGCGGGCGGCTGGTGGTCATCGCCATGGTCTGGTGCGGCCTGTTCCTGTTTGCCACCGGCTTCAGCCTGCAGACCATGATGCGCAACTACTGGCAGGAGGCGGAGGCCGACGGCCTGCGCCTGCAGCTCTACGATCTGCTCTCCCGCCTCGAGATCCAGCCGGATGGTTTGCCGGTGGTCACCGAACCCATGGCCGACCCCCGCTTTCGCCAGCCCTACTCCGGCTACTACTGGCAGCTGGAGCTGGGGGAGAGCGTGGTCAGCCGCTCCCGCTCCCTGTGGGATGTGCACCTCGACGTGCACGGCCTGAAGTCGGCTTTCGGCGATCCGGATCTGTTCGTTGGCAAGGGGCCCAACAAGGAGCCGCTGCTGATCATGACCCGTACCGTGCTGCTGCCCGGTTCGGATCGGGTGTTCACCCTGGTGATGGCCAAGGACAGCAGCGCCCTGACCCAGACCCTGAAGAAGACCCGCATCAGCCTGTTCCTCGGCCTCGGCTTTGCCGCGACCGGGCTGGTGCTCGGCTTCATGTTCCAGATCGTCTACGGCCTGCGGCCGTTGCACCTGTTGCGCCGCGAGCTGAGCCGGGTCCATCAGGGCCATCAGGAGGGGTTCCGGCTGCGCTATCCGCTGGAGATCCAGCCGCTGGTGGAGGACATCAACCGGCTGCTGCACCACTACGGCGAGCTGTTGCAGCGGGCCCGCTCCCACACCGGCAACCTGGCCCACGCCCTCAAGACGCCGCTCAGCATCATGCGCAATCAGGTGGCCCAGCTGCCGCCGGAGGATCAGGCCGCCCTCGGCGAGCAGCTCGATCAGATCCAGCGCCACATCGACTACCACCTCGGCAAGGCGCGGGTGACCGGCGCCGCCAAGATCCTCGGGGTGTCGACTCCGGTGCGGGCGCGGGTGGAGTACATCTGCCGCGCCTTCTCCCGCCTCTATCCGGGCCGGGAAGTGGACCTGCAGGTGCCGGCCACCCTGGCGGTCGGGGTGGAGGAGCAGGACTTCGACGAGATGGTGGGCAACCTGCTGGAGAACGCCTTCAAGTGGTCGGCCGGCCGGCTGCGCATCTCCAGCGCCGAGCTGGGGGGCTGGATCACCCTGCGCATCGAGGATGACGGTCCCGGCATGAGCGAGGATCAGATCGCCAAGGCGGTGCTGCGCGGGGTGCGGCTCGACGAGAAGGTGCCGGGCTCGGGGCTGGGCCTCAACATCGTCTCCGATCTGGCGGAAGCCTACCGCGGCAGTCTCATCATGGGGCGCGCCGAGCTCGGCGGGCTGGCGGCTTCTCTCTCGCTGCCCAAGGTGGCAAGAGTGGAGAGCTAGGCATAAGATATGGCACCTGTTTTAGCCTGAGGAAGAGAACTATGACCGATGATCCATGGGCACTGTGTCACCTCGACGATTCGTTCGATGCCTCCGTGCTGGGCACCAAGGGGGCCCAGATCCAGTGGTTTGAGGATCGCGACAGCCTGATTGCCTTCCTGCTGGAAGATTTCGTCGACCTGCTGGCCGACGTGGGCGAGCTGGATGAGGATCAGACCGAGCGGGCGCGTGAGCGCTTCACCCTGCTGGTGGAGCAGAGCTTCGACGATCGCGGCCTGATGGACGCCATCAACGATCTCGCCTCCGGCCTGCGCCGCATCGCCTGGCTGGGGCCACTCTCCGAGCTGGCCGAGCTGAGCGATGACTTCGCCTCCGGCCTGCGCCGCTACTTCTGGAGCCAGTACGACGGGGATGAAGATGACCTGGATGCCTGGGTGCCGGAAGAACTCTGGCCTCAGCTGGTGGAGTGTGCGGAAGAGTACATGGTGGAAGGGGACTTCTGATTCTGAGCCCTTGTCCGCGCTCTGGCTGCAAGGTGGTGGCGTGTGCACAAGAGTAAATGGTTTAGGGTGACTTCTGAGTCACACCACAAACCGCGATAAGAAAACGGCGCCTTGATGGCGCCGTTTTTGTTGCTCAGTCCTCTGCTCAGGCGTTGGCCGGCACCGCGTGGGCGGTGTTGACCGGGGCCGGGCCCTGGTACTTCTCGATCTGCAGCTGGGCCATGTGACCGCAGTTGCCCTGCGCCAGGCTGGAGGTGCCCTCGTCGAAGGTGAGGCAGTTGACGTTGCCGTTCTTGCACAGGCTCCCCGCCTCGCCCGGTTTGGCCGGATCGAACCAGGCCCCTTCGCACACCCGCACCACCCCGGGGCGGATGTCGGTCGAGAGCAGGGCCCCCACCAGGATCTGGCCGCGGTCGTTGAAGGCCCGCACCAGATCGCCATCCTGGATGCCGCGTGCCTTGGCGTCGTCCGGGTGGATCAGGATCGCCTCGCGATCGGCGACGGCGAACTTGTCCCGCAGCGGGGTGTTGTCGAGCTGGGAGTGCAGCCGCTGGGTCGGGTGGGAGGTGTTGAGCGACAGCGGATAGCGGGTCGCCTCCTTGCTCTTGATCCACTCCTTGGGCTCATACCACTTGGGATGGCCGGCGCAGTCGGTATAGCCCATGCCGGCCACCGTGCTGGAGAAGATCTCGATCTTGCCGGACGGGGTACCGAGCGGGTTGAGCAGCGGGTTCTCGCGAAAATCGGCGTGACGGATCCACTGGCGGTTCGCCTCGGGCACCGGGAAGCGGATGTAGTTGTTGGACTCCCAGAACATGTTGAACGGCGGCAGCGCCACCCGGGCGCCGCGGGCCTGGGCGGCCATGCCATCGTACATCTGCTTGAGCCACAGCATCTCGTCCTTGCCTTCGGTGTACTGCTCCTGCAAGCCCAGCTTGGCGGCCACGTCGCGGAAGATGTCGAAGTCGTTGCGCGCCTCGAACTGGGGCGGCACGCACTGGTGCATCGGGAAGACGTAGCGCTGGGAGTAGTCGCCGCCCATCTCCAGATCGTTGCGCTCGTAGCTGGTGGTGGCCGGCAGGACGATGTCGGCGTGCTTGGCGGTGGCAGTCCAGTAAGGCTCGTGCACGATCACGGTCTGCGGCTTGCGCCAGGCCTTGACCAGGTTGTTGGTGTCCTGATGGTGGTGGAAGGGGTTGCCGCCCGCCACGTAAACCAGCTTGATGTCCGGATAGGTCACCTTGCGGCCGTTGAAGTCGATGGTCTTGCCGGGGTTGGCCAGACAGTCAGCGATGCGGGCCACCGGGATCGGCGCCGGCCCGTTCTTCGGCGCATTGCCGGCGGAGATGCCCGCCAGGATGCCGCCCTTGGCGGTGGGGCTGCCACCGGAAGAGTAGTGGTAGCTGAAGCCGTAACCGCCGCCCGGCAGGCCGATCTGGCCCAGCATGGCGGCCAGGGTGACCAGCATCCAGTTGGGCTGTTCGCCGTGCTGCTGCCGCTGCATGCCCCAGCCCGCCATGATCATGGTGCGCTTGGACGCCATGTCGAGGGCCAGCTGACGGATCACCTTGGCGTCGACGCCGCAGATAGTGCTTGCCCACTCGGCGCTCTTCGGCTGGCCGTCTTCCTTGCCGAGCAGATAGGTCAGGAACTTGTCGAAGCCGGTGGTGTAGCGGTCGAGGAAGGCTTGATCGTGCTTCTGCTCGCTGTAGAGGGTGTGGGCCACCCCCAGCATCATGGCCACGTCTGTGTAGGCGTTCGGTGCAATCCACTCGGCCCCGGCCAGCTTGGCGGTTTCGTTGTAGACAGGGTCGATGCTGATGATGCGGGTGCCTTTATCTTTCAGCGCCTTGAAGCCGGCCTGACCCTCGTGATCCGGCATGTTCCAGCTGTTCTTCAGGGTGACCTGGGCGTTGACCCCCCACAGCACCACCAGTTCGGCGTGCTTGATGACGTTGGGCCAGGCGGTCTGCTGTTCATATACCTCGATGGAGCCCATCACGTGGGACATGATCACCTGGGCGGCGCCGGCGGAGTAGTCGCCGGCATAACCGGTGAAGCCGCCCGCCAGGTTCATCAGGCGGTGCAGCAGGGTGCGGCTGTTGTGGAACATGCCGACACTCTTCCAGCCGTAGGAACCGGCGTGGATCGCCTGTGGGCCGAAGTCGCTCTGCACCCGGCTGATTTCGCCGGCCACCAGGGCGATGGCTTTCTCCCAGCTCACCCGCACCCACTCGTCGGCGCCGCGCAGTTCGGGCTTGGCCCCCGGGCCCTGCTCCAGCCAGCTCTTGCGCACCATGGGGTACTTGATGCGGTTCTTGGCGTGGACCTGGAACGGCGCCATGTCGATGAGATCGTTGGGGGCCGGATCATCGGCCACCGGCTGGACCCGCACCATGCGGCCCTCTTCGACGATGGCCTCGAAGGCCCCCCAGTGAGCGCCGGTCAGGATGCCTTTCTGGGCCGGCACCAGGGTCGGGAACTGTTCAAGGGCCGTGCTGATGGCTTTGGCCAGCGCGCTTTTCGGGAAGACGCCGGCCAGCAGCGGCAGGGCGGCGCAAGCGCCCAGCCCCTTGAGCAGATTGCGGCGGGAGAGATTGGTTTGCTTATCGGTAAAAAAAGTCATGACGATTTCCTCTGTGCCAGCCTTAGTGCGCCGCGTTCATGTCACTGGCATGTTTCTGGACGTATTGGGTCAACATGCGTGCCTGTTCCGGGGTCAGGGAGGTGCGTGATTCCATCCCCTTGATGACGCCGATCCACTGGTTGGCGTTGAAGTGATCCAGTGCGGTGAGGCCGTGGCAGCCGGTACAGTTGTTGGACATCAGGGTGGAGGCGTACTGCCACAGCTTGCCCTGATCGCCGATGAGCTGGCTCTGATCCACCCAGGCGGTCAGGCTGACCTGATGCCAGGTGAGGTTGGTGGCGCTGTCGGTTTCGCTCTTGCCGGTGGTGAGCTGCGCCTTGGCCTTGTCGCCGAGCAGGGTGCTCAGGATGCGCTTGCCGGGGGCGGCGTAGAACACCTCGCTCACCCCGTCCTGCTGCCAGCCGTCGATGCGCACCTGGGCGCGGCCGTTGTCGTTGGCCAGCACTTCCACCTGGGTGGAGGGCATCAGGGTGCCTTCGTCAGTCTTGGCGCCGGCATCCAGATAGAGCGGGGTGGTGGCGATGGCATAGCGGGTGCTGACGTTGGCCGGGGTCTGGGCGGCAGCCTGCGCCAGCTCGCTGGCACCGGCGGCTGCCAGACCGCTCATGTCGGGCATGATGTGGGCGACGCCGCGGTGGCAGTCGATGCAGGTCTGGCCCTCCTTGATGGCGACCGGGTGCTCGGCGCGGGCGTTGGGGCGCTGGGCCAGGATGTCCATCGCCGCGTAGCTGTGGCAGCTGCGGCAGGTGGCGGAGTCGTTGGCCTTCAGCTCGTCCCACACCGACTGCGCCATGCGCAGCTTGTGGGCCTCGTATTTCTCCGGCGTGTCGAGGGTGCCGATCGCCTCGTGATAGATGTCTTTCACGGCGCGGATCTTGGTCCACAGATAGGAGGTGGGATCACCCGGAATGTGACAGTCGGCGCACTCGGCGCGGATGCCCTTCACGTTCTGGAAGTGGACGCTGCCCTGATACTCGGCCAGCGGGGTCTGCATGGAGTGGCAGGAGACGCAGAACTCGGTGGAACTGGTCTTGTGCATGACGGTCACCGTGACCCCCAGCGCTGCAACGCCCAAGAGGGCTCCAAGCAGCAGTAGCCAGAACCAGGTTTTTCTCAACAGTTTTCCAAGCATGACGGCGTTTTCCTACGTTCAAATATTACCAATATAGTAGTATCCATGGAGAGGTAGTTGATTGACCTCTATCATGATTTATATTTTGTATTGTTATTTTAAATGCAATTATTATTTTGTTATTTATCATTTAACTGAATTTAATTTAACATCCTGCAATTTCACCGTCTTTTCGCTCCTCGTTTGAGGCGTAATTGATGCCGCTGCACCACTTTCTCTCCACTTTTTATCGTTGGGCCATGACTCCCTGCTCCCTTCTCTTGCCTGTGCAGCAGCCTGTCGTCTCGCGCCAGGCAGGGGCTTGGGCTTTGCCCTGGGCCCGGTATATACTGTTCGCATATACAGTGTTCAGGTGTTTGCCATGCGACTCTTTATCGCCGAGAAGCCCAGTCTGGGGCGCGCCATTGCCGACGTGCTGCCCAAGCCCCACAAGAAGGGGGAGGGCTTCATCGAAACCGCGCAGGGGGATGTGGTGACCTGGTGCATCGGCCACCTGCTGGAACAGGCCGAGCCCGATGCCTACGATGCCGCTTACAAGCAGTGGCGCATGGAATCCCTTCCCATCATCCCGAGCCAGTGGCAACTGGTGGCCAAGCCGAAGACCAAGACCCAGCTCACCGTCATCAAGCGCCTGCTCAAGCAGGCCGACTGCGTGGTCAACGCCGGTGACCCGGACCGGGAGGGGCAACTGCTGGTGGACGAGGTGATCGATTTTCTCGGCTATGGCAAAACCCGACCGGTGCTGCGCTGCCTCATCAGTGATCTCAACCCGCCGGCGGTGCGCCGCGCCCTCGACAAGCTCAGAGACAACAAGGAGTTCGTGCCGCTGGCGGTGTCGGCGCTGGCCCGCAGCCGGGCCGACTGGCTCTACGGCATCAACATGACCCGCGCCTATACCCTGCTTGGTCGCAAGGGGGGTTGCAGCGAGCTGCTCTCGGTCGGCCGGGTACAGACACCGCTGCTGGGGTTGGTGGTGCGGCGGGATCTCGAGATCGAGGCCTTTGTGCCCAAACCCTTCTTCGAGGTGCTGGCCCATCTACAGACCGAGGGCAACGAACGCTTCAGCGCCAAGTGGCTGCCCTCCGAGGCCTGTCTGCCCTGGCAGGACGAGGAGGGGCGGGTGCTCAACCGGGCGCTGGCCGCCAAGGTGGTGGAGCGGATCCAGGGTCAACCCGCACTGGTGGAAGAGGTGGAGGAGCAGGCCCGCAAGCAGGCGGCGCCGCTGCCCTACAACCTCTCCAGCCTGCAGATCGATGCCGCCAAGCGGTTCGGCATGGACGCCAAGCGGGTGCTGGATGTCTGTCAGAGCCTCTATGAACGGCACAAGCTCATCACCTACCCCAGATCCGACAGCCGTCATCTGCCGAGCGAGCACTTCAACCGGGCCGGCCAGGTGCGGGAGGCCATCGTTAGCACGGCGCCGGCGTTGGCCAGGGCGGTGAGCGAGGCGGACGGCAAGATCCGCAGCAAGGCGTGGAACGACAGCAAGGTGGATGCCCACCACGCCATCATCCCCACCGAGAAGCACGGCAACGAGGGGAGCCTGAGTGGCGATGAAGCCAGGCTGTATGGCCTGATCGCCCGCCAGTACCTGCTGCAGTTCTACCCGCCGTTCGAGTACAACGACAGCAAGGTGCTGCTGCGCATTGCTGGCGGGCAGTTTCAAGCCAAGGCGCGGCGGATTCTCAAGGCGGGCTGGAAGGCGCTGCTGGGGGTGGAGGAAGATGACGAGGAGGAGGCGGGAACCCTGCCAGCCCTGCGTCAGGGCGAGCAGCTTCTGTGCGAGCGGGGGGAGTTGCTGGAGAAGATGACCCAGCCCCCCAAGTCGTTTACCGATGCCACCCTGCTGGCCGCCATGACCGGCATCGCCCGCTACGTGCAGGATCCCGAGATCCGCAAGACCCTGCGCGAAACCGACGGCCTCGGCACCGAGGCGACCCGGGCCGGCATCATCGACCTGCTGTTCAAGCGCCGCTTTTTGGTGCGCCAGGGCAAGAGCATCAAGGCGACCCCGACCGGGCGGGCGTTGATCCAGGCCCTGCCGGCCACGGCCACTACCCCGGACATGACGGCGCTGTGGGAGCAGCACCTCGGCCGGATTGCCGAGCGACAGGCGAGCTATCAGCAGTTCATGGGGCCGCTCACCGAGCAGCTGAACGGTTTGATCGACGGCGCCAGGCAGGATTCGGGGGCCAGCTTCAGCGCCTTGCCCAAGGCGGCGCCCGGGGCCGACAAGCGTCGCTTCACCAAACGCAAGCGCAGCCCGACGAGTGGTGGCACGACGGGGGCTGGCAAGCGGGGGAGCAAGCGGCCAGCCAGGGCCGCCTGATAAAAAAACGCCCCTTCCGGGGCGTAAAAAGGCATTGTCGTCAGGCGTCGGCCAGGCTGGCGCGACTCAAATTCAGGTAGTGCAAGGCAACACCGAGCAGCACCAGATCCTTGAAAATAAAGAACTCGGTGACCGGCACCCCGTCGACCAGCTTCCAGACGCCCGGCAGGGTCAGCAGAAAGCTGAGGGTCACGAGGAAGGTCAGGATGGCCCCCAGACTGCTCCAGTAGCCCAGACGTGGCCGCCACAGGCCGGCAATCAGGCCGCCGGCGATCAGGATCTCGACCAGCCCGATCAGATTGGAGACTGCCTGCTCCGAGAGCACGGCATAGAGCCAGCTCATCAGCGGGTGGCTTGCCACCAGCGGCCGGATGGCCGCCGCCTCGGTCGGCGTGAACTTGAACACGCCGATCCAGAGCAGGGTCAGTACCACCCCCGCGAGGGCGATCAGAAAACCTCGGTCATGACGTTCCATTTCTGCTCCTCTGTCATGGGGTGAGCGTGACGGGCGGAAAGTCGATGTCGGTTTCTGCCAGATGATTGCCGTAGTTGGTCAGGGTATTGATGACCACCTGCCCCAGCACCTCCATCATCAGCTCATCATCCACGCCCGCCGCCCGGGCGGCGGCCAGTTGCGCATCACTGATGACACCGCGCTGGGTGACCACGGCGACCGCCAGCTGCAACAGGGCGTGATCGAGCGGATCCGTCGCCTGAGCGAGACGGGCAGCCCGGATGGCGTCGTCATCGAAACCGGCCCGGCCAGCCAGCAGGGTATGGGCCGACAGGCAGTACTGGCAGGCGTTGGCCTGACCGATGGCCAGTGCCAGCAGCTCCCGCTGGCGGGCGCTGAGCCGCCCCTTGCCCAGCGCGTCGGCAAAGCCGAGCAGACCGTTGAGCAGGGCCGGTGAGTGGGCCAGGGTTGCGTAGAGGTTGGGGACCATGCCCAGGCTGCTTTTAAGAGCGGCGAAGGTGGGGGCGGCTGCCGGTTTGGGCTGCACGACGGCGTGAATGCGACTCATGATGTGCTCCTGTTTGGGTTGGGTACGGGAGACACTATGCCGGTTTTAATGGTACGGTTTATCACCCAGAGTCCATCATTGACTACCAAGCGTCTCAAATATGGATCCACTCTCGATATTGCTGGCCCATGCCGCTCCCCAGGCCAGTCTCTTTTTCGCCGGCAACCTGTGTCAGCACTCTCACAGCAGCGACTATCCCGCCGGCGGCCATCTGCACTTGTTGCGCCGTGGCGAACTGCTGCTGCGCGAAGAGGGGGGTGAACCCCTGTTGCTGACCGAGCCGACCCTGATACTCTATGCCAGGGGACTGGTTCACAGGCTCGAACCCCGCCAGCTGGCGGGCTGCGACCTGGTGTGTGCCAGCGTGTCGTTCGGGCCGGCAGGAGACTCACCACTGCAGCTGGCGTTGCCGGATACCTTGGTGCTGCCGCTGCAGACGATCCCGGCCATTGCGCCGGTACTGACCCTGCTGTTCGAGGAGGCCTTCGCCGAGCGTTACGGTCAGCCGCCGATCCTCTCCCGTCTGCTGGAGGTGCTGCTGATCCTCTTGCTGCGTCATCTGGTGGAACAGGGGCTCTGCCGGCAGGGGATGTTGGCCGGCCTCTCCGACCCACGGCTGGCTCGGGCCATCGCGGCCATGCATCAGCGCGGGGACGAGCCCTGGACGGTGGCGACCCTGGCGCGGGAGGCGGGCATGTCGCGCGCCCGCTTCGCCGCTCATTTTCAGGCGCTGACCGGGCAGACGCCGCTGGACTATCTGACGCGCTGGCGGATGGTGCTGGCCAGTCAGCAGCTGCTGGCGGGGGAGTCCATTACCCAGGTGGCGCTGGGGGCGGGGTACAGCGGGGGCACCGCCTTCGGGCGGGCGTTCGAGCGGGAGTTTGGCATGAGCCCGGGGCGCTGGCTCAAGGCGCGGCAGCGCGAGTGACCGGGGCCGCGACGGGCCCCGGTGTCATCAGCCGGTGTAGACGGTCTCTTCCGGGTACTTGATGCGGGTTTCGACCGGGCGAGCCAGCATGAAGGCCAGAGTCAGCGGGCCGAGACGGCCACAGATCATCACCAGCACCAGGATGAGCTTGCCAGGCTCGCTCAGGGTGGCGGTGATGCCGGTGGAGAGCCCCACGGTGGCAAACGCCGAGATGGTCTCGAACATGATCTTGTCGAAGGGCTGCTGCTCGGTGAGCATCAGCAGGAACATGGCCAGCATCAGCACCATGGTGCTGACCATGATGATGGCCAGCGATCGGGTCACTATCTGGGACGAGAGGGTGCGGCCAAAGGCGGTGACATGGGGGCGCTTGGTCAGAAACGCCTTGGTCGCCAGCAGCACCACCGCGAAGGTGGTCACCTTGATACCGCCACCGGTGGAGGTGGCGCCCGCCCCGATGAACATCAGCATCATCAGAAACAGCAGGGCGGCCGGGGTCATCAGGCCGATGTCGATGGTGTTGAAACCTGCGGTACGGGCGCTGGCAGACTGGAAGAAGGCCGCCAGCCACTGGCCGCCGAAGGAGACCTTGCCGAGGGTGCCCGGGTTGTTGTGCTCCAGCAGCCAGAACATCAGGGTTCCCAGCAGCAGCAGACCCGGGGTCATGATCAGCATCAGCTTGCTGTGCAGCTTGAGCTTGCGCCAGCGGCGGTTGCGCACCAGATCGACGATGACGGTGAAGCCGATCCCGCCGAGGATCAGCAGACCGGCGATGGTCAGACTGATGACGGGGTCGTCCCGGTAGTCCATGAGATTGTTGGCAAACAGCGAGAAGCCGGCGTTGTTGAAGGCCGATACTGCGTGGAAAAAGCTGACGTAGAGGCCGCGCTCCCACCCCATCTCGGGCACCCAGCGAATGGCCATCAGGGCGGTGCCGATGAGTTGGGCGATGAAGGCGAACAGCACGATGCGCTTCACCAGCTGGATGATGTTGACCGAGCCCTCCTGGCCCAGCGCCTCCTTGGCCAGCACCTGCTGGCGCAGGCCGACCCGTTTGCTGAACATGGCGATGAGCAGCAGGGTCATGGTCATCTGGCCCAGGCCGCCAATCTCCATCAGCATCAGCAGGAAGATCTGTCCCTGCAGGGTGAAGGCGGTACCGGTGTCCACCACCCCGAGCCCGGTCACGCTGATGGCCGAGGTGGCGGTGAACAGGGCATTGATGAAGCTCACCTGGCCGTTGTGGCTGGAGGGCTGCACCAGAAACAGGGTGCCGATCAGCAGGATGACCAGAAAACTGCCGAGGATCAGCTTGGCTTCACTCCAGCGGGACTCGTCTTCCCGCTGCAGGGCAAAGGCGTAGCTGCTGCGCCAGCGGGTCATAGGGTTTCCAGCCAGTGGTCGATGGCGTGCTTGTTGCCGGCCAGGATCAGGATGTCACCCAGCTGCAGCTCCATCTTGCCGGTCAGCACGTTGTGCAGGGTTTCGCCACGCTTGATGGCGAGCAGCTGGAATTCGCTCTGCTGCAGCAGATGGAAGTCGCTGAGGGCCCGACCGTTCAACTGCAGGCCGATGACAAACTCGGTCAGCACCATGTCGTGACCCAGCTCCAGATAGTCGAACAGCCGGTTATCCAGCATGCTCTGGGCGACCCGACGACCCATGTCCCACTCCGGGTTGATCACCTTGTCGGCACCCACCTTCTGCAGGATCTTGGCGTGGAACTTGTCGCGCGCCTTGACCCAGACCTTCTTCACCCCTGCCTCCTTGAGGACAAGGGTGGTGAGTATGCTGGTCTCGAGGTTGTCACCGATGGCGACGAAGACGATGTCGAAGTCGGCCAGGCCCAGTTCGGCGACGGTGGCCTCGTCGGTGGCGTCGGCCACGATGACGTGGTTGCAGAGGGTGGCGATCTGGCGGGTCTTGCTCTCGTCGATGTCAATCGCCAGCACCTCGGCATCCTGGCGCTGCAGCTCTTCACACAACGCGCTGCCAAACAGCCCCAGGCCGATGACGGCAAATTGGTTGTTCATGAGTACTTCCTCAAGAGTCGGAGCGAGATACTCTACTCCAGCTATATGAGTCCGAAAAGAGGGCGGGATTTTTCGTCCGGCGGCAATATAAGGTAGACTGCCCGCTTGCCATTGTCGGAACACGCAGATGAAACTCACCCCGCACGCCTCCCTGTTGACGCTCAACACCCTCGCCCTCGATGCCCACTGCCACTGGCTGGCCGAAGTGGAGCAAACCGACGACCTGCCGCAGCTGGTTGCCAACGCCGAGCTGGCCGGCTTGCCGCGGCTGGTGCTGGGCGGTGGCAGCAACGTGCTGTTTTGCGATGACTTCGCCGGGGTGGTGGTGCTCAACCGGCTCAAGGGGATAGCGCTGCAGGATGAGGGAGATTACTGGCTGCTGCACGTAGCCGCCGGCGAGAACTGGCACGAGCTGGTGTGCCACACCCTGCAGCAGGGCTGGTACGGTCTCGAAAACCTGGCGCTCATCCCCGGCACGGTCGGGGCGGCACCGGTGCAGAACATCGGCGCTTACGGGGTCGAGCTGGCCAGCGTCTGTGCCTACGTCGAGGCGTTCAACTGGCAGAGCGGCGAGATGGAGCGCATCGCCGCGGCCGACTGCCGCTTCGGTTATCGCGACAGCATCTTCAAGCACGAGTATCAGGACAGCCACTTCATCACTGCGGTCGGTCTGCGACTGGCCAAGGCCTGGCAGCCAAGCCAGGGCTATGGTCCGCTGGCCGCACTGGGCGAACAGCCCTCGGCACAGGCCATCTTCGACACCGTCTGCGCCACCCGCATGGCCAAGCTGCCGGATCCGGCCGTGCTTGGCAACGCGGGCAGTTTCTTCAAGAATCCGGTGGTGCCTGCCGCGCTGGCGGCGTCGCTCAAGCTGAAATATCCCCAGATGCCGCTCTATCCGGCGGGTGAAGGGCTGGCCAAGCTGGCTGCGGGCTGGCTCATCGATCAGTGCGGCCTCAAGGGCTTTGCCATCGGCCGTGCCGCCGTCCATCAGGAGCAGGCGCTGGTGCTGGTCAATCTGGGCGGCGCCAGCGCCATGGAGCTGATCGCGCTGGCGGCCCACGTGCGTGACAGCGTGGAGCAGAAATTTGGGGTGGTGCTGGAGCACGAGGTGCGCTTCATGGGCCGCCGTGGTGAAACTTGGCTCGACGAGGTACTGGCATGACCCTGACTCCCATCCGGCAAACCCTGATCTCTCTGCTCAGCGACGGGCAATTCCACTCCGGTGAGCAGCTTGGCGAGCAGCTCGGCATCAGTCGGGCGGCGGTCAGCAAGCACATGGCGGCGCTCAAGGAGCTGGGACTGGATCTCTTCAGCCTGACCGGCAAGGGGTACCGGCTGGCGGTGCCGATGGCGCTCTATGACGAAGAGCAGCTGCAGGCGCTGGCGCCCATGGCACCGGTGCACTGCTTCCCGGTCATCGACTCCACCAACCAGTACCTGCTGGAGCGGGTCAACCAGCTGCAGTCGGGCGAGAGCTGCCTGGCCGAGTGCCAGACCGCCGGGCGCGGCCGGCGCGGCAAGCCCTGGGTTTCCCCCTTCGGCTGCCAGCTGATCTTGAGCATGTACTGGCGGCTGGAGCAGGGCATGGCGGCGGCCATGGGGCTGAGTCTGGCGGTCGGGGTGGCCGTGGTGCAGGCGCTGGAGTCCCTCGGTTATCCGGGAGTTGAGCTCAAGTGGCCCAACGATCTCTACTATCAGGGCCGCAAACTGGCGGGCATTCTGGTGGAGATGAGCGGTAGCGCCGGCGCCAGCTGCCACCTGGTGATCGGGGTCGGCCTCAACCTGGCGATGCCGAGCCGGGAGGCGGAGCGGATCGATCAGGCCTGGTCCGAATTGCGCCACATCCAGCCGGAACTGGTGGATCGCAATCTGCTGGCCGGCCGGGTGATTGAGCATCTGCAGCAGGCCATGCTCACCTTCGAACAGGAGGGGCTCGCCAGCTTCGTGGCGGACTGGAACCGGCTCGACCATTTCGCCGGCCGGCCGGTACGACTGCTGATGGGCGAGCAGGAGATCCGCGGCGTGGCGCGCGGCATCGATGATCGCGGTGCGCTGCGGCTGGAGACGGAGGAGGGGATCAAGTTCTATCTGGGCGGGGAGATCTCCCTGCGCCGGGGCGACTGATGACGGCGCTGACCGTCACCCAATGAAGAGGGGGCCTGCGGGCCCCCTCTTCATTGATGCGTGATCTGCCGCCGTTACTTGCGCAGCTTGATCTGCTCGATGGCGTGCTCGTTGCCCTTGGTCAGGATCAGGTTGGCCCGCTCCCGGGTAGGCAGGATGTTCTCTTTCAAATTCAGATAGTTGATGTCTTGCCAGATGTTGCTGGCGATCTTGGTCGCCTCGCTCTCGGCCAGCTTGGCGTAGTGGTGGAAGTAGGAGTCCGGATCCGAGAAGGCGCCGCTGCGGAACTTGAGGAAACGCTCGATATACCAGGTGCGCAGCAGTTCGGCATCGGCATCCACATAGATGGAGAAGTCGACGAAGTCCGACACGAACACGCGGTGCGGATCCTGCGGGTAGTCCATGCCGCTTTGCAGCACATTGAGCCCTTCCAGGATCAGGATGTCCGGCTGCTCCACCACCTTCTTCTCATCCGGAATGATGTCGTAGATGAGGTGGGAGTAGACGGGGGCCTCGACTTTCTCGTGGCCGGCACGGATGTTGGCGACAAACTCCACCAGATGACGGATGTCGTAGGACTCCGGGAATCCCTTGCGGCGCATCAGGCCGCGCTCTTCCAGCACCTTGTTGGGGTAGAGAAAGCCGTCGGTGGTGACCAGCTCCACCCGCGGGTGCTCCGGCCAGCGCTCCAGCAGTGCCTGCATGATGCGCGCCGTGGTGCTCTTGCCGCCTGCCACACTGCCGGCGATGCTGATGATGTAGGTGCCCTTGCCGCGAGACTGACCGAGGAACTGTTCCAGCACCCGGCTGCGGCGCTGCTTGGCCTTGACGTAGAGATTGAGCAGACGGGAGAGGGGCAGATAGATCTCTTCCACCTCCTGCAATGACACCTTCTCGTTGATCCCGCGCAGGGTCTGCAGATCGTGCTCGGTCAGGGTCAAAGGGACCGAGTCGCGCAATAACGCCCATTGTTCGCGGGTGAATTGCAGATAGGGGTTATGCTCTGTCGTCATGGTGTCGTCACTGTTTCTTGGGCAGGGCGACCATACACCAAGGGGGGCGGGAGCGACAAGAGAAGCGACGGTTTCGAGCGGAGAGTGAGTCCTTTTTTGCCTGGTTCCTGGCAATAATGCACATTTTGCAAGGCGCAATGGTTGCATCCCCAAAATCCTTACCATAAAATGCGCGACGCTTAGATGTCTGTCGTCTATTTGCCCAGCAAAAGCGATAAATCAACGGGTGCAAGCAGAATTACCGTTGTGACATTGACGTAACGGAGGGGTTCCCGAGCGGCCAAAGGGATCAGACTGTAAATCTGACGGCTCTGCCTTCGAAGGTTCGAATCCTTCTCCCTCCACCATATTTCTCTGCGGTTTGAGTTCTTTGGGTTAGAGAAATGCGGGCATCGTATAATGGCTATTACCTCAGCCTTCCAAGCTGATGATGCGGGTTCGATTCCCGCTGCCCGCTCCAAGATGCTGATTGGCTCAGGCGATAGCAGAGTCACACCCTAGGGTGAGTTCGGCAATCGAACCAGCCTGTCAGCACCAGCCTCTCTTCCCCACCAGATTCAAATCCATCATATAAACTGTTCTGTGGTTAGCTTGCCACCGCGTACTCAGCGTTAGTTTAGAGGGACGATCATGTCTAAAGAAAAATTTGAGCGTAATAAACCGCACGTTAACGTGGGTACCATCGGCCACGTTGACCACGGTAAAACCACCCTGACCGCCGCCATCACCAACGTGCTGGCCAAGCACTTCGGTGGTAAAGCTTTCGCCTTCGACCAGATCGACAAGGCGCCGGAAGAGCGTGAGCGTGGTATCACCATCAACACCTCCCACGTAGAATACGACACTGCTACCCGTCACTACGCCCACGTAGACTGCCCGGGTCACGCCGACTACGTTAAAAACATGATCACCGGTGCTGCCCAGATGGACGGCGCGATCCTGGTAGTAGCAGCGACTGACGGCCCGATGCCGCAGACTCGTGAGCACATTCTGCTGGGTCGTCAGGTAGGCGTTCCGTACATCATCGTGTTCATGAACAAGTGCGACATGGTAGATGACGAAGAGCTGCTGGAACTGGTCGAGATGGAAGTTCGCGAACTGCTGTCCGAGTACGACTTCCCGGGTGATGACCTGCCGGTAGTCCGTGGTTCCGCACTGAAAGCGCTGGAAGGCGAAGCTCAGTGGGAAGAGAAGATCCTGGAACTGGCTGGCCACCTGGACACCTACATTCCGGAGCCGGAGCGCGCAATCGACCAGCCGTTCCTGATGCCGATCGAAGACGTATTCTCCATCGCAGGCCGTGGTACCGTAGTAACCGGTCGTGTAGAGCGCGGTATCGTTAAAGTTGGTGAAGAAGTGGAAATCGTTGGTATCAAAGATACCACCAAGACCACCTGTACCGGCGTTGAAATGTTCCGCAAACTGCTGGACGAAGGTCGCGCAGGTGAGAACGTTGGCGCGCTGCTGCGTGGCGTGAAGCGTGAAGACGTAGAGCGTGGTCAGGTACTGGCCAAGCCGGGCACCATCAAGCCGCACACCAAGTTCGAATCTGAAGTGTACGTACTGTCCAAAGAAGAAGGTGGTCGTCACACCCCGTTCTTCAAAGGCTACCGTCCGCAGTTCTACTTCCGTACAACCGACGTGACCGGTACCATCGAACTGCCGGAAGGCGTAGAGATGGTAATGCCGGGCGACAACATCAAGATGGTTGTTACCCTGATTGCGCCGATCGCGATGGACGATGGCCTGCGTTTCGCCATCCGTGAAGGTGGCCGTACCGTAGGTGCTGGTGTTGTAGCTAAAGTTATCGCTTAATCTTTGGCTTACATAAATAAAGCAAAGCCCCTATAATAGGGGCTTTCTTATGCAGGGGCGTAGTTCGAATTGGTAGAACAGCGGTCTCCAAAACCGATGGTTGCGGGTTCGAGTCCTGCCGCCCCTGCCATATACCTCGTCTCGTACGGGGCTTTTGTGTCTTTGGTTACGTCAGATACAGGTGGGTTGTATGAGTGTTAGTTCTGAGAGCCAGGGCGGAAGCAAGGATACCCTGCTTTGGGGCCTGGTTTTCATTATCCTGGCGGCCGCTGTAGTGGGTAATTACCTGCTCAACGATGTTGTCGCTGCCGTCCGCGCCCTGGGTGTGGTCGTTGTCATTGCTGCTGCCGGTGCAGTAGCCCTGCAAACCACCAAGGGAAAGGCAACACTGGCATTTGCCCGTGAGTCTCGCCTGGAAGTACGCAAGGTCGTATGGCCAACCCGTCAGGAAGCCATTCAGACAACCCTGATTGTGCTGGCGGTGACTGCCGTGATGGGGCTGCTGCTGTTCGTTCTGGACGGTGCCCTGGTCTGGTTGGTCAACCTGATTACCGGTGTGTAAGGATAAGCCATGACTGAACAACGTGAACAGCGTATGAGATGGTATGTCGTGCAGGCGTTTTCCGGCTATGAAGGCCGTGTCGCCAAATCCCTGCGTGAACATATCAAGATGCATGGCATGGAAGACATGTTCGGTGAAGTGCTGGTCCCGACCGAAGAAGTGGTCGAGATGCGTGCTGGCCAGAAGCGCAAGAGTGAGCGCAAGTTTTTCCCGGGCTACGTCCTGGTTCAGATGATCATGGATGAAACCACATGGCACTTGGTACGCAACGTACCGCGCGTCATGGGCTTCATCGGTGGCACCTCTGATCGTCCTGCTCCTATCTCCGATAAGGAAGCGGATGCCATCCTCAATCGTCTGCAAGATGCCCACGACAAGCCGCGTCCGAAAACCCTGTTTGAACCGGGTGAGATGGTGCGGGTTGCCGATGGTCCGTTCGCCGATTTTAACGGTACCGTTGAAGAGGTGGACTACGAAAAGAGCCGCGTGAAGGTCTCCGTACTGATCTTCGGCCGTTCTACTCCGGTCGAGCTGGATTTTGGTCAAGTCGAAAAAGGCTGATTAAACTCTGTTCGTTAACGGTTGTCAGGGGCAGCGAATGTCATTATAATTCGCTGCCCCTTTATTAGTTGGGGAGCCGTTTGCAGGAGCATGTCTCCGAGGCGTTAGAACCCATTTCTGAGGTATTTTTGTAATGGCTAAGAAAGTCACAGCTTATATCAAGCTGCAAGTTAAGGCTGGCAGTGCTAACCCCAGCCCTCCCGTTGGTCCTGCTCTGGGTCAGCACGGTGTTAACATCATGGAATTCTGTAAAGCGTTCAACGCTCGTACAGAGAAGCTGGAAAAAGGTTCTCCGACTCCGGTCGTGATCACCGTTTACAGCGACCGTTCCTTCACCTTCGAAACCAAGACTCCGCCCGCTTCCTTCCTGCTGAAGAAAGCCGCTGGTATCCAGTCTGGTTCTGCCAAGCCGAACAAAGACAAGGTTGGTAAGGTGACTGTTGCCCAGCTGCAAGAAATCGCCAAGACCAAAGAGCCGGATATGACCGGTGCCGATCTGGATGCAAAAGTACGTTGCATCGCCGGCTCCGCTCGTTCCATGGGCCTGGTAGTGGAGGAGTAAGACAATGGCTAAACTGTCCAAGCGTATGCGCGTTATTCGCGAAAAAGTTGACGGTACCAAAGAGTACTCCATCAACGAAGCCATTGCCCTGCTGAAAGAACTGGCTACCGCCAAGTTCGTTGAAAGCGTTGACGTTGCCGTTAACCTGGGTATCGATGCTCGTAAATCTGACCAGAACGTACGTGGTGCTACTGTACTGCCGCACGGTACCGGTCGTGATGTACGCGTAGCCGTGTTCACCCAAGGTGCCAACGCCGAAGCTGCCAAAGCTGCCGGTGCTGAGCTGGTTGGCATGGATGACCTGGCCGATCTGGTCAAGAAAGGCGAGATGAACTTCGACGTCGTGATCGCATCCCCGGATGCCATGCGCGTTGTTGGTCAACTGGGTCAAATCTTGGGCCCGCGCGGCCTGATGCCGAACCCGAAAGTTGGTACTGTAACCCCGAACGTAGCCGAAGCCGTCAAGAACGCCAAGGCTGGTCAGGTTCGTTACCGTAACGACAAGAACGGTATCATTCACACTACCCTGGGCAAAGTTTCCTTCAACGAAGTTCAGTTGAAAGAGAACTTGGAAGCTCTGCTGGTTGCCTTGAAAAAGGCCAAGCCGTCCTCCGCCAAGGGTCAGTACATCAAGAAGGTAAGCATCTCCACCACTATGGGTGCCGGTGTTGCCGTAGACCAAGCTACTCTGGAAGCTCAGGCCTAATTGATGGATTTTACAAGGCGCAAAATTTAATCTATAATTTTGCGCCTTGATTGGTTGGGGGCTTCGACCTCCGTCCAAGACCGCAGGAGGCCGCTAGGCCTTAATACTTCCTGCGTAGACGGTGCCGGAAACCCAGCGAGAAAGATTCTTTCTCTTCTGGAATCCTGCTACCGCATCGTTCCCCTCTGTTGTAAAGGTAGGGGGGATGTGTCAGTACTGGGTCAATTGACCCGGATTCAATCCAGGAGTTAAGCCAATGGCATTGGGACTCGAAGACAAAAAGGCAATTGTTGCTGAAGTCAACGAAGCTGCCAAAGGCGCTCTTTCTGCAGTGATTGCCGATTCTCGCGGCGTGACTGTAGACAAGATGACCGTCCTGCGTAAAACCGCTCGTGAAGCTGGTGTGTACATGCGCGTTGTGCGTAACACCCTGCTGCGTCGCGCGGTAGAAGGTACCGAATACGAGTGCCTGAACGACGCATTTACCGGTCCTACCTTGATTGCTTTCTCTAACGAACACCCGGGCGCTGCCGCTCGTCTGTTCAAAGAGTTTGCCAAAGCGAACCAAAAGTTCGAAATCAAGGCTGGCGCTTTTAACGGTGAGTTTATCGCCGCAGCACAAATTGATCGTCTGGCCACGCTGCCGACTTACGAAGAAGCAATTGCGAAGCTGATGGCTACCATGAAGGAAGCCTCTGCTGGCAAGCTGGTTCGTACTATCGCTGCTGTTCGCGACCAGAAACAAGCTGCTGCTTGATTCTCGCCTATCTAGGCTGTTTGAGTTTATTCAACATCAGGAATTTTTGTCATGTCTATCACTAAAGACCAAATCATCGAAGCCGTTGCTTCCATGTCCGTAATGGAAGTTGTTGAGCTGATCGAAGCTATGGAAGAGAAGTTCGGTGTTTCTGCCGCTGCTGCCGTAATGGCCGGCCCGGCTGCTGCTGAAGCAGTAGAAGAGAAGACCGAGTTCGACGTAGTTCTGACTGCTGCTGGCGCCAACAAAGTTGCCGTTATCAAAGCCGTTCGTGGCGCTACCGGTCTGGGCCTGAAAGAAGCCAAAGATCTGGTAGAAGCTGCCCCGGCTAACCTGAAGGAAGGCGTGTCCAAGGACGAAGCTGAAGCTCTGAAGAAAGAGCTGGAAGCTGCCGGTGCTTCTGTTGAGATCAAATAATCTGCATTTATGTAGATTAGCCTGATAAAACAGGCTAGGGCTGGTGAATTTTTGTTCACCAGCCTTTTTGCGCTGTAGACTGAGAGCATTTCACACCGTTTACGACTCTCGGTGCACCAGCAATCCGGACTGTTTTCTTTCGCCCGGGCCAACACAAAACGGTGTTGAGACAGAGCTGTCCCGTGGGACAGAGTGGGTCACTTATCAGCGAGCTGAGGAACCCTATGGTTTACTCTTATACCGAAAAAAAACGCATTCGTAAGGACTTCGGTAAGCGAGACCAGGTACTGGACACGCCTTATCTGTTGTCCATTCAGCTGGACTCCTTCAAGCAGTTCATCGAGGCTGACCCGGAAGGTGAATATGGCCTAGAGGCCGCTTTCCGTAGCGTTTTCCCGATCACCAGTTACTCCGGTAGTGCTGAGCTTCAGTATGTCAGCTATCGCCTGGGTGAGCCGGTATTTGACGTAAAAGAATGCCAGATCCGTGGAGTGACCTACTCCGCGCCGCTGCGTGTCAAGCTTCGTATGGTTCTGTACGACCGTGAAGCAGCTGCCGGCACCGTCAAAGACATCAAGGAACAAGAAGTATACATGGGCGAAATTCCGCTCATGACCGAGAACGGCACCTTTGTCATCAATGGTACCGAGCGGGTAATCGTCTCCCAGCTGCACCGCAGCCCGGGCGTCTTCTTCGACCACGATAAAGGCAAAACACATTCATCCGGTAAGGTGCTGTATAACGCTCGCGTTATTCCCTACCGTGGCTCCTGGCTGGACTTCGAGTTCGATGCGAAAGACAACCTGTTTGTCCGTATCGACCGTCGTCGCAAACTGCCGGCATCCATTATTCTGCGTGCCCTGGATTTCAGTTCCGAACAGATTCTGGCCACCTTCTTCGAGACCATCGGTTTCGAAGTCAAAGATGGCAAGCTGATGATGGATCTGGTGCCGGAGCGCCTGCGTGGTGAAACTGCGACCTTTGACATCGTGGCCAATGGCGCCGTGGTGGTTGAGACCGGTCGTCGAGTGACTGCGCGTCACATCCGTCAGTTGGAAAAAGATTCCGTTACCCAGATTGAGGTACCGGTTGAGTATGTTGTTGGCAAAGTTGCTGCTAAGGACTACGCACATCCGCAAACTGGCGAGATGGTAGTGACTGCCAACCAGGCGCTGAGCCTGGAAGCGGTAGCCAACCTCTCCCAAGCCGGCTTCAAGCATTTCGAGGTTCTGTTCACCAACGAACTGGACCACGGTGCCTACATGTCCGAGACCCTGCGTATCGACTCCAGCTCCAGCCGCTTGGAAGCCCTGGTCGAGATCTATCGCATGATGCGTCCGGGTGAGCCGCCGACTCGCGAAGCCGCAGAGCAGCTGTTCGAGAACCTGTTCTTCTCTTCCGAACGTTACGACCTGTCTACCGTAGGTCGGATGAAGTTCAACCGCCGTCTGGCTCGTGAAGACGAGACCGGCGTGGGCACTCTGACCAAAGACGACATCGTCGATGTGATGAAGCGCCTGATCGACATCCGTAACGGTAACGACGAAGTGGACGATATCGACCACCTGGGTAACCGTCGTATCCGTTCTGTCGGTGAAATGGCCGAGAACCAGTTCCGTGTCGGTCTGGTGCGTGTCGAGCGTGCGGTCAAGGAGCGTCTCTCCCTGGGCGACCTGGACACCCTGATGCCGCAGGATCTGATCAACGCCAAGCCGATCTCCGCCGCAGTCAAAGAGTTCTTTGGTTCCAGCCAGCTGTCCCAGTTCATGGACCAGAACAACCCGCTGTCCGAAGTAACCCACAAGCGCCGTATCTCCGCGCTGGGCCCGGGCGGTTTGACTCGTGAGCGTGCCGGCTTTGAAGTTCGAGACGTACACCCGACCCACTACGGTCGTCTGTGCCCCATCGAGACTCCTGAAGGTCCGAACATCGGTCTGATCAACTCTTTGTCCGTGTACTCTCGTACCAACGAGTACGGTTTCCTCGAGACCCCGTACCGCAAGGTCATTGACGGTGTGATCACCGACGAAGTGGACTATCTGTCTGCTATTGAAGAAGGCAAGTACGTGATCGCACAGGCTAACGCCGCGACCACCGAAGATGGCCGTCTGAAAGATGAATTGATCCCGTGCCGTCACAAAGGTGAATCCACCTTTATGAACGCCGACCAGATCCAGTATATGGACGTGAGCCCGCAACAGATCGTCTCTGTGGCAGCGGCCCTGATCCCGTTCCTGGAACACGATGACGCGAACCGCGCATTGATGGGTTCAAACATGCAACGTCAGGCTGTACCGACTCTGCGCGCCGACAAGCCGCTGGTTGGTACCGGTATGGAACGCGCAGTGGCCGTTGACTCCGGTGTTACCGTAGTGGCCAAGCGTGGCGGCATGATCGACTACGTCGATGCCTCCCGTATCGTTATCAAGGTCAACGAAGATGAGCTGCTGCCTGGCGAAGCCGGCATCGACATCTACAGCCTGACCAAATACACCCGTTCCAACCAGAACACCTGTATCAACCAGCGTCCGTGCGTGATGTTGGGCGAGCCGGTAATGGCGGGCGACGTACTGGCTGATGGCCCGTCCACCGATCTGGGTGAACTGGCGCTGGGTCAGAACCTGCGCGTCGCGTTCATGCCGTGGAACGGTTACAACTTCGAAGACTCGATCCTGGTGAACGAGCGTGTTGTTCAGGAAGACCGCCTGACCACCATTCACATCCAGGAACTGGCCTGTATCTCCCGTGACACCAAGCTGGGTCCGGAAGAGATCACTGCCGACATCCCGAACGTGGGTGAAGCCGCTCTGTCCAAGCTGGACGAGTCCGGTATCGTCTACGTGGGTGCGGAAGTGAAGGGCGGCGACATTCTGGTCGGCAAGGTGACCCCGAAAGGTGAAACCCAGCTGACCCCGGAAGAGAAGCTGCTGCGCGCCATCTTCGGTGAGAAGGCGTCCGATGTGAAGGACTCTTCCCTGCGTGTGCCGAACGGTGTGTACGGTACCGTGGTTGACGTGCAGGTCTTTACCCGCGATGGCGTGGAAAAAGACAAGCGCGCCAAAGAAATCGAAGAGATGCAGCTGAAGGAAGCGAAGAAGGACTTGACCGAAGAGTTCAAGATCCTGGAAGACGGCATTTTCGGCCGCTCCCGCAACCTGCTGCTGGCCGCCGGTTACAGCGAAGACCGTCTGAACAAGCTCGATCGCTCCAAGTGGTTTGAACTGGCCATCGAAGATGAAGCCAAGCAAATCGAGCTGGAACAGATCGCTGAACAGCACGTTGAGCTGAAGGCCGAGTTCGACAAGAAATTCGAGAACAAGCGTCGCAAGATCATCCAGGGCGATGACCTGGCGCCGGGCGTCCTGAAGATCGTCAAGGTCTATCTGGCCGTCAAGCGTCGCATCCAGCCAGGTGACAAGATGGCGGGTCGTCACGGTAACAAGGGTGTTATCTCCAAGATCTGTCCGGTCGAGGATATGCCCCATGACGAGTACGGCCGTCCGGTCGACATCGTTCTGAACCCGTTGGGCGTACCGTCCCGTATGAACATCGGTCAGATCCTTGAAGTGCACCTGGGCCTCGCGGCCAAGGGTATTGGCGAGAAGATCGACCGCATGGTCAAGGAACAGCGCGAGCTGCACGAGATGCGTGACTTCCTGCAACAGGTCTATGACCTGGGCGAGAAAGATACCCAGCAAGTGAACGTGGCCGAGCTGTCCGACGACGACGTACGTACCCTGGTCGGTAACCTGCGCAAGGGTCTGCCGGTGGCAACTCCGGTATTTGATGGCGCCAAAGAGCGTGAAATCAAGGCCCTGCTGAAGCTGGCCGACCTGCCGGAATCCGGTCAGATCGCCCTGTTCGACGGTCGTACCGGTAACGCCTTCGAGCGTAAGGTCACCGTGGGTTACATGTACATGCTGAAGCTGAACCACCTGGTAGACGACAAGATGCACGCGCGTTCTACCGGCTCCTACAGCCTGGTTACCCAGCAGCCGCTGGGTGGTAAGGCGCAGTTCGGTGGTCAGCGTTTCGGTGAGATGGAAGTGTGGGCCCTGGAGGCTTACGGTGCGGCATATACCCTGCAGGAGATGCTGACCGTCAAGTCTGACGATGTGAATGGCCGTACCAAGATGTACAAGAACATCGTGGATGGCGACCACCGTATGGAGCCGGGCATGCCCGAATCCTTCAACGTATTGCTGAAGGAAATCCGCTCTCTGGGTATCAACATCGAGCTGGACGAAGAGTAAGAGCTCGCTCTTATTGTTCGAGAATTGACGTGGGCGCCCCGAGAGGGGCGCCGAGGTTAGACTCCTGACAGGGGAAACACGTGAAAGACTTACTCAAGTTTTTGAAGGCTCAGACCAAGACCGAAGAGTTTGACAGTATCAAGATCGGTCTGGCCTCTCCTGACATGATCCGCTCCTGGTCATTCGGTGAGGTCAAAAAGCCTGAGACCATCAACTACCGGACTTTCAAGCCGGAGCGTGATGGTCTGTTCTGCGCCCGTATCTTCGGACCGGTGAAGGACTACGAGTGTCTGTGCGGCAAGTACAAGCGCCTGAAACACCGTGGTGTGATCTGTGAGAAGTGCGGCGTAGAAGTGACCCAGACCAAGGTCCGTCGTGAGCGTATGGGCCACATCGAGCTGGCCAGCCCGACTGCCCACATCTGGTTCCTGAAGTCCCTGCCGTCCCGTATCGGCCTGCTGCTGGACATGACCCTGCGTGACATCGAGCGCGTGCTGTATTTCGAATCCTATGTAGTGATCGAACCTGGCATGACCAACCTCGAGCGCAGCCAGATGCTGTCCGAAGAGCAGTACCTGGACGCACTGGAAGAGTGGGGCGACGAATTCGACGCCAAGATGGGTGCCGAAGCAATCCTGGCATTGCTGCGCGCCATCGATCTGGAAGGCGAAGTGCGCACCATGCGCGAAGAGCTGGATCAGACCAACTCCGAGACCAAGCGCAAGAAGACCACCAAGCGTCTGAAGCTGATGGAAGCCTTCCTGCAGTCCGGCAACAAGCCGGAGTGGATGATCATGACAGTGCTGCCTGTGCTGCCGCCGGACCTGCGTCCGCTGGTACCGCTGGACGGCGGCCGTTTCGCGACCTCCGATCTGAACGATCTGTACCGCCGCGTGATCAACCGTAACAACCGTCTGAAGCGTCTGCTGGATCTGGCTGCACCGGACATCATCGTGCGCAACGAAAAGCGCATGCTGCAAGAGTCCGTGGATGCCCTGCTGGACAACGGTCGTCGTGGCCGTGCCATCACCGGCTCCAACAAGCGCCCGCTGAAATCCCTGGCCGACATGATCAAGGGTAAGCAAGGTCGTTTCCGTCAGAACCTGCTCGGTAAGCGTGTCGACTACTCCGGTCGTTCCGTTATCACCGTAGGTCCGACCCTGCGCCTGCATCAGTGCGGTCTGCCGAAGAAGATGGCGCTGGAACTGTTCAAGCCCTTCATCTATGGCAAGCTGGAAACTCGCGGTCTGGCGACCACCATCAAGGCCGCCAAGAAGATGGTTGAGCGCGAAGAAGCTGTTGTCTGGGACATCCTGGACGAAGTGATCCGCGAACACCCGGTCCTGCTGAACCGTGCACCGACTCTGCACCGTCTGGGTATCCAGGCGTTCGAGCCGACCCTGATCGAAGGCAAGGCCATCCAGCTGCACCCGCTCGTCTGTGCCGCCTATAACGCGGACTTCGACGGTGACCAGATGGCGGTCCACGTACCGCTGACCCTGGAAGCCCAGCTGGAAGCGCGCGCGCTGATGATGTCCACCAACAACATCCTGTCGCCTGCCTCCGGTGAGCCGATCATCGTTCCGTCTCAGGACGTGGTCTTGGGTCTGTACTACATGACCCGTGCCCGTATCGCCGCCAAGGGCGAAGGTATGGTGCTGTCCGGTCCGAAAGAGGCTGAGAAGGTCTACCGTGCCGGCCTGGCCGACCTGCATGCGCGCGTCAAGTGCCGCATCACCGAGTACGTGAAGAACGAAGCCGGTGAACTGGTTGCCAAGACCGAGATGAAGAACACCACCGTTGGTCGTGCGATTCTGAGCCTGATCCTGCCGAAAGGCATGGAATACGCCCTGATCGACGAGCCGAAGGTGCTGACTGCCGCCGAACAGGCTGATCTGGATGCCAACCCGCAGAACTGGATCAAGTGCGTCTCCAACAAGGCGCTGGGCAAGAAGCTGATCTCTCGTCTGCTGAACACCTGCTATCGCAAGCAGGGCCTGAAGGACACCGTTATCTTCGCTGACCAGCTGATGTATACCGGTTTCCACTACGCGGCCCTGTCCGGTGCGTCCGTTGGTATCGATGACATGGTCATCCCGGATGCCAAGAAGGACATCATCGCTTCTGCCGAAGCCGAAGTCGCCGAGATCCAGGACCAGTTCCTGTCCGGTCTGGTGACCGCGGGCGAACGTTACAACAAGGTTATCGATATCTGGGCCAGCGCCAACGAGCGTGTTTCCAAGGCCATGATGGAGAACTTGTCCAAAGAGCGTAACGTCAACTCGCTGGGTGAAGAAGAAGAGCAAGCCTCGTTCAACAGCATCTTCATGATGGCCGACTCCGGTGCGCGGGGTTCCGCAGCCCAGATTCGTCAGCTGGCCGGTATGCGTGGCCTGATGGCCAAGCCGGATGGCTCCATCATCGAGACGCCGATCGTCGCGAACTTCCGCGAAGGTCTGAACGTACTGCAGTACTTCATCTCCACTCACGGTGCTCGTAAGGGTCTGGCGGATACCGCACTGAAGACTGCGAACTCTGGTTACCTGACTCGTCGTCTGGTAGACGTGGCACAGGACATGGTGATCACCGAGGACGATTGCGGCACTACCGAAGGTCTGTGGATGACTCCGCTGATCGAGGGTGGCGATGTGGTCGAGCCGCTGCGTGAGCGCGTACTGGGCCGTGTGGTTGCTGATGACGTGATCAAGCCGGGTACTGAAGACGAAGTGCTGGTAGCACGCAACACCCTGCTCGACGAGCAGCTGTGTGACCTGCTGGAGCGCAACTCCGTCGACCGCGTGAAGGTACGTTCTGCCATCACCTGTGAGACCGACTTCGGTAACTGTGCTCACTGCTACGGCCGTGATCTGGCCCGTGGTCACCTGGTTAACAAGGGTGAGGCTGTCGGTGTTATCGCTGCCCAGTCCATCGGTGAACCGGGTACCCAGCTGACGATGCGTACCTTCCACATCGGTGGTGCCGCATCCCGTGCCGCTGCCGAGAGCAGCATCCAGGTCAAGAACACCGGTAGCATCAAGCTGCAGAACGCCAAGTTCGTTCACAATAGCGACGACAAACTGGTTATCACCTCTCGTTCTACCGAACTGACCATCATGGACGAGATGGGCCGTACCAAGGAAAGCCACAAGCTGCCTTACGGTGCCGTGCTGGAAGTGAAGGATGGCCAGGCCGTGAGCGCCGGTGAAACCGTCGCCAACTGGGATCCGCACACTCACCCGATCATCACCGAAGTGGCGGGTCGCCTGCACTTCGAACACATGATCGACGGCGTGACCATTACTCGTCAGACCGACGAGCTGACCGGTCTCTCCTCCATCGTCGTGCTGGACGTCAACGAGCGTCCGAGCGCCGGTAAAGAGATGCGTCCGACCGTGAAACTGGTCGACCTGAACGGCAAGGATGTGATGATCCCGGGTACCGATGTAGCCGCCCAGTACTTCCTGCCGGGCAAGGCGATCGTGAACCTGGAAGATGGTGCCAACGTGGGCGTGGGTGACGCGGTAGCGCGTATCCCGCAAGAGTCCGGCGGTACCAAGGACATCACCGGTGGTCTGCCGCGCGTTGCGGATCTGTTCGAAGCACGTCAACCGAAAGAGCCGGCCATCCTGGCCGAGATCTCCGGTACCATCTCCTTCGGGAAAGAGACCAAGGGCAAACGCCGTCTGGTCATCACCCCGACCGATGGTGGCGACGTCTACGAGGAGATGATTCCGAAGTGGCGTAACCTGAACGTGTTCGAAGGTGAAAAAGTTGAGAAGGGTGAAGTGCTGGCGGACGGTCCTGAGTCTGCTCACGACATCCTGCGTCTGCGCGGTATCAGCCCGGTCGCCAACTACATCGCCAACGAAGTTCAGGACGTTTACCGTCTGCAAGGCGTTAAGATCAACGACAAGCACATCGAAGTCATCGTTCGTCAGATGCTGCGCAAGTGCGAGATCCTGACTGCTGGCGACACCGACCTGATCGAAGGCGAACAGGTTGAAGTGGCTCGCGTGAAGATTGCCAACCGTAAGCTGGTTGCCGAGGGCAAGACCCCGGCCACCTACCGTCACATCCTGATGGGTATTACCAAGGCATCTCTGAGCACCGAGTCCTTCATCTCCGCGGCTTCCTTCCAGGAAACCACCCGTGTTCTGACCGAAGCTGCCGTTGGCGGCAAGCGCGACGAACTGCGTGGCCTGAAAGAGAACGTGATCGTGGGTCGTCTGATCCCGGCTGGTACCGGCTTTGCCTACCACCACAGCCGGATCAACCAGCGTGCCGCAGCCGCTCGTGCCGTTGCCGCACCGCAGGTGACTGCCGATGAAGCTCAGCAAAACCTGGCGGATCTGCTCAACGCAGCCGGCAGCTTTGACGAAGAGTAATCTTCTGCTGCAGTGATTGAAAAAGGGCCCCTTTATGGGGCCCTTTTTATTGGCTGTTTTCTCGGCAAAGCCTGATGCCACGCGGATATTCGGATGATCCAGAGCAAGGTTGCGGAGTAAAAAATCAAAAAAAGTTGACATTGAACCCTCGCAACTGAAAACTCGGGAAAGTTGAATGGGTATTACAGGGGTAGAACATGACTGTCGGTATCGAGGAAGTGATGCTTCCCGAAGAGCAACTGATCGGTCGCACTTTTACAGACGAAGACAGGGAATTGTTGCGCTCATATGACGGGCTTATCGACGGCTTGGCTGAGCTGTTCGGCAAGCACTGTGAAGTGGTGCTCCACTCCCTGGAAAATCTGCACGAGTCCGTGATCAAGATTGCCAACGGGTTCAATACGGGACGTAATGAGGGGGCCCCCATTACCGATCTCGCGCTGCGTATGCTCAAGGACATAGAGAATACCGGCCAGGATTACACCCAGAGCTATTTTGCTCGCAGTCGCACCGGTGCCCTGATGAAGTCGAGTACCATCGCCATCAGGAACAGTGACAAGCAGGTGATCGGCCTTATCTGCATCAACCTGCACATCAATGCACCTTTTCACGAGTTTGTCGCCGAATTCTTCCCGACGCCGCAACAAGTCGAGCGTCAGTCGCCGGAGACCTTTGCCAACAGTGTGGAAGAGCTGGTTGCCCAGACGGTGGACAATACCATCGACGAAATCAACCGCGATCCGACCGTTGCCAACAATGCCAAAAACAGGTTTATCGTGACCCAGTTGTTCGAGAAGGGCATATTTGATATCAAGGACTCGATCAACCTGGTCGCCGACAAACTGAATATTTCCAAACACACCGTTTATCTGTACATCCGACAGCGCAAGCAGGGTGAAGACGAAAACGAATAAGCGCCATAGAAGGGGATAGACAAGAATGGCTAAAGAAGTTATTGCAACCGACAAGGCTCCTGCCGCAATTGGTCCATATGTTCAGGCCACCAAACTGGGCGAGCTGGTCTTCACCTCAGGGCAGATCCCGCTCGATCCGGCCACCATGGAGATCGTGGCTGGCGGCATCGAGGCTCAGGCCGAGCAGGTGATGAAGAACCTGGTTGCAGTATTGAAGGCAGCGGGTGCCGACACCAGCAAGGTGCTGAAGACCACCTGTTTCCTCAGCGACATGAACAACTTTGTTGCCTTCAACCAGGTTTATGCCCGTTACTTCGGTGAATCGGCCCCGGCCCGCTCCTGCGTGGAAGTGGCGCGCCTGCCCAAGGACGTGCTGGTTGAAGTCGAAGCCATCGCTTACGTCTGATCCAAGGCGGTACGAAGAGCCCCTCCCAGGAGGGGCTTTTTCGTATTTGGCGTAGAATGGGCTGATACATGCGCAGGAGTCCGGATATGAGTCTCAATTTCGCCTTGCTGGTGACGGGGCCGGCCTATGGTACCCAGTCGGCCAGTACGGCCTATCGCTTTGCCCTGAGTGTCATCGAACAGGGTCATCGACTGTCTCACCTGTTTTTCTATCAGGATGGGGTCTGCAACGGCAACGGTCTGCATGCTCCCGCCTCTGATGAGAGCAACCTGGTCGCCCTGTGGCGCGAGCTCGCCATCCAGCAGGGGATCCGTATCGACGTGTGCGTGGCGGCGGCCATGCGTCGTGGCGTGCTGGATGAGCAGGAAGCCAAGGGGATGGGCAGAGCGCAGTTCAATCTGGAAGCGCCCTTTTGCCTGAGCGGGTTGGGTCAGCTGGCGGAAGCCAGCCTGACCGCCGACCGCTTTGTCCAGTTCTAGGGGGAAGCATGCACAAGATTGCGTTCATTTGCCGGCGCGGGCCTCATGGTACTGCGGCTGGCCGGGAAGGTCTCGACGCCCTGCTGGCAACGTCTGCCATGACGGAGTCGCTGGCGCTGTTTCTCATCGAGGACGGCGTGCTGCAACTGCTCAAGGACCAGCAGCCACAGGCCATCTTGCAGCGTCATTATGCGCCGACCTTCAAGATGCTCGAGCTCTACGACATCGAGGAGGTCTATGTGTGTACCGACTCGCTGGCGGAACGGGGGCTGACCCCCGAGGATCTGCTGATCCCGGTGACCGGTCTCTCCCGATCCGACATTCGTCGCCAGTGGGGCGACTGCAGCACCCACATCTGTTTTTGAGGTAGTCATGATACAGCTGATATTGACGTCTCCGTTCCAGAGCCAGGAGCTGGAGCAGGCACTGGCCTATCGCCAGCCGGACGATGTGTTGGTGCTGATGCAGGACGCCGTCGTCGCGGCAACTGCCCCGTTGTGGAGCGAGCGGCTGACAGGCGTGCCGCTCTATGTGATGCGGGAGGACCTGCAGGCGAGGGGGTTGCAGTCACGGATCGGGATGGATCTGGAGATGGCCGGCCTGGTTGCGCTGATCGCCGAAAAAGGCTCGCCGCAGACCTGGGGTGGCTAGAAACTGTTTTTATAAAATAATTTCAGTAACTTACCGTGCCTTTACACACATTCTGCCGTGCCTTTCCCGACACGGATTGTATAAATCTTGACTCCCTTGACAACAGGGCATAAAATTTCGCGTCCCCGTATCTGCGGGGAGGATTTTTCACATGTTTATGAAGTCATTATCAGGAGCCTTTTGATGGCAACTATTAACCAGTTGGTTCGCAAGCCACGCATCAAGCTCGTTGTGAAAAGCAACGTGCCGGCGCTGGAAGCGTGCCCTCAGAAGCGTGGCGTGTGCACTCGTGTATACACCACCACCCCGAAGAAGCCTAACTCTGCACTGCGTAAAGTGTGCCGTGTACGTCTGACCAACGGCTTCGAAGTCACCTCCTACATCGGTGGTGAAGGTCACAACCTGCAAGAGCACTCTGTTGTTCTGATCCGTGGCGGTCGTGTAAAAGACTTGCCAGGTGTTCGTTACCACACCGTTCGTGGTGCGTTGGACTGTGCCGGTGTTAAAGACCGTAAGCAGGCTCGCTCCAAGTACGGCGTGAAGCGTCCGAAAGCTTAATGGTTCTCCGTTAAGTAAGGCCAAACGTTAATTCGTTTCTAGTTAGATAACTTTCTAGTTTTGGGTAACCCCTGAAGTTACGGAGAATTTGAAATGCCAAGACGTCGTGTTGTTGGTCAGCGTAAAATCCTGCCGGATCCCAAGTTCGGATCAGAGCTGCTGGCTAAATTCGTCAACGTAGTAATGGTTGACGGTAAGAAATCTGTTTCCGAAGCCATCGTATATGGCGCGCTGGACATCATTGCCACCAAGACTGGCAAAGAGCACCTGGCCGTATTCGAAGAAGCCCTGGACAACATTCGTCCGGCCGTCGAGGTTAAATCTCGTCGTGTCGGTGGTGCAACCTATCAGGTACCGGTAGAAGTTCGTCCGGTTCGTCGCAATGCCCTGGCAATGCGCTGGTTGGTTGATGCCGCTCGTAAACGTGGTGAAAAATCAATGGCTCAGCGTTTGGCTGGCGAGCTGCTGGATGCCGCTGACAATAAGGGTTCGTCTGTCAAGAAACGTGAAGACGTTCACCGTATGGCTGAAGCGAACAAGGCCTTCGCTCACTTCCGCTGGTAATCCGCTTGCGCAGGGTCTTTTGGCTCTGCGCACCTTCAATTATCTGGGGACAAGTGCCCTAGTAAGAGGATGACAATGGCTCGTACAACCCCCATTGAGCGTTATCGTAATATCGGTATCTCCGCTCACATCGACGCCGGTAAGACTACTACTACCGAGCGCGTTCTGTTTTACACCGGTGTAAGTCACAAGATCGGTGAAGTTCACGATGGCGCTGCCACCATGGACTGGATGGAACAGGAACAAGAGCGTGGTATCACCATCACCTCCGCCGCGACCACTGCTTTCTGGTCCGGTATGGGTAAACAGTTCCAACCGCACCGTATCAACATCATCGATACCCCGGGCCACGTTGACTTTACTATCGAAGTAGAGCGCTCCATGCGTGTTCTGGATGGTGCCGTGATGGTGTACTGTGCCGTAGGTGGCGTACAGCCCCAGTCTGAAACCGTATGGCGTCAGGCTAACAAGTACAAGGTTCCCCGTATCGCGTTCGTCAACAAGATGGACCGTACCGGTGCCAACTTCCTGCGCTGCGTTGAGCACATCAAGACCCGTCTGAAAGGTAACCCGGTTCCGCTGCAACTGAACATCGGTTCAGAAGAGAACTTCAAGGGCGTTATCGACCTGGTCAAGATGAAAGCCATCAACTGGAGCGAAGCCGACCAGGGCGTTTCCTTCGATTACGAAGACGTGCCGGCCGAGCTGCTGGAACAAGCGCAAGAAATGCGCATGAACCTGGTTGAAGCCGCTGCTGAAGCGTCTGAAGACCTGATGGAAAAATACCTGGGTGGTGAAGAACTGACCGAGGAAGAGATCAAGAAAGCTCTTCGTCAGCGTGTTCTGAACAACGAAATCATCCTGGTTACCTGTGGCTCCGCGTTCAAGAACAAGGGCGTACAGGCCATGCTGGATGCCGTGATCGAGTATCTGCCGGCACCGACCGACGTTGCTGCGATCGATGGTCTGAAGCTGGATGGCGAGACCAAAGACGAGCGTCACGCTTCCGATGACGAGCCGTTCTCTGCTCTGGCGTTCAAGATTGCTACCGACCCGTTCGTGGGCAACCTGACCTTCTTCCGCGTTTACTCCGGTGTGGTTAACTCCGGTGACTCCGTGCTGAACTCCGTTAAAGAGAAGCGCGAGCGTTTTGGCCGTATCGTTCAGATGCACGCCAACAAGCGTGAAGAGATCAAAGAAGTTCGCGCAGGCGACATCGCTGCTGCCATCGGCCTGAAGGACGTCACCACCGGTGATACCCTGTGTGACGAGAACGCGCCGATCATCCTGGAGCGTATGGAATTCCCGGAGCCGGTAATCTCCATCGCCGTTGAGCCGAAATCCAAGGCCGACCAGGAGAAGATGGGTCTGGCTCTGGGCCGTCTGGCTCAGGAAGATCCGTCCTTCCGCGTATGGACTGACGAAGAGTCTGGCCAAACCATCATCGCCGGTATGGGTGAGCTGCACCTGGATATCATCGTTGACCGTATGCGTCGCGAGTTCAAGGTAGAAGCGAACGTAGGTAAGCCGCAGGTTGCCTACCGTGAAACCATTCGTAACACCGTCAAGGATATCGAAGGTAAGCACGCCAAGCAGTCCGGTGGTCGTGGTCAGTACGGTCACGTCGTTATCGACATGTACCCGCTGGAAGAAGGCAAAGCCTACGAGTTCGTCAACGACATCAAGGGTGGCGTCATTCCGGGCGAATTCATCCCGGGTGTTGACAAGGGTATCCGCGAGCAGCTGAAGTCCGGCCCGCTGGCAGGCTATCCGGTAATGGATCTGGGCGTGCGTCTGCACTTCGGTTCTTACCACGATGTCGACTCTTCCGAACTGGCGTTCAAGATCGCTGCTTCTCTGGCGTTCAAGGCTGGCTTCATGAAGGCCAACCCGGTACTGCTCGAGCCGATCATGAAGGTCGAAGTCGAGACTCCGGAAGACTACATGGGCGACGTTATCGGTGACCTGAACCGTCGTCGCGGCCTGATCGAAGGCATGGAAGATGGCCCGTCCGGCAAAATCGTACGTGCTCTGGTGCCGCTGGCCGAAATGTTCGGTTACGCCACCTCCCTGCGTTCTGCTACCCAGGGTCGTGCTTCCTACGCCATGGAATTCGCCAAGTATCACGATGCCCCGACTAACGTCGCCCAGGCCGTGATCGAAGAGCGCAAATCCAAGTAATTTAAGATTCCCCGCCTACGACGGTAGGCGGGTTTAACCTAGAAGGACTACGTCGTGTCTAAAGAAAAATTTGAGCGTAATAAACCGCACGTAAACGTCGGCACCATCGGCCACGTTGACCACGGTAAAACCACCCTGACCGCCGCCATCACCAACGTGCTGGCCAAGCACTTCGGTGGTAAAGCTTTCGCCTTCGACCAGATCGACAAGGCGCCGGAAGAGCGTGAGCGTGGTATCACCATCAACACCTCCCACGTAGAATACGACACCGCTACCCGTCACTACGCCCACGTAGACTGCCCGGGTCACGCCGACTACGTTAAAAACATGATCACCGGTGCTGCCCAGATGGACGGCGCGATCCTGGTAGTAGCAGCGACTGACGGCCCGATGCCGCAGACTCGTGAGCACATCCTGCTGGGTCGTCAGGTAGGCGTTCCGTACATCATCGTGTTCATGAACAAGTGCGACATGGTAGATGACGAAGAGTTGCTGGAACTGGTCGAGATGGAAGTTCGCGAACTGCTGTCCGAGTACGACTTCCCGGGTGATGACCTGCCGGTAGTCCGTGGTTCCGCACTGAAAGCGCTGGAAGGCGAAGCTCAGTGGGAAGAGAAGATCCTGGAACTGGCTGGCCACCTGGACACCTACATTCCGGAGCCGGAGCGCGCAATTGACCAGCCGTTCCTGATGCCGATCGAAGACGTATTCTCCATCGCTGGCCGTGGTACTGTAGTAACCGGTCGTGTAGAGCGCGGTATTGTTAAAGTTGGTGAAGAAGTGGAAATCGTTGGTATCAAAGATACCACCAAGACCACTTGTACCGGCGTTGAAATGTTCCGCAAACTGCTGGACGAAGGTCGTGCAGGCGAGAACGTTGGCGCGCTGCTGCGTGGCGTGAAGCGTGAAGACGTAGAGCGTGGTCAGGTACTGGCCAAGCCGGGCACCATCAAGCCGCACACCAAGTTCGAATCTGAAGTGTACGTACTGTCCAAAGAAGAAGGTGGTCGTCACACCCCGTTCTTCAAAGGCTACCGTCCGCAGTTCTACTTCCGTACTACCGACGTGACCGGTACCATCGAACTGCCGGAAGGCGTAGAGATGGTCATGCCGGGCGACAACATCAAGATGGTTGTTACCCTGATTGCCCCGATCGCAATGGACGACGGCCTGCGTTTCGCCATCCGTGAAGGTGGCCGTACCGTAGGTGCTGGTGTTGTAGCTAAAGTTATCGCTTAATCGATACTTTATATGCACACATGAAAGGGGTGGCTTCGGCCACCCCTTTTACTTTTGGGGCTTTAAATGGCCTGTGAGATACTTTTGCGAAATTATCTATAGAGGTAGCTGCTGTGAGTAAACCCGCCATTTTTCTGGATCGCGATGGTGTCATCAACAAGGACACGGGTTATGTCAGCCAGGTTGATGACTTCCATTTTCTGCCCGGGGTGATTGAGGCCATGCAATTGCTGAAGAAAAAGGGCTATTTGCTGGTCGTGGTGACCAACCAATCCGGCATCGCCCGTGGCTACTTCACTGAAGATGACTTCATGAACCTGACCGAGTGGATGGATTGGTCCCTTGCCGATCGCGATGTGGATCTCGATGGTATCTACTTCTGTCCCCATCACCCGGACCACGGTGCTCCCTGCGACTGCCGCAAACCCGAACCGGGTATGCTGCTGCTTGCCCAGCGGGAGCTCGGCATCGATATGAGCCGCTCTTATATGGTGGGTGACAAACCTTCGGACCTGAAAGCCGCCATCAATGCCAAGGTCGGTCACAAGGTCATGGTCAGAACGGGCAAGCCGATTACTGATGCGGGGATTGAGCTGGCCGATGCCATCTACGACAACCTGCATGATTTTGCCGTTGCTGCGCCTGTCGCAGGCTGATTTCGCTGGATTAAGATGCTTTTTGGTGGCTTTGTGAGCGGTTGAGCGATGAAAGCCATCTTTTTGCAATAATCCTCTTGCCAGAACGAATTCACTC
>NZ_CDBH01000030.1 GCF_000820305.1 Aeromonas dhakensis
ATATAAGGGAGGGGCGGGGATGACGGGGTGGCATTCACGGACATGGTCATTCGGATAAAAAAGGCATTGAGGCAGCATTCTGGGACGACCCGGCCAAAAGCTCAATAAAAAAGGGAGCCCGCGAGCTCCCTTTTTTGTGTCATGCCAGAGGTCGGTATCAACCGGCCATCTGTTTTTCCTTGATCTCGGCCAGCGTCTTGCAGTCAACGCAGAGGTCGGCGGTCGGACGGGCTTCCAGACGGCGGATGCCAATCTCGATGCCGCAGTGTTCGCAGTAACCGAAGTCGTCGTCTTCGAGCAGCAGCAAGGTCTTCTCGATCTTCTTGATCAGCTTGCGCTCGCGGTCGCGGGTACGCAGTTCCAGCGCGAACTCTTCTTCCTGCGCGGCGCGATCCACTGGATCCGGAAAGTTGGCAGCCTCATCCTTCATGTGGTCAACGGTGCGGTCAACTTCCTGCATCAGTTGGTTGCGCCAGGCTCCCAGGATCTTGCGAAAATGTGCCTTTTGTTGGTCATTCATGTACTCCTCACCCGGTTTTTCCTGGTAAGGCGCCACACCCGCAATGGCCAGGGGGCCCAGAGATTTCCTGTTTTCGCCTGTTGGCATGCCCTGTCTCCTAATTCAGCACGCTACCCGTGCCATCCATAAATTGAGGGCGACATCTATAGCAGAAGGGTAACTTGGAGGCAAACAAGCCGTACCAATAATGTTACCCACTCCAACATTTATTCGCTGCCCTCGGGTAGCAGGTGACAAGATTCAAACGGGATAAAATCTTGTGCCACCATGCTCTGCACCCCAACATGGGGTCGATAGCATAAAATTTCAACCCCTGCCGCAATTGCTTGCTCAATAAGCAGACTATAGTGCGGATCTATATGCGCTGCCGGGCGCATTCTCACGATTCCTGAGTGCAAAACCATAAATAACAGCACGGCTCTGTGCCCTGCCGCCTTCATGGCCATTAATTCACGCAAGTGCTTGGCGCCACGGGTGGTTACCGCATCGGGGAAGTAGCCCATGCCGGCTTGCTCCCGCTCGTCGAGCAGGGTCACCGATTTCACCTCGATATAACAGGCAGGCAGGTGGTCATCTTCCAGCAGCAGATCGATGCGACTGTTCTCTTCGCCGTATTTCACCTCGGTGCGCAGCCGGGCATAGCCGCGCAGCGGGGCGAGGGCATCCTGCTCGATCAGCTCCCGGGCCAGCTGGTTGGCGCGGGCCGTGTTGACGCAGATGAAGTGACCGGCCGGGCTCTCGGCGATCTCCCAGCTGTGGGGCAGCTTGCGCTTGGGGTTGCTTGATGTGGAGTACCAGACCCGGGTACCCGGCTCGGCGCAGCCGGTCATGGCGCCGGTATTGGCGCAGTGGATGGTGATCACCTCGCCGTTGTCGAGCCGCACGTCGGTCAGGAAGCGCTTGTAGCGGGCGACCAGCTGCCCGGATTGCAGGGGGGGATCGAAGATCATGGTATGGCTCTCTTAATCGATGAGTCTGGGCATGGCAGCCGGTCAGGATGCCATCTTCTCTCTGGCCCGCAGCGGCCAGCAGGCGAGGGGCTCGTAGCGTACCCCGTCCGGGGTGAAGAGGGATTGATAGAGGCAGAATCGGTCGGCCCGCAGCACAAAGTCGGGGGCGGGCAGCAGCGCCGGCGGTTCGCTCGCCTTGCGCGACAGGGTGACGTGGGGGCGATAGCCCTGCTCGCCGTTGCCAAGCCCCAGCTTCTCGCCGTGGCGACGCAGCGCCCTGGCCAGCACGGTCAGCTCGTTGGGCCACTCTCTCGGGCCAATCCAGGCGGCCTTGGCACGGCCGAACCAGCCGGTTTCATTGAGCGCTATGGTAAGCGGCGGACAGTGCTGGCGCTCGACGGCGGCCATCAGCTGTGCGGTGGTGGCCTCGTCCGCTTCGCCGAGGAAGGCCAGCGTCAGGTGGAGGTTGGCGGCGGGGACCGACTGGCCCGGCCAGGGCAGTTGATCGCGCCAGGCGACGATATCGGCGGCCAGCGCCTCGGCGGGCAGGGCAAAGAAGAGTTTGGCCATTCGGGTGAGGGTGCCTCTTTGATGCGGACGGGTGGCCCATTCTATGGCAGCCATCCGCTCCTGTCTCGCCGGCCGACATCCACTCACGGTGGCCGGGCAGGCTGTGGCAGAATAGGCGCCGTTTTACGGCTTGCAACAAGAAGGTGCTGATCCCTTTGTCTTCCCTCCCCATAGTGTCGGTGCTGCCCGCACTCTTTGCCGCCATCGACAACCATGCCAGCGTGATCCTGCAGGCGCCCCCCGGCGCGGGCAAATCGACCCTGCTGCCGCTGGAGCTGGTGCGCCAGCACCGGCTGCCCGGTCGCATCATCATGCTGGAACCCAGACGCCTGGCGGCGCGCAATATCGCGGGCTTTCTGGCGCGCCAGCTCGGGGAGAGGGTGGGCGAGCGCATCGGCCTGCGGGTACGCGGCGAGAGCCGCACCAGCAGCCAGACCCGGCTCGAGATCGTTACCGAAGGGGTGCTGACCCGGATGTTGCAGCAGGATCCCGAGCTCACCGGCGTCTCCCTGGTCATCTTCGATGAGTTCCACGAGCGGAGCCTGCACGCCGACACCGCGCTGGCCTTCGCCATCGAGAGCCAGCAGGGATTGCGCGATGACCTCAAGCTCTTGGTGATGTCCGCCACCCTGGACGGCATGGCGCTGGAGGCGCTGCTGCCGGAGGCACCTGTGGTTCGATCGGAGGGGCGCGGTTTTCCCATCGACTACCACTACCGCCCCGCCAATCGCCAGCAGTGGCTGGAGCCCCAGGTCGGCGCCGTGGTGCTGGAGGCGCTGGCCGCCCACGCCGGCAGCCTGCTGGTGTTTCTGCCGGGCCAGGGGGAGATCGAGCGGCTGGTGCAGTGGCTGGAGGGCCGACTGCCGGATGAGGTGACCCTCGCCCCCCTCTACGGCCGTCTCGACATGGCGGCCCAGCAGGCGGCCATCGAGCCTGCGCCTGCTGGGCGCCGTAAGCTGGTGCTCACCACCAATGTGGCGGAGACCTCCCTCACCATCGAGGGGATCTCAGTGGTGGTCGACAGCGGGCTGGAGCGGCGCGCTTCCTTCGACCTCAAGAGTGGCGTCACCCGGCTGGAGACCCGGCCCATTGCCAAAGCCTCCGCCACCCAGCGGGCAGGCCGCGCGGGGCGTCTCGGCCCCGGCGTCTGCTACCGGCTTTGGAGCAGCGAGGTGCAGGAACGCCTTGCCGAGCAGAGCCCGCCCGACATCCTCACCCAGGAGCTGACCGGCCTGCTGCTGGACGCCGCCCAGTGGGGGGCCAAGGTCGAAGATCTGCCGCTGCTGGACATGCCGCCGGCCGCCGCCGTGGCCAGCGCCCAGCGACTGCTGGTGGCCCTCGGCGCCATGAAGCCGGAGGGTGAGCAACAACTTACTCCGGCCGGCCGCGCCATGGCGGCCTTCGGTACCCATCCCCGGCTTGCCCGCATGCTGCTGTGTGCGCGCGAGCTGGAGGCCGAGGGTCTGACAGGGATTGTCGCCGATGCGGCTTTCCTGGTGGCGCTGCTGGAAGAAGATCTGCGAGGATCGGAGCGCCTCGCAGTGTTGTTCCACCGTCGCCAGGGGGCCCTGCGCCAGGGGGCGGCCCGCTGGTTCGAGCGGCTCGGCGCTCGCCCCGCCAGTGCCCAAGGGCAATGGCTGGGGCTGCTGTGTGCCCTCGCCTGGCCTGATCGCATCGGCAAGCTGCGCAGCGGCAGCCGTTATCAGCTCAGTGGCGGGGTGAGCTGCGATCTGGTAGAAGGTCACCCCTGTCAGGGGCAGGGGTCGCTCATTGCCATCGAGATGGGCCAGAACGAGCGCGGCAGCCGCATCTTCATCGCCGAGCCGGTGGAGCTGGATGAGCTGGTGCGCCAGTTGCCTGAGCTGGTGAGCGAGCGCCAGTGGTTCGACTGGGACGAGCGCGAGGAGCGGGTGCGGGCCGAACGCCAGCAGGTGCTCGGCGAGCTGGTGCTGAGCCAGCGACCGCTGACGGATCTCTCCGATGAACAGAAGGGGCGCTGCCTGTTGCAGGGGATCCGCCGCAAGGGGCTGCATGTGCTGCCCTGGGATGACACCAGCGAGGGGCTGCTGGCCCGCTTGCGCTGCGCCGCCGACTGGCTGCCTGACGAAGGGTGGCCGGCCATGGACGAGGCGAGCCTGCTGGCCAATCTCGAGCTGTGGCTGCTGCCGGCGGTGAGCGGCATGACCCGGCTGGAGCAATTGAAAAAGCTCGACCTTGCCGACATCCTGCGCCAGTCTCTGCCCTGGCCCCTGCCAAGACGGCTGGACGAGGCGCTGCCCGGCCACTTCACCGCGCCGACCGGCAGCCGGGTGCGGATCCGCTATCAGCCTGGTCAGGCGCCGGTGATCCCGGTGCGCATTCAGGAGATGTTCGGTCAGGCCACGACTCCGTGCGTGGCCGACGGCCGGGTGGCGCTGGTGGTGGAGCTGCTCTCCCCGGCCCAGCGGCCGCTGCAGATCACCGCCGATCTGGCCGCCTTCTGGGCCGGCTCCTACGAGCTGGTGAAAAAAGAGATGAAGGGACGCTACCCCCGCCACTACTGGCCGGACAACCCGCTGGAAGCGATGCCGACCAGAGTCACCAAGAAGAAGATGGGGTTGTAGATTGCTGCCGGGCATGGCGAAGCCCAACGCCAGCAGACGCCCCTCACCCTGACGCTCTCCCAGAGAGAGGGAACCGATAGAGCTTGGTGTTTGCGCCCTTTTCCTCTGCCTTTTTCAACGAGATGGGAGAAGGGGGGGTGAGGGGCAGCCATTTGTCCGGCTAATGTCTGGCGAAATGAAACTCAGGATCCCGGTTCGATTGGTCAGGCCCGATCGGACGTTCGCGAATGCGACAACATAAGTAGAAAGAGAAGCAAAGAGGATTTATGGCAACGCAACGACGCAAGCGCACTCCCAAGAAGGTGGCGCCCAAACGCACCATCTGGCGCACGCTGTTCTGGCTGGGCTTCAAGCTCTCCCTGGTGGGAGCGGCCTTCATGGTGGTGTTTGGCATCTACCTCGATACCAAGGTGCGTGAACGCTTCGACGGCGAGAAGTGGCAGTTGCCAGTGATGGTCTACAGCCGGCCGCTGGAGCTCTATCCCAGCCAGCGTCTCTCCCAGACCCAGATGCTGCGTGAGCTCAACATGCTGAGCTACAAGCAGGTGCGCCAGCCCCACTCCCCGGGCGAGTATGCGGTGAGCGGCAACCGTATCGAGCTTGTTCGCCGGCCGTTTGCCTTCCATGACGGGGCCGATGCCGCCCGCGGCCTGCGCCTCACCTTCAACGGCGCGCGGCTGGAGGGGATCCAGTCGCTGGAGAATCAGCGTCAGCTCGGTTACGCCCAGATGGACCCGGTGCTGCTCGATCGCCTCAACACCGAGGATCGGGAGGATCGCCTGCTGGTGCGCCTCGCCGAGGTGCCGGACAGCCTGCTGATCACATTGCTCACCACCGAGGATCGGGACTTCTACCAGCACGGTGGCGTCTCGCCGGTGGCCATCATGCGCGCCATGGCGGCCAACCTGCTGGCGGGGCGCACCGTGCAGGGCGGCAGTACCCTGACCCAGCAGCTGGCCAAGAACTTCTTCCTGACCCGGGAACGCAGCCTGTGGCGCAAGGCGCAGGAAGCCTACATGGCGGTGCTCATCGACTACCGCTACAGCAAGGACGAGATCCTGGAGGCCTACCTCAACGAGGTCTATCTGGGGCAGAACTTCTCCCAGGGGGTCTATGGCTTCGGGCTCGCCTCCTACTTCTACTTCGGCATTCCGGTCAACGAGCTGGACATCGATCAGGTGGCCCTGCTGGTGGGCATGGTGAAGGGCCCCTCCTATTACGATCCCTGGCGCTTCCCGGAGCGGGCCAAGGCGCGCCGTGATCTGGTGCTCAAGCTGCTGATGGATCACGGCAGCCTGCAGCCGGCCGAGTATGAACTGGCCAGCAAGCAGCCGCTCGGCATCATTACCCGCGGCCAGATGAGCTATGGCCGCACCCCGGCCTTCATGGGGCTGCTCAAGCGGGAGATCCAGAGCCGCTTCGGCCCGGATCTGCTCAAGCAGTCCGGCCTCAAGATCTTCACCAGCCTGGATCCCATCGCCCAGCACGCCGCCGAGCAGGCAGTGGAGTCGGGTCTGGCCACCATCGAGAAGCAGCGTGGCAAGAAGAAGCTGGAGGCAGCCATGGTGGTCTCCGACTGGCACAAGGGCGAGGTGGTGGCCATGGTGGGGGGGCGGGATCCGCGCTACGCCGGCTTCAACCGGGCGCTGGATGCCCGCCGTCAGATAGGCTCGCTGGTCAAGCCGGCGGTCTACCTGACCGGCCTCTCCAACGGCCTGACTTTGGGCACGCCGCTCAAGGATCAGCCGATCCGCATTCGCGGCAAGGATGGCCAGATCTGGACCCCGCAAAACTACGACCGCAAGTTCCGTCAGAGCGTGCCGCTGATGGATGCGCTGGCCAGCTCCCTCAACGTGCCGACCGTCAATCTGGGGCTGCAGGTGGGGCTGGACAAGGTGGTGGACACCCTGCACAAGCTGGGGGTGGAGCAGGAGATCCAGCCCTATCCGTCCCTGGTGCTGGGGGCGGTGGCCCTCTCGCCGATGGAGGTGAACCAGATGTACCTGCCCATCGCCAACCAGGGGCTGACCCAGCCGCTGTCGGCGATCCGGGCCGTGGTCAACAGCGACGGCAGCACGCTCTATCAGCATGACGAAGCGGCCAAGCGGGTGACCGACGAGCAGGCCAGCTGGCTGACCCTGTTCGCGATGACCAAGACGGTGAGCCAGGGCACGGCGCGGGCGCTCGGTGCCAAGTTCCCCGGTGCCACCATGGCGGCCAAGACGGGTACCACCAACGAGCTGCGCGACTCCTGGTTCACCGGCCTCGACAACAACGAGCTGGTCAGCATCTGGGTTGGCCGCGACGACAACACCCCGGCCGGGCTGACCGGTGCCAGCGGCGCCCTGCAGCTGTTCAGCGGTTACATGAGCCAGCGCGGGGTCAACAGCCTGGCCATGAACATGCCGCAGGGGGTGAGCTGGGCCAGCTTTTCCCGCGCCAGCGGCGCCCGGGTTGCCAGCGACTGCCCCGGCAGTCTGCAGGTGCCGGCCAAGCTGGCCGGGCTGGCCGAGCCCATGAGCTGTGCCACTCCGGTGTCCAGCCCGGTCAATGCGCTGGACAACTGGTTCAACGGTTTCTTCAACTGACCGCGGCGGGCAGCCCTGGCTGCCCGTCTGCCCGGAGTGCTCATGTCACATCCTCTGTTTGATGCCATCCACCACGTGGCCATCATCGCCAGCGACTATGCGCGCTCGCGCCACTTCTACCACCAGGTGCTGGGGCTGCCCATCATCGCCGAGACGCTGCGGGCCGAGCGCCAGTCGTGGAAGCTGGATCTGGCGCTGCCGGACGGCAGCCAGCTGGAGCTGTTCAGCTTTCCGGCGCCGCCGCCGCGCCCCTCCCGGCCGGAGGCGTGCGGTTTGCGCCATCTGGCCTTTCGGGTCTCGGATCTCGACCGGGTCATCGCCCATCTACAGGGCCATGGCGTCGAGGTGGAGCCGGTGCGGGTGGACGAGCTGACCGGCCGCCGTTTTACCTTCTTCGCCGACCCCGACGGCCTGCCGCTGGAGCTGTACGAAGCCTAGTGACGAGGCGCTCGCCGTCATGAAATCATGCCCAAAAACAAGCAGCCGCCCGGTGTACCTGGCGGCTGCTTTTCATGGATGCATTCTCGGGATCAGGCGGTGGTGAGCAGGGTGACCGCGACGGCCATCACCAGCATGCCGATCCAGCCGATGGGCTTGAGTCGCTCGCCAAACAGCAGCAGGCCGCCGAGGGCGGTGCCTAGGATGCCGATGGCGCCCCAGGTGGCGTAGGCCACGGCAAGATCGATCTTGCCGGTGCTGACCGCTTCCGACAGCAGGGTGAAGGCACACAGCACCAGCAGGATGCCGAGGAATCCCCACCCCTTGTGACGAAAACCGACCGAACGGTTGATCGCCATGTTGGCGCCGATATCCAGCAAGGCCGCGCCCAGTACTATCATCAGCGGGTGCATACGGCCTCCTCGTTGGCACGGGGTGTGCGAACGGCCGGTTCATCGTGGCGCTCGCCCATCGTCACCAGAACAATCCCCACTATGGCCAGCGCCAGTCCGATCAACTCCTGAGCATTCAGCTGGTAGTCGAGGAACAGCACGGAGACGACGGTGATCAGCGCGATCCCCAGCCCCTCCCAGAGCGCGAAGGCAATGCCAATGGAGATTGTTTTGGCGGCTTTGGCCAACAACAGGTAGGAGAAGGAGATGAGCAGCCACATGGGCAGGTAGTTGAGCCAGCCGGCTTCGTTCTCCGGGATCATGGCCATGCTGGAGGTGCCGGCTACCTCAGTCAGGATGGCGCCCGTCAGGAAGATGCGGGCCAGGAGCATGCGATTGAATAACATAAAATGTCCTTTTGTTGCTGCGACGGGGCCATGATAGCCGCCACCCGGCGGGAGGCTGGAATCGCTGAGCGTCGACAATTCAGACGCTGACGGTTTGCCTTGGCAGAAGCGGGCGAGGTAAGGTGAATATCGGATACCCAGCTCTCGACCCGAATCATGAAGCTCTACCAGATACAACTCTTTGTGGAATCAGCCAGTAGCGGCTCTATCGCCAACACGGCGCGCCGGCTTGGCAAGAGTCGCAGCGCGGTCAGTACGGCGATAGCGGCGCTGGAGGTGGAGCTTGGCGTCGAACTTTTTGAACGAGGGGCCAACCAGAGTCGGTTGACCGAGATTGGCGAGCAGGTGCTGGACGACTGCAAGCGGCTGCTGCAGGCGGCCAACAGCCTCAAGCTCAAGTGCGAGCACTACGCCTCCGGCGCCGAGGTGGCGCTGCGGGTGGCGCGGGACGACGCCATTCCCGAAGCGGTGTGGCGGGAGATGCTGGGCCAGCTGCGTCACCGGTTTCCCGGCACCAGCATCTCGCTGGTGCTGGCCTCGCCGCCCGAGCTGCCCGCCCTGGTGGAGGAGGGGTTTGTCGACGCCGCTTTCGGCCTCATCACCGAGGAGCAGGAGCGCAGCGGTCTCAACATCGAGGTGCTCAACCCGATCCGCACCCTGATGGTGGTGGCGCCGAGCCATCCGCTGGCCAGCCTGAAGCGGGTACTGCAGCAGGATCTGACCGGCCATACCCAGGTCACCCTCTCCTACGTGGATGAATTCTCGGTCAAGAGCCTGCTGCCCATCGGCGGCCACCACATCGGGCTGTCGAGTTTCGAGCTGATGCGCGATGCGGTGATCGACGGCCTCGGTTGGGCCGTGCTGCCGTCGCCGCTGATCCAGAGTCAGCTGCGCCAAGGCTCCCTGCTCACCCTCAAGCACAAGTTCAGCCTGCAGTGGCGGGACTACGGCGTCTATCTATCGGAAAATGCCTATCATGGCAGGGTGCTGGCCTGGCTGCGCAAGGCGATCCAGGCCTATCTCGAACCGTTCGAGTGAGTCATCTGTTCATGGATGGTGGCAGGCGGATCGCGCGGGGCTTGTGATCCATCGCGGCCTGATGGTACATACTGTCTGTACCCTCATGCAGCGCCTGGAGGCGTGAACGATATGAGCAGTGCCCAAGACAAGGACGAGATCTGGCTGGATGACGATATCATCGAGCTGGATGACGATGAGGCCGTGGTGACCAGGATGGCTAACCCCTGGCAGGTGCTGATCGTCGATGACGAACCGGACATTCATCATGCCACCCGGCTGGCACTCTCCAACATTCAGTACAAATCCCGCCCGCTAGCCCTGCTCAACGCCTACAGCGGTGCCGAGGCTGCCCGCATGCTGCAAGCCAACCCGCGCATCGCCCTGATCCTGCTCGACGTGGTAATGGAGACCGAGGACGCCGGCCTGCGGCTGGTGCACCAGATCCGCAACGAGATGAAGAACGGCCTGGTCCGCATCGTGCTGCGCACCGGCCAGCCCGGGCAGGCCCCCGAGCAGCGGGTGATCCTCGATTACGACATCAACGACTACAAGACCAAGACCGAGCTGACGGTGCAGAAGCTCTACACCACCGTCATCGCCTCCTTGCGCTCCTACGAGACCCTCTGCGCCATCGACAAGAGCCGGCAGGGGCTCGGCAAGATACTGGAGGGGGCAGGGGATCTCTATCACCTGCATTCGCTGCGGGAGTTTGCCTCCGGGGTGCTCAAGCAGATCAGCGCCATTCTCGATGTGGGTACCGAGGGTGCCATCTGCGCCGAGCGCCGACCCGGCTCGCAGGAGCTGGAGATCCTGGCCGCTACCGGCGACTATGAATCCCTGCTGAGTGATGTGCCGCTCACTACCTTCCCGGCTCTGCATGACTCTGTGATGAGTGCGCTGGCCAATCGCTGCAACCGCTTCGAGCATCCCCAGGATGCGCTCTACATCGCGGCCCAGAACGGGCGCGAGTTCGTGCTCAACTTCACCCCTACCCAGCCGCTCGACCCGCTCGAGTGCGATCTGCTGGACGTGTTCTGTCAGCGCATCTCGGCGGCATACGACAACCTCTATCTCTACAACCAGCTGCTGCGCGCCCAGGAGGCAACCGTGGTGGCGCTGGCGGCGCTGGCGGAGTTTCGCGATTCGGATACCGGCGATCACGTGCTGCGGGTGCAGAAGCTCTCCGATGCCATCGTGGCCGAGCTGCAACAGGCGGGGGCCTATCCCGACGAGCTGACCCCCGGCTTCGTCGACATGATCGGCATGGCCAGCATACTGCACGACGTGGGCAAGGTGGGCACGCCGGACCACATCCTGCACAAGCCTGGGCGGTTCGAGCCGGACGAGCGGGCCATCATGGAGCAGCATGCGGACATCGGCGCCAGCATATTGCACAAGGCGGGGGAGATGGTGGAGGGGACCAGCTATCTGTCGCTGGGGGCCGAGATCGCCCGCGGCCATCATGAGCACTTCGATGGCAAGGGTTATCCGGAGCAGCTGGCCGGCGAGCAGATCCCGCTGTCGGCCCGCATCGTGGCGGTGGTCGACGTGTTCGACGCCCTGCTCAGCAAACGCCCCTACAAGGAGCCCTGGTCGCTGGCCCAGACCATGGAGTACATCATGTCGCGCTCAGGCAGTCAGTTCGATCCCGAGGTGGTGAAGGCGCTCAACCGGCTGGTCAGCGAATCGCGCTTGCCCTACGAGCTGTAGGGGAGAGCAAGAGACAACAAGGGGGCCGCGGGCCCCCTTGTTGTTGGCGGGGTCTGGCTGAGGGATCAGCGCTGGCCGTAGCGTACCCTGGGCTGGCGCTGGCGAAACGGCAGCAGCAGGAGGCCGAGCAGCAGATCGCCGACAAGGGCCGAGAGCAACCCCGCCGCCATGCCGCAGACGATGGCGGCCTGCTTGAGCGGTACCACATAGCTGTAGTTTTGTAGGGTATCCTGCCAGAGTTGGGGCTCGGCACGCAGCAGCAGGTGGGAGAGCTGCCGGTACCAAGGGGCGTTCTTGTAGACGCTCTCCTGCTGCAGGGTCTGACGCTGGCTGACCAGCAGCTGCAGGCTGGCCGCATCCTTGGCGAAGACCGGATCCGGGTTGGTGCGGTAGTGGTTGACCAGGGCCGTCAGATCGCCGTCGAAGTGCTGGTCTGCCGTCTCCTGAAAGGGGGCAAGGCTGAGGCTGGCCTGTTGCAGCCGGGCATCCAGCCGCTGGTAGTAGAGGTCGATCAGACCCGGGATCTGCACACCGGCCAGCAGGCCAAGGGCAAACAGCATCATCCTGAGGTAGCTGCGCATATTGCTGTTCATCTCGCGAAAGGGAAGAGCTCCATACTAGCCGCAAGGTCGGGGACGGCCAAGCCCGCCATCTGGATCGGAGCATTTCAAAAAGGGCTTAAACGGAACCCCATCTGCCGCTCTGTTTTCCCCATGAACTTTGCTTCCCCCCTCATTTGCGTGATTCACGTCACGCTTCTTATGTTCTAAAATACGGCCCCATTTTTCGGGGAGGAGAGTCCGTATGCGCAAATTTATACCCTGTTATCTGTTGGGTGGTCTCATCGCCGTCAGCTGGGCCGCTCTGCCTGAGCACGGCCCCTGGGATCAGTGGGATCTCGTTGTCTTCCATCTGGTCAATGGCTGGCTGGGTCAGGCCCAATGGTGGGCCGATCTGGTGGCGGTGACCAACAACCGGTTGTTCGATCTGGCGGTGCTCTCCTGCATGGGGCTTATCCTCTCCCGCTGCTTCTGGCGTGCGGACGAGCAGGGGCGTCGCCGGTTGGTGGCCATGGGGTGTGTCATGTTGCTGGGGGCCCTAGTGATCAACCAGTTTGGTCATCTGCTGCCGGTCAGCCGGCCCAGCCCGACCCTGATGGTGGCGGATGCACTGCGGGTCACCCAGCTCAGCGGGATCCCGACCAAGGATTCGTCCAGCGACAGCTTCCCCGGCGATCACGCCCTGTTCCTGATGATCTTCGCCGGTTTTGCCCTGCGCTATCTGCCACGCTGGGCCGGGGTGACGGCGCTGCTGATGGTGCCGCTGTTCTCGGCGCCCCGCATCCTCTCCGGCGCCCACTGGCTGACGGATGTCTATGTCGGCGCCCTCTCCTTGACCCTGCTCTGCCTGCCGCTGCTGCTGTCGACCGGGCTGTCGGATGCGCTGGTCGGCTGGATCGCCCAGCGGCTGCCACGCCTGCCGGGCTGGCAGTGGCTGGCGGGTAAAACACCGGCGAGTTAGCAATAAAAAAAGAAGGTCGGTGCATACCGGCCTTCTTTTTGTCTACTTCCCGCCGGTGACTGTGGTCGTCGCGAAATGACCATGACTACCACCGACGGCCCCAGGCCTGCTGGCCCTCATAGAGAAGTATTAGCAGATTCGTTCGGGCGTGCCTAACAAGAGTTTCTCCAAGGAATCGTTTGCATGGGCTGAATGCTTGATCAGGGCCAAGATTTTTTATTTTTGCTGCCTTAGAATCGCCGCCCGTTGCTGGAGAACTCTGTATGTTAATTAATCTTTTGCGCCTGATATTCATCATCTGTGCGCTGGCGTTCATCTTCATGCTGGTACGGGCCTGGTGGCACAAGCGGCAACAGGGTGCGCTGGAGTCGACCCCCTTCTGGCCGGTGGCGGCCATCGGTTTTGTCGCCAATTTTCTCGATACCCTGGGGGTTGGCAGCTTCGCGGTGAAGACCGCCTGCTACAAGCAGTTCAAGCTGATCGACGATCGGCTGCTGCCGGGCACCCTCAACGGCCAGTGCGTGTTGCCGACGGTCACCCAGTCGCTGATCTTCATCGGCGCCGTGCAGGTGGATCCGCTCACCCTCATTGGCATGATGGTGGCCGCTGCTGCCGGTGCGGCCTGGGGGGCGCGCCACGTCGCCTCGTTCGATCGCCAGACCATCCGGCTGGTGATGGCGGTCTCCCTGCTGGTGGTGGCTGGCCTCATCTTCGCGGGCCTGCTGGGGCTGTTCCCCCTCGGTGGCGATGCCATGGGGCTGACCGGTTACAAGCTCGGGATCGCGCTCGCCGGCAACTTCCTCTTCGGTGTGCTGATGAACGTGGGCATCGGCCTGTTCGCCCCCTGCATGACCCTGGTCTATCTGCTCGGCATGAATCCGCTGGCGGCATTTCCCATCATGATGGGCTCCACCGCCGTGCTCAGCGTCTTCTCGGCGGGCACCTTCATCCGCAAGGGTGCCTTCGACGCCAAGGCTGTGCTGGCGGTGGCCATCTTCGGCCCGGTCGGCGTGGTGCTGGCGGCCATGCTGGTCAAATCCATGGACATGGCGATGCTCAAATGGCTGGTGGCCTTCATCGTCATCTATACCTCCTGGACCATGTACGCCTCCTGGCGGGCGGCGCGGCGGGCGCCACAACCCCGGCTGGCAGGCGTCACTGGTTAGCCAGTACGGCGCGTGCCGGTGCTGGCCGTGGAGTATTGATGTGATTGCAGGCCTTTAGCGTTATCTATACCTCCTGGACCATGCCCGCTTCTTGGCGGGCGGCGCGACGGGCGCCACAACCCCGGCTGGCAGAGGTCGCAGGCTAGCCTGCACCAGCGCCGCCTCGGCCCTTGCCCCCAGAAACACATAGAGCCCGAGGGCCAGCAGCAGCCCCACGGCGCACCCCATCACCCCCACCGCCGGCCAGAGCAGTTCGCTCTGGCCTAATGATCCCTTGAACAGCAACAAGAGCCCCTCGATGGAGACCGCGATCAGAATGGCGGCGATGAAACGGGTAATGGTGCGGCGAATGGCGCTGTGGCGAAAGATGTCCTTATGCAGCAGCACCTCCTCTTCCAGAATGGTCTTGCCCAGATCGAATACCGCCAGCGCCAGGGTCAGGAAGATGATGGCACTGAAGGCCCCCAGCCGGTTCTGCTGCGCCCCGCACAGCAGCAGATAGAGCTGCTCCAGCCCGTGCCAGATGAGCGTCGCGACGATCAGAAACAGCGCCAGACTCAGCACCACATAAACCCCCTTGAACCAGGGCATGGCCCGGCGCCGCTCCCTGTCCCCCATCAGCCAGGCGATGAGCTGGTTCAGGCAGAGGGTCAGTTCACGGCCATGACCTCTCACTATCAGATGCAAACGGGCTTGCGGCGCAGGCACTGGCGGCTGGATCCCGAGCGGTTCCCGGCTGGGCGCCTGATGCAGGATAAAGGGGTAATCCTTGAGTGAATCGGGTGGCGCTGTCAGCAGCCCCAGCAGCAGGGGGGCCAGTTCGGCTTCGTACTCCTGATAGCGTCGCAGCACATCGATGGGGCTCATTTCCGCCATACCTACCTCGCTCACAAAGGGTGGGTCTTGCTGACGGCTGCAAATTGTGGGCCTGCTTTATGACAACGACTGTGGTGGGGGTTGCACCGTTTGGTGACAAATCACGGTTGCCGACGGGCAGATTGCACCGGCAGCGGGCATGGCGAGGGGAGAATGAAAAAGGGCCCGTGAAGGGCCCTTGTGCGACAGATGGCGACTACTTAGCCGGCCAGCTTGGCGAAGCTGCGCTCGGCGGCGGCCAGGGTGTGTTCGATCTCCTTGTCGCCGTGGGCCAGCGACAGGAAACCCGCCTCGTAGGCGCTCGGCGCCAGATAGACGCCCTCTTCCAGCATCAGATGGTAGAAGCGCTTGAAGCGCTCCATGTCGCAGCGGGTCACCTGCTCATAGCGGGTGATCTCTGGCTCTTCGGTAAAGAAGAAGCCGAACATGCCGCCCACGTAGTTGATGGCGAGCGGGATGCCGTGCTTGGCGGCGGCGGCTTTGAGCCCTTCGGCAACCCGGGCGGTCTTGTCGCTCAGCTGCTCATAGAGGCCCGGCTCCAGCAGCAGATCCAGCATGGTGAGGCCGGCGGCCATGGCCACCGGGTTGCCGGAGAGAGTGCCTGCCTGATAGACCGGGCCGGTCGGAGCGATGTGCTGCATCACCTTCTTCTTGCCGCCGAAGGCGCCGACCGGCATGCCGGCACCGATGATCTTGCCGAGGGTGGTGAGATCCGGGTCGATGTTGTAGTGGCCCTGGGCGCCGCGCAGGGAGACGCGAAAACCCGTCATCACCTCGTCCAGGATCAGCAGGGCGCCGAATTCGTCACAGATGGTGCGCAGCCCTTCCAGGAAACCGGGCACCGGCGGGATGCAGTTCATGTTGCCGGCCACCGGCTCGACGATGATGCAGGCGATCTCGCTGCCGTACTGGCTGAAGGCCTCGCGCACCGAGTCCAGATCGTTGAACACGCAGGTGAGGGTGTGCTTGGCAAAGTCGGCCGGCACGCCCGGGCTGTTGGGCTGACCCAGGGTCAGGGCGCCGGAGCCGGCCTTGACCAGCAGGGAGTCGGCGTGGCCGTGGTAGCAGCCTTCGAATTTGACGATCTTGTCGCGGCCGGTGTAGCCGCGGGCCAGCCGGATGGCGCTCATGGTCGCCTCGGTGCCGGAGTTGACCATCCGCACCTGCTCCATGGAGGGGACGATCTGGCGTACCTTTTCGGCCATCAGCACTTCGATCTCGGTGGGGGCGCCGTAGCTCAGCCCTTTCTCGACAGCCTTGATGACGGCAGCCTTGATGGCCGGGTGGTTGTGACCCAGCAGCATGGGGCCCCAGGAACCGATGTAATCCACGTAGGCCTGGCCGTCCACGTCATAGAGGTAGGCGCCATCGGCGTGATCGATGAAGCGGGGTGTGCCGCCGACCCCATTGAAGGCGCGGACCGGTGAGTTGACGCCGCCCGGAATGGTCTGGCGGGCCTGTTCAAACAGCTGATCTGATTTTGACATGGATCATCCTTAATGGGATTTTGGTCGTCACACAGGTGCAGGTGGCCGATTGCGGCTCGGCAGTCGGGGGGAGCTGGAGTATGCTTGCGCTCTTGACTCCTTGGCCAAGGACTGCCCCGTGTTAAATGAAACGGGCCGACTATAGCAGAAAGGCCCGGTGCTGGGCAGCCGGGCAGCAGGCTGGATGTCGTCACCTCCGTCAGCAAACGAATGTGGTTTTTTTCATGTCGCAACAAGCTTTCTCCTCTGCCGAACCGCTCTCGCCTCCCCGTGGCCCCGTCCTGCGGCGGATCATTCATCAAGACAAGATGCCCCTGCTGGTGCTGCTGTTGGCGGCACTGGTCGGTACCCTGGCCGGGCTGGTCTGTGGACTGTTCGAGTCCGGCGTCCACTGGCTGGCGCAGCAGCGTGTCGATCTGCTGGCCGATCGCCCCTGGTGGCAGCTCGGTCTGCTCGGCTTCGGTTTCAGCGCCCTGCTGGGGATGATCGGCTATTTCCTGACCCATACTTTTGCGCCGGAGGCGGGGGGCTCCGGCATTCCCGAGATCGAGGGCGCCATGGACGAGCTGCGGCCGGTGCGCTGGTGGCGGGTGTTGCCGGTCAAGTTCTTCGGTGGCATCTGCACCTTGAGCTCCGGTATGGTGCTGGGGCGGGAGGGGCCCTCGGTGCAGATCGGCGGCAACCTCGGCAAAATGGTGGCGGATATCTTCCGGCTGCCCAAGGAGCACGGCCACGCCCTGCTGGCGGCCGGTGCGGCCGGCGGTCTGGCCGCCGCCTTCAATGCGCCGCTGGCGGGGATCCTGTTCGTGATGGAGGAGATGCGACCGCAGTTTCGCTACTCCTTTCTGGCCATCAAGGCGGTGGGCATCTCCGCCATCATGGCGACCCTGATGCTGCAGAACATGAAGGGGCAGGGGGCCGTGATCAGCTTGCCTCACTACGATGCGCCGGCCCTCAAGGCGCTCTGGTTGTTCCTCTTCATGGGGGCCGCTTTCGGGGTGCTGGGGTTCGTCTTCAACAAGCTGGTGCTGGCCTGTCAGGATGGTTATCTGGCACTGCATCAAAACAAGCGCCATCGCTTCGTGGCCATCGGCATGCTGGTGGCGGGCACCTTCGGCGTGCTGTCGCTGTTCGCCCCGGCGGTGACCGGTGGCGGCACCGAGCTTATCCCTCACCTGATGGGCGGGGAGTATGCAATGGCCACCCTGTTCCTCATCTTCTCCATCCGGTTGGTGGCCACCCTGGTCTGTTTCTGCTCCGGTGCGCCGGGCGGGGTGTTTGCGCCGACGCTGGCCCTTGGCACCCTGTTCGGGGTGGTGTTTGGTCACCTGTTCCACTCGGCCTTCCCCGAACTTGGCATCGAACCGGGCGCCTTTGCCATCGCCGGTATGGGGGCGCTGTTTGCTGCCACCGTGCGTGCGCCCATCACCGGCATAGTGCTGGTGACCGAGATGACCGACAACTATCAGCTGATCCTGCCCATGATGATCACCACGGTCGGTGCGACCCTGGTGGCCCAGTGGTTGGGGGGCCGCCCCATCTATTCCCAGATCCTGGAGCGAACTTTACGGCTCGCGGCGCGTCAAAAGCGGGGAGAAAGCGGCGCCAGTGCCGGTTAACTCTTTGTCTGCCGGCCTGAATCTGCTTGTGTCGCGTATAGTGAAGGGAGCGTGGCCGCAGTATGCGCAGTAACAAAAGAGGCCTTATGTCCCAGATAATGAAGTGGTTGGCAGTGCTGATGGTGGGGGCGCTCATCGGCTATTTTGTCGGTAATCGCCAGGAGCTGGCTCAGAGCAGCCTGTTGACGGTTCAGCAGGAGACGCTGGAGCGCCAGGCCAAGGCCATTGGCCAGCTCAAGAGCGAGCTTGGCATCAAGGAGACCCTGCTGGCTACCCAAAAGGCAGCATTCGAGCAGTTGCAACAGGGGCTCAAGGATCAGGAAGCCCAGGTGCAGGAGCAGAAGCGCCAGCTGGCTTTCTTCGAGCGGATCATGCGTCCCACCGGCGAGCAGGTGGGAGTGGTGATCGACAACCTCACCCTGCAGGAGACCAGTATCCCTGGCCGTTATCACTATCGGCTGGCGCTGACCCAGCCCGCCAAGAAGCGCGAGCTGTTCCGCGGTCAGGTACAGATAAAGGTGGAAGGAAGCCAGGGTGACAAGCCCAGAATCCTCGGCAGCCGTGAGCTGGGAATGAAGGTAGGAGAGGGGCGCTATGCACTGCGTTACTTCCAGCTGCTGGAGGGCAACTGGCAGTTGCCGGAAGGCTTTGTTCCGGACCGGGTACGGATCACCATCGGCAAGGATGGCCGGCAACCGGCCCAGGAGCTGCTGGCCGAATGGGGCGAGGTGATCAAGCCGCTGGTGGTCGCTCCACCGGCACCTGTGTCGGCCGTACAGTAAGAAGCTTGGTGAATACTTGAACTGAATGGTCGGGTATTGGATAATTTCGCGGTTTCCATGTTTGTGGATTTAACGGTTGTGAGGTCAGTAATGAGTGCAGTAGCAGAAGCCCCGTTGCCCATCCAGATGACGGATGCGGCAGCCAACAAGGTGAAGACCCTGATCACCGAAGAAGAAAATCCCGAGCTCAAGCTGCGGGTGTACATCACGGGCGGTGGCTGCTCCGGTTTCCAGTATGGTTTCACCTTCGATGAGAAGATCAACGAAGGGGATACCGTGGTCGAGAAGAGCGGGGTCACCATGGTGATCGATCCCATGAGCCTGCAGTATCTGGTTGGCGGCAGTGTGGATTACACCGAAGGTCTGGAAGGCTCCCGCTTCACCGTGACCAACCCCAATGCCACCACCACCTGTGGTTGTGGTTCCAGCTTCTCTATCTGATCTATAGAGATACTCCGTGATATCGAAGGGCCCCAAGGGGCCCTTTTCGTTTTGGCACCCATTCTTATAGTCGGACGCTCTGGACCAGCAACTAATGCTCAAGAGACCTTGATGGGCTTCCTTTGGGTTGCTGTTGGGGCGCTTTTTATCCTGATTGGTGGTTAGTTAAACACTTGAACGTCTTTTTCAAAAAAACACGGAGTTTTCGCTTGTCAGCGAGAATCATATCCCTATAATGCGCCTCCATCAGCACGGCGCAGTGCGCGTCTGGTCTGGCTTGCAAAGCAACCCAGTGAGGGTTATAGTTATCGACCCTGCTCTTTAACAATTTGAATC
>NZ_CDBH01000031.1 GCF_000820305.1 Aeromonas dhakensis
ATCCCCCCCCTGCTCCCATCCTTGCATACCTCCGCTTCTCTGCTGGCGAGAGGATAACCGCACAATATTAATGAGATTAATTATCATTTACACAGTCATCAGTGATCACTACAATGCCTGCCGACCGCCGGGATCACTATTCGATTGAACCTGCCTGGTCCGGGTTTCACGCGGGATGCGGCGAGACCCCCCATCGATTCACCCAAAGGATGAATGCATCTTCTTACTAAAAAAGAGTTCAGGCCAACATGATAACAATGCACCGCAACAAGCTGACCATGCTCATTCTCGCCGTCCTCGCCGCCAACGCCCATGCCGCCGAACAGGAGGTCATGGTGGTGACCGCCTCCGGCTTCCAGCAGAAGATCGAGAACACCGCCGCCTCCATCTCGGTGGTGACGCGCGAGCAACTGGAGAAACGCGCCTACCGTGACGTGACCGACGCCCTGAAGGACGTGCCGGGGGTAGTGATCACCGGCGGCGGCAGCAGCAGTGACATCAGCATTCGCGGCATGAGCTCCAAGTACACACTGATGCTGGTCGACGGCAAGCGGGTCGACAGCCGCGGCACCCGTCCCAACAGCGACGGCCCCGGCATCGAGCAGGGCTGGCTGCCGCCGCTGCAGGCCATCGAGCGGATCGAGGTGGTGCGCGGCCCCATGTCCTCCCGTTACGGCTCCGACGCCATGGGCGGCGTCATCAACATCATCACCCGCAAGACCGCCAGCATGACGGCCTGGCAGGGCTCGGTGCAAGCCGACTCCACCTTCCAGGAGAACAAGGACTCCGGCAACATCTTCCAGAGCAACGCCTACACCGCTGGCGCCCTGGTGGATGGCCTGCTGGGGGTGCGAGTGAACGGTCTGCTCTCCCACCGCGGCGAGGATCAGTTCCAGAACGGGTTCGCCGAGCAGGAGATGCGCAGCGGCACTGTGGTGTTCAGTCTGACGCCGGACGAGCACAACCGCTTTGACTTCGAGGCCAGTCGCGGCCTGCAGGATCGCAACCGGACCCCGGGCGACTCTCTAGCAGCCAAGGCCAAGCCCAGCCTGAACACCTACGGGCGCACCAACTACGCCATCACCCACGACGGTCGTTATGACTTTGGCTCTTCCACCAGCTACCTGCAGCGGGAAGAGAACACCAACCCCGGCCGTCAGATGAAGCTCATCAACACCATCGCCGACACCCATACCCAGTTCGAACTGGGGGCTCACTACCTGAGCGTGGGCGGTCAATACCGTCACGAGGATCTGCAGGATGAGGGCAACCAGCTCAACGTGGCCAACCGTGCCAATCAGCTGACCCGCTGGAGCTGGGCCCTGTTCGTGGAAGACGAGTGGTCGCTGACCGACAGCTTCGCCCTCACCGGCGGCGTGCGGATGGACCGTGACCAGAACTACGGCACCCACTGGAGCCCGCGTCTGTACGGGGTCTGGCACCCGGCCGAATTCTGGACCCTGAAGGGTGGCGTCTCCACCGGTTACCGCTCACCGGATCTGCGCATGTCGGCCGCCAACTGGGGCCAGGCCACCGGCGGCGGCACCCAGGACGGCATGCTGGTTGGCAACCCGCAGCTCAAACCGGAAACCAGCGTGAGCCAGGAGATCGCCCTGCTGTGGGATGGTCAGGAGGGGCTGAGCACAGGGCTGACCCTGTTCAATACCGACTTCGAGGACAAGATCTCCGAGATCCGCCGCTGCACCAGCAAGGATGACCCCTCCTGCACCCTGAACGGTCACACCTATGACTTCATCAGCGACCGCATCAACGTCGACAAGGCGAACATGCGCGGGGTGGAAGGCACGGCCAACTGGGCCATCAACGAAAAGTGGTCGCTGGCCTCCAGCTACACCTTCACCCAGTCCGAGCAGAAGAGCGGTCCGAACGAGGGCAAGGCGCTTAACCAGATGCCGCGCCACATGTTCAACACCACGGTCGACTGGAAGAGTACCGATGACGTCAGCCTCTGGTCACGGGTCAATTTCCGCAGCAAGACCTCGGACTACCTGAGCCGGGTCAGAATGGCCGACGGCACCCCTTCCTACACCTTCTTCGACACGGGTCTGGTCTACAAGGCCAACGAACATCTGAACGTCACCGCAGGCGTCTACAACCTGTTCGACAAGACGGTGGACTACAGCAGCTTCGGCACCGTGCTGGATGGTCGCCGCTACACCCTGGGCATGACCTACAACTTCTGATGACCCGCCGCCGCCCACCCTGGGCGGCGGTTTTCTATTGCCCCGCCTCGTCTGCCATCTCTTTCACATAGCTTGCCGCCTGCCAGGTGTTGCGCCCCAGCGACTTGGCGCCATACATCAGCTGATCCGCCTGCAGCAGCACTCGTCGGCCCTCCGCCCTCACCTCTGCCGGCACCCACACCGCCCCCGTGCTGATGGAGATGCCAAGCTCCCCGGCGCTGGTCGACAGCTTGCGGCCATTGACCTCCCGCCCGATCCGCTCGGCCCACTGCTGCAGCGTCGCCATGTCGGCCACCAGCAGACTGATGCAGAACTCCTCGCCGCCGATGCGGGCGAACAGGGCGCTGGCGGGCAACACCCGCTGCACGCGCTCCACCATGGCCGACAGCACCTCGTCGCCGACCCCGTGCCCGAAGTGATCGTTGATCCCCTTGAAGCGATCGAGATCGAACAGCAGCAGGGCACACGCCTCGCCGCTGGTCAGTCGTTGTTCCAGCAGCGGCAAGAAGGCGCGCCGGTTGAGGATGCCGGTCATGGAGTCGGTGCTGGCGAGACGCTCCAGCCTGGCGTTGGCCTGGATAAGCTCGGCGGTACGGCTCGCCACCGCCCGCCGCAGCTGGATGATGTAGGCCATCAGCACCAGGCCGCCGACGGCCAGCAGCCAGGGCCAGAGATGTGCCGGGTAGACGGTCTCGATATGCATCCACTTGCGGATGATCCGCTCCCGATCCGCCTCGCCGATGCGGGTGAAACCCTGCTCCAGCTCCTGCAGCAGCGCCTGATTGCCCTTGGCGACGGCAAAGCGGACGTCATCGCTGTAGAGGTGGCGCACCGGGATGAAGCGGGTGGGATCCGCCGCGGTGTAGATGTAGAAGTTGGCCACCTGCAGGTCGGCGATGAAGGCTTCCAGTTCGCCGTTCAAGGCAGCGCGCAGCATGGCGTCGTTGTCATCGAAGGTGCGCAGCCGGGTGCGCGGGAAGTTCTTGCGGGCGTAGTACTCCTCGAACCCTCCCGCCACCACCCCCACGCTCTCGTGCAGCAGGTAGTAGTTCACGTCCGAACCGCGCAGAGAGTTGGCGAAGAAGAGCTGGGCGTCGAGGTGGGAGAGGGCCTGGCCATAGTCGTAGACCATATTGCGCTCCGGCGACCAGAGCAGGCCGCCATGGACATCGGCCTGGCCGTTGCGAACCAGATCCAGCGAGCTCTGCCAGTCCACCAGCTTGAACTGGATGGGGCGACCGGTGACGCGACCATACTCGCGCCACAGATCGATCAACAGGCCATCGGGCTGACCCGCTTCATTGAGATAGGAGAAGGGCTGCCAGGCCTTGGAGTTGGCTACGATGAGCGGTTTGGGCGCTGTGTTCGCCCATGCCGGCAATACCAGCGCACAGAGCAGCAGCCACCACCCGTATCCGACTCGCCACCTGACTCCCGACTCACCTGCCATCCCTGTACCGACCCTGCTGTTTGGCCGTCTGCGCGGCCATCGATTATCACCATCTTCAGCATAGGAGAACAAGCATGAGCGAGTATGAAACGAGCGTGATGCCGGCCGGACCAGTGCAAGACCAAAAACGAAAAGGGCACCCGCAGGCGCCCTTTCCATCGACTCGTTCGCCCCTCACAGCGGCAGGCTGATGCGCGCTTCCAGCCCGCCCTGCTCCCGGTTGTGCAGGGTCAGCTCGCCGCCGTGCTGGTGCACCAGGGTGCGGGCGATGGAGAGCCCCAGCCCCACGCTGCCGGATTCGGTGTTGCGGGCCTCGTCGAGACGCACGAACGGCTTGAATACATCCTCCAGCCGGGCCGGATCGATGCCGGGCCCCTGATCGCAGACCCGGATCACCAGCTCGCTGTCGGTGCGTTCCAGCGACACCTCGGCACTGCCGGCGTACTTGATGGCGTTGCCGATGAGGTTTTGCAGCACCCGGCGCAGGGTGTTGGCGCGGCAGGCGTAGACCTGCTTGCCCTCTGCCAGACAGGTAACCGGCTGACCTGTGTCGGCATAGTCGTCGCACAGGCTCTCCAGCAGGCTGACCAGGTCCAGCTCCCGGGTCGCCTCCTGCTGCCCCTCCTCCCTGGCAAAGCTGAGGGTGGCCGCCAGCATCTGCTCCATCTGTTGCAGGGTCTGCTGGATCCGCTCCTTGTCCTCCCCCTCGTCCAGAAATTCGGTGCGCAGCCGCAGGCTGGTGATGGGGGTACGCAGATCGTGGGAGATGGCCGCCAGCATGCGGGTTCTGTCCTGCACGAAGCGATCGAGCCGGGTGTGCATGCGGTTGAAGGCCTGGATGGACTCGCGCACCTCGGTCGGCCCCTCCTCCCGCAGCGGCTCTATGTCCTCGCCGCGGCCGAGCCTGTCCGCGTTGGCGGCCAGCTGCTTGAGCGGCCGGGTGGCGCGGCGGAACAGCCAGATCATCATGCCGATCACCAGACTCGCCACCAGCATCAGGTTGAAGGTGGTCTGCCAGGACCAGCTGGCCGACTCCTTGTCCACCAGCGAGCTGAACTGCAGCCAGCCGCCGCGCGGCAGCTGGATGGAGCCGTACAGCCGCATGTCCTGCGGCGGCGGCCCCCCCTTGCGGTCCTTCATCATCCGGTTGTGGTGCTGCCAGGCCCGGCTGCGCTGGGCATCCTGCTTGAGCTCGGCGCTGATCTCCACCATCAGGGTCGAGGGGTAACCCAGCCGGGAGCGCACCAGCTGCTCGAAGCGGGGACTGCGGTTGTCCGGCTGCAGCGGCTCGTCGGCGATGCGCAGCAGCAGGGTCTCGCTGCGGCTCGCCTTGAGGATCTCGTCATAGAGGGAGGGGGGCGAGAGGGCCAGCAGCCGCACCACCGAGACGATGCGCTGCATGGCGTTGCGGCTGTTGACGTAGCCGAGCGCCTCCTCCCGATCGGTGCGATAGATCTGGATGCTGAGCAGCTGGATCAGCACCAGCCCGGCCAGCGCCACCAGGATGATCTGGCCCGTCAGCCCCTTGGGCCACAGCTTCGACCAGCCGCGTCTTAACATCCCCACCGCCTTATACCTGAGTCACATCGGCGGCGAACAGGTAACCGCCGCCCCAGATGGTCTTGATAAGCTCCGGATTCTTGGGATCCCGCTCCAGCTTGCGCCGCAGCCGGCTCACCAGGGTGTCGATGGCACGGTCGAACGCCACCGCCTCGCGGCCGCGGGCCAGATCCAGCAGCTGATCCCGGCTCAGCACCCGCTGCGGCCGCTCCAGAAAGACCCGCAGCAGGTCGAATTCGGCGGTAGAGAGGCTCAGCCCCACCCCTTCCTCATCAACCAGCTCGCGCCGGTTGATGTCGAGCAGCCAGCGATCGAAGCGCAGATCCCGGGTCAAGGCCTCGGCCACCGGCTGCGGCTCGACCTGGGTGCGGCGCATCACCGCCTTGATGCGGGCCAGCAGCTCGCGCGGATTGAACGGCTTGGCGAGGTAGTCGTCGGCCCCCATCTCCAGCCCTATGATGCGGTCGGTCTCCTCCCCCATGGCGGTAAGCATGATGATGGGCAGGCTGGACTTGGCCCGCAGCTCGCGGCAGAGGGTCAGGCCGTCTTCTCCCGGCATCATTAGATCCAGCACCAGCAGATCGAACTCCCGCTCCTCCAGCAGCCGCTTCATCTCCTTGCCATCGCGGGCACAGCTGACCCGCAGGCCGTGCTGTTCCAGAAAACGCTTCAGCAGATCGCGGATCTCGCTGTGATCGTCGACCACCAGAATGTGGGTGCTGTTTTGATTCATGGGGACCTCCTGTTAGAGCTGGCACGAGTATACGAAAATCCGCCGGGCGGTTTGTGTCAAAGTGTGCCAGATCAGCAAGATGCCACACTCTGCTACAAAAAAGCGGCCGCTCGGCAAAGTTGAGACACAGACCGGCTGTTTACTGTGACCACCCCATCGGTTGCAGGAGCAGACAGGCCATGCTGGCCCTCACCACCCCCTTGCTGCTGGCCTTTGCCGCCAGCGAAGCCCTTGCCAGACAGGCAAGGCGCACATCCGGCCAGACCGACCCGGTGCAAGCCGGCGCCGTCGACGCGGCAGCAGACGATACCGGCGTGCCCGCCGACCAGGCGACCGAGCCCCCTTCGTCATGATGCGCCCCCTCCGGTGCGCACCCTGACCTTCCCGCCGCCCCTGCGGCATCTCATCAAGGAGAATCGACTCATGATCAACAAGACCATGGCCCTGTTCATGCTGGCCGGACTGGCCCACACCGGGCTGGCCCAGGCAGCCCTGCCGGCCGACGTCAGCGTTGCCCCCGGCCTGCTGTTCGTCAACTGGCACGACACCGCCAGCAGCGGCGATGCCCATCCGACCCTGGAGGTCCACAATGCCGCCGGCGATCTGATCAAGCGGGTCCCTGCCCGGCTGAACGGCATGCAGCAGGTGCGCCTGCCAATGCGGGCCCAGGGTGACCTGATCCTCAGCCTGGATGGTGAGAGCAGCAGCTATCGGATGCCCTACAGCGTCGGTAGCGGTCGCCAGCGCTAAGCCCGCACATCCGGAAAAATACCCCGCCAGCGACCAACGCTGACGGGGTATTTTTATTTCCCGCCCAGCATGGGCCCGGTCAATGTCCGGTACAGGGTCATGGTGTCACACTCTGCTACAAAATAGGCTTCAACTGGCAAAGTTCAGACACCTGTCTGGTGTGTAATCAGGGTCAAGGCGAGCAAGCCGACCCCGAACTCAATCCGCAAGGAGATAGACCATGAAAAAACTGACCAAGACTCTGCTGACCGCCACCCTGATCCTTGGCCTGCCGCTTGGCGCCTATGCCGCCAGCGAAGCCGTCAGCACGGCCCAGCCCGGCATGATGACCGACTGCCCGATGGACGGCAGCGGCATGATGGGCGGCAAGCACCATGGCGGCCGCCACGACAAGATGGCCCGCATGCAGAACATGACCCCGGAGCAAATCCAGACTCACCTGCAGCAGCGTTACGACAAGATCGAAGATCCGGCCAAGAAGGCCGAGTTCGTGAAAAACCTGAATCTGCGTGCCGACGGCATGACCAAGCACGCCGAAGCGATGAAGCAGTTCGCCGAAGCGCACCAGTAATTCGAAAGCAGCAAAAAGGGGCCCGCAGGCCCCTTTTTTCATGCACGTCGTTCAGACTCAGGCCTTGGTCTTGTCGGCCAGGTTCAGGGTCTTGACGGTTTCGCCTTCGAACTTGATGAGCACGGTTTTCTGGGCCACTTCGGACTCCTTGAACAGGCTCTTGGAGGTCTCTGCCAGCATGGGGGAGACCTTGTTCAGAGCGCCCAGATCATAGCTCCACACTTCCAGACCGGCTTCGGTCTTGGTGCTGGCCGGTGCGCCCAGCTTCTCTTTGATGGCCTGCTTGTTGGAGCCGCCTTCCTTGATGTCCAGCGCCTTCTTGACTGCTTCGTTGGAGGCGCTGTCCATGGCGGTGCCGGCCATCTCTTTGGCAGTGCTGGTCACGCTGCTGGTCACTGTGTCGGTCAGGGAGTCCATCAGGCCGGCGTTGGCCATCAGGGGCAGTGCAGTCAGGGCAACCAGGATGCTCTTTTTCATCGTTTCATGTCTCACGGGGTTTAAAGAGCGCGCATCAGACCAGCGTACCCGTACGGAGTCAAGATGAGGCTGAGGTCAAGACGCATTCGGGGGGAAGGATTAGCACCATTCGGCAGCCAGCGGCCTGGCGGGGCGGCCGGCTACTGGCAGATCTGGTTCTTGCCCGTCTGCTTGGCCTGATAGAGGGCCCGATCCATTCTGACCATCAGCTGACCCATGCTCTCGTCCGGCCGGTACTCGGCCAGCCCGAAGCTCATGGTGATGGGAAAGTGCTCGCACACCGGCGTCTCCATCAGCAACTGCCGCAGCTTGTCGGCCACCCGCCAGCCATCGGCCAGGCCGGTATTGGGCAGCACCACCATGAACTCGTCCCCGCCCCAGCGGGCAATCAGGTCTATTTCGCGAATGTGGCTGCGCACCAGCGCCACTATGTTGATCAGGGTCTGATCCCCCGCTTGGTGACCGTGGCTGTCGTTGATCTGCTTGAAGTCGTCCACATCCATGGCGATGACGGAGAAGGGTTGCTGAAAACGCTTGGCCCGCTCGCACTCCTGCCGAATGGTGCGCTCCAGCCGGTAGCGACTGGCGGCACCGGTCAGGGCGTCGGTTTCCGCCAGCTGGCGATTCTCCTCCGCCTTCTGCTGCAGCGCCTCGTTGAGCCGCACCAGCTCGGCGGTGCGCAAGGCGATCTGCTGCTCCAGGGTGTGGTTGCGCCGCTCCAGCTGCTCCAGCAGCAGCTTCTGGGCGTGGATGTTGCGGTGAGCGCCGATCATCCGGGCCACAGAACCGTCCGGGTTGCGGGCTATGATGCGGCCGCAATCCTCGATCCAGATGTAGTCGCCGCCGCGGCTGCGGCAGCGATACTCGACCCGGTAGTCGGGGGCGGCGCCGCTCAGGTAGGCGTCGAAGCAGGCCATCACCTGCTCCATGTCGTCGGGATGGATCACGCTCTCCCAGGTGAAGACAGTGTTGCCGAGGGTGTGGGGCTCGTAGCCCAGCATCCGGTACCAGCCGGGATTGCGATAGACGAACCCGGTGTTGGCGTTCCAGTCCCAGATACCGTCGCTCACCACCGCCAGGATGCCGTGCACCACGGCTTCGCTGACGTCCGAGATCCTGATCGTGTCACTGTCTTGCAGCATAGAGACCATCCTTGCCCTCTCACCCCCAACTGCGGGAAATGCAATCTGATTGAAGAAAAACGATTATGGGGAGACGACTCCCATGAAGCCCAACTCTGTCGCGGCCAGCCGGCTCATGGCCCGTCTCCGGTTATCGGCCGCAATCAGGTTCGTCTGAACAACAGTAGCAACCAGTGTGACTCAATACACTAGCCTTTTCCGGTTTTAAAGGCGGGATGATGCCGGTGGCGATAGTGGCTGGGCGCCAGCCCGTGCAGCCGTTTGAAGGCGGTGGAGAAGTGGTACTCGTTGCGAAAGCCGCACTGCTCGGCCAGCAGCTTGACCGAATCGGCCCGACTGGCCAGCAACAGCGCAGCCCGCTGCAAGCGCAGCCGTTGCAGCAGCGCCATGGGCGCCAGCGCGAAGTGCTGCTGGCAGAGCCGGTAGAGCTGGCGCTCGGAGAGATGCAGGGCGCCGGCCATGCGCGCTATGTCCCAGGGCTCGGCCAGCGCCTCCTTGAGCAGCAGCTCGAGGCGCAGCGCCAGCCGCTCGCCGCGCCGCTGTCCCTCCCCCTTCTGCAACAGACGGCGCAGATAGAAGCCGAGCTGCTCTACCAGCAGGGCGCTGAGCAGCGGGTCCTGACGGCGCTCCTGCTCCGCATAGAGGTTCTCGATGGTGCGCAGCAGAGTGGCCTGCTGGGAGGTGCAACCGAGCCGGGATTGGCTGGCGAAGGCATCCCAGGGGGAGTCCTTGTGCAGCAGCAGCCACACCAGCTCCCACTCGCTCGACAGCTGGCTCAACGGCTCGCTCGGTGGCTCTCTCAACTGCTCACTAATCGGCTCACTCAGCTGCTCACTAAGCTGCTCTCTCAACTGATAACAGAGCGGCTCCCCGGCCGGGATCAGCGCCCACTCACCCACCTGCAGCCGCGCCATGCGATCGCCCACCTGCACCTCCCCCTCGCCCCCCAGGGTCAGCAAAAAGCAGTGCATATCGGCAAAGCGGCGCGCAATGCGGTAGCGGGTCTTGAGGCGGGAATAGCCCGCCAGCCACACCTGCTCCTGCGCGAGGGCCGGCAGCAGGCTGTCACAGCAGATCTGCTCGCGGCAGTCGGGGGAGACATCGATAAGCTCGGTGTTGGCAGTTTCAGACATCATCAGGACGGACTCAGCCATGTCGAAGGGGCAGGCCCCAGCATAGCATTAAGGGCATCAAGTCACAGGAGACCAGCCATGCATATCCATCACGTCGCCATCTGGGCGCAGGATCTCGAGGCGCTCACAACATTCTACTGCACCCTGTTTGGCGGGCAGGCCAATGAGCGCTACCACAATCCAAGCAAACAGTTCAGCTCCTACTTCGTGCGCTTCGAGGGGGGCGCCAGCCTGGAGCTGATGCACACCCCCATACTATTTCCGGCGGATCTGCGCCTACCGCACCCGCTGCAGGGGCTGGCCCATATAGCCTTCTCCCTCGGCAGTGTGGAGGCGGTGGACAAGATGACCGCCCGCCTCAAGCTGCTCAAGGGCGCCGAGGTCAAACACCTGGACGGCCCCCGCTGGACTGGCGACGGCTATTACGAGAGCACCTTTCTCGACCCGGAAGGCAACCGGCTGGAGCTGACCATCTAATACCTGAATGCTCCCCTCACCCTGCCCTCTCCCAACGGGAGAGGGGATAAAGCAGCATCGAAGATATGATCGCCAGCCATGTTGATTCGGTTGATGGCAAAAATAGCCAACCAAGTAGGTTCGATTAGCGAAGCGTAATCGGACAGCGTATTTGCTCCCTTCTCCCCTTGCGGGAGAAGGGTCGGGGATGAGGGGAAGGCAAAAGAGATTTAACAGCAAACGTTGGACTTCGTTCAACCACCACCTTCGCACCAGATTGATTGATGCGGGTCTCAAGCAGAAATATATACGGGACTACCAATCGCCAGATCATATCACCTGAGGCGCAATACCATATCTCAGACAGGGTGACACCAGCGCCACTCAATATCATATTCAGAAAAATAAATATTAACTTGGCAGGCGGTACCAAAAACAGCGTCTCAATATTTAATCCTGTCTCTGGCATGATGCTGCTTTTGATTGTCATCATCGTGCAACCCCATATCGTGTCGCAACCAGTCTGGCATATTCTCCTGCTTGAATGTGCGGGTCTTGTCGGCCCTTCTGGTCAATATTTTCATGATCGATTCGATCAGATTGCTTCCTGCCGTTTCCATGATAACCTCGCCTTGATTTCGCCGTTTGATTGGACGTCGAGTGTTATTAATCCGGGCCAGGAAGGCCAACGATGAAAGCTAACCAGACACATAAGCGCAAGTTATACATCGCCCAGATCGGCGCCCTGCACACCTTTGAGGCGGCGGCCCGCCACGGCAGCTATTCCCGCGCCGCCGAGGAGCTGTTCATCACCCAGGCGGCGGTCAGCCAGCAGATCCGGGGGCTGGAGCAGAGTCTGGGGGTCAAGCTGTTTGTTCGCGAGGGGCGCAACATGCGCCTGACCGAGCGGGGTGCACGCCTGCTCCCCTGGGTCAGCCAGGGCATGGCGGCGTTCGAGCAGGGCATGGCCGCCCTCGAGTGTGAACCGCTGGCAGGGGTGCTGAACGTCACCGTCATTCCCTCCTTCGCCAGCCGCTGGCTGATGCCGAGGCTCTGGCGCTTCGTCGAACGCCACCCCGAGGTCGAAGTGCGCCTCAACGCCAACCCCCAGGTGCAGCCCATAGGCCGGGGTGGCATGGATCTGGCAATCCGCTACTGCAACCGGGTCGACCCCGAGCTGAGCTCCTGCCTGCTGATCCGGGAGTGCGTCTTTCCGGTCTGCTCGCCGGCCCTGGCCGAGCGGCTGCAGCGTATCGAGGATCTCTACGACACCGTCATCGTCTCCGGGCCCGACTACGCCGGAGTCTCGTGGGAGAAGTGGCTGCAGGAGTCGGGCTATCGGCTCGACCTGAGCCGGATCAAGCGCTTCGAGGTCAACAACAACAGCCTGGCGATCGACATGGTGCTCTCCGGCAAGGGGGTGGCCCTGAGCCGCAACGTGCTGGCGGGGGATCTGATCGCCAGCGGCCTGCTGACCCGCCTCTTCACCAAGAGCTACAACCCCGACAACGACTACCACCTGGTCTGGGATCCCGACTCTCCCAGACTGGCCCGGATCCGCTGCTTTATCGACTGGCTCAAGGAGGAGGTCGCCCAGGGCCCCGGCTGCCAACCGGATATGCAGGCCGAACCATAAGCCAGAGGCGGTTGGGGGGGTGGATATTCGACACTCGAATCTCTGGTCTGTCGAAATCCCGGCCAAGGGAGCCTCCAATTAGGTGATCATCGGGTTACGTGACCGTCGGGTTACACGATTGTCCGATTACGCGACCGTCCGATTACGCTTCGCTAATCGAACCTACAAATGCCGGATAATCCCGTGGTGCGAAAGATATAAAAAGATGCCCAACCTCCCTTCTCCTGTTTATTAAAAAAGGAGGAGAAGGGTTGGGGATGAGGGGAAATGAAATACGTGGAAAACATTGTGCGCCCCACCCCAACCATAATTATTTCAACTAATAACTCAAATAACATGAAGGCATAATGAAAAAATCGTTTTTTTCACTCAGTAACCGATATCAAATGGTGTAGGCTTGTTCGATACTCTGATAAATTCACCATGCGCGTATACATTGTGACCAAATCCACACTCATTTTTATTCTGGTTTGTATCAACCCTCAGAAGACCATGATCTTCTTCTATAAATTTTATCGAAATTTCACAATTACCTTCTTCACCGGTAAGTTTTATCAGCCCCTCATTATCCTTCATAGTCACAACTTGAGAGATATCCCCAATGTTGGGACCATAAACCAGTCCCATTAACCCAAAATAGAGCAGATTCAAGGATATCAAGTAGTCATTGCCTTGCTTTTCTACAGAGGCTACATTCCAACTTCCGAAACCAGCATACTGCCAATAGGTTCCAACCATATCAGGCACAACGGAGGCAGGCATACTTTTAAGTAGACCGTAGTTGAATTTAGATTTCTTATCATTCGGGGCTAATGACAACCATGCCAGAGCCTTAAGCTTCTCCCCTTGCTTTATATAAGAAAGTGCAACATTGTTATATGCCGTAATAGTCGCCGCTTGATCTGGCTTACCATAAATATATCCACACCCCTCACTTAGTGAGGCCTGCTCCGTAAAATAATCACTTGCTTTGGCATATTCCCCTGCCTTGTATGATTCATTACCTTTTTTGATAACCACTGGCAGTTTTGCACACATCTCTTTGGCTATATCATCACCAGACTCTACTGTATTAGCAAAGAGATTGGCGCTAAGATATAGCGTCAACACCATCAAAACAAACTTCACTCTTATAAAATTCATATCATTGGAACCTTAAACTTTAACTATAATTTTTCTGTATAACAATCACACCTACCACAATAGATAAAACAAAATTCACAAATAGGTTACCATATACTTTTGTATATACCCAGTAGGTTAGTGGCAATGTTTCACTGACAACATATAATATCGCTGCGTATAGAATATAAGATGTCCCCATGACCTTTCGATAAGAACACCAGACTATATCACCTAGGTCTAAGCGATTACCCCAGAGAGAAAACAATAGACCTTTGCGATGATTAAAAGGCACGAATAACAAAGCACCTACAACCATATAAAAAATCGAAGGCTTCAATACTATCCATGATTCAGAAACAAAAAATACATCTCGAAAAACGATAAGGGTAACGCTGCAAAGAGAAATAATAAGCATGTCAGCCAATACAACCCCCATACATTTTTAATCACCTGATCATCCTATTATTTTCTGAAGTGAAATACGTTCAAACATCTATGCACTACAGACGGCGGTAAACTTCGTTTACCGCCGTCCAATTGCTGGTTTACCCCAAGTAGTCCATCGGTTTACCGAGCGGTACATAGCCGTAGACCCGAAATGCATTCCCGATCCGCTCTCCGGGCACCCGCACCTGTAACAACACGTCCTGCACGGCTGCAGTCTGCTCAGGCGACGTGGTATCTACTTCCAGCCACTCGATATGCTCGTAACCACCCGCTTTAAAGTGATAGAACCACTCCCCATCCCAATCAGATAGATACCGGCTGTACAGGTCCCGCACACGCCACCTAGGAGAGAGATCTCCCAACGCATACATACCGAGTCGGATTTCTTCCCACCTAGTGGCATTCATCAATCGCACCAGTTCCACCATGCCCTCACCCAATCCAGATTCACTGACGCAGTGGCCACAGACATCCCTCAATCCTATGGCTGACTGGCGTATGTATATGCCCTTCAATGAAAAGCGCGCAATCATTAGCAAGGTATTATCGTGCAGTAAATCCCTTCACCGCCGTCCAACCCATCACTCCCCCAATCTCTCCGCCAACCCTGAATACCGCTCGGTCTTTTTCCGCACCGCCTGGGCCAGCAGGGCGCGATCGCCGTAGAGATCGAGGCGCGCCTTGGCGCGGGTGATGCCGGTGTAGACCAGCTCGCGGGTCAACAGCGGGCTGGGGCTGTCGGGCAGCACCAACACGGTATGGGCAAACTCCGAGCCCTGGGATTTGTGAATGGTCATGGCGTAGACGGTCTCATGGGGCGGCAGCCGGCTTGGCAGGAGCGCCCGCAGGGTGCCGTCCGGCTGCTCAAACCATACCTTTAGCCGCCCGCTTTCATCGGGCAGGCAGAGCCCCATATCGCCGTTGTAGAGGCCGACCCCGTGGTCGTTGCGCACCACCATCACGGGGCGGCCCGCATACCAGTCGCCATCGCGGGCGATCAGAGCGGCCCGTGACAGGGCCAGTTCGAGGCGCTCGTTGAGCCCCTCGACGCCAAACGGGCCATCGCGCAGGGCGCAGAGGATCTGGAAGCCGTTGAACGCCTTGAACACGGCAGCGAGATCTTCCCCCGCGCGGGCGGCCTTCAGATAGCTGCCGTAACCAGCCACCCCCTGGGCAATCAACTCGTCGTAGGCCTCCCCGGCCCAGGGGTGCAGGCTGATATCGGCAAAGCCCATGCCCCAGACTGATTCCACCGCCGCCGCATCGCCGCTGTTGCAGGCGCGCGCCAGCTGGCCGATGCCGGAGTGCTGATCGAAGCGCCAGCTCTTGGAGAGCAAACAGAGGCTGTCACGCACCGGTGCCCCGGCAGGCGAGCCCTGCAGCCGGTAGCCAGTCTGGCGGGAGAGCCAATCCGCCTGCGCCGGGCTGATGCCCTGTTCGATAAAGCTGCAGATGTCGCCGAGCACGGCCCCCGCCTCCACCGAGGCGAGCTGATCCTTGTCGCCGAGCAGGATCAGGCGAGCGTGGCTTGGCAGCGCATCGAGCAGGCGCGCCATCATCGGCAGGTCGACCATGGAGGCCTCGTCCACCACCAGCAGGTCGAGGTGCAGCGGGTTGCCTTTGTGGTGGCGGAACTGGCTGCGCCCCGGAATGACCCCGAGCAGCCGGTGCAGAGTGCCCGCCTCGGTGGGGATGGCCTCCACCCACTCGGGGGGCAAGTCCAGCGCCTGCAGGGCAGCGCCGATACTCTCGGTCAGACGCGCCGCCGCCTTGCCGGTGGGGGCCACCAGCCGGATCGCCGGGGCCTTGCCTGCTTGCAGGCCGGTCTCCACCAGAATGGCCAAGAGCTTGGCGACCGTGGTGGTCTTGCCGGTGCCGGGACCGCCGGAGATCACCGCAAAGGGGCGTGCCGCCGCCGTGGCCGCCGCCAGCTTCTGGCCGTTGCAGCAGAGCGACTCGGGCACCAGCGCATCCAGCTTGTTCAGGTCGTTTGCGGCCTGAGCACTGGCCAGCAGCGCCTCGATGGCAGGCCACTCCACTTCGTTCGGGAACACCAGATCCAGATACTTCTCGATAAAGTGGCGGGCCGAGAAGTCGGGGGCGAGGCGGGCCTTGAGCAGGGCTGCGAACACCAGGCCGTAGTCGCGGGCAAAGAGGCGCGACAGGGCCGGGGCAATCTCGGGCCATTCGGCTCTCTCGCTTAACGCTCGCAGATGGCGGGCCACTCCCTGCTCGTGATCGTGGTAGCGGGTGAGGTAGAGGCGGCCGTGCCAGAGCCGCAGCGGCCAGCGGGGGGCTTGCCCCTCATCCTGTTCGCTGCCAACCAGCGGGCTTGCCGCAAACAGGGCGGGCCAGCTCGCAGGATCCGCCAGATCGGCCAGCAGATCCCGGCCCTGATCCGGATCCAGCCCGAACGGGCGCAAGGATCCGGCAGAGAGCATCTCCAGCGGCAGGCAAACATGGCCGCGCCCCAGTTCGAAGCAGGCGAGCGCCGCCCCCAGCACCAGCTCGGGAGTGCCGCCCAGATCGGCCACCAGCTTGGCAAATTGCAGATCCAGCTGGCGGATGCGGCCAGCCAGCGCCAAGGCCTTGAGCCGTTCGATCATGATTGCGCTCTTCATGCTTCTACCCCGTTATCCCATTCTTGTGCAGAGGCGGTCGTTGCCCCCTCGCTAAACAGCCGATCCAGCCCCAGCACCAGCTCACGGCTGGGGCGAGTATGGAAGATCCCCCCCTGCGGCATGCCACGCAGGAACAGATAGAAGACCCCGCCAAAGTGCTGGTCGAAGTCGTAGCCCGGCAGACGCAGGGCGAGCAGCCGGTGCAGCGCCAGCGAATAGAGCTGGTATTGCAGATCGTAGCGATGTTCCACCATGGCCTGCTCCAGCGCCGGCCGGCTGTAGTCGGCCGGGCTCATGCCGAGGTGGTTCGACTTGTAGTCGAGCAGATACCAGCGCCCCTGCCACTCGAACACCAGGTCGATAAAGCCCTTGAGCATCCCCTGCACGGTGGCGAAGCTGAGCGGCTTGTTGCCCCGCGACAGCGGGTCGTGCTGCTGGCAGAGCGCGGTCAGCGCCGGTGCCGTCACCCGCCCCATGGGCAGGAAAAACTCCAGCTCCACCTGCTTGCGCTCGGGGGCCAGATCCCGCAGCCGCACCGGCTCGCCACTCTCTGCAAGTAACGCGGTCTCAAGCGGCGTATCCAGCACCGCCTCCACCTGCTGTTGCAGCACTTGGGCCCAGCTTTCGTCGAAGCCATCCTGCGCCAGCAGGGTGGCGATATGCTGTGCCAGCGGCTCGCCTGCGGCACTTTGAAAGTCGATGGTCTCGAACAGGCTGTGCAGCAATGTGCCGGGGCGCGCCCCTTTCGGGAAGGTGAAGATGGAGGGCTGGGGCGCCTGCACTGGCTCTTCGGCAGCCAGCGCCGCCGCCTCGGTGACCACCTCGTCATCGAAGCCGGGGTTGGCCAGCACCCCCTTGCTGTGGCCGTGGCCCTGGGCCGCGAGACCGGAGTAGGAGCTGATCCACCAGTCCCGCTCAAGGGTGCCGCCAAAGCGGCGCACCTTGGGCTCGCCCAGTTGCTCCTCTTCGGCCGGCAGCGGGGCCGGGCGGGTGAGCGAGGGCTCACCGACGGCCACCCCGGGCAGATCCTCAGCAAGCGCACTGAGGGCGGTGGCCAGGGTCGCGGCGTCCCCCTCCTCCCCCTTTTGCAGCAGGTAGCCGATGGCGGTCTGGTGCAGGTCAGTCTTCTCCGACTTGCCGTTGCCGGAGCGCACCGGCGCCAGCCCCAGCCAGGTGGCGTAAACGCCCCGGGTCAGCGCCACGTAGAGCAGGCGCAAGTCTTCGGCGAGGCGCTCTTTGTCGGCCTCTGCCAAGGAATCCTCGGCGCCGGTGAGATCGAGGATGGTGCGATTGCCCGCCTCATCGGCCTCATGATAGAGGGGGGTGTCGGCGCTGCGGTGGCTGCAGATAAAGGGGAGGAACACCAGCGGGTACTCCAGCCCCTTGGATTTGTGGATGGTGACGATCTGCACCAGCTTGCGCTCGGACTCCAGGCGAAGTATCTGCTCAGCATCCTGGCCGCTCTGGCGGTTTACCGCCTCCCCCAGCCAGCGCAGCAGGGCGTATTCACCGTCCAGCTCGCTGCTCACCTGCTGGAGCAGCTCCCCCAGATGGAGGAAATTGGTCAGCCGCCGCTCGCCGTAGGGGCTCGCCAAGAGGGATGCGGCGAGATTGCGCCGGTGCAGCAGGGCCCGCAGCATGGCCAGTACACCACGCTTGTGCCAGACCTTGCGGTACTCCATAAACTCCTGCACCGCGCTCTCCCACGCCCGCTCATCCGAGGCAAGCTCGTCGAGGGCCTTGGCGTCGAGATCGAACAGGCCAGTGGCGAGCGCCGCCCGCAAACTTCTCTCCTCGCTCGGGTTCTGGCAGGCGTGCAGAATGAGCAGGATCTCCCGCGCCTCCACCTGTTCCAGCACGCTCTCGCGATTCGACAGATAAACCGAGGCGATGGCGAGCCGTGCCAGCTCCTGCTGCACCAGCTTGCCCTCGGCGCCGGTGCGCACCAGCACGGCGATATCCCCGGCTTTCACCGGCTCGCTGCCAATCAGCGCCTTGCCCTCCCGGGCCAGGGTCAGCAGGCGGTGGATCTCCGCCGCCGTGGCGCGGGCCATCTTGCTCTGGTAGTCCCCCCGGTTGAAGGTGGGCTGGCCGGTGAGCTGCCAGCAGTGCAGCACGGGGGCGGTTTCGCCCTCCAGCAGTAGCGCCTTGCTCTTGCCCTGCGCCTCCACCGGCAGGAAGGGGATATCCGCCTCGTAGATAAAGGGATCTTTCGCCCGCTCGAACAGGCCGTTGACCGCCGCCACCAGCGCGCTGCTGGAGCGCCAGTTGCGCCCGAGGGTGTAGTGGGCGCTCACATTTCGCCGCGCCTGAATATAGGTAAAGATGTCGGCGCCGCGAAAGCCGTAGATGGCCTGCTTGGGGTCACCGATCATCAGCAGTGCAGTATCCTGATGGCCGCCGTAGAGGCGGTGGAAGATGCGGTACTGCTGGGGGTCGGTATCCTGAAATTCATCGATCATCGCCACCCGGTAGGTGGCGCGAATGCGCTCGCAGAGCCGCTCGCCAAGGCCGGAGCCGAGCGCCCCATCGAGGTCTTTGAGCAAGTCATCGAACGAGAGCTGATGGGCTTGGCGCTTGCTGGCCTGCATCCGGCTGCGCACCACCTTGGCCGCCCGTTGCAGGATCAGATCCCGAATGCCAGGGCGGCTCGCCAGCAGCGCATCAATCTCGCTGAACAGCGGCAGGGTGGGCACGTCGCCCCCCTTCTTGAGGTTCGCCTCCAGCACCCTCTGGCCGAAGCGCTCCAGCTCCTTGGGAATGGCGTAGCCGCTGCTCTCGTCTTGCGCCCAGTCGGCTATTTTGGCGAGCCACCCCTCGTAGTTCTTGCCGGTGTAGCGGCTGATGTGGCCATCGGTCTGGCGGCGGATCTCGTCCGCCTGCGCCAGCCATTCGCTCTTCACCGCAGCGATGCGACTCATGGCCACCTGATGGCGGGCAGCCAGGGTCTCGTCCCCCGCCGGCGGGCGCATCTCCAGCTCACTGTTGTCGAGCCAGCCGTTCATCTCCCGCAGCAGGGCCGCCGGGCTTGGCCAGAGCGCGCGCACCGCGCTGGCTAGGGTTTTATCCACCGGATAGAACTCGGCGCGCCAGTAGTCGCTCACCGCCTGCAGCCTGAGCTGGCTGTCATCGGTGAGAAATTCGGTTTCGAAGAGGGCGCCCGATTCGAAGGCGTTCTGTTTCAGCATCCGCTGGCAGAAGCCGTGGATGGTGAAGACGGCCGCCTCGTCCATCTGCCGCTCGGCGGCCAGCAGACGGCGGGCCGCCAGCTCGTGATCCTCCACCTCGGCTAGCAGCTGGGCCAGCAGGGCATCGCCGCTTTGCCCGCGCATAAAGGCAAGGCGCGCCTCGTGGATGCGGCCGCGGATCCGCCCGCGCAGCTCGGCAGTGGCCGCCTCGGTAAAGGTCACCACCAGGATCTCGGTCACCGAGAGCGGCCGTTCGTGGGCGCTGGGCTGACCGGCGTCTTCCCCCTCTTCGATGAGCGGGCCATGGCCCAGCAGCAGACGCAGGTAGAGGCCGGCGATGGTGTAGGTCTTGCCGGTGCCGGCGGAGGCCTCGATCAGCCGCTCGCCATGGAGGGGAAAACGCAGGGTATTGAGCGGATTGGCCATTATTGCAACTCCTCCAGCGCCTTGATCAGCGGGGTCAGGTGTTCGCGGGCCAGCGCCTGCAGCTGGGCCAGCACCTCGTCATCGAGTTCCGGGAAGCAGCGGGCAACGTAGACGTCCTGCCCCTCCCCCGTCACCATGTAGCCGCCGTTGAAGCGGGCGAGGGCCGCTTTGTCGGCGGCCTCCGGTTTCTCCGGATCCTTCTCGATCCCCTTGATCCACTCCCAGGCGGTGCTGGGGAAAAACGGCAGCGGCCGCTTCATCCCCTGCATCCAGAGCGCCACCAGGGCCGCCAGTTTTGGCCGCGCCTCGTCAGCCGCAAGCCTGGGCAGGCGCAGGCTCTGCTTGGCGTCGAACAGCAGGGTGTCGCCGGGGGCATCACTCAGGGAGAGGCAAAGGTGCTGGATCCAGCCCAGCAGCAAATCCTTGCCGTTGAAGCTGCCGGGTTTGACCACCAGCAAGCGCCCCTTCTGGGTGTCGATCCACCCCTGCAGCTGGCCCTGGGTCAGGGAGATATCGATCTCCACCGCCTGTTTGTCCGCCTCATTGGCCGCCACCCAGGGACGTAGCCTCTCCGCCAGCTTGCCCATCTCGGCATCCAGATCGTCCAGCAGCAGGCTGCCGAACCAGCCCTGGGGCAGCAGGCCGGAGAGCTGCAGGCGCTGGCGACGCTCCTCACTCTCCCCCTCCTCGAGGTGGGCATCGAGCAGCAGCGCCTTGAGCTGGTAGTGCTGCAGGCCGTCCAGCTCGAACGGCTCACTGTCCTCTATCTCGGCCTCGTCCAGCTCGAACCACACCTTGAGACGGCGGTTGAGGAAATACTTGGCGGGCTGGCGATAGAAGCGCAGCAGCTCCGCCAGCTCCAACCCCTGCTCTTTCCCCCATTCGGGGGGCAGCGGCAGCTCGCCGCTCTGGAAGTTGGCGGCCCCGCGCTCTGGGCTCAGGGCCGGCAGCCAGTCGGCGGCATAGGTAAAGAGGCCGGAATGCGCCGCTGGATAGAAGTAGCTGCGGCTGTAGGGGGTGAGCGGGTGCTCGACGATCAGGTGCTCCAGCAGCCGCTTGCCGGACGTCTCGTCATCGAGGTTCTCATCCCCCGCCAGCACGAAGCCCTGCCGCACATAGTCGATGAGCTCCGCCAGCAGCACGGAGGGCACCTTCTCGCTGTTGTCCTGGGCACTGAAACCCTGATAGCTGATGTAGAGCCCCTGCTGGGCGCTCAGCAGCGCCTCGAGGAAGAGGTAGCGGTCGTCGTCGCGGCGGGAGCGATCCCCGCGCCGGCCCGCCACTGCCATCAGGTCAAACCCCATGGGGGGCAGGGTGCGCGGGTAGACGCCGTCGTTCATGCCGAGCAGGCAGACCTGCCGGAAGGGGATGGAGCGCATCGGCATCAGGGTGCAGAAGTTGACCTGACCGGCGAGGAAGCGCTGGCTGGAGCGGGACTCCCCCAGCACGCTGCCGAGGTAATCCTGCAGCAGATCCGCGCTCATGGGCTGCTCGAAGCGGGCCTCGCCAAGCTGGGCGAGCCAGTCAGCCAGCTGGCTGCGAATAAGCTGCAGCTGGCGCTCTTCATCCTCGTCGGCCAGATAGAAGCGCTCCAGCAGCTCGTTGAGGCAGGCGATCCACTCTGGCAGCGGCTGCGCCTGTTGCAGGCGGGGCAAAAATTCCGCCAGGGAGTCGACAAACCAGGCAAGCTTGCCGAGCGCCAGCCCCTGCTGCCCCTCGATATCGGCGTAGGGCAAAATGCCCGCCACCGGCTCGCCGTCCCCCATGGCAAAACCGAGCAGCATGCGGCGCAGGCCGAACAGCCAGCTGTTGCCAGAGAGGCGCGGCAGATCGAAGCGCTCCGGGTAGCCGTCATCCAGCCCCCAGCGGATGCCGGTCTCCTGCACCCAGCGCCGCAGCTGGTTGAACTCGTCGTCATCGAGCTCGAAGCGGCGCAGCACGGCGGGCACCTCGAGGATGGCGAGCAGCTCGCCGGCTCCCAGCCGGGCGTTGGGGAGTCTCAGTAGGGCGAGGAAGCTCTGCAGCAGCGGGCTCTCCTGACTCGCCGCCCGATCGGACACTGCGAAGGGGATCTGGCCTCTCGCCCCGAACACCGCCTGGATATAGGGGCCATAGCTGTTCACATCCGGCATCATCACCACCACGTCTTTCGGGGTGAGGGTGGGGTCTTGCTCGAACAGCGCCAGCAGGCGGTCGTGCAGCACCTCGAGCTCCCGCATCGGGCCGTGACAGGCGTGGATCTGCAGGGATCCATCGCTCGCGTCGATCGGGCTCTTGTGCTGGCTGCTATCCAGTTCGAACTCGCCAGCCCCCCGCTCGGCCAGCTCCAGCACATCCTGCTGGATGGCGCGCAGCAAGCTGGTGTCATCGATATCGACGAAGGCCTCGATTTGCGGCACCTCCAGCTCCATCAGCTGGTGCAGGTAGTCGCGCCCCAGCTTGCCCATGGAGGCGAGCAGCGGGTTGGCGGGGCCCTGCAGGGTCTCGATGTCGGTACCGGGTTTGAGCTTGTTTTCGAGGCGTGCCAGGGTCTTGCGATCGAGCAAGTCCCCCCAGTAGTAGCGGCAGGGGTTGGTGACGAAGAGGTGCACCTCCACCTCAGCCCGGCTGCCGAGGGCCAGCAGCGCCTCCACATAGCGCGGCGGCAGCGCCGAGATGCCGAACACGAACACCCGTTGGGGCAGTTTGCCCGGCAGCTCGGCGGTGCGTTCCAGCTCGTGGATAAACTCCTCGTAGAGGTTGGCGCGGTGGTAGCCGCTGGGGGCCAGCGCCAGGGTGCGAGCCACCAGCTCGCGCCACAGCTCCGGCTGCCAATCCTGGCCGCTCACCCCGGCCAGCTCCTGACTCAATCCCTCCCCCTGTTCCCAGCGGGCGATCCAGTCCGGCCGATAGACCAGATACTGGTCGAACAGATCCGCTACCTTCTGGCAGAGCTGCCACAGCCGTACCTGCTCGGGATCCTGCAATGACTCCGCGTCATCCCCGCCCAGATAGGCGGCCAGCGGCGCAAAGGCGGGGCGGTCGAGCAGGGCGGGCAAGATGGTCATCAGCTGCCAGCTCATGGAGCCCTTGTTGTAGGGGCTCTGGCGCGGCACGTCCGCCAGCACCCGGGTGAACATCTCCCAGATAAAGCTGGCGGGCAGCGGGAAGTCGATATTGGCGGCGATGCCGAAGGCCTTGGCCAGCTCCAGCTTGAGCCACTGGGCCATGCCGGGGCTCTGCACCAGGATCTGCTCGCGCTCGAAGGGGTGAGCGAGGGGGGTCTGCCGGATGCGGCTCACCAGCAACTCTTTGAGCAGATCCAGCTGATTGGAGTGGTAGAGGGTAAACATGAGCAATTCCCGCCAGTGCAAAAGAGGTGTGATCGCGGGAAAACTTCAAAGATCCCCGCCACTTCAACAAGAATTGGGATTGTCGGGGATCGGGGGGGAAGATGCAAAAGGCGCTTGTTGTCGCCGATCACATCGCCCATCTGCCGCAGGCAAATGTGACGGGCATAAAAAAGCCGGTGCAACTGCACCGGCCAAAAGGCATTGGAAAACTCGAACCTGCGGGGTTTACCAGTTCTTGCCGAGGCGGGCATCCAGGCTGAAGGCCCCTGCACCGGCCGCCGCCAGGGCCAGGAAACCACCGGCCACGGAGACGTTCTTCATGAACATCAGCATCTGCATCTGATCGGCAGGCTGATAGTGGAAAATAAAGGCTGCCATCAGGGTGAAACCGGCCATCAGCACGGAGAGGCTGCGGGTAAACAGGCCCAGCATGATGGCGAGGCCACCGCCCAGCTCCAGCAGGATCACCAGCGGCAGGATGAAACCGGGCACGCCCATGGCTTCCATATACCCCTGGGTACCGGCGTAACCGCCGATCTTGCCCCAGCCCGCCATCACAAACATCAGAGCCAGCAGTACGCGACCCACCAGCAGTGCCAAATCTTTCATCTTGTCCATTTCAATATCCTCGTTTTGCGTCACATCACCGCTGACTGCTTCAGGGTAGGTCAAATAACAGGGCTTGGCTGGCACTCATGGCCACCAGATCCCATTTGGGCTCATCACGACTGAGAACCCCGTCGCCGGGTCGGGCAGCCAGACCGTTGGCGGCAAGCTCCCCTGAAATCATCTGCAGGTAACCGTGTCGGCCGGCCAGCTCCCAGGTGAGGCTCTCACCCGGTTCAAGCTGCAACCGCCAGACGCGGGCCTGCTGGCGGATCCTGAAGGATCCTGCTTCGCCGTCCGGTGACGCCACCAGCGTCATGCCCGGATTGGCTTCAATCTTCTTCTGCTGATAGCCGGGTGTCGTGCCGTGTTCGTTCGGCTCGATCCAGATTTGCAGCAGGGAGAGCGGCTCGGTCTGCGAGGGGTTGTACTCGCTGTGCCGGATGCCGGACCCTGCGCTCATCAGCTGGAAATCCCCCGCCGGGATCTGCTCGGCATGGCCGAGGCTGTCCTTGTGCTCTATGGTGCCTTGCAGCACGCAGGTCAGGATTTCCATGTTGGCGTGAGGGTGGGTCGCGAAACCGCCACCCGGCGCCACCAGATCCTGATTGATGACCCGCAGCACTGAATGCCCCATCCAGTCCGGGTCGTAGTAGTGCCCGAAGGAAAAGCTGTGGCGCGCATCCAGCCAGCCGAAGTTGGCCTTGCCGCGCGCTTCTGCGGCTCTCAATTTCATCATGGTGTGCTCCTCACGTACCGATACGGTTGATTAACGCTGTTTGCCGCTACCGATGCCGAACGGAATGCGGTAGTCGCTGCTCTGCTCACCCAGGCTCACGGTCAGGTTGCCCTGGGTGCGGCTCGGGATCTGCACCTGCTGGCTGCCCATCAGGTTGGCGTGCACGGAGGCAACCAGGTCGCCAGACTCGTCACGCACTTCCAGCATGGGGTTGCCCTTGCCTTCCACCGCGGCGGTGGCGTGCCAGTTTACAAACAGCACGCCCGGGGCGGCGTTGAGGTCAGCCGGGACGGAAGCCTGAGCAAAACCTGCGATCATCAGGCCTGCAACGGCCAGCATCTTGATTACGTTTTTCATGTTCATTCACTCTCTTGGTTTTATGTCATTGCCAAGGCCGCTGTGGCCAGAATCAATGCATCCATGCAAGAGGTCATTCAAATAGTGTGTTGTTCTTTCACCGAAGTCAGACGCCCTGATTGAGGGGGGCACAGTCTGGAACTACCCGTTTATTTGGCTGCTTGGCGCTCCTGCCTAAGCGTTGATTGAATATTAAAGACACTTGGCCTAACTTGTTAGCGAGATAAACTGGCAAACATGTTCAAAAAAATTGAAGGCAATTTATGGCCAAGGAACTGAACAAGGAACGGGCGCTGACCCTGGAAGCCATCCGGGTGCTGGATGCCATCGACCGCCGCGGCAGCTTCGCGGCGGCAGCCGACGAACTGGGCAAGGTGCCCTCGGCGCTGAGCTACACGGTACAGAAGCTGGAAGACGAGCTGGACGCCATGCTGTTCGACCGCAGCGGCCACAGAACCAAGTTCACCCCGGCCGGCCGCATGCTGCTGGAGCGCGGCCGGATTCTGCTGGAGGCGGCCGAGCATCTGGTGGGCGAGACCCGGGCGCTGGCCCGCGGCTGGGAGACCGACATCACCATCGCCGTCGATGCGCTGGTGCCGCTGCAGGCGCTCTACCCGCTGGTGGAGCGGCTGGCCGAGCTGACCGATACCCGACTGCGGCTGCGGGCCGAAGTGCTGGCGGGCAGTTGGGAGTGTCTGGAGGATGGCCGGGCCGACCTGCTCATCTCCTCCCTCAATCCCGACATCATGATGACCGGCATCAAGCACCAGCCGCTGCAGGAGGAGGTGATGCTCTACGTCGCCCACCCGGATCACCCCCTGCACCAGGAGCCCGAGCCCCTGGCAGACGATACCCTGCGCCGCTACCGGGCCATCGCGGTGGCCGACACGGCGCTGCGCAAGCCGGTACTCACCTATCGTCTGCTCGACAAGCAGCCGCGGCTGACCGTCAGCACCATGGGCGAGAAGCGCGACGCCCTGCTGGCGGGGATCGGGGTTGGCACCATGCCGCTGAGCTGGATTGAAGAGGACATCCGGGCCGGACGGCTCAAGGTGATCGGCCCCGAGTATCGCCACCAGATCCAGGTGGTGCTGGCCTGGCGGCGCGACACCATGGGCAAGGCCAAGAGCTGGCTGATCCGGGAGATACCCAAGCTGTTTCCCTGCAAGGGGGAATAAATGTCTGCCGCGCGAGGGCGGCGGCGCAGGAAGTGCCGAAACTGAGCCCCTGTCTTGACGGCGGGCTCAGATTCTAGGAAAAGAAAAAAGCGGCCCTCTTGCGAGTTCCGCTCAATGCCAGGAAAGAATAAAAAACCTTGCGGTTTAAAAAACCCTTAAATTGGAAGCAAACAATCGATTTCTCAACCAGGAAGGTCTTGAATCCGATTCGTTTTGAATTATGCGCGATGTTTTATGCGCCACCAGCAAAATGTTGAACGGTTGAAGGATATGCACCGCAGAGTATCACTATCTGCAACCTTCGAGCGCGACTGGTCTGGCCATTTCAATCGATTAGGTCGGGTTTGTTTCCTCTGGTTTTTTAAAGTGTCAGTATCTGAGCCCACAACGACAAAAGAACTCAATTTCTGACACAACATAAAAATGCAGATAAAGGAATAGTTGCATGACCTACAGCCAGACCCTGGCCAACAATATTCTCGACACCCTGAAGAAGACCCTGACCGACAAGGGGATCCGCTATCAGACCCTGGCAGAAGCCATGGGGGTCTCCATCGCCACCGTCAAGCGGATGATGAACAAGCCCTCCCTGCCGTTCGACACCCTGCTGGAGGTGTGCCACCTGGTGGGGCTGTCGTTCGAGGAGCTGCTGGACCGCACCCAGGACGCCCAGAGCCGGCGCGCCGTCTTCACCCAGGAGCAGGACGAGGCGTTCCACAGGGAGCCCGGCCTCTACGCTTTTCTCGCCAACATCTTCTGGCGCGACAAGACCCTGATCGATCTCAAGCGGGAGTACGGCCTGACCGATGCCTCCTGCTACCTCTACCTGCGCAAGCTGGAGAAGCTCGGCATCCTGCAGCTCGGCATCGACAACAGTTACCACTTCCTCATCAGCGAGCGGATCAGCTTCGAGCAGCACAGCCGCTTCGCCCGTCAGCAGGCGCGCCAGGCGATGTCGGTGCTGGGGGACTATCTGGTGGAGAACATGCACAGGCCCAACAACTACATGGCGCTGTGTCAGCTCCATCTGGACGAGAGCGAGGCGATGGCGCTGATCGAGCGGATGAAGGAGTACTGGCACCAGGAGCTCAAGCTCAACCGCCCCGCCATCGGCCAGCGGGAGGGCAGCAAGACCTACACCATGTCGCTGCAACTGGCCGACTGCGGCTATCAGAGCTTCGACGATCTGATCCCCAATATCGACAACTGATCCCGGCGGATCCCGCGGGATCCGCTCCCCCTCCTTTCCTCACAGGCATGACCCGCCAGGACACGCTGGATCCACGAGCCGGGTTTGCTGCTGCTTGCCTGCGAGCGGCTGCAATGCTCGCGTATCGAAACAGATGCGGATCGCATCCGGTCGCCAGTGTTCAATATCGCAATCCACCAGCGCTCCCCGCTCGTCGTAGTTGACCCGCACCAGCCGCAGCACGGCGCTCCCCTCCGCCAGATTGAGGGCGCGAGCAATGGCGCCGCGCGCCGCCGAGGGGGTGATCTCGAGACTCGCCCCGCCCTGGCCTATGCCATAGCGCTCCCGATAGAGCTCGGTGAGGGAGCTGGCCAGCGGCGCGCTGGCGATGTCGGGAAACCGGCTGGCCAGTAGGTGGTGGCTGACGTGCAATACAGGACGACCGTCGATGAGGCGCAGGCGGCGGATTTCATAGAGCGGCGTAAAAGGCTCCAGCCCCATCCAGCGGCAGAGCTCGCTGCTGGCCAGCTCGCCGCCGTGGGCCAGCACCCGGGTCTCGGCGGTGCGCTGCTGCTCGCCGATCCACTGGTGAAAGTGGGTGTGGATGGCGGGGTCGTAGGTGAGGCGGGGCGGTGCCACGAACCAGCCGCGCCGCTCAGCCCGGTAGATGAGGCCATCCGCCTCGAGACTGGAGAGCGCCTCCTTGATGGTGATGCGGGTGGTGGCGAAGCGCTCGCTCAGGGCCCGCTCGGCGGGCAGCTGCTGCCCCGCACCCAGCTGGCCGCTGCCGATATAGCGGCGCAGGGTCTGGCAAATCTGTTCACACTTGGAGGCACGGCCGTCGGCCACTGCCCGCTCGCTCAATCTCGGTTCGATCACGCTCATCTTCCTGTCGATCATCCTGGCTGCCGTGGCTGGTTCACCCCTCGCTGGAGTAGTCCAGCCTCACTCGGATTGAGAGTTGTAACCGTGCAGGATGACAGCGCCATGACAGGGCGATTGTCATCAAACTGCCATCAAAGCGCCCCGCCACCGTCATATTTCCCCTCTAGCATCCCTCTCGAACCTTAACTGACCTAGTCCAGAGGGATGGAATGATGAAAAGCGTGATCGCAAGTGCACTGGCCCTGGTGGCCATCAGTCAGCCACTGTTTGCCGCCGAGAACATCGCGGATCTCGAAAAGGCCGCCCGCGGTGAAGGCCAGCTCAGCAGCGTCGGCATGCCGGACAGCTGGGCCAACTGGAAGGATACCTGGCAGCAACTCGGCAGCATCTACGGCATCAAGCATCAGGACACCGACATGAGCTCGGCCCAGGAGATCGCCAAGTTCGCCGCCGAGAAGGGCAACGCCACCGCCGACATCGGCGACGTGGGCGGCGCCTTCGGCCCGGTGGCGGTCAAGCAGGGAGTCACCCAGCCCTACAAGCCCTCCACCTGGGCCGACATTCCGAACTGGGCCAAGGATGCGGATGGTCACTGGATGCTGGCCTATACCGGCACCATCGCCTTCCTGATCAACAAGGATCTGGTCAAGGCGGCCCCCACCAGCTGGCAATCCCTGCTGGGCGGCGACTACAAGGTGACCCTGGGTGACGTGGGTGTCGCCTCCCAGGCCAACAACGGCGTGCTGGCGGCAGCCTATGCCACCGGCGGCAGCGAGAAGAACCTCAAGCCTGCGCTGGAGCTGTTCGGCAAGCTGGCCCAGCAGGGCCGTCTGTCGCTGAACGACCCCACCATCGCCAACATCGAGAAGGGCGAGGTGGAAGTGGGGGTGCTGTGGGACTTCAACGCGCTCAACTACCGCGACCAGATCGACCCCAAGAAGTTTGATGTGGTGATCCCGAGCGACGGTTCCGTCATCGCCGGCTACACCACCATCATCAACAAGTGGGCCAAGAACCCCAATGCCGCCAAGCTGGCGCGGGAATACATCCTCTCCGACGCTGGCCAGATCAACCTGGCGCGCGGCTACGCCCGCCCCATCCGCAGCAACGTGACTCTGCCGGATGACGTCAAGGCCAAGCTGCTGCCGGCCGAGCAGTACGCCAATGCCAAGCCGGTCCAGGATCACGCCGCCTGGGAGCAGAGCTCCAAGGCCCTGCCGCGCCAGTGGCAGGAAACCGTCATGATCAACATGCAGTAAGGAGCGGCCAGTGCAACACAAGGTGATAGTGGTACTTGTGGATGGCCTCTCTGCCGAGGTAGCCCATTGCATGGGCTACCTCGCGGGCATGGTGGAGGCGGGACAGGGGTTGCAGGCCACCCTGAGCTGCGCCCTGCCCTCCCTCTCCCGGCCCCTCTACGAGTGCATCCTGACCGGAACAACGCCGGTGGAGAGCGGCATCACCCACAACGGGGTGAGCCGTCTCAGTCGGCAGGAGTCCATCTTCCATCTGGCCCGGGCGGGCGGCAAACGCACCGCGGCGGCGGCCTACCACTGGATAAGCGAGCTCTACAACCAGAGCCCCTGGCAAGCGGCGCGGGATCGCTTCACCCATGACGAGCGACTGCCCATCCAGCACGGCTGTTTCTACTGGGATGACGGCTACCCCGACAGCCACCTGTTGATGGATGGCGAGTGGCTGCGCAGCCAGTACGACCCCGATTTTCTCTTGATCCACCCGATGGGGGTGGATGACGCGGGCCACCAGTTCGGCCTCGACTCCCGTCAGTACCGCAATCAGGCGCGCCGGATGGACAGCCTCTTGGCCGACCTGCTGCCCCAGTGGCTGGCGGAGGGGTATCAGGTGGTGATCACCTCGGATCACGGCATGAACAACGATCTCAGCCACGGCGGCACCCTGACCGAAGAGCGCCGGGTACCGCTCTGGCTGTTTGGCGATGCGTTCGTGGCCCAGTGGCCGGCCGGTCCCGCCATGCAGCAGACCCAGCTCTGCGCCCTGATGGCCGACCTGCTGGGAGTTTCCCACGACAAGCCGGGCTGCCCGCCGCTGCTCAAGGCCGGCAACCTGCCGGAGGTACACTGATGATGCCCGCCACCACCGAGATCCTCGCGGATCAACCGACCGTCACCCGACGCCGGCTGCGTCGCCACTGGCTGCCCGCCCTGGTGCTGCTTCCCTTTATCCTCTTGATGATCCTGTTCCAGCTCGCCCCCATGGTGTGGGTGCTGGTGGGCAGTTTTCAGACCCCGGATGGCTGGGGCCTCGACTACTACCGGGAGATTTTGAGCTCCCCCTTCTACCTGCAATCGTTCGCCAACTCCTTGCGCATCGCCGGCATCGCCAGCCTGGCGGGGCTTGCCATCGGCACGCTCGGGGCGGCGGCGCTGCGCCACAGCGGTGAGCGGGTAAAACGGCTGCTGCTGGCCTTCGTCACCATGACCGGCAACTTCAGCGGGGTGCCGCTGGCCTTCGCCTTCATCATCATTCTCGGCATCAATGGCGCCGTGACCCTGTTGCTGAAATCCTGGGGCCTCATCGACGGCTTCAACCTCTACTCAGGCAGCGGCCTCATCCTCATCTACACCTACTTCCAGATCCCGCTCGCTTTGCTGCTGCTCTACCCGGCCTTCGATGCGTTGCAGGATGAGTGGCCCCAGGCCGCCGCCCTGCTGGGAGCGAGCAAGAGCCAATATGTCTGGCACGTGGCGCTGCCGGTGCTCACCCCCGCCCTGCTCGGCACCCTGATCATCTTGTTTGCCAACGCGGTGGGGGCCTATGCCTCCGCCTACGCCCTCACCACCGGCAACTTCAATCTGGTGACTATCCGGGTGGCGAGCCTGGTCTCCGGCGACATCTTCCTCGAGCCCAATATGGCGGCGGCGCTGGCGGTGATCCTGATGGTGCTGCTGGGGGTGGTGACGGCCGCCAACCAGTGGCTGCTGAAAAAGAGCTACGTGAACAAGGGGCAATCCCATGCATGATTTGAAACCTGGCTGGCCGCGCTGGGTGCTGGGGGCCCTGGTGGCCACCCTGCTGCTGCCGCTGCTGGCCACCTTTCTCTACTCCATCTCCACTCGTTGGGGGGCCACCCTGCTGCCAGACGGCTTCACCCTCGACTGGTATCTCAAGCTCTGGGGCGACCCGCGCTTTCTGGCGGCGTTTGGCCGAAGCCTGCTGGTCTGCTTCGCCACCCTGCTGCTGGGAACCCTGGTACTGGTGCCCACCGTGCTGGTGGTGGCCTACTACTTCCCAAAGCTGGATCCCTGGATGAACCTGTTGATCCTGCTCCCCTTCGCGGTGCCGCCCGTGGTCTCCTCGGTAGGGCTGTTGCAGATCTACGCCGACGGTGCCCTGCCCATTATCGGCACGCCATGGATCCTGATCGGCACCTGGTTCACCGTGGTGCTCCCCTTCATGTACCGGGCGCTGGCCAACAGCCTGCAGGGGGTGCCGCTGAAAGATCTGATGGATGCCGCCCACCTGCTGGGGGCGAGCAGCCGGCGCGCCTTCCTGCTGGTGGTGATCCCCTGCCTGCGCAAGGGGCTGCTGGCGGCGCTGTTTCTGTCGCTCTCCTTCCTGCTCGGCGAGTTCGTGTTTGCCAACATGCTGGTGGGCACCCGCTACGAGACCCTGCAGGTCTATCTCTACAACATGCGTTCGACCTCGGGCCACTTCACCAGCGCACTGGTGATGAGCTACTTCCTGCTGACCCTGCTGCTCACCTGGGCGGCGAACAGATTTCATAGGTGAATCAAGATGTTCCATCTAGAAGTGAATCAACTGCACAAATCCTATGGCGACACCAGAGTGTTCGAGGGGATCGAATTCGGCATCCGCAAGGGGGAGCTGGTGACCCTGCTCGGTCCCTCCGGCTGCGGCAAGTCCACCCTGCTGCGGGCGCTGGCCGGGCTCACCCCGGTGGATGGCGGTCAGGTGCGGGTGGCCGGTGAGGACATTACCTGGCAGGAGCCCCAGAAGCGGGGCATCGGCATGGTGTTCCAGAGCTATGCCCTGTTCCCCAACATGACGGTGCGGGACAACGTCGCCTTCGGCCTCAAGATGAAGCCCCAGCCGGGGCGGGATCTGGCCGCCAGCGTGCAGGAGGCGCTGGCGCTGGTGGAGCTGACCGGCTTCGAGCGCCGCTATCCGGCCGAGCTCTCCGGTGGCCAGCGCCAGCGGGTGGCCTTGGCCCGGGCCCTGGTGGTGCAACCGCGGATCCTGCTGCTGGACGAGCCGCTCTCGGCCCTGGATGCCCGCATCCGCCGCAGCCTGCGCCAGCAGATCCGCGAGATCCAGCAGCGCCTCGAGCTCACCACCATCTTCGTCACCCACGATCAGGAGGAGGCGCTCACCATGTCGGACCGGATCTTCCTGATGAACAAGGGGTCCATCGTCCAGAGCGGCACGCCGGAGGAGATCTACACCCGCCCCGCCGACGCCTTCGTGGCGGGCTTTATCGGCAACTACAACCTGCTCGATGGCGAGCAGGCCAAGGCCCTGTTCGGCCAGCACTGCCGTGGCAAGCTGGCGCTGCGACCTGAATCCCTCTCCCTGCTGCCGGCCGGCGTCCGCAGCGACGAGCCGCACCTGCCGGGGGTTATCAGCGGGCAGCAGCTGCTCGGCAACGTGATCCGCTATCAGGTGAGCTGCGCGGCGGGCCTGCTGACGGTGGACTGCCTCAACCGCTCGGCCCGGGATCTGCTGCCGGTGGGCGGCGCCGTGACCCTGGCGGTGGCCCGGGATCAACTCTGTGAGGTAGCATGACGCCCCATTACATTTCCATTTTCACTGCGAGGAGCACCCATGGCACTGGCACTGTTTGATCTGGACGAGACCCTGATTGCCGGGGATTCCGCCAGCCTCTGGCTGGAGTACATGGTGACCGAGGAGCTGGCCCCGGCCGGCATGATCGCCGAGGAGCAGGCCATGATGTCCCTCTACCATCAGGGCAAGATGGACATGCACCAGTACATGGCCTTCACCCTGCAACCGCTGGCAGGCAAGTCGCGCCAGTGGCTCGACCCGCTCTGTGCCCGCTTTGCCGAGCAGGTGCTGCGCGAGCGCATCTACCCTGAGGGGGTGGAGCGCATCGAGTGGCACCGCAAGCGGGGCGACGAGCTGGTGCTCATCTCCGCCTCCGGCGAGCACCTGGTGGCCCCCATGGCGCAGATGCTGGGGATGGATCACTGCGTGGCCATCCTGCTGGATGAAGAGGCCGGCATGCTGACCGGCCAGACCCGCGGCACCCTCAGTTTTCGCGAGGGCAAGGTAGCCCGCATCAACCAGCTGTTTGCCGCAAGCGCCGACCCCTGGCGGGAGAGCCACGGCTACAGCGACTCCCACAACGACCTGCCGCTGCTGCAGGCGGTGACCCACCCCCACGCGGTCAATCCCGCCCCGGGGCTGCGCCAGATCGCCGCCGAGCAGGCCTGGCCCACTCTCGACTGGCAGCTGGCCTCCTGAATGAAGAAGAGGCCCTCAGGCCTCTTCGTTGCTCAGCAGTGCATCGTCGGCAGGGGGCGTCTCCTCCTGCCCCTTCGCCTCTGCTCGGCCCAGATGGATGCAGTTCTTGCCATCGCGTTTGGCGCGATACACCTCGGCATCGACCGCCGCCAGCAGCGCCTTGCCATCCATCCCCGCCCGGCTGGCCACCAGCCCGCCACTCAAGGTGATCCTGAGCCCCGGCTCGCGCCAGTCCAGTGACTCCACCCCCTTGCGGAACTGCTCCAGCAGCATCTGGCAGAAGTGGATGTCCGGGTTGACCAGCAGCACCACCAGCTCCTCGCCACCGTAACGGCAGACCCAGCCGTGATCCCCCAGCAGGGCCCGGCCGAGCTGGCTCACCCGCTTGAGCACCACATCCCCGGTCTGATGGCCGAAGGTGTCGTTGACCCGCTTGAAGTCGTCCAGATCCACCATGGCCAGGCAGAACGGCTGCTGATCCTGCAGCAGTCGGTTGAAACGTTCATCGAAGAAGCGGCGATTGTAGAGACCGGTCAGCTTGTCGAGGTTGGCCTGCTGGCGCGCCTCGTGATAATCCTTGCTCACCTCGGCCAGCTCGGCATAGACGTGTCTGAGCTCGCGCATGCCCCCCTGGGGTACCCCGTCAGGTTCCATCCGGCTGGCCCGGATCATGCTCGAGATCTCGTCGAGCATGCGGCGAAAATAGCGGGACCAGATCAGCGCCAACATCAAGTAGAGCACACAGGCCAGCGCCACCATCAGCAGCACGTTGAGGGAGACCCTGTCCACCACCGCCATCACGCTGGCCGCCGGCTGCACGCTGATCAGTACCCAGTTGCGCTCCTGCAGCCTGCTGTAGGCCACGAACTGGCGGGAGTCCTTGTCCAGAAAGATGCCGTCCTCCTGGGTGAAGCGAGCGAGCCATTCTGGGTGGGTCATGGGCTTGAGCAGCTGGGCCGCGTCAGGATGGGCCAGCACCTTGCCGGACTGGTTGACGATCATCTGGTAGCCCTCCCCCAGCTGACGATTCAGCTGGGCGGAGAAGGGGGCCAGGATGGCATCGACCGCAAGGACCCCGCGCACCTTGCCCTCCCTGTCGGTCAGGGCCCGCGCCAGGGCGATCACCAGGTTGCCGTTGGTGTAGTCGTAATAGGGCTCGGTCCAGACCATCTTGCCCACGTGCTGGCTGGCCAGCTGATACCAGGGACGCACCCTGGGATCGAAGTTGGCATCCGCCTGCCAATCGGGGTAGATCAGCATCTGGCGCTCGGCGGTGCCGACATAGATGTAGACCAGATCGGCCATGATCCCCTTGTAGAGCTGCCACTCCTTCAGATAGGTCTCGGTGTTGAGCAGGCGGGGACCGCTGATGTCCTCAACCTTGACCCTGTCGTAGATGAGGGTGAACTGGCGCTCCATCTCGTGCAGGTAGGGCTCGATGAAGACGTGACGAAGCTGGTGGTTGGTGGCGAGCAGGCGTTGCTGCAGCTCGCTTTGCAGACTCCGCTCCATGTGCAGGTAGTAGATACCACCCAGCATCAGCACCGGAATGAACAGCAAAAGCAGGCCCAGACGCATCCTGGTTACCAGGGACCAGGTTTTTTTGGCGACCGCTCGTTTAACCAATCCTGACTCCTGCTATTGCCAGACCACGCGTAGTGTCAGAATATCAGCAGCGCGAGATGGCGTCCAAAAGGAAGCTGTTTATCTGCTCAATTAGAGGTAATCGACACGGATGCTGAACCCGGACCTGTTGATGGCGCTGCACTACTGCGCCGTGATCACCCTGACCGGGGCGATCACCTCCGAATATTTCCTGTTCCGCCGCGGCATGTCCATCGAGCAGGTGCGCAAGCTGCTGCTGGCCGACGGTCTGGCGGCACTGGCCCTGTTGCTCATCTTCATCACCGGGGTGCTGCAGGTACTTGCCCACCCCGACGAACCGGCCGTGCTGCTCGCCAATCCGGGCTATCGCACCAAGCTGCTGCTGTTCTTCGTGATGGCCATAAGCTTTGGCTACCCCAGCCGCCTCTTCTATCGCTGGCGCCGCTCCCTGCGCCAGGGACGCGCCCCCATGGTCTCCATTCAGCAGCAGTTCTGGGTGATCTGGATCCTGCGCGGCAACCTCTTGCTGCTCGCCCTCATTCCCCTGCTGGCCAGAATCGCCAACGGTTGAGCCACCTGGCCTGCGGCTGTGCAGCAGGATAACCGCTCACGCCGCCAACCTCACCGACAGCGCAAGACAAATCCCCCCGCTCACGGTTATCTTGGAGGCTGGAGCTTTGCGGCACGGCCCTGCCCGTCCGTCTTTCAGGGATGAATCTATGCGTTCGAACATGATGTTATTGATGGCCGCCGCCATCTGGGGGCTGGGCTTCGTCGCCCAGCGGCTCGGGATGGACCACATGGGCCCTTACACCTTCAACGGCCTGCGTTTTCTGCTGGGGGCCCTCTCCCTGCTGCCGCTCTTGTGGTGGCTCAAATCCCGCCAGCCGGGCGGGCAGGCCGGAGATTGTCGCCTGCTGCTGACCGGCGGCCTCATCGCCGGTACCGTGCTGTTCAGCGCCGCATCGCTACAACAGGTGGGGCTGCTCTACACCACGGCCGCCAAGGCGGGCTTCATCACCGGCCTCTACATCATACTGGTGCCCGTCATCGGCCTGGCTCTGCGCCACAAGACGGGGGCCAACACCTGGGTCGGCGCCCTCATCGCCATGGCGGGACTCTACTACCTCAGTGTCACCGAGGACTTCACCATCGGCTACGGCGACCTGCTGCAGGTGGTGGGGGCCCTGTTCTGGGCGGTGCACCTGCTGGTGCTGGATCACTACTCGAGCCGGGTCGCCCCCATTCGCCTCGCCGGGGTGCAGTTCGTGGTCTGTGGCCTGCTCAGCCTGGCCACCGCCTTCTTCATCGAGACCCCCTCGGTGGCCGGTGCCGTCGCCGGCTGGCAGGCGCTGCTCTACGCCGGCCTGGTGTCGGTGGGGGTGGGTTACACCTTGCAGGTGGTCGGCCAACGCGGCGCCCACCCGGCCCATGCCGCCATCATCCTCAGCCTGGAGACGGTGTTCGCCGCCATCGGCGGCGTCCTGCTGCTGGGGGAAACCCTGGATGAGCGCGCCTTCGTCGGCTGCGCCCTGATGCTGGCGGGTATGCTGATCTCCCAGATCCGCCTGCGCTGGTGGTGGAAATCCCGGCGGGACAAGGTGCCCAGCCAGCCCTGATGAGGTAACGGTCAGCCTTCATCCCAAATAAAACGAGGCGCCACAGGCGCCTCGTTTTATTGCCGCACGTCTAGCGCACGCTGGAGCAGAAGCTCACGTCGTCGCGCAGGGGATCGTTGCTCACGCTGTGGTAGAGCTCGAAGCAGGGACCGCTGCCGAACTCCAGCCCGGCCGCCACTATGTCGCCCACATGCTCCTGCCAGCGCGGCCCGTACTGGCTGCGATCGGTGATGAGGTAGCGGGACTGGGCATAGCGCCCGGCCGGAATGAGCTGGGTCTCCACCTCCCCCTCGCCCCGGGTCTGGGGTGGCACAGTGATGCCGATATCGGTGCGGCACTGGGCCGGCGGCGTCACCTCCGGGTTGTCGTGGTAGATGAAGATCCACTCCCCGCCCTCCAGCCCGCGGGCGGCGGCCCACTGGTGCAGGCGGCCGCAGACGGCGTCATAGCCTTCGCCATAGGGACCGGTGACCCGCACATAGGCCAGGGTACGGGCATCCATCTCGACGGTTTTCATGGTGTTGCTCCTTGCTGATGAGTGGCCTTCAGCATAAGGGGACAGAGCATCCCATGCGTGTCCATCCTTGCTCTCCAGGTGTCCGTTCTTGCCCTTGTCGCGGCGAAACTCCCCCGGGGTACAGCCATAGTAGCGACGAAACGCCTTGGCGAACGCCTGGGAGCTGCCGAGCCCAGCCCCCAGCGCGATGGCGGTGACGCTGGCATCTGTGTAGCAGAGCTGCCAGGCGGCACGCTGCATGCGCAGGCGCCGGCACATCTCGCCCGGGGCTTCCCCCACCACGGCGGTGAACACCCGGTGAAAATGGTAGAGGGAGAGACAGGCCCGCTCCGCCAGCGCCTCGATGGAGAGATCCGGATCCTGCTCCAGCGCCCGCAGCACCGGGATGAGCCGGCGGCGGTAGTCGATCATGGCCGGATCCTCGCCATATAGAGTGCGTCCACATACTCACCCTGGCGAAAGGCGAAACCACGGGCCAGCCCCTCCTCGATGAAGCCGAACTTGCGATAGAGCGCCAGCGCCGCTGCATTGTCGGCATAGACGGTCAGCTCGATGCGGCGCAGGTTGAGCCAGTTGTCGGCCATCTCCAGCGCGGCCCCCAACAGGGCAGAGCCCACCCCCTTGCCCGCCCAGTCATCCCGCACCCCCATGCCGATACAGGCCACGTGTTTGCGCCTCGGGTTGGGCTCGATATGGAGTGAAATATTCCCCACCAGCAGACCATCGACCTCAGCCACCAGCGCCACCACACTGCCGCTCTCCAGTCGCTTCTGCCAGACCCCCAGGGTTGGATAGGGCAGTTGCAGAGTGCCCGCCTGGGCATTGGGCATGGCATAGAGATCCCGCAAGGCGGGGGCATCGGCCGGTTCGGCGTGACGAATGGTGATCTGCATCTGAGGCTCCTTCTCGAAAACTTCATCATGCAGTATCAGAAGGGTCCGGTCATCCCCCTGCCACGGTTATTTGCGCGGGCAATTCGGCAACTATCGTCATGGGTCAGCGCCGCGGACCGGACCAGGTGAACGGATCCGTCCACTGGCTGCACCGGGCGGCGGACACACAAAACGGGGGCCCAAGGGCCCCCGCATCATCACGGCGCATGATGAATAAAAAACGGAGCCAGAGGCTCCGTGTTTCACTGCAGTATCAATCTCGAACGGAACGCGCTTCGCGCTCTGCACGTTCCCGTACCAACAGGCGTTTGTACCACCAGCTGTTGCGACGACGTTGAGTGTTGGAAGAGCGACGAGCCATTTCTGAAGTCCCAGTCAAGAGAGGAAAAGAGCCGCATTATGCGATAGAGGTCACGTCCATGTCTTTAGCTGGATCAAGAAAAGCCTCACTGACCCACTGTGATGGTGCCGCTCTGCGTCGCCTTGCCAGCCGCATCCGATGCCCTTTGTGGCTCGCGCCAGACCAGAGGCCCGTTGCTCTCCTGTTCGTTTTGCGCAGCGCACTCCAGCCAGTCATCACCCTGCCGGATCCGGGCCCCTGCCGAATACTTCTGATCCTGATACCAGCAGACCCGCTCCGGCAGCGATCCCAGCGGCAACACCAGCTCGCTGCCCACTTCCGTCCGCTTCGGTTCTGCCGCCACGCCGATACCGGTCGCACCGCCCAGCAGCGCCAGCAGCAGCCAGCCGCCTGCCCTCTTGCCTGAATTCATGATGTCACTCCTCGCTTGATGAAGAATGGAAGCGACCGGCAGCCGCACAAACTTGATTAATAAGCGGTGCCCTCTCTGGCATTCCCAAGCCAATATGGTAGCCTGCCAGCGCCTGCCCGCCCGTCTCAGAACCGGGCCAGGAAAACCCGTTGAATTTGTCGGCCCCAGACAAATATAACCTTATTAATCAAATCGTTATTTGGATATTATCCCAATGCGTATCATGCCGTTGCTCCAGGCGGCCTGCCTGAGCCTGATGTTGTCCGCCTGCGTTGCCCCCCTGCTGATGATGAGCCCCACCAGCCAGCTGATGTGGGCCCTGCTCAAACCCCTGGTCGGCTTCGATCCCAACCAGGCCAACCTGTTTGAACAGCCCCTGATCAAGGACCGGATGACCGCCATCCTCGGCCCCAACTACGACAGCACCATGCAGCTGCTCAAGACCGCCAACGAGCTGCAGCAGGAGGGGCCGCTGTTCTACGTGGTCTCCCGCTATGCCCCCATGCCCGAGGTGGCCAAGCAGGCAGGCATGGTCTGGAACTCGCAGACCAACCAGATGTCCGTGATGCTGCTCAAGGGCGACGGCACGCCCCAGGTCTTTGGCGAGAACCTGGCGGCCAGCGCTCCGAGCTGGCCCAGCGAGATGCAGAACTGGCAGGCGCAGGGCAATCCGGCAGCCAGTGCGCTCTCCGGTGCCACCAACAGCCTGAGCGGCACGGCCACCGGCAGCTCGCTCTTCGGCAGCGTGCTGGGTTCCCTGCAGCAGGGCGCCAGCAAGACCATGGCTGACACCACCCAGCAGGTCGTGAACGGCGCCGCTACCTCGGCCCAGCAACAAGCCGGCAAGGCAGCCAGCAGTGCCACTGCTACCGTACAACAGCAGGCCACCAAGGCCGTAACCGAGCCCGCTAAGCAGGCGGTCAGCAACGCCACTGCCACCGCGCAGCAGCAGGCCGCCAAGACGGTGACCGAGCCCGCCAAGCAGGCGGTCAGCAGCGCCGCTGCCACCGTGCAGCAACAGGCCGCCAAGACAGTGGCAGAGCCTGCCAAGACAGTGACCGAGCCGGCCAAACAGGCGGTCAGCAACGCCACTGCCACCGTGCAGCAGCAAGCCACCAAGGCCGTGACCGAACCAGTCAAGCAAGCGGCCAGCAGCGCCACGACCACCGTGCAGCAACAGGCCACCAAGGCCGTGACCGAGCCTGCCAAGCAGGCAGTCAGCAGCGCGGATGCCACCGCGCAGCAGCAGGCCACCAAGGCCGTGACCGAGCCCGCCAAGCAGGCAGTCAGCAGCGCCGCTGCCACCGTGCAGCAACAGGCCGCCAAGGCCGAAGCCGCGCGCGCTGCCGCCGAAGCCGAGATGGAAGCCCTGCTCAAGTAACCCCTTCCCAGGCCATCGCAAGATGGCCTGGTTGTTTCCCCTCCCGCCCGCTCCCTCAGCGGAAATCATGAACTTCTCGGCATAACTCCCTAAACTGGATGAAGACGACTTTTCGCAAGGAGTGCTGCCATGTCGCGTCTGCTCGGTCTGTTTGTCTGCTGCTGTCTGGGGGCCGCCCTGCCTGCCGCGGCATTCACCTATTACTCCGAGCAGAACATGCCGCTCAACGGCCTGGATGCAGCGGGCAACAGCACCGGCCTGGCGGTGGAGCTGCTGAGACTGATGTGGCAGGAGATGGGGGAACCGGAGCAACCCATCCACTTCATGCCTTGGGCCAAGGCCTGGTACCTGCTGACCCAGCAGCCGGATGCCGTGCTGTTCACCACGGCCCACACCCGGGCACGGGATCCCCACTTCCTCTGGGTCTGCCCCATCAGCCACTCGCGGGTATCGCTGGTCGGCCGCAAGCGGGATGCCCCCAAGGTGACCGGCAAGGACGATTTGACCAAACTGCAGATCGGGGTGATGCAGGCGGACGTGGGGGAGCAGCTGCTGCTCAACCGGGGCATCAGCCCTGCCAACCTGATGTCGGTGGAACGCATGGATCAGGTGGTGCGCCAGCTCATCATGGCCCGCACCGATCTGGTGGCCGGCAACGAGGCCATGCTGTTCCATCAGGCCAGGCAGCTGGGCTTTGCCCCCGAAACCTTCGTCACCGTCGCCACCCTGGCGGATCAGGACAACTGCTTCGCCTTCAACCCGGCGGCGGACAAACAGCAGGTCGCCCGCCTGCAACAGGCGCTCGACAAGGTCAGACAGGGGGAGGCCTTCAAGCAGCTCATCGCCCGCTACCAGGATGTGGTGCAGCCACCACCGGCCGATCACCTGCCGCGAATAGAGTAAGTACCAGATGCAAACAGGCCACCCGAAGGTGGCCTGTTTCATGGTGCGAGCCGCTCACTGGAAGTGATGGTCTTGCTCGGACTTCTTGGTCTGGGCGCCCTCGCTATGCTCGATGGCGGTGCGGATGAGGTCCACCCCGGCCCGGATGATCAGAACCCCCATGTTGACCAGCTTGACGCAGACCCACATGAAGGTGATGAGCAGGATCAGCTTGAGCACTGTCTGGAATGCCTCCAGGAAGTTCTGCTCCAGCTGGCCGGTCAGGCCGCTGGCACTGGTCATCAGCCAGGTGTACACCTCGCGCACGAAGGGGATGCGGCTCGGCATCTCCAGCACGTCCAGCGCGGCAGGCAGGGCCTGGAAGATGACGATGCTGCCGAACAGGATCAGGATGACACCGATGGCGATGCCCAGAAAAAAACCAAACTGTTTCATGGAAGGTCCCAAGGTTTGCTGCATGGAAATAACATAGCTGCCAATACTAGGGACTGCCTTACCCCACGGCAATCCTTGCGCGCCGGGTCGCCCGCTTGCCACGCCGGCCCAGCCCCGGCGCCCGGCCACAAACCATTGCCCAACTATCTGATTTCTGTGACGCTTGTGCCCATCACCCCCTATCGGTCAGGCCTTCATGTTGCGCCACTGTTTTTTGCTGCTCTGCCTCCTGCTGTCGTCACCGCCCCTCCTTGCCACCCCGACGGCGGCCGTCTGCGTGGTCAAGCACCAGCAGCAGCTGTTGCTGGTGCAAGACAGGGTCTCCTCCCGCTACAGCCTGACCGGTGGCTACATAGATGCAGGGGAGACGCCGCAGCAGGCGGCGCTGAGGGAGCTGTATGAAGAGACCGGTCTGCGGGGCCGGGTCGTCGCCGAGCTGGGGCCATGGCAGCGCGCCCTGTTGTTTGCCTGTGAGACTCTGGAGCCCATCCGCGCACAGACCGGCTCTGGCTTTGTCTCCCTTCTGCAGGCCCCCAATCTGGGCGGCGAGATCCTCAATGCCAGGCTGATCGCGCCGGCCCGGTTGCCGGATGATCAACGCCGTTTCCCGGCCCAGCTCGACTGGCTGGCCCCCCAACTGGCCGCCATGCCCGACAGCCCTGTGTTGTGGCTGCCCGATTTTCGTGGCGAAGGCAATGCACTGCACCGCATGGAAGTCCCGCTGATCCACCAACTGCAGACCTGGCTCGGTGCCCAGGTGCGCTGGCTCGAGGTCAGCAACCTGTTCGGTTCAGCCGCCTTTCAGCTTGCCCTGCTACCCTTGCTGCTGCCCTGGCTGGGCTGGCCCCGGGTGCGCCAGCTGCTGCTGGCCATGCTGACCCTCACCCTGCTGGTGCAGCTGGCCAAGGAGGGGATTGGCTGGCCCAGACCCTTCCACCTCGACCCCGCCCTGGCACAGGGCAGCGCCCAGGGCTTCGGCATGCCGAGCGGCCACGCCGCCTCTGCGTTGCTGTTCTGGGGCGTGTTGCTGAGAGCCTGCTGGCCCGCCAGCCCCTGGCGCAGTGCCACCCTGGCCCTGCTGCTGGCCGCCCTGACCGGACTGGCCCGGGTCTGGCTCGGGGTGCACTTCCTGTCGGATGTGGCGGCCGGTTTGCTACTTGGCGCCTTACTGCTGGCCCTGTATCCCCGCCTCGCCGGCCTGGCAGCCAGTCGCCGGGGCTGCGCCGGGCTCACCCTCGCCTGCGCGCTGGCCGCCGGGTGGAGCCAATCCTCGGCGCTGGCAGGCCTGGCCACCTTCAGCCTGGGGCTGACCCTCGGCATGATGTTGCCGCTGCCGCGCACGGCGCCGGCCGGCTGGCGCCTCCCCTTGCTGGCCCTGCTCGGTGGCCTGCCGCTGGGGGCATTGTGGTGGGCGCTGCCGCTCTGGCTGACCAGCTCCTGGCTCATTCTGCTCGGCCAGTGGCTGCTTTATTGTTGCCTGGGGCTCTGGTTGAGCGCCGGTCTCTGGTGGATACTCTCTCTCGTGAATAATGACCCGCTACCCAAGGGCCCAGGCCCTGACAAGGGATTGCTATGAATATGAAAAAAGTGGATTTAGCCAAGATAACCCTGGGAGTGCTGTTTATCAGCCTCCTCATCGTCTCCTGTTTCATGGTGCTGCGCCCCTTCCTGCCCGCGCTGGTGTGGGCCACCATGATCACCATCGCCACCTGGCCACTGATGTTGATGGTGCAGCGCCTGCTGTGGGGCAAGCGCGCCCTGGCGGCCCTCTTCATGACCCTGGTGCTGCTGCTGATGTTCGTCATCCCGCTCTTCATGGCGCTGGCCAACGTGGCGGAGAAGGCGCCCATGCTGATCGAGCTGGGCACCACCATCAGCCACTCCCCGCCCCCCGAGCTGCTCTGGCTGCAGCAGGTGCCGCTGGTGGGCGGCAAGCTTTACGACTTCTGGCAGCAGATCCTGGCGAGCGGTGGTCAGGTGCTGTTTGCCAAGCTGGCCCCCTACTTCGGCCAGACCGCCCGCTGGCTCGCCTCCCAAGCGGGCAACCTGGGGCTGCTGTTCGTCCACTTCCTGCTGACCGTCGGCATCTGCGGCCTGCTCTACCACTCCGGTGAAGTGGTGGCGACCGGCATTCGCCGCTTCGCCCACCGGCTGGCCGGCGAGCGCGGCGACAACGCCACCGTGCTCGCTTCACAGGCGATCCGCGCCGTGGCCATGGGGGTCGTGGTGACCGCCCTGGTGCAATCCTCGGTGGCCGGTATCGGTCTGCTGATTGCCGGCATCCCCTACACCATGATCCTGGTGGTGGTGATGTTCCTGCTGATCGTCGCCCAGATTGGCCCCTTCCCGGTGCTGCTGGCCTGTGTCGGCTACCTCTACTGGAGCGGCGACACCACCTGGGGCACCTTCCTGCTGGTCTGGTCGCTGCTGGCGGGCACCATGGACAACTTCCTGCGTCCCTTCCTGATCAAGCGCGGCGCCGACCTGCCGCTGATCCTCATACTGGTGGGGGTTATCGGCGGCTTGCTGGCGATGGGGATCATCGGCCTCTTTATCGGCCCGGTGGTGCTGGCAGTGGGCTACACCCTGCTGGATGCCTGGATCAAGGAGGGTGACCACCCTACCGGTGACAAGGTAGACGCCCCACCTCATGACAAGGCACTGTCATAAGGTCAAACGCCGCCCGAGAGGGCGGCGTTGTTGTTTTAAAGACAAGAGCCAAAGAGCACGGCCTTGTGCCGGCACAGAACCAAAGTTCGAACGCTTTCCGCCAAATCCGAACCAAGGTTCGAGCCAACCCCTTTCTCCCCCTGTTCCCTCTCGCTGCCGCCCACCACAATGGCGCCACCATTCAGGAGGAACAACAGATGAACGAACTGAGAGCAACCCGCGCCCTGATCAGCGGCGGCGCAAGCGGCATTGGGCTGGCCATCGCCGAGGCGCTGGCTCGGGAAGGGGTGGAGCTGGTGCTGGCCTCCCGTCGCCACTCCCTGCTGGAGCAAGAGGCTGCCCGCCTCTCGACGCAATACGGGGTAAGAGTCCTGCCTCTGGTGCTGGATGTCTGCGATGCTCCCCAGGTTCGAGCCCAGCATGCCCGGGCCAGCGCACTGCTCGGCCCCATCGATCTGCTGATCAACAACAGCGGGGTCGGCAGCGATTATCTGGTGCAGGATCTGCCGGAATCGGAATGGGACAGAGTGATGGACACCTGCGCCAAGGGCAGCTTCCTGCTGACCCAGGCTTGCCTGCCGGACATGCTGTCTCGGCGCCACGGCACCATCATCAACATCGCCTCCCAGGCCGCCAAAAACGGCTATGCGAGGGCCAGCGTCTACTGCGCCGCCAAATTTGCCGTCTTGGGGTTTGCCAAGGCGCTGCGAGAAGAAGTCCAGCATCAGGGCATTCGGGTTCACACCCTCTGTCCCGGCCTGGTCCAGGTTCCACCACCGGCCTGTGCTGATGAGCGCAAACCCGGTTGGTTGCAGGTCGGGGATCTGGCCGAGGCCGTGCTCTACACCCTGCGTCAACCCGCCCATGTGCAGTTGGACGAGATCGGCATGACAGGGATCTGAGGACTGCTGAGAGGCAAACAGGGGCGCCGAAGCGCCCCGTCAGCTCATGGCAAGGGAGTATCAGTTTGGCTGGTGCAGGGTGATGCAGTGAATGCCGCCGCCACCGGCGGCCACCGGATCGATATTGATCTGCACGATGTCGCGGCCGGGGTAGAGGCGGGCCAACAACTCGTGGCAGTAGCGGTCGGCCGCCTTGTCGCCAAACTCGGGGGCGATCACCGCACCATTGATCGACAGATAGTTGATATAACCGGCGGCAAAGTCGCGGCTGCGACTGAAGCGGTTGTCCCGCCCATCGAGCGGTGGCGGCAGCACATGCAGTTCCAGCTTGTTGCCGTCCGCATCGGTGGCCTGTTTGAGGATGGCCAGGTGCCGGCGGGTCACCTCGTAGTCGTGGGACTGGGGGTCGTTGTCCAGATTGACCACCACCACCCCGGGGCGTACAAAGCGGGCGTAGAAATCGATGTGGGCATCTGTGATGTCACGGCCCTTGATGCCGGGCAGCCAGATGATTTTGCGCAGCCCCAGATTGGCTTTCAGCTCCGCCTCCAGCTGTGCCTTGCTTACCCCCGGATTGCGGTTGCTGTTGAACCAGCAGCTCTCGGTCAGGATGGCGGTCCCCTTGCCATCCACCTCGATGCCACCCCCCTCACCGGTCAGCTTGCTCTGCAGATATCGGGCATCCGCCTGCTTGCTGACCAGCTCGGCTACCCCCGCATCCTGTTCGTGCTCCTGCTTGTCGCCCCAGCCGTTGAAGTTGAAATCCACCAGCCCCAGCGCCCCTTCGCCGTTCTGGACGAAGACGCCACCGGTATCCCGCAGCCAGATGTCGTCCAGCTCGGAGACGACAAAGCGGGTGTTCTGCTCGCCGCAGAGCTGGCGGGCCAGCGCCTGTTCGGCTGCGCGGCAGAGCACGTTCACCTGGGTATAAGGCACCATGGCCTGCACCAGCCGGCCTATGGTCGCCTGCACCTCTTGGTAATCGCGGCCCCAGATGGCCGCGCTGGCGGCAAAGGCGACCCAGACCCGGGTCTGAGAGGCGGCCTCATCGGGCATATGGAACGGCTCGCCGCTGGTGGCGGTATCTTCACCTACGTTGTTGCTGGCTGCACTGACCTTGCCCGGCAGGTTGCCGAGCCCGGCCAGCGCGCCGATGGCGGCCAGCTGTTTCAAGACGTTGCGTCGGGATGACATGAAAAACTCCTTGGATGATCGCGCTATTGTCCGTCGATGAGTGGCCGAAAATGACAAGCGCTGTTAATCAATCTGCGTTGAGTAATAGACTATCTGCTGTATGGGTGGCTAACAAACGATCGATTTTCGGTAAAAGTGATAAGTGGAGCTAATCAATGGTGTTCAAGCAGTGGCCCCCGCTCAACGTGCTGCGGGGCTTTGAGGCGGCGGCCAGACTCGGCAGTTTTCATCAGGCAGCGCAGGAGCTGCACCTGACCCAGTCCGCCATCAGCCAGCAGATCCGCTCGCTGGAAGAGCTGCTGGGCCAGCCGCTGTTTCACCGGCAGGGGCGCTCGGTCACCCTCACCGATGCGGGGCAGGATCTGCTGGAGACCACCCAGAGCGTGCTGTTGCAGCTGGCGATGGGGATCCAGCGGCTGGAGCAGTACCGCAAACCCAACCAGCTGGTGCTCAACACCAGCACAACCCTCGCCCGCCACTGGTTGCTGCCGCGGCTGGGGGCGTTTCATCGCGCCCATCCCGAGGTCGATCTCTGGCTGTTCACCAGCGACGAAGAGCCCGACATGGCCGAGCAGACCATCGATCTCGCCCTGCGCTGGGAGCTGGCTCCCCAGGCCGAGTGTCGCCACCAGCTGCTGCTGGCAGACCGCCTGTTGCCGGTGGCCGCCCCTTCCGTGCTGGCGTTGCCTGCGGCAGAGCGCACCACATTGCACGGGGAGCGGGAGCTGGACTGGCACCACTGGACCCTCAAGGGAGGGGAAGATCTGCATCTGCAGACCCGGGGGCTCAACTTCTCCGATCCCGGCCTCTTGCTGGACGCCGCCTGTCAGGGGCTCGGCATCGCCCTGGTGAGCGAGCGGCTCTCCCGTCCCGCTCGTCAGCAGGGGCAGCTGTTGCCGCTCTCCACCCACAGGGTCAAGGGACCGCAGTGGCATCTGCTGGTACATCAGGAGAGCGAGACCATGCCGGAGTGCCGCACCTTCTGTCGCTGGCTTGAGTTGCAGTTTGCCGACCCCGCACCCGCCGAGGATGGTTTGCCATCCCTCTGAGGCAGGTCACTGAATCGGGCCGGCAAGGGTGGTTAAATGGGCGTTCGTCTCTTTTTGCCGGATCTTGTCGTGACCATCCTGTCCGCCTCCATGCAGCCAGCCCGGGACTGGCCTGACTATCTGCAGGCCTCCTGGCTGCGCTGCGCTCACCAGACCAGCGCCACCCTCTGGCATCCGCCCCACAGCGCCAAGGGGCAGACCCTGCAAAGCCTGCGCCAGCGCAAGCGCGACCTGCTCACCACCGGCGAGATGGCCCTCGAAGATCTCTACGAATTCATGGAGGGGCGCCCCTGCGCCCTGCTGCTCACCGACGAGAGTGGCTGCCTGCTGACCCAGACCGGTCACCCCGACACCCTGCGCGAGCTGGCGGCGCTGGGGTTTGGCCCCGGCGCCTTTTTCAGCGAGGGGCGCATCGGCACCAATGCCATCAATCTGGCGGCGCTGGAGGGAGTGCCGCTCTGCGTCAGCGGCCCCCAGCACTTCAACCAGACCCTGCACCCCTGGCACTGCTGCGCCAGCCCGGTCTACAACAGCAACGGCCGTCAGGTCGCCATCATGGCGCTGACCTGCAAGGTGGAGGAGGCGAGCGCCGGCGATCTGGCGCTCACCGTCAGCGCCGGGCGCGAGCTGGCCCACCTGCTGCAGATGGAGACCCTGATGCAGGAGTCCCAACATCACCTGAGCGAGCTCTACGCCCTGCTGGACGGCATGGATGACGGTGTACTGGCCTGGGATCCGCAGGGCCGGCTGCGCTACCTCAACGCGCTGGCGGCCAATCGGCTGCGGCTCGATCCGGCGCTCTGCCTCGGCCAGCCGCTGGAGCAGCACCTGCTGCTGCCCCAGCGGCTGCAGCTCGCCATCAAGGGGCAGACTCCACTCAGCCATGTGGAGGTGACCCTGGAGAAGCTCGGCGCGCAGGAGGGGGAGTTCATCAATGCGCTGGTGAGCCTCAAGCCACTGCCCGGGCCGGACGGGGTCAGTTTTATCGCCCTGCTGCACCCGGTCGATCGGCTGCGGGCCATCAGTCAGCTGCGCCAGACGGTGCCCGAACTCTCGGCGCTGGTGGGCGAGTCGAGCGCCATGCGCAAGCTGCTGCGTTACGCCCGGCAGGCAGCCCAAAGCCAGGGCCCGATCCTGCTGCGCGGCGAGGAGGAGGTGGGCAAGGCCCAGCTGGCGGAGGCGATCCACTTCGGCAGCGAACGGGCTGCCGGGCCGCTCATCACCCTCAACTGTCAGGCCCTGCCGAGCGAGCGAATGGCGCTGGAGCTGATGGGCTCTGACGAGGCGGGACAGGAGCGGGCCGGCAAGTTCGAACTGGCCCACGGCGGCACGCTGGTGCTGGAGCAGGTGGAGTGCCTCTCTGCCCCCATGCAGGCGGCGCTGCTGCAACTGCTCAAGACCGGTCGCCTTCAGCGCTTCGACTCGGCCCGTATCCTGCCGCTCAAGGTGCGGATCATCGCTACCAGCAGCGCCGCGCTGGAGCAGAAGGTGCAGGAGGGACACTTCGGGCGACAGTTGCTCTATGCGCTGCAGGCGTGTGAGTTATGGCTGCCGAGCCTGCGCGAGCGCAGCGCCGATCTGCCCGGCCTCATCAGCCAGCAGCTGGGGGCGCAAGGACGCGAGCCGGTGCGCCAGTTCAACCCGGCGGCCCTCGATTGCCTGCTCGCCTACCCCTGGCCCGGCAATCTGGGGGAGCTGCGCAGCGCCATCGAGCATGCCCTGCTTCATGCCGGTCAGGGGCCGATCCCGCCGGAAGCGCTGCCCGCCGCCATTCGGCACGGTTATCAGCGGGTGGCGGATGAGGTGGTGGGGCAGCCGCGGCTCACTCTGGCCGAGCTGGAGCACCAGGCCATCTTGCGCTGCGCCCATGCCTGCAAGGGGCAGGTGAGCCAGATGGCCCAGCAACTGGGGATCGGCCGCACCACCCTCTGGCGGCGGCTCAAACTGCTCGAGATCGATCCTGCCGACTACCACGGCTGACGCCGGCCTGAACCATTGCATACCGGTTCGCAGAACATAGAAAAGGCCCCGCAGATGCGGGGCCTTTTCTATGGCAAGCTGGCTGGTCGTTACAGCCCCAGCTGGTGGGCGGTGACGATGGCCGCCAGCACGTCCTCGGCGGTGACCTTGAACGGCATGTTGTGGATGGTCTCCCCTTCCGCAGTGGACGCCTTGGCCACCTCCATCAGGCGCGCCATGTCCAGCTCCTTGACCCCCATCATATGCAGATTGGTCGGCAGGCCGATGGAGCGGCAGAAACCCAGCACCGTCTCGATCTCCGCCATGGGGGCGTTCTCCAGCACCAGCTGCACCAGGGTACCGAACGCCACCTTCTCACCATGATAGAGGTGGTGACACTCGGCCAGCTGGGTCAGGCCGTTGTGAACGGCGTGGGCGGCGGCCAGCCCGCTGCTCTCGAAGCCGATACCGCTCAGATAGGTGTTGGCCTCGATGATGTTCTCCACCGCCTTGGTGCAGAGCCCCTGCTCCACCGCCAGCTTGGCCTTGTAGCCATCGGCCAGCAGGGTCTTGTAGCAGAGCTCGGCGATGGCCTGGGCCGCCAGGGTGGAGGCACCACCGGCCATGGTCTGGCAACCGGACACCTTGTTGGCGCGCGCCTCGAAGTAGGTGGAGAGCGCATCCCCCATGCCGGAGACCAAGAGCCGCACCGGGGCGCGGGCCACCACGCCGGTATCCATGATGACCATGTTGGGGTTGGTCGGGATCATCAGGTATTCGCTGAACTGCCCTTCCGGGGTGTAGATGACCGCCAGCGCGCTGGTGGGGGCATCGGTGGAAGCGATAGTCGGCACTATGACCACCGGCACCTGCTGGTAGAAGGCGACCGACTTGGCGGTATCCAGCGTTTTGCCGCCGCCGATGCCGATGATGACGTCAAACGGCGTCTGCTTGCAGCGGGCCAGCAGACGGTCTATTTCGGGGCGGGAGCACTCGCCGTTGAAGCAGTCGAACTCGGGCTGGATGCCTGCCCCGTGGAAGCTGGTGGCCACGGTATCGCCCACCAGCTTGGTGACGAAGGCGTCGGCCAGGATCAGCGGCTTGGCGCCGAGTGCCTTGACGTAGTTGCCTATGTTGGCGAGGGCCCCGTTGCCTTGCACGTATTTGCTGGGGCTGATGATGATGCGGTCCATATTTTATCCCTCTCTCTTTATTTCGTAAGACTTCTTTTGAAACTAAAGGAGGCGAAGGGGCGGCAGTGCCGGGGACTCCTTCGTCTTTCACTTGCATGACAGTGGCGCTGTGCAGGCTCGGCGAGCGAGCACAGCGCCTTGAAGCCGGCAGGTCAGTCGCCGAAGCGATCCGCTGCCAGTTGCTGGAAGCAGGCCAAGGCGGCCTCGGCATCCTCCCCGCGGGCCAGCAGGGTGAGCCGGTCCCCCTGGCGCACGTCGAGCATGGTGAGCCGGGTCAGACTGCGGGGGTTGGCCTCTTTGTCCCCCTTTTGCAGCTTGAGCTCAGCGGCAAAGGGCTTGAGGGCGGCCACCAGTCGGGCGGCGGGGCGCACATGCAGGCCGTGAGGGTTATCCACCACCACCTCGCAGCGCAGCCAGCCGTCGTCGGCAACGGGGGCCGTCTCGGTGGCGGCCTGCGCCGCGCTGGCTGGCAGCATCGCCTGTTTCGGGCCCAGCGCGCCGAGCGCCTCGGCGGCCACCTCATCCAGCGTCAGGCCAGAACCGGCCGCCACCACGGCGGCCAGGGTGCCCTCGACCAGCGGGGCCGGGCAGAGCCGCACCCGGGCACTCAGCTCTGGGGGCAGCAACTCGAGGGCGGTCTCGGCACTCAGCAGGGCGCTGCCGAGATCCATCAGCACCAGCACGCCGCTGCCGTCGTCCGCTTCTTCAATCGCACTCATCACGGCGATGGCGTCGGTGCCGATGGGATGGTCGGGGTCATCGACCCCGGCCGCCAGCAACAGTTTCGCCGAGCTGCCGAGCTGATCGGCCAGCGCTTTCAAGCCGGCCGCCAGCATGGCGCTGTGAGAGACCACTACGATTCCGATCATGTCTACAACCTCGCTCTGTCACGCAGGGCGGTCAGCAGCAGCAGGGTCGAGGTGGCCCCGGCATCCTGATGGCCGATGCTGCGCTCGCCAAGATAGCTGGCGCGCCCCTTGCGAGCCTGCATCTGGATGGTGGCCTCGGCGCCAGCCGCGGCGGCCGCCACCGCCTTGTCCAGCGCCTCGGGCAGCGGCAAGCCTTGTTGTTCCGCCTGCTGCAGGGCGGCCAGGGCAGGCCACCAGGCGTCGCACATGGTCTTGTCACCCGGCTCGGCGCGACCGCGCGAGACGATCCCCTCCACCCCGTCGCTCAGCATCTTGCCAAGCTGGCCGAGGGTCAGACTCTGGCAGGCGTCGCTGCTGGCCGCGGCCCGGATAAAGAAGGTGCCGTAGAGCGGGCCGCTGGCGCCGCCGACCGAGGAGAGCAGGGTCATGCCGGTGGTTTTCAGCACCTGGCCGATGTCTTTGTCTGCTACCGCCGGCAGCTTCTCGGCCACCTTGGCGAAACCGCGCTGCATGTTGAGGCCGTGGTCGCCGTCGCCGATGTCGGTATCCAGCGCAGTGAGGTAGTCACGCTGCTCGGTGAAGATGTGCTCGCAGTCGAGCAACCAGTTGACGATTTGATGCTTGCTTAACATGAATATTCCTCAGCAGCCGCGGCGTAGGGCGGGGGTGTGAACGGGGGCATCCCACAGGGTCATCAGTTCGTCATCCACCTTGAGCAAGGTGATGGAGATGCCGGTCATGTCGAGGGAGGTGCAGTAGGGGCCGATAAGGTTGCGCACCAGATGGATGCCTGCCTCTTCGCACAGGGCGGTAAGACGGCCATAGACGCCGTAGAGCTCGGAGATCGGGGTGCCGCCGAGGCTGTTGACCAGTGCGATGACCCGGTCGCCCTTGTTGAACGGCTCGATGAAGGTGTGTTCCTCCTGCCAGCTGCCGGAGGCTCTGTCCCAGTGACGCAGGGTGCGACCATAGGGGGTGTTGTCGACCAGCTCCTTGAACATGTCGTCCACCAGGGCGTTGAGGTCGTTGAAGGGGCGACGTTCGATGCCCGGCTCGCCGTGGATGCCGACGCCGAACTCCACCTCGTTGTCCGCCAGGGTGAAAGAGGGCTTGCCGGCAGCGGGAACTGTGCAGGCATGCATGGCTACCCCTATGGTGCGGCTCTGGTTGTTGACGCGACGGGCCAGCGCCTCGCAGCGCGCCAGATCATAGCCCGCCTCGGCGGCGGCACCGACCAGTTTCTCGCACAGCACGGTCGTGGCAACGCCACGGCGACCGGCGGTATAGAGGCTGTCTTTCACCGCCACATCGTCATCGATGAGGGAGAACCCCACCTTGATGCCATCGCCGTGCAGCAGCTCGACCGCAGTCTCGAAGTTGAGCACGTCGCCGGTGTAGTTCTTCACCAGAAACAGCACGCCAACACCGCCGTCAACCGCCTGACCGCACTCATACATCTGATCCGGAGTCGGCGAGGTGAAAATCTCGCCGGGGCAGGCACCATCCAGCATCCCCTTGCCCACCAGGCCACCGTGCATCGGCTCGTGGCCGCTGCCACCGCCGGAAACCAGCGCCACCTTGCCCATCACGGGAGCATCGGCACGGGTGATGAAGTGGGGCTCGATACGCACCTTGAGCTCGGGGTGGGCGGCGGCCATCCCCATCAGCTGTTCACGGACCACGGCATCGACGGCATTGATCAGTTTCTTCATGGCTCACTCCTTGGCTTGCCACCGCTCGGGTGGGCAAATGGTTGATGGAGCCAGTCTAACGGCAGAAAAGAGGATAAAAATGACGGGCTGTTTGGTTCGGATTTGAAACAGCAGAAGAGGGGTTGGCGTTTCAATCTGAAACAGTGCAGAGCAAATAAGAGGAAAACTGTTAGCCGTCTCACAGCCAATAAAAAGGGCCCCGCGGGGGCCCTTCGCTACAACAGCAATAAGCTGACGGGTTAGATGGCCCAACCACCGGCATAGAAAACGACCAGCGCCACGGCGATGATGACGGTGCCGATGTTGAGCTTCTTCCACTCGGCGGCAAACAGGCGGCCGATCACCAGGGCCACGAAGCCCAGCATGATGCCGGTGACTATGTTGCAGGTGAGCACGATGAAGACGGCGCACAGCATGCCGGAGAGCGCATCTACCGAGTCGTTGAAGTCCAGCTTGGTGACATTGCCCAGCATCAGCAGACCGACGTACATCAGCGCCGGTGCGGTGGCGTAGGCCGGTACCAGATAGCTCAGCGGGGAGAGGAAGATCATCAGCAGGAACAGCACGCCGACTAGGGTGGCGGTCAGACCCGTCTTGCCACCGGCGGCAGTGCCTGCGGCGGACTCGATGTAGACGGCAGCCGGTGCACCACCGACGGCGCCTGCCACCATGCTGCTGACGGAGTCGGCAGTCAATGCCTTGCCTCCACTGATGATATGGCCACGCTCGTTGATGAGGCCCGCCTGACCAGCCACGGCACGGATGGTGCCGGTGGCGTCAAACACCGCGGTCATCACCAGCGCCAACACAGTGGGGATAACCACCGGATTGAGGGCACCCAGCAGATCCATGCTACCTACCAGAGAGCCCTTCTCGCCAGTCAGGCTCGGCATGGCGAAGAAGCCCTGCCAGGTCACTTTCGGGTCGAAGATGAGGCCGAGGATGGAGATGGCGATGATCACCATCAGGATGCCGCCCGGCACCTTGCGACGCTCCAGACCAAAGATGGCGGCCAGACCCAGCACCGTCATGATGACCGGGAAGGCGGTGACTTCACCCAGTTGTACCGGCAGACCGGCTCCTTCGTTCTTGATCACCATGCCGACGCCGTTGGTGGCGATCAGCAGCAGGAACAGGCCGATACCGATGCCGGTGCCGTGGGCGATGCCGGAGGGGAGGTTGTCCAGGATCCACTGGCGCACACCGGTGACACTGATCAGGGTGAACAGCACCCCCATCAGGAAGATGGCGCCCAGCGCCACCGGGATACTCAGCCCCTGCCCCAGCACCAGGCTGAAGGCGGTAAAGGCGGTGAGGGAGATGGCGCAACCGATGGCCATCGGCAGCTTGGCCCACAGCCCCATCAGCAGGGAGCCGAAAGCGGCGATCAAACAGGTCGCCACAAACACCGGCCCCTGCTCAAAGCCGGCAGCACCCAGCATGTTCGGCACCACTATGATGCTGTAGACCATGGCCAGGAAGGTGGTCAGCCCCGCGACCAGCTCCTGGCGCACGCTGCTGCCGCGCGCAGAAATGGAAAAATAAGAGTCCAGAAAGCCGCCGTTCCCTGATTGGGCGGCCATATCTTGCTTTGCCATAACTAATCCTGAAAGTGTGAAGGAAATCGTTTGCGTGAATGGCGCGCAAAATAGCAAGAATTTATCCGGATTGCAGCGATTTCCCTGATTTTTTCATCAAAATCACAGGAAATGTTCTCGTTCGGGCACAGATATGACGGGTTCAGGCTGCCCCTCTTCCCCTGCGAGCGTGAACGACCCACCTATACTGCAGGTACCATTCACGCCGCCAGACGGGAGATACCCATGCACACCCGCAATTTGCTGAACGATATCCCCTCGCCACTCCCCACCGAACTCTTTCAGGATCTGGTCAGTACCAATCACCTGAGGATCGAGCGCATTCTCTCCCACGGCCATCAGACGGCCCCCGGCGAATGGTACGATCAGGACGAACATGAGTGGATCCTGGTGGTGCAGGGCGAAGCCAGCCTGCTGTTCATCGATCCGCAAACTCAGCAACAGCAGCTGGTCCAGCTGGGGCCGGGAGATCACATCAATATCCCTGCCCGCCAGAAGCACAGGGTCGAGTGGACCCATCCCGACACGACCACCGTCTGGCTCTGCGTGTTTTACTGAGTCGCGTGAGGAAAAAGAGGCAATTCGGGGGAAATGAGGACGGTGTCGGAAACGAAAAAAAGCCCAGTCTTTCGACTGGGCTTCTTAAATAGTGGCGGAGCGGACGGGACTCGAACCCGCGACCCCCGGCGTGACAGGCCGGTATTCTAACCGACTGAACTACCGCTCCGCATTCGGTTAGCTTTCGCTAAATCTTTTGCTGCTTCTTTATGAGGTGTCATCCTCTTTATGAGGTGTCATCCTCGCAGCCGGCCATGTCTTTCACATCACCGTTTAAT
>NZ_CDBH01000032.1 GCF_000820305.1 Aeromonas dhakensis
ATGGTGCGAAGAGAGGGACTCGAACCCTCACACCCGGGGGGCACTAACACCTGAAGCTAGCGCGTCTACCAATTCCGCCACCTTCGCACATCGGGTTATCAGTCTGGATTTATATGCCGTCTGATAAGAGCATGTTGCAGTATGGTGCGAAGAGAGGGACTCGAACCCTCACATCCGTGGGACACTAACACCTGAAGCTAGCGCGTCTACCAATTCCGCCACCTTCGCATCACTGCGGTGGGGGATTCTATAGAGTTTTGGGGGGGCGTCAACAGCCAGAAGGTACTTTTTTCGCTGTTGACGCCCAAAGCAGCATCAAGGGGACAAAACTTCAGCAATTAGCGTCACTGGCGAGCCAGGGCGTCCCGATACATCTGTTCGTACTGGATGACCGAATCGGGCCAGTTGAAACGGGTATTCATGGCATTGCGCTGAACCCGGGCAAACTGCTCGGGGTCCTGCAGGTAATAGAGCAGGCTGCGGCGCATGGCATCGAGCAGTATGTTGGCGGTCGGATCGTTGAAGCAGAAGCCGGTCGCATGTGCCGGATCGGCATCCCAGTCCACCACCGTATCCTTCAGGCCGCCGACCGCCCGTACCAGCGGCAGGGTACCGTAGGCCAGGCTGTACATCTGGTTGAGACCGCACGGCTCGAACAGGGAGGGCATCAGGAAGAAGTCGGCACCGGCCTCCACCAGGTGGGCGAGCCGGTCGTCATAGGTATTGATGAAGGCGAGCCTGTCCGGGAATTGCTGGGCCAGGGTGTGCAGCTGGGTGGCGAGGGAGGGATCTCCCGAGCCGACGATCACCACCTGCACCTTGTGATGGAGAAACTTGTCCAGCACCGGCAGCAGCAGATGCACGCCTTTTTGTTCGGTCAGCCGGCACACCATGCCGTAGATGGGCAGGTCCACCACCGGCAGGCCCAGCTCCTGCTGCAGGCTCTGCTTGCAGACGCCCTTGCCGGCCAGATTGTCGACGTCATAGGTGGCTGGCAGGAAGTCGTCGAAGGCTGGATCCCAGTCCTGATAGTCGCAGCCGTTGAGGATGCCACGCAGATCCGCCGCCCGCTGCTGGAAGACGCTGGCCATGCCGTGGGCCCCCAGGTGGGTCAGCAATTCGCTGGCATAGTTGGGGCTGACCGCGTTGATCTTGTCGGCATAGAGCACCCCGCACTTGAGCAGGTTGACGTGGCCGTAGTCATAGCTGATGCGCTGTTCGTAGTCGGCAATCTCGGGCACGGCCCAGAACTGCTGGCGCTCGAATACCCCCTGGAACGCCGCGTTGTGAATGCTGATCACGCTGCGAGTGTGCTGGAAGAAGGGGTTGTGGGCGTGTCGGGTTTTCAGCAGCAGAGGCAGCAGGCCGGTGTGCCAGTCGTTGCAGTGCACTATCTCGGGGGCAAAGGCGAGCTGCTCGCAGGCGTGCAGCGCGGCGGCGGCCAGGAAGGCGAAACGCTCGCCGTTGTCCGGATAGGCCTGGTTGTTTTCGGCATAGAGCTGGGGGCGATCGAAGTACTGCGGGCAGTCGAGCAGGTAGACACAGACCCCTTCGAGATCCATTTGATAGATGCGATAGCCTATATCTGGCAGGCCCGGGTGGGTTGGCAACCAGCGCGAGACCAGCAGTTTGGCCTCATCCCGTCGCTTTATCGTCTTGTAGAAGGGGAGCATGATTCTGACATCATGTCCCTTCTGGGCCAGGTACAGCGGCAGGGCTCTGGCTACGTCCGCCAGGCCCCCGGTCTTCACAAGCCCCTCAACTTCCGAGGCAACGAACAGGATTTTCAGTGGGTTAATAGCCAACTCTTGCTCCCTTAGGTACCACGACGATACCGCCTTCGGACACGGTAAATCGCTCTCTGTCATGGTCCAGATTTTCACCGATCACGGTGCCGGGCGCAATTTCAACGTTCTTGTCGATGATGGCGCGGCGGATGGAGCAGCCCTCGCCAATCTTCACGTCACCGAGCAGAACCGACTCGCTGATGTGGCTGCAAGGGCCTATGTTGCAGCGAAAACCCAGGATGGAGCGCTGGATCTGGCTGCCCTGGATGAAGCAGCCACCGGAGATCAAGGAGTTGGCGATCTTCACCTTGCAGTCGTCGGTGTCGACGAAGGTGGCGGGCGGCAGCGGCGGATAGTGGGTATGCAGCGGCCACTTGCGGTTGTAGAGGGAGAAGGGGGCATCGTCGGCCACCAGGTCCATGTGCGCCTGCCAGTAGGAGTCCAGCGTCCCCACATCGCGCCAGTAGACGTTGGGCTTCTCGCCCGGGATCACGTTGGTGCTGTAGTCGTAGACATAGACGGGGGCACGCGGGAACAGGCTGGGGATGATGTCCTTGCCGAAGTCGTGGCTGGAGTTCTCTTCGGCGGCGTCGCGCTTGAGTTCGCGATAGAGCGACTCGGTCTCGAAGATGTAGTTGCCCATGGAGACCAGCGCCTGGGTGGGATCACCGGGGATGTGCTTGGGCCGCTTGGGTTTTTCCTCGAAGCCGATCATCCGGCCCTCCTGATCCACCTCGATCACCCCGAAGGCGCTCGCCTCCTCGATGGGCATGCGCAGGGCGGCGACGGTCAGAGCGGCAGCCTTCTGCTTGTGGAAGCTCACCATCTGGCTCACGTCCATCTTGTAGATGTGGTCGGAGCCGAAGATGCAGACGTGCTCGGGGTCGGAGATCTCGATGAAGCGCAGGTTCTGGTAGATGGCGTCGGCGGTGCCGTCATACCAGCGTTTGCCCATCCGCATCTGGGCCGGAATGGGGTCGATGAAGCGATCCGTGATGCCGACGATGTTCCAACCCTTCTTCATGTGCAGATAGAGGGACTGGGACTTGAACTGGGTAAGCACGTAGATGCGCAGGAAGTCGGCGTTGACGAAGTTGTTGAGCACGAAGTCGATCAGTCGGTAGCTGCCACCAAAGGGAACCGAGGGCTTGCTGCGGGTGGTGGTGAGTGGCTGGAGGCGAGTACCTTCGCCGCCCGCCAGGATCATGGTGAGTATGCCTGCCATCGTATTTCTCTCCCTGAATTCATACTATGAAAAGGTTTTCAGCTTGCTGCAAAAAAACACCCCTAAAGGGGTGGTTTGAGGTGTGTCAATTACCTTATCAGATCCCGTATGGGGCTCTCTACCTGTTTCCGGTGACTGCTTACACTTATTTACACTTTGCTCAGATAGACCTTGAATTTGGCATCGCTGCTGATCACTTCCGTCCGTTTGAAGTGCGTCTCCAGTATAGGCTGATATCGCAGAAAGGCGTTGGCAACAATGGTGAGGGTGCCTTGCGGCGACAGATGCTCCGGCGCCTTGGCCAGGAAGGTTTCGGTGGCGGCGTAGAAGGTCTTGAGACCGGCGTGGAACGGCGGGTTGGAGACGATGCGGTCAAATTTTTCCTGGATGTCGGAATAGACGTCGGACGCCCGCACCTCGCCCTGCAGGCCGTTGATGGCCAGGGTACGGCGGCTGGATTCCAGCGCCAGCGCATTGATGTCCACCATGGTGACCCTGAGTTCAGGATTGCGCTTGGCCAGCACCGAGCCGATCACCCCGGCGCCGCAACCGAAATCGAGCAGCGATCCCTGCATGGCCGGCAGGCTGGCCAGCAGCATCTGGCTGCCCAGATCCAGCTCGGATGCACTGAACACGCCGGGCAGGGCCAGCACGGTCAGCTCGGTATCGCCAGCCTGGCACTGGTAGCGGCCAAACCAGGCGTCCAGCTCGAACGGGGCCACCGGTTTGCTCAGTTCGCCGTGATAGAGGGAGCAGCGACGGGCCGAATCGCGTTTGACCGGCTTCTCGCTATAGGGAGCCAGCAGCTTGTCGGCACCGTTGATGCCGCCGCGGTTCTCGCCGGCGAGGAACAGCTCGGCACCGGCTGCCAGCAGCGGGGTCATCATGGCCAGCAGGTATTGGGCTTCGGCCTTGGCCTTGGGCATCAGCAGCAGCAGGGCATCGAAGCGGGGGGCGCCACCCAGCTGGTGATCGAACAGGATGGCGTCGCCCAGCGCGGCCTGCTGGCTGCGGTAATAGCAGTAATCCGTGGTAAACACGGTGAGGGAGTGGGTCAGGGTTGCCAGCTGGCGCGGATAGTCATCCTCCAGGGCGCCGCACACTAGCAGCCGCTTGCCGACAAAGAGGGCTTGGTTTCGTTCCAGCATCTGGCTGACGGCACTGATCGGGCTGCTCATCGGGTCTCTCCACGCAATTTTGGGCGGCCATTATACATAGCCGCTTTCGCCTTGACATTTATGCCGTGTTCCCGAAATATGCCCAGACACCATTTTTTGAGCAGAGATGACGCAATGCGGTTCAACGGGTTGAAACGAAAGCATAAAAAAAGCCTGACATTCGGGCCTGCCGACGTTCGCGCGTAACCTCTCATCCCTGAGCAGATTCAAACCCCGGTTGCGCACATCGTACCGGGGTTTTTTATTGCCACATTCATGAGTCAACGGAGAAGGAAATTCCATGTTCAAAGGTTCAATCGTCGCCCTGATCACCCCCTTTCGACAGGGCAAACTGGATGAAGAGGCGTTGGCACGTCTGGTGGAGTGGCATATCGAACAGGGTACTCACGGCATAGTGCCGGTGGGCACCACGGGGGAGAGTCCGACCCTGACCCACGACGAGCATTGCCGGGTGGTGGAGCTGGTGGTCAAACTGGTGGCTGGCCGCATCCCGGTGATCGCCGGCGCCGGTTCCAACAACCCGGTTGAAGCCATCGAATACACCCGCTATGCCGAGCAGATGGGGGCCGATGCCACCCTGCACGTGGCCGGTTACTACAACCGTCCCAATCAGGAGGGGCTCTATCACCACTTCAAGGCGGTGCACGACGCCACCAGCAAGCCCATCATCGTCTATAACATCCCGCCGCGCGCCATCGTCGACGTGCAGCCGGCGACCCTGGCCCGCCTGGCCGAGCTGCCGCGCATCGCCGGGGTGAAGGATGCGACCGGCGATCTGGCCCGCCCCTGGGTGGAGCGCCAGCTGATCAAGAAGCCGTTCTCCTGGCTCTCCGGTGAAGATGCCACCGCCGTGGCCTACAACATCGGCGGCGGTCAGGGTTGTATCTCGGTGACGGCCAACGTGGCCCCCAAGCTGGTGGCCGAGGTGCAGAACCTGGCGCTGGCCGGCCAGTGGCAAGCTGCGCGTGAACTGCAAGACAAACTCATTCCGCTGCATCAGGCGATGTTTGCCGAGCCGAGCCCGGCCGGTGCCAAGTATGCCGTCTCCCTGCTGGGCTTTTGTAGCGAGGAGTGCCGCCTGCCGGTGATGCCGCTCTCCGAGGCAACGCGTACCCGCATCCGCGAGGCGATGCACGCCTTGAATTTGTTATAAAAAATGGGCTCTGGATCGCGCTTTTGACTGGCCAGTCAATTAAAGTGCAGGCTTTGCCGATATACTCGCTTGGATACAACCAAGGATGGCAGGCATGCAGGAATGGGATCCAGAGCACTTCACCAGCTTTGAACACCTCTGTGAAGTGACACTGGCGGCAATCAGGGAAAAAACCGAAGCCGAACAGATCTATTTGTGGCTGCGCGCCCCCGAGTCGCAGCTCTACAGCTTCCAGCTCGATCAGGGACTGGTCAGCCTGACGGCCGATGCCGTCGCCCCCCTCAAGTTACCGATCCTCTTCATCGAACACGCCCTCGACAAGGGACAACTGATGGTGGAGCCGCTCGCCCAGCACAACGAGCTCTGGGAAACGGTCGAACCACAGACGGTGCGCCTGCGCGCCTGTTTCCCGCTCAAGCGCCACAAGGGGTTGGAGGCCGTGGTCTACCTGGAGACCCGCCGCCGCATCGATCGCCTGCCCCGGCGCCAGCAACAAGGCATCCAGCTGCTGATGCACTATCTTGCCGCCGAGCTCGAGAGCCGGCTGCTGGCCAGCCAGGTCGATCTGGAGCGGGATCAGCGGTTGCACACCCAGGCCGACCTCATCCGCAGCCAGGCGCTGCAAGGCTCCTTCCTCAGCATGCTGCAGGCGCTGCACCAGGTGGGAGTCAAGCTGGCGCGTTGTGACAGTGAACACCAGCTGCTGCACGATGCGGTGGCGCTGGCTCGTCAGGAGCTGCAGTTCGACCGCATCGCCATCTTCCTGGTGGATGCCGAGTTCAAGACCATGCACGGCACCTGGGGCACCAACGAGGTGGGTGAGCTGATCGACGAGCACCACTTCATCAGCCCGATCCCTGATCACCCCACGGTGCAGGAGGCGCTGCGCCGCAAGGATTATGTGCTGGTGCTGGAGGATGCGCCGCTCTACTACGAAAAGCAGGAGGTGGGGCGTGGCTGGAATGCCATGGTCTCGCTGTGGGACGGGGCCACTCCCATCGGCTGGATCGCCGCCGACAACCTGCTGTGGCGCCGGCCGCTCAAGGCTTATCAGAGCGAGATCTTCAAGCAGTATGCCGCCATGCTCTCCCAGTTGCTGATCCGCCAGCGTACCCAGGCGGCGCTTGAACGATTCAACCGCGAGCTGGAGCAGCGGGTCAGCGAGCGTACCATGCAGCTGGCGGAGAGCAACCGGGCACTGGCGGAGGCCAACAAACGGCTCTCCATGCTGTCGCTGGAAGATCCCCTCACCGGCATCGCCAACCGTCGCCAGTGGGATCTCACCATGCAGCGGGAGTGGGAGTGGGCGCGCCGGCACCAGAGTCTGCTGGCGGTGCTGATGATCGACGTGGACGAGTTCAAGTCCTACAACGATCACTTCGGCCATGCCAAGGGGGATCAGTGTCTGCAACAGGTGGCCGCCCTGCTGCAGGATGCGGAACGGCGGCGTACCAATCTGGTGGCGCGTTACGGCGGCGAAGAGTTCGTGATCCTGCTGTGCGGCCCACAACCCGGTGAGGCGGAGCGGCTGGCGGAACAGATTCACCAGGGGCTCAGTGAATTAAAAATCCCGCATCCAGCCTCCCGAGTTGCTGATTTCATTACGGTTAGCATAGGCTTTAGCTATCTGGTTCCCTCGCTGGATGGAACATGGCAGAGCCTGACCGAACAGGCCGATCAGGCGCTCTATCATGCCAAATCGCAGGGGAGGGCGTGTACGCTAGCCTATCGGTGAGCCCATGTTGTTACGTCGTTATCCCATCTTCAACCGTCGTCTCGCTCTCGTGGCCTATGGCATTGACTATCAGCTTGCCGACCCTGCCGAATGGCCCCTGCTGGCCGCCCAGTGCCGGTTGCTGGCACAGGGGCGCCAATATCTGCTGCCTTTCACCCACGAACAGCTCGATGAGCTGCGCCCCCTGCTGTTCGATCAGGACACCATTCCACTGGTAGAGGCTTCGGCCGAACGGTTGCCCACCTCTTTTCCCGTATTGGAGCAGTGGCGCGACTACCGGCGCCGGCTGGCGGTGCACGGTGCCCAGCGCGAGCAGCGCTGGCTCAGCGCCTCCCGTCTGCTGGTGTTCTGGATGGGGGAGGAGGGGATCCGTCAGCCGACCGAACACAAGCGGATGGCCCTCGGCATCGAGAGCTGGGGGGATTTTCTGCCGCTCAAGGAGGCAGGGGTCGATTTCTTTGCCGGCGGCTTCCTGGCACGCCCCGAGCTGGTTAACCAGCGTGCCGCCCAGCCGGACATGAAGCTGGTGCAGGAGATACTGCAGCTCATCTGTCACGAGGAGTTCTCCTTCGCCCGGGTGGCGACCCTGCTGCAGCAGGATGCCTGGCTGCCGGGGCAGCTGTTGAGCTACGTCAACGCCCCCGGCTTCGATCATGCCAGCCCCATCGTTTCGGTGAACCGGGCGCTCTCCTATCTGGGGGAGCAGGAGATCCGCAAGTTCGTGCTTATCTACGGATTGGCTAGGGTCAGTCAGCACATTCCGGAGGCCTGCACCCGCATGGCCATTGCCCGCGGCCGCTTCTGCGAGCTGATCGCCCTGAGCGCGCTCGGCAAGTCCGCCGCCAGCTGGGCCTTCCTGGTGGGGTTGGTGCTGGACGGGTCGCTGCTCTCCGAACAGCTCAAGGCCCATCTGCCCAAGGACGTGAAGCGAGCGCTGGAGTTTCGTGAGGGACCGCTGTTTCATCTGTTTCAGCTGGTGAAGTGCTATGAACAGGGCGACTGGCCACTGCTGGCCCAGCTGGCACCTACTTATCAGCTGGATCCCGCCAAGCTGACTCCCATCTATTTTCAGGCACAAATGTGGGGGCAAGCGTTTCTCGCCACCTAGGCCGTGGCGAGGGAGAGGGGCTCTGGCTAGAATAGGGGCCCTTTTTCAGACACGGATCCCGCACCATGACCCTCTCCGGCTTTCAAGGCCTGGTATTCGACCTCGACGGCACCCTGGTGGACTCCATGCCGCTGCACCTCGCCGCCTGGGCGCACACGGCCCGGGAGTTTGGCTTTCACTTCGACCCCGACTGGTTCTATGAACTGGGCGGCATGCCGAGCCGCAAAATCGCCCTGCTGGCGGCCGAGCAGCAACAGATTGCGCTGGATCCGCTCATCGTGACCCGCTGCAAGACCGAACACTACGTGGCCAACCTGCACAAGGCGACCGTCTTCCCGGCCATGCAGACATTGGTCGAGCGTTACCATGGTCGCATCCCCATGGGGATCGGCACCGGTTCACCACGGGTCAATGCCGCCGCCGTGCTGCGCAATACCGGGCTGGATCGCTACTTCTCCGTGGTGGTGACGGCCGATGATGTCGAGTTGCACAAACCCCACCCGGATACCTTCCTGCTGGTGGCCAGCAAGCTGGGGGTCGATCCGGCGGGTTGTCTGGTGTTCGAGGATACGGGGATTGGCGTACAGGCCGGTCAGGCTGCGGGGATGCAGACCTGCATGGTTAGGGAGGGCAGACCGGTCGGCTTGCAGTATTGAAGCTGCCGCATTGAATCTGGGCAGAGAGCGTCATCATGGGCGCTGAGGTAGAAAGTCCATTCCCATACGGGACTGTCATGACAAATGGGAATGGACTCGGTCACCCTCTGACGCAGCGATGGTCGCGGGGTGACATGGGCATGGCCTTACTGGTCGCTGTTGCCGCCCTGGTTGTCGTCGTAACGACCGGGTGCGCCGTGGGGGCGCGGTGCCATGGAGACGCGAGGCTTGCGAGCACGCTGGATATTGACCTGCGGCCGGCCGGAGTGCATAGCGATGGTGGAGATCTTGGCCTTGTAGACCAGCTGCTGGTTGCCATGGGCATCGGTCAGCAGCACGCTGTACTGGTCGAAACCGCTGATGGTCCCCTCCAGCTTGATGCCGCTCACCAGGAAGATGGCGACCTGACTGCGGTTTTTGCGCAACCAGTTGAGGGCAGAATCTTGCCCGTTCCCGAGGGAGAAGGCTTGCTCGATCGTGGAGTAGCTTGGGGATTCAGTTGTCATAAATTATTGTCCCGCGGAAAAAAAGTGGCGTTTGATTGTGCTAAATGGTCACTTGCTTGTCAAAGTCATTCTCACGCCCGGTCGAGGTGGTGCAATGAGAGGGCTGGTCGGCACGGGCCGCTGCTGTAATAATTGGCGGTTCTGGCCCCGTGGCGGGCCTCATGCTGGGGTTTCATCTTGCATCCGGTTTCACACCAACATCAACCCACCTATACCCATGACGCCACCGCGTGCGAAGAGTGCGACCTGCTGGTGCCGGCCACCACGCTGGCCGTGGGGGAGGCGAGCAGCTGTCCGCGCTGCGGCCATACCCTGAGCCGCCATCTGCCGGAACAGGAGCGCAGGCCCATCGCCTACGGCTTTGCGGCCATCATCATGTTCGTGCTCTCCAACGCCTTTACCTTCATGTCCTTCTCCGCCAAGGGGGTGGGGCAGGAGATGACCTTCCTGCAGTGCATCACCACCCTGGTGGATCAGGGTTACCTGTTCCTCGGGGCCGTGCTGAGCCTGACCCTCATCGGCCTGCCACTGGTCTACATGGGCTCCATCATGCTGGTGCTGTGGCGGGTCGACAAGGATCTGCACAGCAATGCCCTGCGCTCTCTCGGTCGGCTGCTGTGCCGGATCAAGCCCTGGCTGATGGTGGATGTCTTCCTCATCGGGGTGCTCATCTCCCTGGTCAAACTGATGGGGATGGCCGACATCAAGATGGGGTTGTCGTTCTGGGCCTTCGTCGGCTACACCCTGCTGCTGATCAAGATGATCTCGTCGCTGGACCGGATGTGGTTGTGGCAGCGGCTGTTCGGGCCGAGCGAGCCGCATGGCGTGACGGTGGATGACGACGAGGCCAGCGCCATGAGCGCCGGCCTGGTGGGTTGCCACATCTGCGGCGCCCTGAGCGAAGCCGGTGCCCACAGCTGCAAACGCTGCGGCGAGCATCTGCACAGCCGCAAGCCGGGCGGGTTGAACCGTACCTGGGCCCTGCTCTTTACCTCCATCATCCTCTATGTGCCGGCCAACCTTTATCCCATCATGGATACCGTCTTCCTCGGGGATGACAGCCCCTCCACCATTCTGGGCGGGGTGCTGGTGCTGTGGGCCATGGGCTCCTATCCCATCGCGGCGGTGATCTTCTTCGCCAGCGTGGTAGTGCCGCTGGTGAAGATCCTGGCGCTGCTGTGGCTCTGCTACATGGTGCAGCGCGGGCAGGGCACCTCGCCCCTTGGCAAGCTCAAGCTCTATCGCATGACTGAATTTGTGGGGCGCTGGTCGATGATCGACGTCTTCGTGGTGGCCATCCTGGCGGGTCTGATCCGGCTCGACAACCTGATGACCATCTATCCGGGCCCTGCGGCCGTCGCTTTTGCAGGTGTGGTGCTGGTGACCATGGTGGCAGCCATGAGTTTCGATTCCCGCCTGATTTGGGATTTACAACAAGGAGAACGCGAACGTGAGTGAGCGTAAGAAGAGGTGGAAACCTGGCTCGGACTTTCTGAGCTCGGCCGCCGCAATCTGGATGGTGCCGCTGCTGGCGCTGTTCATCGGGATCTGGATGCTGTTCCAGCACTGGTATTCGCAAGGTCCCAGCTTCACCCTGACGGTGGCAACGGCCGAAGGCATAGTGGCGGGCAAGACCATGATCCGCTCCCGCGAGGTGGAGGTGGGTCGCATCGAGGCGGTGGAGCTCAGCGATGACTACAGCCACGCGGTGCTGAAGGCCCGCCTGACCAATGCCGCCGCCGGTATGCTCAAGAAGGACAGCCAGTTCTGGGTGGTCAAGCCGCGGGTGGGACGCGAAGGGGTGTCGGGCCTAGGTACCCTGCTCTCCGGCGCCTATATCGAGCTGGCCCCCGGCAAGAAGGGCAAGGCGCGCGACGAGTACGCCATGCTGGACAAGCCGCCGCTGGCCTCCCAGGACGCCAAGGGGCTGCGATTATCGCTGAGCAGCCGCGATACCCGAGCACTCGGGGTGGGTTCGCCCATCAACTACCAGGGCTTCACCATAGGCCAGGTGGAAGAGGCGAAGTTCCTGCCCGAGAAGAGCGAGATGCAGTACCAGATCTTCATCAATGCCCCCTATGACGTGCTGGTGAGCAGCAACTCCCGCTTCTGGATGACCCCGGGCTTCGAAGTTTCCATGAGCAGCGAGGGGATGAAGGTGAAGATGGATTCGCTGGAGAGCCTGCTGGACGGTGGCATCACCATGGGGCTGCCCCCTGGCTGGGCACCCGGCGAGCCGGTCAAGCAGATGGACGACTTCACCCTGTTCCAGGATCAGGCCAGCGTGCTGGCCGGTAGCCTAGATCAGTTCATCGACTACGTGTTCCTGTTCGAGGACAGCGTCGGTGGCCTGCACCCGGGGGCGGCGGTGGAGTATCGCGGCATCCGGGTCGGTACCGTCATCTCGGCGCCCTATCTCATCGACGAGAAAGGGGTGCAGATGTTCCAGAGCCGGCAGATCCCGGTGCTGGCGCGGATCGAGGTGCAGCGTCTCTCCCACCGCTATGCCAACGCGGAAAAGGAGCAGTGGCGCGCCCTGTTCGGCAAGCAGTTCAAGGAGGGGTTGCGGGCGACGCTCAAGACCTCCAGCCTGCTGACCGGGGGCAAGGTGGTGGATCTGAACTTCTACCCCGATGCGCCCAAGTTCCAGCCCACCAAGCTGGCGGGCTATCAGGTATTCCCGACCGTGCAGGCAGGGCTGGATCAGATCGAACGCAAGGTGAACCAGATCCTCGACAAGTTCGTCGACATGGACACCGCCCAGACCCTGAACCAGGTCAACCACACCCTGGCGACCCTGGATCAGACCCTGAAGAACGTCAGTGCGCTGAGTGCCAACCTGAACAAGTTCACCGGTCAGAGCGCGACCCAGCAGTTGCCGGCGTCCCTCAACGACAGCCTGAAACAGCTGCAGAGCACGCTGCAGGAGTATGATGCCAACTCCCAGACCAACCAGGATCTGCGGCAGTCGGTGCAGTCGCTCAACCAGCTGATGCGCGAGTTGCAACCGTTGGTACATTCGCTCAACGAGCAGCCGAGCTCGTTGATTTTCGATCGGGCTCGTCCCCGTGATCCCGAGCCCAAGCGAGGTCAATGATGAAGAAACGGATGATGACGCTGGCCTTGCTGGGCCTGCTGGCGGGTTGCAGCGCGGCACCGACGCAGCTGCACTACTACTCCCTCGACGCCGAGGCGCAGCAACCGGCTGCCGTGGTGGCGCAGCCGCAGCATCAGCTGGTGCTCAAACCTGTCTCTCTGTCCGGCCAGCTGGATCGGATGAGCCTGGTCTATCAGCTGGAGGGCAAGGAGCTGCACTTCGCCGAATACCATCGCTGGGCGGGGTCGCTGGATGCCCAGCTCGATCAGCTGACCCTGAACGGCCTCTCCAGCCGCTTGCCGGGCTGGGTGGTGCGGCAGGATGGAGCCCGCAAGGGGCCGGTGCTGACCATCTCGGTGGAGCGCTTCCAGGGCCGCCACGACGGTCGCGCCGTGCTGAGCGGCCGCTGGCGCCTGCTGACCGAAGAGGGCTCTGTCCTGCGTGACGTCCCCTTCCAGCAGGTGCGGGTGCTGCCTGCCGATGGCTACGGCACTCTGGTGAGCGAGCTGGGGGCTGGCTGGCAGCAACTGCTCGACCAGATTGCGGCCGAGGTGCGCAAGGGCGCCTGACGAGATGCCGATGCACCGACTCAAAATGAAACGGGAGGCCTTGGCCTCCCGTTTTTCATTCGTGGCCGTCAGCCACGCTTGAGGATCACTGCTGAACTTCCGAGATCCCTTCGACCTTGACCTCGACCCGGCGATCCGGGGCCAGGCAGACGATCAGCTCGCGCTTGGACTTGCTGGTGCAGCTGTCGCCGGTGACCGGATTGCCCTTGCCGCGCCCTTCCACGTTGACCTTGTCTGCCGGCAGACCCTTGCCGACCAGGTAGTCGGCGACGGTCCGGGCACGTTGCTCGGAGAGCTTCTGGTTGTAGGCATCGGAACCGATACGGTCGGTGTAGCCGATCACGGTGGCGACACCATCCTTGGGTCTGGCCTGCTCGATCTGGCTGTAGAGGTTATCCAGCGCCTGACCACCGGCCGGCTTGAGGGTCGCCTTGTTGAAGTCGAACAGCACGTCCGAGCTCAGGGTGAACTGCTTGTCGACCATCACGGGTTCGGGGGCCGGAGCCGGCATCGGCGCCGCCACCACGGGGGCGACCTGGCCGAAGCGATAGACCACGGCGACCGCCAGCAGGCCGTTGTCGAGTTCGGCCCCGGCCTTGTCGAGCGAGTTGTCGCCGAGCGGGGTGGTGTATTGGTACTCGAGGCGGGCGGCCCAGTCACGGTTGAAGGCGTATTCCGCCCCCAGCGCCCCGACAAAGGCGGCGCCGTTGTCATTGTCGAACTGCTTGCTGTCGGTCCAGGCGTAAGCGCCACCGAGGCGGGTATAGAGATCCAGGCTGTCACTGACCGGCATGCCGATCTTCATGGTGAGCTGGGCCAGCTGGGCTTTTATCTCGTCTCGGCCGATGTCGGTGGGATCCAGCTTGTCGGTCGCCGTGTATTTGTACTTGCCGAGCCAGTCGTAACCCAGTTCGAAGCCCAGGTTCTGGTTGACCTGATAGCCGAGGAAGGCGCCGGCGCCGACATCGTTCTTGTCCTCTTCGCTGATGGCGTAGTTGTCCTTGATATCTTGGTTGTGATCGACGCCATAGAAGTTGGACCAACCCAGCTTGGCACCGCCATACCAGGTGTTGTCCTGTCCGGCTGCCTGGGCGTTGGCCGCAAGCAAGCCTGAAACCAGCAAGGTAATCAGTGTTTTATTCATGTTGAGCCTCTGCAATTTCATATTGTTGAGGGGAGGTTGACGGGGTCGCCTCTCCTTATGGGTCGGGCTTATAGCACAGCCACAACAGAGTAAGGGTAGTCGCTTTCCCTGGGTTCTCAAGCAACTGATATAAAACATAATGTGATTTTCATCGCCGCAATTTGCCGCCGTGATTTGCGCTCTGCCGAGGGGGCGCAATAGTTAAGCGAGGCGAGTCTGCAGCGAGGTGAGCATGAACATCAGGTGGATATGGTTGTGCTGGGCGTTATGTCTGGTGCCGGGCTGGGCAGCCGAAACCCTGCAGGTGGTGACCGAAGACTATGCCCCCTACAACTATCTGGAAGAGGCCGAGGTCAAGGGGCTGGGCACCGAGGTGGTGGAGGCCATGCTGGAAGAGGCCGGCTTCGAATACAGCCTGGACATCTACCCCTGGGCGCGGGCCATCTCGCTGGCGCGCAGCCGTCCCAACGTGCTCATCTACAGCATCAGCCGCTTCCCCGAGCGCGAGGCGCAGTTCCAGTGGATCGGGGTGATAGCGCGTATCGACTTCCATGTGTTCGCCCTGGCCAAGCGCGACGATATCAAGCCCTTTAGCCAGCTGTCGCAGGCGCGAGCCTGGTCCATCGGCACGGTGCGCAACGACGCGCTGGAGCAGTACCTCATCAGCCGCAATTTTTCCAATCTGCAGCGCAACAACAACCATGAAGCCAATCTGCTCAAACTGTTGATGGGGCGCATCGATCTCTGGCCGGTGTCGCAGGAGACGGCCTACTACTATGCGCGCCAGGCGGGCTATGGGCCGTCCACCCTCAAGATAGTGCACGACATCGAGGATTTTACCGGGGGGGATCTCTACGTGGCGGCGAGTCTGAAAACCTCGCCCGAGGTGGTCAAGCGGCTGCAGGAGGCGCTGGCCACCATCAAGCAGAACGGCATCTACGACGGCATCGTGAAGCGCTACCGCTGAGCCGTGCTGGCCTGTGAGGGCTGCGCAACAGAAAGGGCCGACTGTCGTCGGCCCTTTGTCATCAGTGGGCGAGGAACTCGTACTGAGCCTCGATGAAGGCACCGGCCCGCTCGCTCAGGGCGGCGTGCACGACAGTGGTGGGGTGAACCTGATCCCAGAACATCTTGCCTTCGCAGTCGAGGGTGCTGGCGCTGCGCCGCACCATGGGGCTGGCCACGGCCTGGGCCAGCAGCGGGTTGCCGGCGATGGCGAGGCGTTCCTGCGGGTTGAAGGCGGAGAGGCTGCTGTCGCTGGCGACACTGGTGGCACTGCGGGAGGCAAACGGCTTCCACACATAGCCACCGCCGTAGCAGGCGTTCTCGGTGTCGCTCAGGCCGAAGTTCTGCGGCTCGCGCAGCATCTCGGCGAACTGCTTGTCGATCTCGAACAGCTTGACGATGCCGGTGGGGGCCAGCTGGCGTGCCAGGTTCAGCAGCAACTGGTTGTGGTAGGCGGAGACATGGCTGGCCGCCTCGACCACCTTCTGGCTGCGGGCCGAGGGGTTCTGACCCAGATCCGGCAGGTTGAACAGCAGAATCTGCTTGGCGCCGTTCAATACCATGCGGTTGGCCGCATCGCTGATGGCGTCGCGCACCCGCTTGGCATCCTGCTCGGTGTTCCAGCCATAGGCCAGGTAATCGTTGGCACCGACCCAGAGGATCACCAGATCATCGGGCTTGAAGCTGTCCTTTTGCAGGAACTGGGTCACCTCGTAATCCAGGTTGTTGATGACCTGATACTTGGGATTCCAGGAGATCTTGTTGTAGGCCACCGCGGTGGCGCCCCCCTCCGCCTCGTTGGCGATGGTCAGCCCCGGGAACTGCCGGGTCAGCTGCTCCAGCCAGACCGGTCCGTTGGAGAAGCGGCCCTGATAGTAGGGAGGGCTGGAGGGGAGATAACCGCGCATCTTGCTGTACATCTTGCCGGTGTCGGAGAGGCTGTCGCCAAACATCACGATCCGGGAGAAGGCGGGGCGACTGTCGGCTGCCTGAACTGTCAGCGCGAAGAGTCCCAATAAACACACAAACCATTTCTTCATCTTGTTGTTCTCATTGATTGGAAGCAGGTGGTGCCTGCAGGCTGTTCCTCGATAGGCAAAGGTGCTGGGAAGCTGTTTTGCCATCTTGCAGGGTATAAGGCCGAATTTTATTTCGCAGCAGTGCGGGCTGATTAAATCGATTACGGTCACATCCCCTTCACCCAGATGGGGAGGCTTCACGTTTGTTTCACGCCCCGGCAGGCAGACTGCACCCGTACCCAATGACAGGAGCATGAAATGAACAAGGCAAGCGTAATCGGTCTGTTGACCCTGATGTCCATCTCTTCTTTCGCCATGGCGGCCTATACCGGCCCGCAGGAGCAGAACAAGGTGTCCGTCGCGCAGTTGAAGGATCTGGCCGATGACAGCTGGGCCACCCTGGAAGGGAAGCTGGTCAAGCACCTGGGCGGCGAGAACTACCTGTTCCGCGACGCCAGTGGCGAGGTGGAAGTGGAAGTGGATCAAGACGTGTGGCGTGGCACCGAAGTGGGCCCGGACGATCTGATCCGCATCCGTGGCGAGGTGGACCACAGCTGGAACAAGACCGAAGTGGAGGTGGAGAAGCTGGAGAAGGTGGGCGCCGCCCCGCAGAGCAAGGGTGGTTTCATCGCCAAATAAGGGCTGATTCCGCACGCCAGACGTAACAAGGGCGCCTCCATGAGGCGCCCTTTTGCTTTGGTCTGCTTAGCCGGTGCGGGCCAGCGTGCGCTTGAACCCCTTCTCGGCCTGATTGACCTTGTAGAGATAGCGGCGGGCTTCCGCCTTGGGGTGCTGCTCGGTCAGGATCTGGTAGACCGCCTCGGGCGAGAGCTGGTTGATCATGCCGGGCGCCGCCTTGCGGTCGCTGGAGAAGGTATTGAGCACCCCGCCGGCGCCGCCGTTGTAGGCGGAGATGACGGCGTAGCGACGCGAGCGCGGATCCTGGATATCCACCAGATAGACGGTCTGCAGCAGGTGCAGGTAGGCGGTGCCCACGTCTATGTTGTAGGCCGGGTTGAACAGGTCCTCCCGGGTCGGCTGGCCGCTCTTGCCCTTGACCCGCACGTAGACGTCCCGCCCGGCGGTGGCCGGGATCACCTGCATCAGGCCGTAGGCGTTGGCATGGCTGACCGCATAGGGGTTGAAGCTGCTCTCGGTCTTGATCACCGCGTAGATCAGGCTTTCCGCCACCCCGTACTTGCGGGAGGCTTCCCGGATCAGGCTGGCGTACTTGTAGCCCCGCCGGTCCTCATGGTTGGCCACCATGGGGATGTCGACGAAGAAGATGGTACGGATGCCGAGGGTGCGCTTCTTCATCGCCGTGTTGAGCAGGTAGTCGGCATAGCGCTCGGCACGCCAGTCGAAGCGGATCGGCTGGCCCTGGTTGTCCAGCACCTGACCGTAGAGGAAGGGCTCGCCGCCGGGCAGGATCTCGGCGTCGGAGTAGAGATCCACTTCCGCCGGATCGTCCGGGGTGAGCAGGGTCTCGATGATGGCGCGGCGCAGGTGGGAGCGCGGATCGATGCCGGAGACGGTCTCGACCATGATGTGGCCGCTGGAGAAGTCGATGTGGGCCCGGCTCTTGTATTGATCCGTGTATTTGACGTAGTCAAACTTGCCCGCAAACAGCGCCTCACGCCCCCAAATCTCGTTCACGTTGTGGGAGAGCGCACTGATCATGTGTTCAAAGCCGCGGATGTCCTTGCCGTTGACGAGATCGTCATCCTCGTTGCCATTGGGCTTGGGGGAGGATGAGCAGGCAGAGAGAAACAGCAGGGTGCACAGCAGCCAGAAAATTCGGCCCATAGAGTCCTCAAACTGGGCGGCGGGCCGCCCGTCACTTCCGTCGTTGCCGTGAGTCGACGGGGCCGGCCTGCGCAGGCCGGTCCCGTTCACGGGTTATTTGCTGGGCGGGGTATAACCGTCGATGGCCACTTCACCCGCTTCGAACAGGTAGTTCACCATCTCTTTCTCCAGCAGCTGGCGATGCTCGAGGTTCATCATGTTCAACTTCTTCTCGTTGATCAGCATCACCTGCTTCTTCTGCCACTCAGTCCAGGCTTCCTTGCTGATGTTGTCAAAAATGCGCTTGCCGAGTTCACCGGGGTAGAGCTGGAAATCGAGACCCGGGCCCTCTTTTTTCAGGCGCTGGCAAAATACGGTACGGCTCATGTTGACCTCTATGGTTGTAAGTCCGGATAGGCGAGCAGACGGGCCGTGGCGGCCGCCAGACCCACCTCTGCAGGATGGCGTAAGTTATACCAGAGTCGGTTATCCGCTTCCATGAGCAGGGGGGCCGGCGGCGCGTCGGTTTCGATCAGCATGGGCCGGATGTCGAGGTGAAAGTGGCTGAAAGTATGGCGAAAACCGGCCAGTTCGCGGGGCTCGCTGCCGGTCAGGCCGAGCCGCTGCAACAGCCCCGCCACCTCGGCGTCCGACTCCACCTGGGGGAAGCAGTAGAGCCCGCCCCAGATCCCCTGCGGCGGCCGCTTCTCCAGCAGCAGCTGATCACCGTGGCGGATGAGCAGCATGATGCCGGTACGGGCCGGGATGCTCTTCTTGGGCTTGCTGTTGGGGTAGGTGGTGGGGTTGCCCTGCGACAGCCCCTGGCAATCCTCCCACACCGGGCAACGGTCGCAAGCGGGCTTGCTGCGGGTACAGACGGTGGCGCCCATGTCCATCATGGCCTGGTTGTAGTGGGCCACCCCGAGTTTGGGGGTGAGGCGGATGGCCAGCTCCCACAGATCGTTCTCCACCTGTTTCTGACCGGGCCAGCCGGGCAGGGCCAGCCAGCGGGTGAGTACCCGCTTCACGTTGCCATCCAGGATGGCGTGGGGCTGGCCAAGGGAGAGGGAGAGCACGGCACCCGCGGTGGAGCGGCCGATCCCCGGCAGCGCCATCACCTCCTCCAGCCGCTCCGGGAAGAGGCCGCCATGGAGGTCGCGGATCTGCAGGGCCGCCTTGTGCAGGTTGCGGGCGCGGGCGTAATAGCCGAGCCCGGTCCAGTGGTGCAGCACCTCGTCGATGGGGGCATCGGCCAGTGCCAGCACGTCAGGAAAGCGGGCCATGAAGCGCTGATAGTAGGGAATGACCGTAGCGACCTGGGTCTGCTGCAGCATGATTTCCGAGACCCAGACCCGGTAGGGGGTCTTCTCCTGTTGCCAGGGCAGGGTCTTGCGACCGTGGAGCTGATACCAGTCCAGGATCCTGGTGGCGAAGGTCACGTTATCTGAGTTGTTCACATTATGCTCATATTATTGATTTAAAACTAAATTGACTAACGTGTAGCGGTCTTGGCACTGATACCAGTGCAACGCCCGGTTGGCGAAGGTGGTGTTGCTCGGATTGCTCACTTTGTTCTCATGTCATTGATTAAAAAGGGGAGCTCTCAGGCTCCCTCTTGAAATGGCGGTGGTATGCGTGGTTCAGCCGCGCCAGTCCTGCAGCGCCTTGAGGCTGGCATTCTGCCCACCCACCTGCAGGATGATGTAATCCTGGGCGATGGCGAGCAGGGTGACGCCGGGGGCGACTTCGCTCCCTTCCCGGTAGGTGCGCCCGTTCAACCTCACGGCCCGGTTGGCCGGGTTGGAGGAGAAGACGTGGGCGCCGTAGGCCAGCGGCGGTACCTGCTGGCGGAGCGCCTGCGGCAGAGCGCTGAGCGGCGTGGCCTGCAGCTCGGCCGGCACCAGCGGCGGCGCGCCCTGATCCCGCAGCGGAGTATTGTTGAGGGCATTGAGGATGCGCTCGGCCAGCCCCTGGCTGCTGTCGGCTGGCGCCGGTGAAGGCTGTGCATCGGCCTTGGGGGTGACCACGGGCTCGGGCGGCGGCGGTGGCAGCGGCCGGGTGATCATCGGTTTGGGCTCGACCCGCACGAAGGGTGGGGTCACCACCTCCTTCACCTCCACCGTCTTCTCGATGGGGCGGTTGTTGAGCAGGTGCCAGCCATAGTTGGCGGCGGCCCCCATCACCAGCGCCAGCGGGGCCAGCAGCCACCAGATCCAGCGCCTGGGTTGTTCCTCATCCTGGCTGACCGGCAGCCCCATTGCCGGAATGTGCGGGGTGAACTGGGGCTGATCGGCCCGCCGCAGCGCCTTGAGCAGGGTGGACATCAGGAAGCCTCCTCCGACAGTGTGTTGATGGCATCATCCTCTGCCGGAGCCAGCTTGGCCGGCTTGCTGGCCCGCTGGGCGTCATCCTCCAGCTTCGGCATGGGTTCGCCGGCCATCACGTTGAGGCGCAGCAGGGTGTTGCTGCCGGCGATGCCGTCCGGCGTCAGCCCCTGCTCGCGCTGGAACTGCTGCAGCTTGGTCTTGAGCTCGGCATCGAAGCGACGGACCTTGCGATCCGGCTGCTGCAGGGCCCGGCTGAGGGCGTTGTCGAGCCACTGCACCTGAGTGGGGCCGGCGTTGTTGCCGATCAGGGTGACGCCGCCCTTGGGCATGCGCCACAGCAGGGTGTAGCTGCCACCCCAGTAATCGCTCAGCCACTGCCGGTCCACCTGCCAGCTCTGGTTGCCGATGAGCAGGTTGGCCTTGTCGGGGCCGAGGTTGACCAGGGTGGCGTAATAGGTGCCGCCGGTCTCGTCGGTCAGGCTGACGAGGGCGGGATACTGCAGCGCCTGCAGATCGGCCAGGGAGGCCTCGCCCTCCTGGCAGCGCAGGCCGGCGCGCGGCGCGTTGTCGCAGGTGGCCTCATCCAGCTCGGTCTGGTAGCCCCACACCTTGTAGAGATTCTGCATGGCGCTGTCCGGCTCCAGCGCCTGATTGATGGCGCGGGTCAGCTGCTCCTGCTGCTCCGGGGTGTCGTCCACCTTGACCGGTACCTCCACCGTCACCACCGGGCGAGTTGGGAAGACCCCGAAGAATTGCCAGCCCCACCAGCCGGTGGCCACCAGCAAGGCGCCAACCAGTGCCACCATCAGGCCGGACTGCCAGGTGCCCTCGTCACGGATGCCGCTCACCTCGAAGGCCGCCAGGCTGATGTCGCCGTGCACTATCTTGTGGCTGCCGCGGGCGAAGGCGGCGATCAGGGCGCGGTCGCAGATGAGGTTGATGAGGCGCGGAATGCCGCCGGAGAGGCGGTGCAGGGTCTGGATAGCTTTGGGGGTGAAGATGGGCTGCACGCAGCCGGCCACCTGCAGACGAAAGCGGACATAGGCGTCCACGTCCTGGCAGGAGAGCGGCAGCAGGTGGTAGCGGGCGGTGATGCGTTGAGCCAGCTGGCGCAGCAGGGGCTGGCGCAGCATCTGCTGCAGCTCGGGCTGGCCGATGAGCACCACCTGCAGCAGCTTCTTCTCGTCGGTCTCCAGGTTGGTGAGCAGACGCAACTGCTCCAGCACGCCGGGCAGCAGGTGCTGGGCTTCGTCCACCAGCACCACGCTGCGCTTGCCAGCCGCCAGATTGGCCAGCAGGTGATCGCGGATGAGGTCGAACAGCTGCTTGAGGCCGGCATCCTGGCCATAGCCCAGCTGGAACTCGTCGCAGATGGCCGCCAGCAGATCCCGTTCGGTCAGGGATGGATTGAGGATGTAGGCGATCTCGGTCTCTGCCGGCAACTGCTGCAACAGGCAGCGGGAGACGGTGGTCTTGCCGGTGCCCACTTCCCCGGTCAGCAGCACGAAGCCGCCCCCATCCTGCAACCCGTAGTTGAGGTGGGCGAGGGCTTCCCCGTGCCGTTCACTCATGTAGAGGTATTTGGGATTGGGCGAGATGGAGAACGGGTGCTCCGACAGACCGAAGAACTGTGTGTACATAAGGATCCATTCCGTTGTTATGGGCGGCAGGTTAAAGCCTCCCCCAAGGGATGTCAAAGACCCGGATGCCATAAGGGGGGCCAGCGCGCACCCTGATATACAGGTGGGGAAATCAGGGTTGCGGCCATGGCGGCTGGCGGTGGGAAAAAGGGCCTGTGAGTATCGAGGGCGGCCCGCCAACCGGGCTCGCATGGCATCGATGTCGGGCCGGGAATAGTCTCCATCGGTCAAACCGGTATAATCGGGACAGGTTTATCAAGGGAGACAGAGCTTGCAGACTTATCTGGTTGGGGGCGCGGTGCGGGATCGCCTGCTGGGATTGCCGCAGGGGGACAGGGATCACCTGGTGGTCGGGGCGACCGTGGAACAGATGCTGGCGCGGGGTTTTACCCAGGTAGGCCGCGACTTTCCCGTGTTTCTGCACCCCAAGACCCAGCAGGAGTACGCGCTGGCCCGCACCGAGCGCAAGCAGGGGCAGGGTTACACCGGCTTCGTCTGCCACGCCTCGCCTGAGGTGACGCTGGAGCAGGATCTGCTGCGCCGGGATCTCACTGTCAACGCCATCGCCGAAGATGACGCGGGGCAACTGCACGATCCCTATGGCGGCATCGAGGATCTGAAACAACGGGTGTTGCGCCACGTCTCCCCCGCCTTTGCCGAAGATCCGCTGCGCATCCTGCGGGTGGCCCGCTTCGCCGCCCGCTTCCACGCCCAGGGCTTCGTGGTGGCCCCCGAGACGCTGGCGCTGATGCGCGAGATGACCCAGGCTGGCGAGCTGGCCCACCTGACCCCGGAGCGGGTCTGGAAGGAGCTGGAGAAGGTGCTGCTGGGGCCGACCCCGCAGGTGTTCTTCGAGGTGTTGCGCGAGTGTGGCGCCCTGGCCGCCCTGTTCCCCGAGCTGGACGCCCTGTTCGGGGTGCCGGCTCCCGCCAAGTGGCACCCGGAGATCGATACCGGCATCCACACCATGATGGTGCTGGCGCAGGCCTGCCGCCTCTCCCCCGAGCTGGCGGTGCGCTTCGCGGCGCTGTGCCACGACTTTGGCAAGGGGCTGACCCCGCCGGAATTCTGGCCGAGCCACCACGGTCACGGCCAGAAGGGGCTGCCGCTCATCCGCGACTTCTGCGAGCGCTTCCGGGTACCGAACGAGTGTCGCGACCTGGCGCTGCTGGTGAGCGACCTGCACACCCATATCCACATCGCCTTCGAGCTCAAGCCGGCGACCCTGCTCAAGGTGTTCGACAAGGCCGATGCCTGGCGCAGGCCCGAGCGCTTCGCCCAGCTGCTGGACGCCTGCCGGGCCGACTTTCACGGCCGTACCGGCTTCGAGGAGCGGGTCTATGCCGAACCCGACTATGTGGCGCAGGCGCTGGCGGCCGCCCAGGCGGTGCCGGTGAAGGAGATAGTGGCGGCCGGCTTCAAGGGGGAGGCTATTCGCGAGCAGCTGGCCAAGCGCCGGCTCGATGCCATCAGCCGGGTGCGCGACGAGTGGACCTTCCTCGAGGATTGACGAGGCATGGAGACGAGGCATGGAGACGAGGCATGGACAAAAAAGCCCGGGTCAGTGACCCGGGCTTTTTCATGGTCGCGCCGGCATGGCGGGTGGCCGCCTAGTCACCAGGGCCGAATCGCTCATGCACCGGGTCGTAGAAGTAGGCCTGGTAGTTGAAGTCGATCCCCTTGATGTAGGGGTTTTCCAGCCGGAACAGCCGGCGGGTATTGAGGTGGGCGAAGCTGAGGGAGGGCTTGAATGCCTTCAGCCAGAGCGCCTGCAGGGAGCCATCGCGCCAGGCGGCCTTGAGCCCCTGCTGCACCCGGTCGATGGCCTGCCGGTTGCCGTTGTGGGTGAAGAAGACCCGAGGCAGGGGATAGTAGAGGGCCAGGCTCTCATCCATCATCAGCCCTTCCACCTCTTTGTGGTTCAGCTTTTCCTGAGGCAACTCGTTGATACCGCGGCAGAAAAGATCGAAACGGCCGCGCGCCACCATCTTGAACAACTGCTCGTAGCCCTCCACCTCCAGCACCTTGAAGCCGGCCCGGCGCAGGATCTCTACGTCGAGCCAGCCCTTGCCCTGGCCGATGTCGAAGCGCTTCAGCTCATCCAGGCTGGTGGCCTTGGCAACCTCATCCTTGCGGGTGGGGCTGACGAAGCAGATGCGGTAGCTGACGATGCCGATATGGATGGGAAAGCGCACGTAGTCGATGCCGCTCATGTCCCGATCGGCGCGATAGCTGTCCATGGCGAACAGGTTGGGGTAGTGGTTGAAGCGCAGGCTGACCCACATCCGGGCCAGGGTCATGGGGGGGGCGGCCTGCATCCGGTAGTCGCCATGGCTGGCGCGGGTCTTCTCCAGCGCCAGGCGCAGGACCTCGCGATCATAGGTGCTTCTGGGGTCGTGCTCGCTCTCCGGGCTCATGTAGGTGAACAGGGTCGGGCCGGCCAGCACGGGCATGGCCGTCAACAGGGCGAGCAGCAGGGTCCAGTGCATCATGCGATCCTGTGAAAAGCAGAGACTCTTCTGAGTGTAGTGACTCTCCCGGCCGTGGGTGGCAGAGGCAGGGTCAGGGTTTGCCGGTGGCGGGCTCGCCCGGTCCGAAGCGCTGGGTGAGGGGATCGTAAAGATAGGGGTGGTAATCGAAGTCGAGTCCCTGCAGCAGGGGGTTGTCCAGTCTGAACAGTTGCCGCTGGTCGAGCCTGGCAAACGCCAGCGCCGGCTGGTAAGCCTTGAGCCAGAGCGCCTGTAGTGAGCCATCCTGCCAGGCCAGCTGCAGGCCGGCCCGGATCCGGCGCAGGGCACGCTGGTTCTCCTTGTGGCTGTAGAAGAGGTGGACGAAGGGGTAGTAGAGCGCCAGATGCTGGTCGACCGTCAGCGGCCCCAGATCCTTGTGGGTATCCAGCTCGCTCAGCAGCTCGTTGGCACCCCGGCAGAAGAGGTCAACCCGGCCGCGCACCACCAGCTTGAACAACCGCTCGTAGCCCTCGACCTCTTGTACCTTGAAGCCGGCGGCGCGCAGTATGTCGGCATCCTGCCAGCCGCGGCCCTGGCCATGGGTGAACTGCTGCAGATCGCTGAGGGTGCGCACCCGGGCCACGGCCTGCTGCTGCTTGGGGCTGACGAAGCAGATGCGATAGCCGAGAATGCCGAGATCCACCGGGAAGCGGACATAGTCGAGGTCGTGGCTCCCCTCCGGGCGCGGGAAGCTGTCGATGGCCAGCAGGTTGGGGTAGAGGTTGTATTGCAGCACCTGACGCAGCCGGGTCCGGCTCATGGACGGGGCCGGGCGTAGTTCGTAGTCACCGAAGCTGTCGCGGGTCTTCTCCAGGGCCAGCTGCAGCAGCTGCTGGCCGTAGAGGGAACGTAAATCCCGGTCACTCTCCGGGCTGACATAGGTCACTATGTCCGCGGCCGGCAGCAGGGGGGAGAAGAGCAGACTGCCGGCCAGCAGCCCCAGGATCATCGTTCTGTGGTTCATCATACCGCTCACTACTGTCACATTGAGTTGAGTGTAGCGGTTGATGGCGTCGGGACGGGCTCTCCGGCGCCGGAACCTGCGGCCTTTACCTGCCGCGCGATCGCTACCAGAACAGCTGACCCAGCAGAGGCGCCAGCAGCACTGTCACCATGCCGGCGATCATCATCACCATGCTGGAGACCACCCCCTCCTCGTTGCCCATCTGATAGGCCTTGGCGGTGCCGGCGCCGTGGGCCGAGGCACCAAAGCCCGCCCCCTTGCCGAGCCGGCTGCGAATGGCCAGCAGGGTGAGCACGCTCTCTCCCACCGCCATGCCGATGACGCCGGTCAGTACCACGAACAGCGCGGTGAGATCGCTCTGACCGCCGATGGCGCGGGTCGCCTCCACCGCGAAGGGGGTGGTGATGGAGCGCATCGCCAGACTGCGCTGCAGCATGTCGGAGAGATCAAGCCAGCGGGCCAGCAGCACGGTACTGCCCACCGCCATCATGACGGAGGCGACCACCCCCACCGACAGTGACAGCCAGTGGCGGCGAATGAGCCGGCGGTTCTCGTAGACCGGCACCGCGAAGGCCACGGTGGCCGGCCCCAGCAGCCAGAGCAGCCAATGGGATTCGGCCATGTAGTCCTGATAGGGGATATGGAACAGCATGACGACCGCCACCAGCAGGGTCGGCGCCAGCAGCAGCGGCATCAGTGGCAGGATGCGCTTCTTGCCGTAGAGCCATTTGCTGGCGTAGTAGAAGAGCAGGGTCAGGGCGAAGCAGAGCAGGCCGAGCAGGGTATCAGACATGGCGACGACTCCGGCGGGCCAGTTTCAACTCGAGGCGGTAGACCCTGTCCACCACCAGCGCCGTGGTGCCGAGCACCAGGGTTGTGCTCACCAGCAGCACCACCATGATGCGCCACCCCTCCTGCAACAGCAGCTCCTGATAGTTAACCACCGCCACCACGGCGGGGACGAAGAACAGCAGCATTTCCGCCAGCAGCCAGCGGGCGCCGGCTTCAAACCACTGGGCCTTGACCACCCCGAGCAGGATGCAGGCCAGCAGCAACAGCATGCCGGTGAGGTTGGCGGGCAGCGGCAGGTGGAGGGTGCGCACCGCGGTATCGGCCAGCAGCCAGATGGCGGCCAGCAACAGGATCTGGAAGGGGGTTTGTAACCAGCGAAGGGAGAGGGCTTTCATGATATGGGTCTTTCTGTGAACTTGCTCACAGTATAGGGATGGGTTAAACCTGCAAAAAATGAATTAAAATTATCAAAATCATGCCAAATAGGCATGATTCAGTTTTGCCGTCTGTCAGGAGATCGCCATGGACATCCGCGCCCTGCGTTACTTTGTCGAACTGGTGCGGGAACAGAGCTTCACCCGCGCCTCCGAGAAACTGTTCGTCACCCAGCCCACCATCAGCAAGATGATCCGCAACATGGAGGAGGAGCTGGGCCAGCCCCTGCTGAGCCGCGCGGGACGCCGCTTCACCCTGACCGACAGCGGCCGGGTATTGTTCAACCGGGCCCAGACCATCCTGGCCGAAATGCAGCAACTGGAGGCGGAACTCGCCGATCTGCAGAGCCTGCAATTTGGCCGGCTGGCCCTCGGCATTCCGCCCATGGTGGGTCACGTCTATGCGGATCTGATCCGCGCCTATCGCAGCCGCTACCCCAAGGTCGAACTCTCCATCGTCGAGTACGGTGGCCGGCGCATCGAGCAGGCGGTGCTGGAAGGGGAGCTGGATCTCGCCATCACCATGCTGCCGACCAGGGAGGAGGGGGCTTTGAGCGTCCTGGAGCTGGATCAGTATCCCATTCAGGTGGTGCTGCCCGATCTGCCGCGTTGGCGGGATTGCGGCGAGATCCGGCTGGAGGCGCTGCGGGACGAGCCCTTCCTGCTCTACACCCAGGCTTTCACCCTGAGCGAGCGGCTGGAACAGGCGTGCCGGGTGGCCGGTTTCGAGCCTCAGGTGGCGGCGCGCAGCAGCCAGTGGGACTTTCTCACCGCCATGGTGCGCAGCGGCATGGGGGTCGCCTTTTTGCCCGAGCCCATCTGCCGCCGGCTGACGCCGGACGGCCTGGTGCTGAGGCCGCTGGTGCCAGAGCTGAGCTGGCGGCTCGGGGTGATCTGGCCGAGCGAGCGCTATCTCTCCCGCACCGCCGAGGCCTGGCTGGCGCTCTGCCGCGAGCAGGGCTGAGCCTCATCAGGGTTTGCCGAAGCGATCCGTCGCCGGGTTGTAGAAGTAGTGCTGGTAATCGAAGTTGATGCCCTTGAGGAAAGGATTCTCCAGCTTCAGCATGCGCCTCTGCTTGAGCCCGGCGAAGGCGATGGCGGGACCGAAACTGCGGCGCCACAAGGCTTGCAGCGAACCATCCTGCCAGGCTTGCTGCAGCCCCGTCTCCACCCGCCTCATGGCCTCGCCGTTGGCGGCATTGGTATAGAAGACCCTGGGCAGCGGATAGTAGAGCAGCAGGGAGCTGTCCATCTTCAACCCCTTGATCTCCTTGTGGGTGAGCAGTTCGCTGCGTAGCTCGCTCGCCCCGCGGCACAGGAGATCGAAGCGGCCGCGAGCCACCATCTTGAACAGCATCTCGTAGCCGTCGACCTCCACCACCTTGAGGCCTGCATGGCGCAGTATCTCCACGTCCAGCCAGCCCTTGCCCTGACCGAAGCTGAAGCGACGCAACCCCTCGAGGTCGTGCACCTGTGCCATGGCCGCCTGTTGGCCTGGGCTGACGAAACAGATGCGGTAACTGACGATGCCAAGATGGACAGGAAAACGGACATAGGCCAGCCCTTTCTCGTCCCGCGCGCTGCTGTAGCTGTCCATGGCGAACAGGTTGGTAAAGCTGTTGAGCTCCAGACTGAGCCGGACCCGAGCCTTGGTCATGGGCGGCGCTGGTTGCAGCTCATAGTCACCGAAGGTGTCGCGGGTCTTGTCGAGGGCGAGGCGGAGCAGCTCCCTGTCATAGGTCATGCGTGGGTCCTTCTCGCTCTCCGGGCTGATATAGGTAAAGCGGGTCGCCGCCAACGACGTGGAGGAGAGGAAGAGGGAGAGAAGCAGGAACAGGAGTCTATACATCCAGGCTAGGCTCTATGATTTTGTTTCATCCATTATAGTTCGGCCCTCAGCCGTTCAGGCGTGCCGGTCGCTTGCCAGCAGGCTGCCCAGCCGGCGGCAGAGGCGGCGCAGGGTCTGGTTGTCGAGGGAGGCAAAGCCGAGCAGCCACCCCTCCTGCGTTGGCGGGCCCAGGTAGAACTGGCCGAGGGGACGCAGCCCCAGCCCCTGTGCGTTGGCGGCCTCTGTCCAGCGCGCCTCGCCGCCGGGGGGCAGCCGCACGGCGCACTGCAGGCCGGCCCCGCCGTGGATGGGGGTGAGGGCGGGGCAGTGGCTGACCAGCTCGGCCAGCAGCAGGTCGCGGCGGCTCTGATAGACCAACCTGCTCTGGCGCAGGTGGGTGGCGAAGTGGCCGGCGCGGATGAAGTCGGCAGTCACCGCTTGCAGCAGCTGGTTGCTGTGGCCGTCGACCGCGGCCCGGGCCCGACAGAAGGACTCCATCAGCGGCCTGGGCAGCACCAGGTAGGCGAGGCGCAGCGAGCCGAACAGCACCTTGCTGAAGGTGCCCACGTAGAGCACCCGTCCCTGACCATCCAACCCCTGCAGGGCGGGGAGCGGCCGCTGATCGTACTGGTACTCGCCGTCGTAGTCGTCCTCTAGGATCCAGGCGCCGTGCCGCTCGGCCTCGGCCAGCAGCGCCATCCGCCGCGGCAGGCTCATGGGCACGCCGAGGGGATACTGGTGGGCCGGCGTGGTGTAGATGAGCCGCGGCGCCGGGTGATCCCCCTGTGGGTTGAGCCCCTCTTCATCCACCGGCACCGGGTGCACCCGGGCGCCGGCACTCTCCATGGCGGTGCGGGCCCCGGGGTAGCCGGGGTCCTCCACCCAGACGGTATCGCCGGCATCGATCAGCAGCTGGGTCGCCAGCAGGATCCCCTGCTGGGAGCTGGTGAGGATCAGGATCTGATCCGGCTCGCACATCACGCCGCGCGACTGCACCAGATAGCTGCTGATGGCGCCGCGCAGTGCCTCCAGCCCCTGCGGATCCCCGTAATTCATCCAGTCGCCGGCGTGCCGGCGCCACTGCTGCTGCATCAACCGGCCCCACAGGGCCTGGGGGAAGAGGCGGGGATCCGGCTGGCTGGAGGCAAAGGAGCGGCCCACCTCGGGCACGTCGTGGCAGGCGCCGCTGTCGGCCATCTCCTGACCTCGGCGCGACAGACCGGCCGCTGACTGGGGCGGGCGCGGAGTCGGGGAGACCGCCGCCAGCGCCACGAAACTGCCGGCCCCCACCTTGCGTACCAGATAGCCTTCCGCCTCCAGCCGGCCATAGGCCAGCTCCACCGTGCTGCGAGAGACCCCCAGATCCGCGGCCAGCATGCGGCTGGCGGGCAGCCGGCTGTGCTGGGGCAGGTGGCCGGCCAGCATGGCCGAACGCAGGGTGCGCACCAGCTGTTCGTGCAGCGGCAGATCGCTGGCTTGCTGGGTGGCAAACAGGGTGGGCAGGGCAGGCATGGGGAGCTCCCGGGCGCTAATTGGTCTGCTCATATTGGCAAAATTGGTCGGCGTGGCAAGGCCATTATGTCGCTACATTGAGGCTCAAGGTTCGGGATCCACAACGATTGGCAATTGAGAAAGGAGTCTGCATGTCGGAGTACAGCGCCACCATCAGCTGGCAGCGCGGGGCTAGCGAGCCCTTCGTCGATCAACGCTACAGCCGGGCCCACTGGTGGGAGTTCGACGGCGGCGTCAGGGTGCCCGCCTCCTCGTCCCCCCACGTGGTGCCGCTGCCCTGGTCGGTGGCCGAGCACGTCGATCCGGAAGAGGCCTTCGTCGCGGCTATCTCCAGCTGCCACATGCTCACCTTCCTCTGGCTGGCGGCCAGGGCGGGCTATCGGGTGGAGAGCTACCGGGACGAGGCGGTGGGCATCATGGAGGCCAATACCCGCACTCGTCAGGCCATCACCCGGGTCACCCTGCAGCCGCTGGTGCAGTTCGGCGGCGAACGCCAGCCGGATCTGGTCGCGCTTGAGCAGTTGCACCACCAGGCCCACGAGGAGTGTTTCATCGCCAACTCGGTCACCACAGTCATCACCACCCGGATCCGGGTGTGAGTACAAGGAGCGTCACTATGAGTCATGTATTGAGCAGCGGACTGGCCAGCGCCGAGCAAGCCCGCCTCTTCTTCGAGGCCCAGCTGGCCTTTCGCACCGACCCGGCGGATCTGGCCGCCGATCTGCTGGCCGGGGAAGAGCAGATCGTGGTCATCGACACCCGCTCTGCCGGTCACTACGCCGAGGGACACATCCCCGGTGCCATCAGCTTCCCCCACGCCACTATGAACCCGGCCACCACGGCAGTACTGGCGCGGGACAAGGTCTATGTCTGCTATTGCGACGGCATCGGCTGCAACGGCTCGACCCGTGGCGCCTGCAAGCTGGCGGCGCTCGGCTTTCAGGTCAAGGAGCTGATCGGTGGCCTGCACTGGTGGCGGCAGGACGGTTTTGCGGTCGCTACCGGTAGCGAACCGGGTGTGCTGCAAACGGGAGGGATTGCCTGTGGCTGCTGATATCCATCTGAACGAGTTCGACCAGCCGGTCGGAGCGCCGCTGCCCGACTGGCGGGGCGCCGAGTTTCCGCCCCGCCGCACGCTCAACGGCTGGGGCTGCCGGCTGGAGCCGCTGGATCCCGAGCGTCACGGCCCCGGCCTGTGGCAGGCCTTCCGCGCCGACAGTGGGGCCATGTGGACCTATCTGACCACAGGCCCCTATGCAACAGAGGCGGATATGCTGGTCTGGCTGCGAGAGTGCGCCGCCAAGACAGACCCCCAGTTCTACACCATCTTCGACGAGGATGGCGAACAGCCGCTGGGGCTGGCCAGCTACCTGCGCATCGACCCTCTGGCGGGCAGCATAGAGGTGGGCTGGCTGCACTTTTCCCCCGCCCTGCAGCGCTCAAGGCTGGCGACGGCGGCCATGGCGCTGATGATGGCCAATGCCTTCGCCCTCGGCTACCGTCGTTACGAATGGAAGTGCAATGCCTTGAACAAGCCCTCCTGGCAGGCGGCGCTGCGGCTCGGTTTCAGTTACGAGGGGACCTTTCGCCAGAACCGGGTGGACAAGGGGCGGACGCGGGACACCGCCTGGTTCTCGGTGATCGACAGTGAGTGGCCGGCGCTGCAGGATTGCTTTGCGCGCTGGCTGGCGCCCGACAACTTCGATGAGCGCGGCAGGCAGCGGTTGCGGTTGTCCGAACTGACCACAGCTTGTCGTGCCGATGGTCAGTTGCCGTGACAAGACAAACGAGGCCCCGCTCGCGGGGCCTCTGTCATTTCAGGCGTTAGTCATGGTGCTCGCCGATGGGGGCGGCAATCCACTTCATCAGGCGCAGCATGTCGGCGGGGGCTACCCCGACCGAGAGGCCGCGCTTGCCGCCGCTCACCAGGATCTCGTCAAACTGCATGGCAGAGTCGTCGAGCACGGTGGGCAACAGCTTCTTCTGGGCCAGCGGGCTGATGCCACCCACCTTGTAACCGGTCAGCTTCTCGGCCTCTGCCGGCTTCATCATCTCCACCTTCTTGAGACCGGTGGCCTTGGCCAGCTGCTTGAGGCTGCACAGCCCGGACGATGGGACGATGGCCACCACCGCCTGCTTGTCGTGGTGGGCGATCAGGGTCTTGAACACCTGGGCTTCCGGCAGGCCGAGCTGGGTCGCGGCATGCTTGCCGAAGTCGTCGTGGGCTTCGCACTCGTAGGGGTAGAGCTTGTGGGGGATCTTGAGCTTTTTCAGCAGGTTGATGGCTGGTGTCATGATGAGAGCCTTGAGTCGAAACAAGGCCAAACAGTCTGCGCCTGCCGGGCGGGTGATGCAAGCAGCCTGCATTGACAGGGAGGGATAAGGGGAGAGAGACAAAAAAGCCCAGGTCAATGACCCGGGCTCTTCACTGCGGTGCGCCTCAGGAGAAGCAGATCTGTAGCACGTAGAAGATGGCGATGGCCAGGATGGCACCCGCAGGCAATGTGATGACCCAGGAGACCACTATGTTGCGCAGCACGCCCAGGTTCAGGGCCGCGATACCGCGGGCCAGACCCACGCCCATGACAGCACCGACCAGGGTCTGGGTGGTGGAGATGGGCAGACCGGTACCGGAGGCGATCACCACGGTGGCGGCGGTGGCCAGCTGGGCGGCGAAGCCACGGCTCGGGGTCAGGTGGGTGATGCCGGTGCCGACGGTCGCCATCACCTTCTCGCCCATGGTGGCCAGACCGATCACGATGCCGATGCCGCCGAGCGGCAGGATCCACCAGGCGATGTGGGAACTGCCGCCGATCTCGCCGCCGGCCGCCACGATGGAGGCGACCGCGGAGAGCGGACCGATGGCGTTGGCCACGTCGTTGGAGCCGTGGGCAAAGGCCATGGCACAGGCGGTGATGATCATCAGGATGCCGAACACCTTCTCCACGTTGGCGAAGTGCATCTTGCTGTCATCCTGCGGGTTGTACTGCTGGCCGCGAATGTAGATCCAGCCGGCAAAGGCCACTGCGATGGAAATGGCAACGGAGAGCAGGATACCCTCGCCATCGCTCAGGTGCAGACCGACGTGGGTCAGCCCCTTCTTGATGGTGACCAGGCAGATCACCAGCGCGGTCAGGAACATGTAGAAGGGGACGTAGCGCTTGGCGTTGTTGAGGGGATCATCGGTGTTGAAGATGAGCTTCTGCACGCTGATGAACATGAAGTAGGCGATGACGCCGGAGATGGCCGGAGTGACCACCCAGGAGCCGACGATGCCGCCGAACTTGCTCCACTGCACCGCTTCCGGGCCCACGCTCACCACGGCGAAGCCGACGATGGCGCCGATGATGGAGTGGGTGGTGGAGACGGGCCAGCCGAAGTAGGAGGCCAGGATCAACCAGGCGCCGGCGGCCAGCAGGGAGGCGATCATGCCGAGCACCAGCAGATCCGGAGTGGCGGCAAAGGCGTTGCTGTCGATGATGCCGTTGCGGATGGTGGCGGTGACTTCACCACCGGCCAGATAGGCACCGGCAAATTCAAAGATCATGGCGATGATGATCGCCTGACGGATGGTCAGGGATTTGGTGCCGACCGACGTGCCCATGGCGTTGGCCACGTCATTCGCGCCAATGCCCCAGGCCATCAAAAAGCCGAACAAGGCCGCCACGAGCACCAGAGTGGTGCCGTAATTCGCGATAATGTCCATTCAGTGTTTTACCCAGTCAGTCGATTACGAACGAGCCAGCATCAGTTCCAGACGGGCGCCTACACGCTCGGCCTGATCTGCCAGGTCACCTACCCATTCGAGGATCTTGTAGAGGAACATAACGTCGATCGGATTGTATTTCTGCTCAACGGCTTGCAGCTGTTGGCGCAGCCCGATCTGCATGGTGTCAGTATCGTCCTCGATAAGATCCAGCTGGTGGATCATCTCGGCAACCATTTCAACTTCACGTCCTTTAAAGCCGGTTTCGAGCAGCTCATCGAGTTCTCCGATGGCTTTCTCGGCTTGGGCGGTCGCATCGATACAGCGTTTGAGATAGGCCATGAAATCGGCCCGCATCTCGGAGGGGAATTCCATTTTGCGGCCAAGCATGCGGCCGGAAATATCCTTGGCACGGTTGGCGATCTTGTCCTGCTGGGTCAGCAGTTCGAGCAGGTCGGTACGGGCGACCGGCAGGAACAGACCACGGGGCAGCTTCAGACGGATTTCACGCTTGAGGATGTCCGCTTCTTTCTCCAGCTGGGCAATCTGTTGCCGGATCTTCTCGGCATCTTCCCAACGGTCTTCGGCAACGGCATCAAAGAAGGGAACCAACTGCTGGGAGCACTGGTGAACCTTGACGATATGCTTCTGCAGCGGCTTGATGGGGGACTTGGCAAAAAGCCCCAAAATAGTATTTACTGGCATGGCCAAACCTGTGTCGGTGAAAAAACACTCGATACGATTTTATGAGGGGCGCATGGTAACCGAACTGCGCCATCAATAAAACCGTGAATTAATCCTGATGTATCGCAGGCATTATATCCTCGCGCTTAGCATCACGCCCCCCAAAGTTGCCTGCCAGCCCGGAATGACTATGCAAACTGAGATCGAGATAAAGTTTTTTGTCTCCCGAGATATTCGACAGCCTTTTTTCAACCTTCTGAATTCACTGGAAATTATATCCAGCTCCCAAGCCGAGCTCGGCAATGTCTATTTTGATACGCCCGCGCTGGATTTACGCCGACTCGAAATGGGATTGCGAATTCGTCGCAGCGATGATTTTGCCGAACAGACGATTAAATGTCGGGGTCAGGTGGTGGGCGGATTGCATGCCAGACCCGAATACAATGCCCCCGTCGAGGGCGACCAGCCTGCCTTGGCCGCTTTCCCCGATGCGATCTGGCCAAGCCTGGCGGTGCGCGACGGGATCCAGGGCGAACTGGTGGCCCAGTTTCGCACCGACTTTCTGCGTCGCCACTGGCTGATCGCCTTCGAGGGGGCCGAAATCGAGCTGGCCTGGGATCAGGGGGAGATCGTCGGCGTGCTCGGCAAGAGCCCCATCGACGAGCTGGAGCTGGAGCTCAAATCTGGCGAGGCGAGCGCCCTGTTTGGCTTGGCTGAGCAGCTGGCGGGGCTGGGCGGCCTGCGCCTCGGGGCTCAGTCCAAGGCCCAGCGCGGGTATCGACTGGCGGGGCTTGGCAAGCCACTGGCGCTGCAGTCCCTGCCCGCGGTCACCGAGCTGAGTGCTGTAGCGCGCATCACCCTGGGTCTGCAGCATTGGCAGCACCATGAACAGTTCTGGCTGGAGCAGACGGACGCCGCGCAGCAGACGCTGGCGTTGCAACAGCTGCGCCTGGGGATGGTTCTGGTTGCCGAGGCGGCCGACCTGTTGCCGCCCCCGGCCTGGCTCGACACCCTGACCCGGCTCGGGCAGCGGCTGGCCTTGGTCGCCGGGCAGGCCGACTGGCAGCAGGCGTTGCCGGCGCTGTTTCTGCAGGCCGATTACGTGGGCCTGCAACTGGCCATCGCCGCCTGGCTGCACCGGCAAGGCGGATGAGCCGAGCTGGGTCGCGCCTGCAATGCAAAAAAGGTGAGCCTGGCTCACCTTTTTCTTTGGTTGGCGGTGGGCGCGTCGCCGGCAGGCAATCGAGGCCAGATCAGACCTGGGTGTAGACCAGCCCGGTGCTGCGCACCACGTCTTCCCCCTGACAGCGCTGTTCCAGTGCACTGGTGTCGCAGGGCTGGCCGTTGTGCTCGATGCAGAATTCGAAGCGGGTGCGGGATTTGACCGGACTGTGCTGCGGGTTGGCGGCGGTGGCCTGCCATTGCCACTGCTGCAGCACGGCGATGGCGGCATCGCTGAACTGTGGATCGCTGCTCTCCAGCACCCGGATCTGCTCGGCCCGCCCCGCTGGACTAATCACGTACTCGAGGGAGCTGCAGCCGGTCTGCTCCGCTAGGATGGCCTCTCTGGGGTAGCGGGACTCCATCCGGGTGAGCGGGCTCCACTGGGCGTTCACTTCCTTGAGATCGCTTAAGGGGAGGGAGGTCAGGTGGACGGTGTGGCTCTGCTGGCTGCAGCCGGTCAATGCGCACAGGGCGCCCAGCAAAAGAGTGGCTTTCATGTTCGCTTCCCTTCGTTATTGGTATTGCAGGCGAGCCGGGACCCGCCGCTCGGCAGGGCCATTAATAAAATATTCAGCCACGAATGAAAACCCTTTACCGGCGACAGGCCAGAAAAAACCGCCTTTCGGCGGCTTTCTGCACTGATTGGCTCAGTAGTAACCCGCATCCTCCGGGTTGGGCCTGGTCTTGAAGCGGCGGTGCAGCCACATGTACTGCTCCGGCGCCTTGCGCACGGCGGCCTCGATCTCGCGGTTGGCTCGGGCCGCATCGGCCAGGTCGTCGCCACTCGGATAGTCGGCGAGCGGCGCCCCGATATGCAGGGTGTAACCCTCGCTGGTGCGGATGTTGTAGCAGGGTAGGGTGACGGTGTTTTTCACCCGCGCCAGGGTGGCGGTGCCTGTGATAGTGGCGGCCTGCTCCACCGCGAAGTAGGGCACGAACACGCTGGCATGGCTGCCGTAGTCGTGATCCGGCGCGTACCAGAGCGCATCGCCGTTGCGCAGCGCCTTGATCATCCCCTTCACGTCCATCCGGTCCACCAGGTATTTGTTGGAGGCGCAGCGGCCGTGATACTGGGCATACTCCAGTACCGGATTGGTGTTGGGACGGTAGACGCCGACCCCGGGTCGCACCAGGCCGAAACAGCGGGCGTTGAGCTCCAGCGTCAGGAAGTGGCAGGAGAGCAGCAGCATGCCCTGACCCTTCTCCATGGCGGCGATGACGTGCTCTTCCCCTTCCACCTTCATCAGGTTGCGCATCCGCCAGTCTGGCCAGAACCAGGCCATGCCCACCTCGAAGATGGCGCAGCCCACGCTCTCGAAATTCTGCTTGAGCAGCGTTTCGCGCTGATCCCGACTCAACTCGGGCATCGCCAGTTCCAGATTGCGGCGGGCAACCTTGACGCGGGATTTCAAAACCTTGCGGGCCAGGTTGCCGAGCTGGCGACCCAGCAACATCTGGCTGCGCCAGGGCAGCAGCACCAGCAGCCAGAGCAGGCTGAGACCGAACCAGCTGGCCCAGTAACGGGGATGAAACAGGCGGGGTTCTAGACGGGGAGCATTGTCGTGGGCCATGAAAAGTCTCTTGTTCGCAATCGCCATGGGCAGGGAAGACCCGGCCGGATAAGGGGAGGCGATAAAAGCACGTGGATATCCAGAGCGGATCGTTTTACTCGCAATCGGGGGATTCTAGCCGAAAAGCGGGTCCGGGTGCGAATGACCTCTGCCCTGGTCAGAGCTGAAAAGCACCAAGCGGCGCCTTTGCGCTTTTTTCACACCCAATAAAAGAGTGTGATAAAATCGGCGGCTGATTTTTCAGGTTTTGAGAGTCGATACAGATGAAGATCACCCTGCCCGAGTTTGAAAAAGCCCGCATTCTGGTCGTTGGCGATGTCATGTTGGACCGTTATTGGCATGGCCCCACCGGCCGGATCTCGCCCGAGGCACCGGTGCCCGTGGTCAAGGTCGAACACATTGAGGAGCGCCCGGGTGGCGCCGCCAACGTGGCGCTCAACTCCGCCGCCCTGGGGGCTCACGCCGTGCTGCTGGGCCTGACCGGTCAGGATGAGGCTGCCGATGCCCTGGCTGGCCAGATGGCCGGCGTCAAGGTCGCCTGTGATTTCGTTCGTCTGGCCGACTATCCGACCATCACCAAGCTGCGGGTGCTGTCGCGCAACCAGCAGCTGCTGCGCCTCGATTTCGAAGAGGCCTTCCACGATGTGGATGCCACCCTGCTGATGGGCAAGGTGGAGCAGGCGCTGCCGAACAGCAACGTGATGATTCTCTCCGACTACGGCAAGGGCGCCCTCAACGACGTGCCCGGCATGATCCAGCGCGCTCGCGCCGCCGGCATCCCGGTGCTGGTCGATCCCAAGGGGACCGATTTCGAGAAGTACCGCGGCGCCACCCTGCTGACCCCCAACATGTCCGAGTTCGAGGCCGTGGTGGGCAAGGTGAAAAGCGAAGAGGAGCTGGTTGCCAAGGGGCTGGAGCTGGTCAAGCGCTTCGAGCTGGAGGCCCTGCTGGTCACCCGTTCCGAAAACGGCATGACCCTGATCCGCGAAGGTCAGCCCGAGCTGCACCTGCCGGCCCAGGCCCACGAGGTGTATGACGTGACCGGTGCCGGTGATACCGTCATCTCCACCCTGGCCACCTCGCTGGCCGCCGGCAAGAGCCTGGACGAGGCCTGTGCCCTGGCCAACACCGCCGCCGGCATCGTGGTCGGCAAGCTGGGGACCTCCACCGTCAGCCCGGTCGAGCTCGCCAATGCGCTCTACACCGAGCAGGAGACCGGTTTTGGCGTCATGTCCGAAGCCCAGCTCAAGATTGCCGTGCAGGCCGCCCGCCTGCGTGGCGAGAAGGTGGTGATGACCAACGGCTGTTTCGACATCCTGCACGCAGGTCACGTCTCCTACCTGGCCAATGCCGGCAAGCTGGGGGATCGCCTGATCGTGGCGGTCAACACCGACGAGTCGGTGCGCCGCCTCAAGGGGCCGGGTCGTCCGGTCAATCCGACCGAGCGCCGGATGGCCGTGCTGGCCGCGCTGGGCGCAGTGGACTGGGTGGTGCCCTTCTCCGAGGAGACCCCGCAGCGACTGATCGCCGAGGTGCTGCCGGACCTGCTGGTCAAGGGCGGCGACTACAAGCCGGAAGAGATTGCCGGCTACGCCGAGGTGACCGCCAACGGCGGCGAGGTGCGGGTCCTCAACTTCGAGGATGGCTGCTCCACCACCGACATCATCAAGACCATCCGCGAACGCGGATAAGCGAAAACCCGGCCAAGGCCGGGTTTTTTTATGCTCTGCGGTGGGAGCTGGACGGCGATTCGAACCCACCGATCCCCGCAGGCCAGAGATGAAAAAGGCGACCCTGGGGTCGCCTTTTTGCTGCCATCAATCGGCTCAGGATTTGCTCTTGGCCTGGCTGGCGGGCATCAGCCCCTGGTTCACGTCTTCCAGATCCTTCTGTTCCAGCGTGCCGGCGGCCTGCTTGAGGGAGAGGATGCTCAGGATGTAGTTGTAGCGGGCCTCGGAGAGCTTCTGCTTGGCCTGGTACAGCTTGCGGGTGGAGTCCAGCACGTCGACTATGGTGCGGGTGCCGACCTCGTAGCCCGCTTCGGTCGCCTTCAGGGCGCTGTCGGCGGAGATGACGGACTGGCCGTAGGCGCGCACCGAGCCGATGCTGGCGTTCACGTTGTTGTAGGAGGAGCGCACCGTGCTCTGCACGTTGCGGAAGCTGCGCTCCAGCTGCTCGCTGGCGGCCACGTAGTTGAACTGGGACTGCTTGACCTGGGAGGTGGTCGCCCCGCCGGTGTAGAGCGGCAGCTTGAAGTTCAGACCTATGTTGGCCTGATTGGCGTTGCTCTCCGGGTTGCGGATCTCGTCCTTGTAGTCGCTGTAGGTGCTGGAGAGGCCAGCACCCAGATCCAGGGTCGGCTCATGACCTGTCTTGGCCAGATCGATCTGCTCCTTGGCGATATCCTTGCCGATGCGGGCGCTGTGCAGTTGCAGGTTCTTGTCCAGTGCCAGCTCGAGCCACTTGTCGGAGTTGAACGGGGTCTTCTGCGGGCTGAAGCGATCGGTGTTGAGCACGTCCAGCTGACGGTGGTCGATGCCGGTCAGCTCGCGCAGGCTCTCGTAGCTGTTGTCCAGGGTGTTCTCGGCGTTGATCTCGTCCGCCAGCGCCTGGTCGCGCTCGGCCTCGGCTTCGTGCACGTCGGTGATGGCGGTCAGGCCCACTTCGAAGCGCTGCTGGGTCTGTTCCAGCTGGCGTTCCACCGCGGCCTTGTTGGCGCGCACGAACTCCAGGGTGTCCATGGCCTTGAGCACGTTGAAATAGGCCTGGGCGGTACGCAGCATCAGGTTCTGGATTTCGAGGTTGTAGGCCACGTCGGACTGGGTGGCGCTCTTCTCGGTCAGGCTCAGGTTGACCCAGTTGCTGCGGCGGTAGATGGATTGATCCAGCGACAGGGAACCGGTGGCGTTGCTGTTGGTCTGGGTGTCACCCTTGTTCTGCAGGTAGTTCAGCCCGGCACCCAGGTTGATCTGCGGCAAGAGGGAGGCGCGGGACTCGTTGATCTTCTCGAAGGCCTGGTCGCGTTTGGCTTTGGATTCCAGCAGCTGGGTATCCTTGATCTGGGCCTGTTGGTAGATATCGAGCAGGTTTTCGGCATGGGCGCCGGCGCTGACGCCCAACAACACCATGGCTGACAAGAGTGTTCTTTTCATAGATCGTTTTAACCTTATGTATTAACCCAAAGCTGTCGCTGGATGAAGGAGGGTATTGTCATTGAGCAAGCTTGATTTCAGCTTAATCACTCTACTATAAGCAAAATTTTATGCTAACTGTCTCTTTTCCAGCGACAGGAACGTCAAGGACGAGGGTGAGTTTTCTCCCCCTCGCGCCTAGCCAAATGCCCTGTGGCTGCTAAAATCCATCCCTCTTCTCCGACGGGAGCGAGTGAATGAATGTTCATTCATGTTCCCGGATTTTATGGTCTAACCGAGCCAAGTCAAGCTGGTGGGAGTCTCGTATGTCGCAGCAAGCCTTGCCCCAAACCCGTCACTACTCTGCCGATGACGTGAAAATCATCGATAAATCATCGGGATATAACGGCTTCTTCAAGGTGAACATCTATCGCCTGCAGCACAAGTTGTTTGCGGGAGGCTGGAACGAGCCCATCGTCCGCGAGCTGTTCGAGCGTGGCCATGCCGCCGCCCTGTTGCCCTACGACCCGGTGCGCGATCAGATAGTGCTGGTGGAGCAGTTTCGCATCGGCGCCATCGAGACCAGCGCCACCCCCTGGTTGCTGGAACTGGTGGCCGGCATCATAGATGAAGGGGAGACCGCCGAGGCCGTGGTGCGGCGCGAAGCGGTGGAAGAGGCGGGCATCGAGGTCGGCCGCTGCGAGCACGCCATCAGCTATCTGGTGAGCCCGGGCGGCAGCACCGAACGGATCGAGGTCTACGTGGGCGAAGTGGATGCCAGCCAGGCCGAGGGGATCCACGGTCTGGCGGAAGAGGGGGAAGACATCCGGGTGCACGTGGTGAGCCGCGAGCAGGCCTATGCCTGGCTCAAAGAGGGGCGCATCGACAACGCCGCCTCGGTCATCGCCCTGCAGTGGCTGGCTCTCAATCACGGCGAGCTGCGTGCCCGCTGGCTGGCGGAGCGCTGAGGTGGCGCTCGTTCATACCCAGGCCAAGCGCTATGTGCCTGATTTGATGTCCTTGCAGCGTACCTGCGAGGTCAACTACATGACCTTGATGAAGCTGCTGCCCCCAGGCGGCAGTGTGGGGGCGGAACGCCGTTATCAGGTGGGCAACGGCCTGCAGTTCCAGCTCATGGTGAGCGAGGAAAGCCGCTTCACCAGTCAGGTGATCCTGGCCCAGCACAACCCGGAGTTGCCGAGTTATTTGCAGGCTCGGATAGAGATTCGTTTGTACCATGACGTGCGGATGGCGGAAGTGTGTGCGGCGCAACAGATTTCAAGGTTGCAACCACGTTATGATTATCCCAATAAAAATATGCACCAGCGGGATGAAAAGGAGCAGGTAAACCTGTTTCTGGCCGATTGGCTAAAATTTTGTCTCAGACATGGTACCAGCCTGATAAACATCCTCTAGTTGAACTCATAAAAAGAAGCGTGATTTTGGAAACAGAGCTACCCCAGGCGCAGGACGGCAGTGCGCGCCTGTTGCAAATTACCGACACCCACCTCTTCGCGAGTGCCGAGGGGCGGCTATTGGCCGTGCGCACTGCCGAGAGCCTGGCTGCCGTGCTGGAACGGGTGCAGGCCAACGACCACCCGTTCGATCTGATCCTCGCTACCGGGGATCTCTCCCAGGATCACAGCCCGGAGTCCTACCAGCGTTTCGCCTCCATGATGGCGCCGCTGGCGCGCCCCATCTACTGGCTGCCCGGCAACCACGACGACGGCCCCCTGATGACCGAATACCTGCATGCGGCCGGCATCAGCGAGGCCAAGCAGCTGGTGGGTGAGCACTGGCAGGTGATCCTGCTGGATACCCAGGTGCGCGGCAAACCCCACGGGGTGCTGGGGGATCACCAGCTGGCGGCGCTGGATCAGGCGCTGCGCCAGCATCCCGAGCGCCATGCCCTGATCGCCCTGCACCACCAGGCGGTGCCGGTGGGTTGCGCCTGGCTCGATCAGCACAATCTCAAGAATGCCGACGACCTGTTTGCCGTGCTGGCTCGCCACCCGCAGCAGAAGACAATCCTGTTTGGCCACGTCCATCAGGAGTTTGACGAGGTGCACCGCGGGGTGCGGCTGATCGCCAGCCCCTCCACCTGCATCCAGTTCAAACCGCTCTCCGATGGCTTCGCGCTGGACGAGTCCGGCCCGGGCTGGCGCTACCTCACCCTCTACCCGGATGGTCGCATCGCCAGCCAGGTGTGGCGTCTGCCGGTGGGGCAGTTCGTGCCCGACCCCGATGCCACCGGTTATTGAGGAGTTGCGATGAAGCCCGTACTCCTCTACCTGCACGGTTTCAACTCCTCGCCCGGCTCCGCCAAGGCGCAGCAGATGGCTGCCTGGGTGGCCGAGCACAGGCCCGATATCGAGGTGGTGATCCCGGCCCAGCCCAACACCCCGGCGGCGGCCTGGGCGGCCATCGAGCAGACCATTGCCGATCTGCAGAGCCGTTATGGCAGCGCATTCACGCTTGGCGCCGTGGGCAGCTCCCTCGGCGGCTTTATGGCGACCCGGGTCAGCGAGCGATATGGCTGCCGCGCCGCCCTGATCAACCCGGCGGTGCGCCCGCACGAGCTGCTCTGCGACTACCTCGGCCCCCAGACCAACCCCTACACGGGGGAACAGTATCAACTGCTGCCTGAACACATGGATGAGCTGCGGGCACTGGCGGTCCCGGTGAGCGTCCCCGAGCGACTCTGGGTACTGCAACAGCAGGAAGACGAGGTGCTCGACTATCGCAAGGCGCTGGACGAATACCGTTTTGCCCGCCTCTCGCTGGAGTGCGGTGGCGACCACGCCTTTGTGGCGTTCGAACGCTACCCCGCCCAGATCGTCCGTTTCCTCGGGCTTTAATAATGCAACCGCCATTGGCCGCCTTTCTGGAACAGGTGCTGGCCACGGCGCAAGCGGGCCTCACTTACTCCAACGATCCCTTCGATATCGGCCGCTTCGAGGCGCTGCGAGCCGCCACTGTGGCGCTCATCGCCAGCCAGAGCGAGCTGGCACCGGAAGCCATCAGCGACTGGATCGCCCTCGATCGCGGTTATCCCACCCCCAAGCTCGATGTGCGGGCCTTCATTCAAAACGATGCGGGCCATATCCTGCTGGTGCAGGAGCGCAGCGACGGCTGCTGGACTCTGCCGGGGGGCTGGTGCGACATCGGTGACTCGCCGGCGGGGGCCGTGGTGCGCGAAGTGGTGGAGGAGACCGGCCTGGCGTGTCGGACTGTGCAGCTGCTGGCGCTGTTCGACAAGCTCAAACACCCCCATCCACCTCAGCTGCCCCACGCTCACAAGGCGTTCTTCCTGTGCGAGGTGACCGGCGGCCAGCTGCTGGACGAAACCGATGAAACCAAAGGGGCGGGGTTCTTTCCCATCGATGACTTGCCCCCGCTCTCTCGCCATCGGGTGGTGGAATCCCAGCTGCGCACCCTGTACGACCATCTTTTGCAGGGGCGGCAGGATACCCTGTTTGATTGACATCTGAGGATGTGACCCCGTCTGCAAGGAGGCAGCATGATCAAGCGCATCGGCAATACCCCCATCCAGGAGCGACACAAGGCCAGCTGTCACTGCGGCGCCGTGGTGCTGGAGCTGACCCTGCCGGATGGCGTGGTGGATCCGCGCCGTTGCGACTGTTCGCTCTGCCGGCGGCGGGGCGCCATCGTCGCCTCGGTGCCGCTCTCCGGCATCCGCATCCTGCAGGGGGAGGCGGTGCTGAGCTGCTACCAGTTCAATACCCGCACCGCCAAACACTACTTCTGCAGCATCTGCGGCATCTACACCCACCATCAGCGTCGCTCCAATCCGGCCCAGTATGGTTACAATCTCGCCTGCCTCGAAGGGGTCAATCCATTCGAGCTGGGCGAGGTGCCGACGCGCGACGGCATCAACCATCCGGCGGATCGGCTGGTCTGACCGGCAGGGTCTCATCTGCTTCTGTAGCGCCCTGCATGGCTGTGATAATCTTGCCAGACCCGCCGCAGGGCGGGCCTTGAGTCCGCATTATCTCGCTTGCCAACAGGGAGCCCGCTTGTGACAACTTCAGCCCTGCCGGATCTGATCCTGGGCGCCTCTCTCTACTTTCCGCCCCTGTTCAAGGCGGTCCTGCTCGGTCTGCTGGGCTGGCTGCCGGTGCACCACCTGCTGCGTGACTGGCTCTACGGCGGGGATGTCTGGCATCCCCTGCTGATGGATCTCTCCCTGTTTATCCTCGCCGTCAGCGGCGCCCTATGGATATTGCTACATGGCTAAATCACCCCTCGCGACCCTCAAATACTTCTCCACCCTGCTGGTCTGCGCGCTGGCGCTGGCGGCGGGCTGGTGGCTGTGGAACTACTACATGCAGGGGCCCTGGACCCGGGATGGCAAGGTGCGGGCCGAGCTGGTCAGCATCACCCCCGAGGTGTCGGGCAAGATCGTCAGGATAGCGGTGAAAGACAACCAGCTGGTCAAGGCGGGGGAGGAGATCTTTACCCTGGATCCCGAGCCCTACCGGATCGCGCTGGACAACGCCCAGGCGGCGCTGGCCAAGGCCAAATCGGATCTCGACAAGGCGGAGCACGAGGCGAGCCGGCGCAGCGGCCTGTCGCGCAGCGTCATCTCCGCCGAGGCGGTGGACGAGGCCCGCCTCAATGCCCAGGCGATGAGGGCGGCCTACCAGGTGGCTCAGGCCAATCTGGAGCAGGCCAGATGGTCGCTGGCCAAGACCCGGGTGCATGCCGCGAGCGACGGTTACATCACCAACTTGCAGACCCGGGTCGGCAACTATGCCAGCGCCGGCGTGCCGCTGGTGGCGCTGGTGGACATCCACTCCTTCTACGTGCAGGGCTACTTCGAGGAGACCAAGCTCAGGCACATAGCGCCGGGCAAACCGGCCGAGGTGGTGCTCTACAGCGGGGAGCAGCGGCTGCGCGGCGAGGTGGAGAGCATAGGGCGCGCCATCCACGATCAGAGCGTGGAGGGGGTCGACAACCTGCTGCTGGACGTCAAACCCAATGTGCCCTGGGTACGGCTGGCCCAGCGGGTACCGGTGCGGATCAAGCTGCTGGAGGTGCCGCCCGAACTGACGCTGATTGCAGGCACCACCTGCACCATCACCATAGGGGAGTAAGGTGGTCGCCTCGCTCTGGCGCCAGACCCCCTGGGGCAAGGCCAATGGCGGCCAGTGGCGCTACGCCCTGCGCAACAGCCTGGCCATGTGCCTGTCGCTCTGGCTGGCCTTCGTGCTGGAGCTGGACTCCCCCTACTGGGCGATGACCTCAGCCGCGGTGGTGAGCTTTCCCACCGTGGGCGGGGTCATCAGCAAGAGTCTGGGGCGAGTGGTGGGCAGCCTCATCGGTGCAATGGCGGCGGTGGTGATCACCGGCCTTGGCATCAGCGATCCCTGGCTGTTCAGCTTCCTCATCGCGCTCTGGTTGGCGCTGTGCACCTACATCTCCAACCACCATCAGAACAACGTCTCCTACGCCTTTGCGCTGGCGGGCTACACCGCCGCCATCATCGCCTTCTCCTGCGTCAACGTGACCGACCCGCAGCACATCTTCGACATCGCCCAGGCGCGGGTGAGCGAGGTGATCGTCGGCATCCTCTGCGGCGGCCTGCTGATGATGATCTTGCCTAGCACCTCCGATGGCGAGACCCTGCTGCAGTCGCTGCAAAAGACCCAGGCCCGTCTGCTGGAGCATGCCCAGCTGCTCTGGCTGGGGGAGGCGAGCCCGGAGGTGCGCACCGCCCACGAGGGGCTGATCGGCCAGATCCTCACCATGAACGTGCTGCGCATCCAGGCGGTCTGGAGCCATCACAGGTTGCGGCGCCACAACAAGCTGCTCAACTTCCTGCTGCACCGCCAGCTGCGCCTCATCAGCCTCATCTCCAGCCAGCGCCGCATGCTGCACAACTGGCCGGCGCAACCGGAGGGTCTGCAGGCGCTGCTGGAGCGGCTGCTGGTCGAGCTGGGCCAGCCCGGCTGTGACAAGTATCGCATTGCCCGGTTGCTGGCCCCCTTGGTGCCGACGGCGGCCAGAGACTACCGGCTGCACACCTTCTGGCGACGGCTGCGCCACTTCTGCTGGAGCTATCTGGAGTGTCAGCGCTGGCTGGATCGGCTGGCCCGCTACGACGATCAGGAGTGGCCGGCGCCGCCGCACCACTCCTCGCTCACCAACCACACCGACACGCTGGAGGCGGCCTACAACGGCGGGCGTACTTTCCTCTGCGTGCTGCTGGGCTGCGCCTTCTGGATCCACAGCCAGTGGGATGCGGGCAGCTCGGCGCTGACCCTGCTCGCCATCTGCTGCGTGCTCTACTCGGCCACCCCGGCACCTGCCAAGGGGGCCAACACCATGCTCAAGGCGATCCTGCTGCTGAGCCTCATCTGCTTTGTGGTCAAGTTCGGCCTGATGATCCGCCTCGACGACTTCTGGCTCTTCTGCGCCCTGCTGCTGCCCGTGCTCATCACCATGCAACTGTTCAAGCAGCAACAGCCCAGGCAGGCGGTGCTGTGGGGCCAGCTCATCGTGCTGCTCGGCTCCTTTCTCGCCATCACCAATCCACCGAGCTACGACTACCTGCAGTACATCAACGGCAGCCTGGGGCAGGCGCTGGGGGTGATGAGCGCCGGACTGGCATTCCAGCTGCTGCGACCGAGCTCGGATCGGCGCAAGAGCCGCCGCCTCATCCGCTCCCTGCGCTGCCACTTTATCGATCAGCTGGAGCCGGCCCCGCGCCAGAGCGAGAGCCAGTTCGAATCGCTCATCTATCACTGCATCAGCCAGCTCAGCCAGAGCCAGGATCAGACCGCCCGCCTCTGGGTGCTGCGCTGGGGCGTGGTGCTGCTCAACTGCAGCCACATCGTCTGGCAGTTGCGCCAGTGGCGCGGCGAGGATCAGCCCCTCTACCTGGTGCGCGACAACTGCATCCGCTCTCTGCAGGGGATCCTCACCGAGCAGGGGGTGCAGCATGCCTCCCTGGATCGCACCCTGGCCGAGCTGCAGCGGATCAGCGCGGCCCTGGCCAACCACAGGGAGCCGACGGCGCGGGAGCTGGCCGGCATGGTGTGGCGGCTGCACAGCTCCCTCTCCCAGTTGCAGCAGGCGCTGCCGGTGGCGGCCGAGGCACGCTGAACGGGCCGGCGGGGCGACTTACCCCGTCCGGATCAAGCTTTGCCGCCGCCGGGTTTGTCCAATACCCTCCCAACGAGTAAGATTCTCCCCAAACGTCAATTCGCAAGGCCCTCCATGTCTACTCAATACAATGCGGATGCCATTGAGGTCCTCAATGGCCTTGAACCGGTGCGTCGCCGCCCCGGCATGTATACCGATACCACCCGGCCCAATCACCTCGGCCAGGAGGTCATCGACAACAGCGTCGATGAGGCGCTGGCGGGTCACGCCCGTACCCTGGAGGTGACCCTGTATGAAGATCAGTCCCTCGAGGTGATCGACGACGGCCGCGGCATGCCGGTCGACATCCATCCGGAGGAAGGGGTGTGCGGGGTGGAGCTGATCCTCTGCAAGCTGCACGCGGGCGGCAAGTTCTCCAACAAGAACTACCAGTTCTCCGGCGGTCTGCACGGGGTGGGTATCTCGGTAGTAAACGCCCTCTCCGAGCGGGTCGAGGTGACGGTGCGCCGCGATGGCCAGGTCTACGACATCGCCTTCGAGAAGGGTGAGAAGGTGCAGGAGCTGACTATCACCGGCACCTGCGGGCGCCGCAACACCGGCACCAGGGTGCGCTTCTGGCCGGAAGCCCACTACTTCGATTCGCCCCGTTTCTCGGTCTCCAAGCTGGAGCACCTGCTCAAGGCCAAGGCGGTGCTCTGCCCGGGTCTGACCATCAAGTTCCTCGACAAGAACACCGGCATCAAGCTGGAGTGGTGCTATGAAGACGGCCTCAAGGATTACCTGGTCGACGCGGTCAAGCAGTTCACCTGCCTGCCGGAGCAGCCCTTTGTCGGCGCCTTCAGCACCGAGCAGTCGGCGGTGGACTGGGCCCTGTGCTGGCTGCCTGAAGGGGGCGAATGCCTCGCCGAATCCTATGTAAACCTGATCCCCACCGCCCAGGGCGGTACCCACGTCAACGGTCTGCGCCAGGGGCTGCTCGACGCCATGCGCGAGTTCTGCGAGTTCCGCAACCTGCTGCCGCGCGGGGTCAAGCTGACCCCGGAAGACATCTGGGATCGCTGCGCCTACATCCTCTCCATCAAGATGCAGGATCCGCAGTTTGCCGGTCAGACCAAGGAGCGGCTCTCCTCGCGCCAGAGCTCGGCGTTCGTGTCGGGCGTGGTGAAGGATGCCTTCAGCCTCTACCTCAACAGCAACACTGAGCTGGCCGAACAGCTGGCCGAGCTCTGCATCTCCAGCGCCCAGCGCCGGATGCGCGCCGCCAAGACGGTGGTGCGCAAGAAGATAACCCAGGGCCCGGCCCTGCCCGGCAAGCTCACCGACTGCGGCTGCGCCGACCCCATGCAGGGGGAGCTGTTCCTGGTGGAGGGTGACTCTGCGGGTGGTAGTGCCAAGCAGGCACGGGATCGGGAGTTTCAGGCCATCATGCCGCTGCGCGGCAAGATCCTGAACACCTGGGAGGTGGAGGCCGGTCAGGTACTCGCCTCGCAAGAAGTGCACGACATCTCGGTAGCCATCGGGCTCGACCCGGACTCCGACGATCTCTCCGGCCTGCGCTACGGCAAGGTATGCATTCTGGCGGATGCGGACTCGGACGGTCTGCATATCGCCACCCTGCTCTGCGCGCTCTTTGTGAAGCATTTCCGCGCGCTGGTGGAGAAGGGGCACGTCTACGTGGCCATGCCGCCCCTCTACCGGATCGATATCGGCAAAGAGGTCTACTACGCCCTCGACGAGGACGAGAAGAACGGCGTGTTGCAGCGGGTCGAAGCCGAGAAGAAAAAGGGCAAGGTGATGGTGACCCGATTCAAGGGGCTGGGTGAGATGAACCCGAAACAGCTGCGGGAAACCACCATGGATCCCAACACCCGCCGCCTGGTGCAACTCACCATGGGCGCCGAAGGGGACGAGGGGGATGAGACCCTGCAGCTGATGGACATGCTGCTGGCCAAGAAGCGCGCGAGCGATCGCCGCGAGTGGCTGGAAGAGAAGGGCAACCTGGCGATCATCTAGGTCAGCCCGCTCTCGTCATCATCCAAGCCGTCGGCTGGCCCGGACAGGGCCAGCAAGCATTTAGCCGGAGTCGCCCTGTGGCGGCTCCCGAACCGAAAGAGATAATCACATGAGTGATGCTATCGAGCTCAGTCTGGACGGGGTAGAGCGCCAGCCAATGCGCACCTTCACCGAACAGGCTTACTTGAACTACTCCATGTACGTCATCATGGATCGGGCCCTGCCGCATATCGGCGACGGCCTCAAGCCCGTGCAGCGGCGCATCATCTACGCCATGAGCGAGCTGGGTCTGTCGGCCCTCTCCAAGCACAAGAAGTCCGCCCGTACCGTGGGTGACGTGCTGGGTAAGTACCACCCCCACGGCGACAGCGCCTGTTACGAAGCCATGGTGCTGATGGCCCAGCCCTTCTCCTACCGCTACCCGCTGGTGGACGGTCAGGGCAACTGGGGGGCACCGGACGATCCCAAATCCTTCGCCGCCATGCGTTATACCGAGGCGCGGCTGTCGCGCTTCTCCGAGCTGCTGCTCTCCGAGCTGGGTCAGGGCACGGTGGAGTGGACGCCGAACTTCGACGGCACCATGAAAGAGCCCGTGGTGCTGCCCGCCCGCCTGCCGCACATCCTGCTCAACGGGGTGACCGGCATCGCGGTGGGGATGGCGACCGATATCCCGCCCCACAACGCGCGGGAAGTGGCCCACGCCTGTGTGGAGCTCCTGGACAACCCCAATGCTGGCCTGGATGCGCTGATGGCCCATGTGCAGGGGCCGGACTACCCGACCAATGCCGAGATCATCACGCCCCGCGACGACATCCGCAAAATCTACGAGACCGGCAAGGGCTCAATCAAGCAGCGGGCGGTGTGGAGCGAAGAAGATGGCGACATCGTCATCACAGCGCTGCCCCATCAGGCCTCCGGCGCCAAGATCATGGAGCAGATTGCCGCCCAGATGGTGGCGAAAAAGCTGCCGATGGTCACCGATCTGCGCGATGAGTCGGACCACGAAAACCCGACCCGTCTGGTGATCGTGCCGCGCTCCAACCGGGTGGACGTGGAGGGGCTGATGGCCCACCTGTTCGCCACCACGGACTTGGAGAAGAACTACCGGGTCAACCTCAACATCCTGGGTCTGGACAACCGGCCCCAGGTGAAAGACCTCAAGACCATCCTCACCGAGTGGCTGAGTTTTCGCCGTGAGACGGTGCGTCGCCGCCTACAGTATCGCCTCGACAAAGTGTTGGCCCGCCTGCACATCCTCGAAGGTTTGCTGATCGCCTACCTCAACATCGACGAGGTGATCGAGATCATCCGTACCGAGGAGGAGCCGGGCCGGGTGATGATGGAGCGTTTCAACATCAGCGAGACCCAGGCCGAGGCGATCCTCGAGCTCAAACTGCGCCACCTGGCCAAGCTCGAAGAGTTCAAGCTGCGCGCCGAACAGAACGAACTGGCGGAAGAGCGCGACAAGCTCGAACTGATCCTGGGTTCCGAGCGCCGTCTCAGCACCCTGCTGAAGAAAGAGATCCTGGCGGATGCCGAGAAGTACGGCGACGATCGCCGCACCCCGCTGGTGGAGCGCGCCACCGCCGTGGCCCTGACCGAGAAGGAGCTCACCCCGAGTGAGCCGGTCACCGTGATCCTGTCCGACAAGGGCTGGGTGCGCGCCGCCAAGGGCCACGACGTGGACGTGGAGGGTCTCTCCTACAAGGCGGGGGACAACTATCTCGCCCACGCCCATGGCCGTAGCAACCAGCAGGCGGTGTTCCTCTCCACCCTGGGGAGAACCTACTCGCTGGAGGCTCACACCCTGCCCTCCGCCCGTAGTCAGGGCGAGCCGCTCACCGGCCGCTTCGCGCTGGGGGCTGGTGAAGAGGTGCGCCATCTGGTGATGGGCAACGAGGGCGAGCCGTATCTGATCGCGAGCGACGCCGGTTACGGCTTCGTCTGCAAATACGACGACCTGATTGGCAAGAACAAGAACGGCAAGGCGCTGCTCACCGTGCCGGAAGGGGGCATCGTCATGGCGCCCCAGAAGATAGGCGCACCGGACACCGATCTCTGCATGGCCATCTCCAACGAAGGACGCATGTTGCTGTTCCCGCTGAGCACACTGCCGGTGCTCGGCAAGGGCAAGGGCAACAAGCTCATCAGCATCCCCTCGGCGCGCGTGAAGGCGCGGGAGGAGTTTGTGGTGATGGCCGCCGTTATCCCGCAGGGCCAGTCGGTTACCCTGTTTGCCGGCAAGCGCAAGCTCACCCTCAAGCCATCCGACCTTGACTACTACCGCGGCGAGCGCGGCCGCCGCGGCGCCAAATTGCCCCGCGGTTTGCAGCGGGTCGATCGCATCGAGATTGAACCCGTCGCCGGCGCCGAACCGGTAGCCGGAGAAAATCAGGAAGGGTAGTCAACGGATCTATACAAGATGGGAGCGAATTATTCGCTCCCATTTTTTTGTGAAAAATGACTCCTCATGGGGATAGTGGTAGCGTGTCGTCCCTGTGTCGATTGGATCAGAAAGGATATCTGATGAGGCTTCTTTTTCGTTATTTTTTACTTTGTGCAATATGTACGTGTAGTGCCTTGCCATCCTTCGTCGCATCGGCTGAATATACAGGGTTTAAGCGTCTTATAGTGACTGATCCTGTAGGTAGAAAGCCTATGGATGCCGTATATTTCTATCCCGGTGTGGCCGCAGAAAAGACACCAAGTACGATAGGCCCTTATCAAATAGCGGCACAAAAGGCGCTGAATATAGTACCAGGACGCTATCCAGTCATAGTGATATCACATGGCAACGCTGGTAGTTTATGGAGTCATCATGACCTTGCCACGACTCTGGCTCGGCAGGGAAATATTGTTATTACCCTCACGCACCCTGGTGATAACTACAAGGATCAGACAGGAGCAGGGGCCATTAGTTCGTGGTATGGTCGTCCATTACAAATATCTGCCGTTATTACTGCTGCGACCAATGATGTTGAACTAGCCAAATATATTGATGAAGATAAAATAGCATTTATTGGCTTCTCTGCCGGTGGAGCAACAGGACTGTTGTTAAGAGGTGGGGAAGTCGATGCAGGACGCTATGGAAATTATTGTCGTAAACATGAGATGAAAGCCATATGTTCAACCAAAGGGGTGATAATAAATGATCATCCCGGTCTAGTTGTGCACCCCGATTCTAGGATAAAGGCATGGGTTTTCATGGCTCCGGTGAGTATGGCATTCGCTCCCGGCTCACTCAGAAGAGTGATTGCCCCTACCCTTATTTTTACTGGTGATCAGGATGAAGAGCTTTCTTGGAAAGAAAATGCCAGGGAGCTAGCCACCACGTTGGCTGCAGAAAAAGAATTTCAGGTAATACACAATGCCGGTCATTTTGTTTTTCTCTCTCCATGCTCTGCTCAATTAAATAAACTGGCACAAGCTATTTGTAATGATGCACCAGGAGTAAACAGAGACGATATACACACGGTAATTAACGGTAGAATTTCTGAATTTCTCAGCAGAGCGTGGCTTAAAGTGAAAGAGCCGCGGGTCTGATGGCGAAGAGTCATCAGACGAACGCGAAAACAGGTTGCCATTATTCTGTTGATGCTCCAGCTGATCTCTTCTCTATGTCCATCGCCACCGGGATTGCGGTGCGGACGATTACGCTTCGCTAATCGACCCTACGCGCTCCTGCTTGATTTAACGCTCTACTAGTTGTCGATGGCTTGCTCCCCCTCATCCCCGACCCTTCTCCCGCAAGGGGAGAAGGGAGCCCAGACCGCAGCATTTTTGGAATGCGTGACATCTATGGCTACAGGTTGGCAGGCGCTGGTTCCCTCTCCCTTTGGGAGAGGGTCAGGGTGAGGGGCGCAGGTTGGATTAGTGAAGCATGCTTGAGTGATAGAATCTGGTTGGTTCACCATTTTGGTGTCTCGAAAAGTCAGCCTGGTGAGACGTTACCGATTTTAGCTACTGATAACTCATGATGTTTTGCCGTATAAAATCAATAAATACGCGCGTCTTAGCCGGTAGATATTGGCGGTTTGCATAAACAGCAAACAACTGCAATGGGGCGGCGGGTAACTCAAGTTCAATTTCGACCAAGCTGCCATCATCAATAAACGATTGGCAAGAGACCTTGGCCAGAATGGCAAACCCGACCCCGGCGAGCGCGGCTTTTAGCGCCAGCTCACCACTATTGACCCGATAGTGTTCATTGACCTGAACGGTGGAAAATTCAGCGTCGGGACGAGCGAACTGCCACGGCATGCCTTTTAGGGCGCTTACCGTGGTGATGCAGGGGAGATCCTTTAGCTGGGCCGTGTGGTTGGGCTGTCCGCATCGCTGAATAAGAGCAGGGGAACCAACCACGGTACAGGGAATGGTGGTCAGATGGCTGGCGATATAATCGCTGTCATCCAGCTTTCCTCTGTGAATGATGACGGCTATGTCCAGATCTTCCCTTAATGTCTCAAATCCTGACAGGTTGGTAATACAGCTGATCTTTATTTCGGGATGCTGACAGGCAAAGTCAGCGATGGCTGTGCCGAGCAGCCTGGGACCGGCTTCATTGGGAATGCACAGGCGCAGTGGCCCTTTCAGCTGGATCTGCTGTGATGTCAATTCAGCTTCGGTTTGCTCCAGTGATTCCAGCAAGGGTTTTACTCGGGAATAGAGCAGCTGGCCCGCCTGGGTGAGTTTCATATGCCGAGTACTGCGTTCAATAAGCTGGAGTGACAGTCTCTCTTCCAGCTGAGCAATACTCCTGCTGATGTTTGAAGTCGGTATTTCAAGGGTCTTGGATGCACCGATAAAACTGCCCTGTTCAGTCACGGCAATAAATATCCTTGATGAGGTAAAGTCCAGGCCGGTGCGCATCCATTGTCCCTGATATGATAACAGTCTGTGCCATTCTAAAGGATAAAAATAGAGGATGGTAGGGGATATGCTGTCTGCCTCCAAATATTGAGCGCGAACACTATGGCATCAGAAAAAAACAAATCAGGTAATAAACCTTATTCTAACGGTGCAGTGATGGATATGGGGTGCGTCTGGCTGGCCGCCTTTATCCAATTGGTGAGTGCGTTGGACTTTATGATGATTATGCCGCTTGGGCCTGACTTGTCTCGTGCGCTGGGTATCAGCCCAACCTATATAGGATATTTGGGGGGAGGGTATGCACTGGCCGCCGCATTATCATCCTTATTATGTGCCAGATATATTGATCGATTTGATAGAAAACAGGTGGCATTGCTCTCATTGCTGGGGGTCACCCTGTCCACCTGGGCATGCGCGCTGGCGTGGAATATGGAAAGCCTGTTCTTTACCCGTTTGTTGGCCGGTATATTTGCCGGTCCGGCAACGTCGATAGCGATGGCGATCGTCGTGGATGCGACGCCAGTACCACAACGTGGTCGAGCGATGGCGATAGTGATGGGGGCTTTCTCGTTGTCAGCCATTGCCGGTGTCCCCCTGGGGCTGGAGCTGGCCATGTTGAAAGGGTGGAGCGCCCCCTTTTATGCCGTTGGCGGATTGGGCTTGTGCGTCAGCGTGCTGGTATCTATACGGCTGCCGAATATGACTGCTCACCTGGGACGAGAGCAGAAGGTCTTTTCAATCACGGAGATGTTGAAACGAGCCGTGGTATGGCATGCATTCATGGCAATCGGGTTGGCCATTTTCAGTACCTTCCTGATTGTCCCAAACATGGCCACCTATTTTCAGTTCAACCTCGGTGTGCCTCGCGGCGAAATGAGTCAGTACTATGTCATGGGCGGCGTGGTCAGCGTGCTTGCGATGCAGTTGGGTGGCTATTTGATAGACCGGGTTGGCCCAATGCACGTCACCATGTGGCTGGGGGGATTGATTATCGCCATTGTCTGGGATGGTTTCCTGGGTTCCCCCTTGTTGCCGACGATGATCATTTTTACCTTGTTCATGGTGGTGACATCGACACGGACGATTACCGCTGCGGCAGTGACTAGCCAGGTTGCAGAGCCCGGGGAACGAGCAGGGTTCATGTCATTGCAGAATGTGTTCCAGCATATATTCAGCGGTTCGGCCGCCGTCGTCTCCTCGATGCTGTTGATGGATGTCGATGGTCACCTGGGCAATATGGCTACCCTGGCCTGGCTGGTGATAGCGCTGACGCTGGTGCAGCCCGTCTTTCTCCATCGGCTGCTGAAACGGGTATGTGTGGTGGCCGATTAGCATCATGTTTTATTCATGATGAGGCAGCAGGGCCGCAGGTTTGATTGGCGAGGTATGAAGATTGCCAGTGAGTGCAATGCGCCGCGTTTGTTGCCCCTTTCGGCAATATAAGACGGCCATAAAAGGTGGCGGACTGGCCGCCACCTTTGAGGATTGTTAACGCTGGCTCAGCAGCTCATAGCCGACCGGATTATCGGCGCACTGTCCCGCGCCGCACTCCAGTACGGTAGAGATCAGGTTTGCCGCAATCAGCAAGACAAACAGCAGGGAGGCCATGCGTCCCCAGCGCGCCAGATCCAGCTTGGGCAGGGGAATAGCGAGCCCGTCTCGCACCATCAATATCAGGGCGACGGCCAATAGGATCAGCAGGGCGCTGACCAGCGACCAGCTATAAAAGTGCAGCCCGAGAAAGGTGGAACCATAACCGGGATCGCCGGGCAGAATATGCAGCAGCACCTGCCGGGCACCGATCATGGCGGTGGTCAGCGCGCCGACAATCACTATGCCGTAGTGGGCCCCTTTTGCGCCAAATTGCAGGTTGAACATAAAGCCGAAACCGGCGACCACAAGGCCGACCCGCTGCAATAAACACAAGGGGCAGGGCAGCTCGGCCAGATAGAGCTGGTAATAGAAGGCGACGATCAGGGTCAGGCAGATACCGGCCAGCCCCAGCGTATCGAGCAACTGTGGCAGGTCACTCTTCGCGGCTGTTGAGGAGGTCGAAAGGCGCATGGCGGGCTCCTAGAACGAAAGGGTGAGCGGGTCGGTCACATGGTGCATAAAGGAGAGCAGGGTCACTACCAGCAACAGGGCCCAGAGCAGATAGGAGGCCCCGCGCTTGTTCATCAAGATGCTGATCCCCGTTATCAGTGCCAGCAGGAAGGGTAAAAACATATACATGTCATCTCTCCTTATCGTGGTGAGCCGGGCTCACAAAGCCTTGAGTATATAGTGAGCGGACGGTTTCCAGATAGCGCCCACCGAGACCGGATAACCGGTAATAAGCCATTATGGGGAGGACAACAGGGTCAGCAAGATAATGCCTCGCGCCAGCACTGTTCATAATCGAACTGTTGAAACTCCTCCTTGATAAATTCGATAAATACCCTGGTCTTGGACGGGATAAAGAGTCTATTCGCATAAGCCATGCCGATGGATAGATCGGCTAATCGCCAGTCGGTGAGCACAGGTTTAAGACGCTGGCTGCGTAGCTCGTCATAAATGGCATAAACGGGCTGTGCCAGGATCCCCATTCCGTTTCTGGCATTGGCGAGCAGGATTTGGGCATCGTTGGACTCAATGGTAGGGGTGGTTGGCACCCGTAATTTTATCGAGCCACTCATCATGGTCAGCTCTTTGGGATTGTGGTGGCTGTAGAGCAACAGCTGATGTTTTGTCAGATCGTGCGGCGTCTGCGGGTCGCCATAACGCTCAATATATTCGGGAGAGGCCGCCAGAATACGTGGTGCTACTGCCAATGGCTGAATAACAAGACTGGAGTCCGGCTCTACCTCTCGTGAGCGAATACTGATATCAATATTGTTTTCGATAATATCCAGATAGCGATTATTGGCGATCAGCTCGACCTGAATGCCGGGATATTTAGCCATGAATTTGGGGATCAAGGGGGAGATGACATTCAGCATCAGTGACAGCGAGGCCGTCAATTTCAAGATCCCGGTTGGCATTCCTGTTTTGATGTTGACTTCATCAATGGCTTCTCGCATCTCATTCAGCGCTGTTTTGCAGCGGGTATAGAAGTGCTCTCCTATTTCGGTGACAAACAGGCGTCGGGTCGTTCGCTCGACAAGCCGTGCATTGAGTCGCTGCTCCAGCGCAGCCAGATGCCTGCTGGCGGCAGGGTTGGACAAACCCAGTGTATCGGCGGCCTTGCTGATGCTCCCCAATTCGACAACCTGCACAAAGACCTCGTATTCAGTCCATTTATCCATGGATTATTCCTGATTTTATAAAAGAGATTTCCTGTTATTGCATTTATCATCACTTGCCATGTTTGTAGTATGGCGGCCTGGCAGTCACAGATATTCTATGCATCATATTTCTTAGTTAAATTAAAAGTCAATTAATAAGGTTGGAATCATTTATGAACAAGAACGTCGACACAGTTATCAACTATTTCAAATATTGCGTGGATGGCAAGGATGTTGCGAGAGTGAGTGAGTATTTTTCGGATGATTTATGTATATTCAGGCCTGACTGTGCAGAGCCAATTAAAACACTTGAGCAATTCAAAGAGTCATTGTCCGCCTGTGTGGTCGATCGGTATGAGTCCATTGAGACCACCTTTCAAAAAATAATGAGCTCGGAAGATGAGGTATTCGTTGCATTGACCCACGTAGCGAAAGGCTCAAATACCTGGAAAGGGTTTGATGTCACCGGTAAGGATGTGACCTGGAGTGCCTTGACCTATTTCAGGTTCAATGCTGAGGGCAAGGTAGTGGAGGAGATCGTTGAGCGCAACGAGCTGGCTATGGCCAAACAGCTGGGAATCGTTGATTTTGCGTGAAGCAGGCGAGATTGCTGATGTCAGATGTGAACTATCAGGGATAGCTGTCTTCAGGGCCAGAATCTGACTAGCGCAGTATGGTCATCTATGGGTGAAAACAGGCTACCACGGTGCTTCTGACAAATGTCGATAGCGTCGCGCTCATCGCTCTGCTCGCTAAGCTTGAAGGGTGTAGCACAATGCCGGGAGGCCAATCATGGAAACAGAGAAAGCCATCGGGCTGATCGAGGCCCACGGAGTCTTTCACGGGGATCACTACAGCTTCAACAGCGGCGAGTTCGTGCAGTGGTGCCAGGAAGATGCCCACCAGACCCTCAGCCTGGAGCAGGCCAATCACGAGTTGGCGCCCTTCTGCATCCGGGTCGGTTTCGCCGAACCGGTCCGGTCGTGGCGTTACTATCTCACCTGAACTACCTCACCTGAGATGTGAAGCAGAGGGCGGGACGAGCCGCGCGATGCGGTGAGTCAGTGAAAAAGGAGCCGGCAAGGCTCCTTTCTTGTGATGGGCTGGGCGCCGGGCGAAGGCGTAGAGTGGCCCTAGTTGTCGAAGTTCCAGGCAATGGGCAGCTCAAGATCGAAGACGAGCTGATCCCCGTTGAGGGTAAAAGCCACGCTGGTCTGGTGCTGGTCATATTCGTCGATAAGCCGGCAGCTCTCGGCGAAGTTGGACTCGTAGTTGAGGCGCGCACTGCCGCCGGTGTTAGCCTCGTCGAGTTCTACCTCCAGTACCCGCAGTGGATCTTTCTGGCTGAGCTTGACCCGGCTGTCACCCACATCCACCAGTCGCTCCAGCAGGGGGAAGAAGTCCTGTCTGTGGGCCTCGATGGCTTGGGCGATAGCCTGCTCCAGCTCGGTACGGCTGGCAAGGGGGCCATCCAGCGTGTAGCGGGTCTGTATCCTCTCCTGGGTCATAAACGGTTCCTCTCAGATGTTGTCGGCGGGGACCTTAGCCCTGGCTGCGATGAGGCGCTCAGGCGGGGATGCGGCCATTGCGCACCAGGGCCCGGCGGATGTTTGTGCACATCTTGCCGAAGCGCTGGATCTCGTCGAAGGAGGGCGGGATGCCGCGATCGATCTGATATTGCCAGTAGCAGAGGTCCGTATCCACCAGCTCCATCAGCTTCTTGGGGCAGCCGATACAGGTGTTGTCCGGCCCGCACTTGAAGGTATCCGGTTGGTAGAGCGGAAACTCCGCCTTCACGGCGTCGATGATCTGCTGCATCGCGGTGATCCTGTCGGGCTTTCTGCTCACGGCCTTACTCCCCTGCGGCTTGTATGGGGGAGTCATTATATCCCTGTCAAAAATGGGGCCAATGACGCTTACGGGGTAGTTTTCTGCCGAGCTCGGTGTTCACGGCCAGGGCTTGTGCTGAAAACGGGACGCTGGATAGCACAACGCCCGGCAAGCCGGGCGTTGGAACAGGGTGAAGGGAAAGACCCGCCATCAGAAGTCGTGATAGAGCGGCCAGCCGAGCAGGGGGTGCTTGAGTCCGGCGCGCATCTCCATGTTGTCGAGCTTCTCCGGGGAGGCGTCCTCTTTTTGCAACTGCTGGTACTGGCGCACAAAGCCGAGGGTGTGCAGCAGGTTGGGCACAAAGCCCGGGCTCAGCTCCTGGCGCAGGGCGGCGGCCACGTCGGCGGGCAGCGCATTCAGCATCAGGGCCAGCTGGGCGGCGAGGTAGTCGGTGTCATACCAGCCCTCGTCGAGCTCAATCTCCCGCGCCAGTTTGCGCTTGAGATCCTGCTTCACCTTGAGCGGGGCGGCGCCACTGCCCTTGCCGCAGAGGATGCGGTAGAGCAGCGCTTCGGCCAGCTTGTCCTCCATGGTGGGGTGGTCGCTCTCGCAGGCGAAGAAGTGCTGGTCGATGAGTTCCATCAGGCGGCTCTTGTTGTGCTCGGTCAGCGCCTTCTCGTACTCCTGCCACCCTTGCCACTCCTCCACATCGGGCGGGCTCGAGATCTTGTCCAAGAGCCGCGCATCCACGTCACCGTAGAGGCTGTTGCCAGCCTGCTTGGGGCTGACGGTGATGAGCATTGACCAGCCCTTCTGGAACGGTTTGATGGGGCCTTCCGGCGCCTGCAGCAGCGCCAGTGCCTTGGCCGGATCCCGCGCCGAGAGCTCCTGCAGGCCGAGGCTCACCACACCGATGACGTCGTGGGCGGCCTGCTCCAGCAGGTGCATTTTGTACTTGTTGTAGTATTTGTCGGCGAATTTGAGGCTCATCAGCACCGCCTTGCCCTTGATGGCGGCCAGCTGTTGCTCGCTCAAACGTTCATTGTCGCGGCCAAAGCGCAGCACCTGGGTCAGAAAGGGGCCCTGGTTGGCATCGCGAATGACTAACTGCATGAATGGGCTCCTTAATCCAGAAAGCTGAACATGTCGTCGACGTCGCCGTACTCGTCTTCCTCGACCTTGTTCTTCTCTTTGGCCTGCATTACCAGCTCGGCGGCAAACTTGTTGATGATGCCGTCCCAGGTGGAGTGCTCGTTGCGCAGCAGCGCCTTGATGGCTTTCTCCACCTCGGGGGCCAGCTCGCGAATGAGCATCAACAGGCTTCTCGGGTCATCCAGCGCATAGTCGTGGACATCCTCGCTCTGCTGGCGCTCGCTGTAGCGCAGGGACTCTTCGAGATCTTCCTCTTCGGCGTGCAGTACGTCGCGATAGCCTTCGTCCTCTTCATAGCGATCGCCCCGATAGAACTCGATGAAGGGGATGGCGAGGTAGAAGAGACCGGCCGGATCCTCGGCCACGCACTCGAGGATCTCGCGCTGCTTGGCTTCGCTATCCTGGGTGCGGATCAGGTAGTTGAGGAAGTCGAAGGTGTGCTGTTGCAGCTCGTCGGCGTTGTTCTTGATCGCCTCTTCCCAGTAGAGCGGCTGCTGGCAGACGATGTCGCGGATCCGCTCCGGGGTCATCAGCTCGGAGATGATGGAGGGGAAGGAGATGTCGTGCTGGCCGTTGATCTGGGTCAGGGTAACGATATCAATGTTTTCAATCACTTCTGCCAGCTGGTCGTCAGACATGGTCTTGGCGATCAGCTCGAACTTCTCGCTGGCCTGCTTCGGCTCGATAACGGCCAGCTCTTTGATCTCGATGGCGGTAATTTCTATCAGACTGTTGCTCATGCCTTGCCCCAATTAGAAACGGACTTCGTCGTACATATCCTGCTCGCCCTGGTCGTCGCCATAGCGGTCGCTGCCGCCATGATAATCGGCGTCGGCATCTTCCCCGTCTTCCTCTTCTTCGTCGCGCAGCTCATAGTCGTCATCGGCACGGTGGCTGCCGCGTGGCAACGGGTTGTCGAGCAGAAACAGCACGGCGCAGGCTTCCATCAGCTGATCTTCGCTCTGGGCCCGCACTGCCTTGACCAGCGGCAGGGCGGCGTTGTTGAAGCCGACGCTCACCTTGAACTCGTCCCAGCTCGGCTGCTCGCCGCTGGTGAGCCACTTGTTCCACTGCCCCTTGGCCTTTGCCGGGAACTGCACCCGGCCATAGAGAGCCAGCGGCAGGTATTCGGGCATGAACTCCAGCATGCTCATGTCGGCCAGCAGCAGGGCCTTCATCTGGTCGGTGAACTGCTCGAGCCCCTTGGGGTCGTCCTGATCCCGGTAGGATTCGATATTCTCGCTGGCATCGCTTTGCAGGGCCTTGAGCCGTGCCTGGTCCCATTTTTTTTGCATAGTCGCTCTTCTTGCCTGGTGGCTCAGGGGTAGAACTGGTCCCACATCTCCTGCATGGCAGCAGCGGGATCGGTCACGATGACGTTGTTGAAATCTTTGATGAAGGCGGCCCGCTGTTTCGGATCAGACAGCACTTCATAGGCCTGCTTTACCTGGTGCAGCTTGAGGGCTGCCTGCTCTTTCTCTTCTTCGCTCGCCCCGTGCAGTTTGTCGGGGTGGTACTGGTTCGACAGCCGACGATAGGCTTTTTTGATGTCGTTTTCACTGGCGTTGGACTTGACGCCCAACACCCGGAAGTAGTTGTTCATGACGGATCCTGCCTCACTGGCATCGTGGAATTGACCCTGCGCTGGCCTGGCGGCGGGGATCTTGGCAAACCAGGCTCGGCAAAAACCCGACATTTTAACGCAAACAGGCGGCCATCGCCATGAATAGGAAGAAAAGTAACCAGGGGAGGGCGGTCGGTGCACCTTGCGATCTGCCTCCCGGTAGGGGGTGGCACCGGGGCTACACTACAGGAGGCGCCGGGCGTTGCCCTGGCGATCTTCAGCAGGCCTCGGCCGGGCCGAGACCCTTACTAAGGAATGGACAGCCATGCTCAAATTTTATCTTCTGCCAATGGTACTGCTGGGCGGCCTTGCCATCGCCGCCGATGAGAGCATCGACGAGCCCTTGATGTTCATCAAGGGGGACATCACCAAGGCCCAGTTCATGGAAAGAGCCGAGCAGCGTTTTGCCCGGCAGGACACCGACAAGGATGGCACCCTGTCGGTGGCCGAGAGAGAGGCCGCTATGGCCAAGATGCACGAGGCGATGCAGCAGTCCGGCCAGGCCATGCCGGGCAAGATGGGAAACATGGGCAACATGGGCAACATGAGGCCGATGCAGGACACGACCAAGGCGCAGTTCATGGCGCGCCATGAGGCCCTCTTCACCCGGATGGACAAGAACGGGGACGGGGTACTCGACGAGGCTGAGCGGGCCAGCGCCAGGGGGCGGCTCGGTCAGGGCGCCATGGCGCCCACGAAATAGGCTTGTCAGCCTTCAGATGAAAAAGAGCCCGGTCGTGATACCGGGCTCTTTGCATACATTGCTGGGCTGACGGGATTACCAGCAGGCCCACAGCAGACGGGCCTTGAGCCCGAGCCACGAGCTCCAGCCGGTGGTGCTGCTCACCAGCGCCCCATCCTTGATGACGAGGAAGGTGGGGGTGACCCCCACCTGCCAGCGGGCGGCCAGATCTCCCCGCTCATCGTTGTGGGTGGGAAAAGCGAGCCCCTTCTTCGCCATCCCGGCGCGCAACTGCTCATCGCTGCCGGAGCGCAGCGCCACCGTCAGCACGTTTTCACCCTCCTGCCACAGGCTCTCCACGGTCGGTGTGGTGAAGCGGCACACCCCGCACCAGCTGGCCCAGTAGTAGACCAGCAGCGGCTTGCCGCGGCTCTGCTCGGCCAGGTTGGTGGTGGTGCCATCCTGCAGGGTGAAGGGGGCTTCCATGGCCCCCGCCGGCAGGCTGGGGCTGCGCCACAGATCCAGCAGGGTGGAGATGACCAGCGCCATCAGCAGCAGCCAGAGCGCCTCTTTGCCCCAACGGCGCCAGCGGGGTGCCTTTACGACTGCATCCTCCGCCATGGCTTAGCTCCGCTTGGCCAGCTCGGCCTTCACCAGCTGCTCCAGCTCGTCATAGGGGAGGGCGCCCGGCACCAGCTGGTTGCCGATGAGCGTCGCCGGGGTCCCCTGCACGCCAAGGAGCGTGCCGATGCGAAGGCTGTTGCGCAGCTCCTCGGTGGCCTTGGCATCGGGCTTGAGGGCCGTGTTGCCGGTGGCCGCCAGTGCCTTGTTGATGTCCGCCTCGGTCAGCATCCCCTGTTTGCTCATCAGCTTGTCGTGCAGGGCGAGGAAGCGGGCCGGATCCTGTTGCCAGAGGGTCAGGCTGTACTGGGCCGCCTTGGCTGAGCTCTGCCCCTTGAACGGCAGCAGCTTGACCACCAGCCCCAGATCGTCGGGATAGGCCTCGAGCAGCTTGGTCAGGCGGGGATCGAACTGCTTGCAGTAGGGGCAGTTGTAGTCGGTGAACAGCACCAGGGTCAGCTTGGGATTCTTGGCCCCCAGGCGCGGGCTGGTGGCGCTGTTGAAGAGCACATCCTGATTGCCCTTGATGAAGTTGCCGAGCTGGGCCTCCTGGGCTGCGGCGTTCTGTTTCTCCCAGGATTCGGCCGCCTCGTCGAGGATCTTGGGGTTGGCGACCAGGGTCTCGCGAATGAGCTCCTTGATGCGCGCCTCCTGCTCCGGGGTGAAGGGCGCCGCCTGCAACAAGGGGGCACTCAGGGTGCCGGCAACCAGGGCGGTGCAGAGGGTCAGGGTTCGCAGTCTCAGGGTACGCAGGGTCATGGGATTCTCCTTAAAAATGGGTGACATCGGCCCGGACGAGGCCGGCCTGGTGCAACACGTCGAGCAAGTCGGCCTTGTCCAGCAGGGGGGAGAGGATCTCTCCCTCTGGCAGGCCGGGCCCGTAGATCTGGTTGAAGGGGACGGCGGCCGCGCCGCGCTGGCGCAGGAAGGCGGAGATAGCATCGCTCGGCCGGCTCCAGTCGCCGCGCAGGGCCACCACGTCCGGGGCCGACAGGGCGCTCTGCACCTCGTCACGCAGCAGCACGTTGTACTTGTTGGCCTTGCAGGTGACGCACCAGTCGGCGGTGACGTCGACGAAGACCCGCTTGCGCTGGGCCAGCGCATCGACGATGGCCTGTTCGGTGAGCGGCTGCCAGACCACCCGATCGACGCTGCCTGACCCCTGCGCCGTGAGGGCGCCACCCAGCAGCAGGGCGCCGCCGATGAGTGCCGAGAGGGAGAGGGCCAGCGTGAAACCGCGCATGCCATAGCGCCAGAGGATGCCAATCAGCAGCGCCAGCAGCATGGCGGCCATCAGCCAGCCGGTAGCCGTGCTGCCCAGATGGTTGCCAAGCAGGCTCGCCAGCCAGAGGCTGGAGCCCAGCATCATCAACCCGAGCAGGATGCGCAGTCGCCCCATCCAGCGGCCCGGTTTGGGCAGCCAGAGGGCGAGGCGCGGCAGGGCCGCCACCAGCAGCCAGGGCAGGCTCATGCCAAGGCCGAGCGCCGTGAAGATGAGCCAGAGCTGGCCGAGCGGCGCCGCCAGCGCAAAGGCCACCGCGGTGCCGAGGAAGGGGGCTGAACAGGGGGTCGCCAGCAGGGTGGCGAAGCTCCCCTGCAGGAAGTGGCCACCGAGCCCCTTGCCGCCGCTGGTGGCGAGGCGAGTGTTGAGATTGCTGGGCAACCTTATCTCGAACAAGCCCAGCAGGTTGGCGCAAAACAGCAGGGTCACCGCCACCATGAAGCCGATGAAACCGGCGCTCTGGAACTGGATCCCCCAGCCGACGGCACCCTGAGTCGCGCGCAGCAGGCTGCTCATGGCCGCCAGCACCCAGAAGGAGGTGATGATGCCGGCACTGGCGGCGAGGAACTGCTTGCGCACGCCTCCTTGTTCGCTCTCCTGCTGTTGCAGCACGGTGCCCAGTTTCAGGGCCAGCACCGGCAGCACGCAGGGCATCAGGTTGAGGATGAGGCCGCCGAGCAGCGCCGCCCCCAGCAGCCAGATGAGCGGCTGGCTTGGGGCCGGCAGGGCGAGGGGATCGGCGATGGTGGCGCGGGTCTGCCAGGCCTCATCGCCGCTGCCGAGCAACAGGCTGAGGGATTGGCCGCGCAAGTCAGGGGCATCCCCCTGCCAGCCGTCGCTGACCGGGACCCGGGCGATCAGGGTATTGCCGCTCACCTCGAGCGCGGGCTTGCCGAACTCGGCCCCCTCCAGCGCATCGATAAAGAGCGCAGGCTCCTGCCAACCCTCTGCCCGCTCGGCGCGCAGCTGCAGCTGGTTGTGCTGGTAGCCGAGCTCGACCCGGGTATCGGCGGGCAGCGTTTGCGGCAAGGTACTCATGGCTTGGGCCCAGACGAAGTCGAAACCGGCCGGCGCCTGCCCATCCGCCGCCAGGGTGAAGGGGTAGTCGGTCAGGATGCAGACGTTGCTGCAGGTGGAGAGGCGTAAGGTGCCCTTGAGTGGCTGCCCGGCGGGGGAGTCCAGGCTCAGGGGGAAGCGCACCTGTTGCTGATAGCCCTGGGTGCTGAGCCCGGCCACCTCGAAGGGGCGCGGCGTGGGCCAGTGCCACTGGAAGTTGCCGACCGGCTGCTCCCACAGGATCTGGGGCGCTATGCCCCCTTCACCCGGGCTGCGCCAGTAGGTTTTCCAGCCGGATTCGAGGGCCACCTCGAGCAGGATGCGGGTCTGGTCAGGGACGCTGCGGTCGGCTTGCAGCCTGACCTTGGCGTGATCGTTCTGGGGGCTGGTGAGCCAGCCCGTATCGCTGGCCAATCCAGTGGATTGCCACAGCAGGCAGCCCAGCAGCAGGCTCGCCTTGAAGAGAGTTGACATAGATGTTGTCTCGCAAAAAATGAATGACAGCAGGCTGAAAAAGCGCGGCTGAACTCATTCCCGCCAGACACAGAGGGTGAGGTGAAGTCGTCGTTCGGGGGGCGAAACAGCCCGTGGCGGCGGCAGTGGCGGCGTGTAGCGCCAAAGCGGGGCCAGCAGGGCGATGAGCAGGGCCACCGCAAAGAACAGCTGCTCAAGGCAGAGCAGGGTGGTGGCGCTCAACCACTTGCCGTTGAGCTGGCAGCTGTTGGGCTGCGGGCTGGCGGGCGTGCCCTTGTCGGCCTGGTCGTCGGCCGCGGCGAACTGGGGCAGGGCCTGACAGCTGATGGCGTGATCGAGCAGGGCCAGCCGGGCCAGCGGCTGGGCAGCGCAATTGAGCACCAGCAGGCAGACCAGCAGCAGGAGTCGTTTCGCCACGCGTTGTTGGTGAATCATGCTCGCCCCGTTCATCAAGATGGCCACATCCTAACGGCCAATGCCGGGTGGGGCAAGCCGCCGTCCGTTTTATGGCTCAGGGGCGAGTGGCGAAGGGTGGTCGGTTCTGTCTGGCGAACGCTTGTTCGCTAAAAGGGGGACCAGTATACTGCGCCGAGTCAAAATCCGAGGTGTTCGATGCTCAAAATTGCCCGTGTGCTGCTGCTTGGTCTGCTGCTCATCTTCTGGTTCCTGTTCGGTCTGCTGCTGTGCCTGGTGCGTCCGCGCCATCCCAACAACGTCTATGTCTTTGCCCGCATGTATCACGCCGTCTGTCCGCTCATCGGCCTCAAGGTCCGGGTGACGGTGGCCGACGAGGTGAAGTCGGTGGGACCGGCCGTCTACGTCTGCAACCACCAGAGCAACTACGACATCTTCACCGTGACCGGCGCGGTGCAGCCCGGCGTGGTGGCGGTGGGCAAGAAGAGCCTGCTGTGGCTGCCCTTCTTCGGCCTCATCTTCTGGCTCTCCGGCAACGTGCTGATCGACCGCTCCAACCGCTCACGTGCCATCGGCACCATAGGCCAGGTGGTGGATCGCATCAAGGCGCGTGGCACCTCCATCTGGATGTTCCCGGAGGGGACCCGTTCCAAGGGGCGCGGCCTGCTGCCATTCAAGGCGGGTGCCTTCCATACCGCGGTGCAGGCTGAGGTGCCAGTGGTGCCCATCGTCTGCTCCAGCTACTTCGGCCAGATCGATCTCAATCGCTGGGACAACGGCGAGGTGCTGCTGGAAGTGATGGCCCCTGTCTGCAGCAAGGAGCACGGCGCCGCCGGCATTCGCGAGCTGTCCGAAATCTGCCGCAGCCGGATGGAGGCCAAGCTGGTCGAACTGGACAGCAAGCTCGGCCATACCCGCGCCGCCTGAGCCTGTCACTGATTGCATGAGGGAGCCGTTGGCTCCCTTTTTTATTGGTGAAAATCACCACTAGATCGGTATTTTTCGCCACTAAGACGGTGTTAAAAATACCTGACAAAACCTCATCTATATGTAAGTAAAGGAAAAATCATTTTGGCACGGCTCTTGTAATGTTATGGAAAGAGATTGTCATCCCATCAACAAGGAGCCAGACCATGAGCGTATTTAGCCGCCTGACCGACGTGATCAATGCCAACCTGCACAGCCTGCTCGACAAGAGCGAAGAGCCGGAGAAGATGCTGCGGCTGATGATTGAGGAGATGGAGCAGGTCCAGGTCGAGATGAGAACCCAGGCCGCCCGCGTCATCGCCGAACAGAAGCAGCTGGAGCGCCATCAGCAGGCATTGCAACACCAGATCCTGGAGTGGTCGGCCAAGGCCGAGCTCGCCATCCAGAAGGGGCGTGAGGATCTGGCCCGGGCCGCGCTGACCGAGAAGCTGGCCGAGGTCAAAAAGTGTGAACAGCTGGAGCAGGACAAGGCGCGGGTCGCCGAGGTGCTGGCCCAGCTCACCGCCGACAGCGAGCGGCTGGCTGCCAAGCTGACCGAGGCGCGTGAGAAGCAGAAGATGTTGACCCTGCGTGAGCAGACCGCCCACAGCCGGCTGCGGGCCCGTGCCCAGGTGGACAACCAGCGCATGCACGAGCTGATGGCCCGTTTTGACGGCTTTCAGGGGCGGGTCGATCAGCTGGAAGCTCAGCTGGAAGCGGCAACCCTGGGGCAGAACCCCTCGCTGGAGGCCCAGTTCCGCGAGCTGGAGCTGAACGACGAGATTGAACGGGAACTGGCCCGCCTCAAGGGTCAGAAGGTGGAGGCATAACCATGACGCCCTGGCCGAAGGATCTTGCCCATCGCAAGCTGACCGGAGTCTGTGCCGGCATCGCCAACGGGCTGGGGCTCTCCAGGGTGACGGTGCGGGTCGCGGCCCTGATGGCGTTGATCCTGATGCCGCCCCTGGCCCTGGCCATCTATCTGCTGGCGGTGCTGATCATGCCGCCCCGTCGTGAATTGAAGCGTTGGCTGGATTGACCCCGGGTCATCTGGCCGCATCAACCCTGTGAGGAGCACAACATGCTGGAATTTATCGTCTTGATGCTGGTCTTGGTCGGCATGGCGCTGGCCGGATTCACAGTGCTGGCCATGTTGCTGGTGAGCGGCGTCTTCGTGCTGTTTGGCGCGTTGGCCGGCATGTTTGCCCTCATCATCAAGCTGGCGCCCTGGTTGCTGGTGCTGCTGGTGGTGTGCTGGTTCATCAGCAGTCGGCGCAAGCAAGCCAATACCTACCGTTGACACTCCCTGTTATCGGATCCTTCCTTGGTCGCTGCATGCAGCGGCCTTTTTTGTGTCTGCTGGGGTGCGCTGGTTCATTAGCTGCCGGCGCAAGCAGGTTAATGCCTACCGTTGACACTCCCTGTTATCGGATCCTTCCCTGGTCGCAGCATGCAGCGGCCTTTTTTGTGGCCGGGCGGCGGCCAGCCATGATTCGCTGCAGGCAAGCCAGCGCTCCGGCTGGGTGATCAGCTGCTCCTTGAAGGCTTTGCTCTGCTGCTTGAGCCGGTATTCGAGGCGCAGCGCCGCCCCTTGCTCGCCGACGGCCTGCTGCCACGCCAGGGTCAGTGGCCCCTTGCCGCGCAGGGCGCGGGCTCCCTTGCCACTCTGGTGCTGGCGCAGGCGGCGAGCCGGATCCGTGCTGATCCCGGTATAGAGCAGGCCGCTGGCGGTGCGCACCATGTAGATGAACCAGTGGCTGGTGGGCGGGTAGGCAGCCGGTTCGGCGCCGCTAGGGGGTTTTCTCATTCGATCTCTCTGTGCCACACTCAAGAGCAGCCCAAGGAGGTGCGATGCGAGCATGGTGGTGGTTGTGGTGTCTGCTGTCGATATCGGCTCATGGCGAGACGCTGCGTCTCTACGACTATCATCAGCACCCCCCCTTCATGACCGGGGAGCAGAGCGGTCTGAGCCGGGATCTGGTCAAGTATCTCAATGAAAAGCTTGGTGGAGAACCCAAGCTGGAACTTTGGCTGGTGAATCGGGCCAGACTGGCGCTGGAAATGTCGGATCCCGGCTTTGACGGTCTGGTGGCCTGGGTCAATCCCGCCTGGGTGGGGGATCCCCAGCGCGAGCGCTACCTCTGGACCTTTCCCATCATGCGCGATACCAACGAGCTCATCTCGAGTGCCGACAGACCGGTCACCTATCGCGGGCCCGATTCGCTCAAGGGGATGACCTTCGGCGGCATCGAGGGGTACCACTATCAGGGGATCGACGAGGCGTCGGCCAGAGGCGATCTGGTGCGGGTGGATGCCAAGAAGGTCAAGACCAACTTCAGCCTGCTGGTGCGCGGCCGCATCGACGTGACCCTGGTGCCGGGCTCGGCGCTCACCTTCTTCACCCACGACCCCGCCTTCGAGGGCAAGCTGTTTGTCTCGCCCTTCGCCCAGTCCAGCTATACCCGCCACATACTGCTGCCAAAATCCCGCAGCGATCTGCATGACAGGCTGAACGACATCGCCGAGCAGATGGACCGGGATCCCAAGTGGCACGCTATCCTAGAGTCCTACCGCGGCAGACCCTGAGCGTCGGCGTTGCGGCGCAGATGGCGCCCGAGCCTGTGCAGCGGCAGCAGGCTCACCAGCAGGCCGGCCCAGACGAAGGCAAACCCCACCGATTTCACCGGATCCGGCGTCTCGCCAAACCAGAAGATGGCGAGCAGGAAGGCGAGGCTGGGCTCGATATATTGCAGCAGACCCACCGTGCTCATGCGGGTGCGCATCATGCCATAGCAGAACAGCCCCACTGGCAGCAGGGTGGCGGGGGCACTGCCCATCAGCAGCAGTCGCTCGGTCCAGTCACCGGCCACGAACTGGCTGGCGCCGCTCACCGCCAGAGCGCCGATGATCAGCAGGGCGACGGGCAGCTGCACCAGCGCTTCGAGGTAGAGGCTGACGCCGGCGTCATAGTGCACCTTCTTCTTGAGCAGGCCATAGAGGGCGAAGTTGGCCCCCATGACCAGGGAGAACCAGGGCAGCTGGCCGTAAGAAAAGAGCATGTAGGCCAGCCCCGCCAGGGCCAGCGCCACCGCCAGGTGTTTTTGCGGGGTGAGCTTCTCTTTGAGGAACAACACGGCGAAGACGATGTTGAACAGCGGTGTCATGAAGAAGGCGAGGCTGGTGGCCAGCACCTGGCCGGTGGTGAGGCACCAGGTGAACATGCACCAGCTGATGGACATGACGGGGCCGGCCAGCAGGATGAGGCCGAGCTGGCGCGGTTCGCTGCGCAGCCGCGCCCAGGGCACCCGGTAGCCGACGACGAGGAACAGGATCCCCAGCAGCACCGCCGACCAGAGTACCCGGTGGGAGAGCAGCTCCCACATGTTGACCGCGGGCATGAACTGGTAATAGAGGGGCAGCATGCCCCACAGCACGAATGAGAGGGCCGCGCTGCCGGTGCCCATCCAGTTCTTCATCTCGCTCCGTTTATTAAATTAAACAAATGTGGCTGCATAATAAGTATCTGCTGAATCTTTCACAAGCAGGATCCGGGGGAAAACTCTGCTACTATCGGGCCCATGAACCGACTCGACAGTTTGTTTGCACAGATCCGTGCCTGCCGCCTGTGCGAGGCACACTTGCCGCTCGGGCCCAGACCGGTGATCCGTGGCAGCGAGCACGCTCGCCTGCTGATCATCGGCCAGGCGCCCGGCACCCGGGTGCATGCCAGCGGCATCCCCTGGGACGACCCCTCCGGCGATCGCCTGCGCCAGTGGCTCGGAGTGGACAAGGCCACCTTCTACGATGAATCCCGCATCGCCATCATGCCGATGGGGCTCTGTTACCCCGGCAAGGGCAAGTCGGGGGATCTGCCGCCGCGCCCCGAATGTGCCCCCACCTGGCACGACAAGGTATTGATGCTGCTGCCCAACATCGAGCTGACCCTGCTCATCGGCCAGTATGCGCAAGGCCACTACCTGCGGGATGCGGCGAAAGGGTCGCTGACCGAGACGGTGCGCAGCTGGGCGGACTACGGTCCGGCCTGGTTGCCGCTGCCGCACCCGTCACCGCGCAACACCTTCTGGCTCAAGAAGAACCCCTGGTTCGAGCAGGATGTGATCCCCCATCTACAACAAAGGGTCGCCCCGCTGCTGGGGTGACCCTGGTTGGCTAGAGCGCCGGTTCGGCCTGTGGCTTGGGCTTGCTGCGGGCCATGGCGATGAGCGGCAGTATGATGCACAGGCACCCCAGCAGCAGCGGCAGGCCCGGCTGCTCATCGAACAGCCACACCCCGATGGCGACCGCCATCAGCAGGCCGGTGTACTCGGCCGAGGCGATCTTGCTCGCCTCCGCCTTGCGATAGGCCACCACGCACAACCCCGCATAGACCATGATCAGCGCCGAAGAGCCGAAGGCGGGCCACCACATCTGCCACTGCCAGTCGCCCCCTTCCCACCAGGCCAGCGCCAGGATGAAGGGCATGCTCAGCACGTTGGTAAAGAACAGGGTCTGGGCGATGGGCTGCTGGAGCGGGATCCGCTTGATCAGCAGATTGTTGAGCGCCATGGAGAGCGCCACCCCGAGCGCCGCGAGCGCCGCCCAGTTCACCTCGGTGGGACGCAGCACGATCAGCACCCCGACAAAGCCGATAAAGGCGGTCAGCACCTTCTGGCGCGAGATCGCTTCCCCCGCCAGCCACACCGCCAGCGGCACCATCATCAGAGGCGCCGCATAGAAGAGGGCGTTGGCGGTGGCCAGCGGCAGCCGGGTGAGGGCGATCACCATCAGGCAGACGCCGATGGCCCAGATATGGGCCCGCAGCAGGTGCCACTTGAGCGCCACCGGCGGGTTGCGACGCCATGACCAGAGCAGCCAGGGGGTCAGCAGGATGGCGGCGGAGAGCTGGCGGAAGAAGACGAACTGGAACACCGGCTGATCCGGCTCCAGCACCTTGACCAGCGCGTCGGAAAAGACTGCCACCATATTGCCCAGCACCAGATAAAGGATGCCGATCCCCACTGCATTCATGCTACCTCCTGCGTCAGATGAGGGAAGGGTAGCCCGCGTTTCGTTATCCAGTAAAATGATAAAAAATCACCATGCATGAGAATTTTGGATAATGAAGCTACCTCCCCTGCGCGCCGTTCAATACTTCGAAGTAGTTGCCCGCCTGCTCAGCTTTTCCCGCGCGGCCCTTGAGCTGAACGTCAGTCAGAGCGCGGTCAGCCATCAGATCCGCCTGCTGGAGGATTTTCTGGGGGAACGGCTGCTGCTGCGTCAGGGTCGGCTGCTGTCGCTGACGGCGCAGGGCGAGGTCTATTTCGAGGGGATCTCCGCCGGGCTAGGCCAGATTGCCCAGAGCAGCGAGCAACTGCGCGGCGGTGGCGAGATGCGGCTGCGGCTCGCGGTCTACAGCTCGTTTGCGGTGAAGTGGCTGATCCCGCGCCTGGCGGGGCTGCGCCAGCTCTACCCCGAGCTGGATCTCAGCCTGGAGATGGTGGCGGAGGATCCCGAACTCTCCGATCGGGTGGCGGACTGTTTCATCACCGTCTCGCCCCACGGTCGGGGCTATTGTCACGATCTCATCTACCGGGAGCGGCTCTTCCCGGTCTGCAGCCGCCGCTTGCTGCAGCAGGTGGAGGGGGAGTGGCCGGACGCCATCTGGCAACTGCCGCTGCTGTCGGTGCAGTCCATCTACAAGGCGCGGGGAGAGGATTGGCAGCGTTGGGCCAAGGCCGGGGGATTGGTGATCCCGGCGGAGGCGCGGATGCACCACTTCAGCCATGTGTTGCTGGCGATGGAGGCCGCAGCCTGGGATCAGGGGGTGGCATTCGTGAACGACTACATGCTGCGACCGGATGATCCCCAGCTGGTGGCCTTGCCGGTACACCAGCTGGAGACGGGGGATGCTTTCTACTTCACCTGCAAGCGCTCGCGGGCCCATGAGCCCGCCATCAGCCGGCTGCGCCAATGGCTGATGATGGAGACACGCCAGAGCATGCCTCTCTAGGCTCAGGCTTTCTTTAACTGGCTCAGCACAAACAGGCTGGTGGCGCAGACCACCACCGACGGGCTGGGATGTGGAGTGACCTGATTACAAGGATCAGGCCACTTTAGGCTCAGGCTTTCTTAAACTGGCTCAATACGAACAGGCTGGTGGCGCAGACCACGACAGACGGGCCGGCCGGCGTGTCCTGATACCAGGAGAGCAGCAGTCCGCCGAGTACGGCAAGGCAGCCGATGAGCGCGGCGAAGCCGGCCATCTGCTCCGGTGTGCGGCTGAAGCGGCGGGCGGTTGCCGCAGGGATGATCAGCAAGGAGGTGATGATCAGCGCCCCGACGAACTTCATCGCCACCGCGATCACCAATCCGATCAGCAGCATCAGCACGCAGCGCAGCACATCGACCCTGACTCCTTCCACCCGGGCCAGCTCTTCCGAGATGGTCATGGAGAGCAGGGGATCCCACAGCCGCCACAGGGTGAGCAGCACCAGGGCGCCGCCGCCGTAGATCCAGAGCAAGTCCATTGGTTGCACCGAGAGCAGGTCGCCGAACAGGTAGGCCATCAGATCCACCCGCACGTTGTCCATGAAGCTCAAAGTGACCAGGCCCAGCGACAGGGCGCTGTGGGCCAGGATGCCGAGCAGGGTATCGGTGGCCACCTGCTGGTTGCGGCTCATGATGACCAGCAGCATGGCCATGGCGAGACAGCAGACCACCACCGCCAGGGTGAGATCCACCTGCAGCAGGATGCCGAGTGCGATGCCGAACAGGCAGGCGTGGGAGAGGGTGTCGCCAAAATAGGCCATCTTGCGCCACACCACGAAACTGCCGAGGGGGCCGGCCAGCAGGGCGATGCCGAGGCCGGCCGCGAGGGCGTATAACAGAAAGCTGTCCACTTGATGATCCTGTCGGGTACGTTATTGATTGCGGGAGGGCAGGCGAATGACGGGGGCCTGCGGTTCATGATGATGGTGTTCGCCATCGCAGTGGTGATGGTGGGTGTAGACCGCCAGCACCTCCTGCTCCGGTCGGCCGAACAGGCGGGCAAACTCGGGGTGGCGCGCCACGCTCTCCGGTTCGCCGTGACAGCAGACGTGGCGATTGAGACAGATCACCTCGTGGGTGCTGGCCATCACCAGATGCAGATCGTGGGAGACCATCAGCACGGCGCAGTTGAACTCGGCGGCCAGCTGGCTGATGAGGGCGTAGAGCTCGATCTGGCCGTTGATGTCCACCCCTTGCACCGGTTCGTCCAGCACCAGCAGCTCGGGCTTGACCAACAGGGCACGGGCCAGCAGCACCCGCTGCATTTCGCCGCCGGAGAGCTTCTGCATCCGGTTGTCCAACAGGTCTTCCGCGCCGACCCGGCTTAGTGCCTCCTCGATGGATAGGCGGCCATTCTTGCCAAGCTGCAGGAAGCGACGCACCGTCAGCGGCAGGGTGGGATCCAGATAGAGGCGCTGGGGCACATAGCCGACCCGCAGGTCGCGGCTGCGGGTGATTTGGCCTGAATCTGGCGTGAGCAGACCCAGCACCAGCTTGCTCAGGGTGCTTTTGCCCGCCCCGTTGGGGCCGACCAGGGTAGTGATTTTGCCTTTGTTCAGGGTAAAGGAGACCTTGTCGAGCACGAGTCGTCCATCAAATGAAAGACAGACCTCTTTCAGCTCCACCAGTTGGGTCATGACAGCTCCGGGGTTTACAGCCTGTGAGAGTTATAATATAACAATAACGTTGGTTTGTTATATTATCACACACACACTTCCTGACGAGATCTCTATGCGAATTCTTGCCCTGATCACTGCCCTGCTGGCGGTGAGTCTGCCTGTCCGCGCCCTCGAGGTGCTGACCACCATCAAGCCGCTGGGTTTCATCGCCGCCGCCATCACCGACGGCGTGAGCGAGCCCAAGGTGTTGCTGCCGACCGGCGCTTCGCCCCACGATTTCTCCCTGCGCCCCTCTGATATTCGCAGCATCAACGAGGCCGATCTGGTGGTGTGGGTCGGCCCCGAGCTGGAAGGTTTCATGGCCAAGCCGCTGGCCAAACATCCCCATGTGCTGACCCTGACCCGGGTGGAAGGGATGCCGCTGTTTGATTACAGCAAGCAGGCCGGTCATGAAGAGCACGCCGACGAGGCGCATGAAGGCCATGGCCACGACGGTCATGAGGGGCACCACCACGAGGGCGTCGACCCCCACATCTGGCTGGGTCCGACCCAGGCGCTGGTCATCGCCAATGCCCTGAGCGAAACCCTGAGCGCTCAGGATCCGGCCAACGCCGAGCGTTATCGCGCCAACCTGTTGGCGTTCAAGGCCAAGGTGGAGGCCAAGGACAAGGTAATTGCCGAGCAGATGAAGGCGGTGAACCAGAAGGGCTACTTCGTGTTTCATGAAGCCTATGGCTACTGGGAGCGCCACTATGGCATGAGCTCCAAGGGCCACTTTACCGTGAGCCCGGAGCGACGCCCCGGCGCCAAGACCCTGGTGGAGATCCGCAAGGCGCTGGAAGAGAAAAAAGCGAGCTGCATCTATGCCGAGCCGCAGTTCTCGCCGGCGGTGATCGAGTCGGTCGCCCGCAATACCGGCGCCAAGGTGCTGTTGCTGGACGAAGTCGGTGAACAGGTGCCGCTCGGTCCGGATGGCTATCCCCGCTTCATGCAGCAGTTGGCCGACGCCTTCGCCGAATGCCGTTGACCGCGTCGAAGCGCCCGCGTGCCCGCCACTGGGGCAGCCAGGGGCAACTATACTGACCTCCAGCATCTTGCAGGGAGTGTCTTGTATGAAATGGCTGCTCGTTCCCACCTGCACGTTGGCGCTCTGCTGTGCCAGCGTGCAGGCTTCCCGTCTCTCCGAATACATGGCCAGCCCTGCACTGCAGGCAAAATTGCAGGAGGTCTATGGCGGTCGAGCCCTCCAGCGGGCGGAGGCCTTTTCGCGCCTGCTGACGCCAAGGGCCGGCACCACGGATCAGCAGAAGATCGAGCTGGTCAACAACTACTTCAACAACCTGACCTACAGCGATGACCCCAGATTGTGGGGAGAAACGGATTACTGGGCCAACCCACTGGAGTTTATCGGTGCCCGTGGTGGCGACTGCGAGGATTACAGCATCTCCAAGTACTACACATTGATGGAGCTTGGGGTGGACGAGAAGAAGCTGCGACTGGCTTACGTCAAGGCAGTCAAGTACAACCAGTTCCACATGGTGACGCTCTACTTCGCGACCCCCAAGTCGGATCCGATGGTGCTCGACAACATCAACAACCGGATCCTGCCCGGCAGCAAGCGGACCGATCTCATCCCCGTCTACAGTTTTGATGCCAAGAGCATCTGGATCATGAAGTCACGCCGGGAAGGGACCCTGGCGGGCAGTGCCGACAGGTTGGCGCAGTGGACTTCGATGAAGACCCGTTTTTCCAGCGAGCAGTTGCGCTCCCCCCGCCGTCAGCTATAGCTTGCCCGCCGCTTTCAACTCCTCGAAATATTTTGCCGCGCCCGGATGCTGTTCGATGCTCAGCACCGGGCCGGTTTTATTGCGCGCCTGGTGAAACAGGTTGGCGTAACCGTAGGTTTGCTCATTGAACTTGGTTTGCTGGGCCAGCATGGCCCGGGTCAGGCGGTAAACGTCGGCCTGTGGCGTGCTGGCGGTGGTGACCAGGGTGGCGGCGATGGCAAAGGTCGGCGTCGCCTTGAGGTTGCCCGGATAGATACGCGCAGGGATCTGGCTGCGTTGGTAATACTTGACCCCTTTGAGCAGCTGATCCCGGGTCGCCCCCTCGATCGGCAGGAAACGCACGGGGCAGCGCTTGGCGGTATCCAGCACGATGCGGTTGGGGTGACCCATCACCAGGCCATAGGCGTCGATCTGTTTGCTGCACAGGGACTCGGCCAGATTGGCCACGCTCTTGAGATCGAGATCCTGCTCCTTGGCGCCCAGCACGTTGAACAGGGCGAGCGCCGTCTGGCGGGTACCGGAACTCTTGAGCCCCATGTCGATGGGGGCCAGCTTGAGTTGCTCCAGGCTGGTGATGTCGCCGTCGGCCCTCACCACTATGGTAAAGGGCTCGGCGTGAGTGGCGAAGATGGCTCTGAGCTCTGGCTGTGGCTGACTGGCATACGGACCCAGGCCGTTACTGGCCTGGTAAAGCCAGTCCGACTGCACCAGCGCATAGCTTGTCTCGCCGCTTTTCAGTTGGCGCAGATTTTCGATGGAGCCCGAGGTCGCCTGCGGCTTGCACTGCAGTCCGGCATCGCTCTTGTTGGCGAGCCGGCAGAACTCTTTGGCGATCTGGTGATAGATCCCCTGTTCACCGCCGGTGGCTATGGTGGTGGGGTTGGCCAGCAGCGGCAGTGGCCACAGCAGGGCGAGCAACAATCCGGTCCTGTTCATCATGCCTCCTTGCCGGCGTAGCCATCGATGCCCCAGTTGCGCAGGGTGTCGATATCCTGAATGTCGCCGGCCTCCGCCAGCAGGGTGTAGCCCGCACTGTGCAGGCACTGGGCCACCAGGTTCCAATAGAGCGGAGCCTGGGTCGGCTGGCAGCTGATGAAAACGGGATTGATGGGGTCGAGCTGATTGAAGGTCTCGTTGGTCATCGGGATGGCGCTGAAGGCCATCTCCACCCCTTGTTCCTGCAAGGCGGCCAGCCGCTCCTGGGCAAGGGGTGGCACATGTTCCTGATCCCAGCGCCAATCGAGGGTCTTGCCTCTGCCCTTGGCCAGCAGAGGTGCGAATTGAGCCCAGTCGGGGTGGCCGAGCAGGCTGAGCGGCAGCTGCAATCCCTCGACTGCATGGTGCAGCCAGAGATCGAGCAGGTGCCGGATCTCGTCCGGTGAACTGTTCAGTGACGGGATGACTTCCGGAATGAGGCGGCTGTAAAGACGAATGCTGCCCTGGGTCGAGAAGAAGTGTTGTTGCAACAGCCCCTCTCCTGCGCAGGTCAGGGTCTGCAGCGGCTCATTGACCATGGGGATCTGTTTGCCGAGCTGGCTTATCTTGAGCCGCTGCTGCAGCAGATCCCGCTTGCGTTCGGACACCAGCTGGTTGACCGAGCCGGCCAGCTCTTTGAGATCCTGCAGCCAGGGAGCGTCCAGGGTGCCACTGAACTGGCGCTTGCGGATCTTCACCAATTGCAGATTGATCTGCTCGAGCGGGCGCAGCAGCCGTTTGCAGACCCAGGAGATCACCAGGGTGAACACCAGCAGACCTGCCAGCAGGGCCGTGCCGGTACGGCTGATCGCATTCCACAGATGCTGGTAGGCATAGCCCGTGTGCCCTTCCAGGGTGAGGGTGCCCAGCATGCGCCAGCCATCGGTCAGCTCCTGCTCAATTTTTACTGGCGGCATGTCGATAACAGAGGGGAGCCAGGTCGGCACGTTCTGTTGCTCGGTGTGGAAGACCTTCTGAAACAGCACCTGACCATCCGGATCCAGCAGGGTGACCGCGCTGACGAAGCCGCCATCGAACATGGCGTTGACTATGGTCTCGGCCAGTACCTTGTCATCGTTGAGAAGGGTGCCTTGCAGCACCAGCCCGAGGGCGGTGATGGCGGTTTCCAGATTGGCAGACATCTGATCGAGGATGGATTGCCGTACCGTGGTGACTTCCAGCATGAACAGCAGGACGGCGCCAATCAGGAACAAAATCAGGATGATTCGATTTAACAGTTTCGCTAACGACATATCCACTCCATGGAAAAGTTATCGCAACATGTTGAAACCTGGGGTCGGAGGTGAGCTGACCCGGCTCTTAAAAATAGGAAAAAATGGTTAAAAAAGACGATCATTTCTGCCCATGAAGGAATGTTATGCATAAAATGTGAGGTTCATGCAGATTGCTATGAACTAATTGTGAGTATTTAGGTCAAACAATCAGTTTTATACGGTTTCATAACAAATAGACTGACCACTAACACCCTTGGATCTAATGACAGGATAGCGGATGAAACGTCTCCGTCCCTTGGTAGCGCAGGCCGCCAATTGGGAACCCCCGGTTCCCCGCAAACACTTTTACGCCATGCTACTGCTGACGGCCATGACGCTGTCGGCGGTAGCCATATTGCCAGCCCCGGGTGACATCCTGGAGCGGCCGCTGCGACTGGAGTTGCCGATCGCCACCAATGGCACCGCAACCAACGAAGACAATACGGACTTCAACGACATCCCGGATCACGAGCTGGTAGAAGCCGCGACGCCGGAAGACGACATCCCGGCCGACGCCACCCCCCAGTGGCAGGATTACCGGGTTCGCAATGGCGAGAATCTGACCACCATCTTCAACAACCTGGGTCTTTCCACCACCACCCTCTACAAGGTGCTGGATGCCGACACCAAGAACAATCTGGCACGGCTCAAGCCGGGCCAGACCATCGAGCTGCTGATCGATCAGGACAACATACTGCAGCAGATGAAGATCCGCCTGAACATCAAGCAGACCCTGGTGCTGGAGCGTACCGACGACACTTACAGCGCCAACATGCTCAATGAAGAGGTGGAGTGGCAGAAGAAGAGCTATGACGGCGTCATTAATGGCAGCTTCTACGTGAGTGCCCGCAATGCGGGGATCCCGGCCAACCATATCCAGAAGATTGCCAACCTGTTCCAGTGGCGGCTCAACTTCGCCAAGGATCTGAAAAAGGGTGACAAGTTCAAGGTGCTGGTGCGCCAGGAGACGGTCGAAGGCAAGAGCACAGGCAACACCCAGCTGCTCGGGGTGGAAGTGTTCAGTCAGGGTCAGAACGTCTCCGCCTGGTTGTCCGAAGATGGCAACTACTACGATGGGCAGGGCAACAGCCTGGAGCGCGGTTTCCGCCGTTACCCGACCCACAGCCGCTACCGGGTCAGCTCCAGCTTCAACCCGAATCGCCGTCACCCGATCACCGGCCAGGTGCGGCCTCACGAGGGCACCGACTTTGCCCTGCCGGTCGGCACCCCCGTGATGGCGACCGGTGACGGTGTCGTGCTAAAGGCGACCAGCCACCCGCTGGCCGGCACCTATGTGGTGATCAAGCACGGTCGTACCCTGATGACCCGTTACCTGCACCTGAGCAAGTTGCTGGTCAAGCCGGGCCAGAAGGTGAAGATGGGCGACAAGATTGCCCTCTCCGGCAACACGGGTCGTTCCACCGGTGCTCACCTGCACTACGAGGTGCGGATCAACAATCGTCCGGTGGATGCCATGAAGGTCAAGCTGCCGATGGCGGAACCGCTCTCCGGCAAGGAGAAGCGCCAGTTCCTCGCCAAGGTGAAGAGCTATCGCAAGGAGATGGAGGCCGGTTGATGCCTCTCTCGCCGAAACAAAAAGGCCCCGCCACTCTGGCGGGGCCTTTTTATTGGCTGACGGCCATCAATAGCCCTTGTCGAAGTCGATCTTGCCGTCCAGCGGCTGGCCGTCGATGAAGCGGATGTAGTTGCGCACGAAGATCTGGGCCACGTCTTCGGGGAAGCTGTAGGCACTGTTGTGCGGCGTGACGATGAGGTTGGGCTGGCCCCAGAGCGGGCTGTCGGCGGGCAGCGGCTCCTGCGCGAACACGTCCAGCACCGCCATCCCCAGCTTGCCGGTGCGCAGTGCCGTGAGCAGGTCCCCCTCGTGGATGGCGTTGCCGCGTCCCACGTTGAACAGGATGGCGCCCGGCTTGCAGTGCTCGAAACGGGTGGCAGTGAAGAGGTGATGGGTCTCGCGGGTGGCGGGCAGCACGCTGACGATGGCGTCGGCCTGCGCCAGCATCTTGTTGAGGGCGGGCAGCTGATATACCTGGTCGAAACCGGCCCGTTCGCGGCCACTGCGGCTGACGCCGAGCACCTTCATGCCGAAGTGCTTGCCGGTGTGGGCGATGTGCTGGCCTATGCTGCCGGTGCCCAGGATCAGCAGGGTGCGTCCCTTGAGACCGTGATAGGGGTGGCTCTGCCACAGCCGCTGCTTCTGCTGTTCCCGGTAGAGGGGGATCTGGCGCATCAGGCTGAGCAGATGACCGAACACGTACTCGCTCATCAGCGGGCCGAAGATGCCGCGCACATTGGTGAGCTGGTAGTCACGGCGACAGCAGGCATCCAGCAGCACGTCGACCCCGGCGTAGGTGGATTGCAGCCAGCTGAGTTTGCCGGCCTTGGCCAGCAGCGGCTTGGCGCGCGCCGGTTCGGCCATCAGGATGTGGGCCTCACCGATCACTTTCTCGGCATCGCTCTGGTTGTCGGCTCTCAGAATGCGCAGATGAGGGAGGTGGGCCGCCTTGAGCAGGCGCTCGTAGTGAGCATTGTCCTGGCTGAGCAAAAGAAGGGTACGTTGACTCATACTCTTGTTCCTTATCAGATTTGCGGCGCGGGAGAGAGGCCGCTCTGCCTTCATCTTACCCGAGTTGACCGGCCAACATAGCCGACCAGGCCGCTTTTTCGTTTTCGCGCGGCCCCTCGTGGGCTACAATCTGCCCCACATTTTGCAAAGGATCCGACTCCAGTGTTTGGTGACAAGTTTTATAAGCGACTGGCCGAGCTACAGCCTTGGCAACAGACGGTCTACACCCTGGCGCTGGCAGAGCGCATGTACCCCAACTATGCGCTGTTTTCCCAGGCCTCCGGTTTCGGGGATGCGAAGGCATTTCGTCACGCCCTGGATCAGATGTGGAACTACCTGACGGTGAAAGGATCCCGGGTCAATCTGGGGGCAATTTTGGAAGCGTTCGAAGTCTACATTCCGGAACCCAGCAAGTTCGAATCCTACGGTGCCTATCCGGCGCTGGATGCCTGTGTCGCCTTGGGCTGCGCCTACAACTCGGTGATCTGCCGGGTGGGGGAAGAGGCCAACGACGCCAGCCATGCCTCGGTCGGTACGGTCGCCGGTTTCATCGAGATGCTGGAAGAGCGCGACCTCACCGACGAGGAGCTCTACGAGCACGAATACATGGAGGCCGAGCTGGAGTTCCAGGTCGAGCTGCTCAAGCGGGTGGCCCACGAGCGTGACAGCGACCGCATCCTGGCCGTGCGTGCCTTCGCCGCCCAGGACGGTGTCTCCAATATCGGCATCAGCCTGGAAGAGTGATCCCGCTCGCCTCGGCCCATAAAAAAAGCTCCCGTTCGGGAGCTTTTTTTATGCCCGCTCTTCGGTGAGGGGCCGGACGCTCAGCACCGGGGCCGCGTCTATCTCGTCGGCATTCATCATGGTGGAGATACGCTGCAAAGAGGAGAGCAGCAGGGTCTGCTCCCAGGTCTCAAGTGCTTGAAAACGCTGAATGAAGCGCTCCTGCAGCGGGGTCGGCGCCTGGGCCAGCAGGGCACGTCCTGCGTCAGTCAGTGTCGCATGCACCTTGCGCTTGTCGGTTTCGCTGCGGATGCGTTGCACCAGCTGGCGGCTCTCGAGGCGGTCCATGATGGTAGTGGCGGTGGCCTGGCTCATGTTGGTGTGGTCCGCCAGCTGACGCATGGAGATCTGGCCCAGCTCGTCGATCCCCTTGAGCAGCAAGAGCTGGGGCGAGGTCAGGCCTGCCTCCTTGATCAAGCGCTTGGAGTGCATGTCGATGGCACGAATGATCTGGCGCAGGGCGACCAGCACTTCATCATGTTTTTCCATGGGGTATGAAATCGTCGAGGGGTGATTGGGAGGCGCAAAATTCTCCGCCTAATTCGTCACAAGGTCAATATGGTTTTTACTGTAATCTTTTCTGCTCTAATTATTTTGTGTTAGGGTAACGAGCTTTCCCCCTATTTTTCCCTGCTGTTTTGAGGAGCAAGATGATGAGTGACGAACTGGACATCAAAGCGCTGGTGGCCGACCTTCGAGTGGTCAGAGTCCGCTATGAACTGCCTGATACCTCGGCTTTCGTGCGTTACCAGCCCGCCTATGACGAAGATCCCAACAACCTCAAGGTCCATCACTACGACGGTGAGTTGCCGCTCTCCTGCAGTGAGACTGGTTCTTTCAACCTAAAGGAGTTGGTGAACGAATTGCGCTATGCCTATGTGCTGGTGCACCTCTTCCCGGACGAGAGCGCAATGAACTTCTACCTGACCGGCCTCGATACCGGGCTGGCCCAGCTGGAGTTCATCGGCGGCTCCTACGACTTCAACCGGCTCTGGATCACCAGCGGCATCTCCAACCTGGGCGTGCCCATGGCCATCTTCCTCGGCAAGCGCCACGCGGTGAACGGTCAGCCGTCCGTCAGCCTGGTGGACCACAGAGCGCAGACGGCCGGCAAGCTGGTCTACCGAGCCATCGGCGGCGCCGGCGATCACGTGGGTGAAGACTTTTTCAACAACGACTAAGGAGGCCAGATGAGAGCAAACAAAGGGCTGTTCAAAGGCCTCAACCCGACCATGGCCATGACGGCGCTCACCGTCATCACCCTGTTCCTGTTGTTCGGGATGTTCGTCCCCGAGACCGCCGCCACCTGGTTCGTGGGGGCCAAGGACAAGATCATTGCCGGGTTCAAGTGGTACTACATCCTGGTGGTCGCCCTGTTCCTGTTCTTCGCCATCTATCTGATGTTCAGCCGCTTCGGCAGCATCCGGCTGGGTGACGACGACCAGGTACCGGAATTCGGCTACTTCGCCTGGTTCGCCATGTTGTTCAGCGCCGGCATGGGGATAGGGCTGGTGTTCTGGAGCATCGCCGAGCCCATGTACCACCTGCAGGGCAACCCCTTCGTCACCGAAGGGATGACCCCGGAAGCGGCCCAGATCGCCATGCGTCTCACCTTCTTCCACTGGGGCCTGCACCCCTGGGCCATCTACGTGATCGTCGGCCTGTCGCTCGCCTTCTTCAGCTACCGGCGCAAGCTGCCGCTGGCCATCCGCTCCGTGCTCTATCCGCTGCTCGGCGATCGCATCTACGGCTTCTGGGGTCACGCCGCCGACGTGCTGGCGGTGTTTGGTACCGTGTTCGGGGTGGCGACCTCCCTTGGCCTGGGGGTCTCCCAGATGAATACCGGCCTCAACCAGATGTTCGGCATGGAAGTATCGCAGGCGAACCAGCTCTGGCTCATCGGCGGTATCAGCCTGATCGCCACCCTGTCGGCGGTCTCCGGCGTCGGACGCGGGGTGAAGATCCTCTCCGAGCTCAATATCTGGCTGAGCGTGTTCGTGCTGGGCCTCTTCCTGGTGCTGGGGCCGACCACCTACATCCTCAACGCCTATGTGCAGAACATAGGTGACTACCTGCAGAACATCGTCAAGCTGAGCTTCTGGACCAATACCGAAGCCAACGGCACCTCGGCCTGGCAGTCGAGCTGGACCGCGTTTTACTGGGGCTGGTGGATTGCGTGGGCGCCCTTTGTCGGCATGTTCATCGCCCGCATATCCAAGGGGCGTACCATCCGCGAGTTCGTGCTCGGTGTCTTGCTGGTGCCCTCCCTGCTCGGCATGTTCTGGCTCACCGTGTTCGGCGGCACCGCCATGAATCTGGAGCTGTTCGGCAGTGGTGGCGTGGTGGCCGCGGTCAATCAGGATGTCACCCTGGCGCTCTACAAGACGGTGGAGCTGCTGCACTGGGAGACCTTCGGCTGGATCGCCAAGGGGGTGCTGACCCTGCTCATCTGTACCTACTTCATCACCTCCAGCGACTCGGGCACCCTGGTCATTACGACTCTGCTCTCCATCGGGGATCAGGATCCCCCCGTGCTGCACCGTGCCGTCTGGGGGCTGGGTCAGGGGCTGGTGGCCGCCATTCTGCTGGTATCCGGCGGACTGGCCGCCCTGCAGGCCGCCAGCATCATAGCCGCGCTGCCCTTCTCGGTGATCATGCTGGCCATGTGCTACTCCCTGATGCTGGGCCTCAAGCAGGAGAGTCAGCACCAGTTCGAGTATCGCCAGAAGCTCAAGCGCCACGAGGGCTCCAGCCACATGAGCCTGATGGACAGGATAGGGCCGGCCTGACGGCAGGCCGAATCATGAAAACGAAAAGGGGAACCTCACGGTTCCCCTTTTTATTGCTGTGTTGGTGACGGGTTACAGCATCTGCTTGAGGCGATAGAGCAGGTCAAGCGCCTGGCGCGGGGTCAGCTCGTCCGGGCGCACCGCTTCCAGCTCATCAACTACAGGATGGTTCTGGGGCGGCAGGGCGACCGGGGCCGGGCGCACTTCGCCGGCGGCCACCGGGGTGGCGCTCTCCAGCTCGTGCAGCTTGTGACGGGCCTGCTGGATCACAGATTTGGGCACCCCGGCCAGCGCCGCTACCTGCAGGCCGTAGGAGCGGCTGGCCGCCCCCTCCTGCACCGCGTGCATGAAGGCGATGGTGTCACCGTGCTCCACCGCATCCAGATGGACGTTGGCCAGCCCGCTCATCAGCTCCGGCAGCCGGGTCAGCTCGAAGTAGTGGGTGGCGAACAGGGTGTAGGCGCCAATCTTGCTCGCCAGCTGTTCGGCGCAGGCCCACGCCAGCGAGAGGCCGTCGTAGGTGCTGGTGCCGCGGCCAATCTCGTCCATCAGCACCAGGCTGCGGGCGGTGGCGTTGTTGAGGATGTTGGCGGTCTCGGTCATCTCCACCATGAAGGTGGAGCGGCCGGAGGCCAGATCGTCCGACGCCCCGATGCGGGTGAAGATGCGGTCGATGGGGCCGATGCGGGCACTGTCGGCCGGCACGAAGGCGCCGATATGGGCCAGCAGCACGATGAGCGCGGTCTGGCGCATGTAGGTCGATTTACCGCCCATGTTGGGGCCGGTGATGATCAGCATCCGCCGCTCCCGCTCCAGCCGGATGGGGTTGGCGATAAAGGGGTCGGTCATCACCTGCTCCACCACCGGATGGCGGCCCGCCTCGATCAGGATCTGATCCTCGTCGATGAGGGTGGGGCAACGGTAGTCGAGGGTCTCGGCCCGCTCGGCCAGGTTGGCCAGCACGTCCAGCTCCGCCAGCGCGGCGGCGGACTCCTGCAGATCGCCGAGGTGCGGCAGCAGGGCATCGAGCAGCTCCTCGTAGAGGCGTTTCTCCAGCGCCAGCGCCTGAGCCTGGGCGGTGAGCACCTTGTCCTCGTACTTCTTGAGCTCATCGATGATGTAGCGCTCGTTGTTTTTCAGCGTCTGGCGACGGATGTAGTGGGCCGGCACCAGATGGCTGTTGGCTCGGCTCACCTCGATATAAAAGCCGTGCACCTTGTTGTAACCCACCTTGAGGGTGTTGATGCCGGTCAGCAGCCGTTCGCGCTCCTCGATACGGGCCAGGCTGGCGGTGGCGCCGTTGGCCAGATCCCGCAGCTCGTCCAGCTCGGTGTTGAACCCTTCGCGGATGACGCCGCCATCGCGGATCAGCACCGGCGGCACCTCCATCACGGCGCGCTCCAGCAGGTCGAACAGCTCGGGGAAGGTGCTGGCCCGCTCGCGCAACTGCTGCACCGCCTCGTGCTCGCTGCCCGCAAGCAGGCGCTGCAGTTCCGGCAGCTGGGCGAAGGCCTGGCGCAGCCGGGTGAGGTCACGCGGACGGGCAGAGCGCAGGGCCAGGCGCGCCAGCACCCGCTCCACGTCGCCGACCTGGCGCAGCAAACCGCCCAGCTCGTCGTAGAGGTTCTGCTCGATGAGCTCCTTGATGGTGCTCTGGCGGCCTTTGAGGATCACCCGGTCGCGGATCGGCTGATGGATCCAGCGTTTGAGCAGCCGGCTCCCCATGGGGGTGGCGGTACAGTCCAGTACGGCGGAGAGGGTGTTGTCGTGGCCACCGGCCAGATTCTGGGTCAGCTCCAGATTGCGGCGGGTGGCGGCATCCATGATGACCGCATGGTCAGGCTGTTCGAGGCGCACGCTGCGAATGTGGGGCAGGGCGGTGCGCTGGGTGTCCTTGACGTACTGCATCAGGCAGCCGGCGGCGCACAGGGCGGTCTCGCTCTGCTCGACGCCGAAGCCCACCAGATCCTGGGTGCCGAACTGCTGGCACAAGAGCTTGCGGGCGGTGCCGAGCTCGAACTCCCACTCCGGGCGGCGGCGCAGACCGCGGCGACCCTCGACATGGTGCAGGAAGGCGAACGATTCGGGGTAGAGCAGCTCGGCCGGGTTGGTGCGCTGCAGCTCCGCCAGCAGGGTCTCTTCTTTCTCGAACTGGTTGATGAAGAAGCGGCCGGAGCCTATGTCCATGGTGCCGTAGCCGAAGCGACGGCCATCGTGATAGACGGCGGCGATCAGGTTATCCTGCCGCTCGCTGAGCAGCGCCTCGTCGGAGACGGTGCCAGGGGTGATGATGCGAATGACCTTGCGCTCCACCGGCCCCTTGCTGGTGGCGGGATCCCCCACCTGTTCACAGATGGCGGCAGATTCGCCGAGCTGCACCAGCTTGGCGAGATACCCTTCGATGGCGTGATAGGGCACGCCTGCCATCGGAATGGGGCTGCCGGCCGACTGGCCACGCTTGGTCAGGGAGATGTCGAGCAGCTGGGAGGCCTTGCGGGCATCGTCATAGAACAGCTCGTAGAAGTCGCCCATCCGGTAGAACAGCAGGATCTCCGGGTTCTCGGCCTTGAGGGTCAGATACTGCTGCATCATGGGCGTGTGGGCGCTTAGGTTGGCGCCTGGCGTGGCGCCGGTGGCTTGGTGTTGTGCGGTCATGTGCTATTCCAGAAGGGGCCTCTGCGGGCCTGTGTCTGCGGTGATGAGCCTTGAGCTTGATGGCGCCATTCTACACATAAGCGGCGTGGCGGGGGAGGTCGGGGATCACGACCCTCCGTGTAGGCAGAGGCATCAGCCTGGTGAGCGGCGTTCAGTTGCGGCAGGCGGCGGCGGGATCGCATAATGTGCCTCTTGCACGCATCAGAGGGAGTCGCGATGAAACTGGACGCAGAGATAGAGCACCTCGCCATCGAGCTGGGGCGGGCCCTTGGCCAGCGAGGCTGGCTGGCGGCCACCGCCGAATCCTGTACCGGCGGCGGAGTGGCCACGGCCATCACCGACATCGCGGGCAGCTCAGGCTGGTTCGATCGTGGCTTTGTCACCTACACCAACGAGGCCAAGCAGCAGATGCTGGGGGTGAGCGACGAAAGCCTGGAGCAGCACGGCGCGGTGAGCGAGGCGGTGGTGCTGGAGATGGCCCGCGGCGCGCTGGCTCACTCGTCGGCTTCCATCAGTGTCGCCATCAGCGGCATCGCCGGCCCCGGCGGCGCCACCGAGGGCAAACCTGTCGGCACCGTCTGGTTTGCCTGGGCCGACTGCAACGGCCGCCACCACTCCCTGCTGGCCCGTTTCGACGGGGATCGCCGGCAGGTGCGTCAGCAGGCGGTGAGACAGGCCTTGTCGGGTCTGTTGGCCCTGCTCAAATAAATTGGGCTTGATACTGTATGAATAGACAGTATACTTAGCCCAACTTCATTTTTACTCACGATTTCCAGCGGAGATTGGCATGGATCAGAACAAACAGAAGGCACTGGCGGCTGCGCTGGGTCAGATTGAAAAGCAGTTCGGCAAAGGTTCCATCATGCGTCTGGGCGACAGCAAGACCATGGATATCGAAGCCATCTCCACCGGCTCCCTCTCTCTGGACGTGGCGCTGGGGATCGGTGGTCTGCCGTGCGGTCGTATCGTCGAGATCTACGGCCCGGAATCTTCCGGTAAAACCACGCTGACCCTGCAGGTGATCGCCGAAGCCCAGAAGAAGGGCAAGACCTGTGCCTTCGTCGATGCGGAGCACGCACTCGACCCCATCTATGCTGCCAAGCTGGGCGTCAACGTTGACGACCTGCTCATCTCCCAGCCGGACACCGGTGAACAGGCGCTGGAGATCTGCGACATGCTGGTGCGCTCCAATGCAGTTGACGTCATCATCGTCGACTCCGTGGCGGCCCTGACCCCGAAAGCGGAAATCGAAGGCGAGATGGGTGACTCCCACGTCGGCCTGCAGGCTCGTCTGATGTCCCAGGCGCTGCGCAAGCTGACCGCCAACATCAAGAACGCCAACTGCCTGTGCATCTTCATCAACCAGATCCGGATGAAGATCGGCGTCATGTTCGGCAGCCCGGAGACCACTACCGGTGGTAACGCGCTCAAGTTCTACGCCTCCGTGCGTCTGGATATCCGTCGTACCGGCGCCATCAAGGAAGGTGACGAAGTGGTCGGTAACGAGACCCGCGTCAAGGTAGTGAAGAACAAGGTGGCCCCTCCCTTCAAGCAGGCCGAATTCCAGATCTTCTACGGTGCCGGCATCTCCAAAGAGGGCGAGCTGGTGGATCTGGGCGTCAAGCACAAGCTGATCGACAAGGCCGGTGCCTGGTACAGCTACAACGGCGAGAAGATCGGTCAGGGCAAGGCCAACGTGATGAAGCTCTTCTCCGAAAACAAGGCGCTGGCTGGCGAAGTGGAAGCCAAACTGCGCGAGCTGCTGCTCTCCGGCGCCGCGCCGGTGGAGGAGAAGCCCTCCGCTGCCGAGTACGACGAGTTTGAAGCCGAAAACGAACAAGAGTTCGAATAAGAGCAAAAGGAAGGCCGGGTTGATACCCGGCCTTGTCATTTATGGTCGATGAATCCGTTACCGAACCGGTTGAGCCCGCCGAACCGAGCTTTGCAGAGCAGCTGGCGGCCGCCCGTGCCTACGCCATGCGCAGTCTGGCCCGTCGCGAGAGTGCCGAGTCGGAGCTGGCCAGACGCCTGCGCCAGCAGGGCTATCAGGAAGAGGTGATCGAGGCGGTGCTCGACTACTGCCGCGGTTACAACTGGGTCAATGACGAGCGCTATGGTGCCATGGCGGTGCGGGCGGGCGCCGCCAAGGGGCATGGCCCGCTTAAAATCCGTTTCGACCTGCGCCGCAAGGGGCTGGACGATGGCCAGATCGATGCCGCCTTCGAGCAACCCGAGCTGGACTGGTTCGAACTCGCCTTTGCGCTGCTGGAACGACGGGCCAACATAGCCGATCTGGCCGACTTCAAGCTGCGGATGAAGTGGCTCAAGTATCTGCTGGGGCGCGGCTTTAGCCAGGATCAGGCCCGTTACGCCATCTCTGCCCTGCAGGAGCGGGAGGAGTAGAACGGCGATGTTTGTGCTGGGATCTTGAGATGATTCGAGAGACGAGGCCCCATCGCCGCACACCCGCTATCTTCATTTCCGGTTTGCCGGCGCCTGGTTGCCGGTTTCCACCTGCCGACCAGGCCACTATGACGCCTGAGCAAGATTTTCCCTGCCTGTTCATAGGTTTGTCAGCTCAGATTGACGAAAGCCGGGTTCTCCCCGTCTTGACCCTCTTTTCATGCCGCTTTTTCTCCTGTTGATGGTGAAAAAAGCCGCGGTTGGCAGCGGGGCGCTTTTCCGGCCCGTTTATGTGCGCTTTTTCGCCCGTGGCGGCCCTGTCCGTTTTACTTTACCCCGCAGAAAACTTACATTAATGCGGTTAAAAGTCCGTATTCGAATCAAGCAGGATTTTCCATGTATATGTCCACGTCTGAGATACGCGCTGCGTTTCTCGAGTATTTCCGTTCCCAGGGGCACCAGGTTGTCTCCTCCAGCTCGCTGGTACCGCATAACGACCCGACCCTGTTGTTTACCAACGCGGGTATGAACCAGTTCAAGGACGTGTTCCTTGGCGCAGACAAGCGTGCCTACAACCGCGCGACGACCTCCCAGCGTTGCGTGCGTGCCGGTGGTAAGCACAACGATCTGGAAAACGTCGGCTATACCGCTCGTCACCACACCTTCTTCGAGATGCTGGGCAACTTCAGCTTCGGCGACTACTTCAAACAGGATGCCATCAAGTTTGCCTGGGGCTTCCTGACCGAGGTGCTGCAACTGCCGAAAGAGCGCCTGCTGGTGACCGTCTACGCGACTGACGATGAAGCCTTCGACATCTGGGAAAAAGAGGTCGGTGTACCGGCCGATCGCATCGTGCGCATCGGTGACAACAAGGGCGCCCCGTACGCTTCCGATAACTTCTGGGCCATGGGCGATACCGGTCCGTGCGGTCCCTGCACCGAGATCTTCTACGATCACGGCGATCACATCTGGGGCGGCCGTCCCGGCTCACCGGAAGAGGATGGCGACCGTTTCATCGAGATCTGGAACGTGGTGTTCATGCAGTTCAACCGTCAGGCTGACGGCACCATGGAGCCGCTGCCGCGCCCGTCCGTGGATACCGGCATGGGCCTGGAGCGAATCTCCGCCATCATGCAGGGGGTTCACTCCAACTACGAAATCGACATCTTCCAGGCGCTGATCAAGAAAGCGGCCGAGATTGTCGGCACCACCGATCTGAGCAACCAGTCCCTGCGCGTCATCGCGGACCACATCCGCTCCTGCGCCTTCCTGGTGGCTGACGGCGTCATGCCCTCCAACGAAGGTCGCGGCTACGTGCTGCGCCGCATCATCCGCCGCGCCGTGCGTCACGGTCGCAAGCTGGGCGCCACCGATGTCTTCTTCTACAAGCTGGCCGCCGAGCTGGCAGCTCAGATGAAGGATGTCGCTGCCGAGCTGATCGCCCAGCTGCCGCTGGTCGAGCGTGTGCTGCGCATTGAAGAAGAGCAGTTCGCCCGCACCCTGGATCGCGGTCTGTTGCTGCTGGAAGACGCTCTGGCCAACCTGGGCGATGCCAAGGTCATTCCGGGCGAAGTGGTGTTCAAGCTCTATGACACCTATGGCTTCCCGGCCGACCTGACTGCCGACGTGGTGCGCGAGCGAGAGATCGGCATCGACGAAGAGGGCTTCAAGGCCGAGATGGAGAAGCAGCGCGCTCGTGCCAAGGAAGCATCCAGCTTCGGCGTGAACTACAACGAGATGCTCAAGCTCGACTTCGAGACCCCCTTCACCGGTTACAAGACCCTGACCGAGCGCACCCGTGTGGTCGGCATCTACAAGGGCGTGGACGAGGTGAGCGGTCTTATCGCCGGTGACGAAGCTGTCATCGTGCTGGAGCAGACCCCCTTCTACGCCGAGTCCGGCGGCCAGATCGGCGACAGCGGCACCTTGAAAGTGGACGACGGCATCTTTGCCGTGACCGATACCGTCAAAGCGGGCAAGGCGATCATCCACAAGGGCTACATGGAGCTGGGCACCCTGGAGAAAGGGGCCGAGGTCGAGGCCGTGGTCGATGGCGACCGTCGTCAGGCCATCGCCCTGAACCACTCGGTGACTCACCTGCTGCACGCGGCCCTGCGTCAGGCGCTGGGTGAGCACGTGACCCAGAAAGGCTCTCTGGTGGGGGCCGAGCGCATGCGCTTTGACTTCTCCCACTTCGAGGGGATGACCATGGCAACCATTCGCAGGGTCGAGGAGCTGGTCAACAACCAGATCCGCGCCAACCACGAAATCATCACCCAGCTGATGGGCCTGGAAGAGGCCAAGTCGGCCGGCGCCATGGCGCTGTTCGGTGAAAAATACGAAGACGACGTGCGTGTAGTGCGCATGGGCGACTACTCCACCGAGCTGTGCGGAGGTACCCACGCCAAGCGCACCGGTGACATCGGCTTCTTCAAGATCATCGCCGAGAGCGGCATCGCCGCCGGCGTGCGCCGCATCGAAGCGGTGACCGGCAAGGCCGCCATCGACTTCATGCATCAGGTCGGTGAGCAGATCGAAGAGGCTGCCGCGCTGGTGAAGGGCGATCAGTTCAGCATCGCTGACAAGGTTCGCCAGGTGCTGGACAAGGCCAAGATGATGGAACGCGAGCTGGAGCAGCTCAAGGCCAAGCTGGCCGCCCAGGCCGGTAACGATCTGCTGGGTCAGGTCATCGAGATCAAGGGTCAGAAGGTGCTGGTTGCAGCGCTGGAAGGGGCTGATCCGAAATCCCTGCGCGGCATGCTGGACGAACTGAAGAACCAGATGAAGTCCGGTGTGGTGCTGCTGGCAACCAGCGGCGAGGGCAAGGTCAACCTCATCGCAGGCGTCACCAGCGACCTGACCGGCAAGGTCAAGGCCGGTGAGCTGGTCAATCTGGTGGCCCAGCAGGTGGGTGGCAAGGGTGGTGGTCGTCCCGACATGGCCCAGGCGGGTGGTACCCAGCCTGAGGCAGTGCCGGCGGCCCTGCAATCCGTACACTCCTGGCTGGAAGAGCGCCTGTAATCGGGCGAGGTGATCTGTGGCACTCTATGTACAGAAGTACGGCGGCACCTCGGTCGGCACGCTGGAGCGGATCGAGGCGGTAGCTGAGCGGGTCGAACAAACCCGCGCCCAGGGACATGACGTGGTGGTGGTGGTCTCCGCCATGTCGGGCGAAACCAACCGGTTGCTGGGCATGGCCCAGCAGCTGGATCCTGATGCCAACCGGCGCGAGATGGATGTACTGGTCTCCACCGGTGAACAGGTCACCATAGCGCTGCTGGCCATCGCGTTGAACAAACGCGGTTGCCCCGCGGTCTCGATGACCGGTGATCAGGTTCGCATTCACACCGATTCCGCCTATGGCAAGGCGCGCATCACCCACATCGACACCGACCGGGTTCAGGCTGAACTGGGCGCGGGCAAGGTGGTGGTGATCGCGGGCTTCCAGGGTCGTGACGAGCACAATGCCATCACCACCCTGGGGCGCGGTGGCTCCGACACCACGGCGGTGGCCGTGGCGGCGGCCATCAAGGCCGATGAGTGCCAGATCTTTACCGACGTGGATGGGGTCTATACCACGGATCCGCGCATCGAGCCCAAGGCGCGTCGTCTCGACACCATCACCTTCGAGGAGATGCTGGAGATGGCCAGCCTGGGCGCCAAGGTGCTGCAGATCCGTTCGGTGGAGTTCGCGGGCAAGTACCGCGTGCCGCTGCGGGTGCTGTCGAGCTTTGTCGAGGGAGAGGGAACGTTAATCACATATGGAGGTGAGAGGATGGAAGCTCCCCTGGTATCCGGGATAGCGTTCAATCGCAACGAAGCCAGCCTGACCATTCTGGGTGTGCCGGACCGGCCCACCGTGGCAGCGCAGATCCTGAATCCGATCAGCGACGCCAACATTGATGTCGACATGATAGTGCAGAACACGCTGGGCGATGGCACCGCTGATTTCACCTTCACGGTGAATCGCGATGACTATCGCCGGGCGCGCGCCCTGTTGGAGGAGACCGCCAGCGAGCTGGGGGCCGCCTGCGTGCAGGGCAACGGTGAGATCGCCAAGGTTTCCATCGTCGGAGTCGGGATGTGGAACCATCCTGGCGTCGCCCGCACCATGTTCAAGGTATTGGGCGAGGAGGGGATCAACATGCAGTTGATTTCCACCTCTGAAATCAAGATATCCGTGGTGATTGACGAGAAGTACCTGGAGCTGGCAGTGCGTGCCTTGCACTCCGCTTTTGGGCTGGATCAGGAGCCTCATGAGCAGCCCTTGGGAAACAATCCCTGATTGATTTAGTTTCAACCATTTACCATATCGGTATCTTTGTAAGATAATGTCGCATATCGATATAAATACAAAACAGGATACAGGAGCAAGCGAATGCTTATTTTGACTCGTCGTGTAGGGGAAACCCTGATGATTGGTGACGAAGTGACTGTCACCGTGCTGGGCGTGAAAGGCAATCAGGTTCGTATCGGCGTGAACGCACCGAAAGAAGTTTCCGTGCACCGCGAAGAGATCTATCAGCGCATCCAGGCCGAGAAAGTACCGGGTCAATCCGGCTTCTAAGCGGCATCAATGGCTGTGACAAGGCGACACCTCATGTGTCGCCTTTTGTTTTTTCGGAGCGCCGAAAATGGCGGTGCAGGGGGCGAAAGAGCGGGATAAGTGCCGATATTGCTTGAATATTCCACGCTTTGGCCAAATACCGAGCGAACGCACTTTTTTCTCCAAAAAAGTGTTTGACTAAAAATCCCTGTGAAGTATTATCAGCCCCGCAAACGGAGAGGTGGCCGAGAGGCTGAAGGCGCTCCCCTGCTAAGGGAGTATGCGGCTTATACCCGCATCGGGGGTTCGAATCCCCCCTTCTCCGCCATTTGCGCCCGTAGCTCAGCTGGATAGAGTACCTGGCTACGAACCAGGTGGTCAGAGGTTCGAATCCTCTCGGGCGCACCATATTAGACTCACGATGAGTCATGTACTGGCAATCAGCAAGCCGGTACAACTGAAAAAGGCTTACTGTTGAGTAAGCTTTTTTTATCGCTTTAAATCAGGGCGCCCGTAGCTCAGCTGGATAGAGTACCTGGCTACGAACCAGGTGGTCAGAGGTTCGAATCCTCTCGGGCGCACCATTTAAAGCAAAATCAAAAGTTTATGAGCGCCCGTAGCTCAGCTGGATAGAGTACCTGGCTACGAACCAGGTGGTCAGAGGTTCGAATCCTCTCGGGCGCACCATTTTGAAAGCAGTACCAAAAGTTTGTGAGCGCCCGTAGCTCAGCTGGATAGAGTACCTGGCTACGAACCAGGTGGTCAGAGGTTCGAATCCTCTCGGGCGCACCATTTTGAAAGCAGTACCAAAAGTTGATGAGCGCCCGTAGCTCAGCTGGATAGAGTACCTGGCTACGAACCAGGTGGTCAGAGGTTCGAATCCTCTCGGGCGCACCATACAGACAGCCTCGACTTCGGTCGGGGCTGTTTTTTTTATATGGCCGCTCTGGGTATGGGATACGACCCGGGTGGCTTGATACTCGTCTCTTCACCTCTTCACCTCTTCACCTCTTCGCTTCTTTGCTTCAACTCTGCAGCTTCGCTGCTGAGATCGCGCTCACCCATCCGGCAACCCGCAGCCCCGTGACACAAGGGCTTCCAAGCCAGCATGACGGGCGATCGGCGTCTCTCCCTGCTTCCTGCGGCCCACTGCGCCGACTTTCGCGTTATCGCGTCCTGTGTGCATCCCTTGGTTCTCGGTCAACCCACGCCCCTTTCCGCTGATAAACCCGCTCAGAGGCGGTTTGCAGGCAATAAAAAAGGATGCCGCGGCATCCTTTTTCATCCCCGCAGTCCGGGTGTCAGCTTTTCAGCCATTTGCGAATGCGGTTGGCATCGCCGATGGGGGTGCGTTTGCCCACCGAGTTGAGCAGCACTATGGCCAGCTCCTGATTGTCCGGCTTGGCCCGCATCAGCAGGCAGCGGCCCGCTTCGTCGGTATAACCGGTCTTGGAGAGGCGCACGTCCCAGTCCGGGTTCTTCACCAGCGGGTTGGTGTTGTTGAACATCAGGCTGTAGGCCGGCGTGCGAAAGCGCATGTCCTTGCTGGTGTCCTGGGTGAACTCGCGGATCAGCGGCTGGCGATAGGCTGCCGCGATGAGCTTGGCCAGATCCTGGGCGGTGGAGACGTTGCGGGTCGACAGGCCGGTGGAGTCGTAGAAGCGACTGTTGCGCATGCCCAGCTGCTTGGCTTTGTTGTTCATGGCTCGGATGAAGGCGGGACGGCCACCCGGGTAGTGGCGGGCAAGCGCCGAGGCCATGCGGTTTTCAGAGGACATCAACGCCAGATGCAGGGCATCGCGGCGGGTCACCTGGGTGCCCATGCGAACCCGCGAATAGGTGTGTTTGATGGTGTCTCTGTCGTTCTGGTCGATGGTCAGGGTCTGGCCGAGATCCTGGCGGGCATCCAGCACCACCAGCGCCGTCATCAGCTTGGTGAGGGAGGCGATGGGACGCACCTGGGTGGGATTCTTCTGGTAGAGGGTCTTGCCCGTTCTGACATCCATCACCAGTGCGCTGCTCGATTGCAGCTGCAGTTTGGCCGGGTTGGGGGCAGCCAATGCTGCTGGCAGTCCCAGCAGTCCAACCAATGCATAAACCAGCGCCATAGCGCTAACCCGACACCGCATACTACCGACTCCATTCACGTCGAAAAAAAGGCGCTAGATTCACTCATTTTTACCCTCGCTTGACAAGAGTGCCAGCGGGTAAATCACCATTATTTCGCTAAAAAAAGGGCCATCTCGCGATGACCCTCTCTCTTTGCCTCAATCCCGTGGCGCACTGGCTTTGCGTTTGCTCAGCCAGCGCCAGATCAGCGCGATCAAACCGCCGACCAGCAGCACGATCGGCAGGCAGAGAATGATGCTGAGGAACTGGGACTGGTACTCGGCCGCCAGCTTGGTGTGACTTAGGAAGTAGCCGAAACCCACCAGCGGGCAGATCCACATGATGGAGCTGACCAGATTGACAATGAGAAAGCGCCCCTGGGGCAGTTCGGTGGCACCGACGATATAGGGGTAGGCGGTGCGCACGAAGGCGATGTAGCGGGCGGTGATCAGGGTCACGATGCCGTATTTGTCCAGCAGGTAGTAAACCTTCTGCTGGTGCTTCTCTTCCACATGAGACAGCAGCCGGTGGTAGAGCTGGGTGTGGCCCAGGAAACGCCCCTGCATGTAGCCGAGCCAGGTGCCGACGAAGGTGGCCAGGATCAGCAGCGGGATCACCCCGAGGGAGAGCACGTCCTGATAGATGAGCACGCCGGTCAGGATCAGCAGGCTGTCGCCGGGCAGAAAGGCGGTGGGAATGAAGCCGTTCTCCAGCACCAGAAAGGTCAATAACACACCGCAGACCATGAAGGCCATCTTGGGATCGGATAGCGTCACCAGATCCTGATGCATAAAGGCGTGGGCCAGTTGGTAAAACTGTTCCATAGTTGCAAACTCCGCAGGTTAGCTGGGTTGATCAAGCAAGGGCATGGCAAGCACCTTGTCGATGCGCAAACCATCCATGTCAACGATTTCCAGTTGCCACTGTTCCAGGGTGACCAGGTCTCCCGTCTGGGGAACACGACCAAGGAGCAGCATGATAAGCCCTCCGAGGGTGTGATAGTGATGTTTTTCTTCCTCCGGTAGCCGAACCAGTCCCAGGCAGTCTTTCAATTCCGGCAGCGGAATGAGGCCGTCGAGCAGCCAGCTGCCGTCGGTACGCTGAAAAGCCCAGTTGTCGTCGCCATCTTCCTGCTGGAAGTCGCCGGCCAGGGTCTCCAGCAGATCCTGCTGGGTGACCAGTCCCTGCAACTCGCCATATTCGTCCACCACCAGCACCATGTGCTCGGAGTGGGTGCGGAAGTGGTTGAGCAGCTCGAGGCCGTTGAGGGTTTCAGGCAGCAGGCTGCCATCCTGGGTCAATGCCGCCAGATCGATGGGCTCACCCTTGATATAGGCGTGCAGCACCTTGCTGACGTTGATGATGCCCACCAGTTCTGACAGGTTGCCGTCGCAGACCGGGAAGAAGCTGTGGCGATACTCCACCAGCCGCTGCAGGTTGACCTCCAGCGGCAGGGCGAGGTCGAGATAGCGGATGTCGCTGCGGGGCACCATCAGCGAGGAGAGGCTGCGTTCGTCGAGCCGGAAAACGTTGCGCAGCATGGTGTGCTCATGATCCTCGATGATCCCGGCTTCCGAACCTTCCACCAGCATGGCGTGGATCTCCTCCTGGGTCACGTTGGCGCTGCCATCCTGGCTGACTCTCAGCAGTCGCAGGCTGGCCTTGGTGGAGGCCGACAGCAGCCAGACGAAGGGACGGGTGAGGGCGGCCAGCCACAACATGGGGCGGGCCACCAGGCAGGCGATGCGTTCGGCACTGATCTGGCCGAGCCGCTTGGGCACCAGTTCGCCGATGACGATGGAGAGATAGGTGACCACCACTATGACCAGCACGGTGGCGATGAGGCCGCTGCTCTTGGCGGTCATGCCCCACTCCTGCAGCCAGAGCGCCAGCGGCTGGGCCAGCAGGGACTCGCCGTAGATACCGTTGAGCAGACCGATGCTGGTGATGCCGATCTGCACTGCGGAGAGAAAATGAGTGGGATCTTCGCTCAGCTTGAGCGCAATGGCGGCGGAGCGGCTCCCTTCGCTGACCATCTTGCTGAGGCGTGCCTTGCGTGCGGTGACGATGGCGATTTCCGACATGGCGAAAACGCCATTGAGCAAAATCAATCCAAACAGGATCAATATTTCCATACTGCGGCAGCACTCCTAGTAGAAAGATCGCTGGCAGTGTAATGAATTTGGGGGCGCTGCGCTTGTGAAAGCGGGTGATTTGGCTCGCTAATTTTGCATGACAACGCGCGAAATGAAGGGGAGTGGTGGCGGGCGGGCAACAAAAAGCCCCCTGCAGGAGGGGGCTTTTGCGAGGCGGATGCCGGCTTACAGCGCGGCGATCTCGGCCTGTTGGGCTTCCAGCTTGGTCAGCTGGAGACGGTAATCTTCCAGCTTCTCGCGCTCCTTGGCGATGACCGCTTCCGGCGCCTTGGCGACGAAGGCTTCGTTGCCAAGCTTGCCTTCGATGCGGCCGCACTCGCCCACCAGACGGGCTACCTCTTTGGCCAGACGGGCCAGTTCGGCATCCTTGTCGATGAGACCAGCCATCGGGATCAGCAGTTCGGTAGCACCGATCAGCTTCTTCACCGACAGCGGCGCGGCTTCACCTTCGCCAAGCACGCGGATGGATTCCAGACGGGCCAGCGACTTGAGGAAGGCCTCGTTGTCGGCTGCACGCTCGGCATCCTTGGCATCGCACTGGAGCAGCACGTTGAGCGGGACGCTCGGCGCTACGTTCATCTCGGCGCGGATGTTGCGGATGCTGACGATGAACTCCTTCACCCACTCCTGATCCGCCATCGCGGCGTCGTCCACCTTGGCGGCGTCGAACTCCGGGAAGGCCTGCATCATGATGGTGTCGGCGTGTACGCCGGCCAGCGGGGCGACCGATTTCCAGATGGTCTCGGTGATGAACGGGATGATCGGGTGTGCCAGACGCAGCAGGGTTTCCAGCACGGTCACGAGGGTGTGGCGGGCAGCGCGCTGCTCGGCCTCGGAACCCTTGGTCAGTACCGGCTTGGTCAGCTCCAGATACCAGTCACAGAACTGGTTCCAGATAAATTCGTACAGCACGCCGGCGGCGATGTCGAAGCGGTAGGTATCGAGGGCGGTACGGAAGTCACGGATGGCCACCTGCAGCTGGGACTGGATCCAGCGATCCGCCAGACTGAACTGCATTTCTCCACCGGCAAAGCCACAATCCTGATCTTCGGTGTTCATCAGCACGTAGCGGGAGGCGTTCCACAACTTGTTGCAGAAGTTGTTGTAACCATCCAGGCGCTTCATGTCCCAGTTGATGTCACGACCGGTAGAGGCCAGCGCCGCCAGGGTGAAGCGCAGGGCGTCGGTACCGTGGGCCTCGATCCCTTCCGGGAACTGCTTGGCGGTACGCTTGCCGATCTTCTCGGCCATCTGCGGCTGCATCATGTTGCCGGTGCGCTTCTCCAGCAGGTCCTCGAGGCTGATGCCGTCGATCATGTCGAGGGGATCCAGCACGTTGCCCTTGGACTTGGACATCTTCTGGCCTTCTTCGTCACGGATGAGGCCTGTGATGTAGACGGTCTTGAACGGCACTTGCGGCTGGCCGTTTTCGTCCTTGATGAAGTGCATGGTCATCATGATCATCCGGGCGATCCAGAAGAAGATGATGTCGAAGCCGCTCATCAGCACGTCGGTCGGGTGGAAGGTCTTGAGCGCCTCTGTGTTGTTCGGCCAGCCCAGGGTGGAGAAGGTCCACAGGGCGGAGCTGAACCAGGTGTCGAGCACGTCTTCGTCCTGACGCAGCACGGTCACGGACGGGATGCTGTGCTTGGCGCGCACTTCATCTTCGTTGCGGCCCACGTAGACGTTGCCGGCGTCGTCATACCAGGCCGGGATGCGGTGACCCCACCACAGCTGACGGGAGACGCACCAGTCCTGAATGTCGCGCATCCAGGAGAAGTACATGTTCTCGTACTGCTTGGGCACGAACTGGATGCGGCCATCTTCCACCGCCTCGATGGCGGTCTTGGCCATCGGCGCCACGCGCACGTACCACTGGTCGGTCAGCATCGGCTCGATGGGCACGCCGCCGCGATCGCCGTAGGGCTGCTGCAGCACGTGATCCTTGATCTCGGCAAGCAGGCCCAGCTCGTCCAGCTTGGCGACGATGGCCTTGCGGGCGGCAAAGCGTTCCATCCCGGCGAACTCGGTCGGCAGGGTGGCGTCATAGGCGGTGCTCGGGTTGCCGTTGGAGTCAACCACTTCGGCCTCGGCGCGCACGTGGGCGTCCAGGGTGAAGATGTTGATCATCGGCAGGTTGTGGCGCTTGCCCACTTCGTTGTCGTTGAAGTCGTGGGCCGGGGTGATCTTCACGCAGCCGGTGCCCTTCTCCATGTCGGCGTGCTCGTCGGCGACGATGGGGATCAGACGGTTCACCAGCGGCAGCAGAATGTGCTGACCGATCAGCGCCTTGTAGCGCGGGTCTTCCGGGTTCACCGCGACGGCGGTATCACCCAGCATGGTTTCCGGACGGGTGGTGGCGACGATCAGGTGATCCTGGCCTTCGGCGGTCTTGGCGCCGTTGGCCAGCGGGTAGCGCAGGTGCCACATGTGGCCCTTGATCTCGCGGTTTTCCACTTCCAGGTCAGAGATGGCGGTGTTGAGCTTGGGATCCCAGTTCACCAGGCGCTTGCCGCGGTACATCAGGCCATCTTCGTAGAGACGGACAAACACTTCCTGCACGGCAGCGGAGAGACCTTCATCCATGGTGAAGCGCTCGCGCTCCCAATCCACGGAGTCGCCCAGACGGCGCATCTGGCGGGTGATGGTGCCGCCGGACTCTTCCTTCCACTGCCAAATCTTGTCGATGAAGGCTTCCCGGCCGTAATCGTGGCGGGTCTTGTCCTCTTCTGCGGCGATCTTGCGCTCAACCACCATCTGGGTGGCGATACCGGCGTGGTCGGTACCCGCCTGCCACAGGGTGTTCTTGCCCTGCATGCGGTTGTAGCGGATCAGGGTATCCATCAGGGTTTGCTGGAAGGCGTGACCCATGTGCAGGCTGCCGGTGACGTTCGGCGGCGGGATCATGATGCAGAAGGAGTCTTTGCTGGTGTCGCCGTGGGGCTTGAAGTAGCCCTGAGCTTCCCAGTGCTGGTAGAGCGCCTGTTCGATGGCGTTGTGATTAAAAGTCTTTTCCATGGTCTCGCCGTAATCTGGATGGATGGATTCTGGTGTTGATTCGTGGTGGATCACAGGCGGCGCAGTCAGGGCTGCGCCGGATCCGGTGCGGCAAGGACGGGCTGATCCCTCATCTCGAGGGTGTGGCCTGCCTGGCGATAGTGCTTGTAGCGCTCGCGGGCTTGCTGCTTTTGCGTTTCGTCAGTGGGGACAAAATCTACCACTTGAGCGAAGTGTCCTGCAAACAAAGGTGTCTGTTTGGCCAGATTGATGAGGCGGGCGTAGCGCCGTCGTGGCGGCTGGTGACCGATCTCCACCGGTGCCTGGCCGCTCTCACCCTGCAACTGGTGCGGCACGAAGCGCTCCGGCGGCAGCTGCCACAGCAGCTCGTCGAGGCGCAGGGCCTGCGCTTCATCGTCGCACAGCAGGTAGATATGGCCCGCCCCCCACGACTCTGCCGCAAGGCTGCAGGCGAGTCGCTCGACGGCAGAGGCCTGCGCGTCATCCGGTTCGCTCATCAGGTAAAAGGTCACTTGGCTCATCAGGTTGATCCCGTTTGCGGTGACGGATAATTGACCGCCGGTAAGGACGGGCAGGGGGTATTCCTGCCCACCCTCAATGAAACAAGGAAGAGGCGGGCCTCTTCCTTGTGGTGCAGGGCAACTTCCGCTCGCCCGATGGCATCGCCGGGCGAGGTGTGGAAATTACTCCTTCTCTTCGATGTCCACCCCGGACCGGTTCAGCAGGAACTGGGTCAGCAGGGGCACCGGACGCCCGGTGGAGCCCTTCTCCTTGCCACTCTTCCAGGCAGTCCCGGCGATATCCAGGTGGGCCCAGTTGTACTTCTTGGTGAAGCGTGACAGGAAGGCGGCGGCGGTGATGGTACCGGCCGGACGACCACCTATGTTGGCCATGTCGGCAAACGGACTCTCCAGCTGTTCCTGATACTCGTCGAACAGCGGCAGACGCCAGGCGCGATCACCCGCCTGCTCGGAGGCATTGAGCAGCTCGTGGGCCAGCGGGTTGTGGTTGGCCAAGAGGCCCGTGGTGTGGTGACCCAGGGCGATGATGCAGGCACCGGTCAGGGTGGCCACGTCGATCACGGTTTCCGGATCAAAGCGATCCACGTAGGTCAGCGCATCGCACAGCACCAGGCGGCCTTCCGCATCCGTGTTCAGCACTTCGATGGTCTGGCCGGACATGGAGGTGAGGATGTCACCCGGGCGATAGGCGTTGCCACCCGGCATGTTCTCGCAGCCCGCCAGCACGCCGATGACGTTGATGGGCAGCTGCAGCTGGGCCAGAGCGTGCATGGTACCGAGCACGGAGGCGGCGCCACCCATGTCGTACTTCATCTCGTCCATGCCGTCGGCCGGCTTGATGGAGATGCCGCCGGAGTCGAAGGTCAGTCCCTTGCCGACCAGCACGATGGGCTTGGCATCCGGATGACCCTTGTATTCGATGATGGCCATCATGGCTTCGTTGTCGGAGCCACGGGCCACCGCTAGGTAGGAGTTCATGCCGAGCTCGGCCATCTCCTGCTCGCCGATCACCTTGGTGGTGATGTTGTCGAACGCATCGGCCAGACGACGGGCCTGGGAGGCGAGATAGGCCGGATTGCAGACATTGGGCGGCATGTTGGCCACGTCGCGACAGACGCGCACCCCTTTCGCCACGGCCAGACCGTGAGCGATGGCTTTTTCACCAATGGTCAGTTCCCGACGCGTCGGCACGTTGAATACCAGCTTGCGCAGCGGACGGCGCGGCTCGGCCTTGTTGGTCTTGAACTGGTCGAAACTGTAGAGGCCCGCCTTGGTGGTTTCCACCGCCTGGCGCACCTTCCAATAGGTATCCCGTCCTTTGACGTGCAGCTCGGTCAGGAAGCAGACCGCTTCCATGGAGCCGGTTTCGTTGAGGGTGGTGATGGTCTTGTTGATGATCTGCTTGTACTGGCGTTCGTCGAGTTCCCGCTCCTTGCCGCAACCGACCAGCAGCACGCGCTCGCTGAGCACGCCCGGTACTTGATGCAGCAACAGCATCTGGCCTGGTTTCCCTTCCAGGTCGCCACGGCGCAGCAGCGAGCTGATGTAGCCATCGCTGATCTTGTCCAGCTGTTCGGCAACCGGAGAGAGGCGACGCGGCTCGAATACGCCGACCACGACGCAGGCACTGCGTTGCTTCTCAGGACTGCCACTCTTTACACTGAACTCCATGGAATCTCCTACATCCTAAAGACAAAAGGCACCTTTTATTGAATAATGCGGTGCTTGTTGGGGTATCAGAGGCGGAGCGAACAGGCACTGGCCCCGCAGTTCAAACTGGTAAAAATCCAATATACGGCCCTATTTTTCAGGCATTCGACTAAAAACACAAGTTTACTTGGGAATGACTGTGATCGTTTTCCGATATTTGTTCAGGGAAACCCTGAAAACCCAGCTGGCGGTATTATTCGTGCTGCTGCTCATCTTCGTCAGCCAGCAATTCATCCAGATCATTGGCGATGCCGCCGATGGTGAGGTGCCGACGCGCCTGGTCTCCACCCTGCTGCTGCTCAACCTGCCCAACATGGCCCTGCTGATGCTGCCCATCAGCCTGTTTTTGGCCATCTTGTTCGCTCACGGGCGCCTCTACGCCGAAAGCGAGATGACGGTGATGCATGCGGTGGGCTTCAGCCACCGTTTCGTGATGCGCAGCGCCATGGTACTGGCCCTGCTGACGGCGGCCGTCGCTGCCTTCAATACCGGCTGGATTGCCCCGCAGGCGAAGGAGCGCGAGTACCAGGTGATCGACGAGTTCAAGGCCGATCCGGGGATCTCCTTCCTGCAGGCCGGCCGCTTCATGGAGCTCGACAAGGGGCGCCTGGTGGCCTACATCCAGGATCTCAACGACAAGGGCTCCAAACTGCAGAAAATCTTCGTGTTGCAGCGCTCCCAGGATGGCAAGCCGCCGTCGGTGGTGGTGGCGACCGAAGGGGTGGTCACGGTCGACAGCAACGGCCTGCAGTGGCTGACCCTCAAGGATGGCTCCCGCTACGAGGGGCACTTCAATACCCGCCAGTTCCAGATCTCCGAATTCGACGAGTACAGCCTGGTGATCCGCCAGCAGGAGATGGAGCGCTCCAACCGCAAGGCGGCGGCCAAGCCGACCATGGAGCTGCTGGGCACCCAGGACAACCAGTTGATGGCCGAGCTGCAGTGGCGCCTGTCGCTGCCGCTCTCCATTCTGGTGCTGACCTTCCTGGTGGTGCCACTGGCGCGGGTCAACCCCCGTCAGGGCCGCTATGCCAAGCTGTTGCCGGCCATCCTGCTCTACCTCTCCTACTTCCTGCTGCTCAGTGCTGCCCGTTCAGCCATCGACAGCGGCCGGCTGCCGCACTGGCCCGGCATGTTCCTGGTGCCGCTGGTCTATCTGCTGCTGATCGGGTTGCCGCTCAACCTGCAGGGCACCAGCTGGTGGAACGGGGTCAAGACCCTCTATTTCAAGAGAAAATCGGCATGATGTTGCCATCTGGGAGTCTCTACTGATGTTTGGCATTCTCGATAGACATGGCGACCGGGTCATTTTGCTGTCGCCCCCGCTCCATACGTCTGTATTTGAGGGAAAAATCAGCATGATGCTGCAACCGGGGAGTTTCTGCTGATGTTTGGCATTCTCGATAGATATATCGGCCGGATCATTTTCATGTCGGTCCTGCTGTGTGAGATCACGCTGGTGGGCCTTGCGGCGCTGATCAAGTACGTGGAGCAGCTGAAGTCGGTAGGGGAAGGCAACTACGACATGCTCAGCGCCCTCTACTATGTGCTGCTCTCCATGCCGAAAGAGGCGGTGCTCTTCTTCCCGCTGGCGGCCCTGCTGGGCGGCCTCATCGGTCTGGGCCAGCTGGCGACCAGCTCGGAGCTGGTGGTGATGCAGGCGGCGGGCCGCTCCAAGATCAGTATCGTGATGGCGGCGCTCAAGACCGCCATCCCGCTGATGATCCTGGTGGGGCTGATGGGGGAGTACGTGGCGCCCATCGCCAAGCGGATGGCGGATGACATCAAGGCGGGGGCCCTGTCGGAAGGGCGGTTGACCGTGTCGGCTTACGGGGTGTGGGCGCGCGATGGCAATAACTTCGTCAACATCAACGGGGTGCGCAACGATGGTGCGCTGACCGGCATCACTCTTTACCGTTTCACCCCGGAGCGCAAGCTGATCGATATCCTGCAGGCGCAGGAAGGGGTGTTCGAGCAGCATCACTGGCTGCTCAAGCAGGTGCAGGTGACCCGTTTTGACGATCCCAAACAGATCCTGAGCGAGACCCAGCCCCAGATGGAGTGGAGCTCCGAGCTCACCCCCAAACAGCTCGGGGTGGTGAGCGTCGATCCCGAAAACCTGCCGGTGGCGGGACTGCTGGATTACATCGGCTATCTGGATGCCAACAAGCAGGATGCCGGGCGCTACAAGCTGGAGATGTGGCGCAAGCTGCTGTCACCGCTCTCGGTGGTGGCGATGATCCTGCTGGCCTCCTCCTTCATCTTCGGCCCGCTGCGCTCGGTCAGCATGGGCGCTCGGATGTTGATGGGGATCATGACGGGCTTCGCCGTCTACGTCAGCGATCGGGTGTTCGGCCCCATCAGCCTGGTGTACGCGGTGCCACCGATCCTGGCGGCCATCGCGCCCAGCCTGCTGTTTGGCGGCATCTCCTTCTATATCCTGAGCCGCAAGCAGTAGCGGCCTGAAGGGCGGTGGCGCTGCTGACAAAGGCGGTCATCGCTCCTGCTGCACTGCTGTTTGGCGGTATCTCCTTCTATATCCTGAGCCGCAAGCA
>NZ_CDBH01000033.1 GCF_000820305.1 Aeromonas dhakensis
GCCTGAAATTCAGTCATTTCTCCCCTAAGTGCAGTTCAGCTGTTCGATCTGCAACCACCTTACTCACATTGCTTCTTGTGCAGTTTGCCCATTACGGGGCTGATATTTGTCCATCAATTCAATTGTTGAGCAGAAAAAGCACGGAATGTGATGCCTCTACCTTTCTTGCGATGCTCGCTCTGCTTTAATTCGTCAGCCCACGTTCGATGGGCCAAGGAATCACAATAATCTGAGGAATGGACACATGTTCAAAAGAACAGTAACGATGATGCTGGCGGCGGGAACCCTGGTATTAGGCGGTTGCGCATCCAATGGCGGCGCGGATCAAGCGGCGGCGGACAACAGCGATTTCGGTGGCAAGTCCATCTACCTGCGCGGGGAGATGAACGACTGGATGGCAACCGATGCGAGCAAGGTGGTCAAGGTGGCCGACAAGCTCTATATGGCCAAGGGAACGCTCAAGAAAGAATGGGCTCCTTACAAGTTCAAGTTTGCCGACTCCGGCTGGAGCTGCGGCACCAACTTCGGCTACAAGAGCCCAAGCGATGGCGTTGCCGTGCTGGGTGGCGAAGCCGTACCGGTCAATCCCTGCTCCAAGTATGAGGACATGAAGTTCTCACCGGATGTGGATGGTGTCTATGAGTTCTATCTGAATATGGCTGGTGACACCCCGACCGTATACGTCAAGAAGCCCTGATCTGCGACGGGAAGCGAGCTTCCCGAGCAATGACGCGATGTAATGCCCCGGATCAGTATCCTGCTGGCCGGGGCATTTGCTTGTGGCAGACATGACCAGAAAGCGCAAGTAATTACTATATATTGTGATTTTACCTTCTCTGTTGGCTATATGTAGTAATGGCTGTTACTGTCATGAGGTCGCGGCATATCCAGGAGGTTGATTGAACATGGCTAAATCACATCCGGTGCGAGAGAGCGAAAGCGGCTTTCGTCAGATCCCTCTGCAGGAGACTTCCCTCGAGATCTGGGACAGCAAGTACCGGCTCAAGAGCAAGGACGGCACTCCCATCGATGGTACCATCGATGACACTTACCAGCGGGTTGCCCGCGCTCTCGCCGCGCAGGAGCATGACTCTGATGCTTGGTATGCGCCCTTCCTGTGGGCCCTGCGCCATGGTGCCATTCCTGCTGGTCGCATCACCTCCAATGCCGGCGCATTCGAGCACAAGCCCGCTACCTCCACCATCAACTGCACCGTGTCCGGCACCATCGAGGATTCGATGGACGATATCCTCGGCAAGGTGCACGAGGCAGGGCTGACCCTGAAGGCCGGTTGTGGCATCGGCTATGACTTCTCGACCCTGCGCCCGCGCGGGGCCTTCGTCTCCGGCGCCGGGGCCCATACTTCTGGCCCGCTCTCCTTCATGGATATCTACGACAAGATGTGTTTCACCATCTCGTCGGCGGGAGGGCGTCGTGGCGCCCAGATGGGCACCATGGATATCCGTCACCCCGATGTGATCGAGTTTATTCAGGCCAAGCGGGAGGATGGCCGCCTGCGCCAGTTCAACCTCTCCCTGCTCATCACCGAAGAGTTCGTCAAGGCGGTGAAGGAGGATGCCCCCTGGCAACTGATCTTCCCCTACACCGCCAGGGAGGTGGGGCAGGATGGCATTGCGCTGGATGATCCCGCCCAGGTGGTCTGGGCCGACTGGCCCAACAAGGAGGGGGTTGTCGTCAACGCCTTGGGACAGGTCGCCTGCAAGGTCTACAAGACGCTGCCGGCCCGCAGGCTCTGGAACGTCATCATGACTTCCACCTACGACTATGCGGAGCCCGGTTTCATCCTGATCGACAAGGTCAACCAGATGAACAACAACTGGTTCTGCGAGGAGATCCGGGCCACCAATCCCTGTGGCGAGCAACCGCTGCCTCCCTATGGGGCCTGCCTGCTGGGATCCGTCAACCTGACCCGCCTCGTGCGCGATCCTTTCACCGAACAGGCGGCCTTCGACTGGCCCGCATTTCGCAAAGTGGTGGCCATTTTCACCCGCATGCTCGACAACGTGGTGGAGATCAACCAACTGCCGCTGGCCAAGCAGCGCGAGGAGATCATCAGCAAACGCCGGCATGGCATGGGCTTTCTCGGCCTCGGCTCGGCCCTCACCATGCTGCGGATAAAATATGGCTCTACCGCCGCAGTCGCTTTTACCGAACAGGTATCCCTGGAGTTGGCCATGACCGGCTGGCGCGAGTCCCTGGCCTTGGCGAAGGAGAAGGGCCCGGCCCCCATCATGGAGCAGGAGTTCGAAGTAACCGGCAAGCTGCTGCGGCTGCGCCCCGAGATGGTGGCAGACGGCATCAAGCCGGGTGACAAGGTGAAGGGCAAGGTGCTGCACGCGCGCTACAGCCGCTACATGCAACGGGTGGCCGAGGTGGCTCCCGCCCTGGTTGCCGAGCTGGCCGAAGTGGGGGGGCGTTTCACCCACCACAGCAGCATAGCGCCGACTGGCACTATCTCGCTGTCGCTCGCCAACAACGCCAGCAACGGTATCGAACCGAGCTTTGCCCACCACTACAGCCGCAACGTCATCAAGCCGGGCAAGAAGAGCAAGGAGAGCGTGGATGTCTACTCCTACGAGTTGCTTGCCTACCGCGAGCTGGTCAATCCTGCCGCCATGCCCTATGCCGAGGATGAGGCGACCCGGCTGCCGGACTACTTCATCACCGCCGACGACATCACGCCGGCGCAGCATGTGGACATTCAGGCGGCAGCTCAGCGCTGGATTGATTCATCCATCTCCAAGACCGCCAACGTGCCGACCGACTTTCCGTTCGAACAGTTCAAGGACATCTACCTCTACGCCTCGGATTCGGGACTCAAGGGCTGCACTACCTTCCGATTCAATCCGGCAGCCTTCCAGGGCGTGCTGGTGAAGGAGCAGGATCTGGAGAAGACCCTGTACGAGTTCACCCTGGAGGATGGCTCGGTCGTCACGGCGAAAGGGAATGAGGAGATCGAATACGATGGCGAGCTGCATACCGCCGCCAACCTCTACGACGCCTTGAAAGAAGGCTATTACGGCAAATTTTGAGGACGAGTTCATGGTCAAGAAGATCGACGGGAAAATCGTCGCCTACCAGGTGAAAACCCGGGACGAGCCGCAAGCAGAGCCGGCCCAGCAGGATGCCGTGGTACAGATGCACGAGACAGTGCTGCGGCCGGAGCGGCTGATGGGCACCACCTACAAGCTGAAGACGCCGGAGCATGTCTCCGAACATTCGCTGTTCATCACCATCAACGACATAGTGCTCAATGAGGGGACGGTGCACGAGACCCGCCGGCCATTCGAGATCTTCATCAACTCCAAGAGCCTGGAACACTACCAGTGGATAGTGGCGCTGACCCGCATCATCTCGGCAGTGTTTCGCAAGGGGGGTGATGTTACCTTTCTGGTGGAGGAGCTGCGCTCCGTGTTCGATCCCAAGGGCGGCTACTGGAACAAGGGCAAGTACGTACCGTCCCTTATCGCCGAAATTGGCAACGTGATCGAGACCCACCTCACCGAGATCGGCATGCTCAAGGTGGCCGGGCTGGATGAGCACCAGCAGGCGTTTCTGGCCGGCAAGCAGGCGGAGATCCAAGCCGCGCAAGAAGCCGACGAGCAGCAGGCTGGGAGTGGTTTTCCCCCCGGTGCGGCGCTCTGCTACAAGTGCCACAGCAAGGCGCTGGTGCAGAAAGATGGCTGCATGACCTGCCTCAACTGCGGCGACTCCAAGTGCAGTTGAACCCTTGAAGGCCAGTAAAGGCCAGCTACTGTTTTTCTGCGCAAACACGCGGGGTGCCCAAGTGATTTGTTGCGTGATGGTAAAATCGGGCGTAGCGTTGGAGGTAATAAAACTGTCACGGCTGTGTGGTTTCAATGACATCTGAGATTCACACACGTGGCACCTTCAGTGCCAAGGAGGATGCTTATGGACAATACGGACCGAAAGCTGTTTATCCTGGATACCAACGTTCTGCTTCACGAACCCCTCGCCATCTACTCCTTCAAAGAGCACGACGTGCTCATCCCCATGACGGTGCTGGAAGAGCTGGACAACATCAAGGATCGCCACAAGGATGTCAGCCGTGATGCGCGCATCGCCATCCGGGCGCTGGAGGACGTGTTCCGCGACGCGACACCCGAGCAGATAGTGCAGGGGGTGGCGCTGGCCGGCGAGGCGAGTGGCCACATCTCCATCTTCAGTGACCACCATCTACCCCAGGATGCCGAGGTGTTCACCGACAAGGAGGCCGACAACCGCATCATCAACGCGGCCCTCTACCTGCAAAAGCATGAGCTGAAGCGGCAGGTGGTGCTGGTCACCAAAGACATCAACATGCGGCTCAAGGCCAAGGGGGCCGGGCTTGCTCACGTTGAGGATTACCGCAGCGACCAGCTGATCGACGACATCCGGCTGCTCGCCAAGGGCTTCCAGATGGTGCCAGGCAGCTTCTGGGAGCGGGTCGGCGAGTGTGACAGCGAGACCCATGGCCGCGATACCGTCCACGTCATCGATGCCAAGCTGCTGGAGGGGGTTCACGTCAACCAGTACCTGATCGATGAAGAGAACTTCTTCGCCGCCCGGGTACTCAGCCACGACAACCAGAAGATCCGCATCAAGGATCTGGGGCGCGAGCGACTGATGTCCCGCAAGGCGTGGGGGGTGCATCCGAAGAACGTCTATCAGGGCATGGCGCTCGATGCGCTGCTCGACCCGCACATCGATCTGGTGATCCTGACCGGCCCGGCGGGCTGCGGCAAGACACTGCTGGCCATGGCCGCCGCCCTGGAGCTGGTGATCGAGAAGGGGATCTACGAGAAGGTCATCGTAACCCGTAATACTCCGGAAATTGCCGAGAGCATCGGCTTCCTGCCCGGCACCGAAGAAGAGAAGATGATGCCCTGGCTGGCTGCGGTCACCGACACTCTGGAGGTGCTGCACAAGCAGGACGAGAACATGAGCGGGTCCCTCAGCTACATCATGGAGAAGGCCAACATCCAGTTCAAATCGGTCAACTTCATGCGCGGGCGCAGCATCCAGAACACCTTCGTGCTGCTGGATGAGTGCCAGAACCTGACCGCGTCCCAGATCAAGACCATCATCACTCGCTGCGGCGAGGGCACCAAGATCGTCTGCTCCGGTAACCTGGCCCAGATCGACTCCAACTACCTGAGCCCGGTGACCTCGGGTCTGACCTACATAGTCGAGCGTTTCAAAGACTTCGATGGCAGTGCCAACATTTTCCTGAACGGGGTGGTGCGCAGCAAGCTCGCCTCCTTCGCCGAGGAAAACCTCTGATCTGACTATCCATCCTCATATGAAAAGGGGAAGCCGACCGGCTTCCCCTTTTTTGATCCCGTTGCCGGTCACTGCTCCTTTGTGCGGCCAAGGTAGCGCAGGAGCCCGGGGTGATCGCTGTTTTGCAGTATGTCAGGTTTGCCTTGCAGGGCGATGCGCCCCTCGTCGATGAACAATACCTGATCGGCGAAATCAGCAGGGCATCCTCCGGCCTGATAGTGGGAGACCATCAGCTTGTTAGCCATTCACTATGGCGCTAGAGCGCGGCCAAGGTAGCGCAGCAGGCCAGGGTGGTCGCTGTTGTGCAGGATATCCGGCGTACCCTGCAGGGCGATGCGCCCCTCGTCCACGAACAATACCTGATCGGCGATGAGCTGGGCATCTTCCGGATTGTGAGAGACCATCAACACGGTAATGCCCTGCTCGCAGGCGAGCCGGGCAACTTCTGCCAGCATCTCCCGGCGCAGGGCCGGATCGAGCGCCGAGAAGGGCTCATCCAGCAGCAGCAGAGGCTTGCCCCGCACCAGGGCGCGGGCCAGCCCGACCCGCTGTTGTTGGCCGCCGGAGAGCTGCTCCGGCAGGCGCGTGAGCATCTCGCCGAGGCCAACCCGGTTCGCGGCATCCTTCACCTGAGCCCGCTGGGCGGCGTTCAGGCGCAGGCCGGGGTGCAGGCCGATGGCGATGTTGTCGAATACCGACAGGTGCAGGAACAGGTTGTGATCCTGAAACAGGGTGGTGACCGGCCGTGCGGCCGGGCCGAGCGGCAGCAGATCTTCACCATCGAAGCTGAGGGTGCCTGATTCTATCGGCACGAAACCGGCGATCATGCCGAGCAGGGTCGACTTGCCTGCCCCGCTCGGACCGATCAGCGCGGTGATCTCCCCCTTGGGCAGGGTGGCGCTGAAGCTGACGCGCCAGTCCGGGTAGCTGGTCACCAGCTCATCAATGTTCAGCATGTTTTCCTCTCAAGGGGGGCGTTTGAGCGACCAGCACAGCCGCCGAGACGGTAGCGCCGGGTCTTTTGTCTCTCAATGGTCGGCATGCTTTCCTCCAAGCCCCCGCTCTACCAGCCAGAACAGGGAGAAGCAGAGGGTGAGCAGCAGCAGGGCGGTGGCGGCCGCCTCGGTCAGCCGGTAGCTACCGAGCTGCTGATAGAGCAGCCAGGGCAGGGTGGTGAGCTCCTGGCTGCCGAACATGGCGATGGCGCCGAGATCCCCGAGCGACAAGATCATGGCCAGTGCCGCCGCCTGGCCCAGCGGACGGCGCAGCAGGAGCCACTCCACCAGTCGCAGGCGATGCAGGCCGTGTACCCCCAGGCTGTCGGCCAGCCGGTCGTACTGGCGCACCACCAGCTGCATGGGGGCGGAGAGGGTACGCAGCACATAGGGCAGCGCCATCAGGGCGTTGACCAGCACCACCAGCCAGGGGCCGAGAGCAAAGACATCGGCAAACGGCATGCACAGGATGAACAGGCCGGTGGAGAGCACCACCGCCGGGATCATCAGGATCACCGAGCCACTGGTCTCCCACAGGGCGGCGGCCCGCCGCTTGTGCTCCCGAACCCGCAGATGGCGGCTGGTGAGCAGCAGGGCGCTGCCGAGCAGGGTGGCCAGGCTGCCCGCCGCCAGCGCAATCAGCAGCGACTGGCCGCTGGCCAGCCACAGCTTGCCTGAGGTCAGGGCATCCGGCAGGCCGGGATTGAGGCCGGCCACCACTATGGCCAGCAAGGGGGGCAGGAATACCGCCAGCCCGGTGGCAAGGGCGAGGGCATCCACCAGGCCGCTGCCCGGCTGATGACGGTCCGGTCGCAGACAGGGGCGATGAGAGGTGATCCGGCTGGCCGGGCTGCTCTGCAGCTTGTGCTGCAGCATCAGCAGGGCGGCGGTCAGGATGAGCTGGACCAGCGCCAGTCCGCCGGCGGTGGCGAGATCGAAGTCAAAGCGCAGCGCCTGATAGACGGCCACCTCCAGGGTGGTGGACTTGGGGCCACCCCCCAGCGCCAGCACGGTGGCGAAGCTGGTGAAGCAGAGCATGAAGATGAGGCTGGCCAGCCCTGGCAACTGGGCCCGGATCAGCGGCCACTCCAGCAGTCGGAAGATATGGGAAGAGCGCATGCCGAGCTGGTCGGCGAGGCGCCAGGAGGATTCTGGGATGCTCTCCAGGCTCTGCAGCAAGAGACGCGCGGCCAGCGGCATGTTGAAGAAGACGTGGGCCAGCAGGATGCCGAACAGGCCGTAGAGGTAGTTGCCGGGAGCGAGCCCGAACCCGTGCAGCAGTTGCGGCAACCAGCCCTGCTTGCCATGCACCGCGACAATGCCGAAGACGGCGATGATGACCGGCAGTACCAGCGAGAGGCCGAACAGCTTGATGAGCAGGGTGCGCCCCGGAAAGCGGCGCCGCGCCAGGGCGCGGGCCACCGGAATGGCCAGTCCCAGGCTCAGCAGGGTGGAGAGCAGCGCCTGCCAGAGGCTGAAGCCCAGCACGTGGCGCAGGTAGGGATCGGCCAGCAGGGTGCGAGGGGCTAGCCCCCCTGCCTGCCACAACAGGGCCGCCAGCGGCCCCAGCGACAACAGCAGGATCAGGACGGTGGCGGCACTGCCCGGCAGCCACCAGAGCAGACGCGTCCCAGGTTTCACGAAGAGACGACTCACTGGGTAACGGCTTGCAGCCACTCGCGGATCCAGCCCTTGCGATTGGCGGCCACCTCGTCAGAGCTGAAGGCGAGCGGCTTAGCTACGGTGATCATCTGCTCGAAGCCCTTGGGCAGCGGCGTGTCGATCACCGGATACATCCAGTTGCCGGTCGCCATCTCGTTCTGGAAGGCGGGGCTTATCATGAACTGCAGGAACTGATCCGCCAGCTTGCCCTGCTTGGCATTTTTGAGCTTGGCGGCTACTTCCACCTGACGGTAGTGCCCCTCTGCAAACGCGGCGGCCTGATACTGGGACTTGTGCTCGGCAATCAGGTGATAGGCGGGTGAGCTGGTGTAGGAGAGCACCATGTCCGCCTCGCCATCGAGGAACATGCCGTAGGCCTCTGACCACCCCTTGGTGACGGTGACCGTCTTTTTGGCCAGTTGCTCCCAGGCGGCGGGGGCCTGGTCACCGTAGACCAACTTCATCCACAGCATCAGCCCCTGGCCCGGGGTGGAGGTGCGGGGATCCTGATAGATGATCTTGAGGTCGGGTCGCGCCACCAGCTCCTTCAGGCTCTTGGGGGGCTGCTTGAGCTTCTCCTTGTCGTAGACGAAGGCGAAGTAGCCGTAGTCGTAGGGGACGAAGGTGTCATCCTGCCAGCCGCCGGGCACCTTGAGGCCATCCAGCTTGGTGGCGTGAGGGGCGAACAGGCCGCTCTGCTTGGCTTCACTGACGAGGGCATCGTCCAGCCCCAGCACCAGGTCGGCCTTGCTGTGTTTGCCCTCCAGTCGCAACCGGTTGAGGATGGCCACGCTATCTTCGAGCGGTACCAGATTGAGGGTGCAGCCGCACTCCTTCTCGAAGGCCTGTTTGATCTTGGGACCCGGGCCCCACTCGGCAGTGAAGGAGCTGTAGGTGTAGACGGTGAGGGTATCCGCCGCGAAGGCCTGAGCGGAGAGCAGGCCGGTGGCGACCAGCAGCAGGGTTTTCATGGGTGGCACTCCCTTTAGCAATGAGGTGCCAGCGGATGAGGGCGCATAAAATGAGCGCCATGCCTCAAATTCCTCCGCCAGCATTATCTGGATCAGGTTCACGGGTATAATCTCAGCGGTAGACCGCACCCCGTTTGAGAAACGCACCGCATTGTATTAACGTTCTTGGGGGGAGGCCAGCACAATTGTTTCTGCGGGCCAGCGAGACGGATCAGCTCAACAGAGGATGTTTGCGTGATCACCAGCACCAAGGAAAGACGCGCCTTCCAGCGCATGATAATCAATGCTCCCGTCACCATCTTCCAGCAGCAGCAGGTGCTGGAGGGGGTCTGCCGGGATCTCAGCGCCAACGGCATGGGCATCTCGGTGCCGGAGCACCAGCTCGATACGACCCAGCCCATCCGGGTGAGTCTGGCTACCAACAACAACCTGTTGCCCCCCTTCGAGGCGCAGGCCCGCATCATCAGGGTACTGGAGGAAGAGGACGGGCTCTTGCTGGCCATCGAGTTCCAGTCCCTTGCCTGAGCCATCCACCTCCTTGCCTCCATCGACCAGCACTGCGCTGGTCGCTTTCATTGTGGCCTGTCCCCCTCGTTTTCATGACGTCCACCACCTATTTGTCGGCGCGAACCGGCTGCACGCTGAGCTGCTTGCTGTCGATGAAGGTCTTGCTGGTCGGCGCCAGCTGACCCATCGCCAGCTGGGCCGGGCCGGTGGGCTCCATCAACAGGTAGGTTTCCCCTTCCCAGCTCAAGGTGGCCTCGCCCGGCTTGGCCGGCAGCGCCACTCCCAGCAGGGCGTGACCCGGCACGAACACCATGGCCTGTTTCAATTCGGGAAAGAGCTGGGCCAGCATGGCGGCCATCAGGGTTACCTTGCTGTCACAGTCGCCCTGATTTTGCTCCAGTACCTGGCGCGGGCTGAGAAAGCCCTTGCCCTGGCGGCCCGACTGGCTGTCGAGCTGTTGATAGGGGATGGCCTGAATGAAGTCGAGCATCTGGGCCGTGCTCTTCTGGCGCGCCTCGGTTTCCGTGCTGCCCTGCTGCTTGAGTTGTTCGGTCAGCGGCGCCAGTTCGCTGCGGCTCTCCAGCGCGATGCGCACGTGATCCTGTTTGATGGCGGCGGCACCGTCGGGGGCGGTGAACGGCTGAAAATAGTGCAGCTTGAGCCACGCAGCCTCCTGCTTGTCTCGCTGCTGGGTGAGCCAGCTCATGGCCTTGGCGACCTGTTCGGGTTGGCGGCCCTTGAGTCTGAGCTCCATCTCGGGGCGGGAGAGGGAGAACTGCACGGCGGGGAACTCGGCCACTCCCTGTTGCAGCAGGCTCTGCAGCACGTCCTCCTGCATGCGGGCCGACCGATAGGCGATGAGCGGCGGCAGCTTGCCTGCCTCCAGCCGATAGGTGAGTTGCTGCGCCTTGCCGTCCTTGTCCTGCCAGCCGACGTTGAGCTGACCGCCACTGCTGTTGAAATAGGTCTGCCCGGCGCAGACCGGCAGCGCCAGCCAGAGGCCGCAGAGCAGGGGGAGGGCGAGTGTCATCTTCATCCAGGTGTCTCGTCGGGTATGCAGAAGTGGCGGGCCATGGCGTACACCTGGTCCTGACAATAAAACAGGGAGCCAAGGCTCCCTGTTGATTCTACTCGTTTTTTGCAACTGGCTGATTAAATCCAGCTCGGCTGTTTCGCCTCGAAGGCGCTGATGGCGGCCTCGTGCTGCAGGGTCAGGCCGATGGCATCCAGCCCGTTGAGCAGGCAGTAGCGACGGAACTCGTCGATCTCGAAGCCGAACGTGAGGCTACCTGCCCGCACCTGATTGGCTTCCAGATCTACTTCGATCTCGATGCCCGGCTGGGTGGCGACCAGCTGGAACAGGGCGTCGACCTCCTCCTCCTTCAGGCGCACCGGCACCATGCCGTTGTTGATGGCGTTGCCGTAGAAGATGTCGGCAAAGCTCGGGGCAATGATGGTCTTGAAGCCGTAGTCCGCCAGCGCCCAGGGGGCGTGCTCGCGGCTCGAACCACAGCCGAAGTTCTCGCGGGCCAGCAGGATGCTGGCGCCGGCGAACTGCGATTGGTTCAGCACGAACTCGGGGTTGGGCTGCTCCCCTGCATCGTCCAGGAAGCGCCAGTCGTGGAACAGGTGCTTGCCAAAACCGATGCGATTGACCTTCTGCAGAAACTGCTTGGGAATGATGGCGTCGGTGTCGACGTTGGCGCTGTCGAGGGGAACGACGATCCCTTTATGCTGTTTGAAACCTGTCATGTACGTTCCCTCTTACAGTGCACGAATGTCGGCGAAGATGATGTCGGTGACGGCGAAGGGCCATCCGTGTTGTTTGAATGCTTTCATCCTCAACCCCTCTTACAGCGCGCGAATGTCGGCGAAGCGGCCGGTGACGGCGGCGGCGGCGGCCATGGCCGGGCTCACCAGGTGGGTGCGGCCGGCGCGGCCCTGACGCCCCTCGAAGTTGCGGTTGCTGGTGGAGGCGCAGCGCTCCCCCGGTTGCAGCCGGTCGTTGTTCATGGCCAGACACATGGAGCAGCCAGGCAGACGCCACTCAAAGCCAGCCTCGATGAAGATCTTGTCGAGCCCCTCGGCCTCGGCCTGGGCCTTCACCTGCTCGGAGCCCGGCACCACCAGCGCCTGCACGCCAGCGGCGACCTTGCGACCGCGGGCGATGGCGGCGGCAGCGCGTAAGTCCTCGATGCGGCTGTTGGTGCAGGAACCGATAAACACCTTGTCGATGGCGACGTCGGAGAGCTTCTGGCCCGGCTGCAGGTCCATGTAGGCGAGCGCCTTGCGGGCGGATTGCTGCTCCATCAGATCGCTGAAGGATTCCGGCGCCGGAATGGGTTCATTGACGGCGATCACCTGACCCGGGTTGGTGCCCCAGGTTACCTGAGGGGCGATGTCAGCGGCGTCCAGCACCACTTCGGCATCGAATTTGGCATCGGCATCGCTCTTGAGGCTCTGCCAGTAGGTGATGGCCTGCTCCAGCGCCTCGCCTTTGGGGGCGAACTCCTTACCGCGGATGTAGTCGATGGTGGTCTGGTCGGGGGCGATCATGCCTGCCTTGGCGCCAAGCTCGATGGCCATGTTGCACACCGTCATGCGCCCTTCCATGGTCAGCCCTTCGATGGCCTCGCCAGCGAACTCCACCACATAGCCGGTACCGCCGGCGTGGCCGACCCGGCCTATGATGGCCAGCACCACGTCTTTCGCGCTGATGCCATCACTCAGTTTGCCGTTGACCGAAATGCGCATGGTCTTGGCACGGCCCTGTTTCAGGGTCTGGGTGGCCATCACATGCTCCACCTCGGAGGTGCCGATGCCGAATGCGAGCGAGCCGAAGGCACCGTGGGTGGCGGTGTGGGAGTCACCGCAGACGATGGTGGTGCCGGGCAGGGTAATGCCGAGCTCGGGGCCCATCACGTGGACGATACCCTGGTACTTGTGGTTCAGGTCATAGAGGCGAACCCCGAACTCCTTGCAGTTATGGGCCAGCGTCTCCATCTGGATGCGGGCCATCTCGCCGGAGGCGGCGATGTCCTTGGTGGTGGTGGAGACGTTGTGATCCATGGTGGCCCAGGTCAGATCCGGGCGACGCAGCTGGCGGTTCATGGCGCGCAGGCCGTCGAACGCCTGCGGGCTGGTCACTTCATGCACCAGGTGGCGGTCGATGTAGATGAGGGGGGTTTCCCCTTCCACTTCCCGCACCACGTGGGCGTCGAATACTTTCTGATAGAGGGTTTTGGCCATTGCTCGGTTTCCTTGTTATCTATGCCGTGGGGTCAGATGCGCGCGGCGATCTGGCTGCCCATCTCGGCCGTGCTCTGCACCGGGTGCTTGGCGCTCGCCTGATGCAGGTCGGTGGTGAAGTAGCCTTCGGCCAGGGTCTGGGCCACGGCCTGCTCGATGGCCTGGGCGGCGGCTTCCTGGCCGAGGCTGTAGCGCAGCATCAGGGCGGCGGAGAGGATCTGGGCGATGGGGTTCGCGATCCCCTTGCCAGCGATGTCCGGGGCCGAGCCGCCGGCCGGCTCGAACAGACCGAAGCCCGATTCGTTCAGGCTGGCGGAGGGGAGCAGCCCCATGGAGCCGGTGATCATGGCGCACTCGTCGGAGAGGATGTCGCCGAACAGGTTGGAGCAGAGCAGCACGTCGAACTGGGACGGATCCTTGATGAGCTGCATGGTGGCGTTGTCGATGTACATGTGGTTCAGCGCCACGTCCGGATAGGACTTGGCGACTTGTGTCACCACCTCGCGCCACAGAATGGAGGAGGCAAGCACGTTGGCCTTGTCGATGGAGGTGACCTTGGCCTTGCGCACCCGGGCCGACTCGAACGCTATCTTGGCGATGCGCTCGATCTCGAAGCGGTGGTACACCTCGGTGTCGAATGCCTTCTCGGTGGGGCCTTCCCCTTCACGCCCCTTGGGCTGACCGAAGTAGATGCCGCCGGTCAGCTCGCGCACGCAGGCGATGTCAAAACCGCGATCCGAGATGTCGGCCCGCAGCGGCGAGAATTGCTCGAGGCCGGTGTAAATACGGGCCGGACGCAGGTTGCAGAACAGCTTGAAGTGGGCGCGTAGGGGCAGCAGGGCGCCGCGTTCCGGCTGATCGTTGGGGGGCAGGTGCTCCCACTTGGGGCCACCGACCGAGCCGAACAGCACGGCGTCGGCCGCTTCACAGCCGGCTATGGTGCTCTGGGGCAGCGGGGTGCCGTGGTTGTCGATGGCGATGCCGCCCACGTCATGGCGCTCGTAGTCGAGGGTGAAGCCGAACCTGGCCTGCACCTTTTCCAGCACCTTGACGGCCTCGGCCATGACTTCCGGGCCAATGCCGTCACCCGGCAATACTGCGATCCGATAACTGCTCATACTCACACGCTCTCCGTATTGATCTTGTCTGTTTTTGCGACGTTGCGTTCCATCTGTTCGGCCACCTGATCGGCGCGCCAGATGCTGTTGATCACGTGGATCAACGCCTGGGCGGAAGACTCTATGATGTCGGTGGCCAGGCCCATGCCATGGAATTTGCGGCCCTTGTACTGTGCGACTATGTCGACCTGGCCGAGGGCGTTCTTGCCTTCCCCCTTGCCCTTGAGTTCGTACTTGTCGATGCTGATCTCGTAGCCGGTGATGCGGTTGATGCACTGGTAGACCGCATCCACCGGGCCGTTGCCGGTGGCGGCTTCGCTGACGATCTCCTGGCCCACCTTCAATTTCACCGAGGCGGTAGCCATCACCGAGCTGCCGCTCTGCACGCCGAGGTACTCCAGCTTGAAGTGCTCCGGCTCTTCGTGGATCTGGCTGAAGAAGGCGAGGGCCTCCAGATCGTAATCGAACACCTGCCCCTTCTTGTCGGCCAGGGTGAGGAACTTGGCGTAGAGATCGTCGAGATCGTAACTGCTCTCGGTGTAGCCCATGGACTCCATCCGGTGCTTGATGACGTGGCGGCCGGAGCGGGAGGTCATGTTGAGGTTGTTCTGGGTGAGGCCGATGCTCTCCGGGGTGATGATTTCGTAGGTGTTTTTCGCCTTGAGTACGCCATCCTGGTGGATGCCGGAGCTGTGGGAGAAGGCGTTGGCCCCGACGATGGCCTTGTTCGGCTGCACCGGCATGTTGCAGAGCTGGCTGACCAGAGCGCTGGTGCGGTGGATCTCGTTGTGACGGATGTTGGTGTGCACCCCGAGCAGGTCGGCGCGGGTTTTGAGGATCATCGCCACCTCTTCCAGCGAGCAGTTGCCGGCCCGCTCGCCGATGCCGTTGATGGTGCACTCGATCTGGCGGGCCCCCATCTGCACGGCGCCGATGGAGTTGGCCACCGAGAGCCCCAGATCGTCGTGGCAGTGCACCGAGATGATGGCCTGATCGATGTTGGGGACCCGGTTGAACAGGGTCTGGATGATGCCGGAGAACTCGGTCGGTACCGTGTAGCCCACGGTATCGGGAATATTGATGGTACGAGCGCCGGCCTTGATGGCGGCCTCCACCATGCGGCACAGGTTGTCTATCGGGGTGCGGCCTGCATCCTCACAGGAGAACTCCACGTCGTCGGTATAGCGGCGGGCGTGTTTGATGGCGCTGACCCCCATCTCCAGCACGTCCTCGAAGCTCTTCTTCAGCTTGCTCTCGACGTGGATGGAGGAGGTGGAGATAAAGGTGTGGATGCGAAACGCTTCGGCGACCCGCAGTGCCTCGCCGGCGGCATCGATGTCCTTGGGCAGGGCGCGGGCGAGGGCACAGACCCGGCTCTGCTTGATGTGGCGGGCGATGGTCTGCACCGATTGAAAGTCGCCGGGGGAGGAGACCGGGAACCCCACCTCCATGACGTCGACACCGAGCCGCTCCAGTGCCTGGGCGATCTGCAGCTTCTCCTTGACCGTCAAGCTGGCCGCCAGGGCCTGCTCACCATCGCGCAGGGTGGTGTCGAATATGATGACCCGATCTGACATGTGACTTCCCTCTTCCTAAGTTCGGTGACGTGCATCCTGCGTTGGCATAAAAAAACCCGTGCAGGGTGCACGGGTTTTTGTAAATTCCGGCTATGCCTGAGCCCGGCTACAAGGATCCCGCGCGAGAGGTCGCGATTAGGGAGATTAGTAGTAGCGGAGCGGCAATACGCATGATGAATCAATCCTTGCAGTCGATAACGCTTTTACCAATATCGAGATTTTTATGCTGTGTCAACCGTACGCACCCGGTTCATTTCGCTGGTTTATTTAATCGGATTGTAAAGGAGTGCAAATTTACTTGTCCCATATTCGGCCCTTGCCCGATTATCTGGTCATTCCTGCTGTACTCGATCATCTGTACAATCAGATCGACTTGTCAGTTTCTGCTGAATTATCCGAGGTATTAAATGGAAAAACGTAGACCTGGTCGTCCGGTCGGACGTTCTGACATTCGTGACAAGTTGCTCTGTGCCGCTCGCGAGCGTTTTCTGAACACCCCCTACAGCAAGGTGACGACCCGCGAGATCGCCGAGCTGGCTGGCTCCAATCTGGCCATGATCCACTACTACTTCGGCAGCAAAGAGGGCCTCTACAAGGCGGTGCTGGGGGATGTGGCCGAGCCGCTCGACCAGGCCTGGCACGACGAGACCGGCAACCGCAGCCTCAACGATCTGCTCAATACCTACTACCAGGTGATGGCGCCCAACAGCGAGCTGACCTCCGCCATCTCCAGCGCATTATCGACCGAGAAGAGTCCGGGTCGGGATTTTGTGCTGAACCGTCTGCTGGAACGCCAGCTGCCCCAGTTCGATGCCTTGCTGGAGTCCATGAAAAACAACGGTGAACTGGGTGACAACCTGGATCCCGAGATGCTGAAGATCTCCTTCCTCAGCATGATGTGGCAGCCCTTCGTGATGAAGGATCTCTACGAGCAGGTGTTTGGCCTGACCGTGGACGAGCACTTCATGGCTCGCCTGGCGGATCACAACTGCCGCCTGATGGAAAACGGCCTGCGCGGTACCCTGAACTGATCATTTGCCATGCTGGTAGCAAAAAGGGCCATTCGGCCCTTTTTTCATAAATCTGTTATTTGAACGTCAACCAAGTGTCACCCCGCCGCCCTAGTCTGCTCTGAGACGCTAGGGAAGGAGGGGTTATGAACAAGATCCAGCAATGGGACCTGCAGGTGTGCCGCATCTGCCTGCTCCACGCCTACAACCGGCCACAGGCCAGGATCAGCCGGCTCATCTCCCGTACCGGTGACGGCCCGCTCTACGCCGTGCTGGCGGCCCTGCTCTGGTGGCAGGGGGACGCCGAGCGCGAGCTGGTGAAGCTGGCACTGCTCGCCTTCGCCCTCGAGCTGCCGCTCTACCTGCTGCTCAAGAATGCCCTCAAACGCCAGCGCCCGGTGGGGCTGCCGGTCTTCATCACCCCCTCCGACCGCTACAGTCTGCCCTCGGGCCACACCGCCGCCGCCTTCCTGATGGCAACCGTGCTGGCGGCCAGCTTCCCGCTCTGGGCGCCGCTGCTGTTCGTCTGGGCCGCGCTGGTGGGGGCATCCCGTTTGCTGCTGGGGGTCCACTATCTGAGCGATCTGGTGGCCGGCGCCCTGCTCGGCGGTGGCTGCGCCCTGCTGGCGCTCATGTGGGGGCAGGGATGAAGATACTGTTCGGTGTGCAGGGGACCGGCAACGGCCACATCAGTCGCAGCCGTACCCTGGCGCGGGCCTTGCGGGTCCGTGGTCTCGCGGTGGACTATCTGTTCAGCGGCCGCCCTGCGGACGGCTACTTCGAGATGGCCGAATTCGGCGACTACCGCACCTTTCCCGGCATCACCTTTGTCAGCCATGAGGGGGCCATCTCGAACTGGCGCACCCTCAAGGGGCTCTCGCCCCTGCGCTTCTGGCGCGACATGCGAGCGCTCGATTGTCGTGACTACGACCTCGTCATCAGCGATTTCGAACCTATCAGCGCCCATGCCGCTCGCCGCTGGGACAAGCCGAGCCTCACCATCAGCCATCAGGCGAGTTTCGACTGGCCCATTCCACGCTGGGGGGAGAGCGGCTTCAACCGCCAGCTGATGCGCCACTTCGCGCCGGTGCGCCAGTCGCTCGGGCTGCACTGGTTTCACTTCGGCCAGCCCCTGTTGCCGCCCATCATAGATCCCATCAGCCATGGGCCCGACAACCAGCAGATCCTGGTCTATCTGCCGTTCGAGCAGACCGAGGCGATCGCGGCCCTGTTGTCGCGCTTCAACCAGCAACGCTTCGTCTGCTTTCATCCGGCCATTCGCAGTGCCAGCCAGTGGCGCAACATCCGCTTCGAGCCACAGGCCCGTGAGGCGTTCAAGCAGGTGCTGGCCGGCTGTCGCGGGGTCATCACCAACGGTGGTTTCGAGCTCGCCTCGGAGGCGCTCTCCCTTGGCAAAAAGCTGCTGGTCAAGCCGCTGGGAGGCCAGTTCGAGCAGCTGACCAACAGCAAGACCCTGGAACTGATGGGGCTGGCGCGGCTGATGGATGCGCTCGATGCCAACGCGGTGCGGGCCTGGCTGGATGCGACGGCCCCGGGCCAGATCTGCTACCCCGATGTGGCGGGGGAGCTGGCCGGCTGGCTCGCCGCCGGCACCCAGGAGAGCGTGGCGGATCTCTCCCGCCGGCTGTGGGCCCGAACCCTGTTTCCGGAGGAGGTGTGCGATCGGCTGAGCGAGCTGGAGGAGGGGAGTGCCCTCAGCAGTTGCTGGTTATCGCAAGTGAGCGCCTTTGACTAGACTGAGAGGGATCCCACCAAGGAGAGGACGGACACCATGCGCTTTACCAATGAAAACGGCGACACCATGAACCTGGCGGACAATCTCACCCTGCACGAGCTGCTGGACATGGGGGTCAGCATCTCGGTCTGCGAAGAGACGGATCCGGATCAGCAGATCTGGCTGGCGGAGCCGGAACAGGATCACTGATCCGCAGCCTGCCACCAAGGCCCACCCTGGCGGTGGGCCATTTTTTTTCCGCTTTTGGCGGCTGTTGCAGCATGATCCGCTGGCTTGCCACCCATCTTCCCCGCATTGTTCCCACCCTTTCCAGCAAGTCACTGAATGTTAATAGTTGTTTGAAATTTATGACTGTTGTGGTCAGACAAAGCCGTGGACAACCGTTCACAAGCGGGTTAAGTTGGTTTTTCACCCGCTTTGCGGGTGAATGATGGAAAAAACCTATTTTTCTACTATCGACAGCGCCGAACTCGCCGGGTCCGTATTCAGACAACAACAACGCACGGGCCGGCGGTGCCGGGAAGCAGCGGACTGCCGATAGCTTTCGCTTAACGGAGCAAAGCCTGGAGGGCTTTATCATGGAGATGTTATCAGGCGCCCAGATGGTGGTTAGAGCGCTGGAAGATCAGGGAGTTGAGCACGTTTTCGGCTACCCTGGTGGCTCAGTGCTCGACATCTATGACGCTCTCTTTGAAAACGGCAAGATGGAGCATGTCCTGGTGCGGCACGAGCAGGCCGCGGTGCACATGGCGGACGGTTACGCCCGCTCCACCGGCAAGGTGGGCACAGTGCTGGTGACCTCGGGTCCCGGTGCCACCAACTGCATCACGGGGATCGCGACCGCCTACATGGACTCCATTCCCCTGGTGATCCTGTCCGGCCAGGTGCCGACCAGCATGATCGGGGAGGATGCGTTCCAGGAGACCGACATGATCGGCATCTCCCGCCCGGTGGTGAAGCACAGCTTCCTGTGTAAGAAAGCCAGCGACATTCCCGAGGCCATCAAGAAGGCCTACTACATTGCCGCCAGCGGCCGCCCGGGGCCGGTGGTGGTGGATCTGCCCAAAGACGTGCAGAACCCGAAAGAAAAATTCCCCTACGAGTACCCGGAGACGGTCTCCCTGCGCTCCTACAACCCGACCAAGTCGGGTCACAAGGGCCAGATCAAGCGTGCCGCCAAGCTGCTGGTGGAGGCGAGCCGGCCGGTGATGTATGTCGGTGGCGGTGCCATCAATGCCAATGCGGATCACCTGGTGACCAAGCTGGCCGAGCTGCTGAACCTGCCGGTGACCACCACCCTGATGGGGCTGGGGGCCTTCTCTGGCACCCATCCGCAGTTCATCGGCATGCTCGGCATGCACGGTACCTTCGAAGCGAACAAGAGCATGCACAACGCGGATCTCATCTTCGCCGTGGGTGCCCGTTTCGATGACCGCGTCACCAACAATGTGGCCAAGTTCTGTCCCAACGCCACCATAGTCCACATCGACATCGATCCCACCTCCATCTCCAAGACGGTGCAGGCCCACGTGCCCATCGTCGGTTCGGTGGAAACCGTGCTGGAGCAGATGCTGGAAGTGATCCGCGAATGCGGTTTTGACAACGACAAGCAGGCGCTGGCGGACTGGTGGAGCCAGATCGGCCAGTGGCGTTCGCGCAACTGCCTGGCCTATGAGACCCACCCCACCCTGATCAAGCCGCAGCAGGTGATCGAGACCCTCTACAAGGTGACCAAGGGGGAGGCGTTCGTGGCCTCCGACGTGGGTCAGCACCAGATGTTTGCCGCCCTCTACTACCCGTTCGCCAAGCCGCGCCAGTGGATCAACTCCGGCGGCCTCGGCACCATGGGGTTCGGCATTCCGGCCGCCATGGGGGCCCAGTTTGCCAACCCGGATGCGGTGGTCTGCTGCGTCACCGGCGACGGCTCGGTGCAGATGAACATTCAGGAGCTCTCTACCTGCATGCAGTACGGGGTGCCCATCAAGATCATCTCCATCAACAACCGCGCCCTTGGCATGGTCAAGCAGTGGCAGAAGATGTTCTACGGCGGTCGCCACAGTCACTCCTACATGGAATCCCTGCCTGACTTCGTCAAGCTGGCAGAAGCCTATGGCCATGTCGGCATCGCGGTGAGCGATCCGGCCGAGCTGGAGAGCGCCATGGAGAAGGCCTTCGCCATGAAGGATCGGCTGGTGTTCATGGACATCTCGGTCGACCCGGATGAGCACGTCTATCCAATGCAGATAAAGTTCGGTGCCATGGACGAGATGTGGCTGAGCAAGACGGAGAGAACCTGATGAGACATATAATTTCCGTTCTGCTGGAGAACGAATCCGGCGCCCTGAGCCGTGTGGTGGGCCTCTTCTCCCAGCGCGGCTACAACATCGAGACCCTAACGGTGGCCCCCACCGAGGATCCCACCCTGTCGCGCATGACCATCGTCACCATGGGGGACGAGCGGGTGCTGGAGCAGATCCAGAAACAGCTGCACAAGCTGGTGGACGTGCTCAAGGTGTGTGATCTTAGCGAAGGGGAGCACATCGAGCGGGAGATCGCCCTGGTCAAGGCGCGCGCCGCCGGTGGTGGTCGCGACGAGCTGAAACGGCTGGCGGATATCTTCCGCGGCCAGATCGTCGACGTCACCCCCGAGCTCTACACGGTGCAGCTGGTGGGGACCAGCGAGAAGCTGGATGCCTTCATCAAGACCGCCGCCCAGACCAACGAGATTGTCGAAGTGGTGCGCTCCGGAGTGTGTGGCATCTCCCGCGCCGACAAGGCGCTGCGTCCCTGAGCCATCGCTTGGCAGCAGGCAGATTAAAGGGGCTCAGGGGAGCCCCTTTCTTGTGGGCGCTTGGTGGAGTGGAGGGCTGACACGAGTCTGTCATTTTCTTTCAAATGATCGGTAAACTATCCACAAAAGCTGTGGAAAACTCTGTAGATTAGCGGTGTGTCTGGCGTTAGTGTGCTGATCTTAAAAGGATATTTGGATCTGATCTGCGCTGGGGCGCAATTGTGCAATCGACTCTGGCGGGTGTGAGTGTTTGCTTATCCCGCCGCCCTTGCGGGACTGGCGCCTGTCGCCGAGCAGGTGATCCTGCCAGGATCCCGATTTGATCTTGTGGATCAACATTTCCCCAAATCAGCCATAAAAAAACCCGCCTTGCGGCGGGTTTTTCAGCAGGCAGAGCCTCGGACGATTACTCGGCCTGGGCTGCCTGAATACCGGTCAGGGCGATGGTGTAGACGATGTCGTCAACCAGGGCGCCACGGGACAAGTCGTTGACCGGCTTGCGCATGCCTTGCAGCATCGGGCCGATGGAGACCAGGTCAGCGGAGCGCTGTACCGCCTTGTAGGTGGTGTTGCCAGTGTTCAGATCCGGGAACACGAACACGGTGGCCTTGCCTGCTACCGGAGAGTTCGGGGCCTTGGACTTGGCCACGTTCTCCATGATGGCGGCATCGTACTGCAGCGGACCATCGATGATGAGATCGGGGCGCTTGGCCTTGGCCAGCTCGGTCGCTTCACGCACCTTCTCTACGTCTGCGCCGGCGCCGGAGGTGCCGGTGGAGTAGGAGATCATGGCTACACGCGGCTCGATGCCGAAGGCGGCAGCGGAGTCGGCGGACTGGATGGCGATCTCGGCCAGCTGCTCGGCAGTGGGATCCGGGTTGATCGCGCAGTCACCGTAGACCAGTACCTGATCCGGCAGCAGCATGAAGAAGATGGAGGAGATCAGGGAAGAGCCCGGGGCGGTCTTGATGATCTGCATCGGCGGACGGATGGTGTTGGCAGTGGTGTGCACCGCGCCGGATACCAGACCGTCGACCTCGTTGCGCTCCAGCATCATGGTACCCAGTACCACGTTGTCTTCCAGCTGTTCGCGGGCAACCACTTCGGTCATGCCCTTGTTCTTGCGCAGCTCGACCAGACGGGCCACATAGCGCTCGCGCACGGCAACCGGATCGATGATCTCGACGCGGTCGGTCAGTACCACGCCCTGCTGTTCGGCGACGCGACGGATCTCTTCCGGGTTGCCCAGCAGCACCGGACGGGCGATGCCGCGCTCGGCACAGATGGCGGCAGCCTTGATGGTCCGCGGCTCTTCCCCTTCCGGCAGCACGACGCGCTTGTTGGCCTGACGGGCCAGCTCGGTCAGCTGGTAACGGAAGGCCGGCGGGCTCAGGCGACGGGAACGGGTGGACTTGGCGGAGAGAGACTCGATCCAGTGCTTGTCGATGTGGCCTGCCACATAGTCCTGCACCAGCTCGATCCGCTCGCGGTCATCTTCCGGGATGTCGACGTTGAAGTTCTGCAGGCTGACGGCGGTCTGCCAGGTGTTGGTGCCGGTGATCATGATCGGCAGGCCGGTAGCCATGGCCTGTTGGCACAGCGCCATCACCTGGGGTTCCGGGTGATAGTTGCCGGTCAGCAGCAGGGCGCCCAGCTTGACGCCGTTCATGGCGGAGAGGCAGGCGGAGACGATGACGTCGGAACGGTCGCCGGAGGTCACCAGCAGGCTGCCCGGACGGAAGTGCTCGATCATGTTGTGGATGGAGCGGGCGCAGAAGGTCACGGTCTGCAGACGGCGGCTGTCCAGCTCACCCTTGTGCAGGATCTTGGCGGCCAGGTGCTTGGCGAGATCCTTGGCGCGCGGGGCGATCAGCTGGGTGTTCCAGGGGATGCAGCCGAGGATGCGCAGCGGGCTCTTGCCGAATACCTGCAGTACTTCCAGGTTGTGAGCGGTGTCGGCGCCGTGGTGATGGGCTTCGAACATCTCGGTCAGGTCGGGGCGGGTCACGCCGTGCTCGTCAACCGGTGCGCCCACCTTGTTGATGACGCAGCCCACGATGCGGGGGTTGCTGACGCCACCGAAGTTGGAGCAAGCCAGCTCGATGCGCTCTTTCAGCTTCTGGCTGGAGTCGTTGCCCGGGTGGGTTACGAACACCATGTCGGCGTCCAGCGCCTTGGCGACGTCGTAGTTCAGCTTGTTGGCAAACGGCTGCTTGTCGGTCGGCACCATGCCTTCGATGACCAGCACTTCGGCACCGCTGGCCTTCACGTGCTCTTCAAAGCGGGCAACGATCTCTTCCAGCAGGATGTCGGTGTTGCTGGAGGTGATCATGTTCTCGGCGTAGGAGAGGGCGAACGGCTCGGGCGGGTTGATGTTGGCAGCAGCGCGGATCACGGCGGTGGAACGCTCGGTACCGGTTTCACCCGGACGCGGCTGAGCGACCGGTTTGAAGAAGCTGACATTGACACCGTGACGTTCCATGGCGCGAACGACGCCAAGGCTCACGGAAGTTACGCCGACACCAGTGCCGACCGGGATAAGCATAATAGTGCGTGCCACTTTATACCCCTTGTTCATTTTTGGGATCAGGAAAAGGCCGCCCTTGGGCGGCCTTGCTCTACAGCGAAATTATGCGCCGACCAGTTCCAGCGCGTCGTGGGCGATGACCCACTCTTCGTTGGTCGGGATAACCAGGGCCTTGGTGGAGCCAGCCTTGGTGATCTCGCCACCCTTGCCGAAGCGAGCCTTCAGGTTGGCGTCGTGATCGACGTCGAAGCCCAGCAGACCCAGTTTGTTCAGGGTGATTTCACGGATCGGGGCGGAGTTTTCACCGATGCCACCGGTGAAGACCACGGCGTCCAGACGACCGTCCATGGCGGCGGCGTAGGCGCCGATGTATTTGGCCAGGCGATAGCAGTAAACGTCCATGGCACGCTTGGCTTCTTCTTTGCTGTCGTAGTTGTCTTCAACGAAACGGCAGTCGGAAGTTACTTCGGTCAGACCCTGCAGGCCGGACTCTTTGGTCAGCATGGTGTTGATCTGATCAACGCTCATGCCCAGCTTGTCGTGCAGGAAGAAGATGATGGCCGGATCGATGTCGCCGGAGCGGGTACCCATCACCAGACCTTCCAGCGGGGTCAGACCCATGGAGGTGTCGACGGACTGGCCGTTCTTGATGGCGCAGACGGAGCCGCCGTTGCCCAGGTGGCAGTTGATGATGTTCAGCTCTTCCACCGGCTTGTTCAGCTGCTTGGCAGCTTCCAGGCTGATGTAGTAGTGGCTGGTGCCGTGGGCGCCGTAGCGACGGATGCCGTTCTCTTTGTAGAGTTTGTACGGCAGGGCGTACAGGAAGGCTTCTTCCGGCATGGTCTGGTGGAAAGCGGTGTCGAACACGGCCACGTTCTTCTCGGCCAGCGCCGGGAACACGCGACGGGCTTCACGAATACCGATCAGGTGAGCCGGGTTGTGCAGCGGGGCGTACGGTACGGCGGCTTCGATGCCGGCGATGACGTCGTCGCAGATGCGCACGGAGGAGGTGAAGCGCTCGCCGCCGTGTACGACACGGTGGCCGATGGCGATCAGGTTCTTGGACAGCTCCGGGTTGAGCGGCAGGATCTTGTTGACGATGTAGTCCAGCGCTTCCTGGTGAGCGGCACCGGCGCCCAGATCGGCACTGCCTTTCTCGCCGTTCAGTTTCCACTTGATGCGGGCGTCGTCGAGGTTGAAGCACTCGGCCAGGCCGGACAGCAGGTCATCACCGGTGGTTGCGTCAATGACAGCAAACTTCAGGGAAGAGCTGCCACAGTTAAGAACAAGAACCAGCTTACTCATGAATAAATCCTATCGCAGATTGGGTTGTGTAGGAGGATGCGTTGGACGCGCTGTGTCCAAAAACTTTCAACTTATCCTTATGAGGGTTGGCAATCTGTTGCTTGCCCCTTGTATAGTGATACAAGACCCGAAATCCAGACGTCCCTGACGGCTCAACGGCAGGCCGTTGGCGCAAAAATTGGGCGTACAAAGGATAACCCGATTGTTGAAAAATAACAAAGTCATCCTCAACCTTTGTTATTGCGCATCAAATATTGTCGTGGTTTTGCCGTTAATACGTTCAAAAAGAGCTCGGAGGTAGCATGAGCATGAACATTTTTGGAACTAAGTTACAGCAAGGCCGTCATTATATGACCCTTTGGCCCCGCCGTCCCGAGCTTAATTCCATGTTCCCGGAGAATCGGGTGATCAAGGCCACCGAGTTCGCCCTCAAGGTGATTCCTGCGCTGGCAGTGCTCAGCGTCATGCTGCAGTTCCAGTTTGGCGAGCAGCACTACTGGCCTTCCGTCATGACCTCGGTGCTGTTTCTGCTCAGCCTGCCGCTGCAGGGCTACTACTGGCTTGGCCAGCGTGCCGATACCCGGTTGCCGCCTTCCCTTGCCAGCTGGTATCGCGAGATCAACGGCAAGATGAACGAACAGGGCGGTCAGCGCCAGCTGGTGGCCCAGCCGAGATACGAAGAGCTGGCCGATACCCTCAACGCCGCCTTCAAGCAGCTGGACAAATCCTTCCTCTACGAGTGAGGCCCCACGGCCTGCCAACCGGACAAAGGCGCCTCGCGGCGCCTTTTTAATGGCTGCCGGATCAGGCCGCCAATACCTTGCGGATCTCCTGGATGGAGAGCTTGTACTGGCGCGGGCACTGGCGCCAGACCGCCAGCATGCGCTGGTACTTGTCACGCATGGCGATGTCGCTGGAGAGCTCGTCGCAGGGGCACTTGAGCTCGGGGAAGCGCTTGTCCACCTCCAGCAGGAAGCAGACGTAGTCGGCCAGCTCCCGCTCCTGGCTGCGGCTGTAGCCGTTGAACTCCAGTCGGCTGGCATTGATTTCGCCCTGATCGGCTGCGTCCAGGTTGCCCCAGGAGATGGCCAGCGCATGGTGCAGCTCCAGGGTGTCGATCACCTCCTGGCAGGTGGCCAGTTCCAGATGACCGAAGCTCTTCTCCAGTTCGAGGATCTGCAGGCAGTAGCCGCGCTCGATAATGGTGCTGGCCCGTTGGTAAAACGCCGCCTTCTCCGGATTGAGTTTGGCCAGGATCTCGTACTGGTTGCTCAGGATCAGACGTTCGGTGTGGCTCATGTTCATGGGCTTTTCTCACTGGAAAATGAAACTGGGGTCACGTTAACCCATATATAGGATGAATTTTTTGATCTGGCAGGGGAGGTTGGCGAGATTGCTGGGCGCTAAATCAACGCAGGCGCGGGTTGGTTAATTAAATGTAACGGCCGGCGCCTTGCTTTCTGGCCCGTTGGCGCAACAATAAGGGCATCATTTGGCTTGTGCCGAAAGATCCGTCACCAAGGCATCCCGTTATGGATGCACACTGCCCCGCCATGGAAAACAACAAGGCTGCCGCCCCTCATCCGGGCAGGTGACCGAATGGGGGAGATCGCGTGCCCCCCGTCTGCAATGCGGAAGGGCTGCGACATGCGAATAAAAAAGGGCCTGCGCTTGCAGGCCCTTTCCATATCAGCAGTACCGGTATCTGTGGTTCAGCCCTTGATCAGGTCGAGCACCACCTGATGGTGATCGCTGGTCTTGAACTTGTCGAAGCGGTGGGCAATCTTGCCCTCTTCGTCGATGAGGAAGCTGAGCCGATGGATACCGTCATACTCCTTGCCCATGAACTTCTTCGGGCCCCAGACGCCAAACGCATCAGCCACCGCATGATCTTCATCGGCCAGCAGGCGGAAGTTCAGGTTGTCGCGCTCCTCGAATTTTTTCAGCCGCTTGGCGCTATCCGGGCTGATGCCGAGCACCACCACATTGAGGGCGGCCAGTTCGGCGTTGACGTCGCGCAGACCGCAGGCCTGGGTGGTGCAGCCCGGGGTCATCGCCTTGGGGTAGAAATAGACGAGCACTTTCTTGCCGCGCAGGTCGGCCAGGCGCACCTGGTTGCCGTCCTGGTCGGAGAGGGAAAAGTCGGGGGCCAGGCTGCCAGCGGATAAAGGTTGCATGGGATCTCCTTGATGAGCCGTCAGGCGTGTTTGTTGTTGACGATGAATTCGAACGATTCTGCGCCCAGTTCACGACAGAATCCGGCGAAGGCCGCCTGCGAGCCGGCCGCCTCTCCCTGCTTGGCCAGATTGAGCTGAAAGCTGGCCTTGAGCAGGTTGAACGGCTGCTGCTCCAGGGTGATGGTCTGCATGGCCTGGATGTCCCAGCCGTGATCGCTGAAGAACTGGGTGCACTGGCTTACGATGCCCGGCTGGTCCCGGATCAGGATCTCGGCGTTGGCGCTGATGTCGTATTGCAGCGACTGGTGGCGCTCGGTGCGTTTCATCATGGTGATGAGGTCCCACTCCTGACTGCGCAGGGGCAGGCTTATCTCGAGCTGCATCAGGCTGTTCCAGTCACCGGACAGCAGCATGATGAAGGTGAATTCATTGCCGAAGATGCCAAGACGGCTGTCGACAATGTTGCAGCCACAACCACTGACGTGGCGGGTGACCTCATTGACGATGCCAGGCCTGTCCGTGCCGATGGCCGTTACGACCAGGTAATGAGTCATAAATCTTCTCTCGTCCATTAGCAGGTAGCGAATGCGAGCGGCGGGCACGTCGACCGAAGGGATCTGGCCCGCGCGGCCGCGTGGCGACCCTGCTGAGAATCTCGTTGTGGCAAGCGTCCTGCCGGGTGGTGGCGGCCCGGTTCCGGCGCCAGTTTCCGGCGCTTGCGCACGGCTGTTTGTGCCGGATGGTAACACGGCTTGGCCGTGGCCTCCCTTGTTTTTCCAAGGGGGCAGCTTTACCATAACGCCCCTGAAAATCGGGAGAAATATCCATGTTGCGCGGTAGTATTGTTGCCCTCGTTACCCCCATGCTGGCTTCAGGTGAAGTCGATTGGGCCAGTCTTGCCAATCTGGTCGAGTATCATGTCAGCGCCGGAACCAGCGCCATCGTCGCGGTGGGGACCACGGGGGAGTCGGTGACCCTGAGCGAGCAGGAGCACATTGCCGTCGTGGAGAAAACCGTGGCACTGGCCGCCGGACGCATCCCGGTCATCGCCGGCTGCGGCTCCAACAATACCGCCCATGCCGTCGCCCTGGCCAAGCGCTTCGCCGAAACCGGCGTGGTAGCGGGTCTCTCGGTCACACCTTATTACAACAAACCCACCCAGGAAGGTCTCTATCGTCACTATTGTGCGATCGCCGAGGCTAGTGGTCTGCCCCAAATTCTTTATAATGTGCCCGGTCGTACCGGTTGCGATCTCAAACCGGAAACGGTAGCCAGACTGGCCAGGGTGCCCGGCATCATAGGCCTGAAAGAGGCGACCGGGGATCTGAGCCGTACGCCGCTGCTGCGTGAACTGTGTGGTGCGCAATTCGCACTTTATAGTGGCGATGATGCCAGTGGATGTGATTTTATGCTGCAAGGCGGTGACGGTGTCATTTCGGTCACCACCAATATTGCAGCGGCCCAGATGGCCGACATGTGTCGTGCTGCGCTGGCCGGCGATGCCGGGCGGGCGCATGACATCAACAATCGATTGATGCCGTTGCATCAGACTCTGTTCTGCGAACCGAGCCCCATCCCGGTGAAATGGGCCTGCGCCCAGCTGGGATTGATTGCGACGGCCACCTTGCGTCTGCCGCTCACCGACCTCACTGCCGAGGGCGAGCGGGCGATGGCGCGAGCACTGACGACTGCGGAGTTGATGGCGAGTGTTTAAAGCAAATGGAAAGGGAAATGCAGTGCGCCTGGTGCTGAGCGTGGCGACCGTTGCCGTGCTGGCAGCCTGTAGCTCACCCCAGGAACGCAAGATGGCCAACCGTGGTTTCGAGTACGAGGATGCCCGCCTTGAAGGCCGTGCTTTCCTAGTGCCGGCCGGGTTGAGTGCCCCCGCCTTTAACAGCAGTTTCGACATTCCGCCCCTGCCAGAGAGCAGCCGTGACGGCGCCCTGGGGGCCAAGGTGGATGTGCGTCCGCCCGCCCAGCTGCTGACCGTGGTACCGGGCAGCCAGGTGGTAATCAATGCCGGTGAACCTACCATGGCCTTCTACGCTCTCAGCACCTCCCAGAGCGTGGAGCGCGATACCTGGGCCTTCCTGATGAACTTCCTCGCCCAGTACAAGGTCACCACCGAGAAGCTGGACCAGCAGGCCGGCGTGTTGCAGACCGGCTGGTTTGACAATACCAAGGCGCTCGACGGCTGGAGCGAAGAGGACGACGACTTCGTCATTCGCCAGCGCTACCAGTTCACCCTGCGCAACGATCCCCAGCGCCACGCCGTCAACATGTCGGTCCGGGTACTGGATCATGAAGAGACCATCGATGGCGAGACCAGCAAGGAGCTGACCCCGGCGGATGCCCAGCGCTACGCGACCCGGGCCCTCAACCAGTTCTCGCTCTACTACGACAAGCAGCTCAAGTCCCGCGAGCAGCACAAGGCCAACGATGGCATGGGGCTGGAGCTGGGTCTGGACAACAACGAGCTGAGCGCCTGGATCGTCGATGGCTCGTTTGACCAGGTGTGGCGTCGTCTCAATCAGGTGCTGCCGGCCTACGGCTTCACCATCAAGGATACCCAGCAGTCGCTGGGCTGGATCGACGTGGAGTACGACGAGCCGGGCAGCGAGTTCTGGAAGGCCAAGGGCAGCGAGCCGTTCAAGCTGGACGAAGACAAGTATCGCTTCCAGCTTGGCGAGATGGCGGGGGGCAAGACCTCCATCACCCTGTTCGACAAGGACAAGAAGCCCGTGTCGTCCGGTGTCATCTCCCAGATGTACATCAGCCTGTCCGAGGCATTCGCCAAGGGCCTGGCTGACCAAGCTGCAAAAACAGAATAGAAACAGGGGCCTTGTGCCCCTGTTTTGTTATGTTAACCCCCCACAAACAGGAAGTGTTATTAGCCATGAGTCTTGCAGACCAAGTATTGGCGGTGAACGATGATTTGCCGATCCGTACCGATAAACCCGTCCATTCCGGCAAGGTGCGCAGCGTCTACTGGCTGACCGCCGCAGACAGTGCCCGCCTCATCCGCGAGAAGGGTTACGACGTGCCGGCGGATGCGCCGCTCGCCATCATGGTGATCAGCGACCGGATCTCGGCCTTCGACTGCATCTGGCAGGGTGTGGACGGGCTCAACGGTGTGCCGGGCAAAGGGGCTGCGCTCAACGCCATCTCCAGCCACTGGTTCAAGCTGTTCAAGGAGAAGGGACTGGCCGACAGCCATATCCTGGACATCCCCCATCCCTTCGTCTGGATCGTGCAAAAAGCCCGCCCTGTGATGATCGAGGCGATTGCCCGCCAGTACATCACCGGCTCCATGTGGCGTGCCTACAAGGATGGCGAGCGCGAGTTCTGCGGCATCACCCTGCCGGAAGGACTGAAAAAGGATCAGAAGCTGCCCGAGATCCTCATCACCCCCTCCACCAAGGGCGTGCTGAAAGGGCTGGACGGCGTGCCGGAAGCCGATGACGTCAACGTCTCCCGTGCCGACATCGAGCGCCACTACCAGGGCTTCAACTTCAGCAAGCCGGCCGACATCGACCGCTACGAAGTGCTGCTCAAAGAGGGCTTCAACGTCATCAGCGACGCACTGGCCGAGCTGGATCAGGTCTTCGTCGACACCAAGTTCGAGTTTGGCTACGTCCAGGATGCCGCCGGCAACGAAAAACTCATCTACATGGATGAAGTGGGCACCCCTGACAGCTCCCGCATCTGGGACGGCGCCGCCCTGCGCGACGGCCAGATCGTCGAGAAGTCGAAAGAGGGCTTCCGCCAGTGGTTGCTCAATCACTTCCCGGATCCGGACATCCTGCTCAACAAGCACCGCATGCCCGAGCGCTTCGCCCTGGCCCGCGACAACAAGTTGCCGACCGAGGTGATGATGGACATCTCCAACACCTACGTGGGGATCGCCGAGAAGATCATCGGTCAGCCGCTGGTTCGCAGTGCCAATCCGAAGCAGGAGATCATCGAGGTGCTGCGCGAGCAGTACGGGCTGATCGACTGAGGCGTACCGCCTTTTTTGTTGCCGTAAAAACAAACGTTTGCCATCGGCCAGCGGCAAGTCGGCATGTTGGCAGCAATGGAACGGGCCCCATCACGGGGCCCGTTTTTCTTGCCGTGTCGGGCTGGTCACAACGAGGGGGTGATCAGCCGTTGACCCTGAACACCTGGCCGGTCTGTACGCCCAGTACCGACTTCTGGTAGGCCTGCGCCACCTTGGCGGCGGGCACGGGGACGAAGCCCGGGAAGAAGCTGGCGTATTTGTCCATCGACTCCGCCAGCACGGTCGGGCTCACCACGTTGATGCGCAGGCCCCGCGGCAGTTCGCAGGCGGCCGCCTTGACGAAGTGCTCGACGGCGCCGTTGATGGTGGTGACGCTGGCGCCCCAGTTGATGGGTTCCTCGCTCAGGATGCCGCTGATCAGGGTGATGGAGCCCCTGTCGTTGAGGTGGGGGATGGCGGCACGGGTCAGGTTGATCTGGCCCATCAGTTTGCTCTGGATCCCCAGCTGCCACTCTTCATCGGTCATCTCGGTCAGGGCGTTGAACGCGGCGCTGCCGCTGGCCACCACCAACGCATCGAACTGCCCCAGCTTGGCAAACAGCCCCCTGATGGAGGCGGGATCGCGCATGTCGACCCTGGCATCCCCCTGGCTGTGGCCGACCCGGATCACCTGGTGATCCTTGGCAAGCAAGTCGCTGACAGCAGAGCCTATGGTGCCGGAGGCACCCACAATCACAATCTTCATCTCAGTCACTCCTGGTTGGGATGTGTTGATTCTAGCGCGCTAAAAAAGGGGAAAAAGCGCGTAAAATAAACCCATTGTTTCCAAATTGGAGCTAATGATGGACATCGCCCATCTGGCCAGTTTTTACGAAGTGGTACAAAGGGGCAGTTTCTCCGCCGCCGCCGATGCGCTGGGGGTGAGCAAGGGGATGCTGAGCCGTCATGTCAGTGCGCTGGAGTCCTCTCTCAATGCCCAGTTGCTGCAACGCACCACCCGCCGGCTCAGCCTGACCGAGGCGGGTTCCACCCTCTACCTGCAGGCGGGGGAGATCTTCGCGCTGGCTCGCCAGGCGGAGCAGGATATCCAGGCTCTGACCGAGGAGGATGGCGGCCGGCTGCGCTTCACCTGCCCGATCAGCGCCGGCGATCGCATGGTGAGCGAGCTGCTGGCTCGCTTTGCCGAGCTCTGCCCCGGGGTTGCGGTCGAGCTCAACTTCACCAATCAGATGGTCGACATGAGTCAGGGTGAGCATGACATCGCCCTGCGCGCCATGAGCGAGGTGCCTGACAACCTGGTGGCCATGCCGCTGGGGCGGCTCAGGGATGTGGTGGTGGCGAGCCCTACACTGGTGGCAAGGGAGGGCAAGCCGGCCACCCCTTATGAGCTCAGCGGCCGTGCCTGCCTGCTCATGGGGAGCAACCCGGCCTGGGAGCAGTGGCACTTCAGCCGGGAGGGGGAGGAGGCGCACATCCTGGTGCAAGGCAAGGTGCGGGCCAATCACTACAGCACGGCGCTGCAGTTGGCCCGGGCGGGACTGGGCTATGCCAAGTGTCCGCTGGTTGCGGTGGATGCCCTGCTGGCGGCGGGGGAGCTGGTGACCGTGCTCGACGGCTGGCACAGCGGTCTGCACCCGCTTCATATCCTGCATGCCCAGCAGCGGCGGGTGCCGCGCAAGATCCGGCTGTTCAAGCAGGTGCTGGCCCAGTGGTTTGCCGAGCGGCCCCACTACCTGCTCTGAACTGCCGTTATTTTTCTGTCATCTTCGGCTGCTAGCCTGCGCCCATCAACGCGATCAGGAAGATGAACGAAGATGAAGGGTTGTCGATATAAAAACCGTGTGTCGCTGCTGTGCGCCGCACTGGGCATGAACATGATGCTGGGCACAGGCTCGGCGCATGCTGCGGTTGAGGTGACGGTGCCGGCGGATTTTCAGATCCTGGCGGTGAGCGCCGGCACCCTGCACGACGAGCAGCACGCCACCCTGCCGGATGGCGAGCAGCAGCTGCTGGTGCGTTATGAAGGGGTGATCCCGAGTCGCAGCAGCAGCGAGAATGACCGCCAGCTGCGCTCCGCGCCGCAGGTGCTGCGCTATCAGGCGAGCCAGCAACAATTACAGCTGGTCGCCAACTTGCCGAGGGATGAGCGGGGCATGGCGCAGTATGCCAAGTCTCCCGTCATGGGGCTGCAGGCCGATGGCAAGGTGATGGCGAGCGAGCAGGATGCGCTGGTGACCAGCGGCATGCTGATCGGCATGGACTGGCGTGCCAAGCTGGCCGAATACAACCAGCGCGGTGGCAAGGCGGCGCTGACGGCGGCTTCTGGTTCTGCACTTCCTGCGGCCGTGGTCGCCAGCGAGGTTGCACCGGTAGCGGCCAGCGAGCTGGAGGGGCAGTTGCAGCAACTCTTCCTCAAGGCGGATCCGGCCCTGCGCAAGCGCTTTGTCAGCTGGGCCGTGCCGCGGCTTTAAGTTTGCCGTCCGTTGCAGTAACGTGGGGGCTCTCATCGTGTCTAGCGCCCATCTTATTGCAACGAGGTCTTCATGTTTGAATTGCACAGTCGCCTGCAGGCGGATACCCGCCTGCTCGGCGATCTGCCTCTCTGCCGCGTCCTGCTGGCCAAGGACAGCCAGTATCCCTGGCTCATCCTGGTGCCGAGAGTGGCCAATCTGCGGGAAATCCACCACCTGGCGCCGGCCCAGCAACAGCAGCTGATGCAGGAGTCCTGCGCGGTAGCAACCCTGATGGAGCAGGCGCTGCGCCCGGACAAGATCAACGTGGCGGCGCTCGGCAACCTGGTGCCCCAGCTGCATCTGCACCACGTGGCCCGTTTCAGTACCGACAAGGCCTGGCCTGGCCCCATCTGGGGGGCTCATCCCTCCTTGCCCTATGATGAATCGACCCTGCAGCGGGAAGCCGCCGGCTGGCGACGCAAGCTGGCCAATCTGGCTGGATTCACTCCCCTTGAAACTGACAGTTGAATCAAGTGAGAGGCGGCTCGCTATTTCGACGCCCGGGCCGCGCTATCTGTTAGAGTTATGGTATAGATAAGCCCATTTTCGATGTTCAGGAAGGTCCCATGATAGTGACAAGAGCCGACGATGATACCGTATTGACCACAGAGGACGTGCTGTTGAGCCTGTGCCATTCGGTGACGGATGTATTGAGTGCGGCAACCCAGAGTCAGGTGCGTTTCTCCGGCATGGTGCAGCGGATCAGCAAGACTTGCCTCAAGCCGGATATCGGCTGCTTCGTGCTGTTTGACGGCGGCTTCTCCGGCCTGGTGGTGATTAACTTCTCCGCCTCCGCCGCCATGGAGCTCTACGAGAGCTATATGCTCAGCATGGGGTTATCCAAGGAAGATCTCGCCATCTCCCACACCTCGGACGAGGTGAGCAACGTCATGGGCGAGCTGATGAACCAGATCGTCGGCAGCTTCACCGTCAAGGTCGGCCGGGATCTGCAGACCCACATCACCCAGAACCAGCCGAAGATGCTGGCCCTCAACAAGCAGGTGATGCTGAGCGTCGATACCAATCTCGACAGCCCGGAGTCGCGCCGGGTCACCTTCTTCACCGCCCGCAACAACATCTTCTATCTGGAGCTGGCGATGGACAAGACCGAGTTCATCCGCATCCACAACGACGGCATGGATCAGGAAGAGCTGGATCCGGATGCCCTGATCGCCCAGACCAAGCGCGAGGCTGCCCAGCCGGCTCCGGCCGCCGCCCCGGTGGCCAACGACCACGACGATCTGCTGGACTCCCTCGGGATCTGATTTTCCCGCCGTCCGCCAATGCACGAGGCCACCCATGAGGTGGCCTCGTTTGTTGGTGCTGCTCGCCGTTAGAAGTTGTAGAGCAGACCCGTGCTGAAACGGGTGGACTGGCTGTCGTAGAAGTCGATGTCCGAGTCGGCATTGGAGTAGGCCGCGGTGAAGGTGGCGGCCAGGGCCTTGACGCCGAACAGGTTGTGCCAGAAGAAGGTACCGTTGACGGCGAATTCGTCCGCGTCGGCATGTTGGCCGAAGATGGGGTTCGCCTCGTCGTACTTGCGCTTGCCGGTGTAGAGGTTGCTGACGAAGGACCACTGGGGGCCGCGCTTGGCGTAGGTCAGCTTCAGGCCGGTGTTCTTGAAGCTCTCGGCGCTGCCGTCCAGGCGAGCCTCCTTGTAGAGGATGGCCGGCTCCAGCAGCTGGTTGCCGCCGAAATGGAACTGGTAGGAGAGCTCCATGTCGTGCACCTTGCCGTTGCGATCCAGCATGCCGGCGTAGTGGGTGCCGTGGCTCTGATCATACTGCTGGCCACTGCGCTCCTCGTCCATGTCCACCTCCCGGGTGGTCAGGTTGCCGTAGAAGTTGCTGCCCCAGATCTTGTCCCAGGCGAAGCGAGCCCCCTTGGACTTCAGGTCGGTCGAGCTTCGGTCCACGCCGGTGGCGAAGGGATCGCTCCACAACTCGACCGGCATGACGTTGAACACCAGCGAGGTGGCGACGATACCCTTGTCGCCCATCTCCTGGCGCAGGCCGAGCTGCTGGGTGAAGTCGAAACGCACCGCATCCTGGATCAGGTTGCCGAGGAAGATCTGGGTGCGGGTATCGGCGAAGGTATAGCGGATGTCGGCGTTGAGCAGCGGCGTCAGGCCGCTCTCGCTGTCGGGCGAGCCGAGATCATTGATACGGCTGTGGTTGTCATCGCCCGCGTAGAAGTTGGACTGGTAGCTGACGGCGTTGACCCCGCCCAGCAGAAAGCCGGACCAGCCTGACTGCTTGGGGATCTCGCCCAGGTCGGCGTGGGCGGCATTGGCTGCCAGCAGGCCAAGACTCAGCAGGGTGAGATTGCGCATCGATGAGACTCCTGAATTATCAGTTGGTTGAATTGAACGGCCTGGCATTATAGCCAGCCAGGCTTAATCCGGGCTGACCGAATTGACTCCGGCATGCTACCCCAGCGGGCGGAGGAGGTTAATCGATAATTTATCGTGCGACGGCAGAAGAGTTCGGCGCGTCGTGCTGGTATTCTGTTCGGCGAATATCGGGGAGAAAACAATAAGATGAAACAAATAAAATCCTGGGCGCAATATTACGTCGACCTGATGACCAAGCTGGGGCTGGTGCGATTCAGCATGTTCCTGGCCACCGGCATCATAGTGCTGGCCGTCTCCATCCAGATGGGGGTCACCCTGTTTCTGCGCGGCACTGTGGACATCGTCGACCTGGTGCGCTCGGTCTTCTTCGGCCTGCTGGTCACCCCCTGGGCCGTCTATTTTCTCTCCATCGTGGTGGATCAGCTGGAGGATTCCCGCCAGCGGCTGACCCGCATGGTGCGCAAGCTGCAGGACATGCGCGAGCGGGATCTCGAGCTCAACAGCCAGCTGCAGGAGAACATCAGCCGCCTCAACGCCCAGATCGCCGAGACCAACCGGGCCGAGACCCTGCGTCAGCAGGCCATCGAGGATCTGGAGAACGAGGTGTTCCAGCGCGAGAAGGCCCAGCTGCATCTGGGCGAGCGCACCGCCCTGCTGCGCTCCTTCATCGACTGCTCCCCCGATCTGGTCTACTACCGCAACGAAGACGAGCAGTTCTCCGGCTGCAACCGCGCCATGGAGGAGCTGACCGGCAAGGTGGAGGCCGAACTCATCGGGCTGACTCCGTTTGACGTCTACAAACACGACATTGCCAGCAAGGTGGTGGAGACCGACAAGCAGGTCTTCGCGAGCAATGAGCCGCTCACCTATGAGCAGTGGCTGGAGTACCCAGATGGCCGCAAGGCCTACTTCGAGCTGCGCAAGGTGCCCTTCTTCGACCGATTCGGCAAGCGACTCGGCCTGCTTGGCTTTGGCCGCGACATCACCGAGCGCAAGCAGTACCAGGACAAGCTGGAGAAGGCGAGCCGCGACAAGACCACCTTCATCTCCACCATCAGCCACGAGCTGCGCACTCCGCTCAACGGCATCGTCGGCCTGAGCCGGATGCTGATGGATACGCCGCTCGATCCCAAACGTCATCAGCAGCTCAAGACCATTCACCTGAGCGCGGTGACGCTCGGCAACATCTTCAACGACATCATCGATCTGGACAAACTGGATCGGCGCCGGTTGGAGATTGCGCCGACCCGCATCGATCTGCCCGCCTTCCTCGACGAGCTGGAGACGCTGTCGCGCATCCAGGCGGAGCAGAAGGGGCTCTATCTGCACTTCGATCGGGATGGCGAGGTACCGCAGTTCGTGATGGCGGACGGCACCCGGCTGCGCCAGGTGCTGTGGAACCTGGTGGGCAATGCGGTGAAGTTCACCGACGAAGGCGGGGTGACGGTACGCTGCCTCGCCCATGCTGCCGACGCGCCGGGCAAGCTGGCGCTGCACTTCGAGGTGGAGGATACCGGCATCGGCATTCCACGGGCCCAGCAGGAGAAGATCTTCGCCATGTACTATCAGGTACAGGGCAAGAAGCACGCCACCGGCACCGGCATCGGCCTCGCGGTCTCCCACCAGCTGGTGCAGGCGATGGGTGGCCAGCTCTACGTGGACAGCGATCCGGGCGAGGGTTCCTGCTTCACCGCCGAGCTGGAGGTGGAGTGCATCGAAGGAGAGGTTGCCGCCCTCGAGCCCGAGATGCCGTCCCTCGACATCCTGCTGGTGGAGGACGTCGAGCTCAACGTGACCGTGGCCTGCGCCCTGCTGAGCAAGCTTGGCCATCAGGTCAAGGTGGCGCGCGATGGCGCCCAGGCGCTGGCCATGGCCAACCCGGATGATTTCGACTTGATCCTGCTCGACATCCAGCTGCCGGACATGACGGGGTTCGATGTGGCGGAACAGCTGCTCGAGCGCTACGGCGAAAGTTTGCCGCCCATGGTGGCACTCACCGCCAACGCCACCGGCGATCGCCAGTACTACCGGGATCACGGCATGCAGGATGTGATCAACAAGCCGCTCGGCTCGAAGGCGGTGCGGGAGGTGATTGGTCACCTGTTTGCCGATCTGGCCGGGGACGAGGCGGACGAGCAGGCCGACACCGTCAGCCAGGATGCACTGCTGGACCTGCCCTTCCTCATCGATTATGCCGATACCGTGGGCAAGCCGGTGCTGCTCTCCAGCGTCGATCTGTTCGAGAAGATGATGCCCGACTACATGGCGGTGCTCGACTCCAACATGATTGCCCGGGATCAGGCCGGCGTGGTGGAGGAGGCGCACAAGATCAAGGGGGCGGCGGGCTCCATCGGCCTGCGCCGGCTGCAGCAGACGGCCCAGCTGATCCAGAGTCCGGATCATCCGGCCTGGTGGGAGAACGTGGAAGACTGGATTGAGACGCTGCGTCGGGAGTACCCGGGCGATATCGCCCGCCTGCGGCGCTGGCTGCTCTCATAAACGCGCTGCGCTGGCAAGGAGCTGCAACATGTATAGCCGTTTGATTACCCCCGAGCGGATCCATCCCAGGGGTGACGAAGAATTGCTGGAGGCGACCGAGCAGGATCGCGCCCGTATCGTGCAGGCGGCGCCGGTGCGCCGGCTGCAGCAGAAGACCCAGGTCTTCCCGCTCGACGTGAAGGCCTCGGTGCGCAGCCGACTGACCCACTCCCTGGAAGTACAGGAGACCGGTCGCCAGATCAGCCGCCGCGTTCTGGCGGCCCTGCCGGCAGGCGCTGTGTGCGAGGGGGCCTTCGTCAATCTGGTGGAGATGTCCTGCCTGTTGCACGACGTCGGCAACCCGCCGTTCGGCCACTTTGGCGAGCAGGTGATGAGCCAGTGGCTGGCGCAGGAGTTGGACGGCCTGTTTGCCGCTGCGCTGGGCAAGGCACCTAGCCCACAGTGGGCCGATCTTCGCCAGGATCTGCTGGTGTTTGACGGCAATGCCCAGAGCCTGCGGTTGGTACACAGCCTGCACGAGTTGAATCTGACCCTGGGGCAGCTGGCGGCACTGTGCAAATATCCGCAGCAACCGCCGGCGGGCCGGCAGGCAACCCCCTACTATGGCCAGCATCATGGCTGGAGCAGCAAGCGCGGCATCTTCTTCAGCGAACAACCCCTCTACAGCGCCCTCGGCCAGAGCCTGGGGCTGGCCGCCGGCTGTCGTCACCCGCTGGTCTACATCATGGAGGCGGCGGACGACATCTCCTACTGCATCGCGGATCTGGAAGATGCGGTGGATCGGCGCATCCTCGGCCTCGGCGAGCTGCTGCAGGCGCTGCGGGAGGCGGATGGCGGTGACTACATGGCGGCGTTGCTGAGTGCGGTCGTCGACTCGGATCGCGGCTTCTTTCCCCATTTCCGCCAACAGCTGACCCGGGATCTGGTAGCGCTGGCCGCCAGCACCTATGTGAGTGAGCACGCCCAGATCCTGAGCGGCGCCTATCCTCAGGCCCTGCTGCACGGCCAGGCGCCAGCGGCGCGGGTGCTCGACATCCTCAAGCGGGTTGCTCGCGAGCTGGTGTTTATGCGGCCCGAGGTGGAGGCGCTGGAGCTGGAGGGCTATGCCGCTTTGCGCGGCGTGCTCTCCACCTACGCCTGCCTGCTGGCCCTGCCGGCCAGCCAGTTTGAGCGTCTGCTGGCGGGGCAGGGGGGCAGCGAGCTGTTCTTTGCCCGCCGGCTTTACCATCGCCTGTCGGCCCGCCATCTCAAGGCCTATCGACTGGCGGTGGCCAGCCGGGATCCCCGTTTTGCCGAGGAGGCCGAGCAGGAGTGGTATTACCGGGTGCGGCTGCTGCTCGACTACGTGAGCGGCATGACGGACACCTATGCGTTGGAGGAGTTTCGGCTGCTGTCCGGGATCTGAGTGGGACGGCGTCAGGCTCTCTGTTCCGGATGAGTATTGATAGATGGCTCACCTCCCCATATGGGGGGTGAGGTTCTTGTATAAAATTCGGTCTTTTTTTAGACTGTGGCAACTTGTTCAACTTTCACACGGTAAGGAGACGGATATGCAACATTCAATGCTAAACGTTGCGTTCGACCGCTGCATCAGCAGCGCGAAGACTCGTGCTCTTTTTCTGCCGCGTGGAGGAAACAGGTAACACCTGCTTTTTTATCACCCGCGGTTGTCCCGCAGGGTGATCTCTTCTCTCCGGGGGAACCGCACGTTCAACTGGAGAATATTATGTCTATCGAACTGACCCTGCTGCGCACCGTCGAAACCCTGGTCCAGAAACGGATCACCCGGCTGGAACGCCGCACCTGTTATCTGCACCTGTCGCCCGCCCTGCTCAAAGACATAGGTCTGGAAGGGCAAAATGTGCAGATCGCCCACATCCGTGAGCAGGAGTATCAAACCGGCTTCCGGCTTGGGAACCGAATAACCTGATAAGGTGGGGCTTGGCCCCTTTCTTGCTAGAAAACGGCAGGCGTGAGCCTGCCGTTTTTCGTATCCGCACGAGTTCTGTTACGAATTTTTATTCACACATTTTGCCAAAATCCCTATGATCGCTCTCCGATCTGTTCAGGAGTCATCCATGCTGCGCCTCTGTTATCGCGCCATTCTGTTGTGCTGGTTTGCTTGCTGGAGCCATGTGGCTGCGGCAGAAACCTCTCTGGACAAGGATCAGCTGGGACTGACGGAGCGGCTGTGGCTCGCCTCGCGCAATGACCTGGTGGTGGGCATGCCCTCGATGGCCTGGCCCCCCTACATCTATACCAATGGCCGGGGTGGCTTCAATGGCCCGCTCGACGACTTTGCCAACCAGATTGCCGGCCGGCTGGGGCTGACCGTGCGCTACAAGACCTATCCCTACTATGCCGATGCCCAGCAGGCGCTGCTCGATGGGGAGGTGGACATGCTGATCGGCGTGACGCCCAGCCAGTCGCGTCAGGAGAAGATGCGCTTTACCTCGGATCTGATGACCCTGCCGCGCGCCGTCCTGCTGACGCGGGAAGAGGGGGAGCCGACCCTGGCCGCGGCACGCCAGTTGCGCTGGGTGTGCGAGCACGGCTTCAGCTCCTGCGAGGAGTTGGCCCAGCTCGGAATGACCCAGCTGATCGAGGCGGACAGCAGCGACGAAGCCGTCTTCATGGTCAAGAAGGGGCTGGCGGATGCCTATCTCTCCGATCTGCCCTCGCTGATGCGACTGCAGCGCCTGCAGCCGCAGACCGGGCTCAAGGTGATCACCCCGGAGTGGGTGACGGATACCTCGCTGGCCATGGCGGTGAGGCGGGACAATCAGGGGCTGCGCGATCTGCTGGAGCTGGCTCTCAACGACATGTCGCTGGATGAGCGCCGCCGCATTCTGGAGACCGGCGGTATCGTCGACTACGAGCTGGCCAACGGCCCTCGCCAGATAGTGTTCAACCAGAGCGAACTGGACTGGCTGGCCCGCCATCCGACCCTGCGCTTCGGGGTGGCGCCGGACTGGCCGGCGGTGAGCGAGATCGATGGCAATGGCCAGCTCAAGGGCTTCATCGCCGACCTGCTCAAGCTGGTGAGCCTGCGGTCCGGCCTGCACTTCAGCCTGGTACCTACCAGCAGCTGGGCCGAGACCCAGAGCCTGCTGCAGGCGCGCAAGCTGGATTTCATTCCGGCCATCACCCCGACCGCCGAACGGCGCCAGTACGCCCTGTTTACCCCCGACTACGCCTTCATCCACCGGGTGATTGCCGCCAGGCAGGGGAGTGAAGAGCTGGCCAGTCTCAACGAGCTCAAGGGACGCCGGGTGGGGATCGTCGGCGGCTCGGTGGAGGAGCTGGTGCTCAAGGAGGTGGGCGCCAGCCCTGTGGCAACGAGCAGCGACACCAAGCTGCTGCCCCTGCTGGACGGGCACCAGGTCGACTATGTGCTGATGAGCATGACCACCCTGGAGCAGGCATTGCAGAAAGGGTTCAACAACCGCTACCAGGTAGTATTTTCCGGCAACGAGCTGAGGGTGCCGGTCGCCATGGCGGTGCATCAACAGGATCCCATGTTGCAGCAGATCCTGACCAAGGTGCTGCTCTCCATCCGGCCGGAAGAGATGACCAAGCTGGAGCACAAGTGGCTGACTCTGACCATCCAGACCGGCATCAATCCGACCACGGTGGCGCTCTGGTCCGCCTTGGGGCTGGGGGCCTTCCTGCTCTGCGTGCTGCTGTTCATGGGCTGGAACCGGACCCTGCGTCGCCAGATAGTGCAGCGCCAGCTGGCCGAGCACAAATTGAACGAGCAGCTGACGTTTGTGCAGACCCTGCTCAACTCCCTGCCCAACATGGTGGTGCTGCGGGATCGCGAGCAGCGCATCACCCTCTGCAACCGGGCCTATCGGGATGCCTTCATCGGCGACCCGATGAAGGAGGGGGGCGACGATCTGGACCGCATGCCGGCCAGAGAGCGGGTGCGGGTACTGAAAGAAGAGCAGGAGGTGTGGCAGAGCGGCGCACAACTGGAGGGGGCGGGCAACAGCCGCCGCCAGGATGGCGCCATGTTCCACGTCATCTATACCAAGCGCCCCTACACCTCCCCGGATGGAGACATGCTCGGTGTCTTGACCGTGCTGACCGACGTGACCCGCATCAAGGAGGCCGAGGCGCGGGCCCGCAAGGCGGAGACCCGCCTCACCCAGATCACCGACAGCATGCCAGGCATCGTCTATCAGTACCTCTGGATCGGACCCGGCAAGGGGCGCTTCCTCTATGCCTCGCAGGGGGCGAGCGAGATCCTGGGGGCCAGCCGGCAGGAGATGCTGTCGGCCGAGTCGGGGGGAGAGGTGTTCGGCTTTACCGAGGAGGCGCTGCAGGACTTCGTCAGCAAGGTGGCCAACCATGCTCAGACCTTGGCCCCTCTCGATCTCGAGGTCAAGGTGGAGCGGCCTGAGGGGGCGCGCTATCTGCAGGTGCGCGGCAGCTTTGTGCCGCAGGAGGAGGGGCACCTGATCCTCAACGGGGTGATCCAGGACATCACGGCCCTCAAGCGCCAGGAGCACGAGCTGAGGGAGGCGCGGGCCTATGCCGAGCAGGCGATGCAGGTGCGCAGCCGCTTCCTCGCCACCATGAGCCACGAGCTCAGAACCCCCATCTCCGGCATGCATGGCATGCTGGAGCTGCTGCAGATGAGCGAGCTGAACGAGGATCAGCGCTACCTGCTGCGTAACGTGGTCACCTCCACCAACAACCTGCTCTATCTGGTCAACGATGTGCTCGACTTCTCCAAGATAGAGGCGGGCCAACTGCAGCTCCATTATCAGGAGTGCCGGCTTGCCTCCGTCATCTGTGACGTGATCCGCGGCCATGCCACCCTGGCCCATGGCAAGGGGCTCAGAGTGACGCTGGACTGGGGCACCGAGGTGCCGGATCAGGCCCGCATCGATGCGGTGCGGGTGGGTCAGGTGCTCTCCAACCTGCTCAACAATGCGGTCAAGTTCACCGAGCGGGGCGAGATCCGCATCCAGGTGGGCCTGCAGGCCGAGCGACTGGCCATCACGGTCAGCGACACCGGCATCGGCATCGCCGAAGAGAAGCAGGATCGCCTGTTCACCCCGTTCGAGCAGGTGGAGTCCGACATAACCCGACGCTTCGGCGGTACCGGGCTGGGCCTGGCCATCTGCCACCAGCTGGCCCAGAAGATGGGGGGCACGCTGACGCTCGAGAGCAAACCGGGGCACGGCACCCGGCTCACCTTCGAGTTCCCGCTGAGCGAGTGTCAGTGGGATGCCCCGCCGCTGGCCGGCCAGGAGTGGTGGCTGTTTGGCGAAGATGTTGCCTTGCAGAGCGCCATGCAGCGGCTGGGGGCCAGGCTGCATCGTCTGGATCCACAGCAGTGGCGGCAGCCCCTCAACGGCCTGTTGCTGGCGGAGGAGAGCTGGCTCGAGCAGGCGCTCGGCAGCGACTGGCTGGGCCATTTGCAGCAGTCGACCCTCAAGGGCATAGTGCTCTCCCCGCAGGAGGCCCTGCGCGGTCGCATGGGGTCGAGTGCCTGGTGGCGGCTGGGACAATCGCCGCTCTATCCCGACCTGTTGCTGGAGACTTGCCATCAGTTGCTGGGGGAGGCGGCGATCAGCCCGGTGGAAGCCAATGCGCCCAAGCTGCAGGGGCGGGTGCTGGTGGCCGACGATCACCCCATCAACCGCGCCCTGCTGGCCCGCCAGCTGGCCATTCTCGGCGTGGATGCCGAGGTGGTGGATGACGGCGACAAGGCCTTGCGCACCTGGCAGGGGCAGGGATTCGCCCTGCTGCTGACCGACTGCCACATGCCGGCGATGGATGGTTACAGCCTGACCCGGGCGCTGCGAGAGCAGAGGGTATCGGCCCCTGTCATCGGGGTGACGGCCGACACCTCCGAAGAGGCCGGCCTGCAGATGCAGGAGGCGGGCATGAACGACATGTTGTTCAAACCCTATACCCTGGATACGCTGCGGCAGGTGCTGATGCGCTGGCTGCCGGTGAGCCGTCAGGCGCAGGAACCCAGCCAGGTCCCTGCCCCTGCCAGCGAGCAGGGGGAGCGCTGGCTCTCGCTGTTTGGCGATGAGGCGGTGGCGCGCAGCATGGCGCGGGAATACCTGGATTCCAATCGCCAGGACGGAGATGACATGATGCAGGCACTGGCCAGGCAGGATACCTATGCCCTGGTGGAGACGGCGCATCGGATCAAGGGGGCTGCCCGCATGGTGGGGCAGCAGGCATTGGCGGAGGAGGCGGCCCGGCTCGAAGCGGCGGCCCGCCTCAAGCAGCTGGACGAGCTCAGTGAACTGAGCCAGACGGTGCTGGCGCTGATGAAGGCTATTACAGGTGAAATTGGATTATGGCTCGATGAACAAGACACAGCATGAGTTGGTGATCATGGTGGTGGAAGATCACGCCTTCCAGCGCAAGGCGTTGATGCACCAGATCCGCGGGCTCGGTTACGCTTCCCTGCTGGAGGCGCAGGACGGGGTGGAGGCGTTGGCCATGTGCCAGCGTCATCAGGTCGACATCCTGTTTTGCGATCTGCGCATGCCGGGCATGGATGGCATGGCGCTGTTGCGCCGCCTCTCCCTCGGCGGCTTTCGCGGCGGCATCATCCTCTCCAGCGCGCTGGAGGATGACGTGGTCGAGGCCGTGCTGCGCATGAGCGCCGCCTATGGCTTGCAGGTGCTGGGGCGCATCGAGAAACCCTCCAGCCAGCAGCAGATCAGCCAGCTGATCGGGGCCTGGCGCCCGCAGCAGGAGCGAGCCCAGGAGGAAGATGGCCACCGTCTGACCCTGGATGAGCTGAGCCTGGCGCTGGAGCAGGATCAGCTGCTGCCCTGGTATCAGCCCAAGGTGAGCTTCGGCTCCGGCCAGTGGGTTGGCATGGAGGCGCTGGCCCGCTGGCAGCATCCGGAGTACGGCCTCATCTCGCCGGCCCGCTTCATTCCGCTGGCGGAGCACAACGGTCTCATCGATCGGCTGACCGAGGTGATCATCAGCAAATCGCTGCGAGACGGCCACCTGTGGGAGCAGACCGGGCTATCCCTCAACCTCTCGATGAACCTCTCCACCACCTCGCTGATCGAGGGGGATCTGTGCAACACCCTGATCAACCAGTGCCAGCGCTGGAGCATCAACCCCGAGCTCATCACCCTGGAGGTGACCGAGAGCGCGTTCGTGCAGGATCTGGGCAAGTCGCTGGAGGTGCTGACGCGCCTGCGCATGCACGGTTTCGGCCTCTCCATCGATGACTTCGGTACCGGCTACTCCTCCATGCAGCAGCTGGCCCTGCTGCCCTTCACCGAACTCAAGCTGGATCGCTCTTTCGTGGATCACTGCTTTGAGGACCCCTCTCGCTTGGCCATAATAGAGTCAAGCATCGAGCTGGCCCGCAAACTGGGGCTCAAGTCCGTCGCCGAAGGGGTGGAGGACGAACTCACTTGGCGGCTGCTGGCACGGCTGGGGTGCGACGTGTGCCAGGGCTTCTTCTCTGCCCGGCCCATGCCGCGCGAGGAGTTGTTGGGATGGCACGACTCCTGGCGTGAACGGCTACCGGCGCTGCTCGGGGAGTGAATATCGGGCAGGATGCCCGCAAAGAAACAAGGACGTTCATGAAAATTTCAAGCAAGTTGCTGCTCAGCTTCTGTTTTATCAATCTGCTGGTGATCCTCTCTTCCAGCCTGGTCTACCACCAGCTCGGCCGCATCGGACAGGCCGGCAGCGCTCTGATGGAGCAGGCCCTGCCAGCCCTGCAACGGGATGAGGCCAGCCAGAAGGCGCTGGTGGCGACTATCTCCTCCCTGCGGGCCTATCTCATCTTGGGCAAGGATCCGGCGCAGGCCGACCGCCTCAAACAGGAGTGGGAGGGGGCCTGGCAGGTGATCGAACACCAGCAGTTCACCGCCGAGCTTGCCCGCTCGCTCAAGGCCTTCAAGACCAGCCAGCAGAAGGTGTGGGACATCGCCCAGACCGACGAGAATCTGCCCGCCCATACCCTGATGCTGCAGGAGGCGGGGCCGTTGGCAGAGTCAGCCCTCGATCAACTGCAGTCCTTTGCCAACGAAGAGGTGGCGACCCCGCAGGATCAGCTGCCCGGCGATCGCCGCCTGCTGCTCAAGCAGGTGGGGGATGCCTACAACGGCCTCTCCAATGCGCTCTCCGCCCTGCGTGACTTCCTCATCTCGGGGGATCCGGACTATCGCACCAAATACCAGGACTATTACCAGTTCCACCAGCAGCGGGTGGCCGAGCTGAAGCAGCAAGAGGCCAACTTTACCGAGGCGCAGAAAGGGATCTGGTCGCTGTTCGAGGAGATGTCGGCCCCCTTTGCCGAGCTGGTGGGCCAGGTGATCGAGAAGCGTCAGGCCCCGGACTGGGATCAGGCCAATTACCTGATGGCGACCGAGATTGAACCCGCCCTCGGCCAGCTGGCGACCCAGCTGGCCGGCCAGGTGACCGAGACCCGTGCCGAGGTACAGAGCATGGGCCAGAAGATGACCAGTGCCGGTCAGGCCATCAATCGTACCCTGCTGCTGGCCACCCTGACCGTGATCGTGCTGGGTACCCTGGTGGCGCTGCTGTTCAGTCGCCGCCTGACCCGGGACATCGCCAGCCTGGTGCTGCGAGCCGATCAGGTGGCCAATGGTCGGTTGCCGGCCCGTCCCCTGCCGGTGCAGAGCCAGGATGAGCTGG
>NZ_CDBH01000034.1 GCF_000820305.1 Aeromonas dhakensis
CTTCACCACCTCGCCCCCCAGCGCCTGGGCGATCACCTGGTGACCGAAGCAGACACCCGCCAGCTTGACGTCGGCATCGTGGGCGCGCCGGATCCAGTCGCGCAGCGCCTGGATCCAGGGGATGTCGCTGTAGGCATCGTGGCGCGAGCCGGTGATGAGCCAGGCATCGCACTCGTGCAGATCGGCCGGCAGCTCGCCATCGAGCGCCGACCAGACCCGAAATTCCAGCCCGGGGGCCAGGGCCCGGAAGCCCTTGATAAACATCTCGGAGTAAACGGGGCCGAAGTCCCCCGCCAAATCGGGGTCCAGCCGGTCACAATCGAGAATTCCCAGTCGCATCTGTTACTCCTTCACAGTGATAGCGGCGAACGAAGGTGGATTCCTGCCACCGGGCCATGTCCGGGCTAGCTGCTGCATGGTTGATTACTTCATGGTCGGCATGGAGAACTCCGCGCCCGCCCGCAGGCTCTGGGGCCAACGGGCAGTCACCGTCTTCATCCGGGTATAGAAGCGCACCCCATCCGGCCCGTGCATGTTGAGCGGCCCGAAGATGGACCGCTTCCAGCCGCCAAAGCTGTGAAACGCCATGGGCACCGGGATGGGAACGTTCACCCCTACCATACCGACCTGCACGCGAGCGGTGAAGTCCCGCGCGGTGTCGCCGTCACAGGTGAAGATGGCGGTGCCGTTGCCGTACTCGTGTTCGTTGATGAGCCTGAGCGCCGTCTCGTAGTCCGGCGCCCGCACGATGGCCAGCACAGGGCCGAAGATCTCCTCCCGGTAGATGCGCATCTCCGGGCTCACCCGATCGAACAGGCTGCCACCGATGAAGTAACCCTCGCCCTCGCCCTGGCTCAGGCCCCGGCCGTCCACCACCAGCTCAGCCCCCTCGGCCACTCCCTGATCCACATAGCCGTGCACCTTGGCCAGGTGCTCGCGGCTGATGAGGGGCCCCATCTCGTTCTCCGGGCTCTGGCCCAGCCCCGGGCCCACCCGCAGTGCAGCCACCAGCGGCGAGAGTTTCGCGACCAGGGCATCGGCGGTGTCGTCACCCACCACCACGGCCACCGAAATGGCCATGCAGCGCTCGCCGGCAGCGCCGTAGGCCGCCCCCATCAGGGCGGAAACCGCCTGATCGAGATCCGCATCCGGCATCACCACCATATGGTTCTTGGCGCCGCCCAGCGCCTGTACCCGCTTGCCGTGGGCCGAGGCGGTGGCATAGATGTACTGGGCGATGGGGGTGGAGCCGACGAAGGACACGGCGCCGACCCGCGGGTCGGTCAGCAGCACGTCTACCACCTCCTTGTCGCCGTTGACCACGTTGAGCACCCCGTCCGGCAGGCCGGCCTGCTTGAGCAGCTCGGCCATGCGAAGGGAGAGGGAGGGATCCTTCTCGGAGGGCTTGAGGATGAAGGTGTTGCCGCAGGCGATGGCCACCGGGAACATCCACAGCGGCACCATGGCCGGGAAGTTGAACGGAGTGATGCCGGCGCAGACCCCCACCGGCTGCATCATGGAGTGACTGTCGACCCCGCGGCCCACGTTGAGGGAGTGCTCCCCCTTGAGCAGATGGGGAATGCCGCAGGCGAACTCCACCACCTCGAGACCGCGGGTCAGCTCGCCCTGAGCGTCGGAAAACACCTTGCCGTGCTCACGGCTGATCAGCCGCGCCAGATCGTCCCTGTGCTGCTCCATCAGCTCCTTGAAGCGAAACAGTACCCGGGCCCGCACCAGCGGCGGGGTCTGCGCCCAGTCGACCAGGGCGCGCTCAGCGCTGGCGATGGCATCCTGGCACTCGGCGGCGGTGCTGAGCACCACCTGGCCCTGCTGCTGGCCGGTGGCGGGGTTGAAGATGGCTCCGAAGCGCTCGCTGCGGCTCTCGGTCGTCTCGCCGTCGATGAAGTTGCTGACCCTGTATGTCATAAATCCTCCGTGATGGGTTATTCGTCCCTGCCCGCGCCGTCCCGGGGAGCAGGCACGGGCAAGTGGCGCCGCGACGGGCGCCATTAACCGGTTAAAAGTCAGTCCTGGGCCTGCAGGGCGTCCTGCAGCAGGGTGAAGAGATCGTCGATCTGGCTGCGCTCTATGATGAGGGGCGGCGACAGGGCGATGATGTCGCCGGTGACGCGGATCAGCGCCCCCTTCTCGAAGCAGCGCACGAACACCTCGTAGGCGCGCTTGCCCGGTGCATCCGGCATGGACTCGAGCTCGATGCCCGCCACCAGCCCGTAGTTGCGCACATCCTTCACGTGCTTGCAGCCCTTCAGCGAATGGGCCGCCTCCTCCCAGTAACCCGCCAGATCGGCGGCGCGGCTCAGCAGGTTTTCGTTGCGGTAGATCTCGAGGGTCGCGAGGCCCGCGGCGGCGGCCACCGGATGGCCGGAGTAGGTGTAGCCGTGGAACAGCTCGATGGCTCCCTTGCCGGCCGCCATCATGTCGTCATAGATGTGGTTCTGTACCAGCACGGCGCCCATGGGGATGGCCCCGTTGGTGAGCCCCTTGGCACAGGTGATCATGTCGGGGATGACGTCGAACTCCTGGGCGGCGAAAGGAGAGCCGAGGCGGCCGAAACCGGTGATCACCTCGTCGAAGATGAGCAGGATGCCGTGTTTGGTGCAGATCTCCCGCAGCCGCTTTAGGTAGCCTTTGGGCGGCATCAGCACGCCGGTACTGCCGGCGATGGGTTCGACGATCACCGCCGCAATGTTGCTGGCGTCGTGCAGGAAGACGATCTTCTCCAGCTCGTCGGCCAGCGCCACATCCTCCTCGGGCAGCCCCTTGGTGAAGGCATTCTTGGCGATGTTGAGGGTGTGGGGCAGGTGATCCACCCCGGTCAGCAGGGAGCCGAACCACTTGCGGTTGCCAGGAATGCCCCCCACCGAGATGCCGCCGAAGCCGACCCCGTGGTAGCCGCGCTCACGGCCGATGAGCCGGGTACGGGTGCCCTGACCGCGCGCCCGCTGCCAGGCAAGCGCGATCTTGAGCGCGGTATCCACCGATTCCGAACCTGAGTTGGTATAGAAGACGTGGCCGAAGCCCTTGGGGGCGATCTCCACCAGCCGGTTGGCCAGCTCGAACGGCAGGGGGTGCCCCATCTGGAATGTCGGGGCAAAATCGAGGTGGGAAATCTGCTGGGAGACCGCCTCGGCAATCTCGCGCCGACCATGACCCGCGTTGCAACACCAGAGTCCGGCGGTGCCATCCAGTATCTTGCGGCCATCCTCTGAGTGATAATACATTCCCTCGGCCGACTTCAGGATGCGCGGCGCCGCCTTGAACTGCTGGTTGGCGGTAAACGGCATCCAGAAGGCGGACATGTCGGAGGGCGTATTGATGTCGCTGATCGGTTTCATGGTCACCTCATCCTTAAGGTGTTTAGTAACTGTCGGCCAATGCCTATTAAATTAAACACCTGAAATCTTAAAAAAGGGCTCAAACTTGCCCCATATGGTGTCACCCGGCTAGCTGCTCTGAGCGGGGTGGTATAAGATATTTAACACAAATTTAATAATAGTAAACAGTCAAGGAGTGTCTATCGATGGATATCGGTCACCGCCTCAAGGCGGTTCGCACCAAAGCCGCCCTCTCCCAGCGCGAGCTGGCCAAACGCTCCGGTGTGACCAACGGCTTTATCTCCCAGATCGAGAAAAATCAGGTGAGCCCCTCGGTCGCCTCCCTGCGCAAGGTGCTGGAAGGGATCCCCATGTCGCTGGCCACCTTCTTCACCGATGAGACGGAGATGGACTCCGAGGTGATCTTCCGCGCCGCCGACATGCCGGATCTCGGCACCCACCCCATCAGCTACCGACTGGTGGGCCACAGCCGCGCCAACCGCGCCATCGGCATGATGCAGGAGATACTGCCACCGGGCGCCGACACCGGCGACGACATGCTGAGCCATGAAGGCGAAGAGTGCGGCATCGTCATCCAGGGCCAGGTGGAGGTCACCGTCGGCGAGCAGGTTTACCTGCTGGCGCCGGGGGACGGCTACTACTTCGACAGCCGCACCCCGCACCGTTTTCGCAATGTGGATGAGCACGAATGCGTGCTGATCTCGGCCAACACCCCCGCCAGCTTCTAAGCCATGAGAGGGGAGATCCCGCCCCTCGGCGGACCCAGCAGCACGACCAGCCCCTTAGCGCCGGCCTCCGGTTTGGCAGGCGCCGACGGCCACTCTTGCGGTGCGGTTTGCCCTGCCGGATACCCTCAATGGGACGGATTCCGGATGAGGCCAAACCGGCAAAGTGTTTAACGAATTGTTACAAGGTGGATTTACAAGCGACAGGATGTTTAGCATATTGATACGCGGAAACTGACTTTTTGCCGGTTCAAGGAGTGAACATGAGTGACCTGACCCTGGCCCAGTGGCAACACAAGGCCTCCCACCTGACCCTGCCCTCGCAAGCCTTCATCGACGGCAGCTACCGGGACGCCATCAACGGCGCCACCTTCGACTGCATCAACCCGGCCAACGGCAAGCTGCTGACCAAGGTTGCCGCCTGCGACGCCGCCGATGCCGAACTGGCGGTGCAGGCCGCCCGCGCCGCCTTTGACGACAAACGCTGGAGCGGTCTGTCGCCCAAGCAGCGCAAACAGATCCTGCAGCGCTTCGCCGAACTGATGCGGCTCAATCTGGTGGAGCTGGCGCTGCTGGAATCGCTCGACATGGGCAAGCCCATCGGTGACGCCATGGGCTATGACGCCCCCGCCGCCGCCAACTGCATCGCCTGGAACGCCGAGGCCATCGACAAGATCTACGATCAGGTCGCGCCGGTCGAGGAGTCCGCCCTGGCGCTGGTGACCCGCGAGCCGCTCGGCGTCGTGGCCGCCATCGTCCCCTGGAACTTCCCGCTGGTGATGGCCTGCTGGAAGCTGGGGCCGGCGCTCGCCACCGGCAACTCGGTGATCCTGAAACCCTCCGAGAAATCCCCGCTCACCGCCTTGCGCATCGCGGGTCTGGCCAAAGAGGCCGGCATCCCCGACGGCGTGTTCAACGTGCTGCCCGGCTTCGGCCACACGGTCGGCGAAGCGCTGGCCATGCACATGGACGTCGACTGCATCACCTTCACCGGCTCCACCAAGATCGGCAAGCATCTGGTGCAGTGCTCCGGCAAGTCCAACCTCAAGCGCGCCTTCATGGAGTGCGGCGGCAAGAGCCCCAACATCATACTGGCGGATGCGCCGGATCTGGACGCCGCCGCCCGCAGCGCGGCCGGCGCCATCTTCTACAACCAGGGCGAGGTGTGCACCGCCGCCTCCCGCCTGCTGGTGCAAAACAGCATCAAGCCGCAGTTCATGGAGCGGCTGCTGGCCCATGCCCGCGAGTGGATCTCGGCCAACCCGCTCGACCCCACCACCCGCATCGGCGCCATGGTGGACCACATCCAGATGGAGCAGGTGCTCAACTACATCGCCATCGGCCAGCAGCAGGGCGCCAAGCTGCTGCTGGGGGGCAAACGCACCAATACCGAGAGCGGCGGCTTCTATATCGAGCCCACCATCTTCGATGAGGTGACCCCAGAGATGCGCATCTTCCGCGAGGAGATCTTCGGCCCCGTGCTGGCGGTGACCGGCTTCGACACCCTGGAAGAGGCCATTGCGCTGGGCAACGACACCGACTACGGTCTGGCGGCCGCAATCTGGACGGCGGATCTCAACAAGGCGGTGAAGGGCTCCCGCGCCCTGCGCGCCGGCACCGTGTTCGTCAATAACTGGGATGGCGGCGACATGACCATGCCGTTCGGCGGTTTCAAGCAGTCCGGCAACGGTCGTGACAAGTCGCTGCATGCGCTGGAGAAGTACACCGAGCTGAAAAGCACCTGGATCCAGCTCGAATAGCATCAGAAATAACGCTCATTTATCGAAAAGGGGGAGAAATCCCCCTTTTTCATTTTTACCCTTTCATCGCCGGCCTCAATCGATATAATCATCAAATAGACAAGCCCTTAAATATAAAGATAAAAATGTTATTTTTTCTGGGAAGTGTACTGTTTCTGGTAATAGGACTGCCGCTGCTGTTCTACATACTGGGACACGGTGAGGCCTACGTGACCTGGGGTCCGTGGATCTCTGCCATCGCACTCATGCTGTGGCTGCTGCTGGACGTGGACAAGATCCGCCGCGGCGGAGGCCGCTGAGCCGGGCAGTACGCCGTTAAAATCCGCTGATCACCATTTATTCGCTTCTTTCCCCGCAAAAGGATCGCTACACTGATTTTTTGCGATGCGTTCCAGCATCCGCCTCTCCAGTGAAGGTTATCCGCATGCAGCAACACGTTCAGCGCCAGGGCGTCATCTACGCCTTGTGCGCCTATACCCTTTGGGGCCTGGCGCCCATCTACTTCAAGACCATCGCCGCCGTGCCGGCCGCCGAGATCCTGACCCATCGCATGATCTGGTCGTGCGCCCTGCTGCTGGTGCTGACCCTGCTCGGCCGCCAGTGGCACAAGGTGCAGGCGGTACTGCGCCAGCCGAAAGTGCTGCTCACCCTGGCCTTTACCTCCATCACGGTCGGCGGCAACTGGCTGCTGTTCATCTGGGCCATCAACAACGGCCACATGCTGGATGCCAGCCTCGGCTACTACATCAACCCGCTGTTCAACGTGCTGCTCGGCATGTTGTTCCTGAGCGAGAAGCTGCGCCGGCTGCAGTGGTGGGCGGTGGGACTGGCGGCGATCGGTGTCGCCATCCAGATCATCGCCTTCGGCTCCCTGCCGTGGATCGCGCTGGTGCTGGCCTCGAGCTTCGCCATCTATGGCCTCATTCGCAAGAAGCTGGCCCTCGACGCGCTGACCGGCCTCTTGATCGAGACCCTGATCATGCTGCCGCCGGCCGCCATCTATCTGTGGGGCATCGCCGACAGCCCCACCAGCCATCTCACCCAGAATGACTGGCACCTCAACCTGTTGCTGATCGCCGCCGGTGCCGTCACCACGGCGCCGCTGCTCTGCTTCACCGCCGCGGCCACCCGGCTCAAGCTCTCCACCCTGGGCTTCTTCCAGTACATAGGCCCCAGCCTGATGTTCATCCTGGCGGTCACCCTCTATGGCGAGGCGCTGGCGCTGGACAAGATGATCACCTTCGCCTTCATCTGGAGCGCGCTGGTGCTGTTCAGTCTGGACGGGCTGCGCAGCGGCAAACGCCGGCAGGCTGCGGAGCAGGCTTGACGGTACTCCGCCCGGCGCTGCAATAATCTACAAGCCCATGCCCGGGTTTCAGGTTATCAATAGCCGATGAGCGCACCCCAATCCCGCATCCACTACTGGCAATCCCGGCTGCTGCCGGGAGTTGAACTCTCCCACTCCCACCACAGGGAGTTCAGCTATGGCCGCCATGTTCACCTGGACTACCACATAGGTCTGGTGCAGCAGGGCGGCCAGAAATTCATCCACAAGGGCAACAGCCACCACCTGGTGCGCGGCGAGCTCTCCACCGTCAACCCGGACGAGATGCACGACGGCCTCAGCCTGCGGCCGGAAGGGTACGAGGTGCGGGTGTTCGCCATCGCCCCCGAGCAGCTGGCCCGCTGGCTGCCAGACAGCCCGGAACCCTTCTTCGACAAGGGGTTGCAGAGCCGCCCCGATCTCTATCAGGGCTTCGCCCGGCTGCACATGTACCTGGACAACCCCAGCCCCGACGGCCTGCTGGCGGAGAGCCAGCTGCTGGCCCTGCTCGGCGAGCTGCTGCACATAGCACCCGAGCGCCACGCCCTGGCCGACCCCCAGCTCAGGTACCTGCGCGACTATCTGATGGCCCGGCTGGATGAGCGCCACAGTCTGGAGGATCTGGCCGCCCTGTTCGGGCTGGATCGCTTCGCCTTTCTGCGCCAGTTCAAGAAGAAGACCGGCATGACCCCCTACGCCTGGCTCAAGCGGCTGCGGCTCGAGCAGAGCAAGCGCCTGCTCGGCAGCGGCCTGCCGGTGAGCGAGGTGGCTCTGGCGGTCGGTTTCTTCGATCAGAGCCACTTCCATCACGGTTTTCGCCAAGCGTTCGGCCTCACCCCCGCCGATTTTCGCCAGCAGATGCAGGCCGCCATTGGGCGCACCGACTAACTCCGCACTGCAATCTTTTACAATCCCGCGACTCCACAATCCGCCATGCTGTGAACTCGATACTGTCGCAGAGGTTTCCATGTTCACCAGCCTGTTTCTGACCATAGGTCTCATCCACCTCATCGCCCTGGCGAGCCCGGGCCCCGACTTCGCGCTGATCCTGCGCACCAGCCTGCACAGGCCCACCGCCCTCGGCGCAGCGCTGGGCATCGCCCTGGCGATTGTGGTACATGCCACCCTCAGCCTCACCGGCATCAGCCTGCTGATTGCCGAACACCCCTGGCTATTCATGACGGTGAAGGTGGTCGGCGCCCTCTATCTGGGATGGCTCGGCTGGGGGGCGCTGAAGGCGGCCTGGCACAGCTCGGCCGAGCTCGCCCTGCACGCCGGCGGCGAAGCACAGGGCTGGCGCAAGGGGGTGCAGCGCGGCATTGCCACCAACCTGCTCAACCCCAAGGCGCTGCTGTTCTTCATGGGGCTGCTGGCCGCCATGGTGACGCCCCAGGTGGACGGCCTGACCCGCGGCCTGCTGGTGCTGGAGCTGTTCCTGCTCTCGCTGGTCTGGTTCGGGGGGCTGGCCTGGAGTCTCTCCACCGTGCGGGCCCAGCGCCTGCTCGGCCGCGTGCAGCGTCCACTCAATCTGGTCACCGGCCTGCTGTTTGGCGCGGTCAGCCTCTCCATCCTGACCGGCATGGCCGGTGAGGCCTACGCCCTGGTCCTGCACTGATCCCTGTCTTGCTGCCATGAAAAAGAGGGATGGCCCGGGCCATCCCTCTTTGCGTTTATGTTTCCTGGCCGGATAACCGGCCCTCTCACTGGCCCTTCATCAGAACCACTGGCCGTGGCGCTTGATGTAAAGGGTCTTGACGGTCTGGGTCAGCCCCATGTAAGCCAGCATGGTGATCACCAGCCACATGAAGTACTTGGGCCCATCCAGAGTGATGAAGCCGAAGTGCTCAGCCAGCGGCGAGAACGGCAGGTAGCAGCCGATGGCGATGGTGATCGAGGTGGAGAACAGCACCGGCAGGGTAGCGGTACTCTGCAGGAAGGGGATCTTGCGGGTACGCAGCATATGCACCACCAGCGTCTGCGACACCAGCCCCTCGATGAACCAGCCGGAGTTCATGATGGCCTGACCGTTGACCAGCGGATCCATGCTGCCGTTGGCGGTGGCATAGAGGGCGCCGGCGCCGAACACGAACCACATCAGGCAGTAGGTGCTGATATCGAACACCGAGGAGGTCGGGCCGAGCCACAGCATGAAACGCTTGATGTTGCTCGCCTCCCACTTGCGCGGGCGCTTGAGGAACTCGGGGTCCATCTTGTCCCACGGCAGCAGCATCTGGGAGACGTCATACACCAGGTTCTGGATCAGCATCTGCATCGCCAGCATGGGTGCCCAGGGCAGCCAGGCGGAGGCCACCAGCACCGAGAAGACGTTGCCGAAGTTGGAGCTGGCGGTCATGTTGAGGTACTTCAGGATGTTGCCAAAGGTCTCCCGTCCCTTGATCACCCCCTCCTCCAACACCATCAGGCTCTTCTCCAGCAGGATGATGTCGGCGGTCTCCTTGGCGATGTCGGCACCGCTGTCCACCGAGATCCCCACGTCTGCATCCCGCAGCGCCGGCGCATCGTTGATGCCGTCACCGAGGAAACCGACGGTATTGCCGTTGGCCTGCAGCGCCTTCACCACCCGCGACTTCTGCAGTGGGGTGAGTTTGGCGAAGATGGTGGTCTGCTTGACCGCCTCGCACAGCGCCACGTCGTCCATCCCCTCGATATCCTTACCGAGCAGCGGCACGCCGGGCGCCAGCCCCACATCACGACACACCTTGCTGGTGATGATGGGGTTGTCGCCGGTCAGCACCTTGACCGCCACGCCATAGTCGTTCAGCGCGCGGATGGCTGGTGCAGCCGAATCCTTGGGCGGATCGAAGAAGGTGAGGAAGCCGCGCACCACCAGCTTGGCCTCGTCGCGGGTCTGATAGCTCTGCTTGCACTCACCCGCCGGGATCTCGCGGGTCGCCACGATCAGCACCCGATAGCCCTCGGCGTTGAACTCTTCGCTCTGCCGCAGCAGGGCACGGCGATCGGCATCGGTCAGCTCCCGCATCTCCTGGCCATCCGCAATGTGGCTGGAGACGGCCAGCATCTCTTCCACCGCCCCCTTGGAGACCATCAGCTGCTGGCCCAGATCGTCCTGCACGATCACCGACAGGCGCCGGCGCACGAAATCGAACGGCAGCTCGTCCACCTTGCGGTAGTTGGCCGGCTTGCAGCTCTCCCCCAGCGCATCGGCGTGCTCGACCACCGCGATGTCCATCAGGTTCTTCATGCCGCTCTGGTGAAAGCTGTTGAGCCAGGCCAGCTGCAGGATCCGGTCGTCCCGGTTGCCACGCACGTCGTAGTGGTGCTCGAGGATGATCTTGTCCTGGGTCAGGGTGCCGGTCTTGTCGGTGCAGAGCACGTCCATGGCTCCGAAGTTCTGCACCGAGTTGAGCCGCTTCACCACCACCTTGCGCTTGGCCATGGCCACCGCGCCGCGCGCCAGGTTGGCGGAGACGATCATCGGCAGCATCTCGGGGGTGAGCCCCACCGCCACCGCCAGCGCGAAGGTGAGCGCCGACATCCAGTCGCCGCTGCTGACCCCGCTCAGCATGAAGACGATGGGCACCATCACCAGCATGAAGCGAATAAGCAGCCTAGTGACGCTGTTCACGCCGCGATCGAAACTGGTCTCGATGCGCTTGTGGCTCACCACGTTGCGGGCCAGCGAGCCGAAATAGGTGTCGCTGCCGGTGGCCACCACCACGGCGCGGGCGGTACCGCTCACCACGTTGGTACCCATAAAGCAGATGTTGGGCAGATCGAGCATCCCCCCCTCGGCTGCAACGCTCCCTTCCGCCGACTTGCCGGCCACGGCGCCCAGGGTGTCGTACTTCTCCACCGGCAGCGCTTCGCCGGTCAGCACCGCCTGGCTGATGAAGAGATCGCGCGATTCGATCAGCTTGATGTCGGCCGGGATCATGTCCCCCGCCTGCAGATGCACTATGTCACCGGCCACCAGCTCGGTCATCGCCACCTCCTTGCGCTGGGGAGCGACCCCGGGCGAGGGGCGACGCTGCACAGTGGCGGTGTTGCGCACCAGCGACTTGAGCGCCTCGGCCGCCTTGGCCGAGCGATACTCCTGCCAGAAGCGCAGCAGGCCGCTCAGCCCCACCATGACGCCGAGGATGATCACCTTGACCCAGTCCTCGTCGCCCGGCTCGGCCATCAACACGTCCATCACGTAACTGACCAGCCCGAGCACGATCAGCACCATCACGAAGGGGTTCTTGAACGCCTGCAGCAGCTGGAGCAGCGCATGGGGCGGCTTGTCGTGGGTCACCTCGTTGGGGCCGAACTGGATCAGGCGGTTGGCGGCCTCGGTCGCGGTGAGGCCATCGATGTTGCCGCGCACGGCGGTAAGGGTGTACTCGAGGGACTTGTCGGCCTCGTCGAGCACCCGGGAGGAGAGTTTCTCCTTCTGGCTGCCCGGGGCGACGAACCCTCTCTGCTTGTGCCGGCTGGCAGTATGTTGTTGCTTCATGACTCTTTATCCTGATTTTTACGCGCAGGCGGGCGCTGTCGCGGACCGGGCCTGGCGTCAGTACTGAAATCGAAGGCTGTGAACCCAACACTGTGCCGGCGCGGTCAATCGTCGCGCGCGGGGCGGCCCGTCAGACACATGTCTGCCGTCGTGCCAACCGGCATGGTTAGGTCGGATCAGGGGTCAGGACACCGCATCCCGTCCCGCAGGGGATCAGGAGTGGGCAGGCGTGGACCCCGAGGGTCTAGGTTTGGGCTCTTCGGTCATGGCGGTTCCTCCGAGTTGGGCTGCAGCAAGCCGGCCCGACATATCGAGGGCGCAGCTGGTCATCACCGGCGGGCAAATCCGCGCGGCGCGCATTATCGACAGGGCATGAATCGCCACGACGGCGACTCATTGCACAAAAGAAGATCTGGATAACGGCAAGCAACCATAACGGCATGATGGTCGAACAATAACGAGCGGCGGCTCATGGGCCGGTTAAGCAGGGAAACAACCGCACCCCATGAATATATTTCACAATCACCAAGGCATATTTTGAAATATATATGGCAGAAGCTTTCATTATTTTAATTCGCAACCCGTCCTATCGAAAACAACATTGTTTTCAATACACAGGTTCATCCTGTTATTTCACGCCAGCCTGGCTGACCATGCTCACGAAGAAATCTTCGAGCGGCCATGACGGGCAGACACGTACCCATTACCAAGGGCTCACGTGACAAGGCGTGCAATTGCTGGGGCGCGAGGCGGCATGGCTCGCAGAGGGAGTGGAACAATCCGGGGAGCAACACAGATCCCGGCGGGACTGGGTTGCAAGAGTCGGGATGACTCGCTAGATGCCACACTCTGAGCGATCAGAGTGAGGGAGAAGAAGGGATATCAACCTCAGTTCTGATTAGCCCACATCGCGCTGTGCAATCGGCTACAACTGTCGCTGTCCATAATATCCTTCCACCTGTTGATAACACGCCAAGATTCTACCCAGAAATATGGGGTGGCGCAAAATATAAATTCATCTTTCGTCATCAAATTCCAATTAAGGATGGCAGAGATATTAATTATTGCGCGAAAACGGATTCATCCTCATTTCGCTCTGCAACACAGGGTTAATTGATCTGGATGGGGTTTTGCCCGAATTTTCCGGCCATCCACCGGATCCGGGCTGGAATCGGACTCAATGTGGGAATAGGATGCACGGCTTCCATCCATGACGCACAGGAAACAACAGGCATGAATCGAAAATGGTCGCTCCCCATCGTGGCAATCGCGGGGGGAGCGTTACTCTGGCTCGGCAACACCTTTGGTATGAAATGGGCTCTGATGGCCCTGATCGGATTCGGCTTCGGCTTCACCCTCTCCTTCAGCCGCTTCGGCATCGTGTTCGGTTGGCGTGAGATGCTGACCAAGCGCAACAGCTACTACGTGCGGGTTCACCTGCTCACCATCGCCATCGAAATTCTGCTGTTCACCTGCTTCCTCTCCTTTAGCCACGCCCTGTTTGGCGATGCCATGGTGGGCAACGTGATGGCCATCGGCATTCCCTTCATCGTCGGTGCCTTCCTGTTCGGCATCGGCATGCAGCTGGCGGGCGTCTGCGCCACCGGCACCCTCTACTGCTGCGGCGAGGGGCAACCCCGCTTCTGGCTGGTGCTGCTCTGCTACGGCATCGGCACTCTGATCAGCAACCAGTTCCGCCCCGAACTGGAGGCCACCTTCTCCAGCCATGTGGTGCTGGCAAAAGACCTGACCGGCAATATCTGGAGCGGCATGCTGCTCAACCTGGCGCTGGTCGCCGCGCTGTTCCTGCTGTTTCGCAAGAGCGAACTCAAGCGCACCGGTGAGCTCAAGCCCCTCTTCAGCGGCGGCAACCTGTTCTGGCGCGACGGCCGCTTCACCGTGCTGACCGGCGGCATCATCATCGCCGTGCTCAACTCCAGCGTGGTCGCCCTGCACGGCTCGGCCTGGACCATCACAGGCGCCGTCTATGACATGGCGCTGCGCGGTGCCTCCCTGTTCGGTCTGCTCGAGGGCCACCCCAAGCTGGCCCAGCCGCTCTTCATCAACCCCATGGTCGGCATGTTCTGGCTGGGGATCCTGGGGGCCATGCTGGCGCGCTGCATCAGCGGTGGCGGCCAATTCGCCCCGATGCGGCTCGGCAACAGCCTGGCCTCCATCATCGGCGGCCTGCTGATGGGGATGGGCGCCATGTACAGCGCCTGCAACCTTGGCGGCTTCTTCGACGGCACGGCATCGGGCAGCCTGCACGGCTGGGTCTGGATGCTGATGGCCCTCGCCGGCAGCCTGATCGGCATTCGCCTGCGCCCGCTGTTCAGGCTCTGAACCGCATATCATCGATAACAACAACGGGGGCCAGGCCCCCGTTGTTGTTTCGGCAAACACCCCATCCCGGCAGCAATGTCAGGTGGGTGCCATGCCCTCGATCCGCTGGCGTTGCAGCCGCACCTGCGGGTGTGCAAAGTTCAGGTGATAGACCGAGTGGCCGGCATGCAGGGTCACCTCGGTGGCGTGAGTGGCCACGAAGGAGGGAGAGCGTTCGGCCAGCAGCGCCAGCCCCTGTTCGAAGAACTGCAGCATGGAGAGACCCATGCCGTGCTCCATGTTGCGGATGAACTCGCCATCGATACTCGACTCGTCGAACAGGATCAACTCGGCATTGAAACCCCGCGCCAGCATGGCGCGCGCCATGGCTAGTTTGGCATCGGCAGGGGCGATGGCGTCATGAATGGCGTGCACCATCAGGCAGAAGGTCTGCGTGCCTCCCTGTGCGGCCATCTGATCGAGCTGGGAGGCACTGAATGCCCGGATGATGAAGGCGTCCACATCGAACTCGTGCGGGTGCCCGGCCACCATCCGCCAGGGGGAGTCCACGCATAGCGCCAGCTCCACCCCGCCTTGCAGGCTGCACTGGTACTCCACCGCACCGATGTCTCGTCCCACTACATAGGCCAGGTTGGGCTCGGCCCAGGAGGAGTTGTCAAACAGGGCGCGGACATAGCCGGGGCGAAACTTGTTGACCAGCTGCGCCAGATAGCCGCCGTAAGAGGAGCCGACCAGAATCAGGTTGTCGCGATTGCCGCCGTAACGGAGCATCGCATCTTCAATGGCATTGAGGATATCGAGGGCGGCCATTACCCCGAAGTTCTGGTAGGCCCCATCAGGCGGTATCAGCAAACCGTGAAAGCGCAATGGCGCCGCCGGTTGCAAGCTGTCCAGCCCACGCAGCAGTGCGGCATCGGACGACGTGGCGGGCAACCCCAGCAGGGCGAGTGCACGCGCACGCTCATCAGACAGCAAGGAGATGACCGCCCCCACCGCCGGGCGCGATCGCATGCAGAAATAGTCGACACAAAGCGCCGCCATGCCGTGCTGCACGGCCACCTTCTCGCAAAAGACCTGGCTGTAGGCACCCAGATCACCGCCAAAGCCAGGGATATAGACCACCAGGCCGCTGCCAGCCTGCTCGGCCCCATGGATCCGGTAGCGCACCTGACGCTCGCCGCACAACCCCAATTCGACGTCGGGATGACCGACCACTTCGTGTTCGTAATAAGACATGCTGCCAACCTTGTTGAAAGGCCATGCCATGGGCATCGCCTCGACCATGTCAGTTGGGGTCCTGATTATCCTTGCCCCACTCCCTGAACCTGGAAGCATGCGGCATAAAGAGCGCCGATGGAATCTTATTTGTCCTACTCACCCCATGCAGGACGCTCGCTGCCGGGTGATTCCCCTATCTCAACCCCTTGAACAACAGCAACAGGGCAAAACCGGTGAACATCACCGCCGACAGCCGGTTGATCCCCTTGGCGAAGCGTTCGCCATAGCCTTGCGCCCCTATCCAGTGGAACACCAGGCAGTAGCCGCCATGCACCACCAGCACCACGGCGCTGAAGGTGACCGCCAGCAGCATGCACTGACCCAGCGCCCCGTGTTGAAAGTCGATGAACTGGGGGAACAGGCTGGTGAAGAAGATGATCGCCTTGGGGTTGAGCAGGCTGATGAGCGCCCCCTTGATGAAGCTGCGACGGCAATCCCGATCCGGCCCTGCCCCCGGCACCGGGCTCACCGCCCGCTGGCGCCAGGAGTTGAGCCCCAGATAGAGCAGATAGAGCGCGCCGCCCAGGGTGAGGATCTGCTGGCCCGCGGCCAGCCAGCGGGTGAACCAGAGCACCGCCAGCGAGGCTAGGCTCGCCACCAGCAGGATGCCCACCGCCACCCCGCAAAAACCGGCGATGGCATGGCGGGCGCCCCGGGTCAGGGTGTTGCCTATGGTGTAGATCACGGCGGGCCCCGGGCTCAGCACGGTGCCGATGGCGAGCAGCAGATAGAGGGCGTAATAGTCTAGCGTCATCGAGAGAGATTCCAGCGTGGATTGGCTGCCGCCCAGTATATTGACAGCCGCGACGCCAGCCAGACATAGTGGCGCCGGGCTTTATAAACCAGGAGTTTAGAGTGGACCGCTTGACCGCCATCGAGATCTTCGTCGAGGTTGCCCGGGCGGGCAGTTTCGCCGCCGTGGCGGAGCGCTTCGCGATGACGCCGGCCATGATCGGCAAGTACATCAAGTGGCTGGAGGCCAGGGTCGGCTCCCGTCTGCTCAATCGCAACACCCGTTGCCAGAGCCTGACCGAAGCGGGCCAGGAGTACCTCGCCGGCTGCCAGAGCCTGCTGCAGCACTACCGGGAGCTGGAGCAGAACACCCTGGCCAATACCGGCCAGGCGGCGGGCAGGATCCGCATCAATGCACCCGTTACCTTCGGCAGCTACCGGCTGACGCCGCTGCTGTGCCGCTTCATGGAGCGCTACCCGCAGATCCGCATCGAGCTGGATCTGTCGGATCGGCTGGTGGACGTCATCGGCGACGGCTTCGACCTCATCTTCCGGATCGGCCAGCCCAAGGATGCCGGCTACATCGCCCGGCCACTGACCAGCACGGGCTCGGTGTTTTGCGCCTCGCCAGACTATCTGCAACGCCACGGCACTCCCCTCACGCTGGCGGATCTGGCCAGCCACCACTGCCTGGGATTCAGCCCCTGGCTCGGCCAGTCGCGCCTGGCCGAAGCCTTTCCCCTCGAACAGCTGCACCTGTGGGACAGCCCCTTCATCAGCAACCACGGCGGCGCCCTCAAGGTGGCCGCCCTCAACCACGCCGGCATCCTGCTGCAGCCACGCGCCCTGCTGAGCGAGGAGCTGGCGCGCGGCACCCTGCAGGAGATCCTGGCGGATGCGCTGCCCGCCCCGCGCCCGGTCAACCTGCTCTACCCGGCCAGGGAGCCGCTGCCGCTGCGCCTGCGGTTGCTCATCGACTACCTGATCGAGCTGCGCCACCAGCTGTAGGGCGCAGCCCTACTCGCCGCGCTGCTTCACCCGGCGCAGATAGACATAGCCCTCCCCCGGGCTGCCCCAGCGCTGATGGGCATCGGTGTCATAGGCCCGATCCAGCAGTCGCACACTGTGGGGGCCGATCCAGAGGTATTGCACCAGGGTGCTGGCACCGCCGAAATTGGTGGAGCAGCTGCCCACCTTGCTGTGGCCGGCATACTCCCCCGACGGCTGGCGAGTCAGCCAGATCTCGCAGCCCTGACGCAAAGAGAGCTGTTGCGGAGTGAGGGAGTCGAGCAGCTCGGGCCGGCGCCAGGCACCGGCAAAGTCGATGGCTCGCGGCATGGTCAGCTCGGCCATCAGGATGCGGCCATCGGGCACCAGCGAGAAGCGATAGATGCGCTGGCGAAACGGGCGCACCGCCCGCTCGGTCAGGAACTGCTCGGCATAGACCCAGCGAAAGCCCTTGTAGCCGGGCCAGACCTCCACCAGCCGCAGCTCGGCGCTGGTGAAGCGGCTGTCGTAGCTGGCCTGCTCGCGGCTGGAGAACTCGCCGGTAAACCAGGAGAGCAGCGGCTCCATGCTGGCGGAGGGTGCCGTGGTGGTGCTGTCAGGGGGCGTGGTGACGAAGGGGCCGGGTGCCGCCCAGGCCAGGCAGGAGAAGAGCAGCCCCCACAGGGCCGCCATCAGGCTGGTCATCGAATCCTTCCGAATCAGTGTCATGGCGGCGATTATATGAGCGAACGGCGTCAATATCCGCAACCTTGATCAAATGATTGCCGATCCGAAGCAAAATCATCGTATTAGCGTCATGTCCCGGCAACCGGACAGCCATCTACGCCAGGCTGGATCCGGCCTGAACACCCCGCATTCTGTCCTTGTGGGCGCTCTTTGAATCGGTTATCTCTCTTGCCATGCCCTGCGCAGCGGATGCCAGGGTCAGACAAGCAGCGCAATCAGGAGCAAGAGATGAAGAGAGCCGTAATCGCGGGCATGGTGGCCATTCTGCTGAGTGGCTGCGCGGTGAAGAACCAGGTCTCCCACAGCCTGCAGGCGATCCCGCTGACCGCCTTCCAGCAGAGTGAAAGCAACCCCAACCAGCGTATCTACAAGGAGCCCGGCGTGGATCTGCGCCAGTACCAGCAGGTGCTGCTCGATCCCTTGCAGTTCATCCGCCAGGAGAACGGCCAGTGGTACCTGCTGACCGCCAACGAGCAGAACGAGATAGGCCGCTACTACCACGCCACCTTCCAGCGCGAACTGATGAGCCACGGCGTCAGGATTGCCACCGCCCCCGGCCCTGGCGTGCTGCGGGTACAGGCCGCCATCACCAACTTCGACCTGACCCGGCCCGACCCCAAGCTGCGGGATCTGCTGCCCGCCAAGATCGCCATCAACGTCACCCGCGAGGTGATCGGCAAGGAGCCCTATCTGCTCAGGGTGGGCAGCATGGCCCAACTGCTCGACTCCCAAAGCGGCAAGCTGCTGGTGCGGGTGATGGATGCACGCGAGAGCCCGGACACCACCCACAAGGAGAGCCCCATCACCGCCGGCGAGATGGCGAAGATGATCGACCAGTGGGCCGCCGGCCGCGCCAAGCAGCTGGCCGACAACCTGGGTCGCTGAACAGGCTGGCCGCCCCAAAAGGGGGGCTTTTGGAGCCATGACAGCTGCGTTATCGCCCGAATGTTGATAAGGTCATTACTTTATTGGCTGGAGGAAAATATATGAAAAAAGCGCTGTTCCCCATTCTGGTTGCCGTCCTGCTGAGCGCCTGCAGCATGGCTCCACAGCAGCAGGAGTGCGCCCCCATGGCCGGCGGATGGCAGAGTCAGCCGTTGCCGAACGCCGGCGCCGAAGCGGCGCTGGCCAGCGTGCTGGCACGCATGAACACCTCCGCCAGGCTGGAGCGCATTCTCGAGGTGCGCAGCCAGGTGGTCTCCGGGATCAACTACGACATCGCCTTCCGGCTCGACAACGGCGAGGTGTGGAATACCCGCGTCTATCGGGATCTCGCCGGCCACTACCAGATGACCCGGCCGGCCGCCCAGGGGGAACTGCCCGCCATGCCTTGCGTCAAGGCCAAATAGCACCGACCATCGGGCCCCTCGCCAGAGGGGCTCATCTGACCAGCAAATCTCTGCTGTTCTCCCCGCACTCCGGCAGTCAGGATGACCCTTCCCGTGACCATATCTTCATAGAAAAGGAACCACTATGACCCGTCACCCCAGCATCAAACACTGGCGCGAGCTGCAGGAGCCCGAACCCGGCCGCTACTCCGGCAGCGAGGAGCCGCTCTCCCAAGGCAGTGCCCTCGGCAGACACTACGGCTTTGCCCGTCTCGGCATTCACCACGAGCTGTTGCCGCCGGGCCGGCGCACCAGCTGGCCTCACGCCGAGGAGACAGAGGACGAGTTCGTCCACGTGCTGGAAGGCACTCCGGATGTCTGGCTCGACGGCGTGCTCCATCGGCTGCAACCCGGCGACTCGGTCGGCTTCAAGGCGGGCGACGGGCTGGCCCACACCTTCATCAACAACACAAATCAGCCGGTGCGGCTGCTCTGCGTGGGCGACACCGATCGGGCGGACAACCACATCCACTACGCCCTGCACCCCGAGCGCAATCGCTTCATCGGTGAGCGGCACTGGGATGCGGTACCCGAGCGCGAGCTGGGGGATCACGACGGCCTGCCCGACCAGCTGCGCGAGCGCAACGGCCCCTTCTAGGGCGCCACAACCTGCCTCTGGTCGGCAAGCGGACGCAACCGACTATCCTTGATGGACCCAAGGCAACGAGGAAGAGAGATGAAGACAGGAACAGTGCGGCTGCATCGGGTGCTCAAGGCACCGCCGATGCGGATCTACCGGGCCTTTATCGAGGCCGATGCGCTGGCCAAATGGCTGCCACCCCACGGCTTCACCTGCCAGGTAGAACAGCTGGAGGCCCGGGTCGGCGGCCACTTCCGGATGGCGTTCACCCAGTTCGGCAACGGCCACAGCCACGCCTTTGGCGGCGAATACCTGGAGCTCGAACCGGGCAAGCGCATTCGCTACACCGACAGCTTCGACGACCCCAACCTGCCGGGGGTGATGCACGTGACCGTGATCCTGACCGGGGTGGTGTGCGGCACCGAACTCGTTATCGTGCAGGAGGGGATCCCCGCGGCCATCCCGGTGGAGATGTGCTATCTCGGCTGGCAGGAGTCGTTGGCCCAGCTGGCGGCCCTGGTGGAGCCGGAGATCCCGCCGGGCTGAGTGACGCCCACGAAAAAGCCTGCCAGCCGGCAGGCTTTTTTTATTGCTGGCGGCCTGTGCGCCAAACCACCATCCGGGCTCAGCGGCCGGGGGCCTTGTCCAGCGGGAAGGCGAAGAGATCGCGGCGATAGGTCTCGACCACCAGGCTGAACGGCACGCCATCCCCCCGTGAGAGGATGGCCCTATGCTGCAGCACCCGCTCGGGGATCGCCAGCGGCTGGTCACTGCTGGTGAGGGTGGGCATCTGCATCTCCCAACCGGTCGGCAGGGGGGCCCACAGCAGGGTGGAAGAGAGGGTCCGGCGGCTGAAGTTGAGCGCCTTGACGGCCAGGCCAAACGGGGTATCGCTGGTGTCGAGGAGCCGGTTCATCTCGGGAGTGAGGCGGCTTTGCACGTACCAGTTGTCCGCTTCGGAGAAGACATGATCGCCGCAGGCGAGCTGCACCCGGCGATAGCCGACGGGCTCGTCGGCCGCGATCTTGAGCTGCTCGCGGACGGCGGCGTCGGCCGGTTTGCGGGTATCCTGATCACGCAGGGCGCGGATGCGCGGCTCCCCGGCCATCCGGTGGTCGGCGCACCAGTTCTGCAGGGTGACGGTGGCGCTCGGGTTGCTGAGCAGGGTGGCATTGAGGGTCTGCAGCAGCGCCTGCGCCTTGAGACGGGTGACGGGGGTGTCGGGCCAGCTTGCGGCGACGCTTTCCTGCGCCTGCGCGGCGCCATGGCACAGCAAGGCCGCCAGCATCATTACTCGGATCTTCATGTTTCTCTTACCCTTTCTACTTTGACGCCGGATTGTAACCGCGCGAGGGCCGAAGACCACGCCTTTATGCCCAGAGCCGTCGCCAGCGACCATGCCGCTAGATCCGGCTCGTTCCCCGTTCGCGGATAAAAAAAGCCTGCCAGCGGGCAGGCTTTTTCGTTCCTGAATACAGCTTATTGCAGCTTGATGGCGCCCAGGTAATCCCCCTTGCCGAGCTCGACCCCGGCCTTGCGCAGCAGGGCATAGGTCATGGTGAGGTGGAAGTAGAAGTTGGGGATGCCGTATTCATGCACGCAGGTGTAGCCGTCCATCCCCTTGCCACCGGCCCAGTAGGGGTAGTAGTGACCGCTCGCATACTGGCTGAAGTCGGCCTCCAGCTTGCTCTGCAGATAGGTGAGGGTCTTGGTCACATGGGCGCGCAGATCCGCCATGGTCTTGGGGTCATCCCCCAGCACCGGCGGCTCGCTCAGGCTGGCGGTGGCCACCACGGCGCGGGCGCTGTCGCAGCAGATCAGCACCTGCTTGGCCAGCGGCAGCATGTCGACGATGAGGCGCTCATTGAAGAAGTTCTCCACGTTGAACTTCTTGGCGGTGGCGTGGGCCTCGGCCTTGGCCAGACAGTGGTCGAGGTTGGTCAGCATCTTGATAAACTGGGCGGCAATCTCACGATTCATAATGCGCTCTTGGTTGGTTGAAGGCGGTTGCACGAGCGGCATCCACTATAGCGTATCCCCCCGTTTGTTCGAGCCCGCCCCCGCAAAATGCCGGCCCCGGCCAGTTGCCCAGCGACAGGATTGGACGGCCCCAGCGGCTGCCGATATGCCGAGGCCCTCTTTGGCTCTTTTCTGATCTGTGACATGCATCACTCTTTTACAGAGGCGTAGGCTGATTCGCGCAGCCCGGGCATGCCGCCGGGCACCACAAAAGGAGAGTGCCATGAAAATCTATGACCGAAACCGTAATGCGCTGACACCGGGTCAGCGGGTGATGATCGCCGCTACCGGCGCCGTCGACGTACTGAAAGAGGCCCACACCGACAACCTGACCCCCTATCAGGCTGAGCACCAGCAGTGCGTGCTGCTGGCCAACTCCCGGGAGCGCTATGCCCCCATCGAGTTGATTAGACTAGGCTGATATCCAGCGTTACCTGTCACCCTACTCTTTACAATTCACCCGGCCGCCGCGCCCCGTTGGGGCCGGGTTTCTGCGCTCTACCTCCATCTCCACACCGCGTCATGGGAGCATGCACGCTATCGTCACGGGGATCGCCATGAACAGGGTGTGGCTCAACCCCTTCCACTACATCTACTCACCTGTACGGACTACCCTCATCGGGGTGCCACATAACAAGGAGAGTGAATCATGTACGGGAAAATCCTTCTGATCGTCTGTCTGTTATTACAGGGTTGTACCAATACTCCTCAACGCCGGCTTGCCTCGGCAGAAAAGCAATTGAGTACAGATGGTGAAACCACCATGCTGTATCACTCTGTTCTTTATTATCCGGATGAACTGAGTTTGCGTTTTGATGGTTATCTGATTGGCGTGGAAAAAAGCCCGCGTGATCTGGTCTCTACACCACAAAGCGTGAAGGTCAGCACATCCTCAGAGAAGACCTTAAAGACATCAACAGACGCATTATTAAACCAGCCCAAGTTGTTGTATATCTCGCATATTCTGCGAGAGCAGGCCCAGCCCCAATCCGCCGAAAACCATACCTGTGCCTTGTATAACCTTTATCAACGACTGGAGCCCGCACAATCCCAGCTGGTTGAACCCTGCGCCGAGCAGAATATGCTACCGATGGCCACCACGCATCGGCGTTGCCAGGATAAAGAGGTCTGCGGTTATGACGACAGTTGGGATGCGTTGAAGCTGTTAAAACAGAGCATGATTCAGCGCCTGATGACGCAGGCCAATACAGGCAAGCCTTACAGCGACATTGTGGTCATTGTCATGGGCTGGAATACGGTGCAAGAAGAGGCAATTCGCAACTTCAACTCCATCATGCTCAATGTGAAACGCAGTGCCCCTGCCGATTTCAATCCCCTGGTTATCGGTGTCACCTGGCCTAGCCAATGGAGCAGCAGTTGGATTGAACCGATTTATCGACTCACCAGCTTCCCCACCAAGGCAGGCGACGCCGACGAACTCGGCCTGAGCTGGCTGGGTGTACTAATACAGCAGACACTGCCGGAAGTAAAAGCCGCATTGCCTCAAGCCCAGCAAGCGCAACTCACGACCTCGCTGATTGGCCATAGCTTTGGCAGCCGTGCTTCCAATGTGGCTGCCTGCTTTGGTCCAGCCATTTATCAGGATCACTACCAGCCCCCCACTGCGGGCATTGATAACCTGATCAACCTGCAAGGAGCCTTTAAACTGACCCGGCTGACCGATAACGCCACATCGACCTCAGCGACGGTGTTTTGCCCTCTGGTCAAGCAGGTAGCGCTGACGGCATCGATCAATGACCAAGCCATGAACAAGGCGCCCGGGGGAGGCTATGCCGGCGATGCCAGGAGCTATGCAGAGATTTGCTCCAATACCAACACCCTTATTCGCTGCGCCTTCGCCGATCATCACGGTAACCTGTTCGGTGTCAGCGGCCCAGCCCGCAGCAACATCACCTATATCGAGGCGAGCAGTCTCATCAGTGAGAACGCCTATCTAAGTGGTGGTGGCGCGCACAGTGACATCTATCGCAAAGAACATGGCCGTCTGATTTATCAGCTGATGCGAAAGGGAAAAACTCCCCCTCTTGATTGAGGAGCAGCGCAGCATTCACACCGAATCCGTCAGTCTGCTGCGCCATATCGTTCCGGCGGGTGATCACAACACCTCACCCGCCACCATCAAGGACCTCAAGAGACTGGCTCGATGGCGCTGGCTGGGATCCAGCCAGATTGCCCTTGATCGTTATGTACCCAGAGCCAGCCTGCCAGCTCCCGCTCCACCCGCACCCTCTCCCCCGCCGCCACATCCAGCTCGCGGGCGGTATAGTCCTGACGCGCCTGCGCCTCCTGCGCGCTGATCGGCGTCAGCAGCGACAGGGGCGCCCACCCCTCGTTGCCGTCTGCGGTAAAGGTGCGCACCCAGCCCGGAAACTCGTCATCTTCGTGGCCGATGCGCACCCACTCTCCGGCCCGAAAGGTGATGGGATTGGGGTAACAGGTGTGGTACGCCGTGGTGATCAACGCCAGCATCATCACATCCTCCGACAGGTTCTGTTTGGTGACGCCCCGAGTCATACCACAACCCGAGCCCCGTTGCGTCAACCGGGCTCACATCCTCTGGCAGGGTGCGCCATCCCCCGGGGCGGGCCGGCGATCCTGCTCCCCGCTATTCATTACTGTCAGTGAATTTTCATATCAACAGAGCGCCATTTCAGTGAGCACATCACCGCCCTAGACTGCTTCTCGAACCTTAACGAGGAGTCTTGTATGAAGCCCACCCATATTACATTGCTGGCCGGCACCATCGCTTCGGCCCTCTCTTTCAACACCTTCGCCGGTGACCTGGTCTCGGTGCAGTTCAGCGATGGCCGCGCCGCCGTGACCGGCGTCGAGGCGGTCAACAAAGCGCTCAACCCCATCGGCGTCAACGTGATCACCGTCGACATCCCCGACGCCGCCAGGCCGCTGCTGGAGGCCTCCCACCGCCGCGCGTTGACCAAAGCGGAGCACGGCGCCCTGATTGCAGCCTTCAACCTGAGTCAGGGGGAGCTGCTGGAGCAGGCCAGGCTCGCAGGCCGCGAGCCTGCGGTGCAAGGGGGCGGCGTCGCCACCGAGGAGACCGGCGTCGGCCCCTACCCCAAGGTCTATGACCTGATGGCGCTGGACGATCGCACCCGCAGCGCCGTGCTCGGCAAATATGGCCGCATGCACGTCAACTCCGCAGAGGACGGCACCGACATCGACGAGGTGATGACGGTAGTCAGCGGCGGCCCCTTCCGCTGGGGCTTTACACTCAAAGACGGCAGCATAGCCCGCTTCCAGATAGACAAGGTGGGCCTTGAGGACAAGGCCGTGCGGATCAGCTATCACGGGCTGGGCATGCACGCCGGACTGATGGATGCCAAACAGGGGCTGCTGGTGGCCTTCGCCCACGGTCCAAAGGAATTCACCATGCGCTACCAGGCCGACGTGCCCCACGCCCAGCTGCTCGGCACCAACCCCTGGGCCGATGTCGGCATCAGCCTGCCTCCCGCCCCCGGCAAGGCGCAATAAGCCGCCGCGGCACCGGGCGGTCGGGTCAAGGCCCTGCCGCCCTTGTTGTGCCTGTCTGTTACCTGGCGCCCGGCGAGCCGGATTGGGTGAATTCACCGCGCCATGATGGCACCATCATTTACCAGTAGTGAATTATCGGGGGCAGGATGAACAAGATCACGGCGCTGAACGTCTTTCGCCGGGTGGTGGAGATGGGCACCTTCAGGGCGGCGGCAGATGATCTGCACCTCTCACAGGCGGCTGTCAGCAAGAACATCAACGAGCTGGAAGCCTATCTCGGCATCGCCCTCATCAACCGCACCACCCGGCGGCTGAGCGTCACCGAAGCCGGCATGACCTATTACCGCCAGATTTGCGCCGTGCTGGATGGCCTGGACGCCGCCGACCAGTCCATCATGGCCACCTCCTTCACCCCCAGGGGCAGACTGAGGATCGGCATGCCCATGTCCTACGGGCTGATCCGGCTCAACCCCCTCGTCTGCGAGTTTCAGCGCCGCTATCCGGCGATCGGCATCGAGGTGATCCTGAGCGACGCCTACATGGATCTGGTGGATCAGGGGCTGGACGTGGTGATCCGTGGGGCAGGCGCCCTGGATGACTCCACCCTGCGTGCCAAACCCCTGTGCCAGGTGCAGCGGGTGCTGTGCGCCGCCCCCGACTATCTCAAGGAGGCGGGTCAGCCCGCCCATCCGGAGGATCTCAAAGATCACAACTGCCTGCGCTACAGCCTCTCCTCTTCCCCCAACAAGTGGTGCTTTAGCCGGGCAGAGGAGAGCCTGGCGGTGGATATGCGTCTTGCCAGCTTCTGCGCCAACAACGGCATCGCCCTCAAACAGGCTGCGGTGCAAGGGCTTGGGGTGATCCTGGTGCCGCATGAGTTCGTAGCAAGCGAGCTGGCGGACGGCACCCTGGTCAAACTACTTCCCGACTGGCAACCCGACCCACACGCCCTGTTCGCCGTCTACCCCTTCCACAAGGAGCAGTCCCCCAACGTGCGGCTTTTTATCGAATTTATCGTCAAGGAGTTTCAGCTGAGGTAGCCAAGCAGGCGGGAGCCTGGGGTTTGTGCCTCTCGGCCACGATACCGATAACCCATCTTATGCGGCGTGTAGGTTCGATTAGCGAAGCGTAATCGGACGTTCGCGTCACCGGTCCATCCCATCATCTGACAATCGCGCGATGGGGCCCACGAGCGGCTCGCCGGGCGGCAAGGCTATGCTTGGCTTTTCGGTCTTAACAAGGGAAAGAGGATGGCAAACTGGCGGCGGGCATGGTGGCCCGGAGGAACCTGGTTCTTTACCGTCAACCTGCTGGAGCGGCGCAACAACCGGTTGCTGGTGGAGCAGATTGACCTGCTGCGCCATAGCGTTGCCAAGGTGCAACAGGCTCACCCCTTCGCCATCCACGCCTGGGTGGTGTTGCCCGACCATCTCCACTGCATTCTCTCTTTGCCGGAAGGGGACACCGATTTCCCCCTGCGTTGGCGGCTGATCAAAAGTCACTTTTCCCGCGCCTTGCCGATGACAGAGCGCCGCAGCCAGACCCGCTTGCGCCACGGGGAACGAGGTATCTGGCAACGCCATTATTGGGAACACCTGATCCGGGATGAACAGGACTACCGCCGCCATATGGATTACGTCCATATCAACCCCCTCAAACATGGTCATGTCACCCGGGTGGCCGATTGGCCATATTCCACCTTCCATCGTTATGTGGCGAGTGGTGTCTATCCGCCGGATTGGTGCGGGTCGGTGGATGGGGTGTTGGGGGGATTGGAGTAGACACCTAACAGGGTTGTTCTGTTGTAAGCGACCGATTACGCGATCGTCCGATTACGCTTCGCTAATCGAACCTACGGCCCTGATTGGACACATCGATGCGCACCTGGAGGGGCGGCCCTTGGCTGCACAACTCACGGAATCTCATCTACGGCTTGTGAAAGAGGTGTATCCGCTGAGCGGGCTACCCTACCTGAGTGAATATGAAAAACTGGCGTATTTGCTGGGCCGCGAACACTCCTATCGGGAAAGGGTGTCCTGTATCCAGGCTCTGGCGGCCCGGTTTGAACGGGTCGCCGTGTACGGAAACCCGGAGTGGGCGACACACACACAGAGCTATTGCGGATACGCAGAACATTACCAAGCGATGCCACGCCTGTTTCAACGCAGCAGGATCAACCTGAATCTGGTGCGCAGTTTCGTCGAGTCGGGGCTCCCCATGCGGGTGTTTGATATTCTTGGCGCCGGTGGATTCATGGTGACCAACGACAAGGAGGATCTGCACCATCTCTTCACACCGGGCAAGGATCTGGTGATCTTCCGCGATACACAGGATCTGCTGGAGATCTGTCGCTATTACCTGAGCCATGAGGAAGAGCGCGCCGCCATCGCCGCCCATGGGCAACAGACGGTGCTGACCCACCACACCTATCGAGCGCGCCTGATCAGCTTGTTCCAGACCGTCCAGAGTGAGCTGGCAAGCATGCAACCCCCTGGTGTACAAGCGCATTCGAATAACTGACGGCCATGTCTGATATCAGACGGTGAGTGGCCATCCCCTCTGTCAGCCCGTGCAGGTTCGATCAGCGAGGTGTAATCGAACCTAAGTCCTTGGCCTGCGTAGCGTCAGCATTCACTTAGACATCAATGACAAGCGGTATGCCGCGGTTCGCTGCACTGTCCAAGTGCCGCACCATGTCGGTTAATTGCCGGAATATTGAATCCCGTCACACCGGCAGCGGTTTCAGTGGTTGCCCGGCCACAAAGCCTCATGCGAACCTTTAAATCCCGTTAACCCACTAAAACCAAACACTATGTTCAGGCAAATAATGATGAGTGCTGCCCTGCTGTCGGCGGCGCTGCTTTCCGGTTGTGCTTCCGTACCCATGGCCGATGCCACCGCTGACGCCCAGGCCAAGCAGTTTGTGGCGCCCAAGGATGCGGCCAACCTCTATATCTATCGCAATGAAACCTTCGGTGCCGCCGTCAAGATGCCGCTGCTGGTGGATGGCGTGGCGGTCGGCGATACCGTGGCCCACACCTATATCCTCAAGCAGGTGACGCCGGGCAGCCACACCATCATCTCCAAGTCGGAGAACGATGCCCCCCTGACCCTCAGCACCGAGGCGGGCAAAAACTACTACGTCTGGCAGGAGGTCAAAATGGGCCTGCTGATGGCCCGCTCCAAGCTGAGTCAGGTCAGTGAAGAGGAGGGCAAGCAAGGGGTGATGGAGAGCAAGCTGGTTAAGTAATCTGATACTTGTGCCGAACAAACAGGGCGTAGCGTTACCAGCTACGCCTCTGTCAGAAAGGTGGGTGTCCCATATTTCCTGTCCGTGTAGGTTCGATTAGCGAGGCGTAATCGGACGATCGCGTAATGGAACATCCGCGTCATCATGGCCTGCAAGCAGATCGAAGTGAGGCAAGGCTATGCTTGGCATTTCGGCCGAGGCGAGAGGAAGGGGATGGCCAACTGGCGGCGGGCATGGTGGCCCGGCGGAACCTGGTTCTTTACCGTCAACCTGCTGGAGCGGCGCAACAACCGGTTGCTGGTGGAGCAGATCGACCTGCTGCGTCACAGCGTTGCCAAGCTGCAGCAGGCTCACCCCTTCGCCATTCACGCCTGGGTGGTATTGCCCGACCATCTCCACTGCATCCTATCTCTGCCGGAAGGGGACACCGATTTCCCCCTGCGTTGGCGGCTGATCAAAAGCCACTTTTCCCGCGCCTTGCCGATGACAGAGCGCCGCTGCCATACCCGCTTGCGCCACGGGGAACGGGGTATCTGGCAACGCCATTATTGGGAACACCTGATCCGGGATGAGCGGGATTACCGCCACCATATGGATTATGTCCATATCAACCCGCTCAAACATGGTCATGTCACCAGGGTGTCCAATTGGCCCCATTCAACCTTCCATCGTTATGTGGCGAGCGGTATCTATCCGCCGGATTGGTGCGGATCGGTGGATGGGGTGTTGGGGGGATTGGAGTAGGATTAAACCTATCAAAGATTTTATCTTTGCGAATGACCGAAGAGACGACTATTCGAATCCTTGAACGTCCAAATCCGCGATCGTCCGATTACGCTTCGCTAATCTAACCTATGGCTCTAGCCTTCTTACAAAATAGAGATGGTTCTGATATCGTCTCAATAACTTATATGCTGCAAGCCGGAGTTCTTGAATGGCTTTACCAAAACGTTCGAGGTCACATCAGTTAGAAGATATATCAATTAATAAATTTAGGTCTCTGCTGCCTGCAGAATGGGTTTATAGAACCCCAACCCATGACTATGGGATTGATGGTGAGGTTGAGATATTTGATGCTGATGGTTATACAACAGGAATGCGTTTTTTAGTTCAATTAAAGGCTTCAGACTCCAAGAAAGTCAATGAAGCTTTGAAGTTGAGGTTGAGGATAGAGAAACTTAACTATTTTAATCAACTGAACCAACCTATCCTCATTGTGAGGTATATAGACACAACAGAAGAAATATATGTTCGCTGGTTCCATAGCCTTAATGACAAAACCGATAAAATAGCAGAAAAAAGTTTTTTCATGATATTCAAGAAGGAAAATGCTTGGTGTGATAATACATTAAAATGGTTAAGAGATGAGTTGGGCGTTTATTCACTCTTAAAAAACCATCCACTTAAAAAACCATTGGAGATTGATCTATGTATTGCTGCACACACATCATTATCCTCGCACACAACCGACTTTGTTAGTCAACTGATAAAGTCTGGCCGTACAACAAGTATAATATCATTCTCAATTTTCGATGGGGCTCAATCAAAGCCAATGAAAGTGAGAATTATAAATGATGAAATACATATCCGACTTGGAGATTTTGCTAGCTTTAAAGCTCGTTTCAAACCACCCTCTAACGATGAGCATGTTAAATCATTGATTTCTGATGTTAATGTATATTTGGCTTTTTTGCTGCATCATTCCACTCATTATGGGGAAGCAGATTGTTTATTTGATGCATTTTTTAATTCAGCAAACATAAAATATATCCCACATATTTTTTTAAGTTATATAAGTACAAAAATTAGAACAAATAAAGTCTCTGAGGTTTTAGATTATTTAGTTTACATATCTGATGAATATGCCATTAACCAAAGTGAGATCTATGAGCTTATTATTATAGCTATGGTTATGATAACTAAAACTGCAAATCATAGCCATTATAGAAAAATTGAAAACACCTATTTACAATTGATTTGTAAGTTTGAGGGGGCAGACCAGAAACTTATAGCATCTACTTTAATCTATAACCTTGGCAATTTCTTAAGTAACCATGGTGATAAAAGGCAGGCCGTTAAACATTATATTCATGCAGCAAAATTAAATCCTGACTATAAATTTAGAGCATATTGGATCAGTGAATTGGCAGGATTGTTATTTTTACTTAAGAAATATGTTTTCTCCTCAAAGCTATATCATCTTTCCTTGTCCATGGAACCAACCTCAGAAATGAGGGGGCGTTATGCTGACAGTTTAATGTTCTCAGGTAAGTTTGAGCAAGCCATGAAAGAATTCGAACTGTCGCTAGAAGAAGATGTTGGCTCGATAGAAAACTCTGCTGAGTGGTGTTTGAAACACCATTGCTTACAAGAAATTGTTAATGTATTAGGTATTAAAGAACAAAGTTTAGGGCCGAATGCAAGTATAGACTTTATGCGTAACTGCTCGGAAGAACAAGCTGTGAATTATATTAAAGATGTTAATGCGCTGTGCCCTGAATGCTTATTTTACGTCGCAACTAAATTGGCTTTAAAAGAAGATAAAGACAGGGCTGTAGTATTTTTCTTGCTTTCTGCTTTCGCAGATGAAAACTATGATGACTCATGGTTTTCAGCATTGAAATGCGCATTCGACAACATCATTATTTTTGGTCATATATTTCTTGTTATGAATTATAAATTTGGCCATGAGATCATAGTTAGCTTTTTTAAGTCACTAAATATAAATAATAATGAAGAGTATAATAAAATGATTCTCGAAGTTATTAAAACATGTGAAGAGAATAAAGAGAAGAGCAATCCAGTTAAATTTAGAATCGGTGATAGTAAGAAGCAAGAAATAATTATCATATAGATGCAATAAATTTATTTTTATGAAAAATGGCGATTACTATAATCGTTAACATAATTAAAATTGTTGTGATTATTGATATAAACACCAACTCTGCCTAAAGCCGAGCTGGTGTTTATATCAAAAGGCGGAAAAACTCAAAGCGCCTCCAATCTGGCATACTCCGTCACCAGCCACTTGACGCCGACGTCGTCGAACTGGATCTGCACCCGGCTCTGCTGCACCTCGTTCTGGCTAAAGCGGTCGTACTGGGTCGGGCGGCTGACCTTGGTGGCAGCAGAATCTCTTCCAGACACTCGGTCGGCATCTCGCGGCTGTAGATACAGTGGCTCTCGACATAACATGATGTGATGTGGTCTTGGGGTGCATCCAGCTTTTGGCTGCGACATAGACAATCAACCATACAAAACTCTAAACAGGTGAACATCCCAAGCTTAGTGGCTCAGATCAGCTATTTTACTTCACAGTTGTCATTTATTTCAAACTGAGGTTGATTTATTGGTCTAATCCATTGAGCAAGAAACCAATCATGCTGTAGTGTACCATCTTTCGAGAACAAATCCGTTCCCTGAGTAATATTAAATGAAAAGCTATGTTTCTTTCTTTCCTCTCCAGTATATATATTTGCAATTATTTCTGCATCTTTGCCATATTTTTTAGCCAATAAATCATTTAGAATGTTTACAAAATAGACATCGTGAATGCCGACGCCAGTATCAGGTGCAAAGAGGTGGATATCTTGAATATTTATATTAGACATCACTCTACTTAATCCTGACAAATGGATGGAGTTTCCAACTTTTATCCAGATAGTTTTGCCAGGTTGTATTGTTAAGGGTTCATTGTTATTTTCACTAGACGATAAAATACATATACCTTGTCTACCTGCTTTACCTTTGCCAATTAAAGAGCTGCCATTCCCCTCAATCTCGGCAGACACTATCATGATTGGCAACATACTGTAGTTTCTGATGCTCATCATTAAAAATACATCATCCTGTTCCTTACCAAGGCCATTCTTTATGCGGAAGGGCTCAAGGCGAGCTTGAACGACAGCAATACTTTTTTTAGGTAGCAAAGATGTAATTAGGTCTATAGCACCATTGAAATTACCTAAATGTGCAGCTAGGCCAGCCATTATAGCTCCGAATGCCAAAACCATATTCCATTTTGATTTTAAGGATTTTTTTATATTGTCGTTCAACATGCGCAGTTCTCATTCTTGCCCGTATAGGATCAGTTCAGCAAAAATTTCCTGTTCGATTAAACCTATCATCATAACTGCACCAACCCGGCTTAAGCCGGGTTGATTGCATCAAGAGCGGGAAAAATCAAAGCGCCTCCAATCTGGCATACGCCGTCACCAGCCACTTGGCGCCGACGTCGTCGAACTGGATCTGCACCCGGCTCTGCTGGCCGACCCCTTCGAAGTTGAGCACTATGCCTTCCCCGAATTTTGGATGCAGCACCCGCTGACCGAGCTTGATGCCGCTGGCGTCAAAGCTCTGCTGCACCTCGTTCTGGCTGAAGCGACCGTACTGGGTGGGGCGGCTCACCTGGGTGCGCAGCCGGATCTCCTCCAGACACTCGGCAGGCATCTCGCGGATAAAGCGGCTCGGCTTGTGGAACATCTCGCGGCCGTAGATGCGGCGGCTCTCTGCGTAACAGATGTAGAGCTTCTCCATGGCGCGGGTCATGCCCACGTAACAGAGGCGGCGCTCCTCTTCCAGCCGGCCCGACTCCTCGGTGGATTGCTGGCTGGGGAACATCCCTTCTTCGACACCGACCAGCAGCACCAGCGGGAACTCCAAGCCCTTGGCGCTGTGCAGGGTCATCAGCTGCACCGCGTCGGCATATTCGTCCGCCTGATTCTCGCCGGACTCCAGCGCCGCGTGGGCGAGGAAGGCGGAGAGATCGCTCATGTCTTCCAGCTCGTCCGGGCGCTGGTACTGGCGACAGGCGGTGACCAGTTCGTCCAGGTTCTCTACCCGCGCCTGGGATTTCTCGCCTTTTTCCGCCAGATACATGGCCTTGAGGCCGGAGTGCTGGATGGCGATATCCGCCTGCTGGTGCAGGGGCAACAGGGAAACCTGCTCCTCCAGCGCGTCGATCAGCTCGACAAAGCCGCGCACCGCGTTGCCGGCGCGACCGGTCAGCACCTTGTCGTTGAGCAGCGCCTTGGCCGATTGCCACAGGTTCTGGCCCTGATCGCGAGCGTTATTGCGCAGTATCTCCAGGGTGCGATCGCCGATGCCGCGGGTCGGCGTGTTGACCACCCGCTCGAAGCTGGCGTCGTCACCACGGTTGTTGATGAGGCGCAGGTAGGCCATGGCGTCCTTGATTTCCTGGCGCTCGAAGAAGCGCAGGCCGCCGTAGATGCGATACGGCATGGCGTCCTGCATCAGCGCCTCTTCCAGTACCCGCGACTGGGCGTTGGAGCGATAGAGGATGGCGCAGTCGGCCAGGAGGCCGCCTTTTTCCTTCCAATCCTTGAGGCGGCCGACCACGAAGCGCGCTTCGTCCACCTCGTTGAAGGCGGCGTAGAGCGAAATCGGCTCGCCCTCGGCCCCTTCGGTCCACAACTCCTTGCCAAGGCGCTCGGCGTTGTTGGCGATGACGCTGTTGGCGGCCTTGAGGATATTGGCGGTGGAGCGGTAGTTCTGCTCGAGGCGGATGGTCTGCGCCCCCTCATAGTCGGTCAGGAAGCGCTGGATGTTCTCTATCTTGGCGCCGCGCCAGCCGTAGATGGACTGGTCATCGTCGCCGACGATCATCACCTTGCCGGTGTCGCCGGCCAGCATCCGCAGCCAGGCGTACTGAATGCCGTTGGTATCCTGGAACTCGTCCACCAGGATGTTCTGGAAGCGATCGCGGTAGTGCTCGAGGATGTGGGGCTTGTTCAGCCACAGCTCGTGGGCGCGCAGCAGCAGCTCGGCAAAGTCCACCAGACCGGAGCGATCGCAGGTCTCCTGATAGGTCTTGTAGATCTGCTGATAGGTGCGGGTGACAGGGTCGCCGTAAAGGTCGATGTCGCCGGGGCGCAGCCCCTCGTCCTTCTTGCCGTTGATGTAGCCCATCACGGCGCGCGGGGCCCAGTGCTTCTCGTCGAGGTTGAGGGCCTTGAGCACCCGACGAATGAGACGGTACTGGTCGTCGGAGTCGAGGATCTGGAAATCCTGCGGCAGCCCCGCATCCAGATGGTGGGCCCGCAGCAAGCGGTGGGCGATGCCGTGGAAGGTGCCGATCCACATGCCGCGCACGCCGTCACCGATCACTTTCTCGACCCGGCCGCGCATCTCGGCCGCCGCCTTGTTGGTAAAGGTCACCGCGATGATGGAGAAGGGTGAACAGCGTTCCACCTGCATCAGCCAGGCGATACGGTGCACCAGCACCCGGGTCTTGCCCGAACCGGCACCGGCCAGCACCAGCAGGTTGCAACGGGGGGCCGCCACCGCGTCTCTTTGCTTGTCATTGAGCCCGTCGAGCAGGGTTGAAACGTCCATCACCACTCCTGTTTATTTATACAGGCGGGGATTATACGACCTGCGGCGCCGCAGACCAAATCGGCGTATGAGGGATCGCCGCCCTCCGGCTTTACGCCGCCCCGAGCGGGGGCCTGACCACAGAGAAAAATCCATCAATTGGCACCATTGGAAGCCACTTTTTGGCCGATTTCAGGAAAACGCTTGCTTATAACCTCATGAATACAAACAGAAATGTCATTTGGAGCCAATTATTCACAGAATTTAAATCTAAAAACAGGCATCAAAACAACAACTTATAAAGTCATTTGCTTATATTTCAAACCGTTAACGCAAACGTTTTTCCTTTATGATCTCCTTGACCCGTACCACGGCTCACTTACAGTTAGCCGGCGTGCTTTATGGCCTGCCCCGGCAGGTTGTGGACCCTCACATAACAATCAAGGATACGATCGTGACTAAAGTGCTCAAGCTGGCCACCGTTGCCGCCCTCACTCTCGCTGCCCTTTCTGCCCAGGCAGCCTCCCAGCCCGCCGTCATCTACGACACCGCAGGCAAATTCGACAAATCGTTCAACGAAGCCGTGTTCCGCAATGGCGTCGAAGTCTACAACAAGGACAAAGGCGTCAAGGTCAAGGAGTTCGAACCCCAGAACGAAGCCCAGCGCGAGCAGGGTCTGCGTCGTCTGGCCAGCCGTGGCAACGGCCCGATCGTGGCCGTCGGCTTCAACATGGGTTCCGCGGTAGAGAAGGTGGCGACCGAGTTCCCGAAAACCCAGTTCACCATCATCGACATGGTGGTCGACAAGCCGAACGTCCAGTCCGTCATCTTCAAGGAGCATGAAGGTTCCTTCCTGGTGGGCGCGCTGGCGGCCATCGCCTCCAAGAGCGGCAAGGTCGGCTTCGTGGGCGGCATGGACATCCCGCTGATCCGCAAGTTCGAGTGCGGCTACGAGCAGGGCGCCAAGTACGTCAATCCGAAGATCGAAGTGTTCCAGAACATGACCGGCTCCACCCCGGCGGCGTTTGCTGACCCGGCCAAGGGTGCGGAACTGGCCAAGTCCCAGTTCGCCAAGGGCGCCGACGTGGTCTATGCCGCCGCCGGCGGTACCGGCATCGGTGTTTACCAGGCCGCCAAGGACGAAGGCAAACTGGCCATCGGCGTGGACTCCAACCAGAACCACCTGCAACCGGGCACCATGCTGACCTCCATGGTCAAGTCGGTGGGCCTCGCCGCCTACCAGACCTGGGATGACGCCGCCAAGGGCACCTGGAAACCGGGTATCAAGAACCTGGGCCTGGCCGAGGGTGGGGTGGATTGGGCTCTCGACAAAGACAACGAGAAGCTGATCACCCCCGAGATGAAAGCCAAGGTGGAGGCCATCAAGGCCGAGATCATCTCCGGCAAGGTCAAGGTGCACGACTATATGAGCGACAGCACCTGCAAATACTGAGTAACCGCTACTACTCTCAACCCAACGACCGGCCCGCACGGGCCGGTTTTTAGTCTCTTTTCATGACCCGCAAGGACTGCATCATGGACCAGACAGATCGCTATGCCATCGAATTAAGGGGTATCGATAAGCGGTTTGGCGAAGTGTACGCCAACAAGCAGATCGACCTTAAGGTTCGTAAAGGCAGCATTCACGGCATCGTCGGCGAAAATGGCGCCGGCAAGTCGACCCTGATGAGCATCATCTACGGTTTCTACCACGCCGACAAAGGCGAGATGTTCATCGACGGCAACCCCTTCAAACCCCATGGCTCACAAGATGCGATCGCCGCAGGCGTGGGCATGGTGCACCAGCACTTTATGCTGGTGAACAATTTTACAGTGTTAGAAAACGTCATTCTCGGCGCGGAAAACGGCTGGCACCTGGGCCAGAGCCTGGCGGCGGCCGAAAAGCTGCTGGGCGAGCTGGCGCGGGACTATGGTCTCGAAGTGCCGCTGCACGAGAAGGTCGAGGATCTGCCGGTGGGCCTGCAACAGCGGGTCGAAATTCTCAAGGCGCTCTATCGCGGCGCCCGCATCCTGATCCTGGACGAGCCGACCGGGGTACTGACCCCGCAAGAGGCGGATCACCTGTTCGAGGTGCTCAAGAAGCTGCGCGACCAGGGCGCCACCATCATCCTCATCACCCACAAGCTGCGCGAGATCCTGGCCATCACGGATCAGGTCTCCATCATGCGCCGGGGTGAAATGGTGGCCCACGTCGCCACCAGGGATACCGACAAGGAGCAGCTGGCCGAACTCATGGTGGGCCGCAAGGTGCGCCTCAAGGTCGACAAGGGGCCGACCCAGACTGGCGACGCCAAGCTCAAGGTCGATGGCCTCAGCTATGTGGACGACGCCAAGGTGGAGCGGGTCAAATCCGTCAGCTTCGAGGTGCGGGCCGGTGAAGTGGTCGGCATCGCCGGCGTCTCCGGCAACGGCCAGTCCGAGCTGCTCAGCCTGCTCGGCGGCATCCTCAAGCCAAGCAAGGGCAGCTTCACCATCACCGGTGGCGGTCAGGCCCACGAAGTGAGCGCCAGCCATCCGGCCGACCCGGAACGGGTGCGCAACTTCGGTCTCGGCCACGTGCCGGAAGACAGACACAAGATGGGGCTCATCAACCGTTTTGAGGCGAAAGAGGCCTTCATCCTCGGCTATCACCGCCGCCCCCAATACAACAAGGGCTGGCTGCAGAACAAAGAGGCGATCCTGCAGGATTGCCAGGCCAAGATGGACAAGTGGGACGTGCGCCCGCCCCATCCCGAGCACAAGACCGCCAACTTCTCCGGCGGCAACCAGCAGAAGCTGGTGATCGCCCGGGAAGTGGAGCAGGACCCGGACGTGCTGCTGATCGGCCAACCGACCCGCGGGGTCGACATCGGCGCCATCGAGTACATCCACCAGCAGATCATCGCCATGCGCGACAAGGGCAAGGCAGTATTGCTGGTATCGGTGGAGCTGGACGAAATCATGAGCCTCTCTGACCGCATCCTGGTCATCGCCGACGGTCGCATCGTCGGTGAGCTGGATGCCGCCAAGGCGGATGAGCGCACCATAGGTCTGATGATGGCGAACATAGTTCCTGACGAGGTGGCGGCCAGCCAATCACAAGGAGCCACATCATGAAGGTCACATCCACTTGTAACGGATTCGGCCTGCTGATGGTCAACAACCCCGTCACCGACCAGATTGCCAAGGAGGCTCGCCCATGAGCCAAGCACGTATCCCTGCCTGGATCTCCGTGGGCGTACTGCCCGCGGTCAACATCCTGCTGGCCTTCCTGGTGTCGGCCATCCTGTTCTACTACCTCGACATCAACCCGGTCGATGCCGCCGAGATCATGTGGTACGGCGCCTTCGGCACCGGTGAAGGGGTCGGTTTCACCCTCTACTACGCGACCGGCTTCATCTTTACCGGTCTGTCGGTGGCGGTGGCCTTCCACGCCGGCCTGTTCAACATCGGTGGCGAGGGGCAGGCCTATATCGGCGGCCTCGGCGTCGGTCTGGTCTGTCTGCTGCTGGGTGATTCCCTGCCGTTCGCCCTGCTGCTGCCGCTGGCCATCATCGCCGGCGGCCTGTTCGGTGCGGCCTGGGCCTTCATCCCGGCCTGGCTGCAAGCCAAGCGCGGCAGCCACATCGTCATCACCACCATCATGTTCAACTTCATCGCCGCCTCCCTGATGGCCTACCTGCTGGTCGAGGTGTTCAAGCCGGCGGGCTCCATGGCCACCGAGAGCAAGGTGTTCGCCGAGGCGAGCTGGCTGCCGAAGATGAGCGAACTGGCGGGGGCATTCGGCATGGAGATGTCGAACAGCCCGCTCAACATCAGCTTCTTCTGGGCACTGCTCTGCGCGGCCCTGGTGTGGGTCTTCATCTGGCATACCCGCTGGGGCTACGAGATCCGCTCGGTCGGCGCCAGCCAGAGTGCGTCCGCCTATGCCGGCATCTCCTATCCCAAGGTGGTGATCCTGGCCATGGTGATCTCCGGCATGCTGTCGGGCTTCTTCGCCCTCAACGTGCTGCAGGGTGAACTACACCAGATCAAGCTCAACTTCGTGGAAGGGTTCGGCTTCACCGGCATCGCGGTGGCGCTGATGGGGCGCAACCACCCGGTCGGCGTCATCATCGCCAGCCTGCTGTTCGGCTTCCTCTATCAGGGCGGCGCCGAGCTCAGCTTCGAGTTCGGGGTGGACCGCAACATAGTGGTGGTGTTGCAGGGTCTGGTGATCCTGTTCTGTGGCGCCCTCGAGCACATGATGCGTCCGCGCATCGAGCAGCTCTATCTGGCGTTTGCCAACCGCTCAGCCGCGCAAGCCAAGGGGGCCTGATCATGTTTGAAATTCTGATCCTGATGCTGGATGCCACCATCCGCACCGCGCCACCGCTGATCCTGGCGGCCATGGCCGGCATGTTCTGCGAGCGCTCCGGGGTGGTCAACATCGCCCTGGAGGGCAAGCTGCTGGCGGCGGCGTTCGCCAGCGCGGCGGCAGCAGCCGTCTCCGGCTCTGCCTGGATTGGGCTGGGTGCCGGGGTGGGCGTCTCCATCCTGTTCGCCCTGATGCACGGCTTTGCCACCATCACCCACCGTGGTGACCAGGTGGTGAGCGGCATGGCCATCAACATCCTGGCGGCCGGCCTGACCGTCACCCTGGGCCGTTACTGGTTCGATCAGGGTGGCCAGACCCCGGCGCTGTCCGGCGCGGCCCGCTTCGCCCCCATCGACCTGCCCTATGCCAAGGAGCTGTATGACGTGCCTGTCGTTGGCCAGCTCTACAGCGAGCTGCTGAGCGGCCACTCCCTGCTGGAGTACGTGGCGTTCGCCGCCGTGCCGCTGGCCTGGTGGGTGCTGTTCCGTACCCGCTTCGGCCTGCGCCTGCGGGCGGTGGGCGAGGCGCCGGCTGCGGTCGACACCGCCGGTATCTCGGTGGTGCGCATGCGCTACACGGCGCTCATCATCGGCGGCCTGCTGGCCGGCATCGGCGGCACCTACCTGGCGGTGGCCCAGACTGCCCAGTTCATCCCCAACATGAGCGCGGGCAAGGGCTTCATGGCGCTGGCGGCGCTGGTGTTCGGCAAGTGGCGTCCCTGGAACGCCATGGCGGCCTGCCTGCTGTTCGGCTTCCTCGATGCGGTCGCCATCCGGCTGCAAGGGGTCAGCATCGGCGGTTTCCCGATCCCGGTGCAGGCCATCGAGGCGCTGCCCTACATCCTGACCGTGTTCCTGCTGGCCGGCTTCATCGGCAAGGCGGTGGCACCCAAGGCGCTCGGCACCCCCTACGTCAAGGAGCGGGAATAGCCCCCTTCATGCCATGAAAAAGGCCCGCACAAGCGGGCCTTTTTTATTGAGCTGAGCTCAGCCGACGGGGCGCACCAGCGCGGGCTGATGGGGATCGCTCAGCCGTTCGGCCAGATAGTCCACCAGCAGTCGCACCTTGGGAGAGAGGTGGCGGTTGTGGGGATAGAGGGCCCAGATCCCCTCCGCCGGTGCCCGCAGCTCCGGCAGCAGCTCGATAAGCTCGCCTTGGGCCAGGTGGTCGCTCACGTAGTAGTCCGGCAGCTGGATGATGCCGATCCCCTTGAGTGCCGCATCCAGCAGGGCGTGGCCGCTGTTGCAGTGCAGCAGTCCGTGCACCCGCACGCTGTGGGGGCGGCCATCCAGGGTGAAGTGCCACTCGTCGCTGTTACCCACCAGGCAGGTGTGGCGGGTGAGCTCGGAGAGGCTGTTGGGCATGCCGTGGCGGGCGGTGTAGGCGGGCGAGGCGCACACATAGGGCACCCGCTGCGCCAGCTTGCGCGCCACCAGGCTGGAATCCTTGAGGTGCCCGAGTCGCAGCGCCAGATCGTAGCCTTCGTGCACCAGATCCAGCAGCTGGTTGGTGAGGTTGAGGGTCACCTCCAGCTGGGGAAAGCGCACCATGAAGTCGTTCACCAGCGGGGCGATGCGGCTCTCGCCGTAGGAGACCGGGGCCGTGATGCGCAGGGTACCCTGCGGTACCGCCTGATGGCGCCCCACCGCCAGCTCCGCTTCGTAGAGGTTGTCCAGCAGCTGGCGACAGTGGCGATAGTAGATCTCACCGAGCTCGGTGAGCCGCACCTGGCGTGTGGTGCGCAGCAACAGCTTGGCCTGCAGCCGATCCTCCAGCTGTGCCACCTGCCGGCTGACTTGCGCCACCGACACCCCCAGCTTGCGCGCCGCCGGGGTAAAGCCCCCCTGCTCCGCCACGCTGACAAATTCACAGATCCCTTCCCAGCCGAACATTATTACCTGTCAGTAAAAGTGATTTCAGATTTCGCCTTATTATCACCAAATAAGCGGGAAACTACACTGGATGTCCGAACCCATTCTCCTCACCCTGCTCAACAATAAGGACATCCGTCATGGCACAGGTTCAAAGCATCAAGTGTAAGGCCGCCATCGCCTGGGGCCCGGGCCAGCCCCTCTCCATCGAAGAAGTCGAGGTCATGCCGCCCCAGGCGGGTGAAGTGCGGGTACGCATCGTCGCGACCGGCGTCTGCCACACCGATGCCTTCACCCTCTCCGGTGAAGATCCGGAAGGGGTCTTCCCCTGCATCCTCGGTCACGAGGGGGGCGGCATCGTTGAATCCGTCGGCGAGGGCGTCACCAGCGTCAAGGTGGGGGATCACGTGATCCCGCTCTACACCCCTGAGTGCGGCGAGTGCAAATTCTGCAAATCCGGCAAGACCAACCTGTGCCAGAAGATCCGCGCCACCCAGGGCAAGGGGCTGATGCCGGACGGCACCACCCGCTTCTCCAAGGATGGCCAGCCCATCTATCACTACATGGGCACCTCCACCTTCAGCGAGTACACGGTACTGCCCGAGATCTCCATCGCCAAGGTGGACCCTGCCGCCCCGCTGGAAGAGGTCTGCCTGCTCGGTTGCGGCGTCACCACCGGCATAGGCGCCGTGATGAACACCGCCAAGGTGAAAGAAGGTGAGAGCGTCGCCATCTTCGGGCTGGGCGGCATCGGCCTCTCCGCCGTGATCGGGGCTCGCCTGGCCAAGGCCGGCCGCATCATCGCCATCGACATCAACGAGAGCAAGTTCGAGCTGGCCCGCAAGCTGGGCGCCACCGACTGCATCAACCCGAACGATTATGACAAGCCCATCCAGGAGGTGATCGTCGAGCTCACCGACGGCGGCGTCGACTTCTCGTTCGAGTGCATCGGCAACGTCAAGGTGATGCGCGCGGCGCTGGAGTGCTGCCACAAGGGCTGGGGCGAGTCGGTCATCATCGGGGTGGCCGGTGCCGGCCAGGAGATCAGCACCCGTCCGTTCCAGCTGGTCACCGGCCGGGTCTGGCGCGGCAGCGCCTTCGGCGGCGTGCGCGGTCGCAGCGAGCTGCCGAGCTATGTGCAGCGCTACATGCAGGGCGAGTTCAAGCTGGACGACTTCATCACCCACACCATGGGGCTTGAGCAGATCAACGAGGCGTTCGATCTGATGCACGAAGGCAAGAGCATCCGCACCGTCATCCACTACTGAGCATGATCACCCCGCCCGCCACCGTGGGCGGGGTGCAGGAGTTCCCCCGATGAATCTGGACATAATCAGCAGCAACAAGAGCTTCGGCGGCTGGCACAAGCGCTACAGCCACGCCTCCGAGGTGCTGGGTTGCGAGATGCGCTTCGCCATCTATCTGCCGCCCCAGGCCCTCACCGGCCAGAAGGTACCCGTGCTCTACTGGCTCTCCGGCCTCACCTGCACCGATGAAAACTTCATGCAAAAGGCGGGCGCCCAGCGCATCGCCGCCGAGCTCGGCATCGCCCTGGTGGCGCCAGACACCAGCCCGCGCGGCGAAGAGGTAGCGGACGATCCCGGTTACGATCTCGGCATGGGCGCCGGCTTCTACGTCAACGCCACCCAGCACCCCTGGCGCGATCACTACCAGATGTACGACTACGTCACCCGCGAGTTGCCCGAGCTCATCGAGACCCACTTCCCGGTCTCTACGAAACGGGCCATCAGCGGCCACTCCATGGGGGGCCACGGGGCGCTCATCGCCGCCCTGCGCGAGCCGGGTCGCTACCGCTCGGTGTCGGCCTTCAGCCCCATCAGCCACCCGAGCCGCTGCCCCTGGGGCCAGAAGGCGCTTGGCGCCTACCTCGGCAACAACCCCTTGCTGTGGCAGGAGTGGGACGCCTGCCAGCTGCTGCGCAATGAGTCGGTCAAACCACTGCCGACTCTGGTGGATGTGGGGCTGGACGATCCCTTCCTGGCCGAACAGCTGCACATCGATGCCCTGGCCGATGTGGCCGCCACCAAGGAGTGGCCGCTGGAGCTCAACCGCCACCCCGGGTACGATCACAGCTACTACTTCGTGGCGAGCTTTATCGAGGCGCACCTGCGCTTTCACGCCCGCCACCTCTGATCGAAACAGGCCCGTGACGGGCCTGTTTTCTTCTGGTCGGTGGACAAGACCATTCAGCTGCCCTGCCGGCTCACCTCGCCGGAGCCGGCAATCTCGCTCTGCAGCACGGGATCACCCCAGTAGCTGACCGAGCCAGAGCCGGCGATGCCCACCTTGAGCCGATCCTGGGCCCTAACCTCCACGTCGCCGCTGCCGGCGATATTGACCTCCACCTCGCGACCCTTGAGCTCGGCCCCCAGCACATCCCCCGAGCCGGCGATGTTGAGCTCGACGGCCCTCGCCGTGCTGTTCCCCAGATCCAGGCTGCCCGCTCCCGCGATGTTACCCTCCAGCCGATCCAGTTCGAGCCCGTCGGCGACTATGTCACCGACCCCGGCCACCGACAGCACCAGCGCCTCCCCCTTGAAGCCGCGCAGCTCACCGTTGGCGACCCCTGCCAGCGCCAGCTCATGGAGCGCGGGCAGGGTGATGGTGATCTCCAGCGGCTCGGTCGGATCGAGCCGGTAGCCATCCTTCACCTCGATCTCCAGCTTGTCGCCCCGCTCGCTCAACACCAGGTAAGGCAGCAGGTTCTCCTGCCCACGGATGTGTACCCCGCGCGGCTCGCCGGCCACCAGATGGACACTGGCAGGCACCCCGGCCAGCACCCGGGTCACCTGCCGGCCCATCCCGTGCTGCTGCTCGATCACGGCCCCCGCCCCGCTCACCTGGGTATCATCCAGCCAGCTGCACCCGCTGAGCCCGACCGCCAGCACCACGCCCATCATCCATTTCATCGCCACTCTCCTCATTGTGTATTGGCCAGTCGCGGCCCCTTGGTCAGCATCCATCGCAAAGCCTGTGCCAGTTAATCAACCACATGGTTTACAAGACGATATCCATTCTTACACCACATAACCACAGCAAGTTGAGAGTCATTCAGACCATAAAATGGCGAATCTGACCATCCCCGAACGGGCAGGCGGAGGGTTGGCTGGCGAGCCGTTCGCGGGGTCGCTATGCTGACAAGCCGTGGAAGTTTTTGGTTGCCGAGCCGGTCTGTTGAGCCAATAGTGGTACCTTGTGCGTACAAAGCTCTCCATTGCGGTAATGCCATTACCACTGTCTTGTCAGTCTTCACTGCCAACAAGGAGTCAGAGCGTGACCCAAGCCACTCTTCTCTATTCCACCGCCACCGGCCTGCCGGAACCGACCCGAACCCCGCTGCTGACCGGCAGCGATCCCGAACACAAGCGCCGCGAGCTGCTCGCCTACTTCTGCCAGACCTTCGATCTCTACGACTCGCTGTTCGACTGCCTGGCCGACCAGCGCGCCTGGTTTGACAAGGCGATCCCCCTGCGCCACCCGCTCATCTTCTACTACGGCCACACCGCCGCCTTCTTCATCAACAAGCTGCTGGCGGCCCGCCTCATCGAGGGGCGGCTCGACGCCCGTATCGAGGCCATGGTCGCCATCGGGGTGGACGAGATGAGCTGGGACGATCTGGACGAGACCCACTACGACTGGCCCTCCGTCAGCGAGCTGCGTGACTATCGGGGCCGGGTGCGCGCCCTGGTGTGTGATTTCATCGAGCGGATGCCGATCGAGCTGCCCATCCATTGGCAGAGCCCGGCCTGGGTCATCCTGATGGGCATAGAGCACGAGCGTATCCACCTCGAGACCTCCAGCGTGCTGATCCGCCAGCTGCCGCTGGCCTGGGTACGCAGCCAGCCCCAGTGGCCCGCCTGCCCCGAGGCGCGCCATCGCCGTGACGAGGTGCCCGCCAACAGCCTGCTGCCGGTGCCCGGCGGCCGGGTGCGGCTCGGCAAACAGGACGCCACCTACGGCTGGGACAACGAATACGGCGAGCGCCATATCAAACTGGCCCCCTTCCAGGCCAGTCGCATGCTGGTGAGCAACGCAGAATTTTTCGACTTCGTGCAGGCGGGCGGCTACGAGACCCGCGCCTGGTGGGATGACGAAGGCTGGGGCTGGCGCCAGTATGCCAGGGCCCGCATGCCCACCTTCTGGGTCGGTGACCCCCTCGAACCCGAGCAACTGCAACTGCGGTTGATGACCGAGCAGGTCCCTATGCCCTGGGACTGGCCGGCGGAGGTGAACCAGCTGGAGGCCGCCGCCTTCTGCCGCTGGCAGGCGGCCCAGACCGGCCTGCCCATCCAGCTGCCAAGCGAGGCGGAGTGGATGCTGCTGCGCGAACAGCTGGCTGGTGACCAGCCGGACTGGATCGAGGCGCCCGGCAACATCAACCTGGCTCGCTTCGCGTCCTCCTGTCCGGTGGATGCTTGCCCGCAGGGCAGCTTCTTCGATCTGGTGGGCAACGTCTGGCAGTGGACCAGCACCGCCATCGACGGCTTCGAGGGGTTCAAGGTGCACCCCCTCTACGACGACTTCTCCACCCCCACCTTCGACGGCAAACACACCCTGATCAAGGGGGGCAGCTGGATCAGTACCGGCAACGAGGCGCTCAAGTCCTCCCGCTACGCCTTCCGTCGCCACTTCTTCCAGCATGCGGGCTTCCGCTATCTGGTATCCCGCCATCAGGAGCCCGTCATCGTGAATCCCTATGAAACCGACACGCTCGTCGCTCAGTACCTCGACTTCCAGTACGGCCCAAGCCACTTCGGGGTCGCCAACTACGCCCAGGCTCTGGCCGGCCTTGCCAGCGAGCTGTGCAGCCGCCATGAACGGGCGCTCGACATCGGCTGCGCCACCGGCCGCGCCAGCTTCGAACTGGCCCGCCACTTCGCCCACGTGGACGGGGTCGACTACTCGGCCCGCTTCATCGACGTGGCGTTGGCGCTCGCCAGCCAGGACAGCTTCCGCTACGCGGTGCCGGTGGAAGGGGAGCTGGTGGAGTATTGCGAGGCGCGCCTCTCCCGCCATGAGCTCGGCCGCGAGCAGGCCGATCGCGTTCACTTCAGCCAGGGGGATGCCTGCAACCTCAAGCCCAAGTACGGCGACTACGACCTGGTGCTCGCCTCCAACCTCATCGACCGGCTGCGGGAACCCGCCCGCTTCCTGCGGGACATCGCTCCGCGCCTTCGCAGCGGCGGCCTGCTGGTGCTCACCAGCCCCTACACCTGGCTGACCGACTACACCCCCAAGACCAACTGGCTCGGCGGTGTGCGCGAGAACGGCGAGGCCCTCACCACCTATCAGGCGTTGCAGCGGCTGCTGGCGGAGGAGTTCGAGGAGCAGATGCCCCCGAGGGACGTCCCCTTCGTCATTCGCGAGACCGCCCGCAAGTACCAGCACACGGTGGCCCAGCTCACCGTCTGGCGCAAACGCTGACGAGGCGGCAAACGAAAGAGGGAGGCCCATGGCCTCCCTCTTTTTTATCCCGATGGCTTACCCCTCCTGCACCTGGGGCACCGCCTCCTGCTCGCGGTAGCGACGGGCCAGCACGGCGCACACCATCAGCTGGATCTGGTGGAAGATCATCAGCGGCAGCACCATTACCCCGACGCTGGCGGCCGGGAACATGACGTTGGCCATGGGCACCCCGTTGGCCAGACTCTTCTTGGAGCCGCAGAAGACGATGGTGATCTCGTCCGCCCTGTTGAAGCCGAGGCGGCGGCTGATCCAGACGTTCCAACCCAGCACCAGAGCCAGCAGCACACAGCTCAGCAGCACGATACTGGCCAGATCGTACCAGCCGACCTGGTGCCAAATCCCCTGCACCACCGCCTCGCTGAAGGCAACATAGACCACCAGCAGGATGGAGCTCTGATCCAGCTTGCCAATGAGCGGCCGGTGGCTGTCGACCCAGCGACCGATGAGGGGGCGTGACAGGTGCCCCACCACGAACGGCAGCATCAGCTGCACCATGATGGCCTGAATGGAGTGCCAGGTGTCGACCCCCTCCCCCTGTACATTGATCATCAGCCCCACCAGCACCGGCGAGAGGAAGATGCCGAGGATGCTGGAGGCCGAGGCGCTGCACACCGCCGCCGACACATTGCCGCCAGCCATGGAGGTGAAGGCGATGGCCGACTGCACAGTGGCAGGCAGGGCGCAGAGGTAGAGGAAACCGAGGTAGATGGCCGGGCTCAGCCAGTGGGGCACCAGTGGCGTGAGCAGCAGCCCCAGCAGCGGAAACAGCACGAAGGTGCTGGCCATCACCACCAGGTGCAACCGCCAGTGGCCGAGGCCCGCCAGCAGGTTCTGGCGCGACAGCTTGGCACCATGCATGAAGAAGAGCAGCGCCACCGCCAGCTTGGTCAGCAGACCGAACCAGACGGCCACCTGCCCCTCGCAGGGGAAGAAGGAGGCCAGCGCGACCACCACAATTAGTACAGAGGTAAAGGGATCCAGACGCACGAGCGGTCTCCGGTGAAAGCAGATCCCGTCCCCTCGCGGGGCCGGTGATCGGGGACGACAGGAAACACAACAGGAGCTGTGGCACAGCTCCTGTTGAAACGAATCCCCAGCTTACCCCGATAAGCGGGAGGCGCAAAGTTGAGCGCCCCCCCTTTATCTGCCGGAAATTAAGCAATCCCGGCTGGCCACCGGATCCGGCCAGCCTTGTGCTTCAACTCTGCTTGACCAGCTTGCCGCCAGCTGTGCCGGTGGCCTGCTTGCGGGCCTGGCGCTTCTCGAAGCGGGAGATCCACCAGTAGGCCAGCGCCGAGAAGACCGCGGTCATGAAGACGTTGATGAAGAAGGCGCGCACCAGATCCACCCCGCTCGGGAAGGCAGAGGCGCTCATGCTCACCACGAAGATGGCGATCAGCACCGACACCACCCCCATCCCGAACTTGCGCGACCCCATGCGGAAGTCGCGCGGGGTGTCGTCATGTTTCCAGCGGAACACGAAGTAGGCCACCATGATGAAGATCGGCGGCAGCATGGCGGTACCGGCGGTGAGGTTGATGGCGGTGTTCATCATCTGCTGCACCGACTCGGAGCCGAAGCCGTTGACCACCAGCATCACGAACACGAAGGCAAACTGCCACCAGGCGGCGCGTACCGGCACCCCGTGCTCGTTGAGCTGGGTGGTCTTCTCGCCGTACACCCCCTGCGGGATCTCGGAGAAGTGGATCTTCACCGGCGCCGAGGTCCACATCATCATGGAGCCGAACATGGCGATGAACAGCACCACGCCGACGAAGCGGCCCACCAGCGCCTCGGAGAGCCCGAAGTACTGGGCCATGCCGGTGAAGATCTCCACCATGCCACCGGCATAGGTGAGGCTCTCGCGCGGCACGAACACGTTCACCAAAAGGGAACCGACCGCATACATGGCACCGATGACGATGCCGGCGCTGATGATCACCTTGATGAAGGACTTCTGGCCCCCCTTCACGTCATTGAGGTAGGCCGCTGCCGTCTCGGCACCGCCCGCCGCCTGGAAGATCCAGCACATGATGCCCAGCGTCGCCCAGTTGACGGTGGGAGTCATCGCCTCCAGGGTGATGGGCTGGGCCGGCACATGATCGCCACTCAGGGCCATCAGGGCACCCAGCACATAGATGGCGAACAGGGCAAACACCCCGTAGGCCACGATCTCGGCAATCTTGCCGAGCCAGCTCGCCCCCTTGGTGGAGATATGGGTCGCCGCCGCAAACAGTACGATGGAGATGACTGAAGTGACCATGGGCGAGAAACTGTACTCGTACCCCAGCATGGCGTAGGAGGCGTAGGCGATGACGTTGGGCAGCAATGAGACGAACCAGAACAGGTTCACGAACCAGTAGAGAAACGAGCCCAGATAGGCCATCCGGGTGCCGAGCGGTTTTTTCAGCCAGTCGTACATCCCCGACTCGGAGTTTTTATTGGCCGAGACGAACTCGGCGATGATGAAGACGAACGGGATGAAATAGACGATGGTCGCCAGCAGGAAGATGGGGGCGGAGCTGAGCCCCAGCTCGATGTTGTTGTTGACGATGTTGCGCACGTTAAACACGGCGGCAAAGGTCATCGACAACAAGGCAAACTTGCCTATGGTGCCGCGTACGGATTCAGACATGGTGTCCTCCAGTGGACTTGCGCTCCCTGCGGGGAGCGCTGTGACTCTGTGATGTGTTCGGCAAGGGTCTGTCGGCCCCGCGCTTTACTCTCTTGTTATGATCGGGCCGCGTGCACGGCCTCGTTGCTGAACCGGTACCGTCTCCCGCACCGGCTCGCAATACCATTCAGACGATCGGAGTGCCCGGCGCCATCGGCACCCGTGGTTGCAACAGCACGCTCTGGCTCTCGTCCGGGGTCTCGGCGCACAGCAACATGCACTCGGATCGCTCACCGCGCATTTTGGTGGGCTTGAGGTTGGTCAGTACCACCACCTCGCTGCCCATCAGCTCCTCTTCGCGGTAGTGGGGCACCAGACTGGTGACGGTCTGCAGCGGCCGCTCGCCCCCCACGTCGATCTGGACGATGTAGAGTTTGTCGGCCCCGGGGTGGCGCACCACCTCCAGCACCTTGCCCACCTTCATCTCGACCCGCTTGAATTCGGCAAACTCGATCGTCTCGCTCATGCTCTTCTCCTTATCTGGCTCAATGGGTTGCGGGTGGCCAACGGCCACCCGGTCTGATTGGGATTCAATGCAGTGCCTATGGCGCCTGCATGGCGACCTGCGCCGCCGGTTCGGCCTCTTTGGCGCGCGCCTCGGCGCTGAGGGAGGCCTCGTATCTGTTGTATTTCCACCAGGCGAAGCCGAGGAAAATCACGATGCCGCCCACGTTGTAGAAGACGATGGTCATGATGTCAGCGCCGGTCGGGAAGGTGGAGGCGAGGAAGCCCACCGAGAAGATGGCGATCAACACCGATACCACGGCGATGCCGGTAGTGCGCGAGCCCATCTTGAACTCCCGCGGCAGGTGATCGAGCTTCAGGCGCAGATTCAGGTAGGCCAGCATGATGAACAGCGGCGGCAGCATGGAAGCGGCAGCGGTCATGTTGATGACGGTGTTCATCAGATCCTGCGCTGTGTTGGAGCCCAGGGTCGGGATCACCATCAGCGGCAGCACTATGAGGTACTGGATCCAGGCTGCACGGGCAGGCACGCCGTTCTCGTTCAACTCGACCGTCTTCTTGCCGAAGATGCCGGCCGGGATCTCGGAGAAAAAGATTTTCACCGGGGTCGCCGTCCACATCAGCAGGGAGCCGAACATGGCGGTGAAGGAGACCAGCCCGACGAAGCGGTTCATCAGGATCTCCGGCAGGCCGAAATGGGCCGCCAGCCCCTCGAACACCTGCACCGAGCCGCCGGTGTATTTCAGGGTGTCGCTGTGGACGAAGACGTTGATCAACAGCGATGCGATGGAGTAGAGCACCCCGATAAAGATCCCGGCGACGATGATCACCTTCACGAAGGATTTGGAGCCGCCCTTCACGTCATTGACGTAGACCGCCACCGACTCGGCGCCACCGGCCGCCATAAAGATCCAGGTGGTGATGCCCAAGAAGGCCCAGCTGAAATCGGGGACCATGGCCTCTACCGTGATGGGATCGGCTGGTTGCACGCCGCCCACCAGAGCCGCGCCCGCCAGCAGGATGTAGGAGAGGGTCAGCAGCAGCATCAGGGACGAGGTCACCGAGGTGATGGGGCCGAGCATCTTGGCGCCGTTGGTGGAGACGTAAGTGGCAAAGGCAAACAGCACCATGCTCAAGGCCGTGGTCGCCACCGGGGTGAGAATGTACTCGTAGCCGAGGAAGGCATAGGAGGCGTAGGCGATAACCCGCGGCAGCAGCGAGGTGAAGAAGAAGAGGTTCACGAACCAGTAGGTGTAGGCGGAGATAAAGGCCCAGCGACCACCGAGGGAGCTCTTCACCCAGGCATAGACGCCCGCTTCGGAGTTTTTGTTCAGTGACACAAATTCCGCAATGATCAGGCAAAACGGAATGAAGTAAAAAATGGTGGCCAGAAAGAACATCGGGGCCGAGGCCAGACCGATCTCGATGTTGTTGTTGATGACGTTGTTGAAGCTGAATACCGCCGCGAAGGTGAGCGACAGCAGACCAAACTTGCCTATCGTATTGCGTTTGGAATCAGACATGGTGCATCTCCAGACCTGTAGTTATCTCAGCGAAAGGGCGGGGCATTAGTTGTAGGGTGAGCCCCGCCCTTCCGGCTTTGTCAGTGCAGAACCAGCGGCTTGTTATTTGTTTTTGAAGTAGCCGCCTTCGACGGTGACCTTGATGATCAGCTTGCGCACCGGGCTGTCGCCGACGAATCGGTAAGCCTCGTCGTTCTCGAAGATCACCACCTGGCCGTTGCCCACCTGCTGGCGCTCACGCACCTCGCCAGCCAGCCACTCGCGGTCTGTGGTGTCGTCATAGCCCTGCTCGACCCGCAGATCCGACTTGGCAGCCCACTCCACCGTCTCTGCCCCTTCCAGGTAGTAGTGAACGTCGAAGTAACGGCGCTGCCCCTCGAACAGGGAGGTGGCCGGGCTGGCCCCCTCCTGCAAGCGGTAGGTGAGGGAGTCACCGATGGAGTGGCAGATGCCGGGCTTGAGGTTGGCCAGGTTGTCGATGGCATCCACGCAGCGGCCCCACTTCTTGCCCTCCCGGTAGATGTTTTTGAACAGGGTCAGGTTGTCCAGGGTGATCATGCGAGGTTCCTCCCGCCGTTGATGGTGAGATCGAGCCCGGCCAGCGCAGCCGGATTGAGGTTGCCACGGGCGATAGGCAGCAGGGTCAGGCCGAAGCTGAACGGCTCGAAGCGCACCCGCCAGGAGTCCAGCACCTCGGATCCCCAGGAGTTGGAGCCGAGCCCCAGCACCTTGTGATCCAGATTGAGGGTGAGATAACCGCAGGGCTCCAGCTCGTTGATGTGCTGCGCCGCGTGGATATGCTCCCAGCTGTAGGGCCAGACGCTCAGGTTGATGGGGGCATCGGGCCGCACGTAGAGACCGGCGCCGTGACGGTTGGTCAGGGTCGCCCAGCGCACCTGCTGGCGGTTGCCGTTGTCCTGCGGGAAGGGGTAGTGCTCCCACATCTCGCCCACTGTGCTCTGGAAGCTGTCGATCCAGTTGCTCTGGCGGCTGTCCTGATAGTTTTCACCCGGCCCCATGCCAAGGTAGTGCACCCGGTCGAGATCCTGACGAATGCCCAGCTCGAAGCCGATCTTGGGGATGATGTCGTCATAACCGCCGTAGGGCTGACCGGACAGCGCCACGTGCAGCTGACCGTTCGGACTCAGGGTGTAGACGTAGCGGCAGCGCATGCCGAAGTCGAACACTGGCGGCGCAATCAGGCTCTCCACCGTCACCTCGACCGCCTTGCCCAGCTGACGCCAGTTCAAGGTGCGGAAGTGCTCCTGCATGATCTGCAGGTGGTTCGGGTGCCACAGGCTCTCGTACTCCTGCTTGTGGTTGTCGATCATCGGCTTGAAGAAGGTGAGGCGCGGCGCCCGCTCGATGAGCTCGATGCCATCCTGCTGCCAGCTCACCAGCTTGCCGTCGAGGCGCGAGAAGCGCAGGGCAAAGCCGCTACCGCTCAGGGTCAAGTCGAGCAGCTCATCGGCAATCTGCAACGGGGTTGCGTTGGGGTTGGCAAAGGGCTGCAGCTGGCGAGTCGATGCCTTCAGCTGGAACTGGTACTGGCCCAGCTCGTGCTCCGCCGCGCTGTAACGGGTGGCACTGGCCTTGATGACCCGCAGCTGGACGAAAGTCTCCCGCTCATCGAGAGAGGGCAACTCAAGCTGCAGCTCGGTAATGGCGCCGGGGGCCACCCCTTCCAGCCGGATTTGCTGACTAGCCAGCAGTTCGCCTTCCGCCTTCACCTCGACCAGCAGGCGGATGTCGTCCAGATTGGAGAACCAGTAGCGGTTTTCCAGCTCAAGCATGCCGCTCGCCAGATCCAGCGCGCGCACCTTGACCGGGCAGAGCACCTGCTTGTATTCGCGCAGGCCCGGCCCCGGGGTCTGATCCGGGTAGATGAGGCCATCCATGCAGAAGTTGTAGTTGTTGGGGTAGTCGCCGTAGTCGCCGCCGTACTTGTAGACCGGGCGCCCCTGCTCGTCCTGATCCAGGATGCCGTGATCGCACCACTCCCAGATGTAGTGACCCTGGATATGGGGATGACGGTCAAACACCTGCTGGTATTCGCTGAGGCCACCCGGGCCGTTGCCCATGGCGTGGGCGTATTCACAGAGGATGCGCGGCTTGGTCATAGGGAACTCGCCGAAGCAGTTCATCTGGGAGACGCGCGAGTACATGGTGCTCACCACATCCACCACCTCGGCATCGCGATCCTCTTCGTAGTGCACCAGCCGGGTCGGATCGATCGCCTTGCAGCGCTGGTACATGGCTCTGATATTGCAGCCGTAGCCGGACTCGTTGCCGAGCGACCAGATGATGATGGAGGGGTGGTTCTTCTGGGCGTGCACGTGGCGCTCGATGCGATCCACGAACACCGGCTCCCAGAAGGGGTCATCGGTGATGCGGCTGAGATCGCCGACGTTGGCAAAGCCGTGGGTCTCCACGTCGGTCTCCGCCATCACGAACAGACCGTACTGGTCGCACAGCTCGTAGAAGCGCGGGTCATTCGGGTAGTGGGCGGTGCGCACCGAGTTGAGGTTGTGCTGCTTCATCAGCACGATATCGCGTTCAACACGGTCCATGCCGACCGCGCGGCTCTTGAGGTGGTCGTTGTCGTGGCGGTTCACCCCGTGCAGCTTGAGGTAGTGGCCGTTGACGTAGAAGAGGCCATCCTTGACGGTGATTTCACGCACCCCGACCCGCTGCGGGATCACCTCCAGCAGCTCGCCCTGAGCGTTGTAGAGGGAGAGTTGCAGCTGATAGAGGTAAGGGTCTTCGGCGCTCCACAGATGGGGGTTGGCCAGATCCAGCGTGAAGCGGCAGTCGAGCTTGCCGTCGATGGCGAGATGGTCGAGCGAGCCGCTGGCGATCTCGCTGCCCTGATCCAGCAGCGACCAGACCAGACGGTGATCCTTGGCCGACTCGCCCAGGTTTTCGAGCTGGATATCACAGCTCAGGGTGGCGCTCTGGTTGTCGTCAGCCAGCGCGGTCTGAATGAAGAAGTCCTGCACATGGACCGCCGGTTTGCCCACCAGGTAGACGTCGCGGAAGATACCCGCCATCCACCACATGTCCTGATCTTCGATGTAAGTGGAGTCCGCCCACTGCATCACCCGCACCGAGAGCAGGTTCTCGCCGGTTTTGGCATAGGCGCTGATGTCGAATTCGGCGGTGAGGCGGCTCCCCTTGCTGAAGCCGACGTAGTGGCCGTTTACATAGACCTCGAAGTAGGTCTCCACCCCGTCAAACTTGATGATCACCTGCTCGCCGTCCCAGGCCGGGCTCAGCACGAAGCTGCGCTGATAGGCGCCGGTGGGGTTGTTGGTCGGCACGAAGGGCACATCGATGGGGAAGGGAAAACCCTCGTCGGTGTACTGCAGCTGACCATGCCCTTCCATCTGCCACATGTTGGGCACGGTGATCTGGCCCCACTCGTCCATGGGGCTGTGATAGAAGGCCTCCGGCACCTGCAGGGGGTGGTCGAAGTAGTGGAACTGCCACTGGCCGCTCAGGCTCAGAAAACGGCGGCTCAGCTCACGCTGCATGGTGGCCGCCAGCCCGTGGTCGGCATAAGAGAAGAAGTAGGCGCGCGGGGCCAGCCTGTTTTCACCAACGAATTGGACGTTTTCCCAGTTATTCACATGTCCTCCCGGAACAAGGCAACGTTAACTGGGTAAACCCTAGATAAACATTTACTAAATATCAGTTTTAGATCGGTAAAGTTTTAACCTGATCACAGTGAGTGGATGGTTTTGTGAGCGAGATCAGAAGCGGGAGACAAAGGAGGGCAAGGTATAGATGGGTGGCATGGATGTTGATAACAGCAGGCTGTGATGTAATCAAATTAACTATAAAACAATATGATATGAGTTTATTAGAAGATATGGGAAAGCGGTTTACTTAGGAGAGATATCGCACCACCGCAAGGTGGCGCGACTAAAAACAGAGGTATTTTACTAAAACTATCGTGTAGTACCGCGCAGAGTCAATTTGCTCGGTACCAGCACCCGCAGCGGAATGTCCCGCTCGTCACGCAGCCGTTCAACCAGCAGATTGACCCCCTGGGAGCCCATCAACTCGGAGTGGATCCGCACCGTGGAGAGGGGCGGAAAGGTGAACTTGGCGGTCGGGATATCGTTGACGCTGATAAGCTCGATCTGCTGCGGAATCGCCAGCCCCTTCTCGTGGATGGCACGCAGCACGCCGATGGCGATGGAGTCGGAGGCCACAAACAGTGCCTTGGGCCAATCCCCGGCCAGCATCTCTTTGGCCAACTTGTAACCGGAGGCGCTGGAGAAATCCCCACGATAGAGGTCGCTCTCCTGCACCACACCAAGGCGTTGACCGTAGTCGAGGAAGGCCAGTTCGCGCAGATCCGGGCCATCATCCTGACCGCCGATATAGCCGATGCGCTGGTGTCCCTGGGCCATGAAAAAATCCACGACCTGCTGGCTGATCAGCGCCAGATCCACGTCAATCGAGTCAAAGTCACCTTGAGAGCGGCAATCCACGAACACCAGCTGGGCAGAGAGGGAGTGCAGCGCGGCGAGACGCTCTGCGGGCAGATGGCCGATGACCAGGATGCCGTCGACGGCGGAGAGATCGCGCCCCTCGGCACCGTTGTAGAAGTGGGTCAGTTCGATGTTGAGGCGGGCGCACTGGGTCTCGATGCCGTAGCGGATGGCCAGATAGTAGGGATCGTTGACCTCGGTGCTCTGCGGGTAGGCATAGACCGCCAGGAAGTGCAGCTTACTCTTGTGAACCCCCTTGCGGGCACCGCTGGTCTTGTACTCCAGCCGCTCGGCGATCTCGAAGATCTTCTGCTTGGTCTCTTCCTTGACGCTCAGCGTCGGATCTTCATTGAGCACCCGTGACACGGTAGCCTGGGATACCCCCGCCTCCTGTGCAATTTCCTTCAACGTGGCCATGCATACTCCTCTGGCAATGACGCGCGACAACACCAGACCAAGAGTAACGGGCAACGTGCTGACATCCCAGCATTTTTACTAAAAGAAACCCATCATAACGGCAAATTTCCAATGCAAAAAGGCCTCCCGAATGGGAGGCCTCTTCTAAATGGGTGCCTGACAGTGTTCTACTCTCGCATGGCGAATGCCACACTACCATCGACGCTACCGCGTTTCACTTCTGAGTTCGGCATGGGATCAGGTGGTTCCACGGCGCTAATGCCGTCAGGCAAAAGCTGTACTACTTGAAAATGGTGCTGATACCCAGAA
>NZ_CDBH01000035.1:0-173 GCF_000820305.1 Aeromonas dhakensis
TACAAACTTATCCACAGAAATAATGAGATTGACCTATCTCAGCGCCCTTCTTGCGTAACAAGAAGCAAAGTTCTTCATATCTACCTAGCTGGATGCCTCGCGCTAACAGACATCACATATAAAGCTGTAGACCTTGACCGGTCCCGGAACTAGGTTGAGGCAGTTGAGGCAGT
>NZ_CDBH01000035.1:323-91001 GCF_000820305.1 Aeromonas dhakensis
GTTGAGGCAGTTGAGGCAGTATCAGAATCCACTAAAAGAAAAGCCGGGACAAGCCCGGCTTTTTCTTTTATCACTCAGCAGCTGCTTCAGCAGCGGCTGGGCGGTCTACCAGCTCAATGTAAGCCATAGGGGCGTTGTCGCCAGCACGGAAACCGCATTTCAGAATGCGAGTATAACCGCCGGCGCGCTCCAGGTAGCGCGGGCCCAGTTCATTGAACAGCTTAGCCACGATCGCATTATCGCGAGTACGGGCAAATGCCAGGCGACGATTAGCAACGCTATCAGTCTTGGCAAGGGTGATCAGCGGTTCAACTACACGACGCAGCTCTTTTGCCTTAGGCAGAGTCGTCTTGATGATCTCATGACGAACCAGGGAGCTGGCCATGTTGCGGAACATAGCCTGACGATGGCTGCTGTTCCGGTTCAGTTGACGACCACTCAAACGATGGCGCATGACCTTATCCTTCTAACTAAATCTGTGAAACCCGTAATCTGGATTACTCGTCAGCGATGCTGGCGGGCGGCCAGTTCTCAAGGCGCATGCCAAGAGACAGACCACGGGAGGCCAACACGTCCTTGATCTCAGTCAGGGACTTCTTACCGAGGTTAGGAGTTTTAAGCAACTCAACTTCGGTACGCTGTACCAGATCACCAATATAGTGGATAGCTTCTGCCTTCAGACAGTTCGCAGAACGAACTGTCAGCTCCAAATCATCGACAGGACGCAGCAGAATCGGATCAAACTCGGGTTTCTCTTCTTTCTTCTCGGGCACGCTGACATCGCGCAGATCCACGAAGGCTTCCAGTTGCTCGGCCAGAATAGTGGCAGAACGACGGATGGCTTCTTCAGGATCCAGGGTGCCATTGGTCTCCATGTCGATGACCAGCTTGTCCAAGTCGGTACGCTGTTCAACCCGTGCTGCCTCAACATTGTAGGCAATACGAACGATGGGGCTGAACGCGGAGTCCAGCAGCAGGCGACCGATAGGACGCTCTTCATCATCGTTGTGAACACGAGCAGAAGCAGGCACATAACCACGACCACGCTGAACTTTCAGGCGCATGCTGATTTCAGCATTGGCACCAGTCAGGTGGCAGATTACGTGCTCCGGGTTTACGATCTCGACTTCATCACCGTGAGTGATATCACCAGCGGTAACGGGGCCTGTTCCAGACTTGGTCAGGGACAGAGTTACCTCGTCCTTGCCTTCCAGCTTCACAGCGATACCTTTCAGGTTGAGCAGGATTTCAAGAATGTCTTCCTGTACACCTTCTTTGCTGCTGTACTCATGCAGTACACCGTCAATTTCGACTTCAGTAACTGCACAACCGGGCATAGAAGACAGCAAAATACGACGCAGGGCGTTGCCCAGCGTGTGACCAAAGCCACGCTCGAGTGGCTCAAGAGTCACTTTTGCATGAGTCGGGCTAACTTGCTCGATGTCAACTAGCCGCGGTTTAAGAAAATCTGTTACAGAACCCAGCATTGTGTCCTCTCTTTAGAAGCTAGCTTTACTTGGAGTAAAGCTCGACGATCAGCTGTTCGTTAATGTCGGCAGACAGGTCGGAACGCTCTGGCAGACGCTTGAAAGCACCTTCCATTTTAGCGGCATCAACCTCTACCCAAGTCGGCTTCTCGCGCTGACCAGCAACCTCAAGGGCCGCTTTGATACGCGCTTGCTTCTTAGCCTTCTCACGAACGCAGATCACGTCCTCAGGGGAAACCTGGAAAGAAGGAATGTTCACAACGCGACCGTTTACCATGATGGCCTTGTGGCTCACCAGCTGACGAGATTCAGCGCGGGTAGCACCGAAGCCCATGCGGTAGACGACGTTGTCCAGACGACCTTCCAGCAGCTGCAACAGGTTTTCACCGGTGTTACCCTTTTGACGGGCAGCGTCGCGGTAGTAGTTGCGGAACTGTTTTTCCAATACGCCGTAGATACGACGAACTTTTTGTTTCTCGCGCAGCTGAACACCGTAGTCAGACAGACGCGCTTTACGCGCACCGTGTTGACCAGGAACGGTGTCAATCTTGCACTTAGAATCAATCGCACGAACACCAGACTTCAGGAAGAGGTCGGTGCCCTCACGACGGCTAAGCTTAAGCTTAGGACCGATATATCTTGCCATCTTCTTTCTCCAACAATCCTAGACCAAGTAGCTACAGCGTTACACGCGGCGCTTCTTGGGAGGACGACAACCGTTGTGCGGGATCGGAGTCACATCAGTAATGTTAGTGATGCGGAAACCAGCCGCGTTCAGAGCGCGGATGGAAGACTCACGACCGGGACCCGGACCTTTAACCATGACTTCCAGGTTCTTCACGCCATATTCTTTGGCCATCTCACCAGCGCGCTCGGCAGCTACCTGAGCAGCGAACGGGGTGGACTTACGAGAACCACGGAAACCGGAACCACCAGAAGTAGCCCAAGACAGAGCGTTGCCCTGACGGTCAGTAATGGTCACGATTGTGTTGTTGAAAGATGCATGAACGTGCGCAATACCGTCGCTCACTTGCTTTTTAACGCGCTTGCGAGCACGAGTCGGAGTTTTAGCCATTTTCTACCTTCCCGTTACTTCTTGATAGCCTTGCGCGGACCCTTGCGAGTACGAGCGTTGGTCTTGGTACGTTGACCACGAACAGGCAGGCTACGACGGTGACGCAAACCACGGTAGCAACCCAGATCCATCAATCGCTTGATGTTCATGGAAATCTGACGACGCAGGTCACCTTCAACGGTGAATTTACCTACTTGTTCACGCAGACTCTCGATCTGAGCTTCGTCCAGGTCTTTAATTTTCACATTCTCAGCGATACCGGCTGCGGCACAGATGGCCTTGGAGCGGGTACGACCGACGCCATAAATAGCAGTCAAAGCGATGACTGCATGCTTATGGTCAGGAATGTTAATGCCAGCGATACGGGCCACTATTCACTCCTACATATAGTAGATTACGACCACCACAAAGCCCGTGAGCGGATACGTGGCGGTCAACCAATACACAACAAAAGTTGGCTGGCTATATTAGCCAGCACAACTATTTGTTGCAAGTACTAACCGTAAAAAATTAGCCTTGGCGCTGTTTATGCTTTGGCTCGCTGCAAATCACACGCACCACACCGTGACGCTTGATGATTTTGCAGTTACGGCAGATTGCCTTAACGGAAGCACGAACTTTCATTGCTTAACTCCGTAACTACGCCGACCTTTAGCGGCCGTAGCCCTTCAGGTTGGCCTTCCTCAGGACGTCGCCATACTGATGAGACATCATATGGGTCTGAACCTGAGCCATGAAGTCCATGATAACTACCACGATAATCAGCAGCGAGGTGCCACCGAAATAGAACTGAACGTTCCAGGCAGTCATCAGGAACTGGGGTACCAGACAGATAAAGGTTATATAGAGCGCACCTGCCAATGTCAGGCGGGTCATAACCTTATCGATATAACGTGCTGTCTGCTCGCCCGGGCGGATCCCCGGGATAAAGGCTCCACTCTTCTTCAGGTTATCTGCTGTCTCGCGGGGGTTGAACACCAGCGCGGTATAGAAGAAGCAGAAGAAGATAATGGCTGCTGCATAGAGCATCTCATACAAGGGCTGACCCGGCTGCAGGACCATAGAGACCTGTTGCAGGATATCGGCGACCTTGCCCTCGCCCTGACCAAACCAAGAGGTAATGGTCCCCGGGAAGAGGATGATGCTGGATGCGAAAATCGCAGGAATCACACCGGCCATATTTACTTTCAACGGCAGGTGTGTGCTTTGCGCTGCAAATACCTGGCGGCCTTGTTGACGCTTGGCATAGTTAACGACGATACGACGCTGACCACGCTCCACGAACACCACAAAGTAAGTCACTGCGAAAACAATCAAGCCCAGCAACAACAACAGCAGGATGTGCAATTCCCCTTGACGTGCCTGTTCGGCCGTAGCGCCAATGGCATGAGGCAGACCAGCAACGATACCTGTGAAGATAATCAACGAGATACCATTACCAATCCCACGCTCGGTAATCTGCTCACCCAACCACATCAAGAACATGGTACCGGTGACCAGACTCACAACGGCTGTGAAATAGAAGCCCAAACCCGGATGAGTCACGAGTCCCTGCATCATATTCGGCAGACCGGTTGCAATACCAATGGCCTGGAAAGTTCCCAAAACCAGCGTGCCCCAACGGGTATATTGGCTAATCTTGCGACGGCCGGATTCACCTTCTTTCTTGAGTTCAGCAAGAGCGGGGTGAACCACAGTCAGCAGCTGGATAATGATCGAGGCCGAAATGTACGGCATGATCCCCAGCGCAAGAATAGAAGCACGCGAGAGTGCACCACCACTGAACATGTTGAACATCTCAATGATGGTGCCCTTCTGTTGTTGGAACAACTCGGCCAGTACGGCGGCGTCAATACCAGGAATCGGCACATAAGAGCCTGCACGGAAAACGATAATCGCCCCGAGAACGAAGAGCAGACGGCTCTTCAGTTCACTCAGACCACCCTGTGCTTTAACATCCAATCCTGGTTTCTTAGCCATTGTACTGATTATTCCTCGATTTTACCGCCAGCGGCCTCGATGGCTGCACGTGCACCCTTGGTGACGGACAGACCACGAACGGTCACAGCACGGTCAATGTTGCCAGACAGAACAACTTTAGCGAACACGATGTTTTTGGTAATAACACCGGCTTGCTTCAGAGTGCTCACGTCGACCACATCACCTTCTACCAGGGCGATTTCGTTCAGGCGCACTTCGGCAGAAACCAAAGATTTGCGAGAGAAGAAACCGAACTTCGGCAGACGGATTTTCAAAGGCATCTGGCCGCCTTCGAAACCGTTGCGGACTTTGCCGCCACCGGAACGAGAGGTTTGACCTTTAACACCACGACCACCGGTCTTGCCCAGACCAGAACCGATACCACGGCCCGGACGGTGCTTAACGCGCTTGGAACCAGCGGCCGGAGACAGAGTATTCAGACGCATGCTTAGCCCTCCACCTTAACCATGTAATAAACCTGGTTGATCATGCCGCGTACGCAGGGAGTATCTTCCAGCTCAACGGTGTGACCAATGCGACGCAGACCCAGACCACGCAGAGTCGCCTTGTGCTTTGGCAGACGGCCGATAGAGCTGCGAGTTTGAGTTACTTTTACAGTGTTAGCCATGTCGCATTACCCCAGAATTTCTTCAACGCGCAGACCACGCTTGGCAGCGATCTGTTCCGGGGATTGACCCTGAACCAGAGCGTCTACAGTGGCGCGAACAACGTTGATTGGGTTGGTGGAACCGTAGGTCTTAGCCAGCACGTTGTGGATACCAGCAACTTCCAGAACGGCACGCATAGCGCCGCCTGCGATGATACCAGTACCTTGAGAGGCCGGCTTCATGAACACGGTGGAACCGGAGTGAACACCTTTCACCGGGTGGTGCAGGGTGCCGTTGTTCAGCTCAACCTTGTTCAGGTTACGCTTAGCCTGTTCCATCGCTTTTTGAATAGCGGCCGGAACTTCACGGGCTTTACCGTAACCGTAACCTACACGGCCGTTACCATCACCCACCACGGTCAGCGCGGTGAAGGACATGATACGACCACCTTTAACAGTTTTCGAAACACGGTTTACTGCAATCAGCTTTTCTTGCAGTTCGCCGGCTTGAGATTCGACTTTAGCCATCTTCGACTCCTAGCTTAGAACTGAAGACCAGCGTCACGTGCAGCAGCTGCCAGAGCAGCGATGCGACCGTGATACTTGAAACCGGAACGATCGAAAGATACGTTCTGAACGCCTTTGGCAATGGCACGCTCGGCGATAGCCTTACCTACAGCGGTAGCAGCATCTGCGTTACCGGTGTATTTCAGAGCTTCACTGATGGCCTTCTCTACTGTGGAAGCAGAGGCCAGAACTTCGGAACCGTTGGCTGCAATAACCTGCGCATAGATGTGACGCGGGGTACGGTGAACAACCAGACGGGTAGCTCCCAGTTCCTGCATCTTTTTCCGAGCACGAGTAGCACGACGGAGACGAGCTGCTTTCTTGTCCATAGTGTTACCTTACTTCTTCTTAGCTTCTTTAGTACGCACTTGCTCGTTGGCATAGCGTACACCCTTGCCCTTGTAGGGCTCCGGAGCGCGGTAAGCACGGATATCGGCGGCGACTTGGCCAACCAGCTGCTTGTCGACACCACGCAGAACGATTTCTGTGGCAGTCGGGCACTCAGCGGTCACACCAGCCGGCAGCGCATGCTCTACCGGGTGAGAGAAGCCCAGAGCCAGCGCAACAGCATTGCCCTTGATGGAGGCTTTATAACCTACACCAACCAGCTGCAGCTTGCGCTCGAAGCCTTGGGTAACACCGATTACCATGTTGTTGACCAATGCACGGGCAGTACCGGCCTGAGCGTCAGCACCAGCGATGCCGTCGCGCGGGGCGAACTTCAGTACATTGTCTTCTTTGGTCACTTCTACACCGGCGTGAATAGAGCGAACCAGGGAACCTTTACCACCTTTGATGGACAGTTCCTGGCCGTTCAGAGTCACCTCTACGCCAGCAGGAATAGTGACGGGTGCCTTAGCAACACGAGACATTTCCTACCTCCTATTAAGCGACGTAGCAGATGATCTCACCGCCCATGCTTGCTTTACGGGCAGCACGGTCAGTCATCACACCTTTAGACGTGGACACGATAGCAACACCGAGACCGCCCATAACTTTCGGCAGATCAGTAGTGCGCTTGTAAATACGCAGGCCGGGACGGCTCACGCGTTGGATCAGTTCTACAACCGGCTTGCCCTGGAAATATTTCAGTTCAATTTCCAGTTCCGGTTTCACGTCACCAGCTACGGAGTAGCCAGCGATGTAACCTTCTTCTTTCAGCACTTTGGCAATAGCCACTTTCAGCTTGGAAGAAGGCATGGAAACCGCAACTTTGCTCGCCGCCTGACCGTTACGGATGCGGGTCAGCATATCCGCGATCGGATCTTGCATGCTCATAGTCTAACTCCCGAGATTCTTTACCAAGAGGCCTTTTTCAGGCCCGGAATTTCGCCCTTCATGGCATGCTCACGCACCTTGATGCGGGACAGACCAAACTTACGCAGGAAACCGTGCGGACGACCAGTAATGTTGCAACGGTTACGCTGACGGGACGGACTGGAATCACGGGGCAGCTGTTGCAGTTGCAGAACAGCATCCCAACGCGCTTCTTCAGAAGCGTTCATATCAACGATGATAGCTTTGAGCTCGGCACGCTTGGTCGCGTACTTGGCTACCAGCTTCGCACGCTTTACTTCACGTGCTTTCATGGATGTTTTAGCCATAACCCTAACCTTACTTGCGGAATGGGAAGTTAAAGGCAGCCAGCAGAGCACGGCCTTCTTCATCGGTATTCGCGGAAGTGGTGATGGTGATATCCAGACCACGAACGCGATCGACCTTGTCATAGTCGATTTCCGGGAAGATGATTTGCTCACGCACGCCCATGGAGTAGTTACCACGACCGTCGAACGCTTTAGCGTTCAGGCCACGGAAGTCACGGATACGCGGTACGGAGATGCAAATCAGCCGTTCCAGGAACTCCCACATACGCTCGCCACGCAGGGTTACTTTACAACCTATCGGGTAGCCTTCACGAATCTTGAAGCCCGCAACAGATTTGCGAGCTTTGGTGATCAGCGGCTTCTGACCGGAAATGGCAGCCATATCGGCAGCAGCATTTTCCAGCAATTTCTTGTCAGAGATCGCTTCACCAACACCCATGTTCAGGGTGATTTTCTCGATCCGAGGGACTTGCATGATAGTCTTGTAACCGAACTGCTTGGTCAGTTCATTTACTACATCTGATTTGTAGTAATCATGCAGTTTCGCCATCGTTAAACTCCAATTACTTCACAAGTTCGCCGGTGGATTTGAAGAAGCGAACTTTTTTGCCGTCTTCAATCCGGAAACCAACGCGGTCAGCTTTGCCAGTGGCAGAGTTGAACAGCGCTACGTTAGATACATCGATGGGGGCTTCTTTGGTGACGATACCGCCAGCCTGACCCAGTGCGGGTACCGGCTTCTGGTGTTTCTTCACCTGGTTGATGCCTTCCACGATTACCTTACCTTTAGCAATCAGAACTTGAGTGACTTTGCCACGCTTGCCCTTGTCTTTGCCGGTAAGAACAATCACTTCGTCTTCGCGACGGATTTTAGCTGCCATCGTTCGACTCCTTACAGTACTTCGGGTGCCAGGGACACAATCTTCATGAACTTCTCATTACGCAGTTCACGGGTCACCGGGCCAAAAATACGAGTACCGATCGGCTGCTGGTTGTTGTTAAGCAACACAGCCGCATTGTTGTCGAAACGGATGACAGAGCCGTCCGGACGACGAACGCCTTTACGGGTGCGTACGACCACCGCGTTATACACATCACCTTTCTTCACTTTACCGCGAGGAATAGCTTCCTTGATGGAAACTTTGATGATGTCGCCGATGCCGGCGTAACGGCGGTGCGAACCACCCAGAACCTTAATACACATTACACTGCGAGCGCCGGAGTTGTCGGCAACACCCAGCATACTTTGCATCTGGATCATCTTAGTGCTCCGCTTTGTTTACTTCTTATCCCTCTCGGGATCTGGCTGCCTTCAAAAGGCGCGAAACTATAACACAGGATTTTTAGAAAAGGTAGCCTAAAAAACAAACGGCCCCGTCAAGGGGCCGTTTAGACTACAAAGTACCGATTAGGCCTTTTCTACAACGGCAACCAGGGTCCAGGACTTGGTCTTGGACAGCGGGCGGCATTCGCGGATTTCCACGAGGTCGCCAGCTTTGCATTCGTTGTTTTCGTCATGCACGTGCAGCTTGGTAGTGCGCTTGATGATCTTACCGTAGATCGGGTGCTTTACCTTGCGCTCGATGGCGACAGTGATGGACTTGTCCATCTTGTCGCTGATTACACGACCCTGCAGAGTACGGATTTTATCAGTCATTACGCACCTGCCTTCTCAGTCAGTACAGTCTTGATACGTGCGACGTCACGACGCACTTGTTTCAGAGTGTGAGTCTGAGCCAGCTGGCCGGTGGAAGCTTGCATGCGCATGTTGAATTGCTCGCGCAGCAGGCCCAGCAGCTCCTGGTTCAGTTCTTCGACGCTCTTTTGACGCAGATCTTGGGCTTTCATCACATCACCGTCTTAATTACGAAAGTGGTCTGAACAGACAGCTTGGCTGCGGCCAGGGCGAACGCTTCACGCGCCAGAGCCTCAGGTACACCGTCCATCTCGTACAGAACCTTGCCAGGCTGGATCGGGCAAACCCAGTATTCCACGTTACCCTTACCTTTACCCATACGAACTTCGAGGGGCTTTTCGGTAATCGGCTTGTCCGGGAACACACGGATCCAGATCTTACCCTGACGCTTAACGTGACGGGTCATGGCACGACGGGCTGCTTCGATTTGACGAGCAGTCAGCTGGCCACGGGATGTCGCCTTCAGGCCAAAGGTACCGAAGGATACTTCGTTACCAGAGTTGGCCAGACCGCGGTTACGACCCTTGTGGGTCTTGCGGAATTTAGTACGCTTTGGTTGCAACATTTACCGAATCTCCTTACTTGGCAGCGCGGCGCTTGTTGTCACGCTTGGGCTTCGCAGGAGCTTGCTCTTGAGCAGCGGCAGCGTTGACAGCAGCCAGACCGCCCAGAACTTCGCCCTTGAAGATCCAAACTTTAACGCCGATCACACCGTAAGTGGTGTGGGCTTCAGAAGTTGCGTAGTCGATGTCGGCACGCAGGGTGTGCAGGGGCACACGACCTTCACGGTACCATTCGGTACGCGCGATTTCAGCGCCGCCCAGACGACCGGAAACTTCCACCTTGATGCCCTTGGCACCCAGGCGCATGGCGTTTTGTACGGCGCGCTTCATAGCACGACGGAACATTACGCGACGCTCCAGCTGGGAAGTGATGCTGTCGGCAACCAGTTTGCCATCCAGCTCCGGCTTGCGGACTTCGGAAATGTTGATCTGAGCAGGCACGCCAGCAATAGTGGCTACAGCTTTGCGCAGTTTTTCAACGTCTTCGCCTTTCTTACCGATCACAACACCCGGACGAGCGGTGTGAATGGTCACACGGATGCTCTTGGCCGGACGCTCGATGGTGATCTTGGACAAGGACGCGTTTTTCAGTTCCTTGGTCAGGAACTGGCGTACTTGAAAATCGCTGTACAGGTTGTCAGCGAAGTCTTTGGTGTTCGCGAACCAGGTAGAATTCCAAGGCTTGGTAATACCCAGGCGAATGCCATTAGGATGTACTTTCTGACCCATTGCTTATCTCCCAGCCTTAGCGTCGGATACCACTACGGTGATGTGAGCGGTACGCTTGAGGATACGATCCGCGCGACCTTTGGCACGAGGACGGATGCGCTTCATGGAGGGACCTTCGTCGACCATGATAGTAGCAACACGCAGGGCGTCGATGTCGGCGCCTTCGTTGTGCTCAGCGTTTGCAATGGCAGATTCCAGCACTTTCTTCACCAGAACTGCAGCCTTTTTCGGGCTGAAGGTCAGGATGTTCAGAGCCTTGTCTACGGACAGACCACGTACTTGATCGGCTACCAGACGAGCTTTCTGGGCAGAAGTACGGGCATAACGGTGTTTAGCGATAGCTTCCATCATTTATCCCTTAGCGCTTCTTAGCCTTCTTATCAGCAGCATGGCCGCGATAAGTACGAGTAGGTGCGAATTCACCCAGTTTGTGACCGATCATTTCTTCGGTAACGAAAACCGGAACGTGCTGACGACCATTATGGACAGCGATGGTCAAACCGATCATGTTCGGGATGATCATTGAACGACGGGACCAGGTCTTAACCGGCTTTTTATCCCCGCTTTCCACCGCTTTCTCTACCTTCTTCAGCAAGTGCAGGTCGATAAATGGACCCTTCTTGAGAGAACGTGGCATGGTGATTCCTCTATGTTAACAATTACTTGTTACGACGACGTACGATGTACTTGTCGGTACGCTTGTTCTTACGGGTCTTGAAGCCTTTAGCCTTCTGGCCCCATGGGGACACAGGCTGCATGCCCTTGTTACGACCCTCACCACCACCGTGCGGGTGGTCTACCGGGTTCATCGCCATACCGCGAACGGTCGGACGAATACCACGCCAGCGGTTTGCACCGGCTTTACCCAGTTGACGCAGCATGTGCTCGGAGTTACCAACTTCACCGATGGTGGCGCGGCACTCGGCCAGAACTTTACGTACTTCGCCGGAACGCAGACGCAGAGTTACATAGTTACCTTCACGAGCCAGGATCTGGATGAAAGTACCAGCGGAACGAGCCAGCTGGGCACCTTTACCAGGCTTCATCTCAACAGCGTGAACGGTAGAACCGACCGGGATGTTGCGCATCGGCAGGGTGTTACCTACCTTGATTGCGGCATCAGCACCAGAAGCGATTGCATCACCAGCTTTCAGGCCTTTCGGAGCCAGGATGTAACGACGCTCACCGTCTGCATACAGCACCAGGGCGATGTTTGCGGTACGGTTCGGATCGTATTCCAGGCGCTCTACTTTGGCCGGGATACCGTCTTTGTCGCGCTTGAAGTCGACGATACGGTAGTGTTGCTTGTGACCACCGCCGATGTGACGGGTGGTGATGCGGCCGTTGTTGTTACGACCACCGGACTTGTCTTTCTTGTCCAGCAGAGCTGCAAAGGGCTTGCCCTTGTACAGGTCTTGGTTGACGATCTTGACGACGTGGCGGCGGCCCGGAGAAGTAGGCTTGCACTTAACGATTGCCATTTTTCAGAACTCCTCTTACTCGGCTGCGCCCATGAAGTCGATGTCCTGACCAGCTTTCAGGGTCACATAAGCCTTTTTCCAATCGGAACGACGGCCTACGCGTGCACCTGCGCGCTTGGTCTTACCCTTCATGTTCAGGGTACGGACGGTCTCAACTTCGACCTCGAACAGTTTCGCAACTGCAGCTTTGACTTCCGCCTTGGTGGCATCAACAGCAACTTTGAACACGATAGTGTTCTGCTTTTCTGCGACCATGGTGCTCTTTTCAGAGATGTGCGGAGCCTTCAGAACTTTCAGCAGACGCTCTTCACGGATCATGCCAGCATCTCCTCGATTTGCTTAACTGCGTCAGCAGTCATCAGAACCTTGTCGAAAGCGATCAGGCTGACCGGGTCGATACCGGCAACGTCACGCACGTCAACTTTGTACAGGTTACGAGCAGCCAGGAACAGGTTCTCATCGACTTCAGCAGTCACGATCAGAACGTCAGACAGTTCCATTTCTTTCAGCTTGGCGATCAGTTCTTTGGTTTTCGGAGCTTCGATGCCGAACTTCTCAACAACGATCAGGCGCTCTTGACGTACCAGCTCGGACAGGATGCTACGGATAGCGCCGCGGTACATCTTCTTGTTTACTTTCTGGCTGTGATCTTGCGGCTTAGCAGCAAAAGTCACACCACCGGAACGCCAAATGGGCGAACGGATGGAGCCAGCACGGGCACGACCAGTACCCTTCTGACGCCACGGCTTTTTGCCGCCACCAGACACTTCAGAGCGAGTCAGCTGCGCACGAGTACCCTGACGGGCACCAGCGGCATAAGCAACGACAACCTGGTGAACCAGAGCTTCGTTGAATTCGCGCCCGAAGGTAGTCTCGGAAACTTCAAGAGCGCTCTTGGCGTCTTTCATTACCAATTCCATTACTATCTCCTCAGACGTTACGCTTTGACGGCAGGTTTAACGATCACGTTGCCGTTGGTTGCACCCGGTACTGCGCCTTTGATGAGCAGCAGGTTGCGTTCAGCGTCAACACGAACCAGTTCCAGGTTCTGAGTCGTTACACGCTCAGCACCCATGTGACCAGCCATCTTTTTGCCCTTGAATACACGGCCCGGGGTCTGGTTTTGACCGATGGAGCCAGGTACACGGTGGGACAGAGAGTTACCGTGGGTCATATCCTGGGTGCGGAAGTTCCAGCGCTTAACAGTACCGGCAAAACCTTTACCCTTGGATGTGCCGGTAACGTCTACCAGCTTAACGTCAGCGAGAAGATCTACTTTCAGCTCGCTACCAACAGTGAAAGTTTCACCGTTGTTCAGGCGGAATTCCCACAGACCGCGACCGGCTTCTACACCAGCTTTGGCGAAGTGGCCAGCTTCCGGCTTGGTTACGCGGCTAGCTTTCTTGGAGCCAGTGGTAACCTGAATAGCGTTGTAGCCGTCGGTTTCTACAGATTTGACCTGAGTTACACGGTTAGCTTCAACTTCGATAACAGTCACGGGGATAGAAACGCCATCTTCAGTGAAGATGCGAGTCATACCCACTTTGCGACCTACAAGACCGATTGTCATTGTTATCAACCTCTTTCCGTAATTAACCCAGGCTGATCTGGACGTCTACACCAGCTGCCAGATCCAGACGCATCAGAGCGTCTACGGTCTTGTCAGTCGGCTCAACGATGTCTACCAGACGCTTGTGAGTGCGGATCTCGTACTGATCACGCGCGTCTTTGTTGACGTGCGGGGAGATCAGAACGGTGAAACGCTCTTTGCGAGTCGGCAGCGGGATAGGACCGCGAACCTGCGCGCCAGTGCGCTTAGCAGTTTCAACGATTTCCGCAGTGGATTGATCGATCAGGCGATGATCAAAAGCCTTCAGGCGGATACGGATTCTTTGGTTCTGCATTGACAGAGCTCCAATAGATAAAAGAACATAAATCAACACCGCCCGACCGAGATTACTCCCGCCAGAGGTGTGATTTTTCACGTTTCTCCCCATATCGGGGAGACTGTATGGCTGGCCTTCGCAAGCGAAAAACTCAGCAAGCAGACATATCGTCTGGCTTACCTCATGGGTAAGCGGAGGGGATTATACGGATTTTTTCAATTTGCGCAAGGGAAGGCGAACAGAATGTGCACAATTTTATGTGACGGATGGATCTCTGCCGCCATCACATGATCCCCCGCCCGGCGCGGGTAACGACAATGTTGCAAACAGGCTGGTAGACTGTGCCACTGCCTTGATCACTGGAACGACGTCTCATGCTCAAAGATCAGAAAAAAGCCTATCAATATGGCCTCTGCGCCGTCGCCCTCTGGTCGACGGTGGCCAGCGCCTTCAAGATCTCCCTCACCTACTTCGAACCGGTACAACTGCTGCTGGTCGCGGCCTGCACCTCAACCCTGACGCTGGGGGTGATCGTGGCCTGTCAGGGCAAGCTGCCGCTGCTGCTCAGCTACATCAAGGGCCGCCCCCTCTACTACCTGGCGCTGGGAGTGCTCAACCCCTTCCTCTATTACCTGCTGCTGTTCAAGGCGTATGACCTGCTGCCCGCCCAGCAGGCGCAAACCCTCAACTACACCTGGGCCATCACCCTCAGTCTGCTGGCCGTCCCCTTCCTCGGCCAGAAGCTGCGCCGCCGCGACGGGGTGGCCATCGTGCTAGGCTACTTCGGTGCTCTGGTGATCGCCACCAAGGGGGATGTGTTCGGTCTGCAGTTCGACAGCCCCCTCGGCGTGACGCTGGCGCTGGTGTCGACCCTCATCTGGGCCGGCTACTGGATCCTCAACACCCGCAATCAGGGGGATCCTATCGTCAGCCTGCTGCTCGGCTTCATCATCAGCCTGCCGTTCATTGTCGTGGCGACCTGGCTGCTCTCCGATTTCGCCATGACCGCCTGGCAGGGATGGGCCGGCGCCATCTATGTCGGGCTGTTCGAGATGGGCTTCGGCTTCGTGCTCTGGCTGATGGCTCTGCGCCACGCCACCAACACGGCGCCCATCAGCAACCTCATCTTCATCTCGCCCTTTGCCTCGCTGGTGCTACTCAACCTGTTGATCGGCGAGACAATTCACCCGGCCACCCCCATCGGGTTGGCGCTCATCGTCGCCGCCCTGCTGATCCAGCAGCTGAAATACGGCAAGCGTTACCGCAAGGCGACCGAGCCGCAGGCCTGACAATGCAGAAGGGCGCATCCATGGATGCGCCCTTCGTTCAATCAATCCACTCCAGCGGCTGGTTCTTGGGCAGCCGGATCTCCACCAGCAAGCCCCCCTGCTCGGCACGCCCCAGCCTGATGGTGCCGTGATGCTGGGAGACGATCTTGGCGACGATGGCCAGCCCCAGCCCACTGCCGCTGCCGGTACGCGCCTCGTTGCCCTGGGTGAAGGGCTTGAGTACCCGGTAGTAATCCTGTTCCGGAATGCCGGGACCGTCATCCGACAAGCGCAGCCGGACCCAGTGACCGTCATCCTTGAGCTCGGCCTGCAGCCGGCTCGCCCCGTAGCGCAACGAATTGCCCGACAGGTTGTTGAGGATGCGCCGGATACTGATGGGATTGCAGGCGACCCGCACCGCCTCGGCTGGCAGCTCGAGCTCCACCTCCAGCCCCTGGTCGGTCTGCACCAGCAGCACATCGTGGATCAGCTGGGTCAGGTCCACCGGCTGGGTATCCAGCCCCTCGTCCGGGCGAATGTAGTCGATGAACTGGTCGATGATGCCGTTCGATTCGTCGATGTCCGCGTTGATGCTCTCCTTGAGATACTCATCCCCTGAGGACATCATCTCGGTCGCCAGCCGGATACGGGTCAGCGGCGTACGCAGATCGTGGGAAACGCCCGCCATCATCATGTTTCGCTCTTCGATAAGGCTCTTGATGGAACTCGACATGTGGTTGAAGGTGCGGGTCAGCCGGCGTACCTCCCGCGAGCCCTGCTCCCCCAGCGCATCGGGGAAGTTGCCGCGGGCAACCGCCACGGCCCCCGCCTCCAGCTCCTCCAGCGGCCGCACCAGCTGGCGGGCAAAGCGCCAGGCCGCGAACAGGGTCACCACCAGCAGCACGCTCATGTAGAGGATCAGCGGCTCGATGTCATCATCCTCGATCTCGGTCAGCGGGATGCGCACCCACACCTTGTTGGCCTGGGGCGGCTGGATCCAGATGATGTAGTGGTCCTGGATCTCGACCCGCACCTTGGTCTTTCCCCCCAACTCGCGACTGATGCTCTCTTCCAGATAGGTGTAGGGCTTGGACTCCTTGAGTCCGTGCTGCTCCGCCTCGGTCTGGGTATAGATGTCGCTGCCGGTCGCCACGTAGACCAGCGCCTCGGCATCTTCACTGAGCGCCAGCTGGTTGCTCTCGACCGGGAAGATGAGCTTGACCTGATTGGCCAGCAGGTGGCTGATCTGCTTGACGGTCGGCGCCAGCAGATAGTTGTAGAAGGTGGCATAGGAGACAAACTGATAGACCACCAGCACGGCGGCCAAAAACCAGAGCATGCGGGAGAACATGCTGCTCACTTTCTTCATTCGCCGTCACCGTCCGGCACGAACACATAGCCCAGACCCCAGACGGTCTGCAGATAACGGGGCTGCGCCGGGTCCTGCTCCAGCAGGCGGCGCAGGCGGGAGACCTGCACGTCGATGCTGCGCTCGGTGGCAGTATATTCGCGACCACGAGCCAGGTTCATCAGCTTGTCGCGGGAGAGAGGCTCGCGCGGATGGCTCACCAGTACCTTGAGCACGGCGAACTCACCGCTGGTCAGTGCCACCGGATCGCCATCGCGACTCAACTCACGGGTTGCCAGGTTGAGCTGATAGCTGCCAAAGCTCACCACCTTCTCGGCGGTAGAGGGGGCGCCCGGCAACTCGACGGTGTGGCGGCGCAGCACGGCCCGGATCCGGGCCAGCAGCTCACGAGGGTTGAACGGCTTGGGCAGGTAATCATCGGCTCCCATCTCGAGGCCGACGATGCGGTCCACCTCATCCCCCTTGGCGGTCAGCATCAGCACCGGGATCTGGTTGCCAGCTTCGCGCAGGCGGCGACAGATGGAGAGGCCGTCTTCCCCCGGCAGCATCAGGTCGAGCACCATCAGGCTGAAGTTCTCTCGGGTCAGCAGGCGGTCGGCCTGTTCGCCATTGGCGACGCCCCGAACCACGAACCCTTGTTCGGTCAGGTAGCGCTCCAGCAGGGAACGTAATTTCAAATCATCGTCGACGACCAGAACCTTGTATTGCTGACTCATTGCTTGCCTCTCCTCTCGATATGCTGCCAATACTAGAGCCCGGACTCGTAACGGCAAAGCATAAATATGTTACCGGTTATTGCCCGTACTGCTGGCATGACGCCTCTTTTCCCCTGCCCACAACGTCATCCGGCCTGCCAGTTTTTGCTCGACAGCAAGGCGACAGCGGATAAGATCTGCCGAGCCATAAGAGGCTCATCCGCCCCATCGACACAGGGACCCGCCATGAAGACCAAGTTGATCACCCGTGAAGGCTACAACAAGCTCAAGCAGGAGCTCGATCTCCTCTGGCGCGAGGAGCGCCCCGAGACCACCCGCAAAGTGGCCTGGGCGGCCAGCCTCGGCGATCGCAGCGAGAATGCGGATTACCAGTACAACAAGAAGCGGCTGCGGGAGATCGATCGGCGGGTCCGTTACCTGCGCAAGTGCCTCGAGGAGCTGGGGATCGTCGACTACTCCCCCGCCCAGGAGGGCAAGGTCTTCTTCGGCGCCTGGGTCGAGGTGGAAAACGAGGAGGGAGATACCAAGCGTTTTCGCATCGTCGGCTATGACGAAATCTTCGAGCGCAAGGATTACATCTCCATCGACTCCCCCATGGCCCGCGCCCTGCTCAAGAAAGAGGTGGGTGACGAGGCCATAGTGCGTACGCCAGTCGGTGACGCCTGCTGGTACATCAATGAGATCAGCTATCCCAAATAAGCCGCTGTCACGCCACAGCCACCAGCCCTGCCAACCGGCTACCACAGCCAGCATGGGTTTGCTTCGCCTCTCATCCAGGGCGGACACCGCCCTCTCTACCAGGGCTGGCATCCCGCTGCCCGAGCCCATATAGTGCTCACACCCGGCGCCTTGTGGCGCCAACCGGCCCGCGCGGCAGTGGCCTGGCTGATACCTTGAGTACCGCCCTGACAGCCTCTTGCCCGGCGACATCGCCCTCGCGCCAGCCCGTTGTTCTGGACCCGACTACAGAGACCCTCGATGCAAAGCCACGTAATAGAACATCAGATTGCCGGTGAGCTGAATGCCCGCCCGGAACAGGTGCAGGCCGCCGTTCGCCTGCTGGACGAAGGAGCCACCGTCCCCTTCATCGCCCGTTACCGCAAAGAGGTGACTGGCGGTCTGGACGACAGCCAGCTGCGCACCCTGGAGAGCCGGCTCGGTTACCTGCGCGAACTGGCGGATCGCCGCCAGGTGATCCTGCGCTCCATCGAAGAGCAGGGCAAGCTGACCCCCGAGCTGGCCCGCGAGCTGAGCGAGGCGGACAGTAAGACCCGGCTGGAAGACCTCTACCTCCCCTACAAACCCAAGCGCCGCACCAAGGGGCAGATGGCCATCGAGGCGGGGCTGGAGCCATTGGCCGACCTGCTGCTGAGCGACCCGATGAAAGATCCCGAACAGGAGGCGGCCCGCTTCCTCAATGCCGAGCAGGGGATCAGCGATAACAAGGCCGCCCTCGACGGTGCCCGCTACATCCTGATGGAGCGCTTCGCCGAGCAGGCGGATCTCCTTGAGAAGCTGCGGGACTATGTGTGGCAGAGCGCCACCCTGCGCGCCAGCGTGGTGGCAAGCAAGGAGCAGGAAGGGGCCAAATTCAAGGACTACTTCGAGCACGACGAGCCGCTGCACAAGGCCCCCTCCCACCGGGTGCTGGCCATGCTGCGCGGCCGCAACGAGGGGATCCTCAACCTGGCGCTGGTCACCGGTGACGACGAGAGCGCCAGCCCCTGCGAGGGGATCATCGCCCATCACCTCAGGCTCAACCTGCAAAGTCGCCCGGCCGACAAGTGGCTACAGGGGGTGGTGAGCTGGACCTGGAAGATCAAGCTCTCCCTGCAGATGGAGACCGAGCTGATCGGCCGCATCCGCGAGTCAGCAGAAGAGGAGGCGATCAAGGTGTTCGCCATGAACCTCAAGGATCTGCTGATGGCGGCACCGGCCGGCATGCGCTGCACCATGGGGCTGGATCCCGGCATCCGCACCGGGGTCAAAGTGGCCGTGGTGGATGCCACCGGCAAGCTGGTCGATACCGCGACCATCTATCCGTTCGAACCCAAGCGCCAGATTGACCAGAGCCTCAAGACCCTGAGCGAGCTGTGCCAGAAGCACAAGGTCGAACTCATCAGCATCGGCAACGGTACTGCCTCACGGGAGACCGACCGCCTGGTGAGCGACCTGTTCGAGCGCTACCCGGCCGCCAAAGCCCAGAAAATCGTGGTGAGCGAGGCTGGGGCCTCGGTCTACTCCGCTTCCGAGCTTGCCTCCCAGGAATTCCCGGATCTGGACGTCTCCCTGCGCGGCGCCGTCTCCATCGCCCGCCGCCTGCAGGATCCGCTGGCCGAGCTGGTCAAGATCGATCCCAAGAGCATCGGCGTCGGCCAGTACCAGCACGACGTCGGCCAGAGCCAGCTGGCCCGCCGGCTCGATGCGGTGGTCGAGGATTGCGTGAACGCGGTGGGGGTGGATGTGAATACCGCCTCGGTCGCCCTGCTGAACCGGGTCTCCGGCCTCTCCCAGACCCTGGCCCAGAACATCGTCGCCTACCGCGACGAACACGGCGCCTTCCAGCACCGCCAGCAACTGCTGAAGGTGAGCCGGCTCGGTCCCAAGGCATTTGAGCAGTGTGCCGGCTTCCTGCGTATTCGTGGCGGCAGCAACCCGCTGGATGGCTCGGCGGTACACCCGGAATCCTACCCAGTGGTGGAGCGGATCCTCGCCAAACTGGAGCAGACCGTGGACAGCCTGCTAGGCAACAGCAGCCTGCTGCGCACCCTCAAACCCGCCGACTACACGGACGAGCAGTTTGGCGTGCCCACCGTCACCGACATCATCGGCGAGCTGGACAAGCCGGGCCGTGACCCGCGCCCCGAGTTCAAAACCGCCACCTTCAAGGAAGGGGTGGAGAAAATCAGCGATCTGGTGCCCGAGATGGTACTGGAAGGGGTGGTCACCAACGTCACCAACTTCGGCGCCTTCGTCGACATCGGCGTCCATCAGGATGGCCTGGTGCACATCTCCTCCCTGACCGATCGCTTCGTCAAGGATCCTCGCGAGGTGGTCAAGGCCGGCGACATCGTCCGGGTCAAGGTGCTGGAGGTGGACGTACCGCGCAAGCGCATCAGCCTGACCATGCGTCTGGATGAGAAGGCCGGCCAGCCGGCGCGCAAGCCGGCCGAGCCGCGCCATACCGGCAACAACGCCAAGTCGAAACAGGCCCCCCGTCAGAGCACCCCGACCGACGGTGCCATGGGCAGCGCCTTCGCCGCCGCCCTCTCCAAACTGAAGAAATAAGTCCCCAGAATGCAAAAAGCCCCGCGAGGGGCTTTTTGCTACCCCGTGCAGCAACCTGCTACACGGGGGATCAATCACTTAGCGGCCATTATGCCCCTATCTCACAAGGCAAAATGACCCTAAATGTGGACACCTGGTGGTCACCCAATGCCAACACCTCCCCGTAACGGGTTGAAGGTGATAGCGTCCTGCAGATAGTCCGGCGCAAAGTGCGCATAGGTCATTGTCTGCTGGATGTTCGCATGGCCCAGTATCCGCTGTAGCGTGATGATGTTCCCGCCATTGGCCATGAAATGGGTTGCGAAGGTGTGCCGCAATACATGGGACGCCTGACCCTGTGGTAAGTCTGGCTTCACCTCTTTCAGTACCTGCCTCACCTTCAAGTAATCCACCTTCGGGAATAACCGCCCCGACCTCCCATCAGCCAGCTGTGCTGACACGTCAGCCGAGATTGGCACGACTCGCGTCTTTCCATTCTTGGTGGCCACAAACATCACCCGCTGATTGATGACATGTTCGGCCCTAAGTGCGACCGCTTCTCCCCACCTAGCCCCTGTGCTCAAACACAGCACCGCCAGATTGCGGTTATCACCCTCTAACCGGCTGAGTAGCCCAGTGATCTCGTTCTGGGATAAATAACTCATTGCGGTGGGGGCCTCTCTGAGTTTCTTCATTTCCCTCAATGGGTGGGGGGCATGGTACATCCCGGCATCAATGAGGAAAGTGAACATCCCGCCCAAAGTGATAAGACGCCGGTTCACGGTCGAAGCCTTGATACCCTGGCTGAGCAATCGAGACCGAAACACCGCAATCGCCCGGTCATCAATTTGAAAAGCGCAAGGGTTACCCATTAGCCGTTCAACTAACTCTAGGGTTTGACGTGCCGTCGTCCCCCACTTCATGTTCTGCCCGTGATAAAGCCACCAGGTCTGGATTAACTCGGACAACGGTCGAGCATCCTTCGGTTTCTCTATCCACGCTTTGTCATGCTGGTTTGCCAGAACATACCGCTCAAAAGCAGTTGCTTCATGCTTCTTGGCAAACTTCCGCCGGATACGCTTTCCGTAGCGCCCAGTCGGTCTAATGTCCACTTCATAACGACCATCATCGAGCTTCTTAATCGACATAGCGAAGCCCTCCGATGTAACTCAATCCTGATGATTCTATGGCGTCGAGAAACGCCTCATGCAGGGTTAACCAATTTTCTGGTCGGAGAGGGATGAGTCCCCTTCCTCTTGCCCAAAGTGTGCGAGAACCGGCGCTATTTGCCCGGCTTCAGGTGCGACCTTATCTGTCATAAACCAAAGCGTGTATTTCGTGAACTGAGGGATATTCAAAATCCTCATAGACACATCAGTCGGTGGCGTTGACCGCCCTGTTTCGTAGTAATTAAGAGTCCCAACAGGAACCCCTGTCGCTTCTGAAAACTGCTTCCTCGTCATGTATTCGGACTTTCTGATCAAGACAAGTTTCTCACTTATGCTCGTTGACATAGTGATTAGATCTCCATAGCATTATATCTGGATGTAGATAACAGACTATCTAGTGGTAGTTAAATTATCCACTATGGCGCACTAAGCCCCACTGGGGCCAACGAGAGAGAATATCAGATGACAACAGCAACCCAAAGCCAACCGCCGACCGAGACAGACCCACGTGTCTCGCTGGTGCTCGAACCCATGATTAACGCCTCTGACGCCGTGCCCGTTGAGGTGTTCGCCAAGATGATTGGCAAGACCAAGGGCGCAGTCCGGGGAATGATTGAAAAGGGCAAGGTGCCCGTGGTGCCGATGCGCAACCCCCTCAACCCAACCGCCCCCGCCGAATACTGGATCTACCTTCCGGCCTGGAACGAGGGAATGAAACTGGCCTTCGAGAGCCGCCCCCGCGAAATCCGCGACGGCTGGCTGTCCTGGCTGGGGCTGGGGTGTCCGGTATGAGCCAGACATGGACTGAACAAGACGCCTTGAACATGGCGGGGGCGCAGTTGCTGCGCGAGACCGTGCAGCAGGTGAAGGGCCGCCAGCAACGGGCGGCTCAAGATAAAGGCGCTCGCAGCCTGTCGCGCAAGCTGGCCATGCTGCATGCCCTGACTGACGGGCAAAGAAAAACCCCGCTTAACGGTGCTGCAACACCAAGCGGGGTTTCCAAATCAGCTTTAGAGGGCATGATTTGATGAGCATCTTATCTATCCCCTGCGCCTTGCGCAACCTGCGGCTCCAACGCCGCAAGCTGGCGGGGTCTGCCTGCCAACGCTTCATCCACCTGCCGGACTATGTCGCCGCCCTTGAGCGGCCCAACGCTATCGCTTGGGGTGCCCTCTGGCAGCGCTTACCCCATCCCATCAACCCACATCATCAGGGGGCCGTATGCGCGCTCAGCGAGTGATGTGCACCGAGTGCGGCGGCAAGGGCCGTATCCAGAAAACCTATCGCATGAGCGCAGAGGTGGCGAACCTCTATTGCCAGTGCATGGATCCGATGTGTGGGCATACCTGGGTGTCCACCCTGTCCTTTAGCCACACCTTGACCCCTTCCGCCAAACAGTGCGGCGAAATGGTGGCGAGCCTGTCCCGTGGCCTCTCACCAGAAGAACACCGCAAGTTACATGAGTCCGTCATCGAGCGGCAAAAGGTGCTCGATGCCGAAGCCGAAATCGAGCGGCAAAAGCCCGTGGTGACCGTCAGGAGAGCACTATGACTACCCCCGTTAAAACTGGCTGGGTCTGCATCGCGTCGGCGGGGCCGACCGTTGATGGCCAAGAGATAGCGCCCGAGTGGTTGCACCAGATGGCCGAGAGCTATGACCCCGATTTCTATACCGCTTGCCTGTGGCCAGAGCATGGCCGTAGCCGCCCGGTCGGGCATGTGGAGGCGCTCAAGGTGGATACCCAGCAAGGCACCCTCAAGTTGTTTGCCGTGCTCTGCCCCACGCTGGAACTGATAGAACTCAACGCCAACGGGCGTCTGCAATTTTGCTCTATCGAGCCCAAGCCGGACTTTGCTGGTACGGGCAAATGGTATCTGGGGGCGCTGGGCGTCACGGATGAACCCGCCAGCACGGGCGTTACCCGCCTCAAGTTCAGCCAAGCTCGACCGCTTATCGGCCAGTCTCACCGCTGGACGGCGCCAAGCCAGCTTACCCCCCAACAATTTAGCACCCTGCAAGACCACGCGATGCGCTTGGCCCGCGACCTTGACCGCATGCAACAAACCCTCGACCGCGTCACCACCGGCGCCCCCTCCCGAGCATGTTAAGGAGCCGTCCCCCCATGCTGATTTCTGACCTGCTGCGCGATATGCGCATGAGCTTTGTTCCCGTCCCCCAAGCCTGTTTTGGCACCCTGGACCCCAGCACCAGCAGCGCCCTGAGCGCCGCCATTGTGCAAGCGACTCCCTTTCTTAGCCTGCTGACCGTCTTGGGTGTCGACGACCCCAATGCCCCCCTGTTTGACCCCATCAAGGCCAAGCTGCGTACCGGGCGCAAAGCGCAAGGGCGTTTCCTTGTCCCGGCCACTCCGACCAAGCAGCGCCATGATTATCAAGACTTCGACAGCAGCGTTATTTGGACATGGCAGGAGTTAGCGCAACTGCTGGCAGGGATGGACCAGCAGCAAACCAACAAGCTACTGGAGGGGTTAGCCCTTGCGGCCTTTGGGGATGACATCTTGCGGGTGGGCTTTCGCGGGCAACGTGCCGCCACCAATACCGACCCGCTCGCCCACCCCAACGGCGAAGATGTAGCGCCGGGCTGGCCAGCACTGGCCAAAGCGGCTGACCCAGAGGGGAAACGGGTACTCAACCGGGCGGTGGTGTTCGATACCACTGGTGGCGGCGATTATGCCGACCTCGATACGATGGTGTATGAGTTGGTTGCGCTGCTGCCAGAGGCCTACCGCAACGACCCCCGTTTGCGCGTGCTGGTCGGTTGTGACCTGCTGCGCGCCCACAAGCAAGCCTATCTGAAACCCGGCGCCGTGCGCGATAAGCAGCAGCGCATGAAGATTGCCGACCTGCCCACCCTGACCAGCCAGCACATGCCGGGCACCTATCTTGCGCTCACCTTCACGGAAAACTTGCAGGTGCTCACCGTCAACCATTCCCACCGCCTGAGCATCAGCGACCTCAGCGACGACGCCGCATGGGGAGTGCGCTACAACCGGGCGCAAGCTTATGGCTTGGGCGAGCCGACCGCCTATGCCGCCTTTGATGCCATCACCCTGGCCACTACCGAGGAGTAATCAAGATGTCGCAATCCACCTTGCAAGTTGTGACCACTACCGCCGCCCCGATGGCATCTATTCCCACCAAAGCCAGCCGACTGGATGACCACATCGCCCAGTTTGTGAATGAGCGCGCCAAGCTGATGGCGCTCGATGATGAAGTCATGACCCTGCGTGAGCAGCGCAAGCACCTGCAAGAACGTATTCCACCCGCCAAGGCTCGCCTGGAAGAGCTGCGCCAAGGGCGGATTAATCAGCTGATGGGCGGGGCCACTTCGTTGGACTCGGCGCGAGAGTATCGCGAACTCAGTGAACTGCTTAGCGATGCCAAAGAAGCGCTGGCCCTGTCTGAGCGCCAAGAGCGGCGGCTGGCGCTGCCGTTCTATCAGGCGCAGCTGGCGGTGAACAACGCGCAGAGCATCGTGGCCGGGTGCTATGAAAGCTTCCTTGACCACAAGGTGGCCCCCCTGACCTTGAAACCCCTTGCGCAGCAGTTGGCAGCGCTGGCCGCCCTGACCCGCGCCAAGGCCTGCATCATGGGGCAGAAAGGGGCGCTGAGCTGGGCGCAAAACGAATTGGCCCGCGCCCTCAAAGAGGCCATGAACGGTGAGGCCGCCCCACTGGATGGCGACCACCCCGACGCTCGCGATGCACTGAGCCCCCTCACCCGCCCACGGGCAAGCGACTTGCTCGCGCTGTGTGACAGTCCAGGCAAGCGCTACATCTTGCGCCAAGAGCAAAGCGAGTAACGGAAAGAGGGGTGCCGATAACGGCTCCCCTCAGTGCCCACACGCTTATCACAACAGAGCGAGCGGGCGCAGAGTAGCAAAGCCGACCGTGCCGGACAAATGGCCGGACGGGAGAGGCAAATAAGGGAAAGGAGAGAGAAGTAGAGGCAGAACGCCAGAAATGAAGAAGGGAACCCTGACCGGTTCCCCTCAGTGTCCATCCATCTCGCACGATAGAGAAGACCCATGAACAGTATCAAATTCAATGCCGCCCAGCAAGCGGAGGGACTCGTTTTGTCCGCATTCTGGGGTGAGTCCCTGCGCCAAGACCATCAACGCCTCTATACCCTGCAATCACGCCTTGCCGTGCTGCGTATCCGGCGACGCGTCAGGGGCCTACGTGACAGAGGCCAAGTGCAGGTGCTGCTGCGCCAGTGCAGGCAGGCCCGCACCACCTTGCGCCATGCACATGCTCGCCTGATGCGGATATGCATCGTGGTTTCGCAATGAACGCCCTTAAGCGTTTGCAGTCTCGCTTGGTCGGCTTTCGTATCCTGCGCAGAACCAGAGGCGTGCATATTAAGGCCGAGTGCCGGGCCATCTTGCGCCGGTGCCGGGCGGTTCGCGCGACCTTGCTCCACGCGCCAGCCCCCCAGCCAGGTGATGACGCACACCACGCCTTAACGCGTGCCAGCACCAAAGGCCATCCCCGCCGTCAACCCAACGCCGCCACATTGCGGGCACGGGTGACCAAGATGACCCACATCCTGCGCTTGCACCGCCTGCCGTTCTACCCGCTCGACGAAGCCAGCAAGCCCCTTCACCAGCGCAGCCACAACACCCCAGCCAGTGAGGAGGTCATTCGCTCCTACTTCATCGGCCCCCCAAGCGCCTATGACCTTGATTGGGCGCTAGACCTGCTGATGTTCTCCGTCAAGCGCGGTAAGGGTGGGTCAGTACAACTCCCCGACGAGCTTATCGGCGAGCTGTTCACCGGCTACTGTGTGCGCCGAGTGCCGGCCATCTTAAAAGGGTGTGCCTGCAAGGATGCCAATATGTGGTTATCCGACCGGGTCAAAGTGTTCCGGCAGGTGCAAGCCGACCTCCCCGAGCCGTTGGAGCTCTTGCAGCACAAAGAGCACCGCGAACAGCTGGCCATGAACTACGTGGAGCGCGTCCAGCGCCTGCTGGATGCCGCCACGAATGGCCATGCCAGCACCGTTCCCGCCACCTACCTCTGGCGCGTCTGTGGCCAACCGCTCAAGCCTTGGGGCTTCCTGCCCACCCTGCCCCGCTTCAAAGGCACCGAGGCCCGCGATACCTTCATTGCTGCCCACCTTATCCGCTGGCTTGACCCGCAATGGTGGGTGCGCAAACTACGCAAGCTTTGGGAGCAATACCGGGAACACTGCGCCATCTTGCTTGGCAAGGTGCGGCGCGGTGTCTCGCCCTATGTGTCCAGCTACGCCTTGCGGGCCTTCAATGAGCGCCAGCTCGCCGCCGAACAGTGGTTAAAGAGCATGGAGGCCTACAACGAAGAGCACGACATCGCTATCTCGCTGGCCGATGCGGTGGCCAGCTCGATGGCCAACCCGTCAAACCGCCGTGATGAACTGGTGGTGAGGGCGCGGGGCTTCTCCGATGCGGCGGACGAAATGGGCTATGTGGGTCTGTTCTTCACCTGGACAGCCCCGAGCCAATATCACCCATGGAAGACAACCCCCCAGGGATATGGCCAACCCGTCCGCACCACCGAAAATCCCAAATATCAGGGTCACACGCCCCGCGACACCAACACCTATCTAGGCACCCTCTGGAAGCGCTGCCGCGCCGCCCTCGCCCGCCGTGGTATCGAGTATTTCGGCTTTCGGGTAGTCGAGCCCCACCACGACGGCACCCCTCACTGGCATCTGCTGCTGTTCGTCAATCCGGCCCAGCAGCATGAGCTGATAAGCACCATGCAACGCTACGCCCTGAGCCATGACCTAGGCGACCTGGAGCGCAAGCGCCATCCGGTGAGCAAGCGGCCCTATAGCGACATCACCCCTCGCTTTGACTGGAAGGTGATGGATCCAGCCAAAGGCGGGGCCGTGGGCTACATCGTCAAATACATCGCCAAGAACATAGACGGTCACCAAATTGGGGACGAAGGCGACCTAGAGGCAGAAACCGCCGCCAGTGAAGGCGCGCGGCGCGTCAGGGCGTGGGCCTCCCTTTGGGGGCTACGGCAGTTTCAACAGCTGGGCGGGCCGTCTGTGAGCGTATGGCGGGAGCTGCGGCGACTACCTGGGCGAGTGCAAGAGAAGGAAGGCCGCACGGTGGCCCCGCTTGAGAGCGAGATCATGGAGGAGTGTCGCCGTTATGCGGACGCGGCGAACTGGAAGGAGTTTACCTATTCCATGGGCGGCCCTGTGTGCCCACGGGATGCGCGACCGGTGCGGCTGCACCACCTGATTGACCTTGCCAAGAATAAGTACGGTGAAGACGTAACCCGGCTCGTGGGTGTGGCCGCTGGCCATGCCGTTAAGCGAACCCGTCTTGATGGCTGGGTGCTACGTCGCAAGGTGGCCGACACGCCAGCAGAGAGCACAGAGGAAGTGTTGAGCGAGCAAAGCGAGGCCGGGTTTGGCGAGCGCAGCGAGGTGCCCTTAAGCGGCGTCAGCTGCGCTCCTTGGAGCTCTGGCAATAACTGTACGATCCATAAGAATAATCCGCCCCCCCAAGATCGCACCAGGCCCGTTATCACGACGCTGTTGAAAAAGTTGAAGGTTACTAGGAGTTACAATAAACTCAAGATGCTCTTTAGTGTTGGACACATTGTCTAGTCGGGTGATTAGCCAGACTCTAATTTATTGAGCAGATTAGGTTGCGAAAGACTCGCATTCCTATTTCCGCTTCGCTGCACTAGGAATGCGAGTCTTTCGCTTCCTTTAGTAAAGAGCCTAAACAGGCCCTAAGAGCATTGCTCCTAGGGCCTTAATTTTAAGGAGGATAGGTGTGGATTTAATAGATGCTTTGAGTTCTAGTCTCAAAATAAACAAGTCTACACTACAGGATTTTTGTACGTTAGCGCCTAATAAATATCGTATTTATAGTATTCCAAAGCGCAACTCAGGCTATAGAATCATAGCGCACCCATCCAAAGAGCTTAAAAAATACCAGCGCACCCTTAACGATTTAATTAAGAACATCCTTCCTGTTCATAGTAGCGCCTTTGCATACCGAAATGGCCTTGACATAAAAAAGAACGCCCTTCGTCACGCGAAAAACCCATATTTATTAAAAATGGACTTCCATGATTTTTTTAACAGAATAACTCCTGATGTTTTTTGGAAACAAGTTGGAAATAAGTTTTTATCTCTAACGAGAAAGGACGCCGATATTTTTGAAAAGTTAATCTTCTGGAATAGAAGCAAAAAAAATGATGGCAAGTTAATTCTTAGTGTGGGGGCACCGACATCACCACTGATATCAAACTCCGTGATGTATAACTTTGACTGTTCTATATCTGAGTGGTGTGTTAAAAACGACATAACATATACCAGATATGCAGATGACATTACATTTTCCACCAGGAAGAAGAATATTTTGTTTACTGTTCCTGAAAAGATTAAAAATGAGATAATCATGCATTTCGGTAATGCCATGTTAATAAATGATGGGAAAACTATATTCTCATCGAAAGCACATAATAGGCATATAACTGGTATAACAATCACTAATGAAGGCATACCCTCCCTAGGGAGGGAGAAAAAAAGATACATTTATCACTTATTGCATCAGTATTCGCTAAATCTCTTGGAGCATGATGATATTTTACATCTAAAGGGACAATTCTCTTTTAGTTGCTACATTGATAAGTCTCTGATGCACAGAGCAGAAAAAAAATATTCAAGCGAACTCGTGCAAAAGCTTATTCATTACGTATAGGTGAGAATCTGTGAAAAAAGAAACAAGCGCCTCTAGAGCACTAAGAAGCAAAGCTATTAAAGGTAACGTGGCATCAACTTTTCAATTAGTAAAGCGCTATGAAGATGAAAGTGACAATGAATCTGCCAATAAATTAAAGCATGAATATCATGAACTTTTAAAAAAGCACAGTAAAACTGCAAAACTGCATTTTGATAAATTAATAATAAGTGGTTTCAAAGGCTTTTCAACTCTAGAAATTAGGCTATCAAAAAGCAACCTATCTGTGTTTGTAGGAAATAATGGGTCAGGGAAATCCACTGTCCTTGAAGCTATATCAAAATCACTTAGTTGGCTGATTAAAAATATAATTTCAGATAATACCAGGGGTAGTTCAATTGAATTGAACGAAATTAATACGAGCGAGAGTGTCACTCATAGCTCACTCACATCAACGCTGTCTCTAAATAAAGAGAGTATTTTTAACATCCAGCTAATAACGTCAAAAAAAGCGGCATCTAATAAACTTTCAGGCAACTATATGTCAGTTAAAAGTTTGAGTTCTATATATAGATATCTCAATGAGATAGATAGCGAATTCAATATGCCTTTAATTGCGTATTACCCCGTTGAACGCTCTATAGAATTGTCTAAAGCGGATGTTGAAAAAAACTTTATAAATATAACAAAAAAGCCCTCGTGGGAAAAAATTGATGGTTATGAACATTCATTGACAGCCAAAAATAGTTTCGATTTATTCATGGTATGGTTCAAACACTTTGATGATATCTCTAATGAAATGGGTCAGAACCCACAGTTACTAGAGGCAGAGATTACTTCACTAAAAAATGAATTAAACGGCCCATTAGTTAAACTATTAAGAGAAAAAGCGGAGACAGATGACTCAGTTAAATTTATGCTAGAAAGCTACATAAATGAAAGAGAAGAGAAAATAAAATCAAAGTTGACAAAAAAAGACTCTGATTTATCCAGGGTGCTTGAGTTTGTTACTCACGCGATCTATGCCTTTATGCCTAGCTTTAGCAATTTAAGAGTAACTAGATGGCCTGACCTTGATATGTTGATTGATAAAGAGGGGGTCAGTTTAAGCATTTCACAATTGTCTCAAGGTGAGAAAAGCTTATTAGCTCTCGTGGGAGATATAGCAAGGCGACTTGTTATTTTGAATCCATCTCTCCAAAACCCATTAGATGGCAATGGAATTGTCCTCATTGATGAAATTGATCTTCATTTACACCCAAAATGGCAGCAGGCCGTAATATCAAATCTACAAAAAACATTTAAAAACATTCAGTTTATAATCACAACTCATAGTCCAATTGTTGTTTCCACTGTCCACCATAATGATCTCTTTATTCTTGATGATGGTGAAATAATAGCACCTCCGGTTGGTAGTAAAGGGGCCGAAAGTTCAAGAGTATTAAAACGTATTTTTCAGGTTGATAACCGTCCCAAAAACGATGAAATTACAGTTCTTCTTAGAAAATATGAAAAGCTTGTATACAACGATAAATGGATGACACCTGATGCCACAAAGTTAAGAAAAGACCTTGATGTATCATATGGTAAAGAGGATCCAGCTCTTGATGCTGTAGATCTATACATTGAAACAAGAACATGGGAGATGCAGCTTGAAAAAGACAATAAAAAGTAATGAACCTGTATTTTTCAATACTTATCGTCTAGCTAACCCACAGTCAAAATGGGATGAGTTCAGAAACAATGATGGAGGACAGGTGTTCTCTCAAACACGCATGCAGATTTTCAATGACCAGGGTCTAGCATGTGCTTATTGCGAAGAGTCACTTAAAACCCTTATTGATAGTGGTTACACTCACAAAATAAAAGTTGAACATTATCATTCTAAATCTGATGAAAGTGATGTAACTAAAAACTGGAATTTAGATTGGAACAACTTACTTGGTGTTTGCTCTGGTTCTCCAGACCATACAGAGGGGTTAACTAAAAAGCAGCGATTAGAAAATTTAAGCTGTGATACTCACAAGGCTCACTTAGAACAGAAAAAGAAATTGCCGTTAATCTGTGAGGGATGGTATTTAAACCCCTTGGAGCTAACGTCAACCTTGTTGATAAAATTTGATAAAGCGACTGGAGAACTAATTCCGAACACTCCATTTTGTGAAACATACACCCCTATAAAAAATAATTACGATTCAGTGGCACGTTTAATTGAGGAAACTATAATTGCTTTCAACCTTAATTGCGATCGATTGGTACAGAAAAGGAAATCTGTTTTTTTTCATTATATGCAACTTCTTAAAAAGGCTAAAGACGATAATGATGAAGAATTCCATGAAAATATATTAAAGCATTGGTTGTCCCCCCCTTGGCCATCATTCTTTACCACCCGGAGAACTCTTCTTGGGGATATGGCAGAAAAGTATTTAGAACAATTTGAATATAACGGGTGATGAGAATCATATATAACTTATATACGCCTGGTAAGTGCTGTGAGTCTAGAGTGAGGCGATCGAGCGGACTAAACGCTTGCACAGCACGACAAGACTCACAGAAATACTTAAGGCTGCTTGAAGATTTAGAATAGCGATAACACTACCATCAAGAGCCTCCTGTAAGGTTGTTCAACAGTCTTCTGAATGGGGCGACTAACATTTCATGTCCATTGGTGAGAATGCTCCTATCCGCCGACAAAAGGAACCACGGACAAAGTTACGTCACGGAATCCGCACTCCTCCCCCCCCACCTCCGCACTAAAAATCTTGCGTTTTGTGAAATTTGTTTATGATGACAATCCCTCATCCAGGGCGCGTCATTACTGGGGTCTTGGGGGAAAAACAGAATTTCACAAACCTTCATTTTGTGATCGTTTTTAGCTCAAAAATTCACAACGCACCTGATGATGAAAATCATATGCCATTGAAAATAAATGATTAATTCGATTTTCCGTGTAATTTTATCAGCAAGCCGGCAACCTTGTATGACCTCTTCGCTTTAAATAAAAACCAATAATAATCAATATGTTAGGATGATTTTTGCACGGCCTGAAAATTTCGCGAGTGAAACTTTATATCGCCAGTTGATAGCCTGTCAGTTAGGTGTGTGGGAGACATAAAAAAGCCGCCCGTAGGCGGCATTTGACAAGACCATGATGTTAAATCAGGAAGTCATCAAGGCTCTTGCCTTGTTCGATGAGTTCGGCGATTGCCTTCGGCATACGGCCCTGGCCAGTCCAGGTTTTTTCCTGACCATCTTCTTGATACTTGTATTTAGCTGGGCGCGGGGCTCGCTTAGTCTTATTGCTGGCATTGGTTGAAACGGTAGAGGCAGCGCTGCCCACCAGGTCGCGGGGATCTACGCCAGCTTGTTTCAGCATCTCAGAGAACTCAGCCAGTTTACGCTGATGCTCTGCTTGCTCTGCACGTTCTTTTTCGGCGGATTCAAAGCGCTCTGTATAAACCTGCTCAAACTTTTCTTTAGCTTCTTCCAACTGTTCAAATGACAGTTCACGCAGAGCTACACGAAGACTACGGATATTCAGAAGTGTTTTAAGAAATTCGGTCATGGAGTCCCCATAAATGACTGATAAAGGCTGTAAGTAATTTCAGAATAAAGATATCACAAGGAACTGGAAAGAAAATATAAATGTCACTCGGATAATTGGTAGAAATAATAGTTAACAGCCCTGGGGAATGAGCAAGATAATGTTTGCTCATCTTGCCCATTCCACTGGGTGGCAAGCGTAGCGCGGCAGCATTACAGGTAGGGGCTGTATAAAAGTGAGGAAAGTAGAAAAACAAAAGCCCCCATTGAGGGGGCTCACACAGCTTCGGCGGGGCTTGTTATCGCCTTATGCCGAGCTGGCTACAATGGACGCACCTTAGAGTAGTCTCGAGGCCTGTCGTAGTTCATAAGAACTCGCAGGAGACGGGGAGATAATAGTCTCACCATGAGACAATATCAAGAGGGGCGAATGGAGCTTAGTCATCGCCAACTAAGTGCTGGGCCAAGAATCCCATTCCAATCCCATGTAGGACACACTGACGAATCTGATCCATCTGTCCTCGGCCAAGCACATCGGTAAAGTAGAGCCTCTTCCCCTCACCCCCTCGCCCGAGCAAAACTAGATTAAGCCTATGAAAACCAACGGTATAAACCATATCGCCCTTAACCCAACTCTCCTTTCCCATGAAGTGTTTGGTTTTGGGCATAGACTGTTTTGGTAACTTATAGTGATGCGTTTGGGGCTTATCAGGTGGCACTGTGCTACAAGCAACCACCGTCACTAATCCATGTTTCGCATGCAAAACAATGACAGGACGGGATGACTTCGTCATTTCAGGTTCTTTAAACCCAGGCTCAAAATCACATAGCAGTAGCTGACCAGCTTTAGGATGCAAGGTTATGGGCACAAGAAATAACTCAGTTAATAGTGGCTAATCAGTTGATAATACAGCGATATTAAAGTAATCGCACGCATGGCATTCACCATATTGAAATACACAATATGCAAGACCCGCCACATATGAAAAGCCCCGGCAATGCGGGGCTTTGATTTTTCTCTCGATGTGGTCAGCGTGTGGACACTGATAGAAACAATTCCTTTTGTTTCAGTGGCTTATATAACTTTCTCAAAGTCCCGCGAGGGGCTTTTTTGTGCCGGTGGTGCTGCCGCCTCACTCGGCCAGTGCGCTCAGAATAGCGTCAGCCTCCTGATGGGCCGCCAGCACCTCCCGCAGCCGGTTGAATGCCTTGCAGGCCTCTTGTGGATATTTGCCATAAGAGACGACGCCGGTATGACTCCACCCTGCCGCCAGCATCACCTTTTTCTTGAAGTGGGTGCCTTCGGTACCGCCTCCACCGAGCTGCATCAAAAACTGCTCCATCTGGAGGTGCGGCGGAGGGACACGGGAGAAGGTGGCAAAATCTTCCGGTTTGACTTCATCAAAGTGCATGACGACTCCTGTGAGTGTGGATGGGATTACCCCTCAGAGTAGTTGCAAATAGTCGTGTGCGGGGGAAAAACAGGGGGGAATTGCCAGGCTCAGACGCTCAGGTTGAAGCTCTGCGGAGTCGCTGGCTTGACCGCCTGCTGATAGCGCTGGGCAATGACCTGGTTGCGCTGCTCCATGTAGCCATTCAACACCCCGGTCTTGGCACTACCATCGGCCTTCAAGGTGGAGCCTGGATCGGCAGAGATCAGCGCCTTGCGGGCCTGTGCCTCCTTGGCCGCGGCACTCCTTGCCACACTCAGGTCCTGGGAGGAGGGTTGTGCCGGCGCCAGTGCGGCGGCACGTACTTGCTGCATCTTGGCGATGGTGGCCCTGGGGTCGCCGGGAATGACGCTGATGTCGATGGAAACGCCGCCACCGGTGGCATAGCGCTTGCCATCCGGCCCCATGGCAAACTGGTAGGTCGGGCTGCCGGCATACTGACCGCCAGTGCTCTGATGCGCCTGCTCGTGGGTTCGCACCTCCTGATCCCTGTCTGCCAGCTCCTTGACCTGCAGCTCCTGTTTCTGCTGCTGTTCTTGTTGTTTGGGATCCTGCTGCTTGTTGCGCTGGCCGTCTTCACCGGTGGCCTCGACGAAACGGTTGTCGACGGTAGCCTGCGGGTTGCCGGTCTGGGAGCCCTCCCGTGCCTGCTGGGAGGTCTGATTGGCGTTGGCCTGAGTGGATCTGGATTTGTCTTTCTGGGAGCCGACCTCGGGCTCGGCATTGAAGGCCTCGGTCTGGCGGCTCTGGGGGATGAGGGCTGCGCGGCGATTGTCAGTGCGTGCCGATTCCGTCTGCGGTTGCAGCTGGTTGGGAATGATGGTCGGCAGACTGACATTGATGTTCATGTCACACCCGGATGTCGATCAGGGTTCCCATCATGTCGCTGGCGGTCTGGATCACCTTGGCGGAGGCACCGGCCTGCACCTCGGCACTCTTGAGGTTCACCAGTTCCTCGGGCAACTGCACCTTGTCACCGCTCGGGGTGTTGAGCCTGGCGATCTGATTGGATGCCTTGTCGGCGATCTGCTCCGCACGCTGGAACCCCTGTACACCGCTGTTCAATGCAGAATCTATACGCATGACAATTCTCCTCTGACACTGGATTAATTATCCGTCACCCCAGAGGATTAATGAAGCAAACTGGCTATTTTTCAACCTACAAAATGTTCAATGATTTCAATGAACTGCTGTGGATGAGAAATAAAGGGCGCGTGTGAGGCCTTTTCCAGCACCACACTGCGGCTGGCCGGGTAGCGCTCGTCCAGCAGAGGAATGGAGGCTTTGGGCACCAGCGAATCCAGCCGACCGTATACCCGCAGCCAGGGCAGGTTCAACTGCGCCAGCTCATCGCGCAGATCGACATCGGCCAGCAAACCGAGCCCCGCCTCCAGCGCGGCCAGCTGTGGGGCGGGCCGCTCCGCCAGCCAGTGGCGCAGCTGACGGATGTCATCTCTGGCGTGTTCGCTACCCATGGCCTGGATCGCCAGGAAACGTTCGATGGTCTGCTTGAAGTCCCCCGCCAACATCTGGTTGAACCCGGTCAGCACCTTGGGGGCGATCCCCGGCCACTCGCCCTGGGCCATGAAACAGGGTGAGCTGGCCACAGTGATGAGAGAGTGCAGTCGCTCGGGATGGTTCAAGGCCAATTGGCTTGCCACCAGACCACCGAGGGACCAACCCAACAAATGGCACTGCTCCGGCAGGATGGCAGCAACCTGTTCCGCCAGCCAGGGCAGACTGTACTCGGCCTCACCCGCCAGCGGGCTGTTGCCAAAGCCGGGCAGATCCACCAGATGGACGCGATAGCGAGCCGCCAGGGCCGGCACAATGCCGTGCCAGACCGCGCCATTCATCCCCCATCCGTGCAACAGCACCAGATCGGGCCCCTGACCAAACCGCTCTACCGATACGCTCATCTAGACTCAAGATCCTGTTCACTCTGTTGGGGTCAGCATGTTAAAGCTGCTGCTCGCCAAAGCAAGTCCGATCCTCGGCAGTCATGCCGACTGGCAGGGCAGTTGCCTGCTCTGCCAGCAACCTTGCGATGTTGATCCCCTATTGTGCAGCTGGTGTCGACAGGCCCTGTTGCAGGCTGACCACACCTGCCGCTTGTGTGCTGCCCCCTTGCCGGCACTGGATGAAGCGCGTGAGCCAATCTGCGGTCGCTGCCAGCGCAGGCCGCCGCCCTGGGAGCGACTGCAGGTCATAGGTGACTACCGGCCACCCTACCCCATGCTGATCCCACGGCTGAAGTATTCCGGCCAGATCCTGCTGGCCCCTCTGCTCGCCAGGGTGCTGGCGGATCATCTGGATTGCCGCGAGCCGCCACAGGCCATCATTCCGGTCCCCCTGCACTGGTGGCGCCAGTGGTGGCGTGGCTTCAACCAAGCAGAAGAGATAGCCCGCGCCCTCGGCGAGCTGACCGGCATCCCCTGCGATAATCGGCTGCTGCGCCGGGTCAGGGCAACGCCGCAGCAGACCAAGTTGAGTGCGGGCCAACGGCGGCGCAATCTGCGCGGCGCCTTCCAGATCCGCCCCCATGATTATCAGCACGTGGCGCTGCTCGATGATGTGGTCACCACGGGCGCCACCGCCGGCCACCTCACCCGCCTACTGCATGAGAGCGGAGTCACAAAGGTGGAAGTGTGGGCCATCTGTCGTACCCTCAAGCACCTCAAGCACCTCAAGTAGCCAACGGCACGCTACCCAAGCCTTGCCAACAGAGTTATCATGAATACCCTAGTCGTACACTCAGGTTTATGAGGATAGTGATGATCAGCATTTCCGACACCGCCCAGGCCCATTTCCGTAAATTGCTGGAAAAACAGCCTGATGGCACCAATATCCGGGTGTTTGTGGTCAATCCGGGAACCCAGAATGCCGAGTGCGGCGTATCATATTGCCCACCCGACGCGGTCGATCCGGAAGATCAACACCTGCCCTTCAGCGGCTTCGACTGCATGGTCGATCCCTTGAGCGCCCCCTTCCTGGTGGATGCCACCATCGACTTCGTCACCGATCAGATGGGCTCCCAGCTCACCCTGAAAGCCCCGAACGCCAAGATGCGCAAAGTGGCCGACGACGCCCCGCTGATCGACCGTATCGAGTACGTGTTGATGTCCGAGGTGAACCCCATGCTGGCCGGTCACGGCGGCAAGGTCACCCTGGTCGAACTGACCGAGGACAAGCTGGCCATCCTGCAGTTCGGCGGTGGTTGCAACGGTTGCTCCATGGTCGATTACACCCTGAAAGAGGGGATCGAGAAGCAGCTGCTGGAGAAGTTCCCGGGCGAGCTCAACGGCGTCAAGGATGCCACCGAGCACCAGCGCGGCGATCACTCCTACTACTGATTTGCTGTCCTTGTGGTAAAGACATGCTGCAAAGAAAAGGCCCCGCCAGCTGGCGGGGCCTTTTGCATTCTGCGGCAGGCAGATTATTCGTCCTTCTTGTCTCGCGACAGCAGGGCGATGGCCGCCTCTTTCGGATTCTTGCCTTCGTACAGCACCTTGAAGATCTGCTCGCAGATGGGCATTTCGACGCCACATCGGGCCGCCAGCAGATGCACCTCCTTGGTATTGCGATAGCCTTCCACCACCTGACCGATCTCGGTCATGGCGGTGTCGACATCCTTGCCAGCCCCGAGGGCCAGCCCGAAGCGACGGTTGCGCGACTGGTTGTCGGTACAGGTCAGCACCAGATCCCCGAGCCCCGCCATCCCCATGAAAGTCTTGGCGTCGGCCCCGAGCGCGGCGCCGAGACGCTGCATCTCTACCAGGCCGCGGGTGATGAGCGCGGTTCTGGCGTTGGCACCAAAGCCCAGCCCGTCGGAGAGACCGGCGCCGATGGCGATGACGTTCTTGACCGCCCCGCCCAGTTGCAGACCGATGAAGTCCGGATTGGTATAGACCCGGAACGAACGGCCACAGTGCAGCAGCAGGGAGAGATCGTCGGCGAAGTCGTCGTGGGTCGAGGCCACCGAGATGGCGGTCGGCAAACCGGCGGCCAGCTCCTTGGCGAAAGTCGGGCCGGAGATCACCGCCAGCGGCATCTCGTCACCCAGCACCTCGCGGGCCACGTCCTGCAGCAGGCGGCCGCTGTCCGGCTCCAGCCCCTTGGTGGCCCAGGCGATACGGGTATCGGGGCGCAGGAAGGGCTTGACCCGGGCCAGCACCTGACCGAACACATGGCTTGGCACGACCAGCAGCAGTACGGGGGCAGCTTGCACCGCCTGTTGCAGATCCGCGGTCAGCTGCAGATCGGCGGGAAAGGGGACATCCGGCAAGAATGCCTTGTTGCAGCGGTCCTGTTCCAGCTCGGCGACATGAGCGGGATCGTGACCCCACAGCAGGGTCGGATGACCGTTGCGCGCCAGAGAAATGGCAAGGGCGGAGCCATAAGACCCCGCCCCCAAGACCGAGATAGCGATCTGGTCGGCCATTATCAGGCTTCCGCAGTCGCCTGCTGGGCCTGAGCCTGTGCCATGTGCTGGGCAAACAGGGCATCGAAGTTGACCGGTGCCAGGTTCAGCTGCGGGAAGGAACCCTTGCTCACCAGATTGGCCACCGCTTCACGGGCATACGGGAACAGGATGTTCGGGCAGAAGGCAGCCAGGCAGTGGGCCAGTTGCGGCTCCGGCAGGTTGCCGATGGTGAAGATACCGGCCTGCTGTACTTCGCACAGGAAGGCAGTCTCGGTTTCCAGCTTGCAGGTGACGGTCAGGGTCAGTACCACTTCATAGACGCTATCGGCCAGGATGTTGGTCTTGGTGTCCATGTCCAGCTTGACGTCCGGCTGCCACTCTTTCTGGAAGATGTGCGGGGTGTTCGGCGCTTCGAAGGAGACGTCCTTGGTGTAGACGCGCTGGATGTGGAATTCCGGTTGTACTTCCTGGTTGTTGATCTCTTCAGCCATTTTGTTTGATTCCTTTTTATGAAAATAGGTGGGCGCAGGCCCTTAAATCAGCGTTTTTTGGTCACCGGCAGATTTTCTGCACGCCACTGGGCCATGCCACCGCTGAGCACATACACCTGCTTGAAGCCGGCTTTGCTCAGTTGGCGACCCGCGCCACCAGCGGTCATCCCCGACTCGCACACCACTATGATGGGGGCATCTTTATGCTTTTCAACCGGGCCCAGGTTATTGCTCTGGATCTGGCTGAGCGGCAGGTGCTGGGCACCGGCCAGATGGCCCTTGGCAAACTCTTCCTGACTGCGAATATCCACCACGGTGGCGTTTTCACGGTTGATCAGCAGGGTGGCGGTGTGGTTGTTCACCGACTTGACCGGAGAAAAACGGGCACGCACCGTGGTGTAAACCAGAGTGCCCGCCAGGCCGAACCAGGCTGCGGTCAGCAGCGGGTTGCGGGCCGCAAAATCCAAATACTCTTGCATCTTCTACTATCCAGGGACCAAGACAAGTGCCCGAGTATACATGGGGACCCAGCCAAGATCAGCCATCTTGGCGGCAAAGCGGGAGCCGGCTCCCATCGGCTGGATACGGGATGCGACAGCAACATAAAAAGCGGTATCGGGCAGGCCTGACCGAGGATTCGTCGTGCAATGCGACAAGCCGGCGACAAAGGAGAAACAGGTCGGCAACAGCGTGCAGCCCCCACCGGACGGGGCTTGGCTATCAGGTGACTATTTCGGCAGATGTAGTAATATTACGCTAGTTTCACTTCCCGCAATTCATTCCTATTCGAGAGGACATAGCCTTATGTCAACAGCTAAGAAACCTTTGGTTCTGGTCATCATGGACGGTTGGGGCTACAGCACCAAGCAAGAGCACAACGCCGTCGCTGCCGCCAAGACTCCCAACCTCGACCGTCTCGCCCGTGACTACACCAGCACCCTGATCTCCGGCTCCGGCCTGGACGTGGGTCTGCCGGACGGTCAGATGGGGAACTCCGAAGTGGGCCACGTCAACATTGGCGCCGGTCGCATCGTCTATCAGGAACTGACCCGCATCTCCAAAGACATCCAGGACGGCCCCTTCTTCGAGAACGTGGAGCTGGCCAAGGCTGTTGACACTGCCGTGAGCAAGGGCAAGGCCGTGCACATCATGGGCCTGATGTCCCCGGGTGGCGTACACAGCCACGAAGAGCACATCATGGGCATGATCGAGATGGCCGCCAAGCGTGGCGCCGAGCAGATCTACTTCCACGCCTTCCTGGATGGCCGCGACGTACCGCCGCGCTCCGCCCAGTCCTCCATCGAGCTGTTCGACGCCCTGTTCGCCCGTCTGGGCAAGGGTCGTTTCGCCTCCATGATCGGCCGTTACTACGCCATGGACCGTGACAACCGCTGGGATCGCGTACAGCAAGCCTATGACCTGATGACTCAAGGCAAGGGCGAGTTCACCGCCGACAGCGCCAGCGAAGCCCTGGCCGCCGCCTATGCTCGCGACGAGAACGACGAGTTCGTCAAGGCGACCCGTATCGGCGAAGCCGCCCCCATGCAGGATGGCGATGCGCTGATCTTCATGAACTTCCGTGCCGACCGCGCCCGCGAGATCACCCGCGCCTTCGTCGACAGCGACTTCACCGGCTTCGCCCGCACCGCCACCCCGGCGCTGAACTTCGTGATGCTGACCGAGTACGCGGCCGACATCAAAACCGCCTGTGCCTACCCGCCGACCGCCCTGGTCAACACCCTGGGTGAGTGGCTGGCCAAGCAGGGCAAAACCCAGCTGCGCATCTCCGAGACCGAGAAGTACGCTCATGTCACCTTCTTCTTCAACGGCGGCGAAGAGGCCTGCTTCACTGGCGAAGATCGCGAGATCGTTGCCAGCCCGAAAGTGGCCACCTACGACCTGCAGCCGGAAATGAGCTCCGAAGAGCTGACCGACAAGCTGGTCGGTGCCATCAAGAGCGGCAAATACGACGTCATCATCTGCAACTACCCGAATGGCGACATGGTTGGCCACACCGGCGTATTCGATGCGGCCGTCAAAGCCTGTGAAGCGGTTGACCACTGCATCGGTCGCGTCACCGAGGCCCTGGCTGAAGTGGGTGGCGAGTGCCTGATCACCGCCGACCACGGCAACGCCGAGAAGATGATGGACGAAGAGACTGGTCAGGCCCATACCGCCCACACCAATCTGCCGGTTCCGCTCATCTACTTCGGTCGCAAGGCCGAGGTGCTGGAAGGCGGCAAACTGTCCGATCTGGCCCCCACCATGCTGACTCTGATGGGTCTGCCGGTGCCGCCGGAAATGACTGGCAAGCCCCTGATGATTCTGAAATAATCCTTCCCCATGCGGGGATGCGAAGTGATTTCAACCAAAACCAGTCGCGTCGGCCTGTTGGCCGGCGCGCTGTTTTTTTGTCTGTCGTTCGGGCCGGGCAAGGCCTGGGCTGCCAACCAGCAGCTGGGCGCCATGCAGTCCCAGATCAAGGAACAGCAGCAGACCATCAAGCTCAGCAAACAGGAGCTGGCCAAGCTCAACACCCAGCTCAAGGCCGATGAGCAGGCCATCTCGGCCGCCGCCGCCAAGCTCGATCAGACCAGACAGCAGCTCAGAGAGAACCAGCAGAAGCTGGTGGGGCTGCAACAAGACAAGCTGGATCTGGAGCAGCAGGCCAGCCACCAGAAGCAGTTGCTGGCCAAACAGGCGGAGAGCGCCTTTACCGCCGGCAACCACGATTACCTCAAACTGCTGCTCAACCAGCAGGATCCGGCCAAACTGAGCCGTTCCCTCGACTACTACGACTACCTCAACAAGGCACGCATCGAGGCCATCGAAGCCCTGCGGGCCACCCGCACCAAGCTGGCCAAAAACCAGCAGGCCACCAAAGAGACCGAAAGCCGGCTGCAATCCCTGCTCACCGAACAGCAGCAACACCATCAAAGTCTGCTGGCCAGCCAGCAGAGCCGTGCCAAGGTGCGCAACCAGCTGCAGCAGTCGGTACAGGATGACGAACAGAAGCTGACCAAGCTGGTCAAGGCGGAGAAAGCGCTGAAGGCCCGGCTGGAAGAGTTGCGCCGCCAGCGGGAAGAGCAGGAGCGCCGCGAGCGGGAGCGCCTTGCCAAGCTGAAGGTAGAACAGGAGCGGCAACGCAAGCTGGCCGAACAGCGCCGCGCCGAACAGGAGCGCCTCGCCGCCCAGCAAAGCAAGGCGGCCCAGCAGCAGACCGCCAGCCGGGAGAGCACCACCAGCAAGCCTGAGCGGGGCTCAGGCATCAGCAGCGCCGGTTACTACAGCGGCCTCAAGACCAATGGCAGCCTGCGCTGGCCGGTGCAGGGGCCGATCCTCATCGCCTACGGCTCGCCACGCACCGCCGAGCTGAAGTGGAAGGGCACCCTGATCGGCGCCAGCGAAGGGACCCAGGTCAAGGCGGTGGCACCGGGCCAGGTGGTCTATGCCGACTGGCTGGACGGCTTCGGCATGCTGCTGGTGATCGATCACGGCCGCGGCTACATGAGCCTCTACGGTCACAACCAGTCGCTGCTGCGCCAGGTGGGCCAAAACGTGGAACAGGGTGAACCGGTGGCGCTGGTCGGCGACAGTGGCGGCCAGGACAGACCCGGCCTCTACTTCGAAATTCGCTACCAGGGCGAGGCCATCAACCCGACCAAGTGGCTGGCCAAGCGCTGACGCCAACTTGCCTCCTCCCCCGACAGCCTGCCTTGCGCAGGCTGTCATCCCTCCGGCAGCGCGCGGCGACGCGCTACCTTTGGTGAAAAATTACCTCTTTTTCAGGCTGTTCAAGGGAAGACGACCAGCCCTATCTGCTCCAGCAAGGCCTGCTGCTGATCTTCGTTGATCTGCACCCCGTGCAGATTGACCCGCCGCAGATCCAGCCCGGGCAGATCGCACTGACGCAGATCGCAGCCCTGCAGGTTGATGCGGCTCCAGTCCAGTTGGCCAAACTCGGAACCGCTGAGATCCGAGCCCGCCAGCGAGGCGCCGAACAGGTTGGCCCCCTGCCAGCGATTGCCGCTCAATTCGCATTTTTCCAGCAGACAACCCTCAAAGTTGGCGTAGCTGAAGTTGTTACCGGTGAGATGGGCTTCGCAGAAGTAGCTCTTGACGGTGATCTGGTTGGCAAAGCTGGCGCGGGAGAAGTTGATCCCCATCGCCTGGCAGTCGCGCAGCTCGAGCCCGAGGCACTGGCTGTGACTGAAGTCGGCCATGGTGAGATCGCAGCGCAGAAAACTCGCCTCGCGCAGATTGCAGCCCTGCAGCAAACAGTTCTGTTCGCTCTCCCGATCGTAGAAGCTGCAGTCAACGAAACGGCTCTCGCCGAGATCTAGCCTGGAGAAGTTGCAGCCGATGAAACGGCATCCCTGAAACTGCTCCCCGGCCAGGTCCTGCTGCTCGAAGCGCACACCCTCAAAGCACTTGGCCTTGATCATCCTGAGATTCCCCTTGTTGACGGCGTCATATGCTGACTTTGTTACAAAAAAACGGTAATGTTACACGTAACATTTGTCCCGGATCCAGAGATGAACGATACCCGCAAGCGCCGCCCCACCCTGCAGGACATAGCCGACCTGACCGGGGTCACCAAGATGACCGTCAGCCGCTACCTGCGCGACCCGCAAGCCGTGGCCGAGGGCACCCGCGAGCGGATCGCCGCCGCGGTGGAGGATCTCGGCTACATCCCCAACCGGGCGCCGGACATTCTCTCCAACGCCACCAGCAAGGCGATCGGCATCCTGATCCCCTCCCTCTCCAACCAGGTCTTCTCCGCCGTGGTGCACGGCATCGAGTCGGTGACCCGCCCCGCCGGCTACCAGACCCTGCTGGCTCACTACGGCTACAGCCCGGAGCGGGAAGAGGAGCAGGTCGCCTCCCTGCTCTCCTATCACGTGGATGGGTTGATCCTCTCCGACAGCCAGCACACCGAGCGCACCCGCAAGATGATCGCCACCGCCGGCATCCCGGTGGTGGAAACCATGGATCTGCCGCAGAGCCCCATCGACATGGTGGTCGGCATGGATCACCGGGCGGCCGCCCGGGCCATGGTAACAGAGATGCTGCGGCGGGGCCGACGCAAGCTGGTCTATCTCGGCGCCCGGCTCGACGTGCGCACCCAGCTGCGGATGGAGGGCTACTACCAGGCGATGCAGGATTTCGGCCTGAGCGGCCAGCACCTGCTGACCGAGCAATCCTCCAGCTTCACCCTCGGCGGCCAGCTGCTGGAGCAGGCGCTGGTGCGCTATCCCGATCTGGACGGCCTGTTCTGCACCAACGATGACCTGGCGGTGGGTGCCCTGCTGCAGTGTCAGGCCAAGTGGATACCCGTCCCCCAGCAGATCGCCATCGCCGGCAGCAACGCCCTCGACATCGGCCACGCCATGACCCCCAAGCTGGCCAGTATCGTCACGCCGCGCAAGGAGATCGGCCGTGCGGCCGCCACCATGCTGCTGGCCCGCCTCAACGGCCAGCCGCTGGCCGACACCCGGCTCGACATGGGCTTCTCCCTCTACGAAGGTGACAGCCTGGGCTGACGACGCACATCCCCGCCATTCAGCCATAACAGAGCAGGCCACCCGAGGGTGGCCTGCTTGCTTGGCAAACGGAAGGTCCGGCTCACGCCGGCGTCAAATCAGGATGCGACCAGGGCGACGGCTTCGCGGGAGAGGCGGGTCACCTCTTCCCAGTTACCGTTCTTGACGGCCTCTGCCGGCAGCATCCAAGAGCCGCCGACGGTGGCGACACACTTGAGCGCCAGGTAATCGGCCACGTTCTTCGGGCCGATACCGCCGGTGGGGCAGAATTTTACCTGGGGCAGCGGCGCCGCGATGGCGGCCAGCGCCTTGGTGCCTCCATTCGCCTCGGCCGGGAAGAATTTGAGGTGGTCGTAGCCCGCTTCCAGCGCCTGCATCACCTCGGACGGGGTGGCCACGCCGGGGATCAGCGGCGCCGTGCTGTTGGCCGCGTGGGCCAGCAGGGCCGGGGTCATCCCCGGGGAGATGACGAAGCGGGCACCGGCGGCGACAGCTGCATCAAACTGCGCGCAGTTGAGCACGGTACCGGCACCAACCATGGCCTCCGGCATCGCCTTGGCGATAAGGGCGATGGCCTCCAGCGCCACCGGGGTGCGCAGGGTGATCTCGAACACCGAGATGCCGCCGGCCAACAGCGCCTTGGCCATCGGCAGGGCCTGCTCCAGCTCATTGATGACCATCACGGGTACCAGCGGGGAGGCGGCAAACACCTCGGCCGGGGTCACTTTCCAGTTCTGCATAGCTCTTCCTTAGTCAAAGATGGTGGCGCCACACTCGGCGCTCGATACCGCGCGACGCATCACGCTGAACAGTTCACGGCCCCACGCCTCTTGTTCCAGGGTGAGGTCGATCTCGGCCTGGGTACGGCCGCTCAAATCGGTCAGGCAGTCGAGGCTGCCGGTTACCGCGTCCACCCGCAGCAGGTCGCCATCGGCAAGCAGGCCGATGGCACCGCCGTGCAGCGCTTCCGGGGTGACGTGGATGGCGGCCGGGATCTTGCCGGAGGCGCCGGAGAGGCGACCGTCGGTGACCAGTGCCACCTTGTGACCCGCCTTCTGCAGGTTGCCGAGCACCGGCATCAGCTTGTGCAACTCCGGCATGCCGTTGGCGGCCGGGCCATTGTGACGTACCACGATGACGGCATCCTGATTGAGATCGCCCGCCTTGTAGGCCGCTTCCACCGCATGCTGGGAGGAGAAGACCCGGGCCGGGGCTTCAATCACCCGATACTCGGGGGCCACGGCAGAGACCTTGACCACGGCTCGGCCCAGATTGCCGGAGAGCAGCTTGGTGCCACCGGTAGCCTGGAATCGGCTACCGGAAGGCGACAATACACTCGCATCACCGCTCTCGCCCACCGGCTGCCATAGCAGCTTGCCATCCACCAGTGCCGGACGGCTGAGGTAATCCTGCATCTCGCCGAAGACCGGGGTGGCATCCAGGTGGATCAGCCCCTCTTGCGCCAGCCGGCGCATCAGGCCGGGCACGCCACCCGCCTGCTCGAAGGCGTTCACGTCGGCCGGGCCGTTCGGGTACATGCGTACCAACAGCGGCACCACGTCGGAGAGATCGCTGATGTCATCCCAGGTCAGCACCAGACCGGCGGCGCGGGCCAGCGCCACCATATGGATGCTGTGGTTGGTGCTGCCGCCGGAGGCGAGCAGGGCCACCAGCCCGTTCACCAGCGAGCGCTCGTCAATCACCGCACTCAGGGGGCGATAGGCCGGGGAGCCGGGGATCATGGCGCTGATGCGGCGGGCCGCCTCTTCGGTGAGGGCGCGGCGCAGCTCGCTATGCGGGTGTACGAAGGCGGAGCCCGGCAGCATCAGGCCCATGGCCTCGAACACCAGCTGGTTGGTGTTGGCGGTGCCGTAGAAGGTGCAGGTGCCCGCCGCGTGGTAGGCGCCGCACTCCATCTGCAACAGGGCGTCACGGCCCACTTCGCCGGCGGCATACTGCTGGCGCACCTTCACCTTCTCGTCGTTGCTGATGCCGCTCGCCATCGGGCCGGCCGGCACGAAGGCGGTGGGCAGGTGAGCGTGGGAGAGCGCCCCCATGATCTGGCCCGGCGCTATCTTGTCGCAGATGCCGAGCAGCAGGGTGGCATCGAAGGTGTTGTGGGAGAGCGACAACGCGGTCGCCTGGGCGATGAGATCGCGGGAGAACAGGGACATGTCCATCCCCGGCTGGCCCTGGGTCACGCCGTCGCACATGGCGGGCACGCCACCGGCCACCTGGGCGCTGTGACCAAGCTCGGCCAGCGCGCTCTTGATGATGTCCGGGTAGCCCTGGTAGGGCTGATGGGCACTCAACATGTCGTTGTAGGCGCTGACGATGCCGACGTTGGCACGGGTCATGTCGAGGATGCGCCCCTTCTCGTCACAGCTGGAGGCGGCCACGGCGTGGGCCAGGTTGCCACAGGCCAGCGCGGCGCGGGTCTTGCCCTGATCGGCCTGGCGCTGGATGCGGGCCAGGAAGGCCTGGCGACGGGCGGCACTGCGCTCGCGAATGCGGGCGGTGACGCTGGAAATAACCTGATGGATCATTGGGCTTGCTCCAATGCGGTGACGGCGCGATCAACCACCTGTTCGAAGGTGCCGTCGATATCGATGTGGAATACACCGGCTTCGCCGTCCGGGCGCTCCAGGGTATCGAACTGACTTTGTACCATGCTTTCGCGCATGAAGTGGCCCTTGCGGGCCCGCATCCGCTCGAGGATCAGCGGCTGGCTGCCGTCGAGGAAGAGGAAGCTGACCGACTCGTTGCCCTCGCGGATCTGGTCGCGATACTGCTTCTTGAGGGCCGAGCAGACGATGACGCCCACCTCGTTCTTCTGCTCCAGGCTGTAGGCCGCGTCGCGGATCCGCTCCAGCCAGGGGGCGCGATCCTCGTCGTTGAGAGGGTTGCCACCGGCCATCTTCTGGATGTTGGCCCTGGGGTGCAGATCATCACCGTCGATGAACTTGGCGCCCAGCACGCTGGCCACCTTGAGGCCCACGCTGGACTTGCCGCTACCACACACACCCATCACGATAATGCTCTTACCCGCCATTGTTTGACCTCTATCTCATTTTTCAAAAAACGTGCTGCCGATGGGTTCTAACTTAGCACGTTACCGGTAACATGTTACCGGTAACAACAAGAATTGTGAAGTCTGACACAGACTGAGCGCACTCATAGTCACCTGGGCAATCGAGTTTGAGCCCTGACCATAAATCTAAATAAATCATAAAGATATGGTCTGCCGACGGATCGGCAGGGTGTCGATACTGAACTTGGAACAAGGAATGCACAACAATGTCTGACCTCTCCCTGATCATGACGGCCGCCGGCTCCATCGTGCTGCTGCTCTTTCTGGTGATGAAGGCCCGCCTGCACGCGGTCGTCTCCCTCATCCTGGTCTCCATGGTGGCGGGGCTCGCCGCCGGCATGAACCCGGCCGACATCGCCGCCACCATCCAGAAAGGGATGGGCGGCACCCTCGGCTTCGTCGCCGTGGTAGTGGCACTGGGTGCCATGTTCGGCAAGGTGATGGAAGTCACCGGCGCCCTCGACCGGGTGGCCCACACCCTGCTCGGCAAGTTCGGCGTCAAGCGCGCCAACTGGGCCATGGCGCTGACCGGCTTCGTCTGCGCACTACCACTGTTCTTCGACGTGGCCGTGGTGCTGCTGATCGGCGTCGCCTTCGCCATCGTCCGCCGCGGTGGCGGCAGCGTGGTGAAGATCGGCATCGCCCTGCTGGCGGGTATCGCCACCTGCCAGGCCTTCCTGATCCCGGCGCCTGGCCCCATCCTGGTGGCGTCCCAGCTGGGGGCCGACTTCGGCTACATGATCCTGTTCGGCCTGATCGCCGCCGTTCCGGCCCTGATCCTGGCCGGCCCGCTGTTTGGCGAGCTGATCAGCAAGGTGGTGGACGTGCCGCTGCCGGCCGACGCCCAGAGCAGTGCCCATGACGACAGCCAGAACCTGCCCTCCTTCGGGCTGGCCATGGGCCTCATCGGCCTGCCGCTGCTGCTGATCGGTCTCAAGACCATCGTCGGCCGCTTCGTCGAGGCTGGCACGCCCCTGCACGGCTGGCTGGAGTTCATCGGCCACCCCTTCACCGCCATCATGGTCGCCTGCCTGGCCGCCTTCTACCTGCTGGGGATCCGCCGCGGCATGTCCCGTGACGAGGTGATGAGCGTCTGCAACAGCGCCATCCAGCCGGCCGGCGTCATCATCCTGGTGACAGGTGCCGGTGGCGTGTTCAAGCAGGTGCTGGTGGATTCCGGTGTGGGCGCCGCCCTCGGCAACATGCTGGCGGACTCCGGCCTGCCCATCGTTGCGCTGGCCTTCATCCTGGCCGCCGCGGTGCGGGTCATTCAGGGTTCCGCCACCGTCGCCATGCTGACCGCCTGCGGCCTGGTGCTGCCGATGCTGGAGCCGCTCGGCCTCAGCGGCGCCCAGCTGGCGGCGGTCACCATCGCCATCGGCGGCGGGGCCATAGTGCTCTCCCACGTCAATGACTCCGGCTTCTGGCTGGCCAACCGCTACCTCGGTCTCACCGAGAAGCAGACCCTGCAAACATGGACCGTAATGGAAACCATCATAGGTACCACGGGTGGCGTGATGGCCATGCTGATCTACAGCTTCCTCTGATCGCGACCATGCAGAAAAAGGCCTCCGATGTGAGGCCTTTTTCATCTTTATGACGATTCTTTCTTTGGCTAACAGGGCGAGATTGCTAGAATCGCCTATCCATCGCTCCGAGTGGAACGCTTAACGCAGTGATTTCAGGTTTCTCTATGCATTCATCGGCACATTATCGACAGCTGCTGGCGCGCCTGCCCCAGATCGCCGTCGCCGCAGACCAGTTTGAAGTGCTCAGCAGCGCCAAGGACTTCAAGAGCCGGATCCTTTCGCTCATCGCCAGCGCGACTCGCCGCATCTATCTGGTGGCGCTCTATCTGCAGGATGACGAGGCGGGACGGGAGATCCTCTCCGCCCTCTATGCCGCCAAACAGCGCAACCCGGCCCTCGACGTCAAGGTGTTCGTCGACTTCCACCGTGCCCAGCGCGGCCTGATCGGCAAGGGCAAGCAGGGTGGCAACCACCTGATGTATCAGGAGATGGCCGCTCGCCACGAGCACCAGATCGCCATCTATGGCGTGCCGGTGAAGGGGCGTGAACTACTCGGAGTGCTGCACCTCAAGGGGTTCATCTTCGATGACACCCTGCTCTACTCCGGTGCCAGCCTCAACGACATCTACCTGCACCAGCAGGATCGCTACCGTTTCGACCGCTATCACCAGATCACCAGCCCGGAGCTGACCCGCAGCATGGTCAACTACGTGGATGACCTGTTCCTGCGCAGCGAGGCGGTGCAGCGGCTGGATCGCACCGACATCCCCAGCGCCAAGCAGCTGAAGGGGCCGATCCGCCGCTTCAAGCACAACCTGCGCCTCGGTCAGTACCGCTTCGACACCATGCCGGTCAACAGCCAGGAGGTGGCTATCACCCCGATGAGCGGCCTGGGCAAGCGCGGCAACCAGCTCAACAAGATGATCCGCACCCTGGTGCGGGCCACCGAGCGGGAGATCTTCATCTGCACCCCCTACTTCAACCCGCCCAAGGAGTTGAACAAGGATATCGAGGCCCTGCTCAAGCGCGGCTGCAAGGTGACGATCGTGGTGGGCGACAAGACCGCCAACGACTTCTTCATTCCGCCGGAGGAGAAATTCTCCACCATCGGCGGTCTGCCCTATCTGTACGAGACCAACCTGCGCAAGTTCGCCGAGCGCAACCAGCATCACATCGATGCCGGCCGTCTCAACCTGATGCTCTGGTGCTGCGAGCGCAACTCCTACCACCTCAAGGGGATCTTCGTGGATGACGAGTGGGCCCTGCTCACCGGCAACAACCTCAATCCCCGCGCCTGGGCGCTGGATCTGGAGAACGGCCTGCTGGTCTACGATCGCCGCCACCTGCTGCGGCCCCAGTTCAACGCCGAGCGCGAGAACATCCTGACCAACACCAAGCGCATCAGCCACTTCGATCAGATCGAGCAGATCCAGGACTACCCGGATCAGGTGCGCAAGCTGCTGGCCCGGATCCACAGGGTCAAGGCCCATATCCTGCTCAAACGCATCATCTGACCACGCGCATCGCGACCTCAGGTTCCTTGCAAGGGCCTGCCGCATCTCGGCAGGCCTTTTTCATTCCTGGCTTCCGATCCCGCGGGTCGACCCCCAACCGCGCGACGCGGCTTGCGTCGGGACGGCAATAAACCCTATCATCTGGACATATTTACAGTGTTTTCGGGCATCTAATTGATGAAATTGGATAAAATCTCCCTCGACAGCCTCAAGGGCGTCGGCAGCAAGATGCAGGAAAAGCTCGAGCGGCTGGGGCTGGCCACGGTGCAGGATCTGCTGTTCCACCTCCCCCTGCGCTACGAGGACCGCACCCAGGTGTGGCCCATCGGCGATCTGCCGCCCGGCCTGCACGGCGCCGTCGAGGGGGAGATCCAGGACACTCAGCTGGTGATGGGGCGTCGCCGCATGCTGGTCTGCCGCATCAGCGACGGCACCGGCACCCTCACCCTGCGCTTCTTCAACTTCACCGCCGCCCAGAAGAACAGCCTGAGCCCTGGCCGGCTGATGCGCTGCTTCGGCGAGGTGCGCCCCGGCAAATACGGGCTGGAGATGGCCCACCCCGAGTACAAGCTGCTCGGCGAGGAGCAGGCCGGCCAGACCGAAGAGGCGCTCACCCCCGTCTACCCGACCACCGAGGGGCTGCGCCAGCTCACCCTGCGCAGCCTCACCGATCAGGCGCTGGCCCAGCTCGACCTCTACGGGGTAGAGGAGCTGCTGCCCGCCGGCCTCTATCCCCAGCAGATCGATCTGGCCGCGGCCCTGAAGCTGCTGCACCGTCCGCCCCCCTCGGTGGCGCTGGCCCTGCTCGAGAGCGGCCAGCACCCGGCCCAGCAACGGCTGGTGCTGGAGGAGCTGCTGGCCCACAACCTTTCGGTCTTGAAGGTGCGGGCCCAGGCACAAACCCAGCTGGCCCGCGCCCTCAAGCCGGCGCCGGCGCTAGTAGAACAGCTGCTCGGCGCCCTGCCGTTCACCCCCACCGGCGCCCAGAACCGGGTGGTGGCGGAGATAGGCAAGGATCTGCAGCAGAGCCACCCCATGATGCGGCTGGTACAGGGGGACGTAGGCTCCGGCAAGACCCTGGTCGCGGCGCTGGCGGCCCTGCAGGCCATCGGCAACGGCTGCCAGGTGGGGCTGATGGCGCCGACCGAGTTGCTGGCCGAACAGCACGCCATCAACTTCGCCAAGTGGCTGGAACCACTCGGCATCGGGGTGGGCTGGCTGGCGGGCAAGCAGAAGGGCAAGGCGCGGGAAGAGGCACTGGCCGCCATCGCCGACGGCAGCGTCAAGATGGTGGTGGGCACCCACGCCATCTTCCAGGAGCAGGTGGTGTTCCAGCGTCTGGCCCTGGTGATCATCGACGAACAGCACAGATTCGGCGTACATCAGCGCCTCGCCCTGCGGGAAAAAGGGGAGCGGGAGGGGGTACATCCCCACCAGCTAATCATGACCGCCACCCCCATCCCCCGCACTCTGGCGATGACCGCCTATGCCGACCTCGATACCTCCATCATCGACGAGCTGCCACCGGGCCGCACCCCCATCACCACGGTGGCGCTGCCGGACAGCCGCCGCCAGGACGTGATCGAACGGGTCAGACTGGCCTGCGAGGAGGGCAAGCAGGCCTACTGGGTCTGCACCCTGATCGAGGAGTCGGAGGTACTGGAGTGCCAGGCCGCCGAGGACACCGCCGCCGAGCTGCAAAATCTGCTGCCCGGCCTGCACATCGGGCTGGTACACGGCCGGATGCGGCCGGTCGAGAAACAGCGGGTGATGGAGGAGTTCAAGGCAGGCATACTGCAACTGCTGGTCGCTACCACCGTCATCGAGGTGGGGGTGGACGTGCCCAATGCCAGCCTGATGATCATCGAGAACCCGGAACGACTGGGGCTGGCGCAGCTGCACCAGCTGCGCGGCCGGGTCGGACGCGGCTCGGTGGCCTCCCACTGCGTGCTGCTCTATCATGCCCCCTTGTCCAAGACGGCCCAGAGCCGGCTCGGGGTGCTGCGGGAGACCAACGACGGCTTCCTCATCGCCCAGCGGGATCTGGAGCTGCGCGGCCCGGGCGAGCTGCTCGGCACCCGCCAGACCGGCCTGGCTGACCTCAAGATCGCCGATCTGGTACGCGACCAATCGCTCATCCCGCAGGTGCAGAAGATGGCGCGCTTCCTGATGGACCGCCACCCAGATCATGTCGAACCCTTGATACGACGCTGGCTCGGCCTGCGGGATCACTACTCCAATGCCTGACCAAGGCAGAGGCAAAAGATGGGCGCATTGCCTGCTGGATAGACACCCGAGCCATGACGAGCCCTTGATACGGCGCTGGCTCGGCCTGCGGGATCACTACGCCACTGCTTGACCAAACAACAGAAACAGGAGGAAAGCACTGATGAATTCCTGGCTGCGCGGCCTGCTCTACACCCTTGCCTTCCTGTTGCTGTTTGTCTGGGTCGGGCTCGGCCTGTTCGACGCCGAGCGGGCCAAGGGGCCCATCGCCGGCTGGCTCAGCCAGCAGACCGGCGTACCCGTCACCATAGGCCGACTGGTGTTCAACCCGCTTCACCCCTACACCCTGCTGGCGGAGCAGGTGAGTTACGGCAACGCCGTGACCCTCGACAAGATCTATCTCGAGATAGAGAGCATCGACTGGCTGAACCGGGACGTGCGCATCGCCCATCTCGACCTCATTCGCCCGGCCATCAAGCTGCCGCTGCCCAACCAGCTGCCGAGCCTGCCGGTGCACTCCCTCACCATCGCCGACAGCACCATAGACCGGCTCAGCCTGGAGAGTGACGGGCTGACCCTGCGCGGCCTCAACGCCACCCTGAGCGACTGGCAGCTGCTCAACCCGGTGCGCCCACCCCAGGCCAACCTGACCCTCAACATCAATGAGCTGGCGACCCAGGCCTGGGCCCTCTCCCGTCTCAACCTGGCCGGCCGGCTGGAAGGGCAGGTGCTGAGTACCGACAAGCTGACCGCCAACCTGTTCGACGGTCTGCTCGAGACCGGCATGGTGCTCGACTGGCCCGCCCGCAGCCTTCGGCTGAACAACCTCAAGAGCCAGGGCATGCGCATCGAGTGGGGCATCCTCGCCAAAGCCGAATCCCCCCTGCGCCAGGTCAGCCTGGATCTCGGCCAGATCCGGGATCTCAGCTTCAACGACATCGAGCAGGAGCTGGCCCTCAACAACCTCAGCGGCCAGCTGACCGCCTTCAACTGGCAGGCTGGCAGCACGCCCAGTGGCTACTTCTCGGGGACCCTCGGCGATCTCGGCCGTGGCCTGTTCCAGCTGGAGGCCATCCAGGGCAAGGTCGCCTTCTCGCCCCAGCAGCTGGATGCCGAGTTGCAGGGCAAGGCCTATGAGGGGGAGTTCAACCTGGAGCTCTCCTTCGATCCCCTGCAGCAGAAGCTGACCCTGAAGGACATGGCGCTGAGCGGCATGGACATCAGCCTGCCGGAAGGGTGGTGGCAGGATTGGCAGAGCTGGCGCCCGCAGCAGATCGACATCCGCAAGCTGGCCTTCGACAAGCTCAAGGTGCTCTCCTTCGACGATACCCTGCCCCTCTCCCTGACTGGCTGGCAGTTTTATCTCACCGACCTCAGCCTGCGCGGCAACCAGCCGGGGCCACTGCTGGGCCGGGCCCGCCTCGAGAGCGCCTGGTTCGAGCTAGTGTGGGACGGCCTCAGCGCCCGCAATGGCGAGCTGGATGGTGAGCTGACAGCCGGTTCCTGGCAGCTCAACAAGCTCACCAGCTCGTTGCCGGATGAGGGCAGCCTCAGCCTGAGCGGCCAGTGGGGACGCGAGCCGGGCCAGACCAGCCGGGTGCAGCTCAAGGGCGAGAAACTGGATCTGGTGCAGTGGGGCAAGATCCTCCACTCCCCCGTCTCCTTCGCCGGCAAGATGGATCTGAGCGCCGATCTGCAGGCGCTGCACGGCGGCACCCCGGGCGCCTGGCGCAGCTCCCTGCAGGGAAATTTTGCCCTCGATGCCACCGAGCCCTTCTGGGACAAGGTGAAGATAGATCCGCTGCTGGATCAGTGGTTCAAGCAGGCGGCAGCGCCGACCCTCACCCCGGCCGAACTCTGGCAGGCGATGCAGGAGGGCGACACCCCCTTCTATCGCATCAAGCTGCAGGGCAAGGTGGCCCAGGGCCAGCTGAAGATTGAGCAGGCCGGCGCCTCTACCATCACCCATCTGCTGGGGCTGCAGGGCAGCGTCGATCTGGTCAATGAGCAGTGGCAGCTGGATCTGGGCGTCCTCAACGGCCAGCACTGCGCCGAACTCCTCGGCCAGTGGCGCGGGCCGCTCGCCGAGCCGACCCTCAGCTGGGACTTCCAGCAAAAACCGGACGGCTGTGGCTGGGAGACCGGCGTGCGCTACCCGCCCCAGGGCAACGGCAGCCCGCTCTGGCGACCGGCGCCGAAGGCCCCGGCCACACAGGCGGCCAACGGCTAGCCGATAAAAAGCAACAAGGCCTCGTGATGAGGCCTTGTTGTTTGATGGGAGCCCGCGCGCCGCTACTGACCCGGCCGCTTGACCGGCTGCACCACGTAGTGACCGAGGAACTCGGCGGCCAGCTTGTCGCCGCTGAACAGCTTGATCTTGAGGCTGAACCTGGCGGACTCACCGGCCTTGAGCGGCTCGAGTACGGCAGGCATGCCTTCGCGGGCCACCCGCGCCTCCGGCTCCTCCTTGACCGGCCGGTAGTACTTGATGTTGCCCTCCGCCAGCACCGTATCTCCCACCAGCCCCGCCTCCTTGAGTTGCAGCCAGATCAGGCCCCAGCCCGCCAGTACGCACTGGCTGTAGATGCTGCCGGCGAACATGGTGTCATGCACGTTGAGGTTGGCCGCCAGATTGGCCTTGAGGTGGAAGGTCTGACCGTCGTAGTGGGTGATGTGCACCCCCATCTTCTCGCTGATGGGAATGCCCTGCGACCAGCGGGTGGTGAGATCCTGGCACCACTCGGGGCGGTACTGGATGGTCTGCAGCGGGCTCAGAGACTTGATCATCTGGCGGTGCGGAATGCGGCCGAAAGATACGGGGCCTTCCCCCACCTCGAGAAAGCCGCACTTGCGGTAGAACTCCACCGCCTCCTGGCGGGCATTCATCACCAGTCGCTTCACCTTCTCGCTGCAGGCCAGCTGTTCGAGATCCTGCACCATGCGGGCACCCAGCCCCTGACCGCGAAATTCGGGGCGCAGCGCCATGAAGCGGATCTGCGCCTCGTCACCGCCGACAAACAGCCGCCCCACCGCGATGGGTGTGCCATCGGGGGCCAGCATCAGCCGGTGAATGGCGACGGTGTCGTATTCGTCCCGCTCGGAACCGAGAGGCAGATTGAAGGGTTTACGCAGCAGTTCCCAGCGCAACTGGTAGTAGGCATCCAGTTCGGCGTCGGTTTGAGGAGTGACTACCCGGTACATAAANNACCCATGCCTCCCAGCTCAACTGATAATGGGCATCCAGCTCGGCTGCCGTCTGGGGGGTGACCACCCGGTACATAGTTCCATCCTTGAGTTACACTGGTCGAAAACCATCTTGCCGTGCAAATTCATGGACTTCAATCTGCAAGCGTACCAAGCCGACCACTTATTGCACCTCAGCGCCAAGCCCCAGCGCCGGCTCACCGTGCAGGAAAATGCCCATCACCGCTGGCTGGAGATCGACGGCGTGGTGCAGTCGGCCATGTCCCTGGCCGAGCCCGCCACCCTCTGCCTGCCGCACCAACAGGTGATCGCCTGCCTGCTGCCCGAACAGGCCGCCAGCATCCTCGAACTGGGGCTGGGGGGCGGCGATCTCACTCGCCATCTGCGTCGACGCTGGCCCGATGCCCGCCACGAGTGCGTCGACCTCGATGAAGAGGTGATCACTCTCTATCAGCTGTTCTTTCAGCCCGAACAAGGCAGCCAGCGCACGCCGACCCTGCACCAGGCCGATGCCCTCGCCTTTCTGGAGCAGAGCGAGGCACAGTACGACCTCATCCTGCTCGATCTGTTCAGCCAGGACGGCAATCCGCCGCTGCTGTTCCAGGAGCGCATCTATCAGGCGCTGGCCCCCCGCCTCAACGGCGAGCTCATCATCAACCTGCTGCCGCGCACCCGCCTCGAACTGACCCGGGTACTGATGCTGCTGGAGCAGTGGGTCGGCCCCACCACCCCCTACCCGGTGCCAGGGCTGCGCAACATACTGCTGCACACCAGCCCGCGCGATCCGCTGGCGTCAGACCTGTAGCCAGAAGGTGACCGGGCCGTCGTTGACCAGCGCCACCTTCATGTCGGCGGCGAAGCGGCCGGTGGCAGTCGGTATGCCGCTGGCGGCGGCCCGCGCCACGAAGTAGTCGTACAGCCGCTCCGCCTCGACCGGATGAGCGCCGCCGGAGAAGCTGGGTCTCATCCCCTTGTTGGTGTCCGCCGCCAGGGTGAACTGGGAGACCATCAGCAGGCTGCCGCCGGCCTGGCTCACGTTGAGGTTCATCTTGCCATTCTCATCGGAGAAGATGCGGTAACCGCTCACCTTGTGCAGCAGCTTGTCGGCCTTGGTCTCGTCATCCCCCTGCTCCACCCCGAGCAGCACCAGCAGACCCTGACCGATGGCCCCGGTCACCTCACCCTCTACCGTTACGCTGGCCTCGCTGACCCGCTGAATCAGTGCTATCACATCCCTCTCCTCTCAAAACGAAACGACCGCCCCCATCTGCTGACGGGGGCGGTCGTCGATGCTAACAGCAAGGGGCCGGGTCAGGCCAACTCATCGGCACCCGGTCGCTCATATTCGCCGAGGCAGGCGGTGGTTTCCGCGCCAAGCAAGACCACCAGCCAGCTCAGGTAGACCCAGACAAACAGAATGGGAATGGTCGCCAGGGCGCCATAGATGGCCTGATAGGAGGGGAAGTTGGTGATGTAGATGGCAAAACCGCGCTTGGCCAGCTCGAACAGGGTGGCCGCCACCAGGGCGCCGATGAAGGCGTGCATCAGCCGCACCTTGCAGTTGGGCACCACGGTATAGACCAGCAGGAAGGTCAGTACAGAGAACAGGAATGGCAGGCCGCGCAGCAGCAAGTAACCGATGCCGAACAGGCTCTCGGCCCCGAACAGCCGCAGCGAGAAAATATAGGAGGAGATGGCGATGCTGGCCCCGATGAGCACGGGGCCCAGGGTTAGGATCATCCAGTACATGGCGAAAGCCTGGGCCAGCGGCCTGCTTTGGGTGGAGCGCCAGATGTAGTTGAGGTTCTTGTCGATGGCCGAGATCAGCATCAGCGCCACCACGATCAGGGCGCCGATGCCGACCGCCGTGGTGTTGGTGGCGTTGGCCACGAAGCCGTCGATGTACTCCTTGAGCATCTCGCCGGCGGTGGGCACGAAGTTGTGATAGACGAACTGCTCCATTGCCTGCTTCAGGCTCTGGAACACCGGAAAAGCCGACATCATGCCGAACACCACGGCGATCATGGGCACCAGGGAGAGCAGGGTGACATAGGCCAGATAGCCGGCGGTAACCGTCAGCCTGTCCTGCTGGAAACGGCCCCAGACGAACTGGGCGAAATGGCGCCCATCATGGCGCAAGAAAGAGAGGGCGTGACCGAGACGGCCACCGGATTTCAGCTGCATTGTGCTTCCCGATGTCTTCATCATGCCGACATTGTGTCAGATCACGTCACCGTTTGACCACCCGCGAGCCGGCCGGATGCGACTCGTCCGGGCGCGACTGCGACCCCTTCTGTGGGAAACGACCATAAAAAAAGAGGCCCGCAGGCCTCTTTTCATCGCTGATGCAGCAGATCAAGCACGACCGGCGCGCTTGCGGTCCAGTTCGGTCAGCAGCTTCTTGCGGATACGGATGCTCTTCGGAGTGACTTCAACCAGTTCGTCGTTGTCGATGAACTCCAGAGCCTGTTCCAGAGACATGCGGATCGGCGGAGTCAGCACCTGGGCTTCGTCGGTACCGGAGGCACGCATGTTGGTCAGCTGTTTGCCCTTCAGGCAGTTGACGGTCAGGTCGTTGGAACGGGAGTGGATACCGATCACCTGGCCTTCGTACACTTCGGTCGCGTGACCGATGAACAGACGACCACGGTCTTGCAGACCGAACAGGGCATAGGTCAGCGCCTTGCCGGTGGCGTTGGAGATCAGCACGCCGTTCTGACGCTCACCGATGCTGCCACCCTTGTGCGGACCGTAGTGGTCGAAGGTGTGGTACAGCAGACCGGTACCTGAGGTCAGGGTCATGAACTCGGTCTGGAAGCCGATCAGGCCACGGCTCGGGATCATGAAGTCGAGACGAACACGGCCTTTGCCATCCGGGGTCATGTTGGTCATCTCGCCCTTACGCAGGCCGAGTTGCTCCATAACGGAACCCTGGTGCGCTTCTTCCACGTCCACGGTTACGGTTTCGAACGGTTCTTGCAGAACGCCGTCCACGGTGCGCAGGATAACTTCCGGACGGGATACCGCCAGCTCGTAACCTTCGCGACGCATGTTTTCGATCAGGATGGAGAGGTGCAGTTCACCACGACCGGAGACACGGAACTTGTCCGGATCGTCGGTCTCTTCCACACGCAGGGCCACGTTGTGGACCAGCTCCTGGTTCAGACGCTCCAGGATGTTGCGGGAGGTCACGAACTTGCCCTCTTTACCGGCGAACGGAGAGGTGTTGACCTGGAAGGTCATGTTCACGGTCGGCTCGTCAACGGAGAGCGGCGGCAGCGCTTCAACGGCACCGTTGTCGCAGATGGTGTCGGAGATCTTCAGCTCGCCCAGACCGGTGATGGCGATGATGTCGCCAGCTTGCGCATCGGCCACTTCGGTACGGGACAGACCCAGGTAGCCCAGTACCTGGCCAACTTTGCCGGTACGGGTCTTGCCGTCGGCACCCACTACGGTCACTTGCTGGTTGGTCTTGACGCGACCACGGGTGATGCGGCCGATACCGATAACGCCTACGTAGGAGTTGTAGTCCAGCTGGGAGATCTGCATCTGGAAGGCACCGTCGGTGTCCGCGGCAGGCGCTTCCACGTTGTCGACGATGGCCTGGAACAGGGGTTCCATGTTCTCGGACTCGACGTCTTGATCCAGGGTGGCCCAACCGTTCAGTGCAGAGGCGTAAACAACCTTGAAGTCCAGTTGCTCATCGGTGGCGCCCAGGTTGTCGAACAGATCGAAGACCTGATCCATTACCCAGTCAGGACGAGCACCCGGACGGTCGATCTTGTTGATGACCACGATCGGCTTCAGACCCTGGGCGAACGCCTTCTGGGTCACGAAACGGGTCTGCGGCATCGGGCCGTCAACGGCGTCAACCAGCAGCAGTACGGAGTCAACCATGGAGAGCACACGCTCAACTTCACCACCGAAGTCGGCGTGACCCGGGGTATCCACGATGTTGATGCGGTAGTCGTTCCAGCGGATCGCAGTGTTCTTGGCGAGAATGGTGATGCCACGTTCCCGTTCCAGATCATTGGAGTCCATGATCCGTTCCTGACCTTCGCTGGTGCGATCCAGAGTGCCGGATTGCTGCAGCAGCTTGTCCACCAGCGTGGTTTTGCCGTGGTCAACGTGCGCAATAATCGCAATATTGCGTAAATTCTCTAACATTCTCGCCTCAAATCACCGGGTAAAATTGGGCGCTAATTGTACTCTCGCCTTTGTGATCTGCCTAGCAGAATTGCAGTACATTCGCGCATAACAGGGGATCAGGATCATAGACCTTCTCATCAAAGCCTGCTTAGATAGGGGCCGACCGTATACCACGCACCATTTTAGTGCACCAAAACGATCCAAGGTTGCACTACTTTGAGGCGTAACGCGCTGAGATAGCGAGTCTCGGGGCAGGCCCGTAGTCGCAAATGCCCTGAAATCAAGCTGTCACAAACTTGGCACGATACTGGCTTATGTGAATGTGATGACGCATTCACCCTAAGAGTTTTAACACCGGAGGTTACTTAGCATGTCAGCCCAGAACGTTTTGGCCCTGATCCAGGAACACGAAGTCAAGTTTGTCGACCTGCGCTTTACCGATACCAAGGGTAAAGAGCAGCACGTATCCATCCCAGCCCACCAGGTCGACGAAGATTTCTTCGAAGACGGCAAGATGTTCGACGGCTCCTCCATCGGCGGCTGGAAAGGCATCAACGAATCAGACATGGTGCTGATGCCGGATCCTGCCTCTGCCAAGCTGGACCCGTTCACCGAAGAGACCACCCTGAACATCGTCTGTGACGTGCTGGAACCCGCTACCATGCAGGGTTACGACCGCGATCCGCGCTCCATCGCCAAACGTGCCGAAGACTTCCTGAAAGCCAGCGGTATCGCCGACACCGTGCTGTTCGGGCCGGAGCCGGAATTCTTCATGTTCGACAACATCACCTTCTCGAACACCATGGGTCACAGCTTCGTGAAGATCGAATCCGAAGAAGCCGCCTGGAACTCCGGTACCAACTACGAGCACGGCAACAAAGGCCACCGTCCGTTCGTGAAGGGCGGTTACTTCCCGGTTGCTCCGGTCGACTCCTCTCAGGACATCCGCGCCGCCATGTGTCTGGTGCTGGAAGAGATGGGCCAGGTCGTTGAGGCTCACCACCACGAAGTGGCCACTGCTGGTCAGAACGAGATCGCCACCCGCTTCAACACCCTTACCCTGAAGGCTGACGAAGTACAGGTACTGAAGTACGTGATCCACAATGTGGCCCACGCCTACAACAAGACCGTCACCTTCATGCCGAAACCCATGTTCGGTGACAACGGCTCCGGCATGCACTGCCACCAGTCTCTGGCCAAGAACGGCGTCAACCTGTTCGCCGGCGACCTGTACGGCGGTCTGTCCGAGATGGCGCTGCACTACATCGGCGGCATCATCAAGCATGCCAAGGCCATCAACGCCTTCGCCAACCCGACCACCAACTCCTACAAGCGTCTGGTTCCGGGTTATGAAGCACCGGTCATGCTGGCCTACTCCGCCCGCAACCGCTCTGCCTCCATCCGTATCCCGGTGGTACCGAGCCCGAAAGCGCGCCGCATCGAAGTCCGCTTCCCGGATCCGGCTGCCAACCCGTACCTGGCCTTCGCTGCCCAGTTGATGGCCGGTCTGGACGGCATCATCAACAAGATCCATCCGGGCGATGCCATGGACAAGAACCTGTATGATCTGCCGCCGGAAGAGGCTGCCGAAGTGCCGACCGTGGCCGGCTCTCTGGACGAAGCCCTGGCCGCTCTGGATGCGGATCGCGAGTTCCTGACCCGCGGTGGCGTGTTCAGCGACGACTTCATCAACTCCTACCTGGAGCTGAAGCAGCAGGACGTTGACCGTGTGCGCATGACCCCGCACCCGCTGGAATTTGAACTGTACTACTCCGTTTAATCCGGATCCCAGCTCAGAACTTGACCAAACCCGCCGACAGGCGGGTTTTTTCTCTGATAGGATTAAGCAGAATCCCGTCAAGGAGAGATGGATGAAAACCGCCTACCCAGTATGGATGCTGAGCCTGTTGCTGCTGGCCACCAGTGCAGCCCAGGCCGCCAAGGTATACTCCTGGACCGACAACCAGGGGGTCGTCCACTACACGGATGCACCGCCCCCGGGACAGAAGGCCAAGGAGGTCGATCTGCGCGTTGCCCCCTTCATCGGCACTGCCCCCCGTTCGGTCCAGGTGGACAACTTCAACAGCCTGACCGGTGTCGATGCCAAAAAAGAGAAGGAAGCGGCCAAGCTGGTGATCGAACTGCTCTCCCCGGAACAGGGCAGCACCCTGCGCGACAACACAGGCAACGTGGTGTTCCAGGGCCAGGTCAGGCCTCAGCCGCCCACCCAGTATGACGTGCGCCTCACCCTGGACGGCAAGGCGGCCCCCCTCGTCAACAACGCCCTCGCCATCCGGGTCGAAAACCTGGATCGCGGTGCCCACGAGGCCCAGCTCGAGCTGCTCGCCAAAGACGGTACGATCCTTGCTAAATCCAAGGCAGTCACCTTCTACCTGCACCGGGCCAGCATCAATTCAGCCCCCAAAGCGACCCCGCTCAACAACAAGGGGTGATCCTGTGCCTCGATACGGGTAGACTAAATGCACCACATTGGTGCATAGCTGGTGTATAGCACCGTTTTAGGGAGAAACCAGTGCCAACCCGCCCGGATCAAGCCAGGATACTGCTCGACAACCTGCTGACTGCCGTCATCCTGATGGATGAACGGCTCTGCATCCAGTTCGTCAACCCCGCCGCCGAGCAGCTGCTCTCCCTCAGTCAACGCCGGTTGATCGGCATCGAGCTGCCCCATCTGCTGGAACATATCTCCCTCGATCTACAGCGCCTCAAGCAGTGCCTCAGTTCGGGGCAGGGCTTCACCGACAGCGAAGTCACCCTGGTGGTGGAAGGGGAGCCCAGACTGGTGGAGATGAGCGTCAGCCCGCTGGCCGACCACGAACAGCGGCTGATGGTGGTGGAGCTGCGCAAGATCGACCAGCAGAAGAAGATCAGCCAGGAGTTGCAGCAACATGCCCAGCAGCAGGCGGCCAAGGAGCTGGTACGCGGCCTGGCCCACGAGATCAAGAATCCCCTCGGCGGTCTGCGCGGCGCGGCCCAGCTGCTGCAAAAGGAGCTGCCCGACCCCGCCCTGCGCGAATATACCGGCATCATCATCGAACAGGCCGATCGGCTGCGGGTGCTGGTCGACCGTCTGCTCGGCCCCCAGCGCCCCGGTCGCCACCAGATGCACAACGTGCACTCGGTGCTGGAGCAGGTGCGTCGGCTGGTGGAGCTGGAGCTGCCGCCGACGGTACGCATCGAGCGGGATTACGATCCCAGCATCCCGGAGTTCGAGATGGAGCCGGACCAGCTGCAGCAGGCCTTTCTCAACATGGTGCGCAACGCCGCCGAGGCCATCGGCGAGCAGACCGGCCTCATCCGCATCAAGACCCGCACCGCGTTCCAGATCACCATCCACGGCCAGCGCTACCGGCTGGCGGCCGAGATCAAGATCATCGACAACGGCCCCGGCATCCCGGATGCCATCCGCGACACCCTCTTCTACCCCATGATCACCGGCAAGGAGGGGGGCACCGGGCTCGGCCTCTCCATCGCCCAGAACCTGATCGACCAGCACAAGGGGCGGATCGACTGCATCAGCTGGCCAGGTCACACCGAATTCACCATCTTTCTACCGCTTCGCAAATAAGGGAACGTCATGACAGCAAAAGTGTGGATCGTCGATGACGACAGTTCTATCCGCTGGGTGCTGGAGCGCACCCTGGGCAGTGAAGGTTTCGAATGCGAGAGCTTCGCCGATGGCGAGGCGCTGCTGAGCTCGCTGGAGATGCGCTCGCCGGACGTGATCCTTTCCGACATCCGCATGCCCGGCATCGACGGCCTCAGCTTGCTTGAGCAGATCCATCGCCGCCAGGCCGACCTGCCCATCATCATCATGACCGCACATTCGGATCTCGACAGTGCGGTCAACGCCTACCAACGCGGTGCCTTCGAATACCTGCCCAAGCCGTTCGATATCGACGAGGCGGTCACCCTGGTGCGCCGCGCCGAGAATCATCTCAAGGAGCAGCGAACCAAGCGCAAGGCACGCCAGCAGGATCCGGCCAGCAGCCCGGAGATCATCGGCGAGGCGCCGGCCATGCAGGAGGTGTTCCGCGCCATCGGCCGGCTGTCACGCTCCAGCATCTCGGTGCTGATCAACGGCCAGAGCGGCACCGGCAAGGAGCTGGTCGCCCACGCCCTGCACAAGCACAGCCCGCGCGCCCACAAGAACTTCATCGCCCTCAACATGGCGGCCATCCCGAAAGATCTCATCGAATCGGAACTGTTCGGTCATGAGAAGGGGGCCTTCACCGGTGCCAACAACATCCGCCACGGCCGCTTCGAACAGGCCGACGGCGGCACCCTGTTTCTCGACGAAATCGGCGACATGCCGCTGGATGTGCAGACCCGACTGCTGCGAGTACTGGCCGACGGCCAGTTCTACCGGGTCGGTGGCCATCAGCCGGTGCAGGTGGATGTGCGGATCATCGCCGCCACCCACCAGAACCTGGAGAAGCGGGTGGCCGACGGCGAGTTTCGGGAAGACCTGTTCCACCGCCTCAATGTCATCCGCATCCACATTCCCGCCCTCAAGGAGCGGCGCGAAGACATTCCCCAACTGGCCCGTCACTTTCTGCTGCGGGCAGCCAAGGAGCTGAACGTGGAGGCCAAGAGCCTGCATCCGGATACCCAGGCCTATATCAGCCGCCTGCCCTGGCCCGGCAACGTGCGCCAGCTGGAGAACGTCTGTCGCTGGCTCACCGTGATGGCCTCGGGGCAGGAGGTGCTGGTGAGCGACCTGCCCACCGAGCTGCTGACCCCCATCACCAGCACCGCCGAGCCGGGCCAGCCGGCGCTGTCCGGCGGCTGGCAACAGCAATTGCAGGATTGGGTCGCCGCCAAGCTGGCGCTGGGGGAGACCGACATCCTGGCCGATGCCCTGCCCCAGTTCGAGCGGATCATGCTGGAAACCGCGCTGGATCACACCCATGGCCACAAACAGGAGGCGGCACGGCTGCTCGGTTGGGGACGCAATACCCTCACCCGCAAGCTGAAGGAACTCGACCTCTCCTGAGTCCCGAGGAAAAACGATTCCCATCACGCCTTGGCAAATCGCCGACCAATAAGACCCCGTTTGATTTCAAACGGGGTATCTTTTTTGGAAGCCCCGCCTAGAATGGCAGGCTTTCCAACCCGACTCGAAGAAGGCGCCATCATGATTGACAGATCTCTTCCCCTGACCGACCTGCACCGCCATCTGGACGGCAACATCCGTCCTCAGACCATCCTCGAGCTGGGACGTCAGCACAACATTCAACTGCCCTCCTTCGAGCTGGAGGCGCTGCGCCCCCATGTGCAGATCGTCGAGAATGAGCCGAGCCTGGTCGCCTTCCTCAAGAAGCTGGACTGGGGCGTGGCCGTGCTGGCCGATTACGACGCCTGCCGCCGGGTGGCCTACGAGAACGTGGAAGACTTGCTGCGCGCCGGCATCGACTATGCCGAGCTGCGTTTCAGCCCGGCCTACATGGCGATGGCTCACAAGCAGCACCCGCAGGGCGTGGTCGAAGCCATCATAGATGGCGTGGCGGCCGGTAGCCGCGACTTCGGCATCAAGACCAACCTGATCGGCATCATGAGCCGCACCTTCGGCACCGAGCAGTGCAAGCAAGAGCTGGATGCCTGTCTGGCTCATCGCGACAAGCTGGTTGCCATCGATCTGGCCGGTGACGAACTGGGCTTCCCGGGCGAGCTGTTCACCGAGCACTTCCGCCGGGTGCGCGATGCGGGCATGCGCGTCACCGTGCACGCCGGTGAAGCCGCCGGCCCCGAAAGCATATGGCAGGCCATTCGCGAGCTGGGGGCCGAGCGTATCGGCCACGGCGTCAAGGCGATTCAGGATCCAGCCCTGATGGCCTACCTGGCCGAGCACCGCATCGGCATCGAATCCTGCCTCACCTCCAACATTCAGACCACCACGGTGGCGAGCCTGAGCGAGCACCCGATCCGCCAGTTCCTGGCCGCCGGCGTGCTGGCCTGTCTCAACACCGACGACCCGGCGGTAGAGGGGATCGACCTGCCCCACGAATATGAAGTAGCCGCTCCGGCCGCCGGCATGACGGTGAGCGAGATCCGCACCGCCCAGCAGAATGGCCTGACCCTGGCCTTCCTGAGCGAGAGCGAAAAGGCCGAGCTGAGCGCCCGCGCAGCCCAGCGCTGAGTACAGCCAAGCCCAATAAAAAAACCGCCGAGAGGCGGTTTTTTTATTTTCCAACAGCATAGACCGGCTTAGATCACCCGGGAGAACTGCTGCTGGCGCGCCTTGCTCCGCAGGTAGACATCGAAACACATGCAGATATTGCGGATCAGCAGCTGACCGGTGGAGACCACTTCCAGCCCCTCTTCGGTCATGCGCACCAGACCGTCATCGATGAAGGTCTGCAGCAGCTTGAGATCCTCGGCGAAGTACTCCTTGAACACCAGACCATAGGCCTGCTCGACGGCGGCAAAGTTCAGGGAAAAATCGCAGATGAGGCGCTTGATCACCTCGCGGCGGATCAGGTCGTCCCGGTTGAGGGAGCACCCCTTCCACTGGGCGTGCCCCAGCTTTTCTACCTGGCCATAGTAGGCTTTGAGCTCTTTCTGGTTCTGGGAATAGGCATCGCCGATCATGCTGATGGAGGAGACCCCCAGCCCCAGCAGGTCACAATCCCCCTGGGTGGTATAGCCCTGGAAGTTGCGGTGCAGCTTGCCCTCACGCTGGGCCACCGCCAGCTCGTCGTCCGGCTTGGCGAAGTGATCCATGCCGATGAACTGGTAACCGCGGCCAGTCAGGAAGGCGATGGTGTCCTGCAGCATGGCCAGCTTCTCCTGCGGCGCCGGCATGTCCGCCTCCTTCAGCTTGTGCTGGGCGGCAAAACGGCTCGGCAGGTGGGCATAGTTGAAGATGGAGAGGCGCGCCGGGTCGGTCTTGAGCACCTCTTCCAGGGTGTGGTGGAAGCTCTCACGGTTCTGATGTGGCAGGCCGTAGATGAGATCCAGGTTGGTGGAACGAAAACCCAGTTCGCGGGCTCGCTCCAACATGGCGCGGATGAAGTCGTTGTCCTGCTCGCGGTTGACCGCGACCTGGACCTCCTTGTTGAAATCTTGCACGCCAAGGCTGATGCGGTTGAAGCCGATTTCTCGCAGCACATCCAGCATGGAGAGCTCGATCTCGCGCGGATCCACCTCGATGCTGATCTCTCCCTCTTCGGCGAAATGGAAGTGCTCCCGCAACATGGCCATCAGTCGGCGGGTCTGGGGTTCATCCAGATAGGTGGGCGTGCCGCCGCCCCAGTGCAGCTGGGTCACCAGCCGCTGCTTGAACAGCGGGGCCTGCGCCCTGATCTCCTGTTCGAGGAAATCGAGGTACTGGTCAGCCTTGTGACGGTGACGGGTGATCACCTTGTTGCAGCCGCAGTAGTAGCAGAGCTTGTGACAGAAGGGGATGTGCACGTAAAGCGACAGGTTGCGCGCCGGATACTGGCTCGCGGCCTGGACGAAGTCCGGATAACCGAAGCCCTCGTTGAACTCCAGCGCAGTGGGATAGGAGGTATAACGCGGGCCGCTGTAATTATATTTTTCGATCAGGGCCTGATCCCACACAATCTGTTCTGCTTGCACGCTTGCTTCCTCTTGTTGTTATTGGCTCACCGGCTTAACTGAAAATCCTTCAGTCGGGCCACATCCTTGAGGATCTGCGCCTCCAGCTCGGCCTCATAGCCACTGCGTTCGAGATCCATCTTCATGATTTCATTGCGCTTGAGGGCCTGCCTCGCCTCATGGGTCGGCATCTCTTTCACCTTCTCGTAGAGACCGTACAGACCCGGAAATTCACCGGCAAAGGCACGACCGCCCTTGATCTGCAGTGCATCGAGCAGGTTGGTCAGCCGGATGGCACCTTCGGAGTAGTCGCACTGGCCGTCTCGTACCGCGTGGGCGATGACCCTGACGCTCTCGAGAATACGCTCATTGCGAGCTGCGATGGCCTGCTGCTGGCTGTCGTGCTGGCGCTTGAGACGGGCCAGCAGGGAACCGGCATAGAAGGCCAGCCCCAACAAAATCAGGCCGCCCAACAGGGCGGCCAGCATCCATCCACTCATCACTTTTTCTTCGGCTCAGGCTTGGGCTCCGGCTGATAGTCAACCTGAGTGAAACGATCCCACAGCTCCTCTTCGGAGGCTGGCTGGCTTGGCTCATCAAAGTCGGCATCATCAAAGTCCATGTCGTCTTCGTCGTCATCGTTGTCGATGATGCCAAGCTCGTCCATCAGCTCCTGATAGCGATCGACCCGCTGATCGACCCAGGCCTGCTCGGTCGCTTCCAGGGTTTCACCGGCATCCAGACGATCCAGCAGGTCATTGAGGCGATCATCATTCTCGATGGAGGCCAGCTCCTGCTCGGGGGTCATCACCAGCTTCTTCTCTTTGGCGGGTTTAGGCGCCACCGGCTTGCCACCCTTCTCTTCCACGATCAGGGCAACCGGCTTGCGGGAACCGATACGCGGGTCCTTGGCCTGCTTGGTACCGCCTTTCTTGCCGCTCTGCTCGACTTGCTGGCGGGATCCGGCCTTCAAGCCCTTGCGCTTGGCGGCGCGCTTGCGCTCACGGCCTTCCTGGGCACTGGCCTCTGATTCTTTGCGCTTACCGGCGGGCTTGCGATTGGGTTGTTTAGCCGACATGAATGACTGACTCCGACAAATAACTGGATTGAAACCCGTTCCCGGCCTGATGTGGGCCGGGGAGGATGCTGATACCGGGAGTGATGGACGAGAAACAAAAAAGTGGGATCCCGCACCCATCCGGCCATGAATGACCGCCAAATACCGCAGGATCGGCATCCTCTGGGCATGTTGCTGGTATTTTGACACAGAATGACCGGGCGGGTTAATGACCCAAAAGAAAAAAGGCAGCCGAAGCTGCCTTGATATGTTTATGCGAGTCCCATCCCTGGCTGCAAATCACCCTGTCCGTGGTGATACGTCTGCGCATCATATCTTTGTGTGTGGTCGTCCTGACCTTAATTGGTCGATCCTGAATGTGCGTGTGCTTGCCTGACCCATGCCGACGACATCCGGTCATCTTCTGGGGTGGTTGCGTCCCGCAGCCCCGCTCTTCCTGAACGGTCACCATCCTGGTTTTTCAATCCTTTGCCTGCCACTTGCATGGCTCCGTGGCGTCCTGCCGCCTCGACATCCTGTCTTTCACGTCATCCCTGTCGTGAACTGCCCTGCGGGCCACTCCATGCATCCACTGTATCAACTTAATAAAGTGGCTCAATCCACCAGGAACGTTTTCAAACGGAAATAATCCATCTATTGTCATTTAACATATTGAAATTAATGAATTACTAAGCATTATTCCCGAATTTTTTAAGCCCTGGCCAGGCTCATGAATGGGAGATCTCTTACAACAATGCGAGAAAAAATTGGCCAAATGGTGTTAAAGGCCAAAAAGAAACGAGGAGCCACTGGCTCCTCGTCAATATCAACGGGCTGGATAAACGACCGCAATCAGTGCAGACCCGCCACATATTTGGACAGCACTTCGATATCCTGATCGGTCAGCTTCTTGGCCACGTCCCGCATCATGCCGTTCGGATCATTGTCACGAGCGGCAGCCCTGAAGGCGGTGAGCTGGGCCTTGATGTAGGCAGGGTGCTGGCCGGAGAGGCTTGGATACTTGGCCTGCTCGACCCCGGAACCACGAGGACCATGACAGGCGGTACAGGCAGCCAGACCGCGGCTCATGTCGCCCCCCATGTAGAGCGCCTTGCCTGCCGCCACAGCATCATCGGGCACGGCGATCGGCGTCACCTTCTGGCTGGAGAAGTAGGCAGCCAGGTCCTCCATGTCCTGCTCGGACAGGGGAAGCGCCATCGGCCCCATGATGGGAGCAACCCGACCAGTTTGGCCGGAAGCTGCAGCCTTCAGTTCAACTAACTGCTTTTTGATATATGATGCGTGCTGACCAGCAATCTTGGGATACATGTCGACAAGGCTGTTTCCGTCCGGTCCGTGACAGGCCGCGCAAACGGCAGCCTTGGTTTGTCCCGCAGCGGCATCGCCCTTGGCTTGTGCCATCCCCGTTACGCCAACCATCAGAGCAAGAGTAATGACTAGGTTCTTCATGGCGTTCCAACTTCTCGTTATTAGGCTTCCAGATCCCATGCCGCTGAAGGCATGTTAAAATAAACGCGTTTAAGCGACGCCATTTTACACGATTTCACAAAAAAGTAACTCTATAACCCTCTATCTCTATGGGGAATTTACGTTGGATACACAAACTCTGAATTTCAATAAGGTGCATTTTGTGACCAGCGCACCCGACATCCGTCACCTGCCAAATGATGGGGGTGTCGAGATTGCGTTTGCCGGCCGTTCCAACGCCGGTAAGTCATCTGCATTGAATACCTTGACCAAGCACAAGAACCTGGCGCGTACCAGTAAGACCCCGGGTCGCACCCAGTTGATCAACCTGTTCGAGCTGGAGCCGGGCAAGCGTCTGGTCGACCTGCCGGGTTACGGTTATGCGCAAGTTCCGCTGGAAATGAAGCTTAAGTGGCAAAAGTCCCTGGCTGAATATCTGCAGCGTCGCGAGTCCTTGAAAGGGCTGGTGATCCTGATGGACATCCGTCACCCGCTCAAAGATACCGACATGAACATGCTGGAGTGGAGCGCCCACCGCGCACTGCCTGTCATGCTGCTGCTGACCAAGGCCGACAAGCTGAGCCCGGGCCCGCGCAACAATCAGGTCATCAAGGTACGCCAGGCCGTGGCGGCATTGGGCCCGCATATCCAGGTGGAAGCCTTCTCCTCGCTGAACAACATCGGGGTGGAAAAGCTGGCCCAGACGCTGACCGGCTGGTATCAGGCTGGCGCCGATGAGGTGATTGACGACGAACAAGAGTCGATCGAGGAATAGCCCCCTCTTGTTGACGCAGCAAGTAACCATGCAATTGGCGGAGCGACTCCTCCGCTGATTGAAAGGCTTTCAGCCTGTGAGCCCCCTTCTCTGCCCTCCATCCACGCTTGGCTTACCTCCCTCCAAAAATCTGAATAACCATATTAATCAATGGGATAAATGATTAATTTTATATAAAAATTAACTTTTCATCCCATTGGCAACGTTTTCAAATTCATGCAGAGAAAAAGCGGCGATATCGCTTAATAAGTACCAAAATGAAATTTAATTACATTTTCTGTGGCGGAGGGATAAAAATGAGGCCGGTGCTGCAGATGCAGTACCGGCCTTAAACAATCAGTTCAAAAATTGGGAAGAAGCTAAATCTTGAGAACAAAGACGACTGGTTTTTCCTCAAGAAGCCCTTTCATTCTAACAAATATTCACCAACATTAAAGCATTTACTCTAAACACAACCCATAAAAAAACGCCCCGATGATGACTCACCGGGGCTGCTATTCAGCCACATTCAATTACGTGAAATAAAAGGTCTGAAAGATAGAACATCTTACCTCTGTACCCTACGTTGCTAACTGTATAGCAAAGCAGCAGAAAGTGAAAGTAATTTATGTAATTTAGTTTCACGAAAAATGAATTACATAAATTTTCTTATTTTTCATATAGATAAAAAAATCCCCAGTACGAATACCGGGGCGTTATAAAGGTGACTAGCTAGCACTTCCTCAACTATCTAGTTAGTCCACGTCTCTTGGTACAAGTTCCGCTGCTTTGAGAAAAAACTCGTAAAAATCACAGATAGATTGCACCATCTTCGGCAAACTCTTGTTCTTCAATTAGTTTTTCAGCCATCTCTTCGATGTCAAAACGCACGCTTTCGAAGGCCCGCAGTATGTCCTCCTCCCTGGTTAGGGAGAGACCGGTCATTTTTTCCAGTCGCCGGCGGCTGATGTAGCAGTCGACCAGTGCACCCATCTGCTGGGCGGGAAAATGGATGCGCTGTTCATGCGGTTGCCAGTCCGCCAGCTCGGGAAACAGGATGCCTTGATTCATAGGGTCCCCAGATTGCGTTGCAGTTCTCTCAATACCTGTTTAGTCCCTGGCCGGATTCCGCGCCACACGGTAAACGCTTCGGCAGCCTGCTCCACCAGCATACCCAGCCCGTCCATGGTCTGGCGGGCACCATGTTGTCTGGCCCAGCCAATGAAAGGGGTATCCGTCGCACCATACATCATGTCGTAGATGGCGATGCCGGCATGGATCAGGGCAGGCTCCAGCGGCGGGAGCTCTCCCTGCAGACTGGCGGAGGTGGAGTTGATGATCAGATCGAAAGGACCAGCCAGCTGTGGGTAAGTCTGGGCACTGACGGATCCCAGATCAGCAAACTCGGCCGCCAGCTGCTCGGCCCGGGCGTAGGTCCGGTTGGCGATCACCACTTCGGCCGGCTGTACGGCCAGCAAGGGCGCCAGCGCACCGCGCGCCGCACCACCCGCTCCTAGCAACAGGATCCTGCTGCCGGCCAAATTCATCCCGTGGGACTTGAGGTCAGCCACCAGCCCGGCCCCATCGGTATTGTCCCCCAGCAATACGCCGTCATCGGTCAACTTGATGGTATTGACCGCCCCCGCCCGTTTGGCCCTGGGGCTCAGCCGGTCGACCAGGGAAAATGCCTGCTCCTTGAAGGGGACTGTAACGTTGCACCCTTTGCCGCCCTGGGCAAAGAAGGCACGCAATGCGGTGGCGAACTCCTCGACTGCCGGCTCGGCCAGACCATATTCCAGCTCTTGCTGGGTCTGCCGGGCAAAGAGGGTATGAATGAAGGGGGATTTGCTGTGGCGCACCGGGTGGCCAAAAACCAGATAACGATCCATCAAGGCGTTCCTTTAGAGGGCAATCTCCCGATTTAACGGTTTTTCCCCCGCAGGAACAAGTCGAATATCGGTAACAAGAAGGGGCCGCGATGGCCCCTTGCTTCACAGCCACTCACGCGGCTTGAGATAGTCGGTGTAGAGCAGCGCCTCCGGGCTGCCAGCCGCCGGTTGCCAGTCATACTCCCAGCGGGCCAGTGGCGGCATCGACATCAGGATCGACTCGGTGCGCCCCCCCGTCTGCAGACCGAACAGGGTACCGCGGTCGTACACCAGATTGAACTCCACGTAGCGGCCGCGGCGATATAGCTGGAACTCCCGCTCCCGCTCGCCATAGGCATCTCCTTTGCGTCGCTCGACAATCGGCAGATAGGCGGCGAGGTAGCCTTCACCCACCGCTCGCATGAAGGCAAAGCTGTCGGCAAACGGCCAGCGATTGAGATCGTCGAAGAAGAGACCGCCGACACCCCGTGTCTCGCCTCTATGCTTGAGGAAGAAGTAGCGATCGCACCAGGCTTTGAACTCGGGATAGATGTCGTCGCCAAACGGCTGGCAGAGATCGTGGGAGACCTGATGCCAGTGCTGAACGTCTTCTTCGAACGGATAGAACGGCGTCAGATCGAAGCCCCCTCCGAACCACCAGATGGGCGCCTCCCCCTCTTTTTCGGCGATGAAGAAACGTACGTTGGCATGGCTGGTCGGCACGTAGGGGTTGTGCGGATGGATCACCAGCGACACCCCCATGGCCTCGAACCTGCGGCCGGCTAGCTCGGGGCGATGGGCCGTGGCGGAAGCAGGCATGGCATCGCCATAAACATGGGAGAAGTTGACCCCCCCCTGTTCGATCACCGCACCATGGCGCAGCACCCGGGTACGGCCACCGCCGCCCCCCTCACGCTGCCAGGCATCCTCCACAAAGTGCCCGGCACCGTCAGCCTGCTCCAGTCCACGGCAGATGTCGTCCTGCAACTGCAGCAGGAAGGCCTTGACCTGGGCTACATCCGGTTTGCTCATCTTGTCTCCAGTCAGCCAGGATCGTCGCCTGACCCTATTATTGTGATGTCCTCGAACCGGCACTCCGCCCGTCCGCATTGCCACCAGACCTCGTCACCAACGCCGCTCAGGAGGGGCGAATGACGGCACCGGTTCTGGCATCCTTGATCTCGGATGGGTTGGCCTGCCCCCCCACCTCGCCTGGCAGGATATAGGCCAGCTGGCTGGCCAGCAATTCGCCGATGTCGGCCAGCCGGCGGGCGGGTTCCTCGCCAGTCAGGTTGGCACTGGTGGAGACCAGCGGCTTGCCAAAGGCACGACACAGCGCCTGTACCTGTGGATGGGCCGTGACGCGCACGGCCAGGGTGTCAAATTGTCCGGTCAGCCAGGCCGGCGTATCGGGACGAGCCGGCATGATCCAGGTAAAGGGGCCGGGCCAGCTGGCCTCCACCCTGGCCAGCTGCTCGCTGGTAAGCTGGTCCAAATCGATGTAATCCTGCAGTTGGGCCAGATCGGCGGCAATCAGGATCAACCCTTTCTCTACCGGTCGTTGCTTGATCGCCAGCAGGCGTTCTACCGCCGCTTCGGAATCGGGGTCACATCCCAGGCCAAAAACCGCTTCGGTAGCGTAGGCAATCACCCCATCATGCTGGAGTGCGGCAACAGCAAGTTCAAATTCTTTGGACATAAAAAATGCGACAGCCGGGCTGTCGCCTCATCATCAATTAAGGTTGACCCCGCAGGGTGGCAACCACCGCAGCCCCCTTCATCCCCCTGCCAACAACAGAGAGCGAGGCTGACCGTGGTTGCCGTCTCGGGGCTTACTTGAGTTGAGCCTGCAGGGCGGCATCCTTGGCCAGCACCTCGTCGGCATTCTTCTGGCGCTCGGCCCGAACCTTGGCCGCCAGTTCATCATCGGCCACCGCCAGCATCTGGGCTGCCAGATAGCCGGCATTTTTGGCACCAGCTTTACCGATAGCCACGGTTGCCACCGGCACACCACCCGGCATCTGCACGGTGGAGAGCAGGGCATCCAGCCCCTTGAGCGGGCCACCATCGATGGGCACACCGATCACGGGACGCGTAGTGATGCCAGCCACGGCACCAGCCAGGTGAGCGGCCAGACCGGCGGCGCAGATAAATACCTTGCAGCCACGGGCTTCGGCATCGGTTACGTACTGGTGGGTCGCCGCCGGGGTACGGTGTGCGGAAGTCACTTTCACTTCCACCGCGATGTCGAACGACTTGAGAACCTCAAGAGTGGTCTGCATCACGGGAAAATCGGAATCAGAGCCCATCAATACGGCAACGAAAGGTTTAGTCATGGCGGGAATTTCCTTACTCCAAGTGGGGGGTGGAAGGTTGCCGAAAACGTTTCAATTCGCTCAAGGCGGCGCGATTATACCCGCTCGCTCTGGTGGCCGCATTTCTTTTGCGGACAGATCCAGCGCACGCTCCCCCGCACCTTTTTCTCCACCATGATGCCCCAGCCGCACTGCGGGCAAGGCATGGCAACCGGCTTGTCATTGACGACGTATTTGCAGTGGGGGTAGCCGTCGCAGGAGTAGAACTGCTTGCCATAACGCGAGGTGCGACTGATCAGATGACCCTTGCCGCACTCGGGACAGAGCACCTGGGTATCGTCACTCTCCTGCAGGGATTCGATGTGCTGGCAGGCCGGATATTGGGTACAGCCCACGAACAACCCATAGCGCCCCTTCTTGATCGCCAGCGGCTGGCCACAGTCCGGGCAGGCAGAGCCCTCGAGCACTTTCTCGATGTCACGGCCGGAGGGGGTCAGGGAGCGAATGAAGTCGCAGGCAGGGTAGGCGGAACAGCCCAGAAAAGGGCCGTGCTTGCCCTGGCGGATCACCAGCTCGGCACCACACTGCGGGCATGGCTCACGTTCAAGCGCATGCTCGTGGGCAGAAAATAGGTGGTGATCGATCTTTGACATGGGCCGCGCCTTGAAATCCAGATGATCCGGATTCTACCAGCGCGGCTGCGGGCTGTCAGTGGATGACGCCATCTGACTCGTCAAACACCAGCTCTTCCATCTGCTGGTAGGCGTTTTCACTGCCGGGAACGTTGAAGAGCACCATCATGACCACCCACTTCAGGTCATCCAGCTCGATATCCGGCTTGTCCAGCTCGAGCAGACGCTCGATGCAGATTTCGCGGGTTTCGGCGTTGAGCACCTGGGCCTGCTCCAGAAACAGCAGGAAGCCGCGACACTCGGTGCTGAGACGGACCAGTTCTTGCGGGGCATAGATGCGCATCGAGCCTTGCGTGCTGGCGGCCACATAGACCTCCCGCTCGCTGTCGTGCAGATTGGCCAGTCTTTCCAGCCAGTCGAGTGCCTTCTCGATCTCCTCCTTGTCGAAACCGGCGCGGCTCAGTTCATCGGTGAGTTCGTTCTGTTCGACCGTCACATCTGCATCACTGTGGATGTAGGTCTCGAAAAGGTACATCAATACATCAAACATGATTCGCCCTCCTCGCTCTGACGTATCCACCGGCTACCGCCATCACTGCTCCGGCCAGCTCCAGCTCAACCAACCTGCCCAATACCACTTCGACAGGAAGCTGGGTCCGCTCGGCAACGGTATCCACGCTCGTGGTCTCGTAATCTACGTTATCCAACAAATCGGCATAAGGCAATTCGCTATTATGCTGCTGCTCAGACATATCCGTCCCTTGATGGCTCAGGGCACAGAATCCCGGCAGCTCTTCCACTATATCGGCCGCGCTCAACACAAGTTTGGCCCCCTGCTGGATTAATTTGTTGCAGCCCAGCGCCTGCCCGTTCTGCGGTGCCCCCGGCACGGCGAAGACATCCCGCCCCTGTTCGAGCGCGTAACGGGCAGTGATGAGCGAACCGCTCTGCTCGGCCGCCTCCACCACCAGGGTTCCCAGCGACAGGCCGCTGATGATGCGATTGCGCCGTGGAAAGTGTTCCGCCAGCGGCCCCTTGTCGGGCACCAGCTCGGAGATGAGCACACCATCCTGCGCCAGGATCTGCTCTGCCAGCCCCTGATGACGCTTGGGGTAGAGGCTGTCGAGCCCTGAACCCAGCACTGCCAGGGTGATCCCCCCGTTTGTCAGCGCCTGTTGATGACAAATCCCATCGATGCCAAGCGCCAGACCTGAGGTAATGGCCAATCCGCACGCGACCAGCTCGCTGCAGAGGCGGGCAGCATTGTCCTTGCCGGCATAGGTCGGGTGGCGCGTGCCGACCATCGCCAGCTGGGGAACAGACAGTGCTGCCAGATTGCCGCGGCAGTAGAGCAACAGAGGGGCGGCTGGGATCTCCTTGAGCAGAGGTGGATAGGCGGGATCGTCGGGGCAGAGAAGATGATTGCCGGGCTCGGCTGCCCAGCTCAGCCCCTGTTCGACCACCGGCAGAGGCCATCGCATCTGCCGGATCTGGGCACTTTGCAGACCCAGTTCTCGCAAGGTGCCATCTTCCGAGTCGAACAGGGCGGCGATGTCGCCGCCGAAATGGGCGAGCAGACGAGCGGCAGTGACCGGGCCGATACCGGTGACGGCATCCAGTGTCAGCCACAGCGCGAGTCGCCCGGATGGAAGCGTCACGTCAGAAGTTGCTGACCTGATAGCCGGTGCCGACCATGTTCTGGCTTTGCAGGATCAGCCCGTAGCTCAACTTGTCATACACCTTGAACAGCATGACCCGCGCCACCGCCTCCGAGGGGAGCGGTGGTTTGCCGGCAGAATAGAAGGCCTTGTCATAGACGGAAGAGTACTCCCGATAGGCGACCTTGCCATTCTTGCTCACCAGCCGGGTCCCGGGTCGCAGGATCTCCAGCACATCGCCGGGAGCCACCTGATCCCGCAGACCCTTGTTGATGAGCACGACATCGAACTTGCCGCCGCCCCGGGCCTTGCTCGGCAGATCGACGATATAGCCGGGTGAGATGACGGGGGCCGCCTTGGGTGTAAACACGGCGGAGAGGCTCTCCTGCGGCGGGAACGGCATCAGCTTGTCTCCCTGATACACTTCCCGCTTGCTGTGGCTGAGGGTGACCCGAGTACGGCCATCCGGCAGCAGGGCCTCCGCCCTGGCCGTACCGACGAAGACCGCCTCCTGCCCAAGTTGCTCGCCGGTTTTCCGATCCTTGTAGATGGCGCCAGGGTGGTAGATGCCGTAATCCTGGCCCGGGATCAGCGAACCCTGCACGTAGAGGGTATCGCCTTCCAGCATGCCGATATGGGCCTCATCATTGCCAAGCACGTAGGGCAACTGCTTCGCCTGCTGGCTGTTTGCCAGAATATGGTCGGTCTGCAGGAAGGGGCCGATCTCGCTGAGCGGCAGAGTAGGAATAGGATTGGCCTTGTTCTCGTAGCGGCTCTTGGGAGAGAGGCGGATCACCTGCTTGCCGCCCTGGGTTGCCTTGCCGAGCCGTGGCTCGCCGTTGACCCAGCTCAGGTGCAGCACGTCGCCCGGGTAGATCCAGTGGGGATTGGCGATCTGCGGGTTGATGTTCCAGAGCCTTGGCCAGAGCCAGGGCTCTGCCAGATACTGGCCGGAAATATCCCAGAGGGTGTCGCCTTTTTGCACCACATAGGTCTCGGGATAGCCTGCCTTCAGTTTGAGCTGGTCGGCCTGAGCTCCCTGGCTCAACGTGGCCAACAGGCAGGCGAGGATGGTTTGCTTCAGATACATAACACTCCCTGTTACTTCTGCGCGCAAAGTGTTGCTGTTTTTTGTCGGCGTAAATGACTAGAATTACGCCAATATTGACTGCATTTATACGAAACTAAAGAAAAAACTATGGCCATTCTAGATGTATTGCGTTTCCCCGATGAGCGTCTGCGTACCGTCGCAGCCCCTGTCGAGACCTTTACACCCGAGTTACAACACATTGTAGATGATATGTTCGAAACCATGTACGCGGAGGAAGGCATCGGCCTTGCCGCCACTCAGGTCGACATTCATCAGCGCATCATAGTGATCGATGTCTCTGAAAACCGTGAAGATCCTCTGGTATTGATCAACCCCGAGATCATCGAGCAGGCCGGCAGCACCGGCATCGAGGAAGGGTGTCTCTCCGTGCCCGGCAGCCGTGCCCTGGTGCCCCGCGCCGAGTGGGTCAAGGTGCGCGCACTGGATCGCCACGGCAAGGCATTCGAGCTGGAAGCAGACGATCTGCTCGCCATCTGCATCCAGCATGAGATGGACCATCTGGTCGGCAAGCTGTTTGTGGATTACCTCTCCCCGCTCAAGCGCCAACGCATTCGCCAGAAGCTGGAAAAGATGGCCCGTGAAGATCGCAAAGTCCTCTGAGGATCTGCCCCATTGAATAAGTTGAAACTGATTTTTGCCGGTACTCCCGACTTCGCCGCCCGTCACCTGGCGGCGTTGTTGTCTTCCGACCACGAGGTCGTCGCCGTTTACACCCAGCCGGACAAGCCTGCCGGCCGCGGCCAGAAGCTCACCGCCAGCCCGGTCAAGGAACTGGCGCTGGCCCACGATCTGCCGGTCTATCAACCGGCTTCCCTGCGCAAGGAAGAGGCCCAGGCCGAACTGGCTGCCCTTGGCGCCGACCTGATGGTGGTGGTGGCCTACGGCCTGATCCTGCCCAAGGTGGTGCTCGATACCCCACGTCTGGGCTGTATCAACGTGCACGGCTCCCTGCTGCCGCGCTGGCGCGGCGCCGCCCCGATCCAGCGTTCCATTTGGGCGGGCGATGCCGAAACCGGCGTCACCATCATGCAGATGGATGTGGGGCTGGATACCGGCGCCATGATCCGCAAGATGAGCTGCCCCATCGCCGCCGACGAGACCTCCGCCAGCCTCTATGACAAGCTGGCCGAACTGGGCCCGCAGGCGCTGGTCGACACCATCAACGCCATGGCCGCCGGCGACACCGCCGCCGAGGCGCAGGACGATGCGCTGGCCAACTACGCCGAGAAGCTCTCCAAGGAAGAGGCCCGTATCGACTGGTCGATGGAAGCCGTCGCCATCGAGCGCTGCATCCGCGCCTTCAACCCCTGGCCCATCAGCTGGTTCGAGGTGGCTGACCAGACCGTCAAGGTATGGCAGGCCGAGGTCATCACACAGGATCACGGCCAGCGCGCCGGCACCCTGCTCAAGGCCGACAAGCAGGGGATCGATGTCGCCACCGGCAAGGGGGTACTGCGCCTGCTGACCCTGCAGCCGCCCGGCAAGAAGGCGATGTCCGTGACGGATCTGCTCAACTCTCGCCGCGACTGGTTTGAACCCGGCACGCAATTGAATTGAACTGAATTGACACAAGGCGGGGCCCAGGCCCCGACTTGCGCATCTAAGGTAACACTATGAAAACACGCGCACAGGCTGCTCTCGTCATTCAACAGGTGCTGGATCAGGGCCAGTCCCTCTCAGCCGTTCTGCCTGCTGCCCAGGAGAAGGTTGCGCCCCGCGATCGCGCCCTCCTGCAAGAACTCTGCTACGGTACCCTGCGCTGGCTGCCCCGCCTCGATGCGGCGGTCGGCGAGATGATGGACAAGCCGCTCAAGAACAAGAGCCGCATCTTCCACTACCTCATCCTGGTCGGTCTCTATCAGCTCATCTACACCCGCATTCCGGCTCACGCCGCGGTGGCCGAGACCGTCAACGCCGTCAAGCTGCTCAAAGGTACCTCTCTGCGCGGCCTCATCAACGGCGTGCTGCGCAACTTCCAGCGCAGCGCCGAAGTCATTCTGCTGCGTATCGACCGCGTACCGAGCGTGCGCCTCGGCCACCCCGAGTGGCTCACCAAGCGTCTGCGTCAGGCCTATCCGGATGAGTGGGAGTTCATCATGGAGGCCAACAACCAGCGCCCGCCCATGTGGATCCGCAACAACAGCCAGCGCCAGAGCCGCGAGCAGATGCTGGCCCGCATGGCCGACGCCGGCATCAATGCGGTGGCCGGTGAAGAGGGCGAGGATTGCATCCTGCTGGAACGTCCCTGCGACGTGACCAAGCTGCCCGGCTTCGAGGTCGGCGACTGCTCGGTACAGGATGGCGCAGCACAACAGGCGGCCGCCCTGCTCGACCCGCAGCCGGGCGAGTGGGTGCTGGATGCCTGCGCCGCCCCCGGTGGCAAGACAGCTCACCTGCTGGAGCGCCAGCCCGCGCTGGCCGGCGTGGTCGCCGTCGATGCCGACGAGAACCGCCTCAAGCGGGTGCAGGAGAACCTGGATCGCATCGGCCTCTGCGCCAAGGTGATCCACGGCGATGCCAGCACCCCGGATCAGTGGTGGCCAGAGGGGCAGTTCGACCGTATTTTGCTGGATGCCCCCTGCTCCGCCACCGGCGTCATCCGCCGCCACCCCGACATCAAGTGGCTGCGCCGGGATCAGGACATTCGCGAGCTGGCAGAGTTGCAGCGCCGCATCCTCGGCGCCCTCTGGTCGAAACTGAAAAGCGGCGGTACTCTGCTCTACGCCACCTGCTCCGTGCTGCCGGAAGAGAACCGCGATCAGATCCGCGCCTTCCTCGCGGCCACGCCGGATGCCACCCTGGTGCCCCTGCACGCTGAGGACACACCGGAGTGCCCGGGTCGCCAGTTCCTGCCGGGCGAGGCCGAGATGGACGGCTTCTACTACGCCAGGCTGAGCAAGCGCTAAGCAGGGCCGCAAGTACGGGGGTGCCGCCGGTCGGCACCCGTTACTGCCCAATATCGAGCACGTTTTCCCTATGAGATTCATGATGTTGATGACTGTCCCCACGCACACAGGCAGAGCTGGCAAGGGTGACGTCCATGAGGCTGTTCTATGAAGATCATCATTCTGGGCGCCGGTCAGGTCGGCGGCACCCTGGCCGAGAACCTGGCCGGCGAGAACAACGACATCACCATAGTCGACACCGACAGCGATCGGCTGCGCGAGCTGCAGGACAAGTTTGACCTGCGGGTAGTGAACGGTCACGGCGCCCATCCCAAGGTGCTGCGCGAAGCAGGCGCCCAGGATGCCGACATGCTGGTCGCGGTCACCAACAGCGACGAGACCAACATGATCGCCTGCCAGGTGGCCTACTCCCTGTTCAACACCCCCAACAAGGTGGCGCGCATTCGCTCCCCGGCCTATCTGGTGGAGCGGGATCGGCTGTTCCTGCCCGAATCCGTGCCGGTGGATCACCTGATCGCCCCCGAGCAGCTGGTGACCGACTACGTGCGCCGCCTGATCGAATACCCGGGCGCCTTGCAGGTGGTGGACTTCGCCGGCGGCAAGGTGGGACTGGTGGCGGTCAAGGCCTACTACGGCGGCCCGCTGGTGGGCAATGCCCTCTCCACCCTGCGCGATCACATGCCCAACATCGAGACCCGGGTGGCGGCCATCTTCCGTCAGGGCCGCTCCATCCGTCCGCAGGGGACCACCATCATAGAAGCGGATGACGAGGTGTTCTTCGTGGCGGCAGCGGGCCATATCCGCGCCGTGATGTCGGAGCTGCAGCGCCTCGAGAGCCCCTACCGGCGCATCATGATCGTCGGCGGCGGCAACATAGGCGCCGGCCTCGCCCGCCAGCTGGAGAAGCGCTACAGCGTGAAGCTCATCGAGCGCAGCCAGAAGCGGGCGGAGCAGCTCTCCGAGGTGCTGGAGCACACCATCGTCTTCTGTGGCGATGCGGCGGATCAGGAGTTGCTGGCGGAGGAGCACATCGACCAGATCGACGTCTTCATCGCGGTGACCAACGAGGACGAGGCCAACATCATGTCGGCCCTGCTCGCCAAGAAGATGGGCGCCAAGAAGACCATGGTGCTGATCCAGCGCAGTGCCTACGTGGATCTGGTGCAGGGCGGCTCCATCGACATCGCCATCTCGCCCCAGCAGGCCACCATCTCGGCCCTGCTGACCCATGTGCGCCGAGCCGACATCGCCAACGTCTACAGCCTGCGTCGCGGTGCCGCCGAGGCCATCGAGGCCATCGCCCACGGTGACGAGAACACCTCCAAGGTGGTCGGCAAGACGGTGGGCGAGCTCAAGCTGCCGCCCGGCACCACCATAGGCGCCGTGGTTCGGGGGGATGAAGTACTGATCGCCCACGACCGCACCCAGATCCAGCAGGACGACCATGTGGTGATGTTCCTGGTGGACAAGAAGTACATTCCGGAAGTGGAACGCTTGTTCCAGCCAAGTCCCTTCTTCCTGTAACCTGCCCATGTACCCAGGCAGCGCAAAGCAGACCCGGCACCGCCTCTCCAGGGGGTTGTCCGGGTCTTTTGTCAATCAACGACCAGGTTATCTTGCATGATCAAGCTGCGTCCCATCATCTTCACCCTCGGGCTGGTGCTCTCCAAACTGGCCCTGTTCATGTGGCTGCCCACCCTGCTGGCTCTGCTGACCGGCTCAGAGGGGTTCGTCGAGTTTCTCAAGTCGGTGCTGATCACCCACGGCGCTGCCCTGCTTTGCCTTCATTACGGCCGCAAGGCGGAGTTTCACCTCGGCGTGCGGGAGATGTTCCTGCTCACCACCTCGGTCTGGGTGGTGGCCTGCATCTTTGGCGCCCTGCCCTTCTTCTTCATCACCCACATCAACTTCACCGACGCCTACTTCGAAACCATGTCGGGGGTGACCACCACAGGCTCCACCGTGCTGTCCGGGCTCGACAACATGGCCCACAGCATCCTGTTGTGGCGCTCCATCCTGCAGTGGCTGGGCGGGGTGGGTTTCATCGTGATGGCGGTGGCGGTACTGCCCTACCTCAACGTGGGGGGCATGAAGCTGTTCCAGACCGAGAGCTCGGACTGGTCGGATAAAAGTGCCCCGCGCGCCAAGACGGTGGCCAACAACATAGTGCTGGTCTACCTGGTGCTCTCCATGCTCTGCTTCCTGGCCTACTGGGTGAGTGGCATGACCCTGTTCGAGGCGGTCAATCACGCCATGACCACCCTGAGTACCGGCGGCTACTCCACCTCCGATCAATCCATGTCCCACTTCTCCAACTCGGCGCACTGGATCGGCACCCTCTTCATGTTTCTCGGCGGCCTGCCCTTCCTGCTCTACGTCCAGAGTCTGAGCCGGCGCGATCACAGCCTGCTCAAGGATGCCCAGGTGCGGGGCTTCTTCTGGCTGGTGGTCTGGGTCACCCTGGTGGTCACCGTCTATCTCTGGTTGCGGGGCACCTACGACTTCACGGATGCCCTGCGCATCAGCAGCTTCAACATCGTCTCCGTGCTCACCACCACTGGCTATGGTCTCGGCGACTATGGCACCTGGGGCCCGCTCACCAGCATCATCTTCATCGTGCTGCTGGCGCTTGGCGCCTGCTCCGGCTCCACCGCCGGCGGTCTCAAGATCTTCCGGGTGCAGGTGGCCTTCGCCCTGTTCAAGAAGCAGATGCGCCAGCTGATGCACCCCTCCGGGGTCTTCCCGCAGAAGTACAACGGCCGGCCGGTCAACGACGCCATCATCCGCTCGATGATCTCGTTCGTGCTGGCCTACTTCGCCATCATCTTGCTGATCGCCGCCCTGCTCGGCGCCATCGGGCTGGATCCCCTGACCGCCATCTCGGGCTCCATCACCGCTGTGGCCAACGTAGGCCCGGGCATGGGCCCGGTCATCGGCCCCAGCGCCAACTTCGCCTCCCTGCCGGACTCGGCCAAGTGGATCCTGTCGTTCGGCATGCTGCTGGGGCGCCTCGAGATCCTGACCGTGGCGGTGATCTTCTTCCCCTCCTTCTGGAAGCAGTAACCAGAAGATGGCATGACCGCGAACGTCTGATTACGCCGCTGCGCGGCTAATCAAACCTACGGCCTTGGCTGCAATCGACAAGCCTGTGGATCCGTAGGTTCGAATAGCGAAGCGTATTCGGACGCGGCAACGGGGTTGGTAACGATGTGTATTCGGACACGCAAATGCAGAAGGGCAGCCACTGGCTGCCCTTCTTATTGCGTGAAGCCCCGCCTCACTCGGCCGGGTCTTCCCGCTCCAGCGCCCGGTTGACCAGCGGCTCGGGCAGGGTCTTGGTCACCTCCACCCCCAGCTCGCGAAAGCGCTCCACCTGGGCGATCAGGTTGCCGCGCCCGTTCACCAGCCGTCCCATCGCCTTGTCGTAGCTCTCCTGCGCCTTGTGCAGGCTGCCCCCCAGTTGCTGCATCTCCTCCACGAACAGCCGCAGCTTCTCGTAGAGGCGGCCGGCCCGCTCGGCGATCTGGCGGGCATTCTGGTTCTGCCGCTCGTAGCGCCACAGATTCTCTATGGTGCGTAGCGCCACCATCAGGTTGGTGGGGCTCACCAGCAGTATGTTGTTGTCGAGACCGTAACGCACCAGCGAGGGGTCGGCCTCCACCGCGGTGAGGAAGGCAGGCTCCACCGCCACGAACATCAGCACGTAATCGAGGGTGCGCACCCCGGGCAGTTGCTGGTAATCCTTGCGGCCCAGCTCGCGGATGTGGTTGCGCACCGAGGCGACGTGCTCTTTCAGCGCCACCGCCTTCTCCAGCTCGTCAGCGGCGTTGTACCAGCGCTCGTAGGCGGTCAGCGACACCTTGGCATCGATGATGATGTCTTTGTCCTGCGGCAGGTGGACGATGACGTCGGGCTGATAGCGCTTGCCCTTGTCCACCTCGATGTTGACCTGGGTGTGGTATTCGTGACCCTCGCGCAAGCCGCATTCGCTGAGGATGCGCGCCAGCACCACCTCGCCCCAGTTGCCCTGCTGCTTGCTGTCGCCCTTGAGGGCGCGGGTCAGCGCCGCCGCCTCCTCGGTCATGCGGGCGTTGAGCTCGGCGAGGCGCTCCAATTCGAACTTGAGGCTGTGGCGCTGGGCCGTCTCCTGGGCGTGGGTCTCCCCCACCTGGCGACGAAAGCCTTCCAGCTGCTCTTTCAGCGGAGTAAGCAGCAGATCCAGGCTGTTCTGGTTCAGTTCGCGGAAGTTGCCCGAGTTCTGCTCGAAGATCCGGTTGGCGAGGTTCTCGAACTGCTGGCTGAGGCGTGCCTCCGCCTCCTGTTGCAGCTGCAGCTTCTCGGCGGCGGCCAGCCGCTCGCTGCGCAGGGTGGCCTCGGCATCCTTGAGACGGGCGGTGAGCTTGATCAGCAGGGTCTGCTGCTGATCCAGCTTCTGCTGGCCCAGCAGCCGCTCATCCTGCAGCTCGTCATAACGTTCCTGCAGCGCCTGCAGGCGCTCCTGGCTCAGCAGCAATTCCCGGGCTTGTACCGTGCCGCTGCGCCGTCCGATCCCCCAGCCAATGCCGATGGCCAGCAGCGCCCCCGGCAGCAGCAGGGCCCAGAGCCCGGGCTCGATCATTTGCGACCCCGTTGGCGCAGGAACAGCTCGAGATAGCGGTTGAGCAGCAGCCAGATCAGCACGTAGAGCAGATAGGCGGCCAGCACCACCCACTTGTGGCTGTTAACCCCGGTGTCGAGCTCGACGAATTCGATCCCCTTGATGCGGCAGTAACCCCACATCAGCAAGGGGAAGACATAGAGCAGAGAAGCACGCCACAGAAATAACCACATGAGTTCATTCAATCCTGCAAAAAGACCCGCCTAGCTTACACAAGGGCAACCCGGCTTGCGATCCTGGCCGGCGCTATTCTCTGGCTTGCGAAGGGAAACTTGGATAAAATTAACCCCTAATAGGTATCAGGGGTGGGCATGACGCATTTTTTCTGTCGCTGGCTGACGCAGGCATTGGGAGGCTCCCGCAAACCCGAGGTGGTTTGCCATGAAGCCCGTCCCCCCTGGGCCATCGAAGAGTCCCAGTTCCTCTCCCTCTGCTCCCGCTGCGGCGAATGCTTCAAGGCCTGTCCCAACGGCCTGCTCAAGCCGGCCACCCAGCCCGAATACGACGGCACCCCCATCGCCGGCACGCCGCTGCTCGATCTCGCCTGCGGCCAGTGCAGCTACTGCGGCAGCTGCGCCAGAGCCTGTCCGACCGGCGCCCTCGACCTACAACTTGGCCGTCAAGTGCAGACCCGGGTGCGGATCGAGGCAAGCTGTCAGGCCCGCCAGGGCTTCTACTGCCTGCTCTGTGAAGATGCCTGCCCCCAGCAGGCGATCAAGGCCTGCGCCGACGGCGTCAGCATCAACATGGCGGCCTGCGACGGTTGCGGCGCCTGCGGCCTCGCCTGCCTGCACGGCGCCATTACCCTGATCCCCCAACCCTGATCCCGCGTCCGGCGCAAACGACAAAGGGGCCCGCCGGCCCCTTTGTCGTGCTTGCCTGGCTTATGCCATGGCCAGGATGGAATCCTGTTCGATGCCGAGCAGGTGGCAGAGCCGGGTCGGGTCGCGCACCGCATCGGCCAGGGTGTATTCGCCCAGCACCTCGAGGAAGGCGTTCATGGCGCGACGCAAAATGCCCTGGATGCGGCAGCCACCGGAGAGGCGGCAGTTTTCGCGCTTGCAGTCCACCGGGCAGAGCACGTGCTCCATGTCCATCACCACGTCGCGCAGGTTGATGGAAACGGCGGAGCGACCGAGCCGGATGCCGCCATGCTTGCCACGCACCGTCTCTATGTACCCCTTGATGCCGAGCTGGTGGACAATCTTGACCACGTGGTTGCGGGAGATGCCAAAGGTATCGGCCACCTCTGTGATGGTCGACAGGCGATCTCCCGGCTGGACGGCCAGAAAGGTGAGGGTACGCAGGGCATAGTCGGTAAATCGTGTCAGTTGCATGGTCGCACTTGCCTCTTACTACAAGTCAGAAATCAGGACGACGACCTAAAGCTAAGAGGTAGGGGAGACCCTGCGCCCGCGCAGCGTCCGCCTCTTAATCTGAGTCGTGGAGGTCAAGGTTAAGAGCAGCTCAGGCGGGTGTCGATGAAGATGCACATAAATCGACACTTTCTTTGATTGATCGCAAACTTGCAGGGTTAGCCCAAGGTTTTGGCGGGTTTTGACGGTGAAATTCGCCGGTTTCCTCCCTCGCCCCCGTCGATGCTGCCATGTGTCATTCGCAACCGTTTTTGCCGATTCAATGGGGCTGCTTGAGCCAGTTCTTCAGAGCGCTGGAGGGGATGGAACTCTCGGAGGCGACCGCAAAAGCGCCCCAGTCCACCGCGCACTGCAGCGCCTCCCGGATCGCCATGCCCCGCGCCAGCCCGTGGATCAGGCCGCCGGCGAAGGCATCCCCCGCCCCCGTGGTATCGACCACCGACACCGGCCGCGCCGCCACCCGGATCTGCTCCTCGCCGTGAATGGCCACCGCCCCCGCCTTGCCTTCGGTCAGTACCAGCCAGGCCAGCTGCTCGCCGGCGATCTGGCGGGCATGCTGCCAGAGGTCGTCCACCTCGCCGAGATCGGAGCGGGAGGCCACCAGCACGTGGCAGGGGCGACGCGCCTGGCCGCCCTTGGGGTACTGGGCCACCACGAAGCTCTTGCCGAGCATCTGGCGCATGTAGCCGATGATGGCGGTGCCGGGATAGTTCACGTAGAGGCAGTCCACCCCCTCGCTCGGCAGATCCCCCGGCAGATCCGGACGCCGTGGCCGCCTGAGGATGGTGCGCTCGCCGGTGGAGTCCACCAGGATCAGCAGCTCGCCGGTCTCGCCGCCGAAGCGCTCCACATGGCTGCAGTCCAGGCCGTAGCCCGCCGCCTGCTCCAGCAGCCAGTCGCCGGTTTCGTCCAGCCCGATGCGCGACGCTATGGTCACCTCGTGGCCGGCCCACACCAGCCCGATGCCGGTGTTGGCGGCGCCACCGCCGAGCCGGCGGCCCTGATCCACGTACTGCAGGCGGGCACCGGCCACCAGGGGTTCGGAGAGGGAGAGCACGTGATCACAGTTGAGATTGGCGAGCAGCAGAATGCGGGACATGAAGAGACCTCACTGACAGGGGAGCCCAGTATATGAGAAAGGGCCACAGCGGCCCTCCCTGAAATCGCGGGGTTTGTGAGCCCGCTCGACGTTTGCCGGGCGGGCCCGCGACGGCTGCGTCAGTCCAGAACCGCCTCGGCGCTGACGTACTCGTAGCCGAGCGCCTGCGCCACCGCCGCCTGGGTGATCTTGCCCTTGAACACGTTCAGACCGGCCCGCAGGTGGCGATCCTCCTGCAGCGCCCGGGCATAGCCCTTGTCGGCCAGCGCCAGCACGAACGGCAGGGTGGCGTTGGTCAGCGCAAAGGTGGAGGTGCGCGCCACCCCGCCCGGCATGTTGGCCACGCAGTAGTGGATGATGCCGTCCACCACGTAGGTGGGCTCCTCGTGAGTGGTCGGGTGGGAGGTCTCGAAACAGCCGCCCTGATCGATGGCCACGTCCACCAGCACCGAGCCCTTGCGCATCAGCTTGAGCATGTCGCGGGTCAGCAGCTTGGGCGCCGCCGCCCCCGGGATCAGCACGGCACCGATCACCAGGTCAGCCTGGGCGATGCAAGCCTCTATGTTGGTGCGGGTGGAGTAGAGGGTCTTGAGGGCCGGGCCGTAGAGGCTGTCCAGCTCCCGCAGTCGCGGCAGGGAGCGATCCAGGATGGTGACATCGGCCCCCAGTCCCAGCGCCATGCGCGCCGAGTTGACGCCGACCACGCCGCCCCCCAGCACCACCACCTTGGCGGGTGCCACCGCCGGCACCCCGCCCAGCAGGGTGCCGTTGCCCCCTTGCGCCTTCTCCAGGCTGTGGGCGCCGGCCTGGATCGCCATCCGCCCCGCCACCTCGGACATGGGCGCCAGCAGCGGCAGGCCGCCACGATCGTCGGTCACCGTCTCGTAGGCGATGGCCACCGCCCCCGAGTGCACCAGCAGCTGGGTCTGCACCGGATCCGGCGCCAGGTGCAGATAGGTGAACAGCAGCTGACCCGGTCTGAGCAGTTCGCACTCCTCCGGCTGGGGCTCCTTCACCTTCACTATCATCTCGGCCCGGGCGAAGATCTCCGCCGCGCTGGCCACCAGTTCGGCACCGGCTGCCTGGTACTCGGTGTCGGACAGCCCGATCGCCTCGCCTCCCTGCTGCTGCACCAGCACCTTGTGTCCCCGGGCCGTCAGCTCCTGCACTCCGGCGGGAGTCATGCCGACCCGGTATTCATGGTTTTTGATTTCCTTGGGTACGCCAATAATCATGCTCGCTCTCCTGCTGTGATCCCGCCGGCGGCCGTGTCGGCGCCGGGCAGGATGCCCAAAAATTGCAACAACCACTGCATCATGGTGGCCGAATCCACCTCTCCCTCCAGCGAGGAGAGGCTGCGCTGATAGCGGTCATCGGACAGGAAGTCCCGCCGCCGCTCGATCAGCACCCGGTTGTACGCCACCGAGAATTCCGGATGTCCCTGGATGGCCACTATGTGGTCACCCTGCAAAAACATGAAATTGGGACAAAAATCATTGCCCGCCAGCCGGGTGGCCCCCGGTGGCAACTGCTCCACCTGATCCTGGTGACTGGCCAGGATCCGGATGGTCTCGAGCCCGGGTTCCATCCAGGGTTGCCTGGCCAGCATGGGATGGACCGACACCCCCAGCCCCCACCCCTTGGTGGACTTCACCACCTCGCCCCCCAGCGCCTGGGCGATCACCTGGTGACCGAAGCAGACACCCGCCAGCTTGACGTCGGCATCGTGGGCGCGCCGGATCCAGTCGCGCAGCGCCTGGATCCAGGGGATGTCGCTGTAGGCATCGTGGCGCGAGCCGGTGATGAGCCAGGCATCGCACTCGTGCAGTGCGGCCGGC
>NZ_CDBH01000036.1 GCF_000820305.1 Aeromonas dhakensis
CCGCGGTGGCCGCCAACTTCCGTACCGAGAGCCGGGGCGCCCACAGCCGCTTCGATTTCCCGGAGCGCGACGATGAGAGCTGGCTGTGCCACAGCCTCTATCATCCGGACACCGAGTCCATGACCCGTCGCGCTGTCAACATGTCACCCAAGACCCGTGAGGCGTTCCCGCCCAAGGTCCGGACTTACTGATTGCGGAGCCAAGCACAATGAACGTCACATTCTCTGTCTACAGATACAATCCGGATGTTGATAACGTCCCCCATATGAAGGAATATCGTCTTGATATTCCTGAAGGTTCCGACATGATGGTGCTCGACGCACTGATCCAGTTGAAAGAGCTGGATCCCACGCTCGCCTTCCGCCGCTCCTGCCGCGAAGGGGTCTGTGGATCAGACGGTCTCAACATGAATGGCAAGAACGGTCTTGCCTGCATCACCCCGCTCTCCGATCTGCTGAAGAAGGGCAATAACGTCGTTATCCGCCCCTTGCCAGGCCTGCCGGTGATCCGCGATCTGGTGATCGACATGACCCAGTTCTACACCCAGTGGGAGAAGGTCAAACCCTTCCTCATCAACGACGAAAAATTGCCGCCCGTGCGTGAGCACCTGCAATCCCCCGAAGAGCGCGCCAAGCTGGATGGCCTGTACGAGTGCATACTCTGTGCCTGCTGTTCCACCTCTTGCCCCTCCTTCTGGTGGAACCCGGACAAGTTCATCGGCCCGGCTGGGCTGCTCGCCGCCTATCGCTGGCTGGCGGACAGCCGCGACACCGCCGCGACCGAGCGACTGGGTAATCTGGATGACGCCTTCAGTGTGTTCCGTTGCCACGGCATCATGAACTGCGTGAACGTCTGTCCCAAGGGATTGAACCCGACCAAGGCCATCGGCCACATCAAGTCGATGCTGCTCAACCGGGCTGTTTGATATCAGGGCCAGGGCGTCACGCGCCAGGCCCGACCTCTGGATAGCCATCCAGCCTGGATGNNCTGGATGGCTATTTGACCCCTACAAGCTGCGCTGCAGTGAACAAGATGTACAAGGGATAGAAATGCATAACGGCGTGATGAAGGCCTGGTTGGAGTCATCTCACCTGGCTGGTGCGAATGCAAGCTATATAGAGGATTTGTACGAATCCTTCCTGGAAGACCCCGAATCCGTAGCCGAAGAGTGGCGCAGCCTGTTTAGCTCGCTGCCCCAGGTCAATGGCCATGCGATAGAACAACCCCATTCCCGGGTCCGCGATTATTTCCGTCGCCTGGCCAAGGAGCCCTCCCGTTACAGTGCCCCCGTCTCCGATCCGCAAGTGGATGCCAAGCAGGTGCGGGTACTGCAGCTTATCAACGCCTTCCGCTTCCGCGGCCATCAAAACGCCAATCTGGATCCGCTCGGCCTGTGGGCGCGTGAAACCGTTGCCGAACTGGACCCTGCGTTTCACAATCTGCAAGGCGCGGACATGGAGGCCACCTTCAACGTGGGCTCCTACGCCATCGGTCGCGAAACCATGGTGCTCTCCGATCTGTATGCCTCGCTGAAAAAGACCTATTGCGGCAGCATCGGCGCCGACTACATGCACCTCACCTCCACCGAGGAGAAGCGCTGGCTGCAAGACAGGCTCGAGTCCATCGAAGGGAAGGGGACCTATACCCTCGAAGAGAAGACCCGCTTCCTCGAGAGCCTGACCGCCGCCGAGGGGCTGGAAAAATACCTGGGCGCCAAGTTCCCGGGGGCCAAGCGTTTCTCCCTGGAAGGGGGCGATGCCATGGTACCCATGCTCAAAGAATTGATCCGTCGCGCCGGCGAGCAGGGCTGCAAAGAGGCCGTCATCGGCATGGCCCACCGCGGTCGCCTCAACGTGCTGATCAACGTGCTGGGCAAGCGCGCCCAGGACCTGTTCGACGAGTTTGCCGGCAAGCACGGCGAATCCTGGGGCACGGGTGACGTGAAGTACCACATGGGCTTCTCGTCCGACTTCGCCACCCCGGGCGGCAACGTCCACCTGGCGCTCGCCTTCAACCCGTCTCACCTCGAGATCGTCAACCCCGTGGTCATCGGCTCCGTGCGTGCCCGCATGGATCGCCGTGGTGACAAGGACGGCTCGACCGTATTGCCCATCACCATCCACGGTGACTCGGCCATGGCCGGTCAGGGCNNGACATCGCCAAGGCGGTGCAGGCCCCCGTACTGCACGTCAACGGTGATGACCCTGAAGCCGTGGTGCTGGTGACCCAGATTGCGCTGGATTACCGCAACACCTTCAAGCGCGACGTGGTGATCGAGCTGGTCTGCTACCGTCGTCACGGTCACAACGAGGCCGACGAGCCGAGTGCCACCCAGCCCTTGATGTACCAGAAGATCAAGCAGCACCCGACCCCGCGCAAGATCTACGCCGATCAGCTGGTGGCGGATGGCGTCATCAGCCAGGAGCTGGCTACCACGCTGGTCAACGAGTATCGCGACACCCTGGATCGCGGTGAGCGGGTGAGCAAGGAGTGGCGTCCGATGGAGCTGCACTCCGTCGACTGGACCCCCTACCTGGGCCACGACTGGGCCATGCCCTATGACAGCACTGTGCCCATGGATCACCTCAAAGCCCTCGGCGAGCGGGTGAGCCAGTATCCGGCCACCCACGTGCTGCAGCGCCAGGTCGAGAAGATCTACGAAGACCGCCGTCTGATGGCCGCCGGCGAGAAGTTGGTGGACTGGGGCTTTGCCGAGACCCTGGCCTACGCCACCCTGGTGGACAAGGGTTCCCGCATCCGCTTCACCGGGGAAGACTCCGGCCGCGGCACCTTCTTCCACCGCCACGCCGTGCTGCACAACCAGACCGATGCCAGCACCTACACCCCGCTGTGCAACCTGCACGACGAGCAAGGCCCGTTCGAGGTGTACGACTCCGTGCTGACCGAGAACGCGGTACTGGCGTTTGAATATGGCTACGCCAGCGCCGAGCCGGCCGGCCTCACCATCTGGGAAGCCCAGTTCGGCGACTTCGCCAACTGCGCCCAGGTGGTGGTCGACCAGTTCCTCTCCTCTGGCGAGCAGAAGTGGGGCCGGATGTGCGGCCTGACCATGCTGCTGCCGCACGGTTACGAGGGGCAGGGTCCGGAGCACTCCTCCGCCCGTCTGGAGCGCTATCTGCAGATGTGCGCCCAGCACAACATGCAGGTGTGCGTGCCGTCCAACCCGGCCCAGGTGTTCCACATGCTGCGCCGTCAGGTAGTGCGTCCGATGCGCCGTCCGCTCATCGTGATGACGCCCAAATCCCTGCTGCGCCACCCGCTGGCGGTGAGCAAGCTCGAAGAGCTGGCCGAAGGCACCTTCCAGAACGCCATCGGCGAGATCGATGCACTGGATCCGAAGGGCGTCAAGCGCGTGGTCTTCTGCTCCGGCAAGGTCTACTACGACCTGCTCGATGCCCGTCGCAAGGCCGAGCAGCAAGATGTGGCCCTAGTGCGGATCGAGCAGCTCTACCCCTTCCCGGAAGAGGAAGTGCGCGCCATCCTGGCCGACTACGCCCACGTCACCGACTTCGTCTGGTGTCAGGAAGAGCCGCAGAACCAGGGTGCCTGGTACTGCACCCGTCATCACTACGACAGCGTGCTGCCAAGCCATGCCCGTCTGCGTTATGCCGGTCGCCCGGCCTCGGCCTCGCCGGCCGTCGGTTACATGTCCGTCCACGCCAAGCAGCAAAAAGCCCTGGTGGAAGACGCACTTACCCTGGAATAACGAGTTGTGAAGGAGAGGGTGCTCCCCAGGAGCGTCCTCTTCGACCAAGAACAAGCCCGCTGGCCAAGAAGTAAACAAGGAACTGATTAGATGACTATCGAGATCAAAGTACCGGACCTGCCGGAATCAGTGGCGGATGCCACCATCGCGACCTGGCACAAGAAGCCGGGTGATCTGGTTGCCCGTGACGAAGTGCTGGTTGACATCGAGACCGACAAGGTCGTGCTGGAAGTGCCCGCGCCGGAAGCTGGCGTGCTGGGCGATATCCTGCAAAGCGAAGGGGCCACCGTGCTCTCCCGCCAGCTGATCGCCATGCTCAAGCCTGCCCCGGTGGCCGGCGAAGAGACCAAGGAGAAGCCGGTGGAAGCGGTAGCCGATGACGCCGCCGATGGCTTGAGCCCCTCCGTGCGCCGCCTGGTGGCCGAGCACGACATCGACGTTGCCAAGCTGACCGGTACCGGCAAAGGCGGTCGCGTCACCAAGGAAGACGTGGAAGCCTTCATCAAGGGTGGCAACAAGCCTGCCGCCGCGCCGGTTGCCGCTGCAGCCCCGGCTGCACCGGTCGCCCCGCTGGCCGGTCGCACTGAAAAACGCGTGCCCATGACCCGTCTGCGCAAGCGTATCGCCGAGCGTCTGCTGGAGGCCAAGAACACCACCGCCATGCTGACCACCTTCAACGAGATCAACATGGCGCCCATCATGAAGCTGCGCAAGCAGTACGGCGAGATCTTCGAGAAGAAGCACGGCATCAAGCTCGGTTTCATGTCCTTCTACGTGAAGGCGGTAGTGGAATCCCTCAAGCGCTACCCGGAAGTGAACGCGGCGCTGGACGGTGACGACATCGTCTACCACAACTACTTCGACGTCAGCATCGCCGTCTCCACCCCCCGTGGTCTGGTGACCCCGGTGCTGCGCGACTGCGACAGCATGAGCCTGGCCGACATCGAGAAGGCCATCAAGGATCTGGCCGGCAAGGGCCGTGACGGCAAGCTGACCGTGGACGAATTGACCGGCGGCAACTTCACCATCACCAACGGTGGCGTGTTCGGCTCCCTGATGTCCACCCCGATCATCAACCCGCCCCAGAGCGCCATTCTGGGCATGCACAAGATCCAGGACCGCCCCATGGCCGTCGACGGCAAGGTCGAGATCCTGCCGATGATGTACCTGGCGCTCTCCTACGATCACCGCATCATCGACGGCCGCGAGTCGGTGGGCTTCCTGGTCTCCATCAAGGAGCTGCTGGAAGATCCGACCCGTCTGCTGCTGGACGTCTAAAGAAATCGGCCGGAGTGGCAAGCCTGTGGGCGTGCCAAGCCGCGCCACAAGCTTGCCGCCGGACCTGTTGCCCGGCGGCAAGCGGGGGCCCTCGCGGCCCTGACGGAACGTCTGAGTGAAAGTGAAATTAGAAAGATAACGAGGGGCCACCCTGGCCTCTTTCACAGGGGATTGAGAAACACGAGCCCCGGACGGAAATACCTACAACACGGATAGAGCATCTATGAATCTGCATGAATATCAGGCAAAACAGCTGTTTGCCGAGTATGGCCTGCCGGTCTCCGAAGGTTATGCCTGTGCCACCCCGCAGGAAGCGGCCGAAGCGGCCGACAAGATTGGCGGCAACACCTGGGTCGTCAAGTGCCAGGTCCACGCCGGTGGCCGCGGTAAAGCGGGCGGCGTCAAGCTGGCCAAGAGCAAGGACGAGATCCGTGCCTTCGCCCAGAACTGGCTCGGCAAGAACCTGGTGACCTATCAGACTGACGCCAACGGTCAGCCGGTCACCAAGATCCTGGTGGAGTCCTGCACCGACATCGCCAAGGAGCTGTATCTCGGCGCCGTGGTTGACCGTGGCTCTCGCCGTGTGGTCTTCATGGCTTCCACCGAAGGTGGCGTGGAGATCGAAAAAGTCGCCCACGAAACCCCGGAACTCATTCACAAAGCTGCCATCGATCCGCTGGTAGGCCCGCAGCCTTATCAAGCCCGCGAGCTGGCCTTCAAACTGGGTCTGGTCGGCGATCAGATCAAGCAGTTCACCAAGATCTTCATGGGTCTGGGCCAGATGTTCCTGGACTGCGACTTCGCCCTGCTGGAGATCAACCCGCTGGTCATCACCGACAAGGGCAACCTGCACTGCCTGGACGGCAAGATCAACATCGACGCCAACGCCCTGTACCGCCAGCCAAAGCTGCGCGAGATGCATGACCCGTCCCAGGATGACCCCCGCGAAGCGCACGCCGCCCAGTGGGAGCTGAACTACGTGGCCCTCGATGGCAACATCGGCTGCATGGTCAACGGCGCGGGCCTGGCCATGGGCACCATGGACATCGTCAACCTGCACGGCGGCTCACCGGCCAACTTCTTGGACGTCGGCGGCGGCGCCACCAAGGAGCGGGTGACCGAGGCGTTCAAGATCATCCTCTCCGACAGCAAGGTTCAAGCCGTGCTGGTCAACATCTTCGGTGGCATCGTGCGCTGCGACATGATCGCGGAAGGCATTATCGGTGCCGTGAAGGAAGTGGGGGTGAAAGTGCCCGTGGTGGTGCGTCTGGAAGGCAACAACGCCGAACTGGGTGCCCGTAAACTGGCCGACAGCGGCCTCAATATCATCGCCGCAACGAGTCTGACTGACGCAGCTCAGCAAGTGGTAAAAGCAGCGGAGGCCAAATAATGAGCGTTCTGATCAACAAAGACACCAAGGTGATCTGCCAGGGCTTTACCGGCGGTCAGGGCACTTTCCACTCCGAACAGGCCATTGCCTACGGTACCCAGATGGTCGGCGGCGTCTCCCCGGGCAAGGGTGGCACCACTCACCTGGGCCTGCCGGTGTTCAACACCGTCCGTGACGCCGTGGAAGCCACCGGTGCCACCGCCTCCGTCATCTATGTTCCGGCCCCGTTCTGCAAGGACGCCATCCTGGAAGCCATCGATGCCGGCATCAAGCTCATCGTCACCATCACCGAAGGCATCCCGACCCTGGACATGCTGGACGTCAAGGTGAAGCTGCAGGAAACCGGCGTGCGGATGATCGGCCCCAACTGCCCGGGCGTCATCACCCCGGGTGAGTGCAAGATCGGCATCATGCCCGGCCACATCCACAAGCCGGGTAAGGTGGGCATCGTCTCCCGCTCCGGCACCCTGACCTACGAAGCGGTCAAGCAGACCACGGACGAGGGCTTCGGCCAGTCCACCTGCGTCGGTATCGGTGGCGACCCCATCCCGGGCTCCAACTTCATCGACATCCTGGAGATGTTCCAGAACGATCCGCAGACCGAAGCCATCGTGATGATCGGCGAGATCGGCGGCAACGCCGAGGAAGACGCGGCGGCCTACATCAAGGCCCACGTCACCAAGCCGGTGGTCTCCTACATCGCGGGCGTCACCGCTCCGGCTGGCAAGCGCATGGGTCATGCTGGCGCCATCATCGCCGGTGGTAAAGGCACCGCGGCCGAGAAATTTGCCGCCCTGGAAGATGCCGGCGTGAAAACCGTGCGCTCCCTGGCCGATATCGGCAAGGCCCTGCGCGAAGTGACCGGCTGGTAAGTTCTTTAGCCTGTTATCTCAGATAGCAAAATGCCGCCCCTTGGGCGGCATTTTTTATGAGTCATGGTTTGAGTTAATAACTTGCACACGTGAAAGTCCTTCACTATTAGATAAATGCCAGTTATTTAAAATAAAGTTATCTAGACAATATAGTGTAAAAGTAGCAAGCTCAATGGGAATAGACGTGCTAGCATTTTTGTCTTACAAGATATGACGAATAACCATGTCTAAATTTAAGCTAATACGAGGTTGATATGATAAACTTGATAATCGATACAAACATATACAGAAAAAACCCTAGGCTTGATAACAATGAGTTTAAAGCCTTGGAAAAACTGGCAAATGCAAAGATATTAAAACTACAGATCCCATATGTTATTCAGCGAGAATTTCAGACACAGCAGCGAGAGCTTTGTAAAAGTGAGTTAGATAAATCTTTGTCTAGTATTTCAAGCTTATTGCGTCGCCCATTAAGCAAGGATGCTCTTGAAGAAATTTCTAAAATAAAGAAATCAATTGATGAAAGTTACAATGACATATTGGATGCGTCAGAATGTTACTTTACTGATTGGGTCAAAAAAGTTAATGGCTCAATTCTTCCTTTATGTGAAGAACAAGCTTTAAATGCAATGGAAGCTTATTTTTGTGGTGCATTGCCGCTTACCAAAGTCAAAGATAGAAATGATATTCCTGATAGCTTTATCGTTCAGGCAATAAATAAGATATCAAAAGGACATAACAATCTTGTAGTAATTGCTGAGGATGAAAAAGTAAGGAAATCTTTTGATGATGCGGCTGATATAAAAAGCTTTTCACAGCTTTCGGATTTTATTAAAAGTGCAGAGATTCAGGATAAACTAAAAGATATTGATTTGATTTCAGATTTACCCGCCATATTGGATGCCATAGTTAAATTTGAAGAACATAGTGGTGAGTTGGCATCAGAGGTGTCATCTAAAATTGGAGATTATGTTTGTGGCGAAACTATAGAAGACCCATCAATCCCTGATGACAATAATGAAGCACACATATCACAGTTTGGTGACGTGAATAGTATCACATTAGATCTTAATGGTATGGCTTATTATGGTGGTGGCAATGTTGGCATCCCATTTGAGGTCGAGATGTACGTATATGCATATTATTATATATTCAAGGCGGATTATTACGGTTTAGATAACCCACCGAGTGTATCTGATCATAATGATAATTATTTTGAGGCTGAGGAAGAGTTCAGTGTAAAAGTTAACGGTATAGCTTCGGTTATGTTCGACCGAGATAATATCGACTTAGACGATTTTTCCAACACAATTAAATTAGAAACTCTTGAGATCGATAGTATAGAAAACATCGAGTTATGCTGAAAATTATAAAAATTATTATTTTTTCACAGGCATTATATCTCGTTGTTTGAATTTTCTGGTTTCATATAGGGCTATCGCTTCGCGATAGGTGGTATTGAGTGCAGCTAAGACCAACATCTATTCGCCGTTTAAACTTCCCGCTTTCCCCCATTTTTCTTGAAAAATCGGTCCATAGCGCGTATAACCACGCGCTTGTCAGTGTATTGAGTGAGCCAATCTTTATGCAGCAGAGTGAACCCGTGCAGAGCGCCCCCTTTTGGCAGGAAAAAAGCCTGCAACAGATGACCATGACGGAGTGGGAGTCCCTGTGCGATGGCTGCGGCAAGTGCTGCCTGAACAAGCTGATCGACGAGGACACCGAGGAGCTGGTGTTCACCAACGTTGCCTGCAACCTGCTCAATACCAAGACCTGCCAGTGCTCCGACTACGGCAACCGCTTTAAGAAAGAGCCGGACTGCCTGCAGATCACCCACGACAAGATTGCCGAATATGACTGGCTGCCGTCGACCTGCGCCTACCGCCTGCTGGCGGAGGGG
>NZ_CDBH01000038.1 GCF_000820305.1 Aeromonas dhakensis
CTGAGCTAAACGACCTGGGATTCTGAAATGATGGTGGGTCGTGCTGGATTCGAACCAGCGACCAATTGATTAAAAGTCAACTGCTCTACCGACTGAGCTAACGACCCATCTAAATCATTATTTACAAACTGGTGGTCGTTACTGGGATCGAACCAGTGACCCCCTCCTTGTAAGGGAGGTGCTCTCCCAGCTGAGCTAAACGACCTGGGATTCTGAAATGATGGTGGGTCGTGCTGGATTCGAACCAGCGACCAATTGATTAAAAGTCAACTGCTCTACCGACTGAGCTAACGACCCATCTAAATCATTTTTTACAAACTGGTGGTCGTTACTGGGATCGAACCAGTGACCCCCTCCTTGTAAGGGAGGTGCTCTCCCAGCTGAGCTAAACGACCTGGGAATTCATCTGGGCAAATTGGTGGGTCGTGTAGGGATCGAACCTACGACCAATTGATTAAGAGTCAACTGCTCTACCGACTGAGCTAACGACCCACACCTGACTTGCCTCTTTCACTGCCTGCCTTGGCAGACAGCTTAAAACTGGTGGTCGTTACTGGGATCGAACCAGTGACCCCCTCCTTGTAAGGGAGGTGCTCTCCCAGCTGAGCTAAACGACCTGGGAATTCTGTCTCCACCTGGTGGAGAAATGGTGGGTCGTGCTGGATTCGAACCAGCGACCAATTGATTAAAAGTCAACTGCTCTACCGACTGAGCTAACGACCCTCACCACGACCAGGACCAACTGCAATGCTGCACCGGCTCTGACGGCGGCCTATATTACGGATTTATCATCCTGGCGCAACAGAAAAATCTTAAATTCCATCTGTTTGTTCACTGCGCATACAAAGCGAGGCTGTATTTACAAGACTGTTACGAAAACAGTGACATGCGGCAAAGTTATAGCTTGCTCAAACTCTGTTTGGCCAGCTGGGCCGGCGAGGTGTTGGGATAGCCCTTGATCACCTGCTCATAGAAGTTCTTGGCTTCCGCCTTCTTGCCATCCAGTTGTGCCAGCATACCCAGCTTCAACAGGGCGTCGGCGCGCTTGGGCGACTTGCTGAACTTGGTGGCCACCGTGGTGAACTGGGCGGCAGCGCCGGTCCGATCCCCCTTGTTGAACAGCAGCTGGCCCAGCCAGTAATGGGCGTTGGGAACATAGCTGGAGCTCGGGAACTGCTTGATGAACCCTTCGAAGGCCGGAATCGCCTTGTCGTAGTTCTTCTCCTTGAGCACCATGTTCACGGCCGCATCATAGGCCTGATTCTCGTTCTGGTTGGTGGAGTAGTTGGCCGCGGCGGCCAGCGTCGCGCTCGCAGCGGCGGCTGCCGGGGCTGCTGATGTAGCGGCAGGCTGGCTGTTGGCCACCTTGTCGAGCTCCTGATAGAGCTGGCGCTGACGCTCCTGCGACTGTTCCATCTGGTAGGTCTGCTGCTCCAGCTGGCCACGCAGCTCGGAGACCTCTCCTTGCAGGGCATCCACCTGTTGCTGCAAATCTGCCTGCAGGCGCAGACGGGCGTTGAGCGTGCGCTCCAGCAGGGCCACCCTGTCTTCCAGGCTGCCGGTGGGCACGATAGCGCCGTTGTTGCCGCTTAGGACAACCCCGCCACCCGAGTCACCGCTCAGATCGCTCACCGGTGCCGCCGCTTGCGCATTCAGAGCAACCAATACGGCCAGCGCAACAGCAGCTTGCTTGTACACAGATTTCATTCGGATCAAACCTTAGCGTTTAGTGCAAATAAAACGGCCAGCGCCATCGTCGCTCGCTTATACAGATTTCATTCGGATCAAACCTTGGCGTTTAGTGCAAATAAAACGGCCATCGAAATGGCCGCTTGCATATAAACGAACTTCGTTCGATTCAAACCTTAGTAAACCAGGACCGCACGGCGGTTCTTGGCAAAGGCATCCTCGGTGTGAGACATATCCAGCGGCTTCTCTTCGCCATAGCTGACGATGGAGAGCTGCTCAGCCTGCACACCCAGGGTTTGCAGATACTTGGCAACAGCCTTGGCACGACGCTCACCCAGCGCGATGTTGTACTCCGGAGTACCGCGCTCGTCGGCGTGGCCTTCGATCAGTACTTTGACGCTCGGGCGCTCACGCAGGTAGCTGGCGTGGGCATCCAGCAGGTCGGCGTATTGACCCTGGATGTCGTAACCGTCGAACGGGAAGTAGATCACGTTGTCACGCTGCAGCGCTTCGAACTTCTGACGCATCTGCTCTTCCGGGGACAACATGCCATTCGCGCCACCGGTTTGTACACCGCCCATGCCGTCGGTCATGCCTGATTCGGCACCAGCGGCGTCAGAATCAGAAGAGGAGCTACAAGCGGCCAGGGTGAACAGTGGCAGTGCGATGGCCAAACCCTTGAGCAGTTTATTGAGTTGCATGCTATTTCCTTAAACCTTTATAACAAAACAAAAAACAATTGGATTTTTATCAATTCAAGAAGGGCGACCAAGCTGGTGCACGAATTTCACCGCTACTGGTCGGAAGCACAGCCTTGAAGCGACCATCAGTCGACACCAATGCGAGACTCTTACGACCCTGATAGATGGTGGCATAAATGATCATGCTGCCATTGGGAGCCACACTTGGCGACTCATCCAGCGCGCTCTGGGTAAGGACCAGCAGGGCATTGTTTTCCATATCCTGACGGGCGATACGGTATTGTCCCTGAACCCGGGTCACCATCACCATGATTTTGCCATCAGGAGTAATGGACGCACCCTGGTTGGATTCACCTTCCCAGGTCATCCGGCGAGTCATGCCAGTCGCCAAATTTACGCTATAAATCTGGGGTTTGCCACCACGTTCAGAGGTGAACAGCAAATTTTGACCGTCCGGCATCCAGGAGGGTTCGGTGTCGATTACCCGGCTGGTTGTGACGCGGGTCAGCTGCTTGCTAGCAACATCAACGACATAGAGGTTCGGTGACCCATCCTTGGAGAGAACGATAGCCAGACGACGACCATCCGGAGACCACTCCGGCGCCCCGTTGATGCCGCGGAAGCTGGTGATCAGGCTGCGCTGCTGGGTGTAGATGTCCTGCACGTAGATTTCGGATTTCTGGTTCTCGAAGCTCACGTAGGCCAGCTTGCTGCCATCCGGCGACCAGGCTGGGGACATCAGCGGCTCGCGGGAACGCAGCAGGGTCTTCTCGTTGTAACCGTCGTAGTCGGAGATCCGCAGCTGATACGGGAACTGGGTACCCTGCTGCACGGAGACGTACGCCAGACGGGTCAGGAAGGCCCCGCGCTCGCCGGTCAGCCGCTCGTAGACGATGTCGGAGATGCGGTGGGCAAACTGGCGCATCTGGGCACCCGGGATGGTCGCCATCCGGCTGTCCAGGATGTAGCCATTGCTCTCGCCGCCCTGGGTCTTGGCCAGCTGGCCCTTGAGCACGTCGACCAGCTCGAAGTTGACCTTGTAGGTACCGTCGCCGACGGCGGCGATGGAACCGACCACCACGGCTTCGACGCCTTGGGAGGCCCAGGGTGCGAAGTTGATTTCACCGCTGGAGCTCGGGGTCTGCGGCATCTGGCCACGGGCCAGCGGTCTGAACTTGCCGCTGCGCATCAGATCGTTGGAGACCACTTCCGCGATGTCCTGCGGCAGCTGGCCATTGCCTTCCCACTTGAAGGGGGCGACGGCGATCGGCCGTGCACTGTCGATACCGCCGGTGATGACGATGTCCAAGGCCGCCTGGGCGCTCTGACCCAGCAACAAACAGCCAACCAAAGCAAAAAACACTTTTCTTATCATGGCTTAAACACTCGGTTCCAAAATAATGAGAGATTAACTTCCTTTCTCGGCAAGACGCTGCCAACCACCTTACTCGATCCCCTCGCCATCAGTGCTAGATGTTAGGTTCCAGCTTGAGGTTGAACTCCTTCAACATCTCGAATGCCGCAGGATCCTTGGGTACCGGCAACTGATTGGCCTTCAGTACGGCTGCTTTGCCGGAACGACATACCGCCGGGTCACCCTGGCCGTTATCTACCGAGATGACAAAGCCGGTGCTCGCAAGACGTACGCCGATAGTACATGTTTTGCCCCGCATGGTGGGATCCAAAATCATATATCGCTCAACAGTCGCCTTGATAAGCGCCGCATATTTGTCGACTTCACCCTTGGCCGCCGCCGATGCCGCCTGACTGCGGGCATTAGCCTCAGCCGCCAGCTGCTGCTGCATCATGTCTTCCATCTCTTTTTGCAGCTTGGCCTCCTCGGCCGCTTTGCGCTTGCGTTCAGCCGCGATCTTGGCCTGCTTGTCGGCCTCTGCCTTGGCTTTCTTCTCTGCGTCAGCTTTTGCCTTCTTGGCCGCCTCTTCCTTGGCTTTCTTCTCGGCTTCAGCCTTGGCCTTCTGCTCGGCCTCCGCCTTGGCTTTCTTGTCCGCTTCTGCCTTCGCTTTTTTCTCGGCTTCGGCTTTGGCTTTCTTCTCGGCTTCCGCTTTCTTGGCCTTGGCCTCCTCAGCCTTGGCCTTCTCTTCAGCCTCTTTCTTCTCTTGTTCCTTTTTCTTCTTCAGCGCCAGCGCCTTGCTCTCTTCTTCCGCGGCCTTGCGCTCGGCCTCAGCCTTCTTGGCCTTCTGCTCTTCGAGCTTGCGGGCTTCCTCGGCCTTCTGGGCCTTCTCTTCCGCCTGCTTCTGCTCGGCCTGCTTCTTCTGCTTCTCTACTTCGGCCTTGCGGGTGGCCTCCTCGGCCTCCTTGCGCTTGGCCTCTGCAATCCGCAACCGTTCCTGCTGCTGGGCCAGCTCGCGCTTGGCGATGTCCGTGTCTTCCTTATCCTTCTCTTTCTCTACCTTCTGCGGCTTGGGCTGAGCCTTCTGCTGCTGGATCTGCTTGGCCTGCTCGTTGAGGAAGTTCTCGTCGAGCATGACGGCATTGACGATCTGCCCCTTCGACTCGGGTCGCTTCGGCTTGCTGAAGTCGAGCCCGACAAACAGGATGATGCCGATGATCAGGTGCAGCAGAAGCGACGCGATGAGATAACCGGAAATACCACGCTTCACATCCATCTCCGTCAGTTCACCGGATCTGTCATCAGGCCGACCTGAGGCACACCGGCTTTCTTGAGGGCCACCATCAGCAGGATCACCTCTTCGTAGCGCACCGACTTGTCACCGGCCACTACCACGGGGGCGTTCTGGTTGATGGCCAGGTAACCCATGGCCTTCTCGGTGATGTACTGCTGCATCGCCTCGGGCGTCCCGCTCGGCACGGGTTCGTCTTCGGCCTCGCCGGCCTTGATGACGTACTCGCCTTCGGTATTGACGCTGACGATGAAGGGCGGCTTGGCATCTTCCGGCAACTGCTCGGATTCCGCCTGCGGCAGGTCAACCTTGACCCCTTGGGTGATCACGGGCGTCACCGCCATGAAGATGATAAGCAGCACCAGCATGACGTCGATATAGGGAACCACGTTGATCTCGGCCACCTTCTTGCGCCGGATCCGCTGATAGGTTTGCATTACTGATCACCCTGCTGCTGAGCAATTTGACGGTTCAGAATGGTGGTGAACTCGTCCATGAAGTTGGCGTAGGCGTTCTCCAGCCGCTCGACCTTGTTGGAGAAGCGGTTGTAGAAGATAACGGCCGGGATGGCGGCAAACAGACCCATGGCGGTGGCGATCAGCGCCTCCGCGATACCGGGGGCCACCATCTGCAGGGTAGCCTGCTGCACCTGACCCAGGGCGATAAAGGCGTTCATGATCCCCCAGACGGTACCAAACAGACCGATATAGGGGCTGATGGAGCCGATGGTCGCCAGGATCGGCAGGTTGGACTCGAGATCGTCCACCGCGCGGGAGAGGGAGACGCGCATAGCACGGTAGGTACCGTCCATCACCGCATCCTGACCACGGGCGCCGGCCTTGAGCAGACGGGCATACTCCTTGAAGCCGGAGTAGAAGATGTCTTCCATGCCTTCGATGTCGTCGCGGCGGGAAGAGGACTCCTGGTAGAGACGGTTGAGGTCGACCCCGGACCAGAATCTGTCTTCAAACTGCTCCGATGCGATATTGGCTGCCTTGATGGCCTTGGAGCGCTGGATGATCAGCGCCCAAGAGACGACCGACATGCCCATCAGGGTCATCATGACCAGTTTTACCAACAGGCTGGCTTGCCAAAACAGGCCAATAAACGAAATTTCAGCGTGCACTTAACAGCACTCCCTTCACATTTTCAGGTATTGCAACAGGTTTCATATGCGGATGACTGACACAGGCTATCTGTACCATGGCCTGGGTGATCAGTCGTCCATCAGCCGCCAGTATCCGTTGTGAGAAGCGCATGGAGGCGCGTTTCACTTCGGTCACTTGCGTCAATACAGTCAAAAGCTCATTAAAACGGGCCGCCGAGCGGAAATCGATCTCTGTTCGACTCACCACAAACGCGTACCCGGCGCCCAGCAGGACATCCTGTTCGATGCCGCCAGCACGCAGGAACTCGGTGCGAGCACGTTCCATAAACTTGAGATAATTGGCGTTGTAGACGATGCCCCCGGCATCGGTGTCTTCGTAGTAGACACGCACCGGAAACTCAGAGACTTCCCCCATAACAATCTGTGATCCATACGACAGTCAGATGGGGGGCTATCATAGCGCAGGGCTGAATAGGAAAGAAGCAGGGGGAAGCAGGGAAATCCTGCCTCCCCCCGTTTTTTATGAAAGGAAATAGCCTTGAGTCAGCCAGAGCCCGTACAACAAACTGGGCAAGGCGAGCCAGGGGAAAAACAGCACGCGACCGACGAGGCTGCGGGGGTGGAATCCCAGCCCGTGCATGACCCCGCAACAGACCGCCCACATCAGCCAGGGCGCCAGCCAGAGGCCGTGTTCGCTGGTGTTGGCGGCCACCAGATTGGGGGCCTGTAAAATAGCGACGGCCAACAGGGCCGCCGCTACCAGCATCAACCCCTGCCAGGGTTGGCGCTCCAGGGGAGCAGCCAACCGGGCGAGTCGATCACTTGTTCTCATCGATCTGGCGATCCATGTTCTCGGTGTGTTCCAGCCACAGCGCATTGATGATGCCGAATGCACAAGCCAGCAGCAGACCCAGGATCCAGGTGAAATACCACATATCAGGGCACCTTCTTAGTAGAGCGATTGTTGGTTGTCTTCGATGTGCTTGCTGGTCACCCGGCCGAACATCTTGATGTAGGTCCACAGGGTATAACCCAGCACAATCGGTACGAAGATGGCGGCCGCTACCGTCATCACCCGCAGGGTGTTGAGAGAAGCGGTGGCATCCCACATGGTCAGGCTCAGTGACGGCTCAAGGCTTGAGGGCATCACGAACGGGAACATGGAGAAGCCGGCAGTCAGGATCACGCCAGCAATCGCCAGGGAGGAGCAGGTGAACGCCAGCCAGCCCTTGTTCAGCTTGGCAAACAGCGATGTCAGCAGGCTCATCGCCAGACCCAGCACGGGCGCCGCAACCATCCAGGGATAGAGGCTGTAGTTGTTCATCCAGGCACCGGCCTGACGCACCACTTCCTTGTTCATCGGATTGGAGACGGCATCGGTCGCGGCGGCCTTGACCACCACATAGCCTTCCATGCCGCTGACCCAGAAACCGGCCAGTGCGAACAGCACCAGGGTCACCAGCGAGCAGATCATGGCAGCGGTGCGGGAGCGGGCCAGCACTTCACCGTCGGTCTTCATCATCAGCCAGGTAGCTCCCTGGGTGACCAGCATGAACAGGCTCACCAGACCTGCCAGCAGGCCGAACGGATTGAGCAGACCGAAGAAGTTGCCATGATAGGTCAGCATCATGAACTGGTTGAAGTCGAACGGCACGCCCTGCAGCAGGTTGCCGAACGCCACGCCAAACACGATGGGCGGTACCGCGCTACCGACGAACAGCGCCCAGTCCCAGTTGCTGCGCCACTTGGCATCTTCACGCAGGGAGCGGTACTTGAAACCGACCGGGCGGAAGAACAGTGCCATCAGGGTCAGGATCATGGCGATGTAGAAGCCGGAGAAGGCTGCCGCATACACCATTGGCCAGGCTGCAAACAGGGCACCACCGGCGGTCACCAGCCAGACCTGGTTCCCTTCCCAGTGCGGGCCCATGGTGTTGAGCATCACCCGACGCTCAACATCTTTCTTGCCGACGAAGGGGAGCAGTGCGCCCACCCCCATATCGAAGCCGTCGGTGATGGCGAAGCCAATCAGCAGGACGCCGACCAGCACCCACCAGACCAGGCGCAACATTTCGTAATCAAACATGGGTTGCTCTCCTTATGCCTTGCTCTGTTCGAAGTGGTACTTGCCGGTCTTCAGGCTGCTTGGGCCCAGACGCGCGTACTTGAACATCAGGTACATCTCGATGATCAGCAGTACGGTGTAGAACAGGCAGATCCCGATAAGGGAGAACCAGATCTCGGACGCCGGCACGTTGGAGGCCGAGACCGAGGTCGGCAACACTTCGGCGATGGTCCAGGGCTGACGACCGTATTCCGCGACGAACCAGCCACACTCGATGGCGATCCAGGGCAACGGGATGCCGTACAGCAGCGCCTTGAGCAGCCACTTGCGCTCGCCGATCTTGTGACGGGTACTGTCATAGAAGGCCAGGCCAATCAGCACCAGCATCAACATGCCGCAGGCAACCATGATGCGGAAGGCGAAGAACAGCGGCAGCACTTGCGGGATGGAGTCATCCACGGCGGCCTTGATCTGCTCGTCGGTGGCGTCGGTCACGTTGGAGGTATAGCGCTTGAGCAGCAGACCGTAGCCCAGATCCTGCTTCACTTCGTCGAAGCGGGCGCGGGTATCGTCAGACTTGTCTCCGGACTGCAGCTTGGTCAGCAGGTCGTAGGCGGTCATGCCGTTGCGCACGCGCAGCTCGTGCTCGCTCTTCAGATCCTTGAGACCGGTCACCTGGCCGTCCAGCGAACGGGTGGCGATGATGCCGAGGGCATAAGGGATCTTGATGGCGTAGTCGGTGCGCATCTCTTCCTGGTTCGGGATGCCGAACAGGGTAAAGGAGGCTGGCGCAGGTTCGGTGTTCCACTCGGCCTCGATGGCCGCCAGTTTCACCTTCTGCACTTCACCTGTCTCGTAGCCGGACTCGTCACCGAGGATCAGCACGGAGAGGATGGATGCCATGCCGAATGCGGCCGCTATGGCGAAGGAGCGACGGGCGAAGGCCACGTCACGATGCTTGAGCAGGTAGTAGGAAGAGATTCCCAGCACGAACATGGCACCTGTGGTATAGCCTGCCGCCACTGTGTGGACGAACTTCACCTGGGCAACCGGGTTGAACACCAGATCGGCGAAGCTCACCATCTCCATGCGCATGGTTTCGAAGTTGAACTCGGCACCGACCGGATTCTGCATCCAGCCGTTGGCAACCAGGATCCAGAGCGCGGAGAGGTTGGTCCCGAGCGCCATCAACCAGGTCGCAGCCAGGTGCTGACGCTTGGAGAGCCGATCCCAGCCGAAGAAGAACATACCGACGAAGGTGGATTCCAGGAAGAATGCCATCAGACCTTCGATGGCCAGCGGGGCCCCGAAGATATCGCCGACATAGTGGGAGTAGTAGGCCCAGTTGGTACCAAACTGGAACTCCATGGTCAGCCCTGTGGTGACCCCGAGGGCAAAGTTGATACCAAACAACTTGCCCCAGAACTTGGTCATGTCCCGGTAGACAGGGTTGTTGGTCATCACATAGACAGACTCCATGATCGCCAGAATGAAGGCCATTCCGAGCGTCAAGGGCACAAACAGGAAGTGATAAAGGGCCGTCGCAGCGAATTGGAACCGCGATAGGTCTACCACATGCTCAGCAATCATGATGTTTCCTCACCGATTATTGGCACGGCTATTTTAAGTTTTAAGACAAAGCTTCCGTTGGAAGTCCCCGAATTATCGGTCATGTTCCAGTTTTGCACTGACGACCGGATTCGACTGCCACCACATTAACAACAAGGCAATAATAGGGAACAAAAAAAGCTAATGTTTAACAATTGCAAAACAATCAAGCTTGCTTTATTCCCGCCCATAATGACCTGAGTTTTATATCACCTTTATTTGATTGAAATCAATGTAAAACCACCATCAATACATGCCTTTCAAAGGCATTTTCACGACCCTTTCCATTTATTTTAGAGAGCTGGGTCACAAAAAAATAAAAATCGCAAATCATTGATTTAAATCAACTTTAATCTTGAAGCAAATAAGTAATGCTTCTGTTAAAAAACAACTCTCAAGGGTGTTTTCATCATGTTTCCCTCGCTTGTCCCCAGCCAGAATAAAACCAATTAAAAACCAATAAAAACGCATATCCATGCTAATTCGACAAGGCCACAAAATGATTAGTTAATCTAATCTGATATGGGTAATTTTTCTTGTTTGTCCGAGTCAGACAGAGCTCCTACAATGCGCCTCGCAGTGAGGGCATACCCTTGGATACAGGCCGGTCAATCTGGGTTCCCGGTACGTATTCGATGAACATTTCGAACCTGTCTATTGGAATTAAAGATGAAAAAGTTTGTTGCTAAAACCATCCGTTACTACAAGCTTTCGTTCGTTCAGCTCTATCAAATGAACCGACTCTGAGGCCTCGCGACGGCTCATTCCGTTTTTTACCGGTCTGTCTCCAGACGCACTCACTGTCTGTGAACATCCATCCTGAATTGTCTTTGCCCACCGCCTCCGCAGTGGGCTTTTTTTTGCCCGGATAACAAAAAACCGCCCTTGAAGGCGGTTTTTTGTTCAATCAACTGTTTTTACCCTTCATCTGGCCGTTGCAGGCCAAAATGCGCATAAGCTCTTGGTGTCGCGATCCGCCCTCTGGGTGTACGTTGCAGGAAGCCCTGCTGGATCAGATAGGGTTCGAGCACATCTTCGATGGTGTCCTTCTCCTCGCCGATGGCCGCAGCCAGGTTGTCGAGCCCCACCGGCCCCCCCAGAAACTTGTCTATGACAGCCAACAATAGCTTGCGGTCCATGAAGTCGAACCCTTCGTTATCCACGTCCAGCATGTCCATGGCTCGGGCCGCTATGGGTCCGTCAATCCGGCCGTCGGATTTCACCTGGGCAAAATCCCGCACCCTGCGCAACAAACGGTTAGCAATTCGCGGCGTACCGCGCGAGCGACGCGCCACCTCCAGCGCACCGTCTTCCGTCATGTCGAGCCCGAGGCAACGGGCGCTGCGGGCGACGATGTCGGTCAGATCCCTGACGTTGTAGAACTCGAGGCGCTGCACGATACCGAAGCGATCCCGCAGCGGGCTGGTGAGGGAGCCGGCCCGGGTCGTCGCGCCGATCAGGGTGAAGGGGGGCAGGTCGAGCTTGATGGAGCGAGCCGCCGGCCCCTCCCCGATCATGATGTCGAGCTGGTAATCCTCCATCGCCGGGTAGAGCACCTCCTCCACCACAGGGCTGAGGCGGTGGATCTCGTCGATGAACAGCACGTCGTTCGGCTCGAGGTTGGTGAGCAGCGCCGCCAGATCGCCGGCCTTCTCCAGCACCGGGCCCGAGGTGGTCTTGATGTTGACCCCCATCTCGTTGGCCACTATGTTGGCGAGCGTGGTCTTGCCAAGCCCGGGCGGGCCGAAGATCAACAGGTGATCGAGCGCCTCGCCGCGCTGGCGAGCCGCCGCGATGAAGATCTCCATCTGTTCGCAGACCGGATCCTGGCCGGTGTAATCGGCCAGCAGCTTGGGTCGGATGGCCCGATCGATGACTTCTTCCTCACGCCCGCCAGCGGCGGAAATGAGGCGATCCGCTTCAATCATTCTCTACCTCACACCAGGCTGCGCAGCGCTTCACGGATGATATCTTCCACCGACATGCCATCCACCGCCACCTTGCTGACGATCTGGCTGGCCTGCTGCGGCTTGTAACCGAGTGCCACCAGCGCACTGGCGGCCTCTTCGCTCGAATCTGGCGCCCGCAGGGCACTCTCCTTCGCGGGCAGGGTGATCTCGGCCGGCGAGAAGAGATCGTGGCTGACCCACCCCTTGAGTCTGTCCTTCATCTCCACCACCAGCCGCTCGGCGGTCTTCTTGCCCACCCCTGGCAACTTGACCAGGGAGCTTATCTCCTCGCGCTCGACACTCAGCACGAACTGGGTGGCACTCATGCCGGAGAGAATGGCCAGCGCCAGCTTGGGGCCGACCCCGTTGGTCTTGATCAGCTCGCGAAACAGCGCCCGCTCCTGCTTGTGATTGAAGCCGTACAGCAGCTGGGCGTCTTCCCGCACCACGAAGTGGGTGTGAATGACCGCTTCCTTGCCAATCTCGGGCAGATCATAGAAGCAGCTCATGGGCATGTGCACCTCATAGCCCACGCCCCCGACCTCCAGCAATACCTCGGGGGGTTGTTTCTCAATGACTACGCCTCTCAAGCGACCAATCACGGCTCTCTCCTCGCCAAACCAGCTATCTGTAAATTGGCTCATAGCATAAAGAATAACTGGATAAGTATCCAGCATAGGGCGGCGGGACCGCAGCGGATTTTCGGCACATTCGCGCGTTCCAAGCCATGCTTGGATCCGAGCCGGGCAACAACTTTATTTTCCATCTGGCATGGCATTTTGTTGCCACTGATAAAACACTAAATTGGGTTTGTTTGGAGCCAAGGAAGGTCCTTAATCATGAAAATCGTCACCACATCGAACCTGGGGCTGGCCATTCTGCTCAGCTGCACGCTGGGCATGGGCGTCGTCGGCTGGTATGGCAGCCAGCGGCTGGCGGATCTGCTCTCCTATGTGCTGGGTGCCGCCTGGCAGACTGCAGACGGCGCCATGGAGGGCTCCATCGAGCTCGGCAACCAGTCGCTCTACATCCAGAAGATGCTCAGAGGCATGTCCCTCGACGAGCAGGAACTGCAGCAGGCCAGAACCGCCACCACCGACGCCATGCGCCGGGTGGGCGAAGGTCGGCTCATCGATGACGCCGCCATCAACACCATGAACCAGCAGCATCAGGTCTACCAGCAGCAGCAGGAACAGCTGCTGGCGCTCTACCAGACGTTTACCCGCCTCGATCAGGCGCTGCGCGCCAGTTCTGAACGCATGTCCCGCCTCTCGACCCAGCTTGAGGTGGTGGGTGATGGCGCGGTCGAGAGCCTCACCCAGTCACCGGATCAGGCCATCAGCTGGAATGGCGGCCTGGCAACCCGCTGGCACGCGGCCGATGGCGGCATGGAGGCCAATATAGGCTTCCTGCGTCAGCTCTATGCGCTGGAGAAGATGCAGAGCGAAGGGCTCACCCCCGCCATCCAGAGCGAGATGGAGGAGGCGACCCGCTTCTACCGGGAGGCGGTCGAAGCCATGCTGGCCAGCGGACTGTTTGATGTGCCCGCTGAGGGGGAGTTTGCCGGCCAGTCACTGGCAACCCAGTATCGGGCGCTGGAAACCGAGGTTCAGCAATTGATGGTGCAGTGGATGGCGGCCCTTGGCGAGTATCAACGCCAGCTGACCAGCTATGAGCAGAGCGCCGATCAGCTCAAGAAATTGCTGGTCGAGGTGGAGGCAAAGGGCGATGCCACGGTCGAGGATCAGGTGGGTCAGCTCAACGCCATCATCAACCATACCAAGAGTCTGATCCTGGGCGGCCTGCTGTTCAGCCTGCTGATCGTGACCCTGTGCGGCTTCTGGCTGGTGCGCGCCATCGTGCGGCCCCTGCTGCAAGTCAATCGGCGCATGCAGGACATCGCAGCCGGCGAAGGGGATCTCAACGCCCGCATCAACCTCAGGCGTGACGACGAAATCGGCTCGCTGGCCGGCAGCGTGGATCGCTTCATCGAGAAGCTGCAGAAGATGATCAGCTCGACCATGGACAACAACCAGCACATCAGCGAGCACGTGCACACCTCGGTCAACCGGGTTCAGGCCATCAGCCAGAGCAGCCGCCAGACGGCCGAACATGCCCAGGCGCTGCACCATGACAGCGAGCAGATGGTGCAGGTGGCCACCACCATCTCGGACAACTGCAGCCTGGCGGCACAAAACGCCAACGAGGTGCGCCAGCTCACCACCGAGAGCAGCCAGTATGTCTCCTCCGCCAGCGCGGGCATGCAGCGGGTGGTGATGGAGGTGGGCGAATGCGCCACCGCCATCAACGCCCTCAAGGAGCAGGCCAGCCAGATAGGCCAGATCATCTCCACCATCAGCGGCATTTCCGAGCAGACCAATCTGCTGGCGCTCAACGCCGCCATCGAGGCCGCCCGGGCCGGCGAGATGGGCCGCGGCTTTGCGGTGGTGGCCGACGAGGTGCGCACCCTGGCCAATCGCACCGCCTCCTCCAGCGCCGAGATCAACGAGGTGATCAACAGCATCCAGCAGCAGACCGAAACCGCCTACCTGATGATGCAGCGCAACCTAAAGACGGTGGAGTCGGGCATGGCGGATTCCGACAACACCAAGCAGATCCTGTTCAAGGTGGAGGGCGCCATCGACCACCTGGCGGACATGGTACAGCAGGTGGCGGACGCCACCGGCCAGCTCTCCCATACCCTGAGCCACACCTCGGACAAGGTCTCCGGCATCAGCCAGCAGGCCCAGACTGGTGAGCAGGAGGCGCAGGAGTGTCTGCAGCTCGCCTCTTCTCTCCATCAGGCCAGCCTGCTGCAACAGCGGTTACTGTCGCAATTTCGGGTCTGACCGCAGCGGGGGCGACGCCCCCGCTTTCTCCCATCGTACGAATTTAGCCCTTGGGCCGCAGGGCCCGTCCTGTTAAAATTCCGCTCTTGAAATTATCCAGGGCCCCGCCGCCCGTCTTAGCTAAGGTCTACCGCGATGCGTACCAGCCAATATCTGCTTTCCACTCTCAAGGAAACCCCGTCCGACGCCGAGATCATCAGCCATCAGCTGATGCTGCGCGCCGGCATGATCCGCAAACTGGCCTCCGGCATGTATGCCTGGCTGCCGTCCGGTCTGCGGGTTCTGAAAAAAATCGAGAACATTGTTCGCGAAGAGATGAACAATGCTGGTGCCATCGAAGTCTCCATGCCGGTGGTTCAGCCCGCCGAGCTGTGGCAGGAGTCAGGCCGCTGGGATGACTACGGTCCCGAGCTGTGCCGTCTGACCGACCGTCACAACCGTCCCTTCGTGCTGGGCCCGACCCACGAAGAGGTGATCACCGCGCTGATCCGTTACGAAGTGAACAGCTACAAACAGCTGCCGCTGAATCTGTACCAGATCCAGACCAAGTTCCGCGACGAAGTTCGCCCCCGTTTCGGCGTGATGCGTGGCCGCGAGTTCCTGATGAAGGACGCCTACTCCTTCCACATCGACAAGGCCTCCCTGGTCGATACCTACGAGAAGATGCACGCCGCCTACTGCAAGGCCTTCACCCGCATGGGTCTGAACTTCCGTCCGGTGCAGGCCGATACCGGCTCCATCGGTGGTACCGGCTCCCACGAATTCCAGGTGCTGGCCGAGAGCGGTGAAGACCTGATCGCCTTCTCCGATACATCAGATTACGCCGCCAACATCGAGATGGCCGAGGCGCTGGCCCCGGCTGGCGAGCGCGCCGCTGCCACCGCAGCCCTGACCAAGGTTGCGACACCGAACATCCACACTATCGACGAAGTGGCCGCCTTCCTGAGCGTGGCCCCGAGCGCCATCGCCAAGACCCTGCTGGTGCTGGGCGAAGCGGACGAGCACGGCAACCAGGCCGTCATCGCGCTGGTGCTGCGTGGCGACCACGAGCTGAACGAAATCAAGGCCGAGAAGCTGCCGGGTGTCGCCAACCCGCTGACCTTCGCCAACGACGAGCAGATCAAGGCAGCCGCCGGTTGCGACGCAGGCTCCATCGGCCCGGTCGGCTTTGCCGGTCGCATCATCGCCGATCGCAGCGCCGCCCACCTGGCTGACTTCGTTTGCGGCGCCAATGAGACCGGCTTCCACCTGACCGGTGCCAACTGGGATCGCGACATCACCACCTATGAAGTTGCCGACCTGCGCAACGTGGTGGAAGGCGACCCGAGCCCGTGCGGCCAGGGCAAGCTGCTGCTCAAACGCGGCATCGAAGTGGGCCACATCTTCCAGCTGGGTACCAAGTACTCCGAAGCCATGAAGGCGAGCGTGCTGAATGAAGGCGGCAAGTCCGTCACCATGGAGATGGGTTGCTACGGCATCGGGGTTTCCCGCCTGGTGGCTGCCGCCATCGAGCAGAACAACGACCAGTACGGCATCATCTGGCCGGACGCCATCGCCCCGTTCGAAGTGGCCATCGTACCGATGAACATGCACAAGTCCGTACGCGTTGCCGAGCTGGCCGAGCAGTTCTACGCCGAGCTGAAGGCCGCCGGTGTGGACGTGCTGTTCGACGACCGTAAAGAGCGTCCGGGCGTGATGTTCGCCGACATGGAGCTGCTGGGCGTACCGCACGCCATCGTCATCGGCGAGCGCGGTATGGACAACGGCGTGGTGGAGTACAAGTGCCGCCGCACCGGCGAGAAGCAGGAAGTGGCCATCAGCGACATCGTCGCCATGCTCAAGGCCAAGCTGGGCCGTTAATCCCGCCCCTTGCAGGTATAAAAAAGCGCGCCGATGGCGCGCTTTTTGTTTCTGTATTCTGACGATGGCAACCGGATGACGGCGGCCTTTTGTCAGGGATTGCGACCGATAAAGAGATCGGTCACGTGGCAGCTGCTTCTGGCTTCCAGTGCATCCAGCATGTAGGCGGCGGCATCTTCCGGGGTCATGAAGCCGCTGCTGTCCACGTGATCCGAGTTGTCCCAGAATTCACTGCGGATCCCGCTCGGATAGAGGTTCACCAGCCGCAGCGGCGAGCCCTTCAGCTCGGCCCGCAAGGATTCGAGAAAGCCGCGCATCCCCCATTTGGAGGCGCAGTAGAGACTCTCGTTGGCCTTGCCCACCTGGGCGGCGGAAGAGAGCACATTGGCCAGCACCCCGCCCTTGTCGCCGATGAGGCGCACCGTCTGCTGGGCCACCAGAATGGTGGAGATGAGATTGCTCTCCACCACCCGGCGGATCTGCTCGGCGGTATAGACGCCGACCGGGCCGAACTCGCCCACGCCGGCGCAATGCAGCACCAGCTCGGGCAGGCCGCCCCACTCCACCGCGGCGGCAAACGCCACGTCCACTTCCTCGTGGTGCGCCAGATCGGCGGCGATGCCGATCACCGCCTTGCCGAGCAAGGCTTCCTGCTCCTGCAGCTTCTGATAACGACGCCCCATCATGGAAACCTGATGGCCCCGTTCAACCAGACCTATGGTCAAGGCGCGGCCCAAGCCGGATCCCGCCCCCGTCACTATGATATGACCCATGTTCGTTCCTCGCCGGATGCCGTCATCGGGATGATGAGGGCATCGTCACCAGAGATTGCCGGAATTTAGAAGGTGAATTCGCCACCGATGAACCAGCCGTCTACCCGCTGGTCAACGCGATCGAAGTCCATGCTCGCATCACGCCAGCCGGCACGTACCTTGAGCGGTACGGTAGCGAACTTGTAGGAGCCACCCAGACGGTAGTCGTAGTTGTCGGCATCCTGCACGCGGGCATCGCCGAAGGCGGCAAAGCCGGTACCCGGGATACGCAGTTCGGCGCCGGTGTAGGCCATCAGCACGTCCTTGTCATAGGAGTAGTGCTGGGTGTTGAAATCGCCATCGTAGCGACGACCGGTCAGACCCAGGTCGATCTGGAACAGATCGTTGTTGAACAGGCGATAGTAGAGGCTCAGGTCATAGGCCATCAGATCGTTGTTGAGGGCGCCGCCGCTGGTGCCGAAATCGGAGATCTCGAACTTGGCGTTGGGCAGCAGGATGATGCCGTGCTCCAGTTGCAGGTAGCCGCTCCAGTTGTAGTTCTCGTCGTAGCTGCCGTTGGCCCCGACACCGTTGATCTGGCCGCTGCCCTGAGCATTCCATACATCGGCACCGGCGGCAAAACGCCAGTCATCGGCAGCCATGGCAGCCTGGCTGAACAGGGCCAGCACACAACCGGCAATCAAGGTCTTCTTCATCACGTTACTCTCTTGTTGGACTGGAAAGGCCATCATTTTACCCAGAGCGACGGGAATACACAGTGTAAAAAGCTGAACAAGCGTCCATTAATGTCAGTGCTGCATGCCCGCCATGGGTTCAACCGGCTTCACCGGCAGGCTCAGCTCCAGCTGCTGGCCATCATCCATCGTCAGCGTCAGCGGGAAAGGGGAGCCCTGGGAGAGCTCGCGCACCTCGAACAGCATGATGTGGAAGCTGCCGGGCTTGAGCGCCACTTCCCCCTTGGCCGGCACCTCGATGCTCTCGACCTGGCGCATCCTCATCACGCCGTTCTCGTGCAGATGGGTGTGCAGCTCGGCGCGGCCCACCTCGGGCGAGGCGGCGGCCACCAGCTTGACCGGCTGATCGGCATCATTCTTCAGCACCAGGAAGGCGGCGGTGTTGGGCGAGCCCGGCGGCAGCAGACGCACATAACCATCAACGGCCTCGACCTTGGCCAGGGCGGGAGCGGTCAGTCCCAGGGCCAGCAGGGAATAGAACGCACGTTTAAACATGGTTGAAATCCTTTTATGATGTTGTTAAACGCAACAAAGCTTACCGCAGCGGTAAGCCTTTGACAGCCAGCAATAACAAGGATTTAGACATGGACCCCATTATCATTGCCGAGCAGCAGGATGGCTTGCTCACCTTGACCCTCAATCGCCCCGACAAGCGCAACGCCCTCAATACCGCCATGTATCGTGCGCTCACCGAGGCATTGCGGCAAGCGACGGCGGATGACGCCATCCATGCCCTGCTCATTCAGGGACAGCCAGACTGCTTCACCGCCGGCAATGATCTGGCAGACTTCATGGGCAAGACGGGGCTGGACCCCGACGACCCCATCCTGCAATTTCTGCATACCCTGGCCGACTTCCCCAAACCGGTGATCGCCGCGGTCGGCGGCGCCGCGGTCGGCATCGGCACTACCCTGCTGCTGCACTGCGATCTGGTCTATCTGGCCGACAATGCCCGTCTGCAACTGCCCTTCGTCGAGCTGGGGCTGGTGCCGGAGTTTGCCTCCAGCCTGCTGCTGCCGCGCAGCGTGGGTCACCTGAAGGCAGCGGAGCTGTTGCTGCTGGCCGAAGCCATCGATGCCGACGAGGCGCTGCGACTCGGGCTCGCCAACCGGGTGCTGACGGCCGAAGCCCTGCACCCCTTTGCCAGGGAGCAGGGTCTGAAGCTGGCAGCCAAGGCGCCCGGGGCGCTGCAAAAGAGCAAGGCGCTGCTCAAGCAGGAGCTCAGGCAGGCGGTGCACTTCGTCATCGATCTGGAGGCGCGCGCCTTCTCCCTCGCCCTGCAGGGGGAAGAGGCGCAGACGCGGATCGCCCAGCGCCTCAAGGGCCGTAAATGATCCTCAGTTGAGGCGAAAACGGCCGATCAGCTCGCAGCCCTGCACCTGATCCTGCAACTGGATCAGACGGGCGATATCTGGATTGGGGTGGCGCTTGAGGAAAGAGAGCAGCGCCGCCCGGCAGCAGCCCAGTTCACTGATGAGGGATTCACACTCCCGGTTCGGACACTGTGGCACCAGCGCAGTGACCAGCTCCGAGGCCAGCTTGAGGTAGCGCAGCTCGTAGGCCGGCTCCTCCATGGCGCGCCAGAAATCGGCCAGCCGGTGGCAGGTCGCCACCCGCATGCTGGCCAGTTCATCCAGATCGCCGTCACTCAGTTCATACACCTCGGCGAGGGCCTGTTGATAGAGACAAATGGCGGTGCCGAGCGCGCCGGCGCCCAGCGCATTTTCAGCCTCCAGCATGTAACGCTGCCAGATTTGATGGGTCATGCCGATCTCCCAGGTTGATGGGTGGGACTTTTATCATGCCCAGTTGAGAATGAATATCAACCCGATATTTTGTGCAGGTTTTGACCAGCTGGCGGTGCACGGCTTGGCTCCCGCCCCGGCATGGCTTACCATGGGAACTCATCCTTCAGGATCCCTCTTCCCATGCTGCGACCCCGTTTACCCCAGGCGCTGGGCTGCTCGACCCTGTGCGTGCCCCGCCTGCTGGTCTGGATCTATTAGCTGCGCTCCTCGCGTCATACACCCCTATCCATTTGAACGAGGAAACAGCCATGAAACCCTGCCAACACTGGTCGCAGGTCGAATATCTGCATCTGACGGTGAGCAACCCCAACATCCATCTCAAGGGACGGCACAGCTACTACTCTGGCGCCTGGGACGGCCCCTTTGAAGAGCATGCCGTGCGCTATCTGCACGGCGACCGTTTCAGCCGCAGCCCGGAGACCGGCTGGGAGCCGCTCTGGCACATCGATCAGCTCCGCATCGGCGACTATGTGCAAATAGCCGCCGGGGTGAAGATCATCATGGGGGGCAACCAGACCCACAACACGGCCTTCATCAGCACCTATCCGTTTTCAGATGTGGAGGCGCTCCGGCGCAGCTACCGCCCGGCCGGCGACACCCGCATCGGCAACGATGTCTGGCTCGGCATGGACGCCATGATCATGCCGGGGGTCACCATCGGCGACGGCGCCATCATAGCGGCACGTGCCCTGGTCAATCAGGATGTGCCGCCCTATGCCATGGTGGCCGGTACGCCGGCCAAGGTTATCAGGATGCGCTTTGCTGAGGACGAGATTGCCCGTTTGCAGGCGCTGGCCTGGTGGGAGTGGCCAGATGAACAGGTACAGGCGCTGCTGCCACTGATCCAGCAAGGCGAGGTGGCCCTGCTGGAACAGGCTGCCGCCCGCTGGGGCGAGACCCGACCATGATGCAGCGGGGGGCCATGGCCCCCCGCTTTCATCCTGTCACTCAGTTGTCGCTATCGGGCGGATTGACCCGGCACTGCTTGCCGGGATAGCCGGGCAGATCGGCCGCCTTGTTGCTGCACGCCAGCCGCTTGGCCTGATAGAGGCGATCCGCCAGGTTGGCGCTGTCGATCGGCAGCCAGTCCATCTGCCGGCCAAGCCAGCTGGCCCAGGCGAACTCGACGAAGTAGACCTGCTCCCGCTTGTCAAAATAGCCCGCATCCTGCAGCAACCCGGCCAGGGTGCGATAGGGGTAGTCGGGTAGCAGGTCGATGCGGCTCGGCAACTGTTCCGGCGTGAGGGGCTGCCCCCGCTCGTCCTTGAGCCAGGCCCAATGATTACCCTGCATCTGGCTCCAGAAGCTGGCCTTGTCCTGCAGCCTGGCGATCACCTTGACCCGCACCGGCTTCACCCCGAGTTGCCACAGCGCCTTGGTCAGATGGTGTCTGTCCACCAGCCAGTAGCCTCCATCGGGTGCGATGACGATGGGGATCTCTTTCTTTTTCATCACCTTGTCGAGCTGTTTTGCGCTCTTGCCCGCCAGCTCGGCCTGGGTGCTGTCGACCTGGATCTGGCCCACGCCTCCCTGGGTGGGGTGCAGCGCGGCGATGTTTGCCTCGCACCAGCTGCCGACCTTGCTCTGCCGCTCGCACGGCGCCAGCGCCCAGGCCCCCTGACTGATGGCCAGGGCCAACAGGATCCATGTTCTCATCGCTTGCTCCTCTCCCCGGATTGGGGGTCAACGTGGGCGCCAGCGTCCCCTGCCGAGGGACTCATGCTGGCGGTCTGACCAGCAAACGGGATATCATGATTTCCCGTCTGTCGGCGACCACTTATCGCCGAGTTTTCTCCCCGCTTCACACTATTTGAAGGATTAACCATGAAAGGATGGAGTCTCCTGCTGGCCCTGCTGGGCAGTGCCTGTGTCCAGGCTGCCGATGTTCCGCCCGGCACCCAGCTCGCCGCCGAGCAGGCCGTCGTGCGTCATCTGAAAGACGAGCCGGCGAGCCTGAGTCCGCTCAAGCTGGTCGGCCTGCCCGAGCTGCAGGTGCTGCGGGATCTCTACGAGGGGCTGCTGACCCAGGGGCCGGACGGCAAGGTGCTGCCCGGGGTGGCCGCCAGCTGGGACAACCAGGGCAATCAGCGCTTCACCTTCCATCTGCGCCCGGACGCCCGCTGGTCGAACGGCGATCCCGTACAGGCCGCCGACTTCGTCTACGGCTGGCGTAAACTGGTCGATCCCAAAGAGGCCGCCACCTTTGCCTGGTTCGCCCAGCTGGCCCGCTTCGACAAGGTGGACGACATAGTGGCCGGCAAGCTGGCCCCCGAGGAACTCGGCGTGAAGGCCCTCGACCAGCACACCCTGCAGGTGACCCTCTCCCAGCCGGTGCCCTACTTCCTGAGCCTGCTGACCCACCCCAGCCTGTCGCCGCTGCATCGTGCCAGCATGGAGCAATACGGCAACCAGTGGACCCAGCCCGGCAAGCTGGTCGGCAACGGGGCCTTCGTGCTGAGTCACCGGGTGGTGAACGAAAAGCTGGAACTGACCCCCAACCCCTACTACTGGGATCGCGCCCATACCGTGCTGACCAAGGTCACCTTCGTACCCATCAACCAGGAGAGTGCGGCCACCAACCGCTACCTGGCCGGCGACCTGCACATCACCGAGTCCTTCCCCAAGGAGCAGTATCACAAGCTGATGCAGCAGATCCCGGGTGAGGTCTATACCCCGGATCAGCTCGGCACCTACTACTACGCCTTCAACACCCAGCGTGCCCCCCTCAACGATGTGCGGGTGCGCAAGGCGCTCTCCTACACCATCGATCGGGGCCTCATCGCCAACAAGATCCTGGGCACGGGTGAGAAACCGGCCTATCACTTCACCCCGGACGTGGTCGCCGGCTTCGAACCCAAGGCCAACCTGCTCTCCAGCAGCAGCCAGCAGGTCCTCGACGACAAGGCCATAGCCCTGCTCAAGGAGGCGGGCTACGGCCCGGCCAACCCGCTCAAGCTGACCCTGCTCTACAACACGGCCGAGGTGCACAAGAAGATGGCGCTGGCCATCGCCAACCTGTGGAAACAGAAGCTGGGGGCGCAGGTCGAACTCACCAATCAGGAGTGGAAGAGTTATCTCGACAGCCGTCAGAGCGGCCAGTTCGAGGTGATCCGCTCCTCCTGGGTGGCCGATTACAACGATCCATCAGCCTTCCTCGGCCTGTGGGGCTCCCACCACAGCGGCAACATGGCCCGCTTCGCCAACGCCGACTACGATGCTCTGCTGGCCAAGGCGGCCAACAGTCAGGATCCCCGTGAACGGGCCCGCTTGTTCGATGAGGCCGAGGCCATATTGCAGGACGAGGCACCCATCGCCCCCATCTATCAGTACACCAACGCCCGGCTGATCAAGCCCTGGCTCAAGGGCTACCCCATCAACAATCCGGAAGACGTGGCCTACAGCCGCCAGCTCTACCTGGTCAAGCACTGATCCTGCCCGGGGCCGGCCATGCCGGCCCCAATCTTCTGCCATCGCCCCCTGTTCATGCTCAAGTTTTCGGCATAAAATGCCGCCCTTTCAGGCAACCACCCCCTCAATCACCGGTTTGTTATGCGTTTTGTATTGATGATCTCTCTGCTGCTGACCCTGCCCGCCCAGGCGGCCAGCGAAACACAGTGCCGCCAGGCCTTCACCGAATGGATGCTGGCCCAGCAGCAACAGTTCAGCGACCGCAAGGCCAGCAAGATGGAGCGGCGCAGCGCGGAGCGGGCCATCGATCAGGTGCGCAGCGAATTCTCGAAGCGGGAGAGCTTCTGCCAGGCCATGGAGTGGGTGGAACACAACCGGGATCAGGATCCTCGCTTCACCCCGCGACTGGGGGAGATCCACGACTTCACCCCGCCGACCGACTCGCCGTCATAACGTCATAAAAAGCCCCGAACCTGCGTTCGGGGCTTTTTTTCAGAGCAAGGTGGGTGCCGGCATCAGTCGACGTAGAAGGTCTGCTGGAAGGTCAGCGTCTGCTGCTGCCCCTCCCCCATGATCTTCAGGGTGAACTGGTAGGTATCCTCGTTGCGATAGGGCAGCACCGCCAGATAGTAGATGGCGTTGCCCTCCTTGACCTCCTGGAAGGTCAGGTTGCGGATGGTACCAGTGAGGTTCTTGGCCTCGCCGGTGATCCCCACCGCCTGGGCCACCCCCTGCTTGTTCTGCACCGCGATGTTGACGATGCCGTTGTAGCGACTGCGCTCCAGGCCATAGGCCTTGGCCACCTCGGGGGTGAGGAAGCTGGAGTTGAAGGCGCTGTAGTGCACCTGCCAGGGGCCCAGCTCCTTCATCTGTTCGGCCCGCAGGGGCAAGGTCAGCAACAGTGCCAGCAGGCAGCTTATCCAGGCTGTTTTCATGGTGTCATCCTTCTCGTGTTAACCCTGATTGTCCAGCAGGGCACTGACCTCGGCGGGGATCTGCCTGGGCGCCTCGATGGCGACCGTCTTGTGCCGTCCCAGCTCCCCCCGCACGATGCGAACCTGCCCCTTGGCCACCTTGAACTGCTTGGCCAGATACTTGATCAAGTGGCTGTTGGCCTGACCATCCACCGGCGGCGCCGTGATGGCCACTTTCAACTCTTCTCCGTGCAATCCGACGATCTGATCCCGACTCGCCTTGGGCTGGATCATCAGATGCAATACCAGCTCATCCCCTTCCCGCAGGACGGCTGCCATCAAATCATCCACCACAGCTGGCCGAACAGATCCCCCAACAGATAGTTTATGGCCTGCAGCCCGATAAAGGCGACCAGCACGGAGAGATCCAGCCCGCCCAGCGCCGGCAGAATGCGACGGATAGGGGCCAGGAAGGGCTCGGTCAGCTGGTGCATCACGTACTCGATGGGGTTGCGCCCCTGGCTGACCCAGCTCAGGATGGCGCGGATCAGCAGCACCCAGAAGATCATGGAGCCAGCCTTCTTCAGCACGGTGAGGGCGGCAAACAGGCTGAGGGTGAGCCAGTCGGCCAGCAGCACGTTCATGCTCTTGAGCAGCGCCAGCTTGGCGAAGGCGATCAGCAACGCCAGCAGCACCGAGGCCAGATCCAGCCCGCCCAGCCCGGGAATGACCCGGCGCAGCGGCACCACCAGCGGGTTGGTCAGCTTGACCACCATCTGGCTCATGGGGTTGTAGAAGTCGGCACGGGCCCACTGCAGCCAGACGCGCAACAGCACCACCATGAGATAGAGGTCAAAAATTGTATTAATCAGAAAGTAAGCAGTGTTCATCTGGGCTCCAGGTTGCAACTGAGAGTAACGAAAATCGGGTTCAGAACAGGGTTTCCATTTCGCCGGCCCGAGCAACGGCCGCCTGCATGGCTTGCGCAGTCAGCGGCATCAGCCCCTGCTGCTGGAAAGTCTTGATCGCTTCGGCGGTGGTGCCACCCTTGCTGGTCACCTGCTCGCGCAGGGTCTGCAGCGACAGCTCGGGATTCTGCTCGACCATGGCAGCCGCGCCAAGGGCGGTCTGCTGAACCAGCAGGCGGGCCTGCTCGGGGGAGAAGCCCATGGCCTCGGCCTCCTCGGCGATGGCCTGCATGAACAGGAAGAAGTAGGCAGGCGCACTGCCGGCCGCGGCGATGACGCCGTTGATGCCGGACTCCTGCTCCACCCAGAGGGTTTTGCCTACCGCCTGCATCATCTGCTCGGCCAGCTCACGATCGGCCTGCTCGATGCCGGGCGGGGCGTACAGCCCGGTCATGCCCAGCCCCAGCAGAGAGGGGGTGTTCGGCATGGTGCGGATGATCCGGCCGTGGCCGCCCGCCATTTCGGCCAGCCGTGCCACCTTGATGCCGGCGGCGATGGAGATGAGCAGCTTGCCCTCCAGCGTGCCCAGCGCCGTCACCAGCGCGCTCAGCATGGCCGCCATCAGCTGCGGCTTGACCGCCAGCACGATGACTTCGGCCGCCCGGGCCGCCTCGGCGTTGTCCTGGGTGACGCGAATGCCGTAGTCGCCAGCCAGCGCATCCAGCTTGGGCCGACTGGGGTTGGCGGCAATGATCCGGTCAGCCGGGTAGCCCGCCTGAACCAGGCCGGCAATGATGCTGCGGCTCATGTTGCCTGCCCCGATAAAGGCGAGGGTTCTGTACTGCATCAAACACTCCTGTGATCTGAAAAAGGCAGAGCCCGCATGCGCCGCATCACGGGCTCCTGCTCATGAATAGTCGCGGGCACCGAAGATGGCGGTACCGACCCGCACCATGGTGCTGCCGTGGCCGATCGCCAGTTCGAGATCCTCGGTCATCCCCATCGAGAGGGTGTCCACGCCCGGGTATTGTCGCGCAAGCTCGGTGAACAGAGCCTGCATGCGCACCATCTGGGCAGCCAGTACCGCCTCGTCGCTGGTGTGCTCCGGAATGGCCATCAGACCGCGCAGCCGCAGCCGCTCGCACCGGGAGACCAGTTCGGCCAGACGGAAAATCTCTTGTTCCGACGTTCCGGATTTGCTGCTCTCTCCGCTAATATTGATTTGCAGACAGACATTTAGCGGCGCGAGCCCGGTCGGGCGCTGGTTGTTGAGGCGTTCGATCAGCTTCTCTCTGTCCACGCTCTGTACCCAGTCGAACCGCTCGGCCACCAGCTTGGACTTGTTCGATTGCAGCGGGCCGATAAAGTGCCACTCTATGTCTGTACAGGTCCCCTGCTCATGCAGGGTATCTATCTTGGTGGCCGCTTCCTGGGCGTAGGATTCGCCGAAGCGGCGTTGACCGGCGGCATAGGCCTCGCAAACGGCCTCCAGCGGTTTGGTCTTGCTGACCGCCAGCAGCTGGATGTGATCGCCGCGTCGGCCAGCCCGGCTGGCGGCTTGTACAATACGTTCCTTTACCTGAAGCAGGTGCTCGGCAATCTGGCTCATGTTTCGTTCGTGATCTTGTGATGGGAGAATGACAAATCTATGGATATCACAGAGTTATTGGCTTTCAGTGTAAAACATAAAGCCTCGGATCTACACCTCTCGGCCGGGGTTCCCCCGATGATCAGGGTTGATGGCGAGGTTCGCAAGATCAATTTGCCCGCCCTGGAGCACCGGGAAGTACACGCCCTCATCTATGACATCATGAACGACCACCAGCGCAAGGAACTGGAAGAGAACTTCGAGGTGGACTTCTCGTTCGAGGTGCCGAACCTCGCTCGCTTCCGGGTCAACGCCTTCCAGCAGGCGCGCGGCTCCGGCGCGGTATTTCGGACCATCCCCAGCACTGTGCTGAGCCTGGAAGATCTGGATGCCCCGGAGATCTTTCGCAAGATTGCCGAATACCCGCGCGGCCTGGTGCTGGTGACCGGTCCGACCGGCTCGGGCAAATCCACCACCCTGGCGGCCATGGTCAACTACATCAACGAGAACTTTCATCACCACATCCTCACCATTGAAGACCCCATCGAATTCGTGCACGAAAACAAACGCTGCCTGGTGAACCAGCGGGAAGTGCACCGCGACACCAAGAGCTTCAGCAACGCCTTGCGTTCGGCGCTGCGGGAAGACCCGGATATCATTCTGGTGGGTGAAATGCGCGACCTCGAGACCATTCGCCTCGCCATGACCGCGGCCGAGACCGGCCACCTGGTGTTCGGCACCCTGCACACCTCGTCGGCGGCCAAGACCATCGACCGGATCATCGACGTCTTTCCCGGTGCGGAAAAAGACATGGTGCGCTCCATGCTCTCCGAATCGCTGCGGGCGGTCATCTCCCAGACTCTGCTCAAACGCATCGGTGGCGGCCGGGTGGCGGCCCACGAGATCATGATGGGGATCCCGGCAGTGCGTAACCTCATCCGGGAGGACAAGATCGCCCAGCTCTACTCGGTGATCCAGACCGGGATGACCCACGGCATGCAGACCATGGATCAGAGCCTCAAGCAGCTGGTGAGCCGCGGCATGGTGGCAGCGCTGGATGCCAAGGCCAAGGCGGTCGATCCCAACACCATCTAACCACGACGAATCTAGGGAAGGAGTCGTTATGAATCTGGATGCCCTGCTGACCGAGCTGGTCGCCCGCAAAGGCTCGGATCTGTTCATCACGGTCGGCACGCCGCCGACCCTCAAGGTCAACGGCCACCTGCAGTCGCTGGCAGAAGCGCCCCTCGACAAGGCAAGGGCACTGGCGCTGGTCAAAGAGACCCTGAGTCAGGATCACTTCGAGCGTTACCTGCGCACCAAGGAGGCCAACTACGCCATCCACCGCGAGGAGCTTGGCCGTTTTCGGGTCAGTGCCTTCTGGCAGCAGGAGCTGCCCGGCATGGTGCTGCGCCGCATCGAGACCCGCATCCCCACCTTCGACGAGCTGGCACTGCCCCCCATCTTGCAGGAGATAGCCCTGGCCAAGCGCGGACTGGTGCTGTTCGTCGGTGCCACCGGAGCCGGCAAATCCACCACCCAGGCGGCCATGATCGGCTATCGCAACCAGCATGTGGACGGTCACATCCTGACGGTGGAAGATCCGGTGGAGTTCGTGCATCAGCACGGCCGCAGCCTGATCACCCAGCGCGAGGTGGGCATAGACACGGAGTCGTTCGACGTGGCGCTGAAGAGTTCGCTGCGTCAAGCGCCGGACGTGATCCTGATCGGCGAAATCCGCAGCCAGGAGACCATGGAGTTTGCCCTGCAGTTTGCCGAGACCGGTCACCTCTGCCTCGCCACCCTGCACGCCAACAATGCCAACCAGGCGCTGGATCGCATCCTGCATCTGGTGCCGCAGGAGAAACACCGTCAGTTCCTGTTCGATCTCTCCTTCAACCTGCGCGCCATCGTGGCCCAGCAACTGTTGCCCAGCCCGGATGGACGGCGTCGTTTTGCCGCCTTCGAGGTGTTGCTCAACACCCCGCTCATCACCGATATCATCCGCAAGGGGGAGATGCATCGCCTCAAGGAGGTGATGACCAAGTCCACCGAACTCGGCATGCAGACCTTCGATCAGGCGCTGTTCGCCCTGTTCTGTGCCGGCCAAATTGGCTACAGTGAGGCCCTTGCCCATGCCGACTCCGCCAACGACCTGCGACTGCTGATCAAGCTGTCGGGCCGAGAACAGCTGGGTTCAGGCACACTCGACAACGTCACCCTGGATGAATGAGGGGCGTGCGTCACCGCTATAAAGGATCGTTATGCTGATTGTGGTTTCCCCGGCCAAGACGCTGGACTACGAGTCGCCGCTGGTGACTTCCCGTTTCACCCAACCCGAGCTGCTGGACCACTCCGCCGAACTGATCGGCCGCGCCCGCCAGCTGAGCCCGGACCAGATCGCCAGCCTGATGAAGATCAGCGACAAGCTGGCCGGCCTCAACGCCGCCCGTTTTGCCGACTGGCAGCCTGATTTCACCCCGGCCAACGCCCGTCAGGCACTGCTGGCCTTCAAGGGGGATGTCTACACGGGGCTGGCGGTGGAGGATTTCAGCGAGGCGGACCTCGACTTCGCCCAGGCCCACCTGCGCATGCTCTCCGGTCTCTACGGGGTGCTGCGTCCGCTCGATCTGATGATGCCCTACCGGCTGGAGATGGGCATTCGGCTCGACAACGCGCGCGGCAAGGATCTCTATCAGTTCTGGGGCGACATCATCACCGAACACCTGAACAAGGCGCTGGCCGCCCAGGGGGACGAGGTGCTGATCAACCTCGCCTCCGACGAGTACTTCAAGTCGGTACGCCCCAAGGCCCTGCAGGGGCGCATCATCACGCCGGTGTTCAAGGACGAGAAGAACGGCCAGTTCAAGATCATCAGCTTCTACGCCAAGAAGGCGCGCGGCATGATGGCCCGTCACATCATCAAGCACAGACTCACCAAGGTGGAACAGCTGACCGGGTTCAACGCCGACGGCTACTACTTCGTACCGGAAGAGTCCGATGCCAACACCCTGATGTTCAAACGCGCTGAAAATTAATTACGACCCGAGGGAACCAATTTCAGGATCCTCCAGTCTGAATAGGTGAATCCTCTGTTGTAAGCACTTTTTATTGGCCGACGTTTATGCGTCGGCTTTTTTCTGCCCGACATCCGGCCCATCAAACGCCAAAAAGCACAACGGCCATCCAGGGATGGCCGTTGTGGCGGGCAGGCTTACTTCTTTTTCTTCTTGGTAGACTTCTTCTTGTCGTCCTTCGGCTTTTTCTTCTTCACCGGCACTCGCGCCTCCTTGTGCTTGGGACGCAGCTCGTCGATCACCCGGCGCTTGAGGCGCTCTTCGGTGTAGCGTTCGATCTTGGCCACCATGGCCATGTCGTGAGCTTCCACCAGGCTGATGGCGCAACCGCGGTTGCCGGCGCGGCCGGTACGGCCGATACGGTGAACGTAAACATCGGCGCCGTAAGGCATGTCGTAGTTGATGACGTGGCTGACATTGGGCAGGTCAATGCCGCGGGCCGCAACGTCGGTGGCGATGAGGAAGGGCACCTCCCCTTCATGGAACTTGCGGATCGACTCGATGCGCTTGGCCTGCTCCATCTCGCCGCGGATCCAGGCGCAGGGCACGCCCGCCGCCTGCAGCTGGCCAGAGAGCTCCGCCAGCCGCTCGCGGGTCTTGACGAAGATGATGGCCTTCTGGGTTTCCGGGTTCTTCAGGATGTGCACCAGCAGTGCCAGCTTGTGAGCAGCGTCGTCGGCCAGGTGAACCCACTGGGTGATCGGGCGACGCTCGCTGCGCGGCGGCTCGGCATGCAGCTCAACCGGATCTTTGAGGATCTCGCTGGCGAACTTCTCGAGACCTGCCCCTTCCAGGGTGGCGGAGAAGAGCATGGTGTGCTTGCGATAGCGCGCCTCTTCCACGATACGGTTCACGTCCTTGATGAAGCCCATGTCCAGCATGCGGTCTGCTTCATCCAGCACCAGCACCTCGATGTCGTGGCTCTCGAACTCCTCCTTCTCGATGTACTCGAGCAGACGGCCCGGGGTGGCGACCACTATGTCGGTGGTCTTGGTCAGGGCCGGCAACTGCTCTTCGTGGCTGACGCCGCCGATGATGGTCTCGATGCTGAGATTGGTGTGGGCCGCCAGCGCCTTGGCGTGAGCGGTCACCTGCAGCGCCAGCTCGCGGGTCGGAGTCAGCACCAGCATGCGGCAGGGGCCCGGCTTGCGGCGCGGGAAGTCCAGCAGATGCTGCAGCGCCGGCAACAGGAAGGCGGCGGTCTTGCCGGTGCCGGTCGGGGCGGATGCCAGAATATCGCGGCCGTCCAGGGCTGGCTCCAGCACCATCTGCTGGATGGTGGTGGGGCGGGTGAAACCCATCTCGGCCAAGGCCCGGTTGAGGGCTGGATTCAGGTCGAAATCATCAAAGGACTGGCTCATGGCAATACTCGGTCATTAAGGAAACGGCAGATTATAGGCGATTATGTCGTCGGCTCCTATGGTGACTGTGCCTTAGCCGCTATAATCGCCGACCATTTTCTGCGAGGCAGGTACAGGACGGGAGTCGGATGGCACGAAACAGCGGTTTTACCTTCAAACAGTTTCACGTCGAGCACGATCGCTGCGCCATGAAGGTGGGCACCGACGGCATTCTGCTGGGCGCCTGGGCACCGCTCGGCAAAGCTCGCCGGATCCTCGACATTGGCACCGGCAGCGGCCTCATCGCCCTGATGCTGGCCCAACGCAGCCACGCCGATTGCCGCATCGATGCGGTGGAGCTGGATAAGCATGCGGCGCAGCAGGCCCGCGAGAACGCGGCCGCCTCCCCCTGGCCGCGGCGGGTCACCATCATAGAGAGCGCCATTCAGGGGTATCAGGCCGCCCCTTACGATCTCATCGTCGCCAACCCCCCCTACTTCGTGGCGGGCCAGTCATTTAGCGATCCCGCCAGGGCGATGGCCCGCCATACCGGCGCCCTCGACAGCCATGCTCTGCTGGCCGCCTGCGACCGTTTGCTGACCCCCGATGGCCAGGTCGCACTGGTCGTGCCGACGGCCATGGCCGATGAAATTTTATGCATTTCGGCGGATTATGATCTGCATGCCGTTTGTTATACAGCTGTTATCACCAGGGCGGGAAAAGAGGCAAATCGTGTTTTATTGCTACTTGGCAGAGGATTAAACAGGTGTGATAGGGGTGAAATTGTGATCCATTCTGCTGAGGGAACCTATTCCGACAGATATATCCAACTGACTAGCCCCTTCTATTTGAAGATGTAAATTTCGTCTTGAACTATTTTTTCACGCCATTATGCTGACTCCTAAACGAGCGCCCGCTCCAGACCAGCTCAAACCACTGGTTGCGATGAAAAAACAAGCGGGGCTCCTTTTTTTTCCCCCTGAACAACGCCGGTCACCGACCAATAAAAAACTATAACAAGCAATAGTTTACAAGACAGACGAGGTTGAACTTGACGAAATCACTCACATTGTCCGACGTGCTCGGACTGGGCTTCATGACCTTCGCGTTCTATCTGGGCGCCGGTAACATCATCTTCCCGCCGCTGGCCGGCTACATGGCGGGTGAGCACCTCTCTCTGGCCATGCTGGGCTTCCTGGTGACCGCCGTGGGTCTGCCCCTCATCACCATCATTGCCGTCGCCAAGGCCGGCAACGGCTGGGCCGGCATGACCAAGCTGCTGCCGGCCGGCGTGGCCACCGCACTGGCCGTCGCCATCTACATCATCATTGGCCCGGCCTTCGCCGCCCCCCGCACCGGTCTGGTGGCCTACGAGATGGGCCTCAAGCCCTTCATCGGCGACATGGGCCAAGCCGGCCTGTTTGCCTACACGGTGCTGTTCTTCGGGGTGGCCATCCTGGTCTCTCTGAATCAGGGCAAGCTGATGGACGCCATCGGCAAATACCTGACTCCGCTGCTGATGCTGTTGCTGCTGACTCTGGCCATCGGTGTATTCGTGGCGCCGCAAGGCTCCATGCCCGTCTCTTCCGGCGACTATCAGAACGGCCCCTTCGTGAAAGGGATCCTGGAAGGCTACAACACCATGGACACCCTGGCGTCCCTGATGTTTGGCGCCCTGATCGTCGACCTGCTGCGCCAGAAAGGCATCCAGGACTACCGTAGCCAGTTCAAGTACCTGGCCATTGCCGGCATCATCTCAGCCATCGGTCTGTCCGTGGTCTATGTCTCCCTGTTCCAGCTGGGCAATACGGCTGCCGGCGTCGCCACCGACGTCAGCAACGGCGGCGCAATCGTCAACGCCTACGTACTGAGCCTGTTCGGCCAGCCGGGTCAGTTCATCCTGGCCGCCATCATCACCCTGGCCTGCTTCACCACCGCCGTGGGTCTGATCTCCGCCTGCTCGGACTTCTTCCACAACCTCACCGGCATGAGCTACAAGAAGCTGGTGGTCTTGCTGGGCGTCATCTGCGCCGTAGTGGCCAACGTGGGTCTGAGCCAGCTCATCAGCCTCTCCATCCCGGTGCTGGTCGCCATCTACCCGGTTGCGGTTGCGCTGGTACTGGTCACCTTCCTGAAGGGTTACTTCGGTCGTCCGCGCCTGGTGTTCCGTGGCGTGTTGATGGTTGCCTTCCTGTTTGGCTGCCTGGACGGCCTGGGTGCCGCCGGCATGAAGATGGATGCCTTCGCCTTCCTGCCGCTGTTCGACAAGGGCCTGGCCTGGTTGCTGCCGACCCTGCTGGCCTGTGGCCTCGGGATGCTGGTACGCTCCGGCGAGAAACTGGCTGCCGAAGCCGCTTGATTTCGCTCCCTCCCATGTCAAAGAGCCTGCCTTGTGCAGGCTCTTTTGTTTGTGTGCCATCTCGCCCGGCATGGTTTCCTGCCGACTATGTCATGCAGCCACGTCCTTTCCCGCTCTGCCCTCTCGCTTCCGCCAGTTGCAGTTCTATCGGTGATTTATTCTGGCCAACTAAATTGTTTCAAGATATTAATGTGTGATTGAGATCAAATATCTCTTCTTTATGCTCAAGATGGTACTCCTGTGACAATCTTCCGATGGCACAGGAGAGGGAAGCATTGTTATCCGGTTATCTGCCAGGCAGTGGGTGCAATCAACAAGAACAAGCTGATAAGGCAGATGAGGTCAGGTTTGACGAAATCACTGAAGTTGTCCGACATATTCGGACTGGGTTTTATGACGTTTGCGTTCTATCTGGGAGCAGGCAACATCATTTTTCCACCGCTGGCCGGCTTCATGGCCGGTGAGCATCTGCTGGCCGCCATGGTCGGTTTTCTGCTGACGGCGGTGGGTCTGCCTCTGCTGACCCTAGTCGCCGTTGCCAGAGGCAGCGCCGGACAGGGCAGCAGTGGCTGGACGGCGATGACCCGCCATCTGCCGACCTGGGCAGCCACGGCACTGGCCATTGCCATCTACATCATCATGGGGCCGGCCTTCGCCACCCCCCGTACTGGCCTGGTGGCTTATGAAATGGGGCTCAAGCCCTGGCTGGGTGACGCCGGCCAGCACGGTCTGCTGCTCTACAGCCTGCTCTTCTTCACACTGGTGATCCTGGTATCGCTGAACCGAGGCAGGCTGCTGGATGCGGTGGGCAAATACATGACCCCTGTCTTGATGGTGATGCTGCTGATCCTGGCGATCGGGGTCCTGGTTGACCCGCAAGGCACCCAACCAGAGGCCAGCGGTGACTATACAGATACGCCGCTCATCAAGGGCATGCTGGAGGGGTACAACACCATGGATACCCTCGGCTCCCTGATGTTTGGCGCCCTCATCATCGGCCTGCTGCAACGCAGGGGGATCGAGGACTACCCGAGCCAGTTCAAGTACCTGACCATCGCAGGGCTCATCTCGGCGGTTGGTCTCTCGGCTGTCTACATCTCCCTGTTCTACCTCGGCAACAGCGCAGCAGGCGTGGTGACCAGCGTCGACAATGGCGGCGCCATCGTCAACGCCTACGTGCTGAGCCTGTTTGGCCACTCCGGTCAGTTGATCCTGGCCGCCATCATCACCCTGGCCTGCTTCACCAGCGCAGTCGGCCTGCTCTGCGCCAGCGCCGACTACTTCCACGGTCTGGCCGGCTGGACATACCGCAAGTGGGTACTGCTGATGGGATGCGTCTCCATCCTGGTGGCCAACATCGGGCTGAGCCAGCTCATCAGCCTCTCCATTCCGATCCTGGTCGCCATCTATCCGGTCGCCATCGCACTGGTGCTGGTCACTTTTGCACAGGGCCGTTTCGGCCGCCCACGGCTGGCGTTTCGCGCCGTGCTGCTGGTGGCTTTTCTGTTTGGCTGTCTGGACGGGCTGGGAGCGGCCGGCATGCAGATGGATGCCTTCGCCTTCCTGCCGCTGTTCGACAAGGGGCTGGCCTGGTTGCTGCCAACCCTGCTGACCTGCGGCCTCGGCATGCTGCAGCGCCCCCGCGAGGCGCTGGCGGCAGAAGCCGCTTGACCCGTCAGCCAATAACGAAAGAGGCCAGCATCAGCTGGCCTCTTTCGTTGGGCGGGGTCTGCCGTTACAGCAGCGGATCCGGTTTGGGTTTGCCGGCCAGTCCGTACCAGTGGGTCTCCACTCGCCCGGCATGCCACTCAAAGGTTCCCCAGGGCTGTGCTGCCTGCCAACGCGGAAAATTCACGAGCACCCGGTTGTCTTCGTACTTGTAGAGCGAGGTGGTGATCTCGATGTCAGAGAGGATAAGCAGCAGGGCCCAGCCGATGAAGAACCATTTCAGCGCTTTCCACATAGGGTTACTCGAAGCAGATTTCGATGGTGGCCCGACCGTAATCTGATTCAAACGGCATCATGATCTTGGTGCCGTCGGCACGATGGGTGATGGTATGGTTGAGACCGGAGACGATGATGGGAGTCGCCATGTCGAATTCATACCCCTTCTCCCCCAGCATGCGCTTGGCACCGCCGGTCACCATGTTGGTGATCTCGCCCACCATGTCGGTCACCTCTTCATTGATGGTGGCCGGCGCCTCGCCCAGCATGCGGCGCATGATCTCCAGTGCCAGCCCCTTCTCGAAACTGATGGAGAGGGATCCCCGGGTCTGCGGGCCGACCATGCCGATGAGGCCTGAGACATCACCGCGCGCCAGCTCGTCCATCTTGCGCTTGGGTTTGCCCGGCTTGAGCTCAAGCTGTGCCATGGTGGAGAGCACATTGAGCAGGGAGAGCAGGAACGGGTTTACAAAATCAGCCTTCATGTTGACTTCCTACAGTGGGCGTACAGCGAGCACATTGGCCATGTGCCTCAATCGTCTTATTGGTAATAGTAAAGCCATGCAACTTGGCTTGCTCGGAAAACGCGCCATCGATCGCCGGATCATGCAGCTCGACCACCTCGCCGCACTGATCACAGATGAGTAGCTGCATCGGGTGGGCATGGTCGAAGTGACAGCAGAATATGAAGGCGTTGAGCGACTCCACCTTGTGGGCAAAACCCTGTTCGAGCAGAAAATCGAGCGCCCGATAAACGGTCGGCGGCTTGGCGTGGGCCTCTGTCTGTTGCAACTGGGCCAACAAATCATAGGCGCTGATGGCATTGCCATGGGCAGCCAGCAGCCTGAACACCTGACGTCGGGTAGGGGTGAAGCGGATCCCGCGTTGTTCGCAGAGTCGTTCGGCTCGTTGTAAAAGTTGGTCTTGATTCATGATCACGCAATTACCCTTTTTATTAGCCGGATACTATCACAGGGCCCCCTTTGGCGCGGTGACAAAATTCATTTTCTGGGGCTGCCTCACGTTGTGGTAAAATCCGCCCCCTTTGTTTAGCCAACCCGGATGATTTTTATGCAGGCGCAGCGTTTTTCCATCGCCCCCATGCTGGACTGGACCGATCGGCATTGCCGTTATTTCCATCGTCTGATGACTCGCCAGACCTTGCTCTATACCGAGATGGTGACCACCGGCGCCATCATCCACGGTAAGGGGGATTACCTGGGGTACAGCGAGCAGGAACATCCCATCTCCCTGCAACTGGGTGGCAGCAATCCGGCCGATCTCGCACGCTGCGCCAAGCTGGCCGAGGAGCGTGGCTATGACGAGGTGAACATCAACGTTGGCTGCCCCTCCGATCGGGTACAGAACGGCCGCTTCGGCGCCTGCCTGATGGGTGAGCCCGCACTGGTGGCCGACTGCGTCAAGGCGATGCGCGATCTGGTCGATATTCCGGTAACGGTGAAGACCCGCATCGGCATCGACGATCAGGACTCCTACGAATTTCTGCAGGCCTTCATCGAACAGGTGCGCGACGCCGGTTGCGATACCTTCATCGTCCATGCCCGCAAGGCCTGGCTGAGCGGTCTGAGCCCCAAGGAAAACCGCGAGATCCCGCCGCTCGACTATCCCCGCGTCTACCGGGTCAAACAGGATTACCCGGATCTCACCATCGCCATCAACGGCGGTGTCACTTCCCTTGAACAGACCCTCGAGCACCTGCAACACCTGGATGGCGTCATGATGGGGCGCGAGGCCTATCAGAACCCCTACATTCTGGCGCAGGTGGACAATCTAGTATTCGGCCAGAACAACGCCGTGCCGAGTCGCCACGAGGTGGTGCGGATGATGCTGCCCTATATCGAACAGGAGCTGGCCAAAGGCAACTATCTCTCCCACATGACCCGCCACATGCTGGGGCTGTTCCAGAACATGCAGGGTGCCCGTGCCTGGCGCCGTCACCTGAGCGAAAATGCCTGCAAGCCGGGAGCAGATATCCAGGTGGTGCTGGATGCCATGGCCAAGGTGCCGGAATTCGCCGCCACCGAAGCGGCGGAGTAACCATGTACCGCTTCACCGGTTCCTGGCTGCACAAGGCCATCGTCCGACTCTGCGCCGGTCTGCTCGCCATCCTGGGCGTCAAGCTCAGCGCCTTCTACTTCATCGGCCTGCTCATCGTGCTGGGGTTGCATCGGGACCAGCTGCTCGGCTGAACTCACCCCGCATCGACCAATAAAAAACCGGCAACACTCAGTGTTGCCGGTTTTTTTATGCTGCAGAGAGTGACGCTACTCCCCTTTCTCCACGAACTGCAGCTCGGGCGCCCTGGAGGTCAGCACATCGGCGCAGTAATCCCAGGTCGAGATGCGATAGTGCTGCAGATCCTCGTCCAGGTGCAGGCCGTCCGACTCCTGATGGAACCAGCTGGCAAACCGGGACGGGGTGATGAGCTGGATCTGCTCCTCGATGGCATGACTATCCTTGCCCTCGGCCAGATCGCAATCCTCCATGACCCGCACCGCGAAGATATGCCGGAAATAGACCCGGCACAGGATCTGCGGCGGCAGATCGATGCTGCGAGCCCTGCCCAGCATGATGGTGAGGGAATCGCTCCAGATATCCTGATGAAGTTCGGCCACGACCAGGCCCGGGGGGAGTTGGCGGGACGGAGCCCAAGGTACGGCAACCTGCCGAATGGCATTTTTCTGTTCCATCATCCACCTCACTACAGCGCACGCCATATCTTGAGTGTATCTGAAACAATTTCCGCTGACGATGGCAATAAAAAACCCGGCTGGCGCCGGGTTTTGGGGGATTACTTGACGGCGTCTTTGAGCGCCTTGCCTGCCACAAAGGACGGCACATTCGCGGCTGCAATCTGGATCTCTTTACCAGTTTGCGGATTGCGACCGGTACGGCCAGCGCGATGGTTCACCTTGAAGGTACCAAAACCCACCAACTGCACAGCATCACCTTCTTTCAGGCTCTGGGTAATACCATTGATGATCTCTTCCAGAGCAACTTTGGCCTGAGCTTTGCTCAGATCTGCTTTGGCTGCAATTGCATCGACAAGTTGAGCTTTGTTCATAACATTTCCTTTATGATCGGGCATTTAGCACCGGGCCACTCTATTCAAAAAAAAACACTCAGGCAAAGGCTTTATCAGCCGGATTGGCTTGAATGCTGGGGTTTTCATCAAGATCTGCGGAAATAGTCACATATCTCGCCCCTTCGTGATCGTAATTGACGGGAAGAGGAGAGCAAATGATGGCGCCTTGTAACCAAAACACCGCCCGGTGTAACAATATCCCCATGCCCCTATTGACGGTCAACCGGATTTTCCCTAGTTATAGGAAGGTGTCGTCAGTCCATAAAAAGGCCGGAGGCCTGTCACGATAGCACTCCATGCCTATGCCCCACGGAGGGAGTATGTTAACTGAACTGGAACAAACCAAACGCGCATTGGCAGGAAAGCACAGAGCTATCGATGACTGGCTGGACGCCAGACAGGCACTGCTGGTCGAGTACATGCGCCTCGCCGGCTTGAAACCCACCCGCAACAGCAAGCAGCGCTCGCTCCCGGGTCATGTGGAACTGCAAAGTTTCTGCGAACAGCTGGTCGACTACGTCAGTGCCGGCCACTTCGAGATCTACCACCATGTGGTGACCGCTTTCGAACAGGCCAGCGGCGACAAGCTGGAGCTGGCCAAGCGCATCTACCCCCATATCCGCGCCTGCACCGAGTTCGCGCTGGAGTTCAACGACAAGTACAGCAACGCGGACGAGGCCCAGATGCTGCTGCTGGATGAAGACTTGAACCAGCTTGGCCCCGTGCTGGAAGATCGTTTCAAGCAGGAAGATCGGCTGATCAAGGCACTGCAGGTAGTAGAGTCACTCAGCGCCCAGCAGGTTTGATATCCAATTTCGGAGCCAGTTCAAGATCCTGATGTGCAAGGTGCATTACACTCTATGTCATGACCTCTAGCACCCGTACCTATTGCTGACAGGAGATGAGAATGTCCGAGCGTCGCCGTTTTTCACGGATCCTTTACTTGACCATGGCCGATCTCGTCCAGGGCGATAAAAAATGGCGGACCCAGCTGGTCGATATTTCCCTGCAGGGCGCCCTGCTGATCCGGCCCGATGACTGGGAAAGCAATGACGACAAAGAGTACTCACTCAGCTTCGTGCTGAGCGGCAGTGACATCGAGATCAAGATGCAGGTCATGCTGACCCATGAAGCCAGCAAGAAGCTTGGGTTCTACTGCCATCATATCGACATCGACAGCGCCACCCATCTCAAACGGATGATCGAGCTCAACGTCGGCGATGAAGAGTTGCTACACAGGGAGCTGGAACAGTTGCTGAGCGAACATCTCGAACACCCTCACCCCTGAGCGGTACATTCAATGTAAAAAGGAGCGCCATTGCGCTCCTTTTTATTGCCTGCCTACGGCCACTATGCCGATTACAAGGCCTCCAGGGCATCAGCCAGCTTCTTGACCGGCACCACTTCCATGCCCTCGATGGGATGCTTGGGGGCATTGGCGTGCGGCACTATGGCCCGGCGGAAGCCATGCTTGGCCGCCTCCTGCAGCCGCTCCTGGCCGGACGGCACGGGCCGGATCTCGCCGGACAACCCCACCTCGCCGAACACCACCAGATCCTTGGGCAGGGAGTGATCGCGAAAACTGGAGACCATGGCCAGCAACAGGGCCAGATCCGCACTGGTCTCCTCTACCTTGACCCCGCCGACCACGTTGATGAAGACATCCTGATCCGCCATCTGCAACCCGCCGTGGCGATGCAGCACTGCCAGCAGCATGGCGAGCCGGTTGTGATCCATCCCCACCGCCACCCGGCGTGGATTGGAGAGCTGGGAGTAGTCCACCAGCGCCTGCAACTCCACCAGCAGCGGACGCGTGCCCTCCCAAATCACCATCACGATGGAGCCGGGCGCCTGTTCCTCACCGCGACTGAGGAAGATGGCGGAAGGGTTGCTCACTTCCCGCATCCCCTGCCCGGTCATGGCGAAGACCCCCAGCTCGTTGACCGCCCCGAAGCGGTTCTTGTGGGAGCGCAGGGTGCGAAAGCGGGAGTCGTGGCTGCCGTCGAGCAGCACGGAACAGTCGATGCAGTGCTCCAGCACCTTGGGACCGGCCAGGGTGCCATCCTTGGTCACGTGGCCCACCATGAAGATGGCGACGTGATTCTGCTTGGCATAGCGGGTCAGCAGGGCGGCCGCTTCCCGCACCTGGGAGACGGACCCCGGCGCCGACTGCACATCCGCCACATGCATCACCTGAATGGAGTCGATGACCATGATCTGCGGCTGCTCCTGCTGGGCAATCAGGCAGATCTGCTCGACCGAGGTCTCCGACAGCATGCGCAGCTTGTCGGTGGGCAGGCCGAGACGCGATGCCCGCATCGCCACCTGCTGCAACGACTCCTCACCGGTGACGTACAGGGTCTTCATCCGCTCGGCCAGGCCACACATGGTCTGCAGCAACAGGGTCGACTTGCCCGCCCCCGGGTTGCCACCGATCAGGATGGCCGACCCCGGCACCACGCCGCCGCCAAGCACCCGATCCAGCTCCTTGAAGCCGGAAGAGAAACGGGGGATCTCGGTGGTGGCGATCTCCGCCAGCGTCTGCACCTGGCTGCCGACGGCGCCGGCATAGCCGCTGTAGCGGGCGCTCTTGCCCGGGGTCACCGAGCCGAGACGCACCTCGCTGATGGTGTTCCACTCCTTGCACTCACTGCACTGGCCCTGCCAGCGTGTGAAGTCGGCGCCACATTCGGTACAAACATAGGCAGTTTTGTTTTTGGCCATGGATAACTCGGGGACAGGATGAATTCCTGCTTGATATACTTGTTTGCGACCGACAGATCAAACCCAGAATCGGAAAAGTGACTTTCCGTGGCAGGAACACATGGAATCAGAACAACAACAGCACCTGATTGAACAACTTATTCCTCTGCTCAGAGAAAAGGATTTCGATGACATCTTCAATCGCCTGACCCAGGACGAGAACAGCAACAGCCGTTTTCTGATCAAGATGGAGCTCAAACGCAAATGCACCCCCTGCCGCCGGGTCATCGACATGCGCGACGAGCTGGGCGATGAGTGCCTGGTGCACGAGTTCGAAGGGATCACCCATTTCATGCCGGCCGAGGCCATCGGCCTGTTCCAGTCCCAGTGCTACCTCTACAAGGATGACTACACCCTGGGGGTCTACGAAGCGCTGCAATACTGGCAAAAATACCAGCATGGCAAGAACGACGGCCAACTCCAGCCCCCCGTCAGCCCGTTTCGCCAGTACGATGTCAATCCCATCTCCTTTGCCAGCTACTATGGCCGGCGCCAGGAGCGAATGCACTTCAGCTCCCCCGTGGTGATCAAGTTCGCCGATGGCGACAAGCTGTTCGCCAAGAGTTCCGATCTCTCTCTGGGCGGGATCCGGGTCTCGGTGCCCTATCTGCCCAACTACCAGACCGGCGCTCAGGTCGAGGTGTTCTTCACTGGGCTGGAGCGGGATCACCCAAACCCGGTCCTGCACCATTCGGTCAGCTACCAGATCCTCGGGGAAGAGAGCAAGGAGGGGAAATACTGGCTCAGGCTGATCAAGACCGGTGAACACCCGGCCTTCGACCAGTTTCTGAACGATTTCATCGAGAGCAACAAGAGCCGCTACCGGGTCAGCGTCGACTACCTGCTCTCCGCCGCCATCATCAAGGGGTATGAGCAGTTCTACCTGCCGCGCATGACCGGCATGCCGCTGTTCTTCGGCTCGGGCGACAGCCCCAGCCTCGAGATCGCCCTGCGCACCGAGAACAACCAGCACATCCTGGAGTATTGGCGCGACGCCAAGAACCGCGACATGCTCGCCAGCCTGTTCTCGGCCACCCGCATGCAGGCCCTGTTGCCGGCGAAGGGAGAATTGAAAGAGACCCTGATCTACTGCTTTACCCACTCGGTGCGCAGCCACCTCTACTTCTTCTCCGCCACCCGGGAAGAGCTGCTGCAAAGCGGCCTGATGTCGCTCTTCTTCCAGGTGGGAGCCCGTCGCCCCAGCTGGCGCGTCTACAAGTTCAGTCTGGAACGCTGCGACCTGCACGAGGCCGATCTGGCCAGTCAGCAGGGCAAGGAGAGCCCCCAGCTGCAGGACATGCTGCTGCAGGAGCGGCTCAAGCAGATAAGCTACGTCGGTCTGCTGCAGCAAGTCGGCCTCGACAGCCAGCGGGAAGAGTTCCAGTTCGACGCTTCCAGCCAGCACAACGCCAACGAGCTGCAACGCTTCGGTCACGACAGCAGTGCCGCCCCCTTCGAGATCGAGACGCTGCACTATGTCCAGCTGCGCAAGGAGGCTCGCTACATCCACAAGACCGCCGTCGCCATCAAGCACAATGGCCGGGCCTGGCTCGGCTGGACCCGCGACATCTCGGCCCACGGCATGCAAATCGAGCTGGAAGAGCCGTTCGAGGGGGCGAAGGACGACATCGTCACCATCGCCTTGCCGCGCCTGCAGGAACTCTCCAAGAGCATGGATCTGCAACGCCTCCCCTACCGGCTGGTCAGCATCAACCTGACCCGCACCGTGCTGCACCTGTGCATCGAGGGGGATCCCGAGCGCCACACTGGCCGCCAGTTCTTCAAGCTGCTGATCGAGAGCAACCAGAACAAGCTCAAAGCGGCCCAGGAGCAGCGCCGTTATCGCGGCATGGCGCGGGCACTGCGCAACATCTATACCCACCACGTCTTTTGCACCCCGGTCTACATCAACAAGCTCAAGGGGGCGCCCAAGCCGGCCTCGGTCGGCCATGCGCCGCAGCCGCGCAGCCTGTCGCGGCTGCTCAAGGCCTGTGCCGAGCAGGGCGATCAGGACAACCTCTACCCGCTGTTCCAGGGGGAGTTGCTCAAGCAGCTAATCATGAACCCGCTGCGGGCCATCGAGCGCGAGGATCAGCCCCAGGAGGAGGAGGTCTATATCGCCAGTCTGCAGACGGCGACCGGCCTGCCCATCTTCACCAGCCGCCTTGCCAGCAGCTTCCAGAACGTGGCGGAGAAGCGCAGCTTTATCGAGCAGGCGCTGCGCCAGGGGGAGTTCTACTCGGTGCTGGTCGGCATCTCCCGTACCGGTCGCCCCGATACCAACTTCATCGCCAACGAGCTGGACTACATTGCCAAGTTCGCCATTCACAAGGCCAAGAAGCTGGAAGAGGAGCTGTGGAGCGTGGTGGGGGTTGGCGAGCTGACCGATACCAGCCAGGCAACTCTGTTCCGGCTCGGCATCACGGCGCCCATCAAGTAAAGAAGAGGGCGCCGACTCGAGGCAGCGCTACACCAAGCAACAAACAATGGCGGACCCTGGGTCCGCCATTGTTTTTCGCACTCTTGTGGCTACCAGCCCCCCCGAGGGTTCCCCCATCAGGCCGCCTGCGGGTTGAGCAGCCATTCGAGGATCTGCGGGAAGTGATCCTCCTGCGCCTGGGGTGCAGTCAGCATGTTGATGTGGTCGTAATCGAGCCGGTTGCCGTTGTCCCGGCCAAGCCGGGTATGGCGTGCAGCCGAGCCCATCTCGGCACTGAAGCGGCGCACGTCGGTCGGGTGACCCAGCACCTTGTCCGCCTTGGCCGAGATCATCCAGAGCGGCGGCCAGTTGACCCGGGCGGCCGCCTCGTCATAGGCGAACCCGTCGCTGGGATCCTGCCAGGGGCCACACTTGACCCAGGGGATGGTCTCCTGTAGGTAGCGCAGCGGCTCGTCGTCCGCCCCTATCTTCAATCTGCGCGCAGCCAGAAAGCCGTTGCGGCTGGCCAGCCAGGGGGCCAGCCGGTTCCAGATCAGATCCACCTTCAGCCAGCGCTCCGGATTTTGTACCGACACGCCGCGCTTGGTGCCAAAGAACACCAGGCTGGCCACCTGCTCCGCCAGCTCGGGAAAGCGCACCAGGGTCGACGCCATGATGACGCCACCCCAGGAGTGGGCCATCCAGTGCAACTTGAAGCCGGCATGACGGGCGGCAATCCAGCGGTGCAGGGCCGGCAGATCCTCGGTGATGAGCTCATGCTGGCCATGTTCGGCCTGCTCGGCAATGGCCGGCGTGCTGAGCCCCCGCCCGCGCAGATCGGCCACATAGACCTGATAGCCGTGGCGGGCCAGAAAACAGGCCAGCCCCTTGCCCGACTCGGTATAGAAGATGCGACCGTTCTCGATGGCGCCGTGCACCATCAGGATCGGCTCACCATGTACCGCGACCCGCGGTTGAATGTGGCGTACGTGCAGCCGATGTTCGCCGCAGGGAATAAACAGGGATTGCTGTAGCAGTTCCATTTTGAGACTACGTCCTCCGTGACGTGGGGTTGAGTCCAGCCCTAGGGGGCTCAGCGCCTATCCCAGCGCTGCTGGCGGCAGGCCAGGGCGCCAAGCAGGCAGATCACCCCTTCCAGATCGTGGTGGTTGAGGGTGGCCGCCGCCTGGGCCCGCACCAGCGGTTTGGCGTGGATGGCGATGCCGAGCCCGGCCACCCCCATCATCTTGAGATCGTTGGCACCATCGCCCACGGCCACGGTCTGGCCAGTGGCGATGCCGTACTCCGCGGCCAGCTGCTGCAGCACCTCGGCCTTGACGGTGGCATCGACGATGCGCCCGCTCACCTTGCCGGTCAGCTGCTGCCCCACCACCGCCAGCTCGTTGGCGAAGATGGCGTCCAACCCCAGCTCCCGCTGCAACTGGCCGGCAAAACGGGTGAAACCACCGGAGGCGATCGCCACCTTCCAGCCAGCCTGCTTGAGAGTGTCGACCATCCGTTGCAGGCCCGGCATCCACGGCATGTTGGCCGCCACCTCGTCGAGAATGGTGACCGGTGCCCCCTCCAGCAGGGCGACCCTGGCCCGCAGGCTGTCGGAAAACTCCAGCTTGCCCTGCATGGCGGCCGCAGTGACCGCCGCCACCTGCTCGCCGACCCCGGCCAAACGGGCAATCTCGTCGATGCACTCGATGCGGATGGCGGTGGAGTCCATGTCCATCACCAGCAAACCGGGCTCGGCCAGGCTGGGCAGGGCCGGCAGATGACACAGATCGATATCCCACTCCTCCCCCTTGAGCGTCTGTACCAGAGCGGGTGAGAAGCGATCCGTGCCCAGCAGCAGCAGGGGTACCCCGGCCGGCATGGCGGGCGGATAGAGCCGTGCCTGCAGCCCGTGCCGCGCCAGCAGCCCGGCCAGCCGGCCGAGATGGTGGCCGCCAAGGGCCCGACCGAACAGCACCAGCCAGGCGCCATCCAGCGCACTGGCGGCGGGCAGCAGCGCCTGTGGCGTCGCCTCCCACCAGGGGGCGCCGGACAGGCACTCGGGCCACTCTGAAATCTCTGCAGGCAATTGGGACAACAACATAGGGATAACGCCTTCCTTGGTGATCATGGGGTTAACAAAACTGGCCCAGAGTAGCGTATTGCTTTTTGTACAGGCAAGCGCCAAGATCCCGCCACTCCTTGTCAGCAAAAGGCTCAACTCTTGCGTCATCTCCCCATCAAACGTGTGCTCAGTCTGGGTGCCGGTGTCCTGCTCGGACTCTGGGTACTCGCCGTGCTCATTCATATGCAGGGCGAAAGCCAGGCCTCGCTGCACAGCGAGGCGCGCAACCGGGCCCAGGCACTGGTGGCCTATGCCGCCAGGGACATGAAACGCTGGATCAAGGAGGAGAAAAACAGCGAGCTGGAGCGGCTGGCCCGGGATCTGGCCGCCGAACCCGAGATCCTCGATGTCACCCTCTACGATGCCCGCGGCATTCCCCTCGCCCAGTCGGACAATGCAGTGCCGCTGGACAGCCTGCTGCCCATCGGCGACAACAACAAGTCGGTCCCCGAGCAGGGCAAGGGGCGCATCCAGTTCGTGCAGGAGATCCTGGATGGGGAGCAGACGCAGGGCTATCTGCGCATTACGCTGGAGGAGCAGCAGATGCTGGCGGACAAGGACACCCGGCTCAAGGTGGTGCAGGAGAAACAGCGGCTGATGCTGCTGGTCGCCCTGCTGGCCGGGCTGCTCATCTCCTACGGGGTGCGCCGCAACTACATGCGGGTGCGCAAGCACAAGAAGAAAAGCAAACCGGTCGAACCGCAATAAGACGGTGCGACCTCATCGCCTTGTATACAACCCAGGCAATGCCACCAGCAGGAGCGCTGTATGATTGCCCCCCCTCTTCCTCTGGATGAAGAGAGCCGACTGGAACGGCTCCGCATCCTGGGCTTGCTTGACCGCGAGCCCATCGACCAGCTGGATCGCCTGACCCGGCTCATCACCCGCCATTTCTCGCTGCCCATCGCCATGGTCTCGCTGACCGACGTGAACCGGCAGTGGTTTCTCGCCCGCACCGGGGTCACCCTGTGCGAGATCAGCCGGGAGCACTCCTTTTGCGGCCACGCCATCCTGCGCCCCGACATCATGCAGGTGCAGGATGCCAGACTCGACCCGCGCTTTGCCGACAACCCGCTGGTGACGGGCGAGCCCCACGTGGTCTTCTATGCCGGCCGGCCACTGCGGGCGCTGGACGGCGTGGTGCTCGGCACCCTCTGTCTGGTGGATCATGCAGCGCGCCACCTCGACGAGGAGGCCTGTCGCGATCTCGACGACTTCGGCCGCCTGGTGGAGAACACCCTGCACGATCTGGAAAGGCGCCATCAGGTGCGCAGCCTCAACCAGGTGCTGGAGGACAAGGAACACCTGTTCACCCTCACCTTCAACCAGTCCTCGGTGGGCATGGCCCTCTCGTCGGTCGAAGGACGCTGGCTGCGGGCCAACCCGGGGCTGGAGCGACTGCTCGGCTACAGCGAACAGGAGATGCTGACGCGAACCTGGCACGCCATGACCCACCCCGAGGATCTGCCGCGCGAGCTGGCCCTGTTCACCGCCCTGCTCGCGGGGCAGCGGCAGGACTACCGGCTGGAGAAGCGGATGATCCGCGCCGACGGCAGCCTGTGTTGGGTCCAGCTCAGCGTGACCCTGTGCCAGAGCCGCACCATGGCCCCCCACATGATCGCCGTATTTGCCGACCTCACCGAGCGCAAGCAGGTCGAGGCCGAACTGCTGCAACTGCAGCAAGGGCTCGAGCAGCAGGTGCGTGAGCGCACCCGCGAGCTGTCGAGCACGGTGGAGCAACTGCATCGCGAGATGCAGGAGCGCGGCGCCGTGCAGCAACGCCTGTGGCAGGAGCAACGCCGGCTGCAACACATGCTGGAGCACACCAGCAACGCCTTCCTCGAGCTCGACGAGGCGCTGGTCATTACCGGCTGGAACCCGGCCTCCACCACCCTGCTCGGCTGGCACCCCGAGGAGATGCTGGGACGCCCCCTGCCCACCCTGCTCGGCAGCGCTCACCCTCTACTGGCGCTGCTGACCCATCCCGAGCGCGCACAGCGCCGCCTGGAGTGCGACATCGGCACCCGCAGCGGTCGCCAGATCCCGGTCGAGGTGAGCGCCGAGCGCTACCAGTTCGACGGCAAGGTGCGCCTCGCCCTGTTCCTGCACGACATCAGCGCCCGCCGCCAGGTGCTGGCGGAAATCGAGCGCGGGCGGGCCCGGTTGCGGGCCATCACCGACGGCCTGCCGGTCACCATCAGCATGGTCTCGCCCGAGGGGCGCTACCTGTTTGCCAACCAGGCCTACTGTCGCTACTTCGGGCTGGATCCCGAGCGGATACGGGAGATGAGCGTGCGGGAGGTGATCGGCGAGGCGGCCTACGGCCGGGCCATCGCCCATCTGGAGCAGGCCCTCGCCGGCGAGCAGGTGAGCTTCGAAAACCGCTTTGAGCTGCCCATAGGCCCACGGGATCTCAGGATCACCATGATCCCGAGCCGGGGCGACGAGCCAGGGGTCTACATCCTCGGCAGCGACATCACCGAGTTCAAGGCGCTGCAGAACCAGCTGGAGCACGAGGCGGCCCACGACCCCCTCACCGGCCTGCCCAACCGGCGCGCCTTCACCCTGCGCCTCTCCCGTGAGCTGGAGCGGGTGCGCCAGAATGCCGAGACTCTGGGTCTGCTGTTTCTCGATCTCGATGGCTTCAAGCGGATCAACGATCAGCTCGGCCACCATGTCGGCGACGCCCTGTTGCAGCGCTTCGCAGGCGTGCTGAGTGCCGAGGTGCGCCCCGGTGACATGGTGGCGCGCCTGGCCGGCGATGAGTTCACCATCATACTGCCGGCCCTGCGCCAGCCGGAGCTGGAGCTGCCCGCCCTGTGCGAACGTCTGCTGGCGGCCATGGCGGTACCGGCCGACGTGGCCGGCCACCAGCTGCCCCTCGCCGGCAGCATCGGCGGAGCCATCTGCCATTCGGGCCAGTATTGTCACATCGACGACCTGCTGCACCGGGCCGACAGCGCCATGTACCGGGCCAAACAGGCCGGCAAGGGGCGCTTCGCCCTCGACCTCTGATCTGCCATCCTTGAAATGCAAAACGGCGGCCCGAGGGCCGCCGTTTTCATTATTCATGCGCGAAGGGGATTAGTTGTCGCCCAGCAGGACGGAATCCAGCGCGATTTCGATCATGTCGTTGAAGGTCAGCTGACGCTCTTCAGAGGTGGTCTGCTCACCGGTACGGATATGGTCGGAGACGGTGCAAATGGTCAGTGCGCGAGCACCGTACTCTGCGGCCACACCGTAGATGCCGGCGGCTTCCATCTCGACACCCAGGATGCCGTATTTTTCCATGACGTCGAACATGGAGGGGTCCGGGGTGTAGAACAGGTCGGCGGAGAAGATGTTACCGACGCGCACGGCAACGCCCTTGTTCTTGGCGGCCTGTACGGCATTGGCAACCAGATCGAAGTCGGCGATGGCGGCGAAGTCGTGATCCTTGAAGCGCAGACGGTTCACCTTGGAGTCGGTGCAGGCACCCATGCCGATCACCACGTCACGCAGCTTCACGTCTTCACGCACGGCACCGCAGGAGCCAACGCGGATCAGGGTCTTCACGCCGTAATCGGTGATCAGCTCTTTTGCATAGATGGAGCAGGACGGGATGCCCATGCCGTGGCCCATGATGGAGATGCGACGACCCTTGTAGGTGCCGGTGAAACCGAACATGTTGCGCACGTCGCACACCTGTTCGACGTTCTCCAGGAAGGTTTCGGCGATGTACTTGGCGCGCAGGGGGTCGCCCGGCATCAGCACGGTGTCAGCAAAGGCGCCATCTTTCGCATTGATATGAGGAGTTGCCATTCTCTTGATTCCTTCACACTAGGTTGAGTTTTATTGTCTTTATTGGTTGCCCGCCGCCGAGGCGACGGGCGGGTAACTTACAGGAAGCTGGTACCGTACGCCAGTTTGGGCAGACCGTGGTACGCCGCGATGCTCTGGCCGATGTCGGCAAAGGTCTCGCGACGACCGACGGAACCGGCCTTGACCGGCTTGCCGTAGAACAGCACCGGGATGTACTCGCGGGTGTGGTCGGTGCCGCTCCAGGTCGGGTCACAGCCGTGGTCGGCGGTCAGCACCACCACGTCGCCATCCTGCATCAGCTCGAACAGCTCCGGCAGGCGGGAGTCGAAGTACTCCAGCGCATCGGCGTAGCCCTTCACGTCGCGACGGTGACCGTAGGAGGAGTCGAAGTCGACGAAGTTGGTGAAGACGATGGTCTGGTCACCGGCCGCTTTCACCTCTTCCAGGGTTCTGTCCCACAGCTCGGTCAGACCCGTGCCCTTCACCTGCTTGGTGATGCCCTGCTGGGCATAGATGTCGGCGATCTTGCCGATGGAAACCACCTGGCCGCCCGCTTCCTTCATGTAGTCCAGCACGGTCGGTGCCGGCGGCAGCACGGAGTAGTCGTGGCGGTTGCCGGTGCGCTTGAAGTTGCCCTTGCCGCTGCCCACAAACGGACGCGCGATGACGCGGCCGATGTTGTAGGGCTCCAGCAGCTCGCGCACGATGTGGCACAGCTCATAGAGCTTCTCGAGGCCGTAGGTCTCTTCGTGGCAGGCGATCTGGAACACGGAGTCGGCGGAGGTGTAGAGGATCGGCTTGCCGGTGCGCATGTGCTCTTCGCCCAGATCATCCAGCACCTGGGTACCGGAGGCGTGGCAGTTGCCCAGATACCCGGGCAGACCTGCCTTCTCGACGATGGCATCCAGCAGCTCCTGCGGGAAACTGTTGTGGTGATCCTTGAAGTAGCCCCACTCGAACAGCACGGGCACGCCGGCAATTTCCCAGTGACCGGACGGGGTGTCCTTGCCGGAGGAGAGCTCCTGGGCAAAGCCGTAGGCACCGACTACCTCGACGTCCTTGTTCAGGCCGACCGGGAAGGTGCCGCTGGCGAGTTCACCCGCGTGGCCCAGACCCAGCTTGCTGAGGTTCGGCAGATTGAGGGCGCCACGCCCCTCCAGTTCGCCGGCGGCACAGGCCTTGGCGATATGGCCAAGGGTATTGGCGCCCACATCGCCGAACTTGTTGGCGTCGGCGGCTGCGCCAATGCCGAAAGAGTCCATCATCAGAATAAAGGTACGTTTCATGGGACTTCCCCTTGTTACAAATCAGCCAGACCGATGCGACGGTAAACCTCGGGCAGCGCCTCCGGTTGGGTATCACCGATCTTGACGGCAGCCTGCACCATGCTGGCGGCCTGAGCAAATTGCTCTTCAGTTTGAGCGTGGATCAGGGCGAGCGGCTTGTCTGCCTCAACACTTTGACCCAGGCGGATAAAGTCGGTCAGACCGACGGCATAATCAAGCTTGTCACCGGCAGCGCGACGGCCACCGCCCATGGCGACCACGGCCAGACCCAGTTCGCGGGTGTCCATGGCGGTCACGAAACCGCTGTTGGCGGCATAGACGGGGCGCACAATGGCGGCTTTGGGCAGGTGATGATCGTAGCGCTCCATGAAGTCGCTCGGGCCACCGAGGCCGGTCACCATGCGACCGAAGATCTCGGCCGCCTTGCCGTTGTCCAGCACCGCCTGCAGTTTGCGGCGGGCATCGCTGTCGTCGCTGGCCAGACCGGCGGAGATCAGCATCTCGGCGCACAGCGCCATGGTGACGGCATGGATGCGCGGGTTGCGGTATTCGCCGGTCAGGTAGCGCACCGCTTCGCGCACTTCCACCGCGTTGCCGGCGCTGGAGGCCAGCACCTGGTTCATGTCGGTCAAGAGCGCTGAAGTACGGCAGCCGGCGCCGTTGGCCACCGCGACTATGCTCTTGGCCAGCTCCTCGGATGCTTCAAAGGTCGGCATGAAGGCACCGGAGCCCACTTTCACGTCCATCACCAGCGCTTCCAGCCCGGAGGCGAGCTTCTTGGAGAGGATGGAGCCGGTGATCATGGCGATGGATTCGACGGTGGCGGTGATGTCGCGTACCGCATAGATACGCTTGTCGGCCGGGGCGAGATCGCCGGTCTGGCCGATGATGGCCACACCAGCCTCTTTCACCACTTTCAGGAAACGGTCGTTGTCGACCGAGGTCTGGTAGCCAGGAATGGCATCCAGCTTGTCCAGGGTGCCGCCGGTGTGGCCCAGGCCACGGCCGGAGATCATCGGCACGAAACCGCCACAGGCAGCGACCATGGGGCCAAGCATCAGGGATACGACGTCACCCACACCGCCGGTGGAGTGTTTGTCGACGATGGGGCCGCCCAGATTGAGGTGGTCCCAGGTCAGCACCATGCCGGAATCGCGCATGGCGCAGGTCAGGGCAACCCGCTCATCCATGGTCATGTCTTTGAAGTAGACCGCCATCGCCAGCGCCGCAATCTGGCCCTCGCCGATGGTGTTGTTGGTAATGCCCTGAACGAAAAATTGAATCTCTTGGGTACTGAGCGCTTCACCGTTGCGCTTCTTGCGAATGATTTCTTGAGGCAAAAACATCTTTCATTCCCTCCGCCATTGCTGGCGTTACACAAGTCTGAATCCTTGCCCGCACCCCACACGGGTGGGGCGCAACAGGGCGGACAGCGGTCCGCCCTCTCATCAACCTATTAGTAACCGCTGGTGTTGGCCGGCTTGTCGCCATGCCCCAGCGTGGCCAGCAGGCTGGCCAGCAGGCTGGATGCACCAAAGCGGAAGGTGCGGGCGGATACCCAGTCCTTGCCCAGGATCTCTTCGGCCATGGCGAGGTACTGGCCCGCCACGGCGGCGTCTTTCACGCCACCGGCCGGCTTGAAGCCCACTTTCGGGTTCTTGGCCTTGATCACTTCCATCATGATGCGGGCAGCGATCGGAGTCGCATTGACCGGCACCTTGCCGGTGGAGGTCTTGATGAAGTCGGCACCGGCGTCGATGGAGATTTCGGAGGCGCGGCGGATCAGCGCTTCCTCTTTCAGCTCGCCGGTCTCGATGATCACTTTCAGCAGCACGTTGGCGCCACAGGCTTCCTTACAAGCTTTGACCAGATCGAAGCCGACCTGTTCATTGCCGGCCATGAAGGCGCGGTACGGGAACACCACATCCACTTCGTCGGCACCATAGGCCACGGCGGCGCGGGTTTCGGCCACGGCGATCTCGATGTCGTCGTTGCCGTGCGGGAAGTTGGTCACGGTCGCAATGCGCACGTCGGCGGCGCCGATCTCACGCAGAGTCTTGCGAGCGATGGGGATGAAACGGGGGTAGATGCAGACAGCGGCGGTCAGGCCGGCCGGAGACTTGGCCTTGCGGCACAGGTCGATCACCTTCTGATCGGTGTCGTCATCGTTCAGGGTGGTCAGGTCCATCAGATTCAGGGCGCGCTGGGCGGCCAGTTTCAGATCAGTCATTCTGTTCTCCAAAGTCTCGATGTAGTCCGAATTCCAGGGCATGGTGCTGCCTGTCGCAACGCAACCGGCAAGACGCGACTCCCGGAAAAACGGGAATGGAATTGCAGCGCAACTGCACGGGCAATAGGCTGCAAATAAGGCAAGAGCCCTGTCACTTTCTTACAAAAGTGCGGACTTGGTTCCATGAAGACTTGAGAAAGGCAGACAAGGTCTGACCCGACTTCCCAATCAATTCCATTTGACCGCCAACACCCGATTTCATCGGGCATTAGTCAATGCCAGCACCCTGCTGGCAATGCCTATTTCAGCCGAGATACCCCTTGTTTGCAAGCCGGATTTGCCATTTTCAGAGGTACCTCACATCTGGCAAATCCGGTACTGGAAAGTGCGTTAAGAGAAGAAACGGGTGAGTATCCAGGAGTATGCCAGGCCCCCCAGATAGACTCCAACGATCCCCATCACCCCGGACAGTACGGGCGGGGCCGGGATCGGCAATTTGAGGAAAGAAAACAACAAGCCAACGATAAAGCCGGCTGCCATCGCCAGTAGCACTTCATTCATATAACCTCCGATTTGACTCATTTTATTATTAGTTTAGAAAGGAAAACGGTTGTCACCGCTCCATACACGAACGCCACGGCAGATGCCGTGGCGTTCGTGGTTATAGCTGTCAGTCAGACTGACATTACATGCTGGACAGCGCCAGGAAGAAGCCTGCGATGGTCGCAGACATCAGGTTGGACAGAGAGCCGGCCAGTACGGCTTTCAGACCAAATTTCGCAATGGTGCCGCGACGGTTCGGTGCCATGGAGCCCAGACCACCCAGCAGGATGGCAACGGAGGACAGGTTGGCGAAACCGCACAGGGCGAAGGAGATGATGGCCTTGGTGTGGTCAGACATGGCCACGCCATTGATCAGCACTTCATCCTTCAGGTACGGGGCGAAGTTCAGGTAGGCCACGAACTCGTTGACCACCAGCTTCTGGCCGATGAAGGAACCGGCTACGACGGCTTCACTCCAGGGCACACCGATCAGGAAGGCCAGCGGGGAGAAGATCCAGCCCAGCAGCAGTTCAAGGGAGAGCTGCGGATAACCGAACCAGCCACCCACACCGGAGAAGATGCCGTTGATCATGGCGATCAGACCGATGAAGGCCAGCAGCATGGCGCCGACGTTCAGGGCCAGTTGCAGACCGGCAGAGGCACCGGCAGCGGCGGCATCGATCACGTTGGCAGGCTTGTCTTCCAGATCGCCATCGGCATTGCTCTCGTCGTAGCTCGGGGTCTCGGTTTCCGGCACCAGCAGCTTGGCGAACAGCAGACCACCCGGGGCAGCCATGAAGGAGGCGGCAATCAGGTATTCCATCTTGACGCCCATGGAGGCGTAACCGGCCAGTACGGAGCCGGCGACGGAAGCCAGACCACCACACATGACGGCGAACAGCTCGGAGTCGGTCATCTTGGAGATGAAGGGACGCACAACCAGCGGCGCTTCAGTCTGACCCACGAAGATGTTGGCAGTGGCGGAGAGGGATTCGGTACGGGAAGTGCCCAGTACTTTCTGCAGGCCACCACCCAGCAGTTTGATGACCCACTGCATGATGCCCAGGTAATAGAGAACGGCGATCAGGGAGGAGAAGAAGATGATGACCGGCAGTACGCGGAAGGCGAAGATGAAGCCGCCACCACCGAACACTTCGAACATCTTGTTGCTGACCAGACCACCGAACAGGAATTCGATGCCGTTCTGGCCATAACCGATGACGCTGGAAACAGCATCGGATACACCCACCAGGATGTCACGACCAACCGGGACGTACAGCACGAAGGCACCCAGGCCAGCTTGGATTGCAAAGGCACCGGCAACGGTGCGCACTCTTATTGCTTTGCGATTGCTGGAGAACAGCACCGCGATAAGGACGAGCGTTGCCATCCCTACCAGACCCATTATTAGATTCATTATTTACACTTCCTCTTTAGTAGCACCTTCCAGCTTGTTAACAACTTGTATCTCAAAGCCATCAATCAAGGGTGCGCATTATACTAATTACGGTGCGACAAAGTAGAACGCTGGTCACATTTTATAAGCATGAAATGCGCTAGAGGTCGTCAAATTAGACCGCAAACGATTTTTACCCCCCCCATTTTTTATCATGTCGCTAGCAACAGTTAATCAGGTGTTAATTTTCGACTTGCCCAACTGGAAGGTACGCAGAGTGGATTCATGTAACACCGAGGCAACATGTGCCAGCGGTTGCTGCCGCAAATCGGCCAACAGTTGCGCAATGATTGGCAGATTGGCAGGGGTGTTGGGCGCCCCTTGCTGACCCTGCAGCGGCATGTCGGGGGCATCCGTTTCCAGCAGCAGGGCCTCCAGCGGCATGTCGCGCACCGCCTCCCGGGTCTTGTTGGCCCGCTCAAAGCTGATGACCCCGCCGATGCCGAGCCGAAATCCCAATTGCCAGAACGCTTCTGCCTGCTGCAGGGAGCCGCTGAAGGCGTGGATGACGCCCCCGCAGGCAGGGCGCAGACGTCTGAGGATCTTGGCCACCGTGTCGTTGGCACGCACCGAATGGACAATAAGGGGCAACTCATGCTCCTTGGCCAGTTCGATCTGGGCCTCGAACATCTCGAGCTGTCCCTCTTGCGGCACGTGGGAGCGCAGGTCCAGCCCGCATTCGCCCACCGCCACCAATCCACGGGGGCGCTCCGCCAGCCGTTGCTGCAACCGGGTCAGCACCGCCGGCGTCTGACCGCCCACATACCAGGGGTGCACGCCAAGGGCATAGGAGATGCCGTCATGTTCTGCCGCCAGCGCCATCACCCGGCCCCAGTTTTCCTCTCCCACCGCGGGAATGATATACTCGCCCACCCCCAGCTGACGGCACTCGGCCAGCAGCGCCGCCCGATCGGAATCGAAGACCGGAAAATCGAGATGGCAATGGGTGTCGATCAATTGCATGTCACTCACCTGTTTGTCGTAATTAATGGGTCCATATCATGATGAAACGCACAAGCCACGGCTTTACCCTGATAGAACTGGTGCTGGTCATCATAGTGCTGGGGATCCTGGCCGTGACCGCCCTGCCCCGCTTCATCAATCTCAAGGATGACGCACTCAAGAGCACGGTCGCGGCAACGGCGGCCAGCTTTGCCAGCGCAGTCCAGCTGGCTCATGCCGGCTGGGCGGTCAAGGCGCAGGATCAGGCGCTCTACAATCTCGGCAGCATGGGGCAACGCAATCTCGACATCAACCGCTATGGCTGGCCCGCCGGCACGGACGAAGATCAGGGGCGCAAGGGGATCGACGAACCCTATGTCGCAGGTCAGGGCGACTACATCTCGGTGAGCAACCAGTCAGACTGCCGTCTGCTGTTTCAGGGGCTGCTGGACAGCAGCTACACCGTCGCCTCGGTCGATCAGGATCCCGATCAGCAACTCAACGCCGACTACCTGTCCAGCGAACTGACCGCCAACCAGATAGATGAAGAGGGGGAGCCGCACAGCAACTGCCGCTACACCCTGCGCGACTCCATCGGCCGCTTCCCCGCCTATCCCGACGGTCTCTCCTTCGACTACAACAGCATCACTGGTGCCGTGACCCGCAATTTCCAGTGAGCGGCTCCGACTCGGCTTGCGGCTCTGCCTGCGGCGCCTCATCCTGTTCCCGACGCACCGGCACGCAGCAGCGCCGGTTCTCCGGCGTGAGCCCCCACTCCTCGCACCAGCCATCGTAGCGAGCCAGCCAGCGTAACAAGATACCTTTCATCCGCGCGTTCCCCTCTTCATCAAGTCGACGGTTGCTCCGTCATATACCCGCTCGCCGCCAGGAGCAAACCGGGCCCGCCGCATCATGGCGCCCCGGGCGACAGCAGCAACCCCATGCTGATCTCGTCCACGTAGCCATCGTCCAGCCGATAGGCCTGTCGCCGCAACCCCTCGTCCCGGAAGCCGAACTTGCGATAGAGGGCGTGCGCCACCTCGTTGTGGGCCATCACCCCCAGCTCCAGCCGCTGGATCCCTAGCTCGCCGGCGGCCGCGATCAGGGTGCGCAGTAACCGCTCACCCCATCCCAACCCGCGTGCACTCGACCGCAGCCCCATCACCACCAGGGCGCAGTGGCGGTTGCGCGCCAGGCCACCGCCGATGAGCACGGCAAAGCCCTGCACCTCCCCGGCCAGCACCAGCAGCCACATGGCCTGATTGGGGGCAGCCACCATGGCCTCGAGCCGCTGGCGCTGCCCCTCGATGTCCGAGGGGCGCTCCCCCGCCTCATACAGCATGAAGCGGGTTTCCCTGTCCAGTTGCCCAAAGAAGTGATCCAGCGCCGCCGCATCCTCCACACTCGCCAAACGAATCATCACCCTCGCACTCCCTGCCTGGTAGCGACGCCGATCTACGGCCATAAAAAAACGACTCCATTTGGAGTCGTTTTTATCAGAGCCATCTGGCTAATTCAATTCACCCCTTGGCGGGCAGGCTTAGACGAGCAACCGCTTCGACGTCCATGGCACGAGTGGGAACCAACGACGACCAGGCCTTGGCAGGCAGGCTCAGGCGGGCGACAGCCTCTACGTGCATCGAGTGCGGGAACATGTCCACCGGCTGCACCTCGTCCAGCACGAAGCCCTGCTTGACCAGCCAGGCGAGATCCCGGGCCAGGGTCTGCGGGTTGCAGGAGACATAAACCAGCCGGCGCGGCGCCATGGCCACCAGGGTCTGCAATACGGCCTTGTCGCAGCCCTTGCGCGGCGGATCCATCACCACCACATCGGCGCTCACCCCTTCGGCGTGCAGGGCGGGCATCAGCTGCTCCGCCTTGCCAACGTGGAACTCGGTCTGCTCGATGCCATTGAGGGCCGCGTTGCGACGGGCGTCGCTGATGGCGCTCTCCACCGACTCGATCCCCACCACCTTGGCGGCCTTGCCCGCCAGGAACAGGGAGATGGTGCCAATACCGCAATAGATGTCGAACACCGTCTCGTTGCCGGTCAGCTCGCAATACTCCAGCGCCTTGGAGTAGAGCACGTCGGTCTGGCTCGGGTTGTTCTGGAAGAAGGAGAGCGGCGAGATCTCGAATTCAAGCTCGTGGATCTTGTCGCGGATCACCCCGCTGCCCAGCAGCACCCGGTTGTTGTCACCCAGGATGCGGTTGGTGCGCGCCTCGTTGATGTTCTGCACCAGGGTAGTGACCGGCAGATCCTGCAGGGCGGCCAGCAGCTCGACTTCGAACGGCAGCTCCTCACCCAGAGTCACCAGCACCACCATCAGCTCGCCGCTCTTGAAGCCCTTGCGGGTCATCAGGTTGCGCACGCAGCCGGTGTGGGCCACTTCGTCATAAGCCGCGATGTCATGCTCGCGCATCCAGTTGCGCACCCTGGCGTTGAGCTCGACGTGGAGCGAGTCCTGCACCGCGCAGTCATCGGCGCTGATGAGATCGTGGGAGTGCTTGCGGTAGAAGCCGATCTCGGCGCCGGCCTCGCAGCCACGCACCGCGTACTGCGCCTTGTTGCGATAGGCGAACGGCGTCTCCATGCCGAGGATGGGGTTGACCACGGCCTCACCCAGCCCGACCTGCTCCAGAGCGCTCTGCACCAAGCTCTGTTTGAGCTTGAGCTGGGCCGGATAGGCCAGCGGGCGCACCTGGCAACCGCCACATTCTGTGTTGGGGCAGAAGTCGGCAACCCGGTCGGCGGAGGGCTGGAGCAGCTCGGCCACCTTGCCGTGCAGGTAGTTGGGCTTCACCTCGGTCAGTTCGACCAACGCCTGCTCACCCGGCAGCAGACCTTCGACAAACAGGGGGCGGTCGAACAGGCGTCCTTTGCCATCTCCTTTGTCGGTCAGTTCCAGGATCTCGATCTGGTGTTGATGTCCCACTAGCGGCATGAGCGGCTCCAAAAGTACATATATAAGAGAGTGATGAACCGGCCCGGCCGACCCATCAAGAAAAGGTGGCAGAGTTTAGCGGAGATCCGTCCAAATTGCAGGCATAAAACAGCAACAAGACAGAGGACATTGCTGCTGCCCGCTTTGTCTGCCGAAAAATGCTATCGCCGGCGGCGATCTCGGGGATGCGCTCTATCGGGGGTGATGGCGCCAGAGGCGAGCCGCCCCACCACAGGCTCGGGCATCAGAGTTGGCCCCCGGCAAACGGACATAAAAAAACCGCCGGCATGGCCGGCGGCAATCTTGTTGAACAACAGATGGCGGATTACAGGCTGTAGGCCTTCTCGCCGTGGGTGGTGACGTCCAACCCCTCCCGCTCAGCATCCTCTTTCACCCGCAGGCCGATCAGCATATCCACCAGCTTGTAGGCCACCACCGAGATGATACCGGACCAGAGGATGGTCACCCCCACCCCGATGGCCTGGATCTTGACCTGATCCAGGATGGAGTAGCCCTCCGCCACCTGGTTGGTGACATAGTCCCACACCCCGGTGCCGCCCAGATCCGGGCTGGCGAACACCCCGGTCAGCAGGGCGCCGAGGATGCCGCACACCCCGTGCACGCCGAACACGTCCAGACTGTCATCGGCACCCAGCAGCCGCTTGAGACCGTGAACCCCCCACAACCCGGCGACACCGCTGATGAGGCCCATTACCAGGCCACCACCGACCCCGACGAAACCGGCCGCCGGGGTGATCACCACCAGCCCGGAGACGGCACCGGAAGCCGCACCCAGCAGCGAGGGACGGCCTTTCATCACCCACTCGGCCAAGGTCCAGGAGAGGGCCGCCGCAGCCGGCGCCACCCAGGTGTTGATGAAGGCCAGTGCCGCCGTGCCGTTGGCTTCCAGCGCGGAGCCGGCGTTGAAACCGAACCAGCCGAACCAGAGCAGAGAGGCCCCGATCATGGTCATGGTGAGGCTGTGCGGGGTCATGGGGTCACGACCATAGCCCAGGCGCTTGCCCACCAGATAGGCGCCGACCAGACCGGCCACCGCCGCATTGATGTGCACCACTGTGCCGCCGGCAAAATCCAGCGCGCCGTGCTGGAACAGATAACCGGCAGTCGCCGTGGCCGCTGCCGCGGCATCGGCCGTGGTATAGGCATCCGGACCCGCCCAGTACCACACCATGTGGGCCAGCGGGATATAGGCGAAGGTGAACCAGATCACCGAGAACAGCAGCACGGCGGCAAACTTGATGCGCTCGGCAAAGGCCCCCACGATCAGGCCGCAGGTGATGGCGGCAAAGGCCCCCTGGAACACCACATAGATGAACTCGCTGATCCCGACTCCCTTGCTGAAGGTGGCGGCGATGGAGTCGGGGGTCACTCCCTTGAGCAGCGCCTTGCTGAAGGAGCCATAGACGCTGTTGCCTTCGGTAAAAGCCAGCGAATAACCGTAGATCACCCACAGCACGCAGATGAGCGAGAACAGGGTGAATACCTGCATCAGCACGCTCAGCATGTTCTTGGTGCGCACCAGACCGCCATAAAACAGGGCCAGGCCCGGAATGGACATCAGGATCACCAGGGCTGCCGACAGCAGCATCCAGGTATTGTCCCCCTTGTTGATGGTCACTACCGCAGGTGCGGTCACCACCTCTTCGGCCCAGCTGGGGGCGGCCAGCAGGGCAATCAGCGCCAACAGGCCAGTCATCACGAGTCTCTTGAGCATACAGCCATCTCCTTCCCTGTCGTCCCGGCTCCAGGCCGGGTCCATTTCCTGATATGAACATCGACACCGATGATTCACGTACATTTCCATTCGGTACACACTGGTTACCGCTCCCGGTCAGATTCCCTCTACGGAGCGGCATCATGGCGACATAACTGCTTAAAAGCACAAAGCGGGCCAACTTAATAAGTTATTTAAAATCATAAAGTTATTCGTATGAAAGAGAGGGGGCGCACCAGATTGGCGCATGGGACGCGCTAACATGAGCGAATGCGCACTTCTGCTGTGCAGGCAGAGCAAGCCGCACCGAAATGGAGCAAGGCGGGACATGGCATGACCACAGAGGTGTACCCGGCTTGCCGATATCAGCCGGAGAACAGAAGCGTGACAAGGAAGGGGATAGGCGGAAAAACAAAAGGCCATCATTGCTGATGGCCTTTTGTCATGAATTTGATGGTGCCCGGGGTCGGACTCGAACCGACACGGTTATTCACCGGCGGATTTTGAATCCGCTGCGTCTACCGATTTCGCCACCCGGGCAACTGCGAGGGATTATACGAATGGCGCTTGGGCATGCAAGGTGTTTTTCTTGTGCTCACAGTCGTTTGCTCATTTATTCAACGCCTTGCCGAGGCAAGGTCAGTTACATAGAATGCCCGCATCATATTAATGGAATAAGAACGATGGCCAAGCGTAAACCCGTCCAACCGACCACTCCCCCTC
>NZ_CDBH01000039.1 GCF_000820305.1 Aeromonas dhakensis
TGCCGGCGCTGGTGGAGCGGGCCGGCAACGGCAGCGACGGCCAGGGCTCCATCACGGCATTCTTCACCGTGCTGACGGAGGGGGACGATCTGCAGGATCCCATCGCCGACGCGGCGCGGGCCATCCTCGACGGCCACATAGTGCTGTCGCGCGAGCTGGCCGACTCCGGCCACTACCCGGCCATCGACATCGAGAAGTCCATCAGCCGGGTCATGCCCATGGTGACCTCGCCGGAGCACATGGAGCTGGCGCGCACCCTCAAGCAGTTCTACTCCCTCTACCAGCAGAACCGGGATCTCATCACCATCGGCGCCTACAGCCAGGGCTCCGACCCCCGCATCGACCGGGCCATCATTCAAAAACCCTATCTGGATCAGTTCTTGCAGCAGGGAATGCGCGAGGTCATTCACTACGATGCCGGCCTGCAAGCCCTGCAGCTGGTGGCCATGCCGCTGATGCGTTGACGAGAAGATGAAGGGGAGGCGTGACCATGAGTAAAGGCTTGATGATGTTGTCGGAGCGGCTGGTGGAGGCCGAGCAGCAGGCCGCGCTGGCGCTGGCCAAGGCCCAGCAGGATCTGAAAATCTTCCTGGAGCAGCAGGATGCGCTCAACCAGTACCGCCAGATCTACCACCAGCAGTGGACCGACCGCGGTCTGCAGGGGATCGGTGCCCAGCAGAACAGCCAGTATCACGCCTTCATCAACAAGCTCGAGCAGGCGGCGACCCAGCAGTACGAAGGGGTACTGCAGGTGCGCCAGGCGCTGGAGCTGCGCCGTGAAGAGTGGCTGGCCGCCCAGCAGCGGCGCAAGGCGGTGGAGCTGCTGTTGGCCAAGCAGGCGGGGCGCGAGCAGCTTAAAGCCCAGCGCCAGGAGCAGAAGATGCTGGATGAGTACGCCACGCTGCGCCGTTTCCACCATTCTGGCCTGTAACTTGCTTTCTTCTTGCCATCCCGTGTGCGCCTCACTCCCTGCGGGGAGCTGAGGAGAAACCCGAAGCCGAATGCCGTCAGGAATCTTCACCATGATGCAGACACTGTTAACCAATTCTTCCGCCGCACCGACAGCCGCCGCTGCCGACAAGAGTGCGGTGCTGACGGCGAGTCAGGATGGTAGCGAAGGAGCCCTGCAGAGCGACGGCAAGGGCGGCTTTTCCGAGGTGATGAACCGGGTGCAGCAGGCCGGCAAGGGCAATGCCAAAGCCGATGGCCATGTTGCCAATGCTGATGGCAAGGCCACGTCGCGGCCCGGTACCGGGCAGGAGCGTGCCGGTGCAGTGGAGAGCGACAAGCCACTGCAGAACGCCAAGGGCGAGGCTGCCAAATCTTTGGCGAATGAAGCCGAAGAGGCCGCTGGCGCCGACGACAAGCCACAGAAGGGGAGCGATCCCGACCCCGCCCTCGCCCCCAACGACTTCCTGCAGCGTCTGCAGGATGCCCTCAAACAGGACACCTCCCTGGTCGCCCCGGCGGCCATCACTCTGGTCGCCAGCACACCCGTAGTCGAGACGGACGGCAAGATGTTGCCGCCGGATGACGCGCAGGCTGCGTCGGCCGAGACATCGGCCACCCTCACCCAGCCGCTGGCCGGCAGCGGTGACAAGCAGGGAACGACGACCGCTGCCGCCGCGCTGGCCCGTCAGGCTGCCAGCTTGCTCACGGGCGAAACAAGTGCACCGGTTGATGCGAAAGCCACGCAGCCGGATGCCGTCGTGACGGATGACGCCGCCCTGGCGGCTCAGTTGCAGGAAGCCGGGAAAGAGGGCAGTGGCAAGGAGAGCGGCGCCGGTGGCGCCAATGCCGACCAGCATGCCGATAAAAATGGCAAAGATATCAAGGGGAGCAAAAGCGAGCTCTCCGCCGCCGAGCGGGCGGCCTTGCAGAGCAAGGTGCCAGCCGCTGCCGCGGTAAGCGGGCAGGATAAGGAGAACGTCCAAATCCAGGTGGAGGGTACCGACAAGGCAGCCAAGCCTGTGGTGCCGCCCATGGCCGGCAAGGATGAACCTGCCAAGCCTTCCCCGCTGCAGACCACCCACAGCACAGTGGCCGCTCAGCCGGGCGCCGCCAGGGAGTTCGCCGAGGGGATGAGCCGGGCCGATGGCGAGGCGAACCAGACCTCTGAAAAGGCGCCGCCGCAGGGCGTTGCCGAGGGGGATGGCCACTCCAAACCCGCGACGGCGGCCAAGACGGAGAGCCAGCCCGCGCCTACAGCCGGCAGCACGCCGGCGCCGGCCGCCACCCCGAGCGAACCCGTGCTGGTGGCGCCGCAGCAGGTGCTGGCCAGCAGTGAACCCCAGGGCCCGCAAGCCTCCCTGGCCAGCCTGTCGGCCGGACTCAAGCAGATGGAAGCCACCGAGCGCAGCGACAGCGCCAGAGGCCGAAGCGAGGTCAAGGTTGACCTGAAACAGAAGGCGGCAGAGCTGGCTCGCGGCACCAGCCAGGGCAGCAGTGAGACGACCGCCACCCCGGAGAGCAGCCACAGTCAGCAGGTCCAGCAGAACAGCCAGCCCCAGGCGGTCGGTCATGACAACCGGCCTGCCACCGCCGAGCTGGCCGCGCGGCGGGATCCCGCCAATCTGCCTCACCTCAAGCTGGCCGACCCAGAGGCGCCGGCCCAGCTGCACCAGAAGGTCAACCTGATGCTGGCGGACAAGCTGCAGCAGGCGGAGATCCAGCTCGACCCGCTCGGGCTTGGCAAGATGAAGATCCAGATCCAGATAGACTCCTCCAACCAGGCCAACGTGCACTTCGTGGTCCAGCACGGCCAGACCCGGGAAATGCTGGAGCAGGCCATGCCCCGGCTGCGTGATATGCTGGCAGGGCAGGGCATCCAGCTTGGCCAGACCCAGGTGCAGCAACAGCCGCAACAGCAGTCACAGGGGCAGTCGGGCTTCTCCGGTCAGGGCCAGCAGGGACAAAAAGGCAGCGGATCTTTTGCCGAAACAGGCCAAACTGAGGCAGAGGTCACGGGCGCCGGCATGAGTTTGTCGAGGGAATCGACAAACGACCGCGGAATTGATTTCTATGCTTGATGCCAGCCCGAGTAAGTTTATGATATCGAACAAGTTTGAGACTAGGGTGGACAAGGGATGGCAGACGATAACGAACTGACGCTGAAAGATCCGGCGGCAGGCAAGAAAAAGAAGCTGATCATGATTATCGCCCTGGCAGTGATTGTGCTGGGCGGCGGTGGTGCCGGCGCCTGGTTCATGCTGGCCGGCGGCGACAAGCCGGCGGCCGAAGCCGCGGGGGAGGGCAAGGATGCCAAGCCCAAGGAGGCGGCACCTCAGCCCTCGCTCTACGTGGGCATGCCGCGCCCCTTCGTGTTCAACGTCTCCGGCGGTCAGCGCGACCGGCTGGTGCAGATCAAGATCCAGCTGATGGTACGCGGTACCGCCGACGAAACGCTGGCCAAGCAGAATATCCCCCTCATCGAAGGCACCCTGCTGCGGGTCTTCAGTGCGGCCACCAGCGAGCAGCTGATGACCTTCGAGGGCAAGGAGAAGCTGCGCAAGGATTCACTGGAAGAGTGCCGTCGGGTGCTCAATGACCTGGTCTCTTCCCCCGTTATCGAACAAGTGCTGTTTACCGGCTTTGTCATGCAATAAGGGTGAAGCGTGAGCGATCTGTTAAGTCAGGACGAAATTGATGCCCTCTTGCACGGGGTCGATGATGTCGAAGAGGAGGAGATAGGCGCGGCGGGGGATCCCGGTGTCGCCCAGTTCGATTTCTCCTCCCAGGACCGCATCGTCCGTGGTCGCATGCCGACCCTGGAGCTGGTGAACGAGCGTTTCGCCCGCCACATGCGGATCAGCCTGTTCAACATGATGCGCCGCACCGCCGAGGTCTCCATCAACGGCGTGCAGATGCTGAAATTCGGCGAATACGTCCACACCCTGTTCGTGCCGACCAGTCTCAACATGGTACGTTTCCGCCCCCTCAAGGGGACGGCGCTCATCACCATGGAGGCACGACTGGTCTTCATCCTGGTGGAGAACTTCTTCGGTGGTGACGGCCGCTACCACGCCAAGATCGAGGGGCGCGAGTTTACTCCCACCGAGCGACGCATCATCCAGATGCTGCTCAAGCTGGTGTTCGAGGACTACAAGGATGCCTGGGCGCCGGTGATGGACGTGGGCTTCGAGTACCTCGACTCCGAGGTGAACCCGGCCATGGCCAACATCGTCAGCCCCACCGAGGTGATCGTGGTGAGCTCGTTCCACATCGAGCTGGACGGCGGCGGTGGCGACTTCCACGTGGCCATGCCCTACTCCATGCTGGAGCCGATCCGCGAGCTGCTGGATGCCGGCGTGCAGAGCGACAAGGGCGACACCGACGTGCGCTGGAGCAAGGCGCTGCGCGACGAGATCATGGACGTCAAGGTGGAGCTGCGGGCCAAGTTGCTGGAGACCGAGCTCACCCTGCGCGAGCTGATGGAACTGCAGCCTGGCGACATCATCCCGGTGGAGATGCCGGAGAACCTGCTGGTGTTCGTGGAGGACTTGCCCACCTTCCACGCCAAGATGGGCCGCACCAAGGACAATGTGGCGCTCAAGATCACCGACAAACTCAAACGCCCGGAAGGGGTCAAGACAGAGATGCATCTGGTGACCCGGGGCGGCGTACGCATCGATGGCGAGGCCGAGCTGGAAGAGCTCGAGCGCAGCATCGGAGACCAACAGCAATAAACGACGGCCTGCCTGGGCAGACCGTCACGAAAACAGCATAAGGAATTCAAGATGAGCGGAACTGAGGAAGAGGATCTGATGGCGGACGCCTGGGCTGCCGCGCTGGAAGAGCAGGTGACTGCCGAAGCCAAGCCCGCTCCTCTCGAGGAGCTCAAGGACGATGCCCCCATCAGTGCCGAGGAGCGGCGCAAGCTGGATACCATTCTGGATATCCCGGTCACCATCGCCATGGAGGTGGGCCGCAGCCAGATCAGCATCCGCAACCTGCTGCAGCTCAACCAGGGCTCGGTGGTGGAGCTGGATCGGGTGGCGGGCGAGCCGCTCGACGTGCTGGTCAACGGCACCCTGATCGCCCACGGCGAGGTGGTGGTGGTGAACGACAAATTCGGTATTCGATTGACCGACGTCATCAGCCAGATTGAACGGATCAAGAAACTCAAATGATCCGCGTCTTCCCGTTGCTGCTGTTGTCCCTCCCCGCACTGGCCGAACCCGGTGCGGGCGCCAATCCGCCCAGCCTCACCTCCTGGCTGCTCTCCAGCCTGATGGTGATTGGCCTCATCCTGGTGCTCGGTTTCCTGCTCAAGAAGAGCAAGATTGCCACCGCCATGGGCGGCGGCCAGATGCGAGTCATCGCCAGCCTGCCGGTGGGCTACAAGGAGAAGCTGCTGGTGGTCAAGGTGGGCGAGCAGCAACTGCTGCTCGGGGTGACGCCGCAGCAGGTCAACTTTCTCTATCGCCTGGAAGAGCCGCTGGACGAGAGCCAGCCCCAGGCATTTTCCCAGCAGCTTGGCAAATTGATGGGCAAGCATGAAAAAAGCTAACGGCTCACGGCCGCACGGTGGGCTGCTGGTCGGCCTGTTATCCCTCCTGATCCTCTGCTCGCCGCTGGCGCTGGCCCAGGACGGCATGTCGGCGGTCACCATCAAGACCATGGCGGACGGCAGCCAGGAATACAGCCTGACCCTGCAGGTGCTGGCGCTGATGACGGCGCTCTCCTTCCTGCCGGCCATGGTCATCATGATGACCTCCTTCACTCGCATCATCATAGTGCTCGGCATCCTGCGTCAGGCCATCGGCCTGCAGCAGAGCCCCTCCAATCAGGTGTTGATCGGCATCGCCCTGTTCATGTCGTTCTTCATCATGTCGCCGGTGCTGGATCGCATCAACAACGAGGCGTTGCAACCCTATCTGGCGGAGACCATCCAGGCCAAGGAGGCGCTGGAGCGGGCCGAGCTGCCTATCCACCAGTTCATGCTGGCCCAGACCCGGATCAAGGATCTCAACACCTTCATGGAGATAGCGAACGTGCAGGTGGACAAACCCGCCGACGTGCCGCTGCGGGTGCTGATCCCGGCGTTCGTCACCAGCGAGCTCAAGACTGCCTTCCAGATAGGTTTCATGCTGTTTCTGCCCTTCCTGGTGATAGACCTGGTGGTGGCCAGTATCCTGATGGCGATGGGGATGATGATGCTGTCGCCCATGCTGGTGTCGCTGCCGTTCAAGCTGATGCTGTTTGTCATGGTGGATGGCTGGAACCTCATTCTGGGATCCCTGGCCAACAGCTTCGGGCTGGGTGCCGGTGGTTAAGGGCGAACGACGCAAGGAGCGAATGGCATGAGTCCTGAAACCTTTATCGACGTGTTTCGCGAGGCGCTCTGGCTGGTCACCATCATGGTGTGTGCCGTGATCCTGCCGAGCCTCTGCGTCGGCTTGCTGGTGGCCATCTTCCAGGCCGCCACCTCCATCAACGAACAGACCCTGAGCTTTCTGCCCCGTCTCATCGTCACCCTGTTTGCGCTGGGGGCGGGGGCGCACTGGGGCCTGCAGAGTCTGATGGACTTCTTCATGCTGATGGTGAGTCAGATTCCCGAGGTGGTGGGATGAGTAGCCAGGCCGTGCGCCTGCCGTTGCCGCAGGCCGGCAAGGTGCCCGCATGACCTATACAACCGCTCTCATCATGGAGTGGTTGTCTTCCATCGTCTGGCCGTTGGCGCGAGTGAGTGGGCTGCTGATGGTGATGGCAGTATTCGGCAGCCGGCTGACCCCGGCCCGCATTCGCATCAGCCTGGCGCTGGCGCTGACCCTGATGATCGCCCCTCTCTTGCCCGCCATGCCCAGGATTGAGCTCTTCTCCGTCGGCAGTTTTCTGGTGCTGGGGCAGCAGCTGCTCATCGGCATCGCCCTCGGCCTCATGACCCAGTTTCTGATGGAGAGCTTCGTGATGGCCGGCCAGATCATCGCCATGCAGACCAGCCTGGGGTTCGCCACTCTGGTGGACCCCATGAACGGACAGTCGGCCCCTGTGGTGGGTCAGTTCTATCTGATGCTGGCGACCCTGGTGTTCCTAGCGGTGGATGGCCACCTCATCATGCTGCGCATGGTGGTGTTGAGCTTCGAGACCCTGCCGGTGTCGGACAGCGGCCTCAGCCTGCCCTCCATCCGCGATCTGATCGGTTTTCTCGGGGTCATGTATCAGGCCTCGCTGGTGATGGCGCTCTCCGCCATCGTCGCCCTGCTGCTCATCAACTTTGCCTTCGGCGTCATGACCCGCGCCGCCCCCCAGCTCAACATCTTCAGCATCGGCTTTGCGGTCAGCATGATGTCGGGCCTGCTGATCCTCTGGCTCACCATAGGTGGCTTCCTCGGTCACTTCGACAGCATGTGGGAGCGGGTGCAGGAGACCAGCTGTACCCTCATCGGCACCCAGTGTCTGGGGGGCCAGTAAGATGGCTGCGGGGCGCCGTTACCTGCCGCAGGCCGCGCTGGCCTGCGGCCTTGCATTCGCTCTGCTGAACGGCGGCGAACGGGCGCGCGTTCCGGCTCGCCCACTCAACCTGTGCGGAGGTCAGCATGGCTGATACCGATCAGGAACGTACCGAACAACCCACGGGCAAACGACTGCAACAAGCCCGGGAAAAAGGGCAGATTGCACGATCCAAGGAGCTGGGCACCGCCAGCGTCCTGCTGGCGGCCGTATTCGGCCTGCTGATGGTCAAGGAGAGCCTGGCCGGCGCCATGGTCAAAGTGCTCACCATGGGCTTTACCCTGGACAGGGAGCAGGCGTTCGATCCCAACGCCATGATGACCATGCTGCCGGCCCTGCTGCGCGAACTGCTGCAGCCTCTTGGTCTGCTGTTCATGCTGGTGGCCATTGCGGCCTTCGTCGGCAACGTGCTGATGGGGGGGATGAACTTCTCCTCCGAGGCCATGCTGCCCAAGTGGAGCAAACTGAGCCCCCTCAACGGCATCAAGCGGATGTTCGGGGTGCAGTCCCTGGTCGAGCTGATCAAGTCCATCGCCAAGGTGGTGTTCATCACCCTGTTCGCCTGGTGGATGCTCTCCAGCCAGTTCAACCACCTGCTCAACCTCTCCCTCGAGGGCTACCCGGGCGGCATCATAGACGCGCTGGATCTGCTGCTGTGGATGCTGATCATCCTCTGCTGTGCCCTCATCCCCATCGTCGCCATCGACGTGCCGTTCCAGCAGTGGAACCACATGCGGCAGCTCAAGATGACCAAGCAGGAGGTCAAGGACGAGTTCAAGGACAGCGAGGGCAAACCCGAGGTGAAAGGGCGGATCCGTCGCCTGCAGATGGAGATGGCGATGCGCCGCATGATGGGGGACGTGCCCAAGGCGGACGTGGTGATCACCAACCCGACCCACTACTCGGTGGCGCTCAAGTACGATTCCGCCAAGCCTGGTAGCGCGCCCAAGGTGGTAGCCAAGGGTACCGATGAAATCGCAATGAAGATCAGAGAGATAGCCAGGGAGTACGAGATCCCTGTGATGCCCTCTCCGGCGCTGACCCGCGCCATCTATCACGCTACCGAGATAGGCCACGAGATCCCGGAGGGGCTGTTTGCCGCCGTGGCCCAGGTGCTGGCCTATGTCTATCAGCTCAGGAAGTTCCGCCGTGGCCGTGGTCGTCGCCCCAACCCGCTGGCCAAGGATCTGCCCATCCCGCCCGAATTTCGCAAATGACAAACTTCTGACACAGTCAAAATAAAAGCGTTGCATTTCAATGCGTTGCATTATTGGCTTGATGTTTGCTTTAATCTGGCATCAGCGGTTTGAGATTGAGAAAAACGATGAAACTCCAGGCATCATTGGGCCGTATCAAAGAGTACAAGTGGCTGTTGACCAAGGGCGTGGGGACGCCGCTGCTGGTGCTGGCCTCCCTTGGCATGGTGGTGCTGCCCATCCCGCCGTTGATGCTGGATATCCTCTTCTCCTTCAACATCGCCCTCTCCATCGTGGTGCTGCTGGTGGCGGTCTACACCCGCCGGCCGCTGGAATTCGCCGCCTTTCCGACTGTGTTGCTGATAGCAACCCTGCTGCGTCTCGCCCTCAACGTCGCCTCCACCCGGGTGGTGCTGCTGGAAGGCCACAACGGCAGTGCGGCGGCCGGCCATGTGATCGAGGCCTTCGGCAACGTGGTGATCGGCGGCAACTACACGGTCGGCATCATCGTCTTCATGATCCTGATGATCATCAACTTCGTGGTGGTCACCAAGGGTGCAGGCCGGATCTCCGAGGTGAGCGCACGCTTCACCCTGGATGCCATGCCCGGCAAACAGATGGCCATCGATGCGGATCTGAACGCCGGCCTCATCAATCAGGAAGAGGCCAAGAAGCGTCGTCAGGACGTGACCCAGGAAGCCGACTTCTACGGCTCCATGGACGGTGCCTCGAAATTCGTGAAAGGGGATGCGGTGGCGGGGATCATGATCCTCTTCATCAACATCCTGGGCGGTTTCATCATCGGCATGGTGCAACACCAGCTGAGCTTCGGCGAAGCGGCCCAGATCTACACCCTGCTGGCGATAGGTGACGGTCTGGTCGCCCAGATCCCGTCGCTCTTGCTCTCCATCGCCGCCGCCATCATCGTCACCCGTCAGAATACCGATCAGGACATGGGTACCGCGGTGCTGGGTCAACTGTTCGACAACCCCAGAGCCCTCATCATCTCGGCCGGTATCCTGCTGATGATGGGCAGCGTGCCCGGCATGCCCCATCTGGCGTTTCTGAGCCTGGGTGGCGTCGCCGCAGCCGGTGCCTGGTGGCTGCTGCGCCGTGAGAAACAGCTGGCCGCCAAGGCCGCCAAGGGCGAGCTGATGCCGGCGAACGCGGAGCAGCCCCACGAGCAGAAAGACTTGAGCTGGGACGACGTGATGCCGGTGGACATCATCGGACTGGAGGTGGGTTATCAGCTCATCCCGCTGGTGGACCGCAATCAGGGCGGCGAGCTGCTCAACCGGATCAAGGGGGTGCGCAAGAAGCTCTCCCAGGAGCTGGGTTTTCTGGTACCTGCGGTGCATATCCGTGACAACCTGGATCTCGCCCCGAACCAGTATCGCATCACCTTGATGGGGGTCAGTACCGGCGAGGCCAATGTTTACCATGATAAGGAAATGGCCATCAATCCGGGTCAGGTGTTCGGCCAGATCCAGGGGATTGCCACCCGGGACCCCGCCTTCGGACTGGAGGCGGTCTGGGTCGCCAAGGAGCAGGTCTCCCAGGCGCAGACTCTGGGCTATACCGTGGTGGATACCGCGACCGTGGTGGCCACCCACCTGAGTCAGATCCTCTCCAACCATGCCGCCCTGCTGCTGGGTCACGATGAAGTGCAGCAACTGCTCGACATGATAGGGAAGCATCAGAACAAGCTGGTGGAAGGGCTGGTTCCTGAGGTCATCTCCATGGGTAACCTGGTGAAGGTATTGCAGAATTTGCTCAATGAAGGCGTGCCAATCCGCGATATGCGCACTATCCTGCAGACCCTGGTGGAATATGCCCCGCGCAGCCAGGATCCGGAAGTGCTGACGGCCGCCTGCCGTATCGCCCTGCGGCGCCTGATCGTGCAGGAGATTGCCGGACCGGATCCCGAACTGCCGGTGATCACCTTGGCACCGGAATTGGAACGCATATTGCATCAATCCCTGCAGGCAGGGGGTGGTGATGGCGCCGGCATCGAGCCGGGACTGGCGGAGCGGATGCAGCGCTCGCTGGTGGAAGCCACACAACGACAAGAACTGGAAGGCCAGCCGGCCGTGCTTCTGACATCAGGGATACTGCGCAATACCCTGGCGAAATTTGTCAAGAATGCCATTCCTGGATTGCGCGTTCTGTCTTATCAGGAAGTGCCTGATGACAAGCAAATCCGCATCGTCAGTGCGGTAGGACAGAACTAGTTAGCGGAGATGACGGGTGAAGATTAAGCGGTTTTTTGCCAAGGACATGCGAACGGCTCTGGCCGAGGTCAAGGAGACTCTCGGGCCCGATGCCGTCATCATGTCCAACAAGAAGGTCACCGGTGGGGTGGAGATAGTCGCCGCTGTCGATTATCAGTCCCAGGTGCCGGGACCCAAGGACGCGCCGGTTCGCCGTCAGTTGAACGATGAAAGCGTCAATATCTCGTCTGCCGGCCGGCAGATGACGCGCTCCGCGCCGAGCCCGGCCAAAGAGCAGAATGAACACTATGCCGATACTCTGGCCGCCCTGCTGGCCCGCCAGCAAAAACTGAACCCGGCCGGCCAGGGACTCAACGGCGCTGCGCCTGCCGCCGCCAGCGGTGCTCCCCGCACCCTGGCCGAACAGGGACAGTGGGGAAATGCTCCCGAACCGGCCAAGCCGAAGGCGAGGGCTGCCGCGCCCGGCCGTGCTCCCCAATCCCCTCAGCGGGATCAGGAGATGGAAGGGATGCGCAAGGAGATGGCCAGCATCCGCAAGCTGCTGGAGCACCAGATCTCCGGCCTGATGTGGCAGGAGGTGGAGCGCCGCGAGCCGATGCGTGCCCTGCTTATCAAGGAGCTCAAGAAGATGGGCTTCGACGATGCCTTCGCCGATCAGCTGGCCGGCATGATCCCCGAGGATATGCCGATCCATCAGGCCATGGCCCAGCTGGCCGAGGTGCTGACGGCCCAGCTCAAGATCAGCGAAGACGAGATTCTGCGCCAGGGCGGAGCGGTTGCTCTGCTCGGGCCGACCGGGGTGGGCAAGACCACCACCATCGCCAAACTGGCGGCGCGGTTTGCCATGAAGTACGGTGCCGAGCAGGTGGCCCTCATCACCACCGACAACTACCGGATCGGGGCCCATGAACAGCTGCAGACCTATGGTCGCATCATGGGCTGCCCGGTGCGCCAGGTGCGTGATGCCGAGGAGCTGGCCAATGCACTCTATCAGTTCCGCCACCGCCGGCTGGTGCTGATCGACACGGCGGGGGTCGGGCAGCGGGATATCCGGCTGACCGAGCAGCTCGATACCCTGGTCAAGAATGCCAAGGTGCGTATCCGCAGCTACCTGGTGATGTCGGCCACCTCCCAGCGTCGAGTGATGCAGGAGGCGGTGGACCATTTCCGGCGTATTCCATTGAGCGGCTGCATACTTACCAAATTGGATGAGAGTCTGAATCTGGGCGAAGTGATTAACGTGTGTATCCAGAATGCGTTGCCCATCAGCTATATCACTGATGGACAAAGGGTTCCGGAAGATATTCAGGTTGCCAATGCGGCGCAGCTCGTCGGAGCGGCCATGGGCTCGCTGGAGCGGGAAACAGAAGAACCCTATTTCTGGGGCACAGGCTTTGGCGAGGCCGAAGATTCGGAGTTTTATGAGTAACATGTATATGGATCAGGCGAGTGGTCTGCGCAAAATGCGTCAAAACAATCGAGTAAAAGTGATCGCCGTGTCTGGTGGCAAGGGGGGCGTCGGCAAGACCAACGTAACCCTGAACGTGGCGGGAGCCATGGCCGCACAAGGCAAACGGGTGATGGTGCTGGACGCCGACCTTGGCCTCGCCAACGTAGACGTCATGCTGGGGCTGCGGGTGCATCGCAACCTCTCCCATGTATTGGCGGGCGAATGCACCATCGACGACATCATAGTCGAAGGCCCTTACGGCATGATGATAGTGCCGGCGACCTCGGGCACCCAGTCCATGGTCGAGCTCTCGCCGGTGCAACACGCCGAGCTTATCCGCGCCTTCAGCGAGATGAAGACCCAGGTCGACATCCTGCTGGTGGATACCGCGGCAGGCATCTCCGACATGGTGCTGAGTTTCACCCGCGCCGCCCAGGACATCATGGTGGTGGTCTGCGATGAACCGACCTCCATCACGGATGCCTACGCGCTCATCAAGATCCTCTCCAAGGAGCACGGAGTGTTTCGCTTCAAGGTGGTGGCCAACATGGTGCGCTCCTTGCGTGAAGGGCAGGAGCTCTACGCCAAGCTGACCCGGGTGACCGACCGCTTCCTGGATACCTCGCTGGAGCTGGTTGCCTGCGTGCCTTATGACACCAATCTGCGGGCTGCCGTGCGCAAGCAGAAGCTGATTGTCGAAGCCTTCCCCAAGTCTCCGGCCGCACTGGCATTCAGAGCGCTGGCCAACAAGGCGGCAAGCTGGCCCATTCCTAACCAACCCGGCGGTCATCTCGAATTTTTCCTGGAAAATTTGCTGCAAAAGCCGGTCATAGCACAGGAAGGTTCCCGTGAATAAAGCCCAAGCGTACTTGCGTCATCAGGATTCCTACGTGCTGGTCGAGCGCCATGCTCCGCTGGTGAAGCGGATCGCCCAGCATTTGTTGGCTCGCCTGCCAAGCAGTGTCTTGCTGGATGACCTGATCCAGGCAGGTATGATTGGGTTGCTCGAAGCCTCCCGCAACTTTGATGGCAGCAAGGGGGCCAGTTTTGAAACCTACGCCGGGATCCGCATCCGCGGCTCCATGCTGGACGAGATCCGGCGCGGTGACTGGGTGCCGCGCTCGGTGCACCGCAACAGCCGCACCATAGCCGAAGCCATCGAAAATGTTGAACAAACCCACGGTCGTGATGCTCGCGACACCGAAGTGGCCGCCCAGATGGGGGTCAGCCTCGCCGAGTATCACACCATGCTGCAGGATGTCTCCTGCGGCAAGATCATCGGCATCGAGGATCTTGGTGTCAGCGAGGATGTCATCGGTCACCCCGATGACGAGCCGGGCAGCAACGGCTTTGATGAACTGGCGGCCGAACGTTTCCAAGGGGCGCTGGCCGAACACATTGCCCGCCTGCCGGAACGGGAAGCGCTGGTGCTCTCCCTTTACTACGATGAAGAACTGAACTTGCGTGAAATAGGCGAGGTATTGAACGTCAGCGAGTCTCGCGTGAGCCAGATACACAGTCAGGCGATGCACAGATTACGCGCGCGTTTAAGAGATTGGCATGTATAAGTGTTTGTACTGGCTACACTGAAACAAAACTCTAAGGCATAATCCGCAAAACAAAACCTGCGATCTGCATCATGTAAGTGAGCCGCTCTGGCGGCTATTTAGGAGGGAATTTTGGACAAGAACATGAAAATCCTCATTGTTGACGATTTTTCAACGATGCGCCGGATTATCAAGAACTTGCTGCGTGACCTGGGATTCAACAACACCCACGAAGCAGACGATGGCAACACGGCCTTGCCAATGTTGAAAAATGGCGATTTTCAATTTGTCGTGACCGACTGGAACATGCCCGGCATGCAAGGCATCGACTTGCTCAAGGCTATTCGCGTCGATGACAAGCTCAAACACCTGCCGGTACTGATGGTGACTGCCGAAGCCAAGCGCGAGCAGATCATTGAAGCCGCTCAGGCAGGCGTCAATGGTTATATCGTCAAGCCTTTCACTGCTGCAACGCTCAAAGAGAAACTCGACAAAATCTTTGAACGAATCGGCTAAGGAGCAGCAGGGATGAAGGCCAAAACGAGTGCAATGATTTCGCTCGATCAGGCAAGGATGCTTGTTGCCCATCTTGAGCAAGGTGAATTCGAACAGGCCGATACTCTCATCGCAGATGCGTGTGCACCCAATGCGGCGGCCCTGTTTGACAAAGTGGGTCAGTTGACCCGACAACTGCATGATTCCCTACAAGATTTTCGGCTGGATCCCAGGATCCCCGATCTGGCCACCCATGAAATTCCCGATGCGCGGGAGCGCCTCAGCTATGTCATCGACATGACGGACAAGGCTGCCAATCGCACCATGGATGCGGTGGAAGCCAGTCTGCCCATTGCCGATCGGTTAAATGACAACATTCAACTTGTTTTGCCCAACTGGAATGCCCTGATGAGCAGAGACATGAGTGTTGGGCAATTCAAGTCTTTGTGTCACCAACTGGATGATTTTATTAAGGCTTCTGAATCTGATGCCGATAAATTACGGCAACTGCTGACAGAAATCCTGATGGCGCAAGATTTTCAGGATTTGACCGGCCAAATGATCCGCAAGGTCATCAAGTTGGTCCAGGAAGTTGAAACTAAATTAATAGAAATGCTGACTATGTTTGGTGAGGCATCTGCCGAGCATTCTTCTCGCAGCCTTCCTGTAAGCGGGATTGAAGCCGAAGGCCCCATCATGAACCCTGAGACTCGTTCCGATGTGGTCAATGGTCAGGATGATGTGGACGATCTGCTGTCTAGCCTGGGATTTTAATGGAGTGACGCATGGCCTTCGAAGTTGATGAAGACATACTGCAAGACTTTTTGGTCGAAGCATCCGAAATATTGGAACAGTTGTCTGAACAACTGGTCGACTTGGAAAAGCGACCCGATGACAAGAATCTGTTGAATGCCATATTTCGCGGCTTCCATACCGTCAAGGGCGGCGCCGGTTTTCTCTCGCTGACCGAACTGGTGGACGTCTGCCACGGTGCCGAGAACGTGTTCGACATCTTGCGCAACGGCAAGCGGACCGTGACCGCCGAGTTGATGGACGTGATCCTGCAGGCCCTGGATGCCATCAATGTGATGTTCGCCCAGGTGCAGAATCGCGAACCGCCTAGCCCTGCGTCCGCCGAAATCCTTCATGATCTACACGAGCTCTGCAAACCCGAAGGGGAAGAGCAGCTGTTGACTGCCTCTGCAGGCAGCAGTGCTCCGGTGGAGGCTGCCGCTCCCGTGGCTGAAGAGGTGGCTGTGATTGCCGAGCCGGAGCCCGCGCAGGAGGCCTCCGTGGTCAGCGGCGGCGGTTCCATTGATGAGATCTCGGCCGATGAGTTTGAACGCCTGCTTGACGAGTTGCATGGCGTCGGTGGAGCACCTACCGCAGCGGCCAGCCCTGCCGCGCCGAGTTCCGGCGACATCACAGATGACGAATTTGAAGCCTTGCTTGACCAGCTCCATGGTCAGGGTCAGCACGGTGGTGCTCCCGAAGTCAACCCGCTGAAGTCGGTACAGAAAGAGGTGGACGAGCTGATCGATGACGATGAGTTCGAACGCCTGCTGGATGAACTGCACGGTCGCGGTCAGAGTCCGCAGAGCAGCATGTCTGCCCCGGCGGCGCCCCAGACTCCAGCACCGGCAGCACCGGTTACTCCGGTGCCGGCAGCCAAACCTGCTCCTGCACCTGCTGCGGCCAAGCCAGCCGCCGCGCCGGCAGCGGCAAAACCGGCTCCTGCCCCGGCGCCATCGAAGCAGGCTGCGCCAGCGCCCGCCGACAGTGCGGTGCAAAGCGACACTACGGTACGGGTGGATACCAAGACGCTGGATGTCATCATGAACATGGTGGGTGAGCTGGTGCTGGTACGAAACCGTCTGGTGAGCCTCGGCATCGCCAGCAACGATGAAGACATGTCAAAAGCCGTTGCCAACCTGGATGTGGTGACGGCGGATCTGCAAGGCGCGGTGATGAAGACCCGCATGCAGCCTATCAAGAAAGTATTTGGTCGCTTCCCACGGGTGGTGCGGGATCTGGCTCGTACCCTCAAGAAAGAGATCGAGCTGGTGATGGTGGGTGAAGAGACCGATCTCGACAAGAACCTGGTGGAGGCCCTTGCCGACCCGCTGGTTCACCTGGTGCGCAACTCTTGCGACCACGGTGTCGAGATGCCTGATGTCCGCGAGAAGGCGGGCAAGCCACGGCAAGGTACCATTACCCTGAGCGCGTCCCAGCAGGGCGATCATATCCTGCTCTGCATTGAGGACGATGGCGCGGGGATGGATCCCGAGAAGCTCAAGTCTATCGCCATCAGCCGCGGTGTGCTGGATGCCGATACCGCGGCCCGCATGAGCGACAACGATGCCTACAACTTGATCTTTGCTCCCGGCTTCTCGACCAAGTCAGAGATCTCCGATATCTCCGGCCGTGGCGTCGGGATGGATGTGGTGAAGACCAGCATCGTCAGCCTGAATGGCTCGGTGCATATCGATTCGACCTGGGGCAAGGGCACCCGTCTCGAGATCAAGGTGCCGCTGACCCTGGCGATCCTGCCGACCCTGATGGTGGAAGTGGGCGAGCAGACGTTCGCTCTGCCGCTGGGATGTGTGAACGAGATTTTCCATCTGGATCTGAAAAAGGCCAACATGGTGGATGGACAACTCACCATCATAGTGCGCGAGAAGGCCATCCCATTGTTCTATCTGCACAACTGGCTGGTCAGAGGCAAAAACCGAAAATCGCGTCAGGACACGGGCCACGTGGTGATTGTCCAGATTGGTACCCAGCAGATCGGTTTTGTTGTGGACAATCTGATTGGCCAGGAAGAGGTGGTGATCAAGCCGCTGGACAGCCTGCTGCAGGGGACTCCCGGCATGGCCGGGGCGACCATCACTAGCGATGGCGGTATTGCGCTCATTCTGGATGTGCCGAGTCTGCTCAAGGCGTACGCCCGTAGACATTGATACCCCAGGCTCAAGGAGTTAGAAGAATAACAATGGCAATCAAGGTATTAGTTGTCGACGATTCAAGCTTCTTCCGTCGTCGGGTCAGCGAGATCATCACTCAGGATCCCATGCTGACGGTCATCGACACGGCCCAAAATGGGCGGGAAGCGGTAGAAAAGGCACAGCAGTTGCGTCCTGACGTGATCACCATGGACATAGAGATGCCGGTGATGGATGGCATCAGTGCCGTGCGTGAGATCATGGCCAAGTGCCCCACGCCGATCCTGATGTTCTCTTCTTTGACCCATGAAGGGGCCAAAGCCACGCTCGATGCGCTCGATGCAGGGGCGCTCGACTTTCTGCCCAAGAAATTCGAAGACATTGCCCGTGACAAGGATGAAGCCGTCCGTCTGCTGCAGCAGCGGGTCAAGGAGATTTCACGCAAGCGCTTCCTGATGTCTGCGCCGGCACGCCCGAAGGCGCCCGAGCCCGTTGCCAGGACACCTCTGAATGCGCCACGTCCGGCAGAACGTCAAGCAGAGCCGCAGCGTGCTGCTCCGGTGGCCGCATTCAAGCGCAGCGGCAAGAGTTATCAGCTGGTGGCCATTGGTACTTCCACCGGCGGCCCGGTCGCCCTGCAGAATGTGTTGACCAAGCTGCCCGGCGATTTCCCGCATCCGATCCTCCTTATCCAGCACATGCCGGCGACCTTCACCGCGGCCTTTGCCGCACGTCTCAATGGCCTGTGCCAGATAGGCGTCAAGGAAGCGGAAGACGGCGATGTGCTCAAGCCCGGTCACGCCTACCTGGCCCCCGGCGGCAAACAGATGCTGCTGGAGGGCCGTGGTGCCGGTGCCCGTATCCGCATTGTTGATGGCAATGACAAGGTCAACTACAAGCCGTGCGTCGACATTACCTTCGCCTCTGCCGCCAAGACCTATGCCGACAAGGTGCTTGCCATCGTGTTGACCGGGATGGGGGCGGACGGTCGGGATGGTGCGCGTCTGCTCAAGGAGCAGGGCTCTACCATCTGGGCGCAGGATGAAGCGTCCTGCGTGGTTTATGGCATGCCGCAGGCGGTTGCCAAAGCCGGTATTGCCACTGAGTCGCTGCCGCTGGATCGGGTCGCACAACGTATCCTGGTTGAGCTGGGCCGCTAACGATGGGCATGTTTGGCCTGATCCTGGCACTGGGAGCCATTGCCATTGCCCAATTGTGGCATGGCGGCAACCTGTTGACCCTGCTCGATGGACCCGCGTTTGTCATCGTGGTGGGGGGAACCTGGGGGGCGGTCATTTTGCAGACGCCGCGCAAGTTCCTGCTGGAAGCACTCAGGCAGACCCGCTGGATGGTGCTGCCGCCGGACTGGGATCTGGTCGCTCAGGCCGAGAGATTGCAATCCTGGGCTATCTTTGCACGCCAGCAAGGGTTGCTGGCGCTGGAGAATCAGGCCGAACAGGAGAGTGACGAATTTACCCGTCATGGCCTCACCATGATAGTGGACGGGGTTTCGGTAGACGACATTCGCATGTTGCTGGAAGCGGATATCGATATCGAGCAGGAGCGCAACGAGCACTCTGCCAGGGTCTTCGAGGCCATGGGGGGATACAGTCCGACCATCGGCATCATAGGTGCCGTCATCGGGCTGATACAGGCGATGTTTCATCTGGAGGAGCCCGCTGCTCTCGGTACCGGCATTGCCGTCGCCTTCGTTGCCACCATTTACGGGGTCGGCTTTGCCAACCTGCTCTACTTGCCGATCGCCAATCGTCTGCGTGCTTTTCACTATCATTACGCCCTGTTTCAGGAGATGACGCTGGAAGGCCTGATGGCCATCGCCCATGGCGAGAATGGCCCCCAGGTTGAACGGCGGTTGAAGGCTTATCTGAAGGGAGAGTAGCCATGCGCAAGCGCTATCGTTTGCATCTGCAAGGTCGGGAACACCTCGACCGCTGGCTGGTTTCCTACGCCGACTACATGACGCTGATCTTCGCCCTGTTCGTGGTGCTTTATTCGGTGGCGCTGGTCAACAAGGACAAGTATCGCGCCGTCATCGACGGCATGACCCAGGCATTCAATGTGATGCAGCCCCGCAGCGATGGTTTGCTGGAGGGGCAGGGCAAGTCGCTGCTGAACAATGAAGTGTCCGCCGCAACCTCTGTGCTGGAGAGTGCCAAGGCCCGTTCACCCTCGCAGGCTCCTATTTCTGGTGTTCCCATTCTGCAAGATGGTATGACTCTTGCGAAGATAGATTCGCAACTGCAGGAGAACATGGGGTCTCTGGTGGATGCCGGGGTAGTCAAGTTGACACAGGATGACAACTGGCTGACGGTGGAGCTGAGTTCCGGCCTGCTGTTTGGCAGTGGCAGCGCGTTTATGAGCTCCAATGCAGATCCGGTGCTCAATACTCTTTCAAGTATCCTGAAACCGGTCGATAACTATGTGAGAGTGCGGGGTTACACGGATAACCAGCAGATAAATAATGAAATTTTTCGCTCCAACTGGACGTTGTCGGCAGCAAGGGCGGAGGCCGTACTCACTGCCCTGATCGCCAAGGGGATAGCCCCGCAACGACTTGCCTACGAGGCGTACGGGGAGTTCTCTCCCTTCTCGGACAACAGTACCGAGCAGGGGCGTTTACAGAATCGCAAGGTGGTGGTCGCTATCTCCAAGTTCGCCTGGGTACCACCTCCGACGCCGACTCCTCCCGTTCAGCCAGTGACGGAGGAGCCGGTCCCGGCAGTTCAGCAGGCAGTCGAGGCAGGAGAGGTCAAGGTGATCTCGCTGCCAGGTGGTGGCATACGCATAACAACGAGGCAGGATTGATACAGTGATTGTTTGGACGGTTGCCAACCAAAAAGGTGGGGTCGGTAAAACCACCACGGTGGTCTCGTTGGCCGGTATTCTGGCTCAGCGTGGTCAGCGGGTGCTGTTGATCGACACCGACCCTCATGCTTCCCTGACCTCATATCTCGACTTTGACTCCGATCGGCTGGATGGCACCCTCTATGAGCTGTTCCAGGCGGTCAAGCCCACGGCGGAGCTCGTCAATAAACTGACGCTGCGTACCAAGTTTGAGAACATCCACCTGCTGCCCGCCTCCATTACCCTGGCCACGCTGGATCGGGTGATGGGCAATCGGGAAGGGATGGGGCTGGTGCTCAAGCGGGCACTGCTGCGCATCCAGGATCAATACGACTACGTGCTGATCGACTGCCCGCCCGTGCTGGGGGTCATGATGGTGAATGCGCTGGCGGCCTGTGACCGGATCCTGGTGCCGGTGCAGACCGAGTTCCTGGCGCTCAAGGGGCTGGAGCGGATGATGAAGACGTTTGAAATCATGCAGCGCTCCAAGCGGGAGAAGTTCCGCTATACCGTCATTCCCACCATGTTTGACAAGCGAACCCGCGCCTCGCTGATGACCCTGCAGTCCATCAAGGAGCAGCACGGCAGTGCGGTATGGAATGCCGTCATACCCATAGATACCAAGTTCCGGGATGCCAGTTTGCTTCACATTCCCCCCTCCATCTATTCGCCGAGCAGCCGCGGCACCTACGCCTATGAGACGCTGCTCAACTATCTTGATGCGCAAGAGCGCCAGCGTGCTCATGAGGTGACATCATGAGAGATACCACCCAAGTTCGGGCCATGGATGACTACTTCCACTCCCTGCTGCTGGAAGATGCCCTGCTGCTGGATGCCGACGAGCCTGACTCCGCGCCCGTCATCCAGTTGCAGCGCAAGCCCCAGCCGGTTGCCGAGAAAGTGGCCCAGCCCTATCTGGAGGCGGATCAGCGGCTGGAACAGTTGAGTGAACTGCTGGCCCAGGTCGGTCAGGTACAATATGAAATCGACGCCCTGAGCCATGAAGAGGTGGTCACTGAACCGCTGCAGATCGAGGCCGAAGATGCCTTGCTGCCGGTTGAGCCGGTTTGGCCCGAGGAGATGCCCGAGCCGGTGGCGGCGGATCCCGCGACTCTGGTGGTGACGGAGACCGAGGTGGCGCTGGCGCCACAGGAGGAGGTAGCCCCCTCCACCTGGGAAAACATCGATACCGGCAAGGAGTTTCAGGCCCTGTTTTTTGACGTGGCCGGCGTCACCTTTGCCGTGCCGTTGACCGAGCTTGGCGGTATTCATCAGCTGGGGGAGGTGTCATCCCTCTTTGGCCAGCCCGGCTGGTACAAGGGGATCATGACGTCCCGCGAGCAGAAGATGAACGTGGTGGACACGGCGCAGTGGGTCATGCCGGGCCAGCATCTGGAAATAGATGACTACAAGTATCTGATCATGTTGGGTGAATCCCCCTGGGGACTGGCCTGTCATCATCTGAAGGGAACCGAGTTATTGCACCGTGATCAGGTCAAATGGCGCCATCAGGAGGGCAAACGTCCCTGGCTGGCCGGCATGGTCAAGGAGAAGATGTGTGCCCTGCTGCACGTGAAGGAATTGCTCCTGTTGCTGGAGCGTGGGGTCAACATAGAAGGTCGCTGATAACTTCTGCACTCGGGCTGTTTTATTGCTAGTTTTACCAGTAGACGTTTTCATAAAAGGAATAAAAACATGACAGAAAAGCGCAATATTGCACAGAATCTGGCCGAAGACGAAGTGCTGCAATGGGTCACCTTCCAGCTGGAAAATGAAACCTACGGCATCAACGTGATGCAGGTGCAGGAGGTGCTGCGCTACACCGAGATCGCCCCTGTGCCGGGTGCCCCCGAATACGTGCTGGGCATCATCAACCTGCGCGGCAACGTGGTGACCGTCATCGACACCCGTTCCCGCTTCGGCCTGCCTTCTGGCGATGTGAGTGAAAACTCGCGCATCGTCATCATCGAGGCGGAGAAGCAGGTGATCGGCATCATGGTCGACAGCGTGGCCGAGGTGGTCTATCTGCGTTCGTCCGAGATCGACGCGGCCCCGGCGGTGGGTACCGAAGAGAGTGCCAAGTTCATTCAGGGGGTCAGCAACCGCGATGGTCAGCTGTTGATCCTGGTCGATCTGAACAAGCTGCTCTCCGATGAAGAGTGGGAAGATATCGGTTCCCTCTGATAGGAAGATGATGTGTTGATGATTGAAATTGCCGCCTTGGGGGTGTCCTTGCTGGCGTTGGCGCTGGCCCTGTACGGGGTGTTAGGCAGCCGACGTGGCCAGCGAGAGTCCGAGGCCAGGGTGGAGCTGCTGCAGGGTCAGCTCGAGAGTCTGCGCAAGCAGATGATGGAGCTGCATACCGGAGCCATCGGCATGGGCCAGCGTCTGCAATCCGTCGAAGGGGCCATGCAGCAGGTCAATGACCGCCAGCAGGAGCTGACCCTGCAGGATCCGGAACGCCGCCTGTACAGCCGGGCCGCCAAGATGGTGGAGCTCGGTGCCGACCTCGATGAGGTCATGAATGAGTGTGAATTGCCAAAGGCCGAGGCTGAATTGTTGATTTCATTGCGAAAAGGCCGCTCATGATCGATCGGGAAGGCATCTGCCTTCCTGATTTTCCCGCCCCGCTTTGCGGCTCTCCAAGGCGGGATCTCCCCCACAAATCCTGCTGATAATTGGCATCTTTGAAAAGACGCTTCCCGATACTGTGTTAATATGCAGGCCGCTTCTTTTCACTGATTACATCCTCATGCTGCTTCAAATTCACAACCTGAGCTGCGTGCGTGAAGATCGCACTCTGTTTGAACATCTCTCCTTTGCGGTGGCTCCCGGTGATCTGGTGCAAATTGAAGGTCCCAACGGCGTGGGCAAGACCAGCCTGCTGCGCCTGCTGACCGGCCTGTCTCAGCCTTTTGCCGGTGAAGTGTGCTGGAATGGCGAGAATATTCGCCATTGCCGCGACGAATATCACGCCAATCTGCTCTATCTCGGTCATCAGCCAGGCGTCAAGGCTGCTCTGACACCGCTTGAAAACCTCGCCTTCTACCAGAAACTGCACCATGCGGCCGATACCAGCGTGGACCTGTGGCGGGTGCTGGCCCAGGTCGGTCTGGCCGGCTTTGAAGACAACCCCACCGGTCAGCTCTCCGCCGGTCAGCAACGCCGCGTCGCGCTGGCCCGTCTGTGGCTCAGCGACAAGCCGGCACTCTGGATCCTGGATGAGCCGTTCACCGCCATCGACAAGCAGGGGGTGAAGGTGCTGGAGCGGCTGTTCCTGACCCATGCCGAGCGGGGGGGCATGGTGATCCTCACCACCCATCAGGACATGACCCTGATGCAGGGACGGCTGAAGACCCTCTCTCTCACGCCCTTGCTGCAGGAGTAGTTCTGATGTTGCGCGCCGTAATGCACCTGATCCACCGTGAGCTGCTGATGGCCCTGCGCCAGCGCTCCGACATCCTCAACCCGCTCTGGTTCTTTCTCATCGTCATCACCCTGTTTCCGCTGGGGATCGGCCCCGAGCCCAAGCTGCTGGCCCGCATCGCCCCCGGCATCATCTGGGTGGCGGCCCTGCTGGCGGCCATGCTCTCCCTGGAGCGGCTGTTTCGCGACGACTTCGGCGATGGCGCGCTGGAGCAGATGATGTTGATGCCCCATCCGCTGGGCTTGCTGGCGCTGGCCAAAGTGATCGCTCATTGGTTGCTGACCGGCCTGCCGCTATTGCTCATCTCCCCGCTGCTCGCCATCCTGCTGTCGCTGGACATGGACACCTATCTGGCGGTGGTCGCCACCCTGGCGCTGGGCACACCCGTGCTGAGCCTGCTCGGGGCGATCGGGGTGGCCCTCACCGTGGGTCTGCGCAAAGGGGGAGTGTTGCTCAGTCTGCTGATCCTGCCGCTCTATATTCCGGTACTGATTTTTGCCACCTCCGCCATCGATGCGGCGGGGATGGGGCTGCCTTATTCGGGGCAGCTGGCGATTCTGGGGGCCATGCTGGCCGGTGCGCTCACCCTGACCCCGTTGGCGGTCTCGGCGGCGCTGCGGGTCAGCGTGAATTGATGAAAGCGTCTGAAAAAGTGGCCATGGAAGGGCCGTTATAAAAAATATAATTGAGATAGATCAAGAGGATGGCTGCTTATTGCTTTCGGGGGATGTGATGTTTTCCGGCAGTGGGTAAGGTAGGCCTCGCCACGATATTAATAACAGAAAGGTTTTGTGAGCTATGTGGAAATGGTTGCACCCTTACGCTAAACCCGAGCGCGCTTACCAGCTGGCAGGGACCTTGCTGCCCTGGTTTGCCGTGACCAGCCTGCTGGCATTCATCATCGGCACCCTCTGGGGGTTGGCGTTCGCCCCTGCCGATTACCAGCAGGGTGACTCCTTCCGGATCATCTACATCCATGTTCCCGCCGCCATTCTCTCCATGGGGGCCTACTCCACCATGGCGGTCGCGGCCTTCATCGGTCTGGTGTGGCAGCTGCGGATGGCCGACATGACGGTGGCCGCCATCGCGCCGGTCGGCGCCGTGTTTACCTTCATCGCGCTGTTTACCGGCGCCGCCTGGGGCAAACCCATGTGGGGCACCTGGTGGGTGTGGGATGCGCGGCTCACCTCGGAGCTGATCCTACTGTTCCTCTACCTGGGGGTCATCGCCCTCTACAATGCCTTCAGCGACAAGGTGCTGGCCGGCCGGGCCGCCGGTATCCTGGCGCTGGTGGGGGTGATCAACCTGCCCATCATTCACTACTCGGTGGAGTGGTGGAATACCCTGCATCAGGGCGCCACCATCACCAAGTTTGACAAGCCCTCCATCTCCCCCGAGATGCTGTGGCCGCTGCTCATCATGATCCTGGCCTTTGCCGCCTTCCTCGGGGCTCTCTCCCTGATGCGTTTTCGAAACGAGCTCTTGATGCGGGAGTGGCACCGCCCCTGGGTCAAAGAGATAGCCGAGCAGGAGAAGTAAGCATGCACTTTGCCTCATTCAGTGACTTTCTGGCGATGGGCGGTTACGCCTTCTACGTCTGGCTCTCCTTCGGTCTGACCCTGCTCTGCCTGGTCGGCATCGTCATTTCCACCCGTATGAAAACCCGCGCCCTGCTCGGTGAACTGCGCAGCAAGCAGGCGCGCGAGGCTCGTCGCAAGGCGGCCCAGCAGATGGAGAACACCCTATGAACCCGAGACGCAAAAAACGCCTCACCATCATCCTGGCGATCAGTGCCGGCCTCGCCGCCGTGATCGGCCTGGTGCTCTATGCCCTCAGCCAGAACATCGATCTCTTCTATACCCCGAGCGAGCTGGTGGAGGGCAAGGGACCGGACAAGATCAAGCCGGAAGAGGGGCAGCGCCTGCGCATCGGGGGTCTGGTGGTGCCGGGCTCGGTGCAGCGCGATCCCCAGAGCCTCAAGGTGGCCTTCAAACTGGTGGACAACGGCGGGCATCTGGTGACCGTCGAGTTTGACGGCATCCTGCCGGATCTGTTCCGCGAGGGGCAGGGCATCGTCGCCCAGGGCACCCTCAAGGATGCCACCACGGTCGCCGCCTTCGAGGTGCTGGCCAAGCACGATGAGAACTACATGCCGCCGGAAGTGGCCGATGCCACCAACGGCATGCACTTCAAGCCGGAATATACCGACGCGCAGTTGAAGGGGAGCAAGCAATGATCCCGGAATTAGGACAGTTCTCACTGATCCTGGCGTTTGCCACCGCCCTGCTGCTGGGCAGCTATCCGCTGCTCGGGGCCAAATGGGGGCGCCTTGGCATGATGTCGGCGGCCCGTCCGCTGGCCTATGCCCAGTTCCTGCTGCTGTTGCTGTCGTTCCTCTGCCTGACCTGGGCCTTCATCGACAACGACTTCACCGTGCAGTACGTGGCCACCAACTCCAACAGCCTGCTGCCGCTGGCCTACCGCATCTCCGCGGTGTGGGGAGCCCATGAAGGTTCCCTGCTGCTGTGGGTGCTGACGTTGGGGGGCTGGACCGCGGCGGTCGCCATGTTCAGCCGCCGCCTGCCGCTCGACGCGGTGGCGCGGGTGCTCGGGGTGCTCGGCCTCATCTCGGTCGGTTTCACCGCCTTCGTGCTGTTTACCTCCGACCCCTTCACCCGCACCTTGCCCTACTTCCCGGTGGATGGGCGCGATCTCAACCCGCTGCTGCAGGACCCGGGTCTCATCTTCCACCCGCCCATGCTCTACATGGGCTATGTGGGCTTCTCGGTGGCGTTTGCTTTCGCCATCGCCTCCCTGATGACCGGCCGGCTCGATGCCACCTGGGCGCGCTGGTCCCGTCCCTGGACCATGGCCGCCTGGGTCTTCCTCACTCTGGGTATCGTGCTGGGCTCCTGGTGGGCCTATTACGAGCTCGGCTGGGGCGGCTGGTGGTTCTGGGATCCGGTGGAAAACGCCTCCTTCATGCCCTGGCTGGCCGGCACCGCCCTGCTGCACTCGCTGGCAGTCAGTGAAAAACGCGCCACCTTCAAGGCCTGGACCGTGCTGCTGGCGCTCTCGGCCTTCTCCCTGAGCCTGCTGGGTACCTTCCTGGTGCGCTCCGGCGTGCTGGTCTCGGTGCATGCGTTTGCCTCCGACCCGACCCGCGGCCTGTTCATTCTGGGCTTCCTGCTGGCGGTAATCGGTTCATCCTTGCTGCTGTTCGCCTTCAAGGGCTCCCAGGTGAGAAGCCATGGCAAGCACGAGCTGTGGAGCCGCGAGACCCTGCTGCTTGGCAACAACATCATGCTGGTGGCGGGCCTGCTGACCGTGCTGCTCGGCACCTTGCTGCCGCTGGTGCACAAGGAGCTGGGGCTTGGCAGCATCTCCATCGGCACCCCCTTCTTCAATCACATCTACAGCTGGCTGATCATCCCGTTCGCCCTGTTGCTGGGGGTCGGCCCGCTGTTTCGCTGGCGCCGTCAGGAGCTGGGCGAGCTCAAGGGCAAGGTGGTCCTGGCGCTCCTGCTGAGCCTGGCCGCCGCCATCCTGCTGCCGCTGCTGCTGGCCGAGGAGTTCAAGCCCTGGGCTGCGCTCGGTATCGGGCTTGGCGCCTGGATCATCGTCACCAGCGTGCAGGAGACCTGGGCACGCGCCACCCACAAACACAGCTTTGCCGTCGGCGTGCAGCGCCTTGGCAACAGCCACTGGGCCATGATCCTGGGCCACGTGGGTCTTGCGGTGAGCATTATCGGCATCGCCTGCACCCAGAACTACAGCATCGAGAAGGACTTGCGCATGCAGGCCGGCGATCGGGTTCATTTTGCCGATTATGAGTTCGTCTTTACCGGTATCAAGGAGAAGAACGGCCCCAACTACGACGGTTTCAAGGGCGTGCTGGAAGTGCACAAGGATGGCAAGCAGGTGGCTCTGCTCAAGCCGGAGAAGCGCATGTACAAGGTGACCCGGATGCCGATGACCGAGGCGGCCATCGATGCCGGCTTTACCCGTGACCTCTATGCGGCCCTTGGCGAGCAGCTCGACAACGGCGCCTGGGCGGTGCGGATCTACTACAAACCCTTTGTGCGCTGGATCTGGTTCGGCGGCGTCTTCATGGCCATTGGCGGCGTGCTGGCGATGCTGGACAAGCGCTACCGTTTCGGTCGTCGTGAAGAGGAGGCCAAGGCATGAGCAAGAAGACCTGGTTGTTTCTGATCCCCTTCATCGTCTTTCTGCTGGGGGCCGTGTTTCTGTTCAAGGGGCTCTACTCCGATCCCACCAAGCTCGAATCCGTGATGGTGGGCAAGGAAGTGCCCGTGTTCACCCTGCAGGATATCTATGACCTCAATAAGCAGCATGACAGGAGCATCCTCAAGGGACGCCCCATGCTGCTCAACGTCTGGGCCACCTGGTGCCCGACCTGCTACGGGGAGCACACCTACCTCAAGCAACTGGCGGGGCAGGGGATCTACATCGTCGGCATGAACTACAAGGATGAGCGGGCCAAGGCCATCAACTGGCTGGCGGAGCTCGGCAATCCCTATCAGATCAATCTTTATGATCCCGACGGCATGCTGGGGCTGGATCTGGGGGTTTACGGCGCGCCGGAGACCTTCTTCATCGACAGTCAGGGGATCATCCGCTATCGCCACGTGGGTGACGTCAACCCCGAGGTGTGGGCATCGACTCTCAAACCCATCTATGACGCCATGAAGTGAGGGAGAACCCGATGAGAATCTTGATTGCATCCCTGCTGCTGCTGGCGGGACTGGGCGGGGCAGGTCAGGCGCTGGCCGCCATCGATGTCTACACCTTCGACAACGACGCCCAGGAGCAGACCTTTCGTGAACTGACCAAGGAGCTGCGCTGCCCCAAGTGCCAGAACCAGGACATCGCCGACTCCAATGCGGGCCTGGCCAAGGACCTGCGTGACAAGACCTACCAGATGGTGCGCGAGGGCAAGGAGAAGCAGGAGGTGGTGGACTACATGGTGGCCCGCTACGGCAACTTCATCCTGTACAACCCGCCGCTGATGGCCTCCACCCTGATCCTCTGGCTGGGGCCTCTGCTTGTGATCGTGGTGGGCATAGTCCTGGTGGTGGTGCGCAGTCGCCGTCGTCCCGCGGCAGCTACGCCGGCGGATAGCGCCCTGAGCGCGGAGGAGCAGCGTCGTCTGGCTGCCCTGCTCAAAGAGGAAGAGAAACAATGACCGCATTTTGGATAGTGATCGCGGCCCTGCTGGTGCTGGTGAGCCTGGCACTGGTGTTGCCCCTGTGGCGGGGAGAGGGCCGGCAGAGCATCAGCCGCTCGGCCCTCAACAAACAACTCTATCGTCAGCGTCTGCTGGAGATCGGTGAAGAGCGCGAACAGGGGGTGCTGGCGGAAGAGCAGGACACCCTGATCGAGTTGCAGCGCAGCCTGCTGGACGACATCCCCGACGTGGAGCAGACCGCTCGCGGCGGCAAGAGTCTGATCTGGATCCCGGGTGTGCTGGTGCTGCTGGTGGTGAGCCTGGGGCTCTACTACAAGCTGGGCGCCTGGCAGGAGGTCAGCCGCTGGCAGGACGCCAGCAGCCGGTTGGGCGAGCTCAGCAACCGCATCCTGGTGGAGCGCAATGCCGAGGTCACCGAGCAGGATCTGCTGGACTTCACCCTGGCCCTGCGTACCCGCCTGAAAGAGGAACCGAACGATTACCGCGGCTGGCTGCTGCTGGGCCGACTGTCGCTGGATGGCAATGATCCCGATATGGCCCGCGAGGCGCTGGAACGGGCCTACGCTCTGGCACCGCAGAAGGGGATGGTGGCGGTGCCCTATGCCCAGGCGCTGATGATGACAGGGGATGACGCGCAGGCCGATCAGCTGCTGCGGGGAGCCATCGCCCAGGATCCGGCCAATATAGAGGCGCGCTCCGTCTACGCCTTCATGGCCCTGCAAAAAGAGGACTTCAAGACCGCCCTGCAACGCTGGCGCGAGATGCTGCCGCTGATGGAGAAGGGCTCGACCCGCTACACCATGGTGGAGCGCTCCATCGACTATGCCGAGCAGCAGTTGAAGAAACGCGGCATGGCCAGTGCGGTCGTGCCGGCAGAGGCGAGCGGACAGGGCACCGCCTCCGCCCAGGTGCTGGAAGTGAAGGCCGGCGAGTTCCCGCTCAAGGTGACGTTGGCCGATGGCATTGCGCTGCCGGAAGATGCCCATCTGTTCGTGTTTGCGGTGATCCCCAACGGGCCGCCCATGCCCATCGCGGTCAAGCGTATCCCAGGCCCGCACTTCCCGCTGACGCTGTCGCTGGGTGACGGCGATGCCATGATGGAGGGTAACAAGCTGGCCGCCTATCCCGAGCTGCAGTTCAAGGCGCGCCTCTCCCGTGGCGGAAACGTCATGAACAAGGAAGGGGCGTTCGAAGGGGCCTCGGTCCCGGTCGCCACCGGCTCAATTCCTTCAGCGCCGATTGACATCCGCATCGATCACGCCCTCTAATACGCCTCTGGCCCGGCCCTCGATGGGGCCGGGCTGCCTATAATTCAGATTAATCACAATAAAAAGCTAGGACTTCCATATGCATGTGCGTGTAGGGGCATTGACGGTGGCCTTGTTGCTGGGTGGCTGTGCTGGCGGCCCGCCCAAGCCGGGCCCCGAGAGCCTTGACCTCAAGGAGACGCCGAGCCGGCCCGAAGCGACCAGCACGGCCAGTGACAGCCGTGACCCGTTTCAGGGTGCCAACCGGGCCATGTGGGCCGTCAACTACGATGTGCTTGAGCCCTACGTGGCTCGCCCCGTGGTGCACGGCTACGCCCGATACGTTCCGCAGGGAATGAAGGATGGCATCGAGAATCTGGTGGAGAACTTCAACGAACCGAGCAGCATGGTCAACCACCTGCTGACCGGCGACTTGAAGGGGGCGGGTACCAACCTGGGCCGCTTCACCCTCAACACCACTGTGGGTCTGCTGGGGATCTTCGACGTGGCCAAGCATGCGGGCCTCGAGCGCAACAAGCTGGAGCTCTCTACCGTGCTCGGGCGCATGGACATAGGCGAGGGGGCCTACGTCATGGTGCCCGTTTATGGTCCCACCACCACCCGCGAGATAGTGGGGGATACCATAGACGTGCTCTACTTCCCCTACTCGCTGCTGACTTTCCCGCTGAAAGCGGTGCACTGGGCGCTGAATGGTCTGGGTACCCGTTCCAAGCTGATCGATCAGGAGCGGATCATCGACAACGCGCTCGATCCTTACGCCCTGACCAAGGACTTCTATCTGCAGTACAACCAGAACAAGGTGACTGGCCGTCAGAGCGAGCTCAAGCAAGAGCAGCAGGAGAAGCAAGACGACAGCAATCTGGATGACTATCTGGACGAGATTGACCAGTGATGCCTGTGCATCCCGGCTCGAATGACAAAGGCGCCTGCGGGCGCCTTTTTGCTGCGCTGGCTGCCCTCGCGCCCATAAAAAAACGCCCCGCAAGAGCGGGGCGTTTTGGCAAGAGTGTGGCGCTATCAGGCAGCCAGGTTCTTGGCCACGAATTCCCAGTTGACCAGGGCCCAGAAGGTTTCCATGTACTTCGGACGCAGGTTGCGGAAGTCGATGTAGTAGGCGTGCTCCCACAGGTCGACGGTCAGCAGCGGGGTGGTACCGGCTTCGGTCAGCGGGCAACCGGCGTTGGAGGTGTTGACGATGGCCAGGGAGCCGTCAGCCTTCTTCACCAGCCAGGTCCAGCTGGAGCCGAAGTTGCCGATGGCAGACTTGGTGAACGCATCCTTGAACTCGGCGAAGGAGCCGAACGCCTTGGTGATGGCATCGGCCAGGGCGCCAGTGGGCTCGCCACCGCCGTTCGGGGAGAGGCAGTGCCAGTAGAAGGTGTGGTTCCAGATCTGGGCGGCGTTGTTGAAGATGCCACCAGTGGAGGTCTTGATGATCTCTTCCAGAGACTTGCCTTCAAACTCGGTACCCGGCACCAGGTTGTTCAGGTTGACCACGTAGGTGTTGTGGTGCTTGCCGTGGTGGTATTCCAGAGTTTCCTGGGAGATGTGCGGTTCCAGAGCATTGATTGCATAGGGCAGAGCGGGAAGTTCGAATGCCATTTTCTACTCTCCATTGGCTGGCCGTGCGAAGGCGACGGTTGCAAGACATTGCGTACTCTTTTCTATTTTGAAAAGAATTGTTCTTGAAGTGATGGGGCCAGTTGGCCCAAAGCCCATCGATTGTACCAGCATCAAAGATGGCCTAACAACTCTTGATTCTCGCCATGATCCGGATCAAGCTGCGGCGTATTGATTCGTCACTTCTTGCTGTTGTCGCGGTTTGCCAGTTTGTGGTCTGCCCGGATTGCAGTAGAATGGCCGCCGAAATCGCTCTAGTGAGGCACCTATGGAAACTATTGAAAAGATCAAACAGCAGCTGGCTGAAAACCCCATCATTCTGTACATGAAGGGCTCCCCCAAGCTACCCAGCTGCGGTTTCTCTGCCCAGGCCTCCCAGGCCCTGATGTCCTGTGGCGAGCCGTTTGCTTACGTCGACATCCTGCAAAACCCGGACATCCGCGCCGAGTTGCCGAAGTTTGCCAACTGGCCCACCTTTCCGCAGCTGTGGGTTGAGGGCGAGCTGGTCGGCGGCTGCGACATCATGATCGAGATGTTCCAGGCTGGCGAACTGCAGACCCTGATCAAGGAAACTGCCGCCAAACACAAGCAGGATGACGTTGCCGCCGAATAAGGTCGCTATCGCATCATGCAAAAAGGGGAGCCATCGGCTCCCCTTTTCTTATGCTGCAAGGCGGTATCAGGCGATGCGTTCTATGCGCGCCAGATAGAAGCCGTCGAAACCGGTGGCCGCCGGGCTCACGGTGTGATCACCGAGCAGGCGGAAGTTTTCGTTGGCGGCGAGGAATTTGTCCACCTGCTGGCGGTTCTCCTCGGGCAGGATGGAGCAGGTGGCGTAGACCAGCATGCCGCCCACCTTCACCATCTGGCTGTAGCGCTGCAGGATCTCTTCCTGCAGAGCGACCAGCACCGGCAGCCGCTCGGCGGTATCGCGCCACTTGGCATCCGGATTGCGCTTGAGTACGCCAAGGCCGGAGCAGGGCACGTCCAGCAGCAGGCGATCCGCGCTCTCTTTGAGGCGCTTGACGGTCTTGCTGCTGGTGATGACCCGGGTCTCCACGTTGTGGGCACCGGCGCGGCGGGCGCGCTGCTTGAGGTTTTCCAGCTTCCACTCTTCCACGTCCATCGCCAGCAGGCGGCCCTTGCCCTTCATCATGGCGGCCAGATGCAGGGTCTTGCCGCCGGCACCGGCACAGGCGTCGATCACCCGCATGCCGGGGGCCACGTCCAGCGCCGCCGCGATGTGCTGGGAGCCGGCATCCTGCTGCTCGAACCAGCCGTCAGCAAAGGCGTTGGTGCGAAACAGGGCTGCATCCGAGGTCACTTCCAGGGCGCTCTCGACCCCTTCCACCGGTACAGTGGTGACCTGCTCTTTGGCCAGCGCTGTCTGCAGCTCGTCACGGGTGCACTTGAGGGTGTTGACCCGCAGGTAACGCTTGGGCATGGCGGTCAGGGCGGCACGCTCGGCCGGCCAGGCATCGCCCAGCTGTTCGCTGCCGAGTTTTTCCAGCCAGGTCGGGCAGCCATCCATCAGCACCGGGTTTTTCTTGGCTTCGGTCAGGCGGCGACGAAACGCCTCTTCATTGAAGCGATCCAGGGTCGGGTGGTTGGGTTGAGCTATCTTGTGGAAAGCATGCCAGCTGTGCAGCAGCGGCCAGACGTGCTTCTCGGCCTGGCGGACCTGAATACCGGTCAGGGCGCAATAGAGGCTGAGGCGACGCAGCAGATCGCCGGTGACCAGGGCAATCCTTGCCTGTTCTTGCGGTTTGAGTTCGATGCCGGAGAAGTGACGGGCATAGGCGCGATCCAGGGTGAGACCCTGGCCCAGCACATCGTCAACAATGGCAACGACCAGGTCCCCGAGACGGGGCAACAGTGGGGATTTGAGCATGAGATTAACCTTGGTCAGAAAAAGACGAACCGTCGCCATGGTGACGCGGCTCAAAAACTGATAAATCCGCGCAATGATAGGGGCTAGACAGGGTTGGTGCAACACTCCCCATTCGGGGAAGATAGGGTGGATGCTGCTGGACTAATCGGACCAGCAGGCGAATGATGCCGGTTGCAGTTCAGGTGAGTGCATTTTAAAAGGACTAAAAAGATGCAGTTGATGAAATTTTCTCCCTTGGCGCTGGTGGTTGCCAGCTTGGTGAGTTCGGGCGGCCTTGCCGCCAAAGAGTGGGATACGGTCGCGGCGCGCGCCACCGCCGCCGACGGTTATGAAGTGCGGGCCAACCAGTTTCGGGTGGCCAAGGTACCCATCGACTATTTTGCCGGACTGCAAGCCGGGGCGGGTTCGCTGACCCTGCCGCTGCCCGACGGGGGAGAAGTGACCTTCACCCTGCAGGCCTATGATCTGCTGCCGGCCGATCAGGCTGCCAAATTCCCCGAAATCAAGACCTTCAAGGGTCACAATCCGGCGGCGCCGGTAGAGACGGGGCGCTTTGATCTGGGGCCGCTGGGTTTCCACGCCATGTTCACCCATCAGGGCAAGACGGTGTTCGTCGATCCCCTCAGCAATGCCGAGGGGTATGCCGTCTATTACCAGCAAGACGCCTACAGCAGGTTGGCGGAGGAAGCGGACAAGGTGATCGGCAGCGATGCCAGCAAGGCGTTGGCGCACAAGGTGCAGGTGGATGGCAACGTGCGCAAGCGCTACGTCATCGCCATCTCGGCGGCGGGGGAGTACACCCAGTTCCATGGCGGCTCCAAGGTGCTGGCCACCGCGGCCATCGCCACCCTGCTCAACCGGGTCAACGAGGTGTACCAGCGCGACGTGGGGGCCGAATTCCAGTTGGCCAGTGGCAACGACAACATCATCTTTACCGATCCGGGCAGCGATCCCTTCACCAATAGCGACGCCGACGTCGATATCAACAGTGTGGTGCAGGCCAATGCCCAGACCCTGCCCAGCACGCCGCTGGGACCGTTCGACATTGGCCATGTGGTCAATACCGGAGGCGGCGGTCTGGCCGGCCTCGGCGTGCTCTGTATGGCTGACAAGTCGGCCGGCATGACAGGTTCCGCCACCCCGGTGGGGGATGCCTTCTTTATCGACTATGTGGCCCACGAGATTGGCCACCAGTTCGGCGCCGATCACACCTTCAACGGCACCACCAACAGCTGTGGCGGCGACAACCGGACGCCAGAGCAGGCCTGGGAGCCGGGCAGCGGCACCTCCATCATGGCCTATGCGGGGATCTGCGGGGAGGAGAACATCCAGCCCCACAGCGACCCCTATTTCCACAGCAAGTCCATCGAGCAGATGCGGGCACACATGGCGACCGTGCCGACCTGCGGCACCTCCATCGATCTTGTCAACAACGCGCCCCAGGCGGCAGCCGGGGCCAGCCGCATCATTCCGGCCAACACGCCGTTCGTGCTCAAGGGGGCCGGCGCCGATCTGGACGGTGATCCCCTGACCTACACCTGGGAGCAGATCGATCTGGGTACTGAGTCGAGCAGCCTGGCCACCATGGTGGACGACGGCAGCCGGCCGCTGTTTCGCTTTGTCTCCCCCACCAGCTCACCGGAGCGGATCCTGCCGAGCCTGCCCTCCCTGCTCTCGGGCACGCTCGCCAAGGGCGAGGCCTGGCCCACCACCAACCGGGATCTCAACTTCCGGCTGACGGTGCGTGACGGCAAGGGCGGTGTCGCCAGCGACGACATGAAGGTACAGGTGGTCAATACCGGCAGCGCCTTCCGGCTGACTGCGCCGCTTGGGGTGTCGTTGACACCGGGGGCAAGTCAGGCGGTCAGCTGGGATGTGGCCGGCACCAACCTGGCACCGATCAGCTGCAGCAAGGTGGACCTGCTCCTGACCCAGAACGAGGGAACCAGCTGGAGCAGCCTGGCGGTCAGCCAGCCCAACAGCGGCTCGGCTACCGTGACCCTGCCGGCGGATCTGGCCAGCGACGCCCGTCTGAAGGTGGCCTGCAGCGACAACATCTTCTTCGCCATCAGCCCGGCCAAGCTGCCGGTCGTCCAAAGCGGCGGCAGCTCGGGCGGTGGCGGTGGTGGCGCCCTCGGTCTCTGGACCCTGGCGCTGGCCCTGCTGGGCTGGCAGCGGAGGCGCGGATGAGGGCGGCCTGGCTGGTGTTGGCGTCCCTGCTCGGCGGCTGTCAGGCTGACGCCGATACCCTGGAGCAGGCGGTCAGCGCCAGCCTGGCCAAGCAGGATTACCGGCTGATCGTGCGGGCCGGGCGAGGCGAGGTGGCGCCCGGCATAGCGCCGGCAGAGCAGGCTTCGGCCAAGGCCCGCTGCGGCGTGCGCTATCTGGAGGGGCTGGGGGATGTGATCAAGCCAGGCCAGCAGGAGGCCCAGGCCAAACTGGCGGCCTACGCGGCCGACTACAACCGGCACATGCTGGCGCACTGCCCGCCACGACCGGCGACGGATCGGCAGTGACAGAGGGCCGTCAAGGTCAACAGGGGGAGGCGCTAGCCTCCCTCTTTTTTACGGCTGTCATTTGCCGGTCACAAGGCTTGTACCCATGGCGTGCTCGTCGCACAATGCCTGCACGCATGGCCGCATGGGCGGCAAAGAGAGAAGGAAAATCAAGATGATGGATGTAGCCGATCTGCGCCGTGAATACACCCGGGGTGGACTGCACAGGGCCGATCTGCCGGCCGAGCCCCTCGCCCTGTTCGAGAAGTGGCTGGCCCAGGCGTGCGAAGCCAGGCTGACCGACCCCACCGCCATGGTGGTGGGCACAGTGGATGCCGACGGCCAGCCCTGGCAGCGCACCGTGCTGCTCAAGCACTACGACGCCGAAGGCATGGTGTTCTACACCAACATGGGCAGTCGCAAGGCGCATCAGCTGGAGGGCAACCCCCGCATCAGCCTGCTCTTCCCCTGGCACACCCTGGACAGACAGGTGCATGTGACCGGCCGGGTGGAGAAAATGAGCACCTTCGAGGTGATGAAGTATTTCCACAGCCGTCCCAAAGACAGCCAGATCGCCGCCTGGGTCTCCAAACAGTCGACCCGCATCTCGGCGCGCGGCGTGCTGGAGGCCAAGTTCCTCGAACTCAAGCAGAAGTTTGCTAATGGAGAGGTGCCGCTGCCGAGCTTCTGGGGCGGTTTCCGGGTGCGCATCGACACGGTCGAGTTCTGGCAGGGGGGCGAGCATCGCCTGCACGACCGCTTCTACTACACCCGTGAAGGGGAAGGGTGGCACATCGAGCGGCTGGCGCCCTGAGCACCCCGCGAGTCCTCTGCTGCTGACAAGGAGTCTGTATGCGTCTGTATGGCGATCTGAAGTCCGGCAACTGCTACAAGCCCTGGCTGCTGGCCCGCTGGCTTGAGCTGCCCCTCGAGTGGGTGCCGGTGGATGTGCTGGCGGGGGAGACCCGCACCCCCGATTTTCTGGCCCTGAACCCCAACGGCAAGATCCCGGTGCTGGAGCTGGCCCAGGGCGATCCCCTGGCGGAGTCCAACGCCATTCTCTTCTACCTGGCGCAGGGGTCGCCCCTGTGGCCGGCCGAGCCGCGTCAGCAGGCCGAGGTGCTCAAGTGGCTGTTCTTCGAGCAGTACAGTCATGAGCCCTATATCGCGGTAGCCCGTTTCATCGTTCACTATCTGGGGCGACCGGAGTCCCAGGAGGCGCGCCTCGATGGGCTTAAATCTGGCGGCGAGAAGGCATTGGCGGTGCTGGAGCAGCGGCTCAAGCAGAGCCCCTACCTGTGTGGCGAGGCGCCGACCATCGCCGACATCGCGCTGTACGCCTACACCCATGTGGCGGAGGAGGGGATCTTCTCGCTGCAGGGGTGGCCCGCCATCCGGGCCTGGATTGCCCGTATCGAGGCGCATCCCCGCCACCTGAGCCTGCCTGCTGCCTGTCAGGCCGGCTGATGGAACTGCTGATCGAGCGCGCCCTGTGGCAGCCCCACTGGGCGCCGGTGTTGCAGGCCTGGCAGCGGCAAGGTCATGGCTGGCAGTTGCTGCAGAGCAAGGTCGATGAGCGTTTGCCGAACGATACCGGCGGACTCTGGTCTTGTTGTCCGCCCAATGGCGTGCGTTCGGCCAGCGCACTGCTGGCCGCCTGGCTGGACGGCGATCTGCCCGGCCAGCAGGCCGTTGATCCGAGCCGGCAGATCCTCATCAGCGGCTCGTCCTCCCTGCTGACGCTGGCGCGAGAGGAGGGGCTGCTGACCCTGGGAGGGCAGGGGGCCGATCTGGCGCTGACGGCGCAGGACGATCTGGGCGCCGTGCTCAACTGCCTGCTGGCCCGCCGCCTGACGGTGCCCGTGCTGGCCGAACCTCCCTCCCGGTCGGAACCCGCCCTGCAACTGCGCCCCCTGCTGGCGCTCGATGAAGCCGAGGTGGTGCGCTATTGCAGCGATGCGGCGCTCGCCCGCTACACCCTCAACATTCCCCACCCCTATCCGCCGGAGGCGGCTCGCGACTGGCTAGCCGGCTGCTGGCGCAAGGCGGCGCTCGGATTGGGCTGGAGCTGGGCGCTGACCCTGTCGGCTGGCGAGGGCCATGCGCCGCTGGTGGGGGTGATCTCGCTGCACTGGAACGGCGAGCTGGCCTGGTGGGTGGGTGTGCCCTGGCAAAACCGCGGGCTGGCGACCCGGGCCGCCCGGCTGGTGAAGGCCTTTGCGTTCGACCGGCTGCAACTGCCGGTGCTCACCGCCCGCCACATGCCGGACAACCATGCCTCCGGCCGGGTGATGGCCAAGCTGGGCATGCGCTATTGCGGTCGACGGGCATTGAGTGGCCAGCGCCAGAGCCAGAACCAGAGCGAGGTGAGCTACTGGCAGCTGGCACGAAGCCTGACGCTGGCGGCGCCGGTTGAACGGCAGCTGGCCCCCCTGCTGGCCGACGAGCGGGTGGTGGCGGCCATCCTGCAGACACAGGTCGGGGAGGGGGCGCCGCAGCGGCTGGCGCTGTTCATGACAAATCGGGATGAGGCAGAAGAGGGCGAGCCCGCCGCCGCGCCGCCACGCTCCCTGGGTACTGACGGGCCGCTGGCGGTGGAATACTACGACCAGGATGCGCTGGCACAGGCCGAGCCGGAGCAGCTCCATCTGCTGCGCGGCTTGCTGCTGAAAGACGCCGAGGAGCAGGGGCTGGACTATCTGCTGCAGCTGGCCAGCCTGCAGCGCTAGGGGCCTCTGTTGCTGACCCTGGCGGAGCGGCACCAGCGCCTGCGCTGGTTCGCAAGGGAGGAGTCCAGACTCGCCCTGCTGGCCGCTGAGCCGCTCACCCATCGCTATCATCTGCTCGACTTGCTGGTGGCCTTGCCCGCTCTGCTTGATGAGCTGGCCGGTCGCTGGCATCGGGATGCCGACGACACTCTGGCCTGGCTGGCACAGGCCGAACCGCCGTTGTTCAACGCCTATCGAACCTCCATCACCAGCTTGCAACCGGCCGATCTGCACGAGTTGCTGGCGCTGGTGGCGGATCGTTTTCCTGAGTCCACCCTCCCATTTCTGAACAAAGGTGCTCAGGGCGGCGGGCAGTTTGTGGAATAATGCCCGCTCTGCTGTACGAGGAGTAACGCTGTATGCTGAGAACCGAGCGCCCTGGCGACATGCTGCCGGTCTATGACCTGGTGAGTGCCGCCTTTGGCCGTACCGACGAGGCCGAACTGGTCAACCGCCTGCGCGAATGCGGCGCCGCCGTGGTGACCATGGTCGAGGAGGAGGAGTACGAGTTCATGGGGCACCTGATGCTGAGCCCGATCACCATTAACGGGGTGGAGGGGCCCTGGCTTGGTCTCGCGCCCGTGGCGGTCCACCCGGATTGGCAGGGGCAGGGGATCGGCTCGGATCTGGTGCGCGAGGGGCTGGATACGGCGCTGGAGATGGACTGGAAGGCGGTGGTGGTACTTGGTGACCCGACCTATTACAGCCGCTTCGGTTTTCGTCCCGCCAGCGAGTTCGGCCTGCACTGTATTTACGAAGTGCCCGCCGACTGCTTCATGGCGATGGAGCTGCAGGAGGGCGGTCTGGCTGGCGTGCAGGGGGAGGTGCTCTACCACCCGCTGTTTGACGAACTTCCCGAAGAACAATGAGCCACGCAAACGGCAGCCAGGGGCTGCCGTTTTGTTATCTGAACGCGCTGCAGGCCCCGTGCGAGCGTCTCCCCTCGAATAGTCGATGGTTTTTCCTTCCCCACCTAATCATTGCGGATCGTATTCACGAGCACATCGGTGAGCTAATGCCACTTTGCTCCGTGCCGGGATATATAGTGCGTACCACCTTTATCTGGAAATCATGGTGCTGCCCTGCAGCCTGATGGCACCTTGCCGCATTTTTTCTAGGGCTTCTTTCGCAATATATTGTTACAACTTTTTTCTCATCAATATCTGTTTTTGTCTAACGGGTAACATTTTCTGGTTAGACCTCATTATTGATGTTTGACTCAAATGAGGATTGGCAGGTAGGTTGTGCAATATATAAACAAGGAGGCTTGATACGGTTGCCTTGGCTTTAATTGTTAATATCTTCCTTGCCTTGTATATCGGTAGTGCTGCTGTCATGCATATATTGACGATGCTGATATGGCAGCCTATTTACATCTCTCATAGAAAAACAACCATATGCTCGGTCATGATTACATGGCCTGCCAGACTATTGCCTGAAATATTTAATAATCTGGGAAGCAATGAGCGCTGATAGGGATATATAATATGAAAAAACTTTCAGAAATAATCCACCGTGAAGTTTCACAAGGGCGTCGGGATTTTCTGACGTTCTCCTCCATGTCGCTGATAGGCCTGGCTGCCGGCACTGTCTTCCCTGCCCCGGTGAAAGCCGCTATTGCTGTCCTGAATAGTGGTAATTTCGCCGAGCTGGATGCAATCAATTTTTACGTGATGGCATCTAACCAGCCCGTCGTTGATTCTAACCGGGTCAACTTTGTACAAGAAACCGATGAAGCGCAATATCTTGCCCAGGTGATGTTTCAAGAGTTGATGAAGTTCGAATTCCAGTATCAGAACAGCTCATTGAGCGAAGCGTTAGGCTCTGGCATGAAGCCTAACAATAATGTGCTGACCATGAGTGATGGCATCAACTCGGTCAATGCTATTTACAGCAGTAACCGACGCTATTTTACCGATAATATGGTTGAATATGTGAGTGGCTTGTTGCAGAACTCATATAGCAAGCAAACCAATGTCACTGTGGCAGACCGGAAGCTGTATAATTCCTGGGATATGGTGAAGGTAAATGCAAATATCAAGCAAGCTGAAAAGGGTACGCAGTTTAAAGAAATTATCGATCAGCTATACTCTGTCGCCACCCATTATTGTCAAAGCGGAAAGTTAACCGGCTACAAAGCAGCGGGGGAAAACTGGGCTCGTCAACTTATCGAGCATTACTCCAAGAATGAGGTGTTAGAGGAACTGATCAGCTCTTTCAAAGTTCAGGAGTATCTGGGATCAGGTTCATCGTTTGAAAAGGCGATGTGGCAAGTCTACAACACCATCAATAAAGTAAGAGCGCTCAATATTTCATCTGGTCGTCGCATCACCGAGGATGAGCTGAAAAAGTTTGAACGTACCCTGGCGGGTTCTGTATACAGCGGGTTTGCCATGAATATGAGCTGGGGCCAACAAAGCGAGAAATACACAGTCCTGGCCAACAGGAGAAATTTCGATGATGTGGTGACCTTGCTGAGAAATGAAAGCGGGACTCAGCGCACCTTCTGGAACAGTTTCTTCAACCAGAATAGCCCGGATAGCTTCTGGAATGAACTGAACAACATGAGCTTGAGAACGAGCACCCTGCAGGATGAGGGGGCCCGGCAGCGCATTCTTCAACGATATCCTGCGCTGGCAGGGACGGCGGGCAGTATGGCTCCCACAGCCTTCTCCGGTGTGGCTCCCGCTGCCTTTCCCATAGATTCATTCCTTTCCGTGTTCACCTTGTTGCTGGGGGTGGGCAACTTTACCTGGTTGACGGCGACCGATCGGGAGGAATGGAGCAACCCTGTTCCTTTGATGGAGTTGGGGGCGGCCCTGTTTGATGTGACATTGAATCTGATCCAGCTCGGTCGATTCCTTGATAAAGTGACCATGTTTATTTATGGCAATGGCGAAGGCATCATCAACAGCATTGCCATCAATATGGGTAAATTCAGTCAATTCTTGAGCAACCTTACCGCCAAAGGCCAGCATCTCACGAATGTATTAGAGCGGCAGATAGCCAGCAAGATGTTTCTCGCCACGCAAAATATCACCCGGATTATCAATATATGTTTTGTCGGATTAGCGGCGCTGGGGGCGGCCTTGGCCGCGTATAACCTATATCAGGCTGTCGAGGGTGGCGATATAGGTGATATTATATTTGCGGCAATCAATATGTTGGTCGCCACGGTGGCGCTGGGTGTCGCCGTGGCCTCTTTTATGGGCTTTGCCATTGCCGGCCCCCTTGGAATTATTGTCGCGGTGATAGGCATTGTGGTGGCCATCGCCCAATGGATCTACACATTACTCAAAAAAGAAGAGGTCAAACCTACCCCGATCGCGAGATATACCAACGAGTATATTAAACCGAAGGGGCTTGAGTATGAAGACCTGGGGGCATATATTTGCCGAGTGTCCAGTTATTGGAAGCGCACTCTGGTATGCGCCTTCGATGCAAGGACCATGAATACCGATTGGGATTACGTCCCAAGTATCGCGGATCATGACAACCCGATTTATACCCAGCCGGGGGCATTGGTCACCTCCCCAAGAAATGGCAGGATTTATAACTTTGCCAATATTCAGAAGCCAGGCTACGGAAATATATCGAACTTCTTCACTGCGGGAGCCACCACCCCAATCAGTAACTGGCGGCCGGGAAGTGATTTGCAGACCTGCTGGCATGCCGTCGAGAGTCAGGCAAACAATAATAGTCGCGCAGCAATATTTGTGGTGCTGGGCAACAACTCTAGCTTTTCACGGGCCTTCTTGACGTCTCATCTGGAGGATGCCCCGACAAGCAGCAATGAACTGACGAGTCAATTAAATCTGGAGTGGCAAGAGTATCCGCTGGATGTGGTTGCCATCAATGGCCTTGACGAGACCATGTTCCTTATCTTTACGACCCGGCATATCTATCAAGTGAAAGGTGGGGTAGTCCGCAGGATAATATCTGACTTTGTCGGTCAGCGCGATGCACCGATAACCTATGGCCTGAATGCGCTGGCGCTCGGTACCAACGTGAATTTGATCTATCGGCTAAATGGTCTGCAGGCGCCCGATACCCGCTACCATTATCTGCTGACCCGGGATGACAATGGTGACTATACCAGCATGAAATTGCTGCGGACCATCAATAATCCCATGTCCTCAGACTCGCCGATTGTTGGCCGGTTGTTCAAGAAAACCAACGATCTGGTTTCGCGGATGGACTTTATGTATCACGATGGCAAGAGTGGTTATGCGCGTTATGGCGCAATCATGAACAAGACTGATGATGCCTCTTTGTCATTGTACAATGGGGTGGAATTTCAGGTGCCGGACAATGGATTCCGCTCCTTCTACAAGAATGCGTTTATTCCCAAATAACACAGTCGGCACGCTTTCAGGCGTTCACGTCCTGGGCCATGAAGGACCCGTATCGACTCCTGATGTGTCGAAAACAGGCAATGCCCTTGTCGGCAACACTCAAAAGCCCTCAGCGAGGGCTTTTTTTATGTCATCCCCTTGCGTGTACAAGACTTGCTCAGGCGCGGGTATCGAGCAGGTTGCCCTTGCGATCCTCGGCCCCTGTCATGCCCGCCAGTTGCTTGCCAAGGGGGCTCTGCCGGTATTGCAGGTAGTCGCCGAGCTGCTGTTGCTGCTGGTGGCGCTCTTCCATCCGGTAGATATCGGCGGCCGTCGGGGCGTTTTGCTCATCGATCTCCTGCCCACTGGCTTGCAGATAGCGATCCACGGCGGCCTTGTCCTGCTGCTGCTCTGTGTAGGAGACGGCCAGAGTGCGGCGGGTGGTCTCTTTATCCTCCTGCGTCGCCACGTATTCATCTCTCTTGTCCAGCGCCTTGTCACGGCCCTGGTTGAGCTGCTCCGGGGTCAGCTTGGGATAGGCGTTGCCATAACCGGGCAACGGCATGGGACGAGTGCTGATCTGCATGGGATACCTCTCTGCTAAACCTGGCTGCTTGAGCAATGGCCGCATGATACGAGCTTTCACTTGCGCAAAAAAGCATCATCAGATGTGTCGTCAAGAGTGGGTTCAGCTTCGAAAGCAGGTTGTGGACAAGGCAAGCAGTGAAAGCGCCGCCGGGGTGGCCCGGTCGGCAGCAGAGACGGTGAGGTCGGGCAGCGGAGATAGAAAAGGCGCCCGAGGGCGCCTTCCGTCACCGCGGGGGGGATCAGTTGAAGAACCAGTAGCCGCGGTTGACCAGTCGGGTCAGCAGCTGCAGGAAACCGGCCTGATCGGCAAGCTCCACCATGTCGGCCTGGGTGACCATGTCCTTGTCGCACAAGAGCGAAATGGCCGCCGCATCTTCGCTTGGCAGGGTCCAGGCTTCGCCGTCGATGTAGCACTGCTGGCTCTCGCCGCTGAACCAGACGGAGCGCAGGCCCGGTACCTTGATGGCGGGCTCGCCCTGGGTCAGCAGGTCGGCCACTTCCTCGGCGCTGTAGTCCGGCTCCACCGGATTGACGTCCAGATCGTGCTTGGCCTCGGAGATCATGGTGCCGAACCACTCCTTGAACAGGGTCTCGTCATCGAGGGCCTGTTGCATCAGCTCGCGCAGGCGGTGCAGTTCATGGGGCTGGATCTCGCCGTGGCGGGCACGGGGCTTGAGATCGGCGTCGCCGTAACGCTCGGTGCGCACCTCGTTGTCGATCAGGTGATCGGCAAAGGAGGAGATAAGCGCCTTGGCGTCCGGCGCGCGAAAGCCCACCGAGAAGTTCAGGGAGGGCTCGATGGCGTAGCCCTCGTGGGGGAATCCAGGCGGAATGTAGAGGATGTCGCCCGGCTCCATGATGACGTCGATGATCGCCTCGAACGGCTCGCAGTGCAGCAGGGCGGCGTGGGCGGCAAACTCGCTTCGCGGTGTTGCATCGCCGACCCGCCAGTGGCGCTTGCCCTGACCCTGGGTGATGAAGACGTCGTAGTTGTCGATGTGGGGGCCGACGCCACCGTGAGGGGTGGAGAAGCTCACCATCACATCGTCAAAACGCCAGCCCGGGATGAACTGGAACGGCAGCGCCAGCTCGTTGACCTCGGGGGCCCAGTGGTTGCAGGCCTGCACCAGCACGGTCCAGTTCTCTTCGCCCAGGTGATCGTAGGATTCGAAGGGGCCGTGGGCAGCTTCCCACTTGTTGTTGAAGCGGGTCACCAGGCGCGATTCAATCACCTCTTCCATGGCCAGACCCGCCAGCTCGTCCGGGCTGATGGGATCCTGAAAGTCGGTGAAACCGCCCTTGATGAGGAGCGGGCGCTTCTGCCAGTAGTGCTCGAGGAAGTGAGCGATATCCAGATTGAGTTGGTACATGGTCTTCTCGTGTCTCTGTGAGAGAGGTGTTGCCCAAGACGGGCTTGGGCAACGCCACTCATGGCCCTGCCTGGGCAGGGAAAACAACAGGGGGCCCTGTGGCTAGTGCCCAGGGCCCCCGATACTCTCTCGCCCGCTTATTTCAGCAGGTCGACCAGACGCTGGGCGTCACCGATATAGTTGGCCGGGGTCAGCTTCTTCAGCTCGACTTTCACGGCTTCCGGCAATTCCAGCGTGTCGATAAAGGTACGCATCCCTTCGGCGTCGACGCGGCGGCCACGGGTCAGCTCTTTGAGCTTCTCATAGGGCTTCTCGATGCCGTAACGGCGCATCACGGTCTGGATCGGCTCGGCCAGCACTTCCCAGTTGGCATCCAGATCGGCGGCCATGGCATCAGCGTTGGCTTCCAGCTTGGAGATCCCCTTCAGGGTCGCCTGATAGGCAATCAGGGAGTAACCCACTGCCACGCCCAGGTTGCGCAGTACGGTCGAGTCGGTCAGGTCACGCTGCCAGCGGGAGATGGGCAGTTTGCTCGCCAGGTGCTGGAACACGGCGTTGGCCAGACCCAGATTGCCTTCGGAGTTTTCGAAGTCGATGGGGTTGACCTTGTGCGGCATGGTGGAGGAGCCGATCTCGCCGGCGATGGTGCGCTGCTTGAAGTGGCCCAGGGAGATGTAGCCCCACACGTCGCGGTCGAAGTCGATCAGGATGGTGTTGAAGCGCGCCATGGCGTCGAACAGCTCGGCGATGTAGTCGTGCGGCTCGATCTGGGTGGTGTAGGGGTTCCAGGTCAGGCCCAGAGAAGTGACGAACTCCTCGGAGAACTGGTGCCAGTCCACTTCCGGATAGGCGCTGATGTGGGCGTTGTAGTTGCCCACGGCGCCGTTGATCTTGCCCAAGATCTCCACCGCCATGATCTGCTTGAGCTGGCGCTCCAGACGGTAGGCGACGTTGGCCATCTCCTTGCCCATGGTGCTCGGGGTCGCCGGCTGACCGTGGGTGCGCGACAGCAGCGGCATGTCGCGGTACTCGGCGGCCAGGCGCTTTATCTCGGCAATCAGCTTCTCGCAGTAGGGCTTGATTACTTCCTCGCGGGCGGTCTTCAGCATCAGGCCGTGGGAGTTGTTGTTGATGTCTTCGGAGGTGCAGGCGAAGTGGATGAACTCGCTGACGGCGGCCAGCTCAGGGTTTACTTCGACTTTTTCTTTGAGGAAGTACTCCACCGCTTTCACATCATGGTTGGTGGTGCGCTCGATCTGTTTGATGCGGGCGGCGTCGCTCTCGTTGAAGTTGCTGACGATGCCGTCGAGCAGGGCACTGGCAGCCGCGCTCAGGGCAGGGACTTCCGGGATCCCGGCGTGGCTGGCCAGTTTTTGCAACCAGCGCACCTCGACTTCGACGCGAAAACGCAGCAGACCGAATTCGGAGAAGATAGGGCGCAGGGCATCGGCCTTGTCGCCATAACGACCGTCAATCGGGGAAACAGCAGTCAGCGCGGACAGCTCCATGGGGTGAACTCCTGATGATTGGTGTGGGGGATTCGTATCCACTCGCGCGCGGGCCGGGGGCCATCAAGGCTGATGTGCGGCTGTTCACCTTGTTCTCCCTCTGCCTTTGCGCGAGCCAATGATTAGTAACGCTTGGCCAGTTCCACCATCTTCTTGCGGGCGAAGATGATCTGGGTACGGCTTCCGCCGAGCTGGCGCCACAGCACGCAGGCCCGGATGCCGGCCAGCAGCAGGGCGCGCACCTTGTGCTGCACCAGCGGCTGCTGCAGGAACAGCGGTGTACCCGCCACCTGGATTCTGGGGCCGATCGGGCTGATGAGATCGCTATAGATGCTCGCCATGTTGGCCAGGATCTGCTCGTCGAGCAGGTCGAAATGCTGTTGCTGGCGGCCGATCTGGCCGATCCGCTCACCCAGCATGTTGAGAATGTCCTTGCGCTTGGCCAGCTTGCGCTCCAGCGCAATCAGGCTCACCACGTAGCGGGTCAGCTCGGCATTCTTTTGGCTGCCGTCGGCGCCCAGCTGCTCGACCAGGGCGCGGTAGCCGTCGCGAATGGCCAGGTGGTTGCCGAACACGTCCAGCGGCTGCTTGGGGTCGGTGACCAGGATGCTGGAGAGGCTCTCGCGTAGGGAGGCCTCATCACAGGTGCCGTCGCGGGCCACCTTCTGCACCAGGTAGGCGGCCTGGCAGATGCCGGCAAAGGCCATGGTTCTGTCTTGGAATTTGTCGCTCATATCTTCACAGCCCTGTTCTGTTCATTCACCGGCCGATGCCATGATCCGGCCTGGAAGTTGCCAATCATGTATCACTGCCTTGTGCTGTTTTTTCTTTGTCCCTTCTCCCCGCGAGGGGAGAAGGGAGTAGAGCGCGGACGCTTGTGAGCGTCCAGCCCTTACACCGGATGGCTGAAACGTTGTTCGATGATGCCACCGCCCAGACACACTTCCCCGTCGTAGAAGACGGCGGACTGGCCCGGGGTGACCGCAGCCTGTTTCTCGTCGAAGATGACCCGGATGGTCTCATCGTCAATGGGCTGGATCAGGCAGGGAATATCTTCCTGCCGATAGCGGGTTTTGACGGTGCAACGGCGCGGTTCGCGAATGGGGGTGCGATCCACCCAGTGCAGCTGGCTGGCGATGAGGCCATCGGAGTAGAGGCGGGGATGCTCGCCCTGCGCCACTATCAGGGTGTTGCGCTCGACCTCTTTGTCGACCACGTACCAGGCCTCTTCGGTGGCATCTTTGCGCCCGCCGATGCCAAGGCCCTTGCGCTGGCCCAGGGTGTGGTACATCAGGCCCTGATGCTCGCCGATGACTTTGCCATCGACGGTTTCGATGGGGCCGGGCTGGGCGGGCAGGAACTTGGCCAGGAAGTCCTTGAATTTGCGCTCACCGATAAAGCAGATACCGGTGGAGTCTTTCTTCTTGGCGGTGATGAGATCCAGCTGCTCGGCGATGCGGCGCACCTCGGGTTTTTCCAGATCCCCGACCGGGAACAGGCTCTGACCCACCTGGGTTTCGCTCAGGGTGTAGAGGAAGTAGCTCTGATCCTTGTTGGTATCGAGGCCGCGCAGCAGGCGCGGGCGGCCGGTGCTGTCGTCACGGCGCACATAGTGGCCGGTGGCGATGTAGGTGGCCCCCAGCTCCTCGGCGGCAAACTCCAGGAACGCCTTGAACTTGATCTCCTTGTTGCACAGGATATCTGGGTTCGGCGTACGGCCGGCCTTGTATTCTTCGAGGAAGTGCTCGAACACATTGTCCCAGTACTCGGCGGCGAAGTTGATGGTGTGGAGTTTCATCCCCAGCTTGTCGCAGACGGCCTTGGCATCAGCCAAATCCTGGGCGGCAGAGCAGTACTCGTCCGTGTCGTCTTCTTCCCAGTTCTTCATGAACAAGCCTTCGACCTGATAGCCCTGCTGCTGGAGCAGGTAGGCCGAGACGGAAGAATCCACGCCGCCGGACATGCCGACGATCACCTTGATTTGGCTGTTGTCTGTCATTAGTCGAAGTTACCAGTTCGTTTAAACGGGGCGTATTCTACCAGAATTTCGCGCCCCCGGTCACATATCCATGCCACCGTTCCCATCAGGAACCCGGCAGCAGGAAATCGTTTTTCTTGTCTCGGCCTCACGGCGTCAAAAAGAGCCTCCAACGGCTCTTAGATAAAGGCCTTGAGGGCCGATAGCGGCAAGCGGGTGCCGGCCAGATAGTCCTGAATGCACTGCCACACCAGAGGGCTGCGCAGGGCCGGTTTGCACTCGGCAATCTCCTCCAGGGTGAGCCAGTGGCAGGCCAGCACGTCGCCGTCGGGATCCTCTGGATGGTGCTGGCCCGGCGCCTTTTCAAGGTCGAAGATGACGGCGATGCGCACAAAGGTGGCCTCGCTGTCCGCCGGCTTGTAGAGATAGACCCCGAGCCAGGCGGTGGGAGCGGCGGTGAGCCCGGTCTCTTCTTTCAGCTCGCGGCAGGCCGCCTGGACGAGATCTTCCCCCGGCTCCACGTGGCCGGCGGGCTGGTTGAAGCGGCGCTGGCCTTTTATCTCCTCTTCCACCAGCAGGAAACGGCCCTGCCAGTGCACCAGGGCGGCCACGGTAAGGCGGGCGGGCAGGGGGGGATGATCGCTCATTGGGACTCCTTGTCTTGTGTACTGTGCCTTGCTGTGGCACTCGATCAGGTTGCGCCATCTATGTTGCGGCACGCTGGCCAAATGGCTTGCTCGTGTTATTCCGATGGCTTGCTGCGGGCCGGGCGGCGCGCGGTGCCACGGCCGCCGCTGCGATTGGCCGGGCGGGGGCCCGCTTCGCGGCTGTCCCGCTTTTGGTGTTGTTCCTGGTGTTGAGCGTCACGGGTCGGCCGGGCCTTGCCGTTGCTGCCGGCTCCCTGTGGCCTGGCGGATGTGCGCGGCTTGCCGTGCGTTGCAGAATGCCGTGGCGCCGGTGCCAGCTCGGGAGCGGGCAGGGCGCGGCTCTCCCCCGGCGCCAGACCATCGAGGGTCCACTCCCCGATGGCGTAGCGGATAAGGCGCAAGGTGGGGTGGCCGATATGGGCGGTCATCCGCCTCACCTGGCGGTTGCGCCCCTCCACAATCTTGATCTCCAGCCAGCAGGTTGGGATCTCCCTGCGCTCGCGTATGGGCGGGTTGCGCGGCCACACGGCCGGTTCCTCCATGATGCGCGCCCCGGCGGGCAGGGTCATGCCGTCGTTGAGCTCTACCCCGGCGCGCAGGGCGGCCAGTTTCTCCTCGCTTGGCACGCCTTCCACCTGCACCCAGTAAGTCTTGGGGGTCTTCTCTCCCGGCTGGGTGAGGCGCGCCTGCAGCTTGCCGTCGTTGGTGAGCAGCAACAGCCCCTCGCTGTCGCGGTCGAGCCGGCCAGCGGCATAGATACCGGGCTCGGTGATGTAATCCTTGAGGGTCTCGCGGCCCGCCTCGTCGGTGAACTGACAGAGCACCATGTAGGGCTTGTTCAACAGCAGCAGCTTGCGATCGGCAGGCGCCGGTGCCGGTTTGCGCTCGCCCTCCTTGTCTCTCATGGCGTGCTGCGCCTCCCGGCGCTGGGATGGGCGCGCCGTGGCGGGCCCTTTGGCCTTGTGCTCGGTGTCAGGGCGGGCGGAGAGGGAGAGACGGGGACGGGCTGATTTCATCGCATGCATACCAAAAACAGGGGAAGGGCGAGTGTACCACAGGGGGCTGTCGCGGGCATGAACGACGGGGACGGGAGGCCAGCCGCTCAGCCGAGCAGGCCGTCGATGACGATGGCCTGACGGGCGGGGGCGGAGCCGGCGTGCAGCAGCGCCGTGCCCACCTGCTCGTCTATCAATGCGCGGGCCAGCCGGGTGAGGGGGCGCAACTGCTCGGGGGCAAGGCCGGCGGGCACTGCGAGCAAAATCAGGGTCTGCACCGGTCCGAGCGCGGAGCCCCACTCGATGGGTTCGCTGCTGCTGAGCAGCGAGAGCGCGGGGCGGCGGATGGCGGGGCAGATGACGTGGGGCATGGCGAGGCCGGGCCGGATGATGGTGGCAGCCAGCTGCTCGCGCGCGGCGATGGCCTGCTCCAGCGCTGGCCTGTCGCTTATCAGCGCGGCGGGCAGCAGATCCACCAGCACTGCCAGCGCCTGGCCCTTGTCGAGGGGGGCCGTGGCATGGCCGAGCTGGGCCAGGGTAAAGCAATAGTCGGGCAGTGCCTGAGTGAGGCGCTGCTCGGCCAGGGCGGCGCTGCCCGGGCGCCCCAGTGGCTGGCCCAGCTCCACGCACCAGCAGGTGAAGGCCATGTGGGCGAGCTCGGCATCCAGCCCCTCGATCAGCAGCAGACAGAGATCGCCGGGCTGGGTGGCCAGGGTGAGCAGGGAGAGCTGGTTGGTCGCCTCCACCGCCTGGCGGCGGGTGACGTTGATGAACTGGATATGGGACTTGAACAGCCCGGCCAGCCGACTCAGCTGCTTGGCCTGGGTGATGGTGAGTCCCAGCCGGCAGTGAAAGGAGATCTCGCGGATCAGCATTCAGACGTCGGGAGCTGCGGTCTTGAGCACGGCTACCGCATCGAGCAGCACTGCCTCCAGCGCCACCTGGTGGATAGGGCAGCCGAGGAAGCGATCTTTTTGCTCAATCTCGATATCGGAGGCGATCAGCACCAGATCGGCGCCGGCGATGTCGCGGGCGGTGAGGATGTTCTCCAGCCCCATGGCTCCCTGGGTCTCGACCTTGATCTTGAGCCCCAGCTTGTCGGCGGCTTTTTGCAGCGCCTCGGCGGCCATGTAGGTGTGGGCGATGCCGGTGGGGCAGGCGGTGACGGCGAGGATCTTCATGGGCTCTCACGGCAAATTCGGGTGGGGCAACAAGATAGCGCCAAGGGACGGCCTTGCCAAAGGGACGGAGGCAAAAATGGGATCCCGACTGCGCTCTGTTGAAGGGATGGGCAAGGGGTGAGCGTTTTTGCGGCCACAAAAGGGACGAGTGGGGAAAAGAGGGGATAAAAAACGGCCCGCCAGAGGGCGGGCCGAATACACACTACGGAGTGAAATCTTAAGATCGGGCGGATGCCGGGGCTCAGACGGACTGGGTCGCCAAAGTGGCAGCTTTCAGCTCACGTTTGATGCGGCGGATCTTGCGCTCTTCGGCAACCGCGACGCAGGCCATCAGCACCAGACAGGCGGCGGCGGCCATGTCCAGCGCCGCGAAGGTGCCGGTCCAGCCGGTCAGGCCGAAGATGGGGGTGCCGTCGGCGATCATGCCCAGACCCAGTTTGGCGAAGCTGTCACCGATGAGGTAGGCGAAGGTGCCCTTGACGCCATCGGCCACGCTGATCCCCTGCTTGGGTACGAAGCCCACGGCGGCCACGCCGATCAGCAGTTGCGGACCGAACACCAGGAAGCCCAGCAGGAACAGAGAGCCCAGGAACATGAACTGGGTGGTGGCGTGCTGGTAGAGCCCCAGGGTGGCGATGATCAGCGCCAGCGCCACGCAGGCCACCAGACCACGGCGACCGTTGGCCAGATCGGAGAGGTAACCCCACATCAGGGTACCGACCAGGGCGCCCACTTCGAAGAAGGTAAAGCCCTGAATGGCCACGTCCTTGGAGAAGCCCAGCTCCTGGTGGGCGTAGACGGTGGACCACTGGTCGATACCGATGCGCACCACGTAGAGGAAGATGTTGGCGAAGCAGAGCAGCCAGATCACCTTGTTGAGCAGCACGTACTTCACGAAGATCTGCCACTTGGTCAACTTCTGCTCTTCGGTGGCAACGTCTTCTTCGCTCGCCACTTCGTCAAACAGCTCTTCCACCTTGCCCAGGCCATAGGCCTCCGGCGAATCGCTACCAAAGCGCAGGCCGATAAAGCCGACGATCAGCGCGATGATGGAGGGGAAGATGAACATGCCGAGCACGTTGCCATCGAACAGGTAGTTGGCACCGAACAGCGCCACACCGGCCGCACCGGCGCCGCCCACGTTGTGGGAGAGGTTCCACATGCCCAGATAGGTGCCGCGCTTGTTGCGGGGTGTCCACTTGGTGATGGTGGAGTAGCTGCAGGAGCCGCCACAGCTCTGGAAGAAACCGCTGGCCGCGTAGAAGAAGATCATCAGGTAGAGGCTGAAACCGGTGCCACCCATGCTGGCACTGAAGCCCAGCATGCAGAGGGAGGAGAGGATCAGCATCAGCGGCAGGAACTGCTTGGTGTTCTTGCCATCGGCATAGTAGGAGACGATGGTCTTGCCCACCCCGTAGGTGATGGAGAAGCCAAGGCCGATCATGCCGAGCTCGGTCATGGAGAGACCGTACTCCTGGATCATGTCGTTCTGCGCAATGTTGAAGTTCTTGCGGATCAGATACATGGTCAGGTAACCGATGAACACAACCAGATAGGATTGCATAAACGGTTTGAACCAGAGCTTGCGCCGGGCTTCGACCGGCAGGTTCAGGGTGGGGACCCGGACCTGTTCGAGCAGTTTAAACATCTTCGTTCATCCTCTGCGAGATAGACGCTGTTTCCGCCGCGTTCCACCCTTTTTGATTGGAGTTGGAGGTCACGCCACGGAAAGAACAACAGGAAGCGGGCGCGCTGCGCGGCGAGCCCCTGTCGATTGAACCCATGCCCGTCCCTTGCGCCGTGGCGCGGGTCGGGTAACCACATCAGGTAGCGTGACTTTAATGAGGCGCGCTGCAAATGGCGTGAGAGCTATCCCTAGGGGGGGTAGGAAAATTTCCTAGTTTGGCGGGATCCGGCCGCGAAGCGTGAAGAGGATCACAAGCCGGCGTCGTACAGCAGAGGTGAACGGGCTCTCTCGAACCCGACAAAAGAGGAGGCCACCCGCAGGTGGCCTCGTCCGGTTTGTCATCCGTCCCGCAAGGGGGCGGCTTGGTTGGGCGGGGATCAGGCGGCCTTGGCCAGCGTCACCTCGTCACTCTTCTTCACCCGCAGTTTTTTCAGGGCAACCGCCACCACGCCGGTGACGATGGCGCCGCAGATCATGCAAAGCAGGGCCAGCAGCGGCTTGTTGACGGCGCCGAGCAGGGCCACGATGGGGCCGCCGTGGGCGACGCTGTTGGTGATGCCGAACAGGAAGGCCATCACGGCGGCGGTCATGCTGCCCAGCACGTTGGCCGGAATGACGGCCAGCGGATCACGGGCGGCAAACGGAATCGCACCCTCCGAAATCCCCACCAGGCCCATGGCGCCGGCAGCCTTGCCCGCTTCAATCTCGGTGGCGTCGAAGATGCCGAGCTTGCGACCGAGCACGGTGGCCAGCGACATGCCGAGCGGGGCGGCCGGAATGGCGCAGGCCATGGCGCCCATGAACTGGGTCTGGCCGGAGGCAATCATGCCCACCGAGAACAGGAAGGCCACTTTGTTGACCGGGCCACCCATGTCAAAGCCGGCCATGCCCCCCAGCACGATCCCCAGCAGCACCAGGCTGCCGCCGCTCATGGAGAGCAGCATGGCGTTCAGACCGGTCATCATGTCGGCAATGGGGGCGCCGATGATAAAGATGAAGACCGCAGCGATAAAGAGCGACCCGACGATGGGGGCGATCAGGATCGGCACCAGCGGCTGCACCATCTTGTGGTAGTGGCGGGTCGCAATCCAGCGCACCAGATAGCCGACCAGGAGGCCTGCGATGATGGCACCGATAAAGCCGGTACCGGCGTCGGCGCCGTAGAAGCTGCCGTTGTTGGCGATCCAGCCGCCGATAAAGCCCGGTGCCAGCGCGGGTCTGTCACCGATGGCGTAGGCGATGTAGCCCGCCAGAATGGGGATCATCAGGGTAAAGGCGGCCACGCCCACGTTGAGGATCTGGTTCCACATGCTCCCTGCCGGGATCTGCATGCCGCTTGGAGTCGGATCGCCGCCGATGGCCAGTGCCAGGGCGATCAGCAGACCCCCGGTGACCACAAACGGGATCATGTGGGAGACTCCGTTCATCAGATAACGGTAGAGATCCGAGCTGCCGCCAGAACTCTTCTCTTCACCTTTTCTATCATCCTTGTCCGCCACATAGGCGGGGGCCTTCAACGCCTGCTCAATCAGACCCTTGCCATCCTTGATGGGGGCCTTCACGCCGGTCTTGATGAGCGGTTTGCCGTTGAAGCGGGCCATGTCCACCTGTTTGTCGCAGGCCACCACGATGGCGCTGGCACGGGCGATCTCGGCCGCAGTGGGGCTGTTCTTGACGCCGATGGAGCCGTTGGTCTCCACCTTCACCTCAAAGCCCAGCTCCTTGGCCGCGCGCTCCAGGGATTCCGCCGCCAGGTAGGTGTGGGCGATGCCGGCCGGGCAGCCGGTGACGCCGATGATCAGCCCCTTGTCGGCGGCGGGCGCCGGGGCTGTTTCTTCTTTCTTCTCGAGCAGCAGTGCCAGCGCATCGGTAGGCGTCTTGGCTGCCAGCAGGGCATCGATAAAGCCCTCTTCAATCAGCTTGGCGGAGAGCTCGGCCAGCACCTCGATATGGTGGTTGGCGCCGCCGGCCGGGGAGGCAATCATGAAAAACAGCCGGGAGGGCTTGCCATCCTCGGCGCCGTACTCGATACCGGCGCGGCTGATGCCGATGGCCACCGCCGGGGTGCTTACCGCCGCACTCTTGGCATGGGGCAGGGCAACGCCCTCTTCAAAGCCGGTGTTGTCCAGCTCTTCGCGGGCCCACAGGTCCTTGATGAACTGTTGCTCGTCGCTGACCTTGCCTTGCACCGCGAGCAGGCGGGTCATCTCGGTGAAGACCTCCTCCTTGCGCGTGGCCTTTAAATCGAGCGCGATCAGCTGCTCGTTGATAAGGGTGGTGATCATGGCGTTCTCCCTGCTCCTGGCCGGAGCCTGTTGGCATCTTTTCCTGGGCTACCGCCCAGGACATGCAGACAAAAGTGACCCCACTATTATCCCGCCCGCAGGGCCGCGCACCTATCGGACAAAACTGCGAAATACTGGATTTTTGTGCGACATGGCCTTGTGTGTGATCCTGATCGCACAGCAGACCAGCTGACAAAATGGGTCTTGATTGAATCACAAATTGCTTTTTTATAGTTAAAAATCAATGAATTGAAAGTGTGCGTGCCGATGTGCAGCTGCCATTGAGCCAGCCCTCATCTTGGCTAAGGGAGCTACATTGCTAGAAATTTGTGAGGTAATGAGAGGCTCCTGGATGTGAGCCAAAGCACATAAATGGCGGTAATCAGGGGAAGAGGAGGGGTGGCAAGGTGGAGAAACGTCGTGAGCCATCGGGTGGCTGCCATGTGGATGGTGGCTGAGAGTGGATTAAAAGTAGGTTGGCGGTTCGCCGACATAGCGTGGCCGCCTATGAGAGAAATACATGCAATCACCCCCCGGAATGCGCCTATACCCCAGCCTCTCGTAGAAGTGATGGTCGATATCTGCATGGAGGAAGGTGGCGATGGCATCGGGACTATCCAGCAGCATGCCTGTCACCCCACGCAGTAGATGGGCGCCAAATCCTTGCCCCCTCATCGCCGGTGCCGTTGCCAGTGAACCTATGCCAAAACAGCCCTGGCCAAGGCCAAATCGGTCCCGATAGACGATAAGGGAAGAGACAGGCTGATTGTCCATAATCAGGACATACCACACACCGGAGCGGTATTTTTGACTGGCGTGGCAGCTCGCCAGATATTCAGTCGGTGACAGTCCTTCGCCCCAAGCATCAAAGCCCATCCAGAAGATGGCATTCAGTTCATCTGGGCTGGCTTTTCTTGTCTGCATCCTGCATTCATTCCTTTACCAGTGTCATGGTGCTCGATATGGCTCTCGTTGCTTTCGATGAGATGTGGCGACGCTGAATTGATCCCCCCACCATTTATCCCCAGGGCGCTACAGGCTGCTGAGGGGGGGGATAGCCTAGCCCAGTTCAAGGTAGAGCCGCAGCATATCCTTGTGCTGGATGCCGTGCTCCATCAGGGGCTCCGGGTAGTGGGTAAGGAAGTGATCCTTGATGACGCCATCCACGCGAAAGCCGTGGCGCTGGTAATAGGTGAGCTGGTGGCCGAAGCTGCCGGTGCCGAGTTCGACGCGGCATACCCCTTTCCCGGCCAGATTCGTCAGCACGAAGCGCAGCAGGCCGGAGCCGATACCTTGCTGCTGTCGATTGGGGGCAACGGCGATATTGAAGATCTCGGCCGTTTGCTCCCCCACCAGACCCGCCACACAGGCGCCCACTACCTCGTTGCCCGCCAGAGCGGCAAAGCCCCAGGCGCCGGGCAGATAGGTGGCAATGCGCTGCTCTGCGGGATCGGCCTCCAGCAGCAGCGCCAGCGGCAGTTGACCGGGGGTCATTTCGACAAAGGTCATCTTTATTTCTCTTTTATCTCGCTCTGACTGTCCGGGGGCGCCGTCTTCTGGGCCTCAATACTCCAGAAACTTCTCGCCGCAGCGCTCGCAGATAAGGTGCTTTACATGGGTGGCCTGATAGGCGAGGGTCTGGCCGAATACCGCGTTGGTCAGGCTGCTGGAGCGAAAGGCTTGCCAGAAGGCTTTGCGCGGATCCTTGGGCATGATGTCCTGGCTGTGATCCCGTGGCACCAGCACCACGATATGGCGGGTGCGCTCCCGGCATTTGTCACAGCGATGGATTTCGCTTGGTGGCTCGCTTTGGGGTTGGGCGGTGCACTCTGTTGTCATGATGATGACCTGTTATGGATGGCGCGCCCATCATAGTCTTCTTCAGTTGGCTCTCAATCCCCCATGCTGGGGGCGTGTGCTGGTTGCGAGCGGGATCACTTTTTGGGGTGCGTAACGGGCTTGGTTGCGATGGTGTTTTTTACGATGCCCTCGGGGGAGGGAATACCCATGCTGGCCAATACCCGGGCGGCGTTCTCTTCACACGGCATCTCGTCGGGTTTGGACTCCACCAGCCGGATCAGGGCCTGCAATTGCTGCTTGCTGTGGGCAAGTCTTGCCTCCAGCGCTTCTATGTCGCTCACCTTGGCCTCGAGCGCCGCCAGTAGCGGGGCGTGTTGCCAAGAACTGATATCTGCGGGCACCAACTGCTTGATCTCGTCGAGGGAGAAGCCCACCTGTTGCGCCTGGCCGATGATGGTCAGCAAGGGTACCGTCTCGGGCGGGTAGTCGCGATAGCCATTGGCACCCCGCCGTACCTTGCTGAGCAGGCCTCTGGCTTCGTAGAAGCGGATGGCCGAGGCCGCCATGCCGGTCTTTTTGGCCAGTTCACCGATCTTCATCTTGCCTCCTGGGCTGCGGGTTGGCGGGTCTGCCCGCCAAACGGCGGGATCAAGGGGAATTCTAGGGTTAAAGCCCGCTTGAATGTCAACGGCACTGAGCAGGGACTGTGCGGGTGGATAGCATTTCTCCCATCGCGACGGCATCCCGATAAAGGGGCTTGACCTTCAAGTCAGCTTCAAACTTATGGTGGGGTCCTCATTACCGAGGAGATCGCCATGAATCCATTTACTCCCCTGACCCTGCCCAATGGCAGCCAGCTTATCAACCGCCTCGCCAAGGCGGCCATGGAAGAGAGCATGGCCGACCGTGACCATGCCCCCTCAGAGGCGCTGATCCAGCTTTATCGTACTTGGGCAGAGGGTGGCGCCGGCCTGCTCATCACCGGCAATGTGATGGTGGACGGTCACGCCATGACGGGGCCGGGGGGCGTGGTACTCGATTCCCACGATCTCTCCCCAGAGCTGGCCGAGCGTTTCAGTGCCTGGGCCGAGGCGGCCAAGAGCGGGGGCGCCCAGATCTGGATGCAGATCAACCACCCCGGTCGCCAGATGCCGGCGGCGCTGGGGCAGCCCACCCTGGCCCCTTCCGCCGTGCCCATGGCGCTCGGCAGTTTCTCGAGGCAGTTCGCCCCGCCCAGAGCCATGAGCGAGGCCGACATTGCCGAGGTGAAGGCGTGCTTCATCAACACGGCGCTGTTGGCACAGCGTGTCGGTTTTGACGGAGTACAGATCCACGCCGCGCACGGCTATCTGCTGAGCCAGTTCCTCTCGCCGCTCACCAACCAACGCAGTGATCGTTGGGGCGGCAGTCTTGAGAATCGCGCCCGTTTGCTGCTGGAGATAGTAGAAGGGATCCGTCAGCAGGCGAGGGAGTGCTTCTCACTGTCGGTCAAGCTCAACTCCGCCGACTTTCAGCGTGGCGGCTTCAGCACCGAGGATGCAAAGGCGGTGGTGGAGATGCTCAACCCGCTCGGGGTGGATCTGGTGGAGCTCTCCGGCGGCAGTTACGAGGCGCCCGCCATGCACGGCCAGGCCCGCGATGGTCGGACTCTGGCGCGGGAGGCCTATTTTCTGGAGTTCGCTCGGGAGATCGTCTCCGTTGCCCATATGCCCGTGATGGTGACCGGGGGAATTCGCCGCTATCCGGTGGTGGAGCAGGTGCTTGGCAGCGGGGTGGCGGTCGCCGGCATGGCCACTGCGCTGGCCATCGCCCCGGATCTGCCCGCCAGATGGCACCATGAGCAGGCAGCAAGTGCCGAGCTCAGGCCCATCCCCTGGCGCAACAAGGTGCTGGCCTCGGTAGGTTATATGGCGATGGTGAAATACCAGTTGCGGCGGCTGGGGCGCGGCCAGCCGAGCCGCCCCAAGATCGCGCCCGCCCTGGCGCTGGCCTGCCAGCAGTGGCAGACCCTGCTTGGCAACGCCCGCTATCGACGCTGGATCAAGGTGCAGGAAAAGTGAAGAGGTAGCGGCTCGTGAATCTGCCAGCCTTGCCAGCTCAGGCCGATGCCCGTTTCTGCGGTTTGCTGGTGAGCGGTGATGATATGGCGGGTGGGGGCACGCTCGGGCTTGCCCAGCCAACTCAAGCCGACGCCCGCTTCTGCGATTTGCTGATGAGCGGTGATGATATGGCAAATTCGGTCTGCTGCAGACGGACCTGCCTTGCCAACTCAGGCCGACGCCCTCTTCTGCAAGCTGGGGGTGATGATATGACGGGTGGGGGCGAGTTCGGGCTGCTGCATCCGGGTCAGCAGGCGCAGGGCGGCCTGGCGGCCTATCTCTCGCGCCGGCGAGCTGACGAAAGTGAGGGCGGGGGAGGTGAGCTCGGCCTCCGCCACGTCGTCAAAGCCGAGCAGGGCCACCTGCTGGCCGATGTAGTTGTCCTTGCCCACGCTGCGCCCGCTCGCCTCGACGCCGTAGATGCCACCGAGGGCCACCTCGGGGTAGTGGCAGAGCACGGCGGTCACCTTGGGGTGCTGATGCAGCAGCTGGGCGATGGTGTCGGCGGCGCTGCGCTGGGTGCGTTCACACTCCAGTACCCACTCCGGTTTGAAGGGCAGGCCGTATTGCAGCAGGCTGGCGCAGTAGCCGCCGATGCGCTCGGCGCGGGTGAGGGAGTCGGCCCGCCCGCCGACGTAGGCGATGTGGCGATGACCCTGTTCGATAAGGTAGGTGGTGGCCTGCTGGGCGGCGTGGGTGTTGTCCGGGCCGATAAAGTCCACGTCGTCCCGATAGTAGGAGCGGGCGGCGCACACCAGCGGCAGCGCCGAGTCGAGCAGGGGCTCCAGCGGATTGGCGGCCGCGCCGCGCACCGGGTTGAAGATGATGCCCGCCACCCCCTGGCGTGACAGGGACTGGATGCTCTGTTGCAGCCGCTCCGGGCTGTGGCCGCACTGGGTCAGAAACAGCAGATAGCCCTGCTGCTCCAGCACCTCGCTCACCCCGGCGGTCACCTCGGTATAGAAGGGGTCGGTGATGTCGCGCAGGATCAGCCCCACCAGGTTGGATTGCTGGCTGCGCAGGTTGGCGGCGGCACTGTTGGGCACGTAGTCGAGCGCCCTGATCGCCTGCTGCACCCGCTCGGCGGTGGCCGGCGAGATGCGTCCCTTGCCGTTGAGCACCATGGAGACGGTAGTGACCGACACTCCCGCCCACTGGGCGACGTCGGTGATCTTGGTGGCTTTGGCAGAGAGGGATTTGGGCGACATAGGGCGAACGGGCGACGGCGAGTTGAGAGCGAGGCCCCAGCATACCTGCTCATATGCCTGAGTGAAACGTTACATCACCATCGGGCCGATCCGGCTCACAGTTTTGCAAGCACTTCCCTGACAGCACTTATATTCTGTGATCCTGTCGGCACTTGTGAGTTGATAAAACGTTTTATCATCCAGCAAAACCAGATACGGCTCGCCGTTGCCATCCGTCAGGGAGGCCACCGGGCAGGCGTATCGAATGACCCTCACCTCACAAGGATCTGACACATGGCCAAGTCCCCCGCCAAATCCACCATCTGGGAGTTCCTGCAGAGCCTCGGCAAGACCTTTATGCTGCCGGTCGCCCTGCTGGCCTTCTCGGGCATTCTGCTCGGTGTCGGCAGCTCGCTCACCAGCGATGCGGTCAAGCAGAGCATGCCCTTCCTCGACAATACCGTGCTGCAACTGCTGTTCCTCTGGATGACCAAGGTGGGGTTGGTGGCCTTTATCTACCTGCCGGTGATGTTCGCGGTGGCCATTCCGCTGGGGCTGGCGCGCGAAGAGAAGGGGGTGGCGGCCTTTGCCGGTTTCGTCGGCTATGCGGCGCTCAACCTCTCCATCAACTTCTACCTGACGGTCGCCAACGTCATCGGTGACGCAGCGGCGGAGAAGGCCTACGGGGTGAAATCCATCCTCGGCATCAGCTCCATCGACACCGGCATTCTGGGGGCCATCATCGTCGGGGTGATTGTCGCGAGGCTCCACGCCCGCTTCTATACCTACAAGATGCCCGATGCGCTCGCCTTCTTCGGCGGGGCCCGCTTCGTGCCCATCATCACCGCCATCGTGCTGGGGGTGGTCGGTCTGGTGGTACCCCTGGTCTGGCCCTGGTTCGCCGCCGGCATCAACGGTATAGGGGCGCTCATCTCCCACGCCGGTCCCTTCGGCCCCTTCCTGTTCGGTACCGGTGAGCGTCTGCTGCTGCCGCTCGGTCTGCACCACATTCTGGTGGCGCTGATCCGCTTTACCGAGGCGGGCGGCACATCGCTGGTGTGCGGCAACGAGGTGAGCGGCGCGCTCAACATTTTCTACGCCGAGCTCTCCTGCGCCGACACCACTCAGTTCTCGGTGTCGGCCACCTCCTTCCTCTCTCAGGGCAAGATGCCGGCCTTCCTCGGTGGCCTGCCGGGAGCGGCGCTCGCCATGTATCACTGCGCTCGCCCGGAAAATCGCGGCAAGATCAAGGCGCTGCTGGTCTCCGGCGTGGTCGCCTGCGTCATCGGTGGCATCACGGAACCGCTGGAGTTTCTGTTCCTGTTCGTGGCGCCCGTGCTCTACGTCATTCACGCCATCCTGACGGGTTTGGGCTTTATGACCATGGGGCTGCTCGGCGTCACCATCGGCAACACCGACGGCAACCTCATCGATTTTCTGGTGTTCGGCGTGCTGCAGGGCACCGCCACCAAGTGGTATCTGGTACCGGTCGCTGCCGCCATCTGGTTTGCCATCTACTACAGCGTGTTCCGCTTCGCCATCGTGCGCTTCAACCTGAAAACCCCCGGCCGGGAAATCGAGACCAGCGAGGCTGCTCAACCCGCGGGCAAGAAGGCAGGCAACAGCGGCTACAACGGCGAAATCATCCTCAATGCCCTGGGCGGCGCCGGCAATATCCTGGCGCTGGACAACTGCATTACCCGCCTGCGGATGTCGGTGCAGGACATGAGCCGGGTCGATGACAAGGTATTGAAGGCGAACGGCGCCATCGGGGTGATCAAGCTCGACGAGCACAACCTGCAGGTGGTGATCGGGCCCCAGGTCCATCTGGTGAAAAACCAGCTGCAGAGCCTGATGGGGGCCTGAGTCGGCCCTCTGTTACCCTGCGTCGGGGGGCGCCAAGCCCCCTTGTTCATTGCTGTTTTTACTGGCGAGAAAGAGATGCCCACTACCGAATCCTTTGATTTTGATCGCCTGGTCGATCGCCACGGCACCTACTGCACCCAGTGGGACTATGTGGCCGACCGCTTCGGCCACGCCGACCTGCTCCCCTTTACCATCTCCGACATGGACTTCGAGACTGCCCCCTGTATTCGTCAGACCCTGGCCAGGCGCCTCGAACACGGGGTCTTTGGCTACAGTCGCTGGAATCACGACGACTTCAAGGGGGCGGTGAGCGACTGGTTTGCCAGCCGCTACGGGGCTTGCCTCGACCCCGATACTCTGGTCTACGGCCCCTCGGTCATCTACATCATCGCCCAGCTGGTGAGCCTCTGGTCGGCGCCGGGGGAGGGGGTGCTGGTGCATACCCCCGCCTACGACGCCTTCGGCAATATGCTGGCTGCCAACGACAGGGTGCTGCTGCCCTGTCCGCTTAAAAAAGAGCAGGGGAGTTACCAGATAGACTGGCAATGTTTCGAGCAACAGGCGGCCCGCCCCGATTGCCGGATTTTGCTGCTCTGCAGCCCCCACAACCCCACCGGCCGGGTCTGGACGCGGGATGAACTGGGCCGGATGGCCGACATCTGCCAGCGTCACGAGGTCAAGGTCATCTCGGACGACATCCATATGGATATGAGCTTTGCCCCTTACTTGCCGTGGAGCGAGGTGGCGCCGGATGACAACTGGGCACTTGTGAGCTCGGGTTCGAAATCCTTCAATATTCCGGCCCTTGGTAGTGCCTACGCCTTTATCGCCAACGCCGAGGCGCGGGCCGCCTATCTGCAGCGGCTCAAGGCGGCTCATGGCCTCTCATCGCCGCCCATTCTCGGGGTGCTGGCCCATATCAGCGCCTATCGAGACGGCGCTGCCTGGCTCGATGCCCTGAAAGCCTATCTGCACGGCAACCTCGTCCAGGTGGCGGCGCGGCTCAACGCAGCCTTCCCCGCCATCGACTATCGGGTGCCCGAGGGGACCTATCTCGCCTGGATTGACCTGCGCGGCCTTGGCATCGACGCCACCGAGCGGATGGATGCGCTGCAAACCTTGCTGGTGGAGAAGTACCGGGTCGCCATCATGCGCGGCGACACCTATGGCCCCGAAGGCAAGGGCTATCTTCGCCTCAACGTCGGCTGCCCTCGTTCAAAAGTAGATAAAGGCCTCGATGCCCTGATCGGTGTGCTGCAAGAGCTGCTGGCCAGATAGCGCACCGCCGCCCTCGGGCGGCGGTTGCTATTTCGAGGCGGCCTTGTCAGGCCGATAGCGGGTCTCTTCTATCTGATCGAAGCGCAGGATCAGGGTATCACCCCCCTTGAGGCGATAGGCGCAGTGGGAAGCGTTGCAGGCGATGCGAATATGAGGCTCATCCCCCAGCAGAGGAGACTGACTATGGGCCTCTGTCTGCGGCCATTTGTCTTGTTCGAGGCGGGAGATCTGTGTTTGTGCCTCTTCGACACCTTTCACAAAGAACCAGAGCGCACCCATGACGGGGATCAATACGGATAACAACAAGAAGGCAAATTTGTCATAACTATTCACCATCCAAACAAATACCTTGAAAAGAGAAGGCGCGGGGTAACGTCGGCGCTTTTTAGCTCGTTTTACCAGCCAGCGGTATAAGCTCGACGTTTGCCATAACCAGGTGAGGTGGAGTCTTCTGCGGGGGCTGGTGATTAGGATGAAAGCCATAAAGAAAATTGTGAGTATGCTACCCAATACAGGCCACATCCAAGGTTTGAGCATATTGAGAGTCGTGAGCAGACCAAAGGCTAGCAGATAATCTGCCGGCGGGGAAAATTCGGCATAGTCCAGGTTAAACGCCAAGGTATAGCCATAGTGATAGGCCATCCCTAGGAGATAGGTTGCTGCTGTCAGGGCAGGAATGGCCGCCACGACTAATCCCGCAAAGCGCCAAGTTGTCCCTTTTTCTTCGGGTTCCAGCTCAGCATTGCGCAATGTTTTTATATGTTGGCGAAGCCAGCGCCAACGGGCAGCGGCTGTTCGATTACTCACTGGGCGTCCCTTCACTCATCTAGTTGATATATGAATCTGTCAGAGAATAGCGCGGCTTCGAAACCGAACCTTGTGCGAACCGCAGGTACAGCAACTGGCGTTTATTCGGGATGGCGGGCGAGGCACTCGGGTAGGGTGAGCCGTACGTCCGTCAGATCCATCTGTGCAAGGCTCCGTCCATGTGTGGTCGCCAGGCCGGCTGGCAGGCGAAGGCACAATATGGCTCCTATCTTATCGATCCTGTGGGTGAGGTCGCCATCCCCGTTCGGGCGGCTGACGAAGGCTTGCAGCCTGATGCCGGGATAAAAGAAGGGGCCCTTGGCCCCTTCTGTCGCAGGTACTCTCAAGTCTCGTTGTCAGGCCACCTGGCGCCCCGGCTGGGTGCGGGCCAGCAGCCCCTCCGGGTTGTGGATGGCCTCCCGGGTCTTCACATCGATGACCTCGATATGGGCGAAGCGCTCCCTGTTCTTGATGGCCACGTCGTGGGCCAGGATGACGCAGCGGGCGTTGGCCACGTCCTTGGCGCTGATCCGGTTGATGATGCCGTTGGCGCCCTGGGTTTCCACTTTCAGCTTGATGCCGGCCTTGGCGGCTGCCTTTTGCAGGCTCTTGGCGGCCAGGAAGGTGTGGGCCACGCCGGAGGGGCAGGCGGTGATGGCCAGCACCTCGGCTTCCCCTTCCGCCTCGATGATCTGGTACTCCTCCTGGCGCTCGTTGCTCTCTTCGGTGTCACTGACCGGCTTTTTCAGCAGGTTGACGATAAGGGCCGTGGTGAGGGCACCGAGCAGGGTGCCGAGGATATAGCCCATCTTGCCCTCGACTACCGGCAGCACGATCCAGCCGCCCCAGGGGGCGTGGTTGATGCTGTGCATCATGAAGCCGGTGATGTTGCCGACGATGCCGCCTGCGACGATGGCCGGGATGACGCGCACCGGGTCGGCGGCGGCAAACGGAATGGCCCCCTCGCTGATGCCGATCATGCCCATGATGGCGGCTGCCTTGCCCGCTTCATGCTCCTCTTTCTTGTAGCGTTTGGGCGAGAGCAGGGTGGCCAGCGCCATGCCGAGCGGCGGCACGCAGATGGCGATGCCGACCCCACCCATCAGCCAGGGCTGGGTGTTGACCTGGGTCTGGGCGAACAGGGTGGCCACCTTGTTGATGGGGCCGCCCATGTCAAAGGCGGTCATGCCGCCGAGGATGGCCCCCAGCATCACCTTGCCCGAGCCCGCCATGCCGGAGAGCCAATGGTTCATCCCCTCCATCATGGCGGCGATGGGGGCGCCGATGACCCACATCACGATGCCGCACACCAGGAAGGTGCCGATCAGCGGATAGATGAAGATGGAGCCGAGCGAACTCATGGAATCCGGCAGCTTGATGCGTTTGAGCTGGTTGACGATGAGACCGGCGATAAAGCCCACCAGGATGGCGCCGAGAAAACCGGTGTGAAACTGCTGCACGGCAATCCAGGAGCCGATCATGCCGGGGGCCAGGCCCGGTTTGTCCGCCATGGAGTAGGCGATGTAGCCGCCCAGCACGGCGGTAAACAGGGTGAGCCCGGCAATCCCCATGTCGGCCATGTCCTTGAGCACGCCCGCCTCGGGCACGGCGCCCTTGCCGCTGATCATCACCGACAGCGACAGCAGCACGCCCCCCGCCACGATAAAGGGGATCATGTGGGAGGTGCCAAACAGCAAATGTTGCTTGAGGGTGTTGAGCTGGGCCTTGATGCCGCGCTCCTGCGGCTCCGCCGGCTGGGCTGGTTGCGCCCGGGTGGGGGCGGCAGGGGCTGCGGACGGCCCTGGTGCGGCCAGCAAGGTGAGTACCTCGGCGTGGCTGGTGGCCGCCTGCATGCTGGCGATGAAACCGGGTTCCAGCAGCTTGGTGGAGAGCTCGGCCAGCACCTCGATATGGTGGTTGGCGCCACCCGCCGGGGAGGCAATCATGAAGAACAGCTTGGAGGGCTCGCCATCTTCGGCGCCGTAGTCGATGCCCTGGCGACTGATGCCGACCACGATGGCAGGCTCTCGCACCGCCTCGCTCTTGGCGTGGGGCAGGGCGACCCCCTGCTCGAAGCCGGTGTTGTCGAGCGCCTCCCGCGCCCAGAGGTCGCGCACAAACTGATCCTGACTGGCTATCTTGCCGCTGGCCTTGAGCCTCTCGGCCAGCTCGACAAACAGCGCCTGCTTGTCGTGGGCCGCAAGATCGAGGCAGATCAATCCTTCATCTATCAGGGTGGTGAGCATGGTTCTCTCCTGGCTGGTGCCGTCCGAATGGAACTGGTCCTGTTGAAACTGTGGTGCAACGGGTTGACCTGCCTATTGTTTCTCCCAAGTGCCTCGGCCGAAATCGGACATATGTGCCCTTTACTGGATTTTTGTGTTGATGGCGCCTGCCTGTGACCCTGCTCGCATTTTGTTCGGTTAGTAAAGACCGCGGGTGATGAACAAAAAAAGCTTTAAAAACAGATGATTATTCTTGGTGTGGGGGCAATTCATCACCAGTCGGCGGTTAGAGGGCTTGCTCTTTGTGGGCTGAAGGATGGAGATTTGTGTGCTCTAGCGAGCGGAAAAACTGTGAGCCGGTTGGCAAAAGCTGCTGCCTGGCCCTGGGCGGCGCTTATGGTGGCGGGGCTGCAAGGGACGAAAACACGGGGCGTGAAAAATTAGTGCATAATCGGCGCCTTGAAAAGGGCGTGTGAACTCGCTACGAGATCACTTTAAGATACTGATATTTAATGGTTTACATCTCATGCACAGGAGCGGGAAGTGAGTCTGTTGAGCGCCTTTAGACGGTTTTACGAGAGGCGTTTAATCATTTTTTAGATTGCTTTGTGCATATCCAATCGTTTATTTAGTTGGACAGTTTTGGCAAACCGGAAGTCAAACTTGATGAACCGACAGGCCAACGCCCTTGATGCGGAGTGTGCCGTCAACCCGTTTTACTTGTCATGTTCACCCAGATGTAAGGAGACATCCTGATGGAAAATTTGGCCCAAAATATCGACACCATGCGCGAAGAGTTCAAGCAACAGGAGCGCAAACAGGCCCACGACAAATGGCAGGCCAGGGTCGAAGAGCTGCAGCAGATCCGTGCTGAAGAGCCTCAGTCGGAGGCAGTAGAGGAGTGACCTCGCCATGGGCCCGGCGCTGATGCGTGTGGCCCGGCTGAATGCAAAACCCCCGCCTGTATGGCGGGGGTTTTTTATTGCAACTCGATGGCGTTGTGGTTCTGCCACTGGCGCAGGCGCTGTTTGAGGGAACCATCGCCGGGGGGGATGAAGTCATCCATCAGGTAGCAGCGGTTGTCGCCGCTCTTCTGAAAGTGGAGGCTGACGGTCTGCGGCTCTTTCTGGGCGTCGGAGAGGGCGAACAGATAGTGCATCCTGACCGTTACCCCTTGCTCTTGCTCCTTGGCCAGGGTGAAGCTGACGGGCTCGCTCACCTCGCCATCCTGGGCGTTGATCCAGGGGTCGGCATCGATGGCGCACACCTCGCCATCGGCGTTGCACTCGGCCTCGCTGCTCAGCACGGCGAAAAAGTCGGGGGTGAGCAGCGCCTTGAGCGGCGCCGGATCGGCGTAATAGAAATCCTTGTGCTCGCTCCAGAACGCCTTGGCCAGCCTGAGTGCCACCCCCTTGTCGCAGGCGGCGTGCACCGGGCCGCCCAGCAGCGCCAGCAGTAAAACGGATAGTCCGCAGTAGCCTTTCATGATGTTCTTCCTGAACTGGGGCCGGCTGACAGTGCTGCTCCGGCGGGTATCAAGGCATGTGATAGCCAGACGGGCATGATAGCCAACCCGGCAGAGGGCGACAGCAGGATCTGATGATTTTATGCCGCACATCAAGAAATTAGTCGGCAAAGGCGGAAGTGGACAGTGGCGGTCACTGCCAACAACAAGGGCCATCCTGGATGGCCCTTGTTGTCATGGCTCGATTTGAACCGGCTTAGCAGCGGTTGCCGGCGCGGGCGACCCGGCCCTCGGCCAGCAGCTGGTAGCGGCCGGTGGCGGCCGGGATGAAGGCGGACTGACCCTTCTCGAGACGCAGGGTGTCGTCACCGCGCTTGAGGATCACGGCCTCGTCGATGGCAAACAGGATCTCGGCGCTAGTGGTAGTGAGCTGATGCTCGCCCGCCGGGTAGACGCTGAAGGTGAAGTCCGGCACCGGCACCTCGAAGTGCTGCACCGCCCCGTCCAGGCGGGGGGCAAGCAGGATCTGGTCGTCCGGCTTGGCCTGGCAGCGGGTGCAGGCCAACAGCTCGGCCACGTCTATGTACTTGGGGGTGAGTCCGGCGCGCAGCACGTTGTCGGAGTTGGCCATGATCTCAAGGCCAGTGCCGCGCACATAGGCGTGCGGGGTGCAGGCGTCCAGATACATCGCCTGACCGGGCTGCAGGGTCACTACGTTGAGCAAGAGCGGCGAGAAGAGCCCCACGTCCCCCGGGTACTGGGCGGCCAGGCTGGTGATCAGCGCAAAGGTCTCTTCATCCTGATGCTTGGCGGCAAAGGCCAGCAGGTCCGCCAGTGCCTCATCCTTGCGCGCCCCTTCCAGCACCAGCAGCTGGTGGAAGAAGTGCTGCAGGCCCGCTTCATTCTGGCTGGCGGCGAGGGCGGCAACCAGCTCGGCAAGGGCAGGCAGCTTGACCCGCTCGAACAGCGCCAGGATGGCCGGGATGGCGCGAAAACCGTTCATCGCCTGATAGGGGGTGAGGGCAAACACCAGCTCGGGCTTGTGGTTGGGATCCTTGTAGTTGCGATTGGCGGCCTTGGGCGAGATGCCGGCGGCCTCTTCTTTGGCAAAGCCTGCTTCGGCCTGCGCCTTGCTCGGGTGCACCTGAATGGAGAGAGCCTTCTCGGCGCACAGCACCTTGAACAGGAACGGCAGGCTGCCAAAACGGGTCTGGGTGGCTTCACCCAGTACGGCGGCGGGGGCGCTCTCTATCAGGGTCGAGAGCTTTTGCGTCTGCCCGGCCAGCACTACCTCGGAGCAGCCGTTGGGGTGGGCACCCATCCACAGCTCGGCCTGGGGTTTGCCCGCCGGATTGGGGATGCCGAACAGGGTGGTGAGGGCGTCATGGCTGCCCCAGTCGTAGCCTTGAATCGGATTTTGCATTGACAAAAAAGAGGGCAGATCGCGACTGCTCATAAGGGATGCCTCATTTGGTGTGCAGAAAATCGGGTGCAGAAAAGGGTGGCATTGCTGCCGTGGACCGGACTATAACATGGGCGGTCGCGGGCACCGCAACCGCTTGCCTCTCTCTTGATCAGGATCAGCATGTCTCTTGTCTTCAGCCAGTTGCTCGATGGCGCCCTCCACGAGCAGGCCCCCTTCGACCAGATCTGGTTTGCCCAGGATCAGGGGGTGCCGCCCGGTTTCAGCTATCAGGTCAACTTTCCCCGCCTCGAGCTGGTGTTCAGCGGCGAGTACCGCAACCAGATCTGGGACAGGGAGCAGGGCTGCCAGGAGATCTGCATCGCCCCGGGGCAGGCGCTCTACATCCCCCCCAACGGCTGGAACAAGCCGCTCTGGACCACCGACTGCTCGGTGCTGAGCCTGCTGTTCGGCAAGCGTCAGCTGGGCTTCAGTCTGGTGAGCAAGCGGCGGGAAGACCCCGATTTCTTTGACGTGCAAAAGCACAGCATCATGGCCCGGGCCGGCCATGTGAACGAACACATACTGGCGGCGCTCAACGTGCTGACCGAGGATCCCGCGCGCTCCCCCACCGACAATCATCTGCTGCAGGCGCTGCTCACCAGCGTGCGCCAGCTGCTGGCCGAGTCCACCTTCGAGCGGCCGCGGGGGGCCGAGCTGTTTCACGGGATCTGCATCTATATCCAGGAGAACTTTCACCGCCCCATCAGCCGGGATTCAATCGCCCATCGCTTCAACGTCTCGGCCAGCCACTTGTCGCACCTGTTTCGCGAGCAGGGGCACATGCGCCTGGCCGATTACATCAGCTGGGTGCGCATCGATCGGGCCAAGTTCATGCTCAAGAAATACCGCTTTCGCCTCGAAGAGGTGGCCAGCCGCTGTGGTTACAGCGATGTGAACTATTTTTGCCGGGTGTTCAAGCAAAAGACCGGCTTGACCCCCTCCCAGTACCGGGCGCTCAGCCAGCCGCAGGGGCAGGCCGAGGGGCTGGCGGGATAAGCAGGGATGCCGCCGGAGCCTGCCCAGCTCAGGCGCCGGCGGGGCTGCTTCGGATCCGCAGCAGGCTGAATGGACGCATTGTGATCCAGTGCGCGACTATGGTCTGACATGCGTGCTCGCCATTTGATTCTGCCAATGGATGGGCTTAAGATGGCCGCGCGCAACTTACAGATTGATAACAAACGGAAGTTAGGAGATGCCGATGGAAAGCAAAGTAGTTATCCCGACCCAGGGCCAGAAAATCACAGTCGATGCCAACGGCAAGCTGCAGGTTCCCAACCATCCGATCATTCCGTTTATCGAAGGGGATGGCATCGGCGTGGACGTGACCCCGGCCATGTTGAATGTGGTGAATGCCGCGGTCGAGAAAGCCTACAAAGGCGAGCGCAAGATCGCCTGGATGGAGATCTACACCGGCGAGAAATCGACTCATGTCTATGGCGAAGGTGCCTGGCTGCCGGCCGAAACCCTGGATTTCATTCGTGAATACTGCGTGGCCATCAAGGGCCCGCTGACCACCCCGGTCGGTGGCGGTATTCGCTCCCTCAACGTGGCCCTGCGTCAGGAGCTGGATCTCTACATCTGCCTGCGCCCGGTTCGTTACTACGAGGGCACCCCGAGCCCGGTCAAGCGCCCGGATCTGACCGACATGGTGATCTTCCGCGAGAACGCCGAAGACATCTACGCCGGCATCGAGTGGAAGGCCGACAGCGACGAAGCCAAGAAGGTGATCGCCTTCCTGCAAAACGAGATGGGCGTGAAGAAGATCCGCTTCCCCGAGACCTGCGGCATCGGCATCAAGCCCATGTCCAAGGCCGGTACCGAGCGTCTGGTGCGTGCCGCCATCGAGTATGCCATCGACAACGATCGCGACTCCGTGACCCTGGTGCACAAGGGCAACATCATGAAGTTCACCGAAGGTGCCTTCAAGGATTGGGGCTACGCCCTGGCCCAGAAAGAGTACGATGCCCAGCTCATCGACGGCGGCCCCTGGTGCTCCTTCAAGAACCCGAAAACCGGCAAGACCATAGTCGTCAAGGACGTCATCGCCGACGCCTTCCTGCAACAGATCCTGCTGCGTCCGGCCGAGTATGACGTCATCGCCTGCATGAACTTGAACGGTGATTACATCTCCGACGCGCTGGCGGCCCAGGTGGGCGGCATCGGCATCGCGCCGGGTGCCAACATCGGCGACGGCGTGGCCCTGTTCGAAGCAACCCACGGCACTGCGCCGAAGTACGCCGGTCAGGACAAGGTCAACCCGGGCTCCCTCATCCTCTCCGCCGAGATGATGCTGCGCCACATTGGCTGGACCGAGGCAGCTGACCTCATCATCAAGGGGATGGAAGCGGCGATCCGCAACAAGACCGTCACCTATGACTTCGAGCGTCTGATGGAAGGGGCCACCCTGCGCTCCTGCTCCCAGTTCGCCCAGGACATGGTCGACCAGATGTAAGTCTGTGAAGATGCAAAAGGCCAGCCCCAGGGGGCTGGCCTTTTTTATGGGCGTGTGGCGCCTGAAGCGGCGTTCGGTCAGGTCGCCGGGGCGAAGCGGCCGAGCAGGGCGGCGCTGGCGTCGCTCACCCCCGTCAGCTGCACCTCGGTGCCGGCTGCCTCGAAGCGGCGGCGCACCGTGGTCAGGGCCTCGGCGGCGCTGAGATCCCAGAAGTGGGCGTCGCTTAAGTCGATCACCACCCGCTCGAGGGATTCGCCGGTATCAAAGCCGGCGCAGAACTGCTCTGTGCTGGCGAAGAAGACCTGGCCGTGCACCCGGTAGGTGCGGGTGGCGCCGTGGCGCTCGCTGTCGCTGTGCACCAGCAGGGTACGCGCCACCTTGTGGGCAAAGAAGAGGCAGGCCAGCAGCACGCCGGTCAGCACCCCGAGGGCCAGATTGTGGGTCACTACCACCACGGCCACCGTGCTCAGCATTACCAGGTTGGTGGCCAGCGGCGTCTTGTGCATGCGCAGCACTGAGCCCCAGGAGAAGGTGCCGATGGATACCATGATCATCACCGCCACCAGGGCCGCCATGGGGATCTGGCGGATCCACTCGTCCAGGAACACCACCATGACGATGAGCAGGGCCCCCGCCACCAGGGTGGAGAGGCGGCCGCGGCCACCGGATTTCACGTTGATGACCGACTGGCCAATCATGGCGCAGCCTGCCATGCCGCCCATCAGGCCGGCGGCGATGTTGGCCAGCCCCTGGCCCTTGCACTCGCGGTGGCGATCGCTGCGGGTGCCGGTCATCTCGTCGACGATGGCGGCGGTCATCAGGGATTCGAGCAGCCCCACCACGGCCAGGGCGGCGGAGTAGGGGAAGATGATGGCCAGGGTCTCGAGATTGAGGGGCACCTCGGGCCACATGAAGACCGGCAGGGTGTCCGGCAGGGCGCCCATGTCGCCGACCGTGCGCACCTCGAGGCCGAGGCCGAGGCCGACGCTCACCGCGGTAAGCAGCACGATGCACAGCAGCGGCGAGGGGAGCAAAGTGCCGATGCGCGGCAGGCGCGGGAACAGGTAGATGATGCCAAGCCCGGCTGCGGTCATGGCGTAGACCTGCCAGCTGACGTTGGTCAGCTCCGGCAACTGGGCCATGAAGATGAGGATGGCCAGAGCGTTGACAAAGCCGGTCACCACCGAGCGCGAGACGAAGCGCATCAGGGCGCCGAGGCGCAGGTAGCCGGCCAGGATCTGCAGCAGGCCGGTGAGCAGGGTGGCGGCCATCAAGTATTGCAGGCCGTGCTCGCGCACCAGGGTCACCATCAGCAGGGCCATGGCGCCGGTGGCGGCGGAGATCATGGCCGGGCGGCCGCCGGTGAAGGCGATGATGACGGCGATGCAGAAGGAGGCGTAGAGCCCCACCTTGGGATCGACGCCGGCGATGATGGAGAAGGCGATGGCCTCCGGGATCAGGGCCAGGGCCACGACCGTGCCCGACAGCAGATCCCCCCTGACGTTGCCAAACCACTCTTGTCTGATGCGCTCACGCATGGATTGTTCTCGCTCGTTGCTGGCGCTCTGGGCGCGCGTTGTCGTTATGGGCGCGGTGGCCGCGCGGCGCGCGACTCTAACAAAGGGGAGGGGCAGGGGCAAGGCGCGAACGTGCCGATGTGACGCCAAATTGCACATGGCTGGCGGCCCTGCCCGGTAACCTGTTGAAAGGATGCGGGCAACGATATGAAGCAGGCAGGCAGATCTGCGCTGTCATGGTGAGAGAGCAAAGGAGGCGAGGGGAAGAAGGGGCTGGATAAAAGAGAGCCTTGCAGTTTGGGGCTGCAAGGCAAGGATTCGGATGATTAGGTGGTTCGTTCCAGATGGTGCTGGTAGATCTGCTGCCATTTGTCCTGCTCGGCCTCGTCCCCCTGGGTTTGCCAGAACTCGCAGATGGAGCTGGCGAGTTCGGATGCCATGGCGTGGTCCCCATCACGGCGACTCATCAGATATTGTCCCAGCCAGCTTTGATATTGTTTCATTGCCCGATCTCCTTATCTCGTGTGTCTTGCTGACCGCCGCCAGGCTTTGTGCCGGACGGGGCCATCAGGCCACGGTTTTTCTGCATGCCCTTGATGGTTGTGATCAACGGATTGGGTCGCGATCTCGCCCGAACAGGGCGCCAACGTGGGTGCAGATGTCAAAAAACGGTCACTATCGTATCACAAAATAACCAGCTTGGGGGGATTGTCAGCAATTCAGGGTGTCCAGCTGTCTGGCCGTCTACATTCGATACACGTAAGCATGCATCCCATCTTGCTGATCTCACACGAGAAAAACCCGCCAGTCTGGCGGGTTTTATGGCTGAAAAAAGATCAGAGCTGGGCGCTGGCCAGGTACTTTTCCATCTCCTCGGCGGGCACCATGCCGCCGCCGGTGGCCCACACCAGGTGGGTAGCGCTGGCCATCTTGGCGACATCCAGCCCCTGACCGGCCTGCCACTCAAGGTTGGCCGCGACACGCCACGGGCCTGCCATGCCGGCTAGGGCAGAAGGCTCGAGCCTGATCTGCTCTTCGCGGGCCAAGAGTCCCAGCAGGTCGTACATCTCCTGATCGCTCAGGGTGTAGAGACTTGCCAGCAGTCGCTCCATGGCGCGACCGACGAAGCCGGAGGCGCGTCCCACCGCGAGGCCGTCGGCAGCGGTGAGGTTGTCGATGCCAAGGTCCTGCACCGCAATGGCATCGTGCAAGCCGGTGTGCACCCCGAGCAGCATGCAGGGGGAGTGGGTCGGTTCGGCAAACAGGCAGTGAACGTTGTCCCCAAACGCAAGCTTGAGGCCAAAGGCCACCCCGCCGGGGCCGCCACCGACACCGCAAGGCAGGTAGACAAACAGCGGATGGTCGGCGTCCACCACAATCCCCATTTCATCAAACTGCTTTTTCACCCGCTCACCGGCTACCGCGTAGCCGAGGAATAGGGTGCGGGAGTTCTCGTCATCGATGAAGAAACAGTTGGGGTCGCGTTCGGCCTCCTTGCGTCCCTGCTCCACCGCCACCCCGTAATCCTCGGCGTATTCCACCACGATGGCGCCATGTTCGCGCAACTTGCGCTTCTTCCACTCCCGCGCATCGGCGGACATATGGACGGTGACGCGAAAGCCGAGGCGGGCGCTCATGATGCCGATGGACATGCCAAGGTTGCCAGTGGAGCCGACCGCGATGCTGTACTGGCTGAAGAAGTGGCGGAACTCGTCCGTGAACAGCTTGCGATAGTCGTCCTCTTCGCAGAGCAGACCGGCCTTGATGGCCAACTGCTCGGCGTGGGTCAGCACCTCGTAGATGCCGCCACGCGCCTTGATGGAACCCGAGATGGGCAGATGGCTGTCTTTTTTGAGCAGCAGCCGGCCGCTCACCTCGACCCCGTAACGGGCATTCAGCGCGCGCTGCATGGCCGGGATGGCGGCGATCTCGGATTCGAGAATGCCCTTGCTGGCGCGGGTCTCGGGGAAGGCTTCACACAGGTAGGGGGCGAAGCGGGCCAGGCGGGCGGAGGCATCCGCCACATCGCGGCCATCCAGCCCCACGTGGGGCAGACCTTCCTCCAGGGTGGTGGCCTTGGGGTTGAACCAGCTGACCGGTTCCAGCGCGATCAGAGCGTGCAGCAGCGGAAACTGCTGGGTGAGTTGTGATACGTCGATGTTTTTCATGGTGTTCTCGGCTTCGTCATTGAATTCGGGCATGCAGGTGCCAGCAGGGTTGCACCCACCGTGGCAAACCTGGCACAGAGCCATGGGGTCCATGATGGCTGTCGGCCGGGGGCGCCGAGCCCTGTTGAGGCGCTCATGGCGCACCCCGGCATGGGAATAAGGCTGGCGTTATTCAATGCCAACGAGGTGGCCGTGACAAATGATGAAATGAGCGTCTTGGATGAGCTGGATTGATGCAAGGGTGCTGCATTCATCACATTGTTGACCTGATGGTGATATTGGGTGGTGTGAGCTGATGCAAGGGGACGCTTTTTCGGTATCATCGGCGCATGTGTTGAAGGGGGCAATGGGGGCGTCATGTATAAGCAGGATCACCAGGTGGCGAGAAGCCGTATCGCGGGCAACAAGCTGCTCAACGGCTATCAGCTGGCGAGGCTGCACACCTTCGAGGCGGCAGCCAGACACGGCTCCTTTGCGCTGGCGGCCGACGAGCTGGCGCTCAGCCCGAGTGCGGTGAGCCACCGGATAAGCGCCCTGGAGGAGGATCTTGGCTTCAAGCTGTTCCAGCGCTTTCACCGCAAGGTGGCGCTGACGGCAGACGGGCAGCGGGTGTTCTGGGCGCTCAAGTCATCGCTGGAGTTCATCAACCAGGAGATCCTGGAGATCCGTCATCAGGAGCTGTCGGGCCCCCTGACCGTCTTCTCACGACCCTCCATCGCCCAGTGCTGGCTGGTGCCACGGCTGGCGGATTTCGCCCGTCTGCATCCCCAAATCGAGCTCAACGTCATGACCGGCAACGAGAACATCAACCTGCATGGTTACGGCATCGATCTCGCCCTCTGCTTCGACGACAAGACGCCTGCGCGGCTCGCCATCCACCCGTTGATGGACGAGTACATGGTGCCGGTGTGCAGCCCCGAGTATGCCGAACAGCACGGGCTGCTAGGCAACCCGGCCAACCTGGCACACTGCCGCCTGCTGCACGATCGGCAAGCCTGGAGCCAGGATTCCAACGATGATGAGTGGTCCAGCTGGGCCGAGCAGTCCGGCGTGTCGCTTTCGGCATGCAGGGGCAGCATGGGGTTTGATCGCTCCGATCTCGCCATCATCGCCGCCATGAACCACGCCGGGGTGGCCATGGGACGCCAGAACCTGGTGAGCCAGCGGCTGGCACGGCGCGAGCTGGTGGCCCCCTTCCCGGAGATGGCGGTGCGCTGCGCCCAGCGCTACTACATCGCCACCCTGCCCAATTGCCAGAACCCCAAGGCGCAAGCCTTTATCGACTGGGCCTGCCAGCAGGCGGGGGAGAGGGTGCCGGTTTTGTAGAAAAAGAAGGCAGCAGGAAATACAAACAAGACGGACCGTCATCTTCTTCAGAGTGCTTTCAAAACATCGAAGCTGGAAGTTCAGAGGCTACTGTAGACCAAACCTGTTCTGTAGCTGGTGTTTGATTAAAAGTGCGCATATGGTGAGCACGTTTTGGTAATTAGTTGAGGTTTGATATGACGGGCATCAAGGAGTCATACAAAGACATGTCTTTCTAGTAGTCTCTCAATGATTCAATCGGTTACTATCTTGCTGATATGGAAATGGCAGGGTTATATCGTGAGTTCAATCCCCCTTCGCAAGGCCCTCGGGGTCTTGGCTAAATCTTCTTCTTTCTCGGTCAAGACGACAACACAACGTCAGAGAGATCTGTTTGATGATCTCAAGGATTATCTCTACGTTACGCCCGAAATCGAACATGACTTTGAGAAGTGCCTCCGTTCATTGCAGCCTGGTGAGTGCGTTTTTTTATGCGGCAGTAGTGGTGATGGCAAATCTGAAATATTGTCACGTAGCTATGACCAATATAAAAACAGATGCACTTTCCATCTGGATGCAACCCATAGCTTTTCGCCTCATCAATCAGCAATCGATGCGCTAAACGAACTCTTTGATCGCGCCGGAGATGGGGCTAAACCCCTAGTTGTTGGTATCAACATCGGTATGCTGGCCAACTTTGCCAAAGAAGGGGCTGAGCGGCACAGTGCACTGCGTGGCGTGATTGAGCGCTTCTTGGATAGCGGCGAGAGAACGCAAGGGACATATCACTTTCTGGATTTCGAGTCCTATCCAAAATTTCGTTTTAATGATGACGCAGGCAGCTATTCAAGCTTTATGCGTCAACTGCTCAAGCGGTTAACCCAGCCAACCGATGACAATCTGTTTCATGCTATTGCGCTTGCAGATGAGCAACGTCAACGTGACATGCGCCTCATCGCCAATTTCAGGCTGCTGGCCAATGAGCACGTGCAAGAGATTATCATTACCACTCTGTTCAAAACCCGTTTGATCAAGGATCAATTCATTACGACTCGTGCCTTGCTGGATCTGCTCCATCAGCTTCTGGCCGGGGAGCATTACCTCTTTGACAACCTGTTTCTGGCTAAAGACAGCGAGCTAAGCCTGCGTCTTGCTGACTTTGATCCTGCCCTGATTCATACCCAAGCGGTAGACCAGTTTGTGCTGCGTTATGAGCTGAATCTACCGGATGAGGCTCTGGATGCCTTTATGGACGAGCTGGCAAAACTGGGGATCGTGTTCAACGAACCTCGTGATAAAGCGGGTCAAGCCGCATCTCTTCTACGCCTCTTTTATCTGCTTAAGGACTGTGAGTTTGGCAATAACTACCATCACCAATTCAAAGTCGATTTTGAAGAGCAGGTACTTGAACACTATGCCACCGTCTGGCTGCAGCATAGCCAGTACCTTGGGGAGGGTGGAAGCCAGCTGGCCTTGCGCAATTTCTATGTGAAGGCGCTGATCCCGGCCATTTTTGTCTATGCCAACCGCAATGCCCCTGAGTTGTCAAAGCGTGAGCTTTCTCTTGGTCAATTTGGCCAGTGTCATGTCGCGGCACCTGTCGAGCTGAAAGCTGATTACAGCGCAATTCAGCGCCAGCATGTCGAGAAACACGATCATTTCAGCGCCTATCTGAAGGTTGATGAGCAGCCCTTGGCACCGATGGCAATCAACCTCAATCTGTTTGAGCTGATCTGCAAGCTCAACAATGGCTATCGGCCAAACAAGTACGACAAGAATGCCATTGTGTTGCTCGATGAGATGGTTGAGCAAATCCGCGCTGTCGCCAAAAAGAGCCCTGTTCTTCACTATTACGAAGGTGATCAGCATTACCGTCTTGGCTTGGATGACGGCATGATCACTGTAGAAGGAACCAGATAGTCATGTCTCTGTATCCAATTCCTGTCGGATTAGCTCCGGTTGATAAAAACAAGCTCACCAACTACTGGCCCATTCGCAACAAAGGCAATGAGTTTGACTGGGATACCGTGACGGGTGTCGTGCTGGGGCTTTCCTTACGCAAGCAGGTGACTGCCTATGAGTTCGAGCAGTTTAAGGAAGAGTGCAAAGTCCGGTTTGTAGGCAAGCTAGATGATCCTGATTTTTGGCAGGTGCTTGAGCGAGCCTATTTTTCAAATGACTCACTCTTTCACATTTCACCTCTGTTCCTGTTGTTTAAGGCCAAAGGGAAGAAGAGTGGACAAGCCGATCTCAGCGCACCAGATACGCGATTGTGCAAATTGTTTGCAGGCCTGTTGGGGGATTTCTTTCTTGCAGATGCGCTCGATGACAAGCTCAACTTTGTCGAGCAAGAACTGTTGTCAGTTTTGCAAGGCAGGCTGCAAAGCGGCAGCCTGGTAAAAAATGAGGATGAGCAACCTTATCTGCCGTTTTTGAATGCCGTATTTCGTGAAGATATTCGCTTTTTGGCTGCACATCCCCAATATCTGCTGCAAGCCTTGCCTGGCACACTCAAGCTGTATGCCTTTGCTTACTGTGCTCAGCTGGCGCTGAATGTGACCGACTGGCAACATGAGCCCCAAAGCAAGCCTCTCTACTTTATTCTCGATTCGGAAAAGGCCAGCTCTGAACGTACATCGGTAAAGCGTTCTGGCTACAAGCTGCTGGCAGCTGCCAGCGAGCGGGTTTTCCCGCTGCTTTCCGCCCTTGACGTGCTCCAGTTGCCAGGGGATGCCAAGAAAAGACCGCTCTGGCAGGTTTATCGCGATGCCACGGAATATGCTGACCAGACTCAGTTGCTGGAAGATTTGAACAGCTATCTGCAGGCCTTTAGAGAAATCCGTAAATTGCAGTCTGTACGACCTCTCACAAACAGCGTGGCAGAAGCTTTTGAGCAACTCAAAGAGTTGGCTCTGGAGCAATTCCGTGATGCCAATACCTCCCGTGGCGGCGTGAACAAAAAATATGTCAAAGAGCTGGAAGAGAAGCTGCTGAGTGATTTTATTCAGGCCCGAGGGGCCGCTGGCCGCACCCTGGTACTGAATCAGGATCAGCTGTTGCTGTTGACCAATCTCACCATCGGCAAGGCCGACAAGCTGCGCCTGCACGATCTGCGCAAAGGCTTCGAGCAGCGCGGTTTTTATCTTGATAACCAGTCATTGCAGCAACTGGTCAGCTTCTATGAGCGCATGGGCAATGTAGAACGAATGAGTGATAGTGGAGACGCCGTATATGTCCGCAAGACCCTTTGAGCATTTTCTGGCCGAGCGTTTTATCGAGTGGGTCAGTGCTGACATTGAGCCGGGCTCTCGTTACCAGTTCAAATCCCCCAGCGCTGAAAACGGCCTGGTGCTCTATCAGTCACTGGTGACCTTTGCTGCCACAAATACGCTGGCTACGGCCGATGGCATTGACCTGCCATATATAGAGTGCAATGGCGTGCGGGTTTTACCTGTGTTGCATGGTGAGGCTCCGGGATTTACCGAAAACTACATTTCCCGTTTACGTGATCTGGTCGCAGGGCGCAGTGCAGAATTTGAAAAAGCAGCCCTGCTCATTATCCACAACAGCATGCTGGATACCCTGATCAACAGTGCGCTTGATTTGGGGGCGCCCGGTGCGGTCTGGCATCCGGATAGTCTCTCGCAGCAGCTTGGCGCACTGATTGATGTTGGCAGCAGTAACAAGGAGCTGTCAGCCTGCCTGCTTGAAGAGCAACTGGCCCTCATCACTGAAGAGGGGGCGACCGTATTTGGTTTTGCTCCTCTGTTCAGTGCACTGGATCAAGATGGTGTTCTGGAGTTTGATGAGCTCCAGCTATTCAATGATCCGGTCATTTTGAGCTGGAGCGGCAAGAAGGCCCAGATCAGCAAGCGGCTCCAAGCCAACCGCAAGCTGCGGCGCGAGATTGAAGATGCGGTTGAGCATTATGATCTCGATCAGCTCGAGAGCGTCCTGAAAGAGTTCAGCGCCAAGTTTATCCGCCAGCATTTCCAGGATGAGAGCTGGCGTGATCTGGAATTCGAGGCCTACCTCAAAGAGATTGAAGCCAACAAAGCGCAAAAGTTGCTATTGGAAGAGGTGGCCGTTGACAGCGGTTCACTGCAACAAAGAGCCAAGAGCCAGAGCAAGGCGGGACAACGCGATCTGAGCCTGCTGATCCAGCTCCCGCCGGGAGAGAAAACCCTCAACCTCTCTTTCACCTTCATCGGCAATGATCTGGACGAGAGCCAGTTCAAACTGATGCACAATGGGCCGCTAAAAAATGCGGTCACTTACTCTGTCAGCCGTGTCGGAGGTAAACGCTGCTGGGCGACGGTGGCCTTGCCCGTCACGGGAGAACCCACCTTTTTTAGCCTTGAGCTCAAACGCGATAACCGCTCCGAAGAGTACAAGTTCCGCTGTCTAGTCGTGGAGCAGGGAGATTTCTATTTCGATGAGCTGTTGCACTGCTTCCGAGTGGATGCGGGCAAGAAGTGGCTGACCCTGCTGCTGGAAGAGAACAAGTTCAAGGTCAACCCAGAGCAAGACGCCATCATGCATCTTGCTGACGACGAGGCCGAAGTGGACTGCAGCGCCTGTGGTTGGGTGAACTTTGAGGCACTGGCCGAGCAGAGCGAACAGATCCAGTTTGAGCTGGTCAATGGCGAGCGTCGCTTGCCCATCAATATTGAAGGCCCGGCCGCCGATGAGAGTATTTGTGTTCCGCTGCTGTTTGACCGGGACCGTTTCGCCAAGCTGCTCAGAGATGACCGTAATGCCGAGTATCTGCGGGCCAAAGGCAAGATCATTTTCGATAACAGCGAAAGTGGGGTAGCCGGGATCCGCCAGCAGCTGCTGAATCTCGAAGCTCGGATGGTTGATGAGCGGGTCTTGTATATCGGTTTGAGTGCCGATCCAATGCCACTTGAGGCGATCAGCTCAGCCTTCTCTGACTTGCATAGCGCTTATGCTGCCCTGTTTGACTATCTGCAACACCATAAAACATTGCCGAGCCTGGTTGCCTGGGGCGACAGCTATTGCGCCCTGGTTCAGCGGGTGCTGGATGCCTACGAAGCGGCGTTAAGCGAGATACCGACCAATGCGGTGTTGGCGCTCGAGCACAAACAGCTGATGCGCATTGGCCTGTGCCGCCAGGATGAGTGGCAACGCCTTAGCCCGCTGCACCCCTTGGTACTTGCCTATCACCTGCAACTGGTGGTCGAGATAAAAGCCGATCGCGATGAAGATGGCGTCAGCTCTTTTGCCGAATTGCCAGAGGTGACTCGCGAGCGCCTGGTTGCATCTGGCTTGCTGCCTTTCGTCTACGACAATGACTCTGGTTACGCCCATCTGCTGCCGGTGAGGGAGAACAGCTTCTGGCTCGACGTTGTGCCACAAAAGCAGGAGAGCTACAGCTACATCAAGCGTCTGGTGCGCGACAAACTGGCCGAGTTTACTCAGGCCTATTCCCGACTGTTCAGTGCCGGGGCCAAGAGCACCCTGATCGTCAATGCCATCAATCAGGCGAGTGCGGCAGAGCTTTTCCTCGGTTTGATCGAACACTTCAAGCTTCACAAAGAGCAAGCGATCGCCATCCATGTGAACTTCTACGATGAGCGGCTGCAATTCAACGATTTCGACCGCTTTGCCGAAACGGCCGCTTATGACGAGCTGAAAACCTGGCTTGGCTTGAACACCACTGCGCTGCGTGCTGAGGCCGATATGCTGATCGATCTGATCCGCAGCCGTCTGACCTACAGCAAGTTCACCCTGCCCAACGAGCGCGAGCAGTTTGCCTATGCCCATCTGGCGTTCTTCCGCAACCAGGAGCCGGTAGAGTGCCATCCCATCAATACCGATGAGGCACTGAGTGGTGTGCTGTGTGATGGTTTGATCGCCGGGGAAGCAGCCGAAACGAAAGGGGCGGCCTATTTCACAGCCTTTGGTCTGCGTGGCGTGCCCTATCAAGGGGTACAGTCGCTGCGGGTGGCCCGCATGCTGGGCAACCTGTGGCAGCCGGCCAGCCAGAGCAATGCCCAGTATCTGGCAACCAGCCTGGGGCTGGCGGTCAGTGCCGATTTCAAAGCACTGCTGACCCGCTCTTATGACAGCGCACTGTGGACCACCATCATCGATCCCAAGGTGACCCTCGATTTCTTCACCAGTCAGCAGGATGTGGTGCTGATCCACTACTCGGATCAATACACCAGCACGGCCGGTTATGACGCCATCACGGTAACCAAGCAGGTAGACCTCTTTAAACGCTTGTTGCAAAAAGAGGGTCACGGACAAGGGGAGACGCTGCTCTCCGAATTCAATGCCTTCAACGGCGAGTGGCTGCTCAAGATGCTCACGGCCAACGACAAGGAGCGTAAAGAGAAGAACGGCATCATCGGTGCTTACAAGTTTGTCTCAGCCCTGTTGCGGCAATCTGATATCTGCTGGGTCCCCCTCTCCGTGGCCGAGATGATCCGCGTCTCCGGCAATGTGGGCCTCAAGATGAGCGACAGCGAGTTCTCCCGTCAGGTGCATGGGTATCGCAAAGGGGCCATTTCAGATGACGTGCTCTTTGTCGGCTTCAAGGGCAAGCAACTCTATCTGTTGCCTCTGGAGGTCAAGACCGGTGTCAGACCCGACTTTGCCTATGCCGGGCAACAGGCGCTGGAGCTTAAACGTTACCTGATGGAAGAAGTACTTGGCCCCAACACTCTGGCCGCACGGCTCTACCGTGGTCTCTTTATTCGCCAGGTTCTGATGCAGGTCGACAAGCTTTGCCTCTATGAAGTGATGCAGCCGGCGCAGCTTGCGCCGCTGTTGATCGAGCGGGAGTGGTGGCTCAAAGGGGAATATACCCTGGCCAGCGTGCCCGACTATCCCGAAGGCTTTGTGGTCGCCCATATCGAAAACGACAGCTTCTTTGTGCCTCACTACCAGATGACCGAGCGGGGCGTATTGCAGGTTGAACTGCCCTACGCCTTGCTGGGTAGCCTTATTCAGGCCAGCAGCGCCCCTGCGCTTGATGAGCTGGTGACCCTGTGCCATGTAGACAAACAATATCTGCTGGGGCCCAGAGAAGAGGCGGCTGAGCCTGAATCTGGCTCTCAACCGCAGCCAAAAGAAGGGGGCAATCAGGCGGTGGATATGGCGCCATTGGCACCAGCCACTGATACCCAAAACACCGACCCGGTTACCCCAGTACCGGTGGAAACGGGACTGACCGGCGAGCTGACAGAACCCATGCGTATCCTGTTTGGCCACGAGGCGCTGCGGCAAACGCCGCTATATTGGGAGCCGACCAATACCGCCCGTTTTATGAATACCAATACCGGCATCATTGGCACCATGGGCACCGGCAAAACCCAGTTTACCAAGTCGCTGATCACCCAGCTGATGCGCCAGCAAGACAACAACGTCGAGGGGGCACGTATCGGTCTGCTGATCTTCGATTACAAATCTGACTATGTGGATGATGCCTTTAGTGAAGCCAACCAGAGCAAGCGGCTGAAGTTGTATCGCCTGTCGTACAATCCGCTCTCGCTCTATGGCGATATGCCGATGCTGCCGGTGCATACCGCGACCGGGTTTGCCGAGACCCTGGCCAAAGCCTTTGGCCTCGGGCCCAAGCAGCAGCTACGGCTGCGCAAGTTAATCCTCGATGCCTATGATCTGGCTGGGATCAGCAGGTCTGACGCCAGCACCTGGTCAAGGCCCGCGCCCACTTTGGCTCAGGTGTGGGATCTCTATCTTGAACAGGAGAAGGTAGAAGAAGACTCTCTCTATGCGGCGCTCGACTCGCTGGTCACCTACGAGATCTTTGAAACCATGCCAGATAAGGTGAGCTCCCTGTATGAGCTGCTCGATGGTGTGACGGTGATCGAGCTGGCGGGCTACTCACCCCAGATCCAGAACCTGGTGGTAGCCCTGACGCTGGATCTCTTCTATTCGCAGATGCAAAAGCGCGGCAAACCGCAAGTCAACGGCGATTATCGCCAGATCACCAAGATGATCCTGGTCGACGAGGCCGACAACTTTATGTCGCAGGACTTCCCCAGCCTGCGCAAGATCCTGAAAGAGGGGCGCGAGTATGGGGTAGGGGTGATCCTCTCAACCCAGGACTTGAGCCACTTTAAAACCGGGGAAAACAACTACGGCTCTTATATTTTGACCTGGGTGGTGCATCGCGTTGCCGAGATCAAGAATGCCGATATCAAGGCCATCTTTAATAAAGATGATAAGACCGAGCAAGAACAATTAATGGAAAATATCCGCAAATTGGATAAGCACTTTAGTCTCTATATTGATGGAGATAAAAAGGTATCTATGATGCGGGATAGAGCGTTTTGGGAGCTTTAATGGATAGTGTGAATAGGTGTTATCAATGACAATAGTTGAAGCAATAGTAAAAGCGCTGGCTAATATTGGGCGGCCTGCAAACTATGAAGATATTTATCGAGAGATCGTTAGGTGTCAGTATTATGTATTCAAGGCAGTGGAGCCGCGTTCTATAGTTAGAGTTCAGCTGAGAAAGCATTGTGTCAATGTGGTTATCCCAAGTGCTGCAAATACAAAAAAATACTTTAAAAGTGAAGGTGGGAAAGGCAAGGATGAGTTGTTTTCTTTAGTTGAAGCGCCTGTGTCATCAGTTGATTTAGGTGGTTTGAAAGGTAGTTTAGCGAAGGTGCCAGCTAGTAATCAAACAGGCCTCACTCAGAGGGTTGGTGATTTTATAATTTCGCTTTTTTCATTAATGAAAAAAACAAAATTTAGTTTTGAAACACATAAAGTCACAGCAACTGAATGCTTCTGGATGCTAGTTGGCTCATTTTTACCAATATTACTTGATTCATTTTTACGAGTTATAGCACTAAAAAATGGTCTGTTCGAGGCTATAGGAGAAAATGTTAAGGGTGGTGAGGTCTTTTTGCTAACTTCAGCACTTATAACACCATTTTATTTTTTCCTAATTAAATATGTATCTTTGAGTGCAGAGGATAAAAAGGAAAGTAAACTTCCATATTTTGGTTGGGTGTTGTTTTTTTCAATAATTGCATTTGTTTCTGGTTTGTTCGCTTTCATTTATTACCGCATTGGTAGAATAATTGTGAGTAATTCTGATAGTGAATTTATCAAGGGCTTGTTTCAGTTCGAGTTTGGATACTGGGCTTGGGGAATATATATTGTGTCGTTTTTCATATGGTATTATTCATCCTATATGAATAATAGACCATCAGACCGATATAAAAGTATACGTAGTAAACAATTTGATGAATTAAGTGATAAGTTTACGCAAGGAGTTGAGTAATGAAAGAAATAAAAATTAAAGCACTGGAAATTACTCAGCCGATAGGGAGTTTCTATTGTGGAGTTATTGATGCTGCTCTTCTAAAGGAAATTACATATAGCGACATTAGACGCTTAGAAAAAGAAGATGGTCGAGAATTGGATAGTTATATTGGAATTCAAAGGCCATTATCTGAAAGTCGTATGAAGCAGATTAATAAATACATATCCAATATTGATGCTACCTTTCCTAACTCAATAATTGTATCAATTAATGAGCGAGACGTTAGATGGGATGCCAAAACTAATATTTTCACAATATCATATGACGACGACAATAAAAATGACATAGCTAAAATTCTGGATGGGCAACATAGAATTTCTGGATTTACTAATGACAATAGTTACTTTATAACTGATGATGGAGATAAACAATCTTTCGAGTTGTTAGTAACTATATTTGTTAACTCAGACTTATCAACGCAAGCAAATATTTTTGCTACTGTCAATTTGGCTCAAACAAAAGTTAATCGTTCTCTTGTTTACGACCTTGAGTCTCTAGCTATTGCTAGAAGTCCAGAAAAAACTTGCCATGATATAGCTGTGCTTATGAATCGTCAAGAAGGGCCTTTCTTTCGAAGAATAAAGCGTTTGGGGGTTGCAACACCGAATGTTAAAAATGAACTGTTAACCCAAGCTTTATTTGTAAGTAATATGATAAAGTTAATATCACCTGACGTGGTCTCTGATAGAAATTATTACCTCTCTCAAGTTAAGGGCGGAGTTAATAAAAACCATTACAAATTATCAGGCACTACCTTTGATGATAAAATGAAATATCCATTTAGAGAAAGTTTCCTAGGTGATAATGATACAGTTATTGCGCACAATATTTTTAATTTTTTCTCAGCTGTTAATGAACTTTGGCCGAATGCGTGGAAAAAAGAAAATAAGAAGTCAGTGTTAAACAAATCGATCGGGTTTATTGCCTTATGTCGGGTTATGAGATTACTCATGAGAAAAGTGTTTGAGGTTGAAGGGATTAATGGTGCTCGTGTAATAAATACTGACGAGTTTTATGAGATGCTTGATGGCGGTATTTTAGACGAGAGTATATTTGATGGCATGGAGCCGGTCTCAAAATCTGCTGGAGTTATATATAAACTTATTGTTAATAATCTAGCTGTTTGATTATATAGTTTTTCAGAGGTCCTGATTACAGGACCTCTTTGTTTTTAAAATGCCATAGATAAATCACTTAGGCTCTTATGGTTGCGTAGTGCAGCTATCCCATCCTCTACATGGAATGCCCAAGCTTTTACTCTCTCTTTTTGATCCAACTCAGGGTATGTCAGTTCGAGCAATAACTCGGTGATCTGAGCGGTGTCTCCCAGCCAGGTGATCTTATCCAGCACCAGAGACCCATCGAGTTTTCGTTGGTCACCCTGGTAGCGAAACCCTGACTCTATCGAGCGGAAAAAAGCAATACGAGCGGCCACATTGGGCGTCACCCCAGTCATGCTTTTTAGCCGCTTTAACTGCTCTTCGGTTTGCTGTGTTACTTGCATGCGGTTAGGTAGCATCAACATGCCTCCTTTTGTTTCCAGAAGTAGCCATCTTTCAGATATGAGCACTTCATTAGGCTATCAAACTCGATCTGGTAGGCGTGGGATATATCACCGCTCAACTGTTCTGCAAAGTAGCGTTGATCCACCTCGGTATCGGTTGAGAGGAGGACTACTTGGTGGCTCGCTTGTGGGAAGTAGTGTTCGATCAGATTATCCCTGTGGTGCGAGTCGAGCCTGCCGAGGGGGGTATCGATAATAACGGGCAGCTGTCGCCCAGAGGTCTTTGCCAAGGCTTCCAGAATCGCGATGGCGTAGATCTGTTTCTCACCGGCAGAGAGCAGCTTGCGATTGATGCTGACGCCTTGTTCATCGATCAGTTCGACATCAAAAGTGGCCGGATTGATCCTGGCTTGGATCTGTAAATCTTCCTTACGGGCGAGCTTATGGTAGGCAATAGAAAATGCTGCCTCCAATCGCTTTACCCTGGCCATCGTCAAGACATCGGTATATTCATCGAGCAGCTTAATGGTTTCATGGGCATGATGGACCGCGCTGTTATCATTAAATTGACTGCGCTCTTTATCGTGGAGTTTTTGAATGTCCCGCGCTGCGCTCAGTTGCTTATTAAGAGCCTGCTTGGCCTCTGTGAGTAGCTGCTGGTAGCGATGGATTTCTTGTTGTCGCTTGCTGTCGAGGACTCTCAACGCCTTGAATATGTCGAACAATTGCTCATCTTCAGGTGCTCTGGCTATATTTGTTGCTGCCTGTTCCAAGGCTTGTTCGACCTCTTGCAGTCGATCTCTAGCGACACAGAAGCGCGCCTTAGCGTATTGGCTCTCTTGGTTGATAAGCTGCTCGATAACACCAAACTCTCTCTCTGAGATATCGAGACGAACCGTTCCTTGTGGTTTATTGGCCAGATAACGAGATAACTGGCTTTCAATTGCTTCTGCGGCAATCTTACCTGCCTGTACCGATTGGAAGGCGACTTCCCCTTGCAAGGTTTCCAGGAAGCGGGTGAGCTCGGTAGTGAAGTGGTGAGTCTGCTTCACGCTGGTTTCTGTTTCAAGCTGAGCAAGTAATTGGGTCAGGGTATTGGGGGCCAATGATAGAGGCAGATAGGCCTCCATCTCATGGCGGATCTGCTTTTCTAGCTGCTCTTTCTCTTTGAGTAGTGACTCGACGCGCTGCTCCTCTTGGGCTTTGGTGAGGGCAAATGCCCCACCTTCTGCGGCAAGTTGCGCCTCAATCTTTTTGATGTCGATAGTCAGTAACTCAATGCGGGTCTTGTGTACATCCGCTTCAAAGCGAAGGCGCTCAGCGGTTGCACCATGTTGGGCGCACTCGGCCTCCAAAGTTGCTAGGCGCTTTTGCTGCTGTGAGCCCAGGCTCTTTGCATCCACCCGCTTAAGATAGATCCCTAGGTCACTGCGCAGCTTGCTGACGAGATCCAGTCCCAGTAAACGGCGAACGGCGGTTTTTAATACCTTGCCTGATTCATCTTCTGCCAACTCGGCAATCTTTTCACCATCGAAGAAGAAGAGATCGGCAATACCGTGAGGGATAAGTTCATTGAGAAAACCTTGGCACTGCTCGTAATTGAGTTCGTCTTTTGCTTCGCCATCTTGTATTAGCATCAGACGATCTTTTTTCCCCCGTTTCCAACTGCGGATAACGGTGAACTCAGATTCAATACCTGCTTTGTTATAGGTGAAGCAGAGCTCGATACTTGCCTCATTTGGGCGCTGAGTATTGCTGACCCCGTTATGGACTAAGGCCGCAAGGTGATCGATATAGTCCTGCCGACTATAGAGTCCATCAAAAGCAAGCCGGCCGTAAAGAGCCAGTCGAATGGCCGTTAGAATAGACGTTTTTCCGGCCCCATTGAGCCCACCAAAGAGTACAATTGGGCGATCTGTGAGTTTGCTACCATCTACAAGTAAGCGTGGGCGAGGGGTCAGGTCTATTCGATGACTGCCACGAAAAACACGGAAGTCATGCAATGTGAGGCTCTTAATGATCATCAGTGACTACCTCGCTCAGCAGATGGCTTATTTCATAGGCATCGTTTAGTTGTGACTGTACTATTTTAAGTTCAGCTTCAATCGTATCAATGGTCTCTTGGTGTTGATCGCGCTGATTTCTTTTTTGCAGTGCGGCTTGTTTTTGCTGGATCCCTTCCAGGGAACCCCAGTCTTGTTTCAAGATACTGCCAATTTTATCGAAGACTCCTTGACGTTTACTCAGTCCCTCCAGTGATATTTCGAGCTCTATTAGCTTCATGACCATCTCGGGCTCAACTTCATAATGAGCCGCGAGTTTATCCAATAGCTCGGCATCACTGGCATCGAAGCGAGACTGATCATCGACGACCCAATTGAGATCTTTGGTATAGACATCACGATAGATCTTGGGGAGCGCATCCTCCCAATCTGGCTCGTTGGGATCTATTAGCCATTGTTGGCGAATAGCATGTAGCTCAGGCTCAGTAATCAGGGTGATGCTATGACCTTGTTCATTGAGCTCTTTCTCCATGCAAAGCAGTTCTCGCAGCCACTGCTGGCGATATTTGAGCCAATAAGGACCAGGGACATGCTTACGATCGCTGGCAATGTCCTCGCCCTCTTTGGCGTACTGATAGCTCACCTTACCGGTACGACGCTTGTAGTTTCGATAGATATCCTTCTGGGCTGGGTCGGTGGTTAGCGCCAACTGATTTCGGAACTTTAGTAAGGGCAGCATCCAGTCCTCACCATTTTGGATAAGGCTTTCCATGGCTCGGTCTTTGGTGACGACAGTACAGGTCCAGCAACCAAAGCGTGAATTACCACAAGAGGGGGTGCTGTCATCAATGACCAATGGACACTCACCCTGACCCGAGGAGTCCATATAAAGAGTCCAGAGCGGGCGGTTATTGCCGCCCCAGGGATTTTCCCACTCTTCTATATCATCCGGCGCGTATTTGAAGGCGCCGCGTAGCAGTTTCCAGACATCCTCAACATCCCAGGTGTCGATAGGGGTGTAGATGAAGGCATTAGCCAGCGTGGTATGGCGGGCAAGTCGGGTTCCATCAATCTTGTGCTTGGCAATGACCTGGGCACGGGAAGCACTCTCGCTGCTGCGAGAGCCAAGCACAACGATCACCTCTTCAAACTGGCTGACCTTGTCTTTGATAAAGTCACTGACCGGGTTGATCTTCATCCGCTCGGTACACCAGCGGAAGCTGCGAGTCGGGGCAGGGTAGCCTTTGCCGAGCAGGTTTACCCAAAACGTCTCATGGGTTTTGGGTACGACAGGGTGAGAGGTAATGGGTAACGCATCGCGTTTGGCCCCCTTTTCGATTTGATCCATGGTTCGAATGATCAAATCGACGACAACAGGGGTCTCGACCAGGGTGTCTGATGAGACTACAAAAACATCTTTGTGGCGCAGTTCAGGCGGTAACCCCAGCAGTGCCAGATAGACCAGCGTCAGCACAGCAGAAGAGTCTTTACCTCCGCTATACCCAATGACCCAGGGTCGCTTGTCTGCGCAATAGATGCGTTGTACTTCAGCAACGTATTCTGCCAGTGGACGGCCGGCAAAGGGCTCGGTATTGATGAAATCTTCGTAATCGGCCAGATCATGGGCCTGAATCAAGGGGTTCATTGAGAGACAACCTGAGCTTCAAGTACCTTCTCCTCGGGGGTGAGGGGGAGGCTAAGTGATGTTTTAAGGGCGTTGCAGGTAAGACGGAGCGCTGTGGTGGATTTGCTTAGCTTGCCATGCGACATGGTTCTGCGAATCCATTCCGGATTGGTTTTGCGCCAATCAATGGCCTTGAGCTTACCAAGGTCTGTTTGCCAGGTATCAGGATGCTCGCTTATCAAAAAACGGCCAAGCATACCGAGAGCTTGCAGGCCGACCCCGTGAGCATGGACATACTCCTGCCGGAGTTGGGCTGGCGATACTTCTTTGCGACTGGCCATCTGCCAATCCGGCATCTGGTCGTAGACCGCTTTCCAATAGAGAGCCGCCAGTTTGGCCTCTTCATCCGTGCAGCCCTCTTTAGGTCCCTTGCCCAGTAGGGCTCGGGTTGCCTGTTTGATGCTACTTAATGTGAAGAGCTTGCTGGAGAGCTGGGAGATGCTCGACTTTTCCATCTCAGTAAGCCCGACGAAGGGCTCCATGCTGGTAGCCAGATGGCGAGCAAGCTCAGAGCCTTGATCTCTATGGTCATAGAGCGTTGACAGTGACGGACTGGGTTTGACCGCGTACTTGTTGAGATCAGCAAACATTTGCTGGCTTCGGGTTAGCCCTTCATCGACAAAGAACAAAACAGGGATGTTGTCCTGGCCCAGTTCGGGGCGCTCTACCAACGCCTCTTCGATAGCTTTGCGGCGGTGCTGACCATCGTTGATCAGGATCTGTGCATCCATGGGCACCCGTAAAGTGCCCAGATTGTTGGAGCCGGGATGTTCAGCAAACTCGACGTCAACAGCTATTGACGCAGTCAAGGCAGAGAAGACGTAATCCTTGGGATTCTCCAAGAGGTATCGCACCATTTCCGGGATCCGGGATTTGTTCAATGTGCGTTGCGCCCGCAATTCAGGGGGGACTTCGCTCTCATCAAAGTTGAAAATTTTGGGGATGATGCGCATCGGGCAGGTCGCGATATAGAAGGGGCGACCGGCTTGTATCCCACGCACTGCGGGGAATGAGTAGCAGTAGTCAGCGTCGAAGTGGTTCATGATGATGCTCCTGGCTAGTCCTGTTTCAAGTCTAGGGTTACGTCAAAATTAACGTAATCACATATTGTCATAAGACTGTTGATTAGGTTTTAGCGAGGAATAAGTGGTTTTTACGTTATTTTGGGACGCTGATTTTACTCTTTTACGCAACAAATACGAAAGCCTGAAATTCGCCTTTTTTGCTCTTTGAGAGCTGATTCATATTGTTGGCGACTCAAGTGATGTTCTGTTTCCAGATCCATCCCAAGCAGTTTGCTCAATCTTTGCTCCAGCGCTCGTTGTGCCTTGAAGCTCGGATCATCCGGTGCCATCAGATAGCTTTTGTTGAGCAGCGGTGGCCGGGTCTGCTCATTGATGTAGTCAAAGAAGTCGACCTCCTGCTCGGCCATCTTGATCTTGACCCGCTCCACCAGATGGGGGATGGGTTTGCTGAAGTCGTCATACCCCATCAGGCTCACCTTGCCGGAGCGGATGTGCAGCTTGATCACGTCGATATCGGTCAAGTCACCGTAGAGCTGGCAGGCCGCCCCCAGGTAGACACGCAGCAGCGGCGGTAATTGTGGAATAAAGCATTTGTGCAACAGCAGTGAATGGCCAGGATAGAGCAGGCTGTTGGGTAGCTGTTGATGGGCCAGCTCGCAGGCCTGGTTGATGAGGGTGATATCCGCAATCTGGTAGAGCAGTGCTTTGGCTGCCTGTTGTGCCTGCGGGTTGCCACCGAAAAAGGCTTTGATATCCCGCTGCAGCTCGCTGGGGTACTGGGTATAGGCTTGGCGTTTGCCAAACAGGTTGAGTGCCAGGTAGACCAGCAAATCTTGCTGCCGCTCCAGCTCGGCCTGCTTTAACTGGGCAAGGTCAAAATGCTGGCCAAGCAGGGTCATGGCTTTGCGATGACTGCCTGCGATCTCTCTTAACTCATCGCTTTGTTCAAATTCGTCATTGGCCGGGATTCGGCCAAGGGTCAGCGCTCGTTGCCAGAAGGCTTCAAACAGTGGTTGATGACGAGTGATCAGCAGTGCTGCTGCGGCCTGATGGTTAGGCGTGGGCGAGGTCAGCTGCTGCCAACTGTGGCTTCGGCGTTGGCGCTGTGCCAAAAAGCGTTGCTCTTCGAGTTTGTCTTTGAACACGTAAAAGATGCCGGGCCCAACGGCGATGGCATTTTCATCCAGTGTTCTGTCTATGTAGTGCTTGAGCTCGCTTTGGTTGTAGTAGCGCTGAAAGGTGTTGCGCGAGGTGATGACGCCATCTTTATAAGGAGTGAACTGGGCAATAAAGCTGTCGTTGGCCAGCATGGCCGAGACGACCAGCAGGGTTTGGGTTAGCTCCCAGGCGCCGAGCAGTGCCTCCATTCGCTCATCTTGATCCTCAATGACGTTGATCACAAAACCGAGATTGACCAGATGGGAGACCACCTTCTCCCCATCCGGGCGAAAGTTCGGGTCCCAGCCCAGCGCATCAATACCGTGTGCTTCCAGTTCCCGCAGGTCATCCCCTCGGCCGCAACCGTAATCAAACAGCGCATAGTCGCCGTTGAGATAACCATGGCGTGCCAGCATCTTCATGGGGGCTGAGAGTTCATGGCGAACCAACGCGGTTTTGTGGCGATCAATTTGTGGGCCCCCCTCTTCGGGCGGCAGGGCGGAGGTGCGAAACAGGCGCCCATCAACCAGTTGGTAGCCATGTCTTGCGATAAGCCGCTCCCACGATGCTTTGAAGCCAATCATGCGGGGATGATCGTAAAGCCCTGCCAACACCCCCTCTTGGGTGATCTGGCGACAACTCTCTGCCTGTGGGTGATCGGGGGTCAGCATGCACTCTTTGCGATGCAGAATGGGGGGAGTGTCCTGGCTGTCATAGCGGGTAACGGTATGGCTTAGTTTGGCCAGATCAACGGTCACGCTCTGCTTGAGGCTGGGGTAGGCCTCTTCGAAGAAGGTGGGGTAGTTGAGCAGTGACAGCCGAAAGTCCTGCTTTGCCAACTTGACCAGATCCCATTCACACTCCGGCAGTTTGAGCGCTTGTGCTACCGCACAGACAAAACGGTAGAGCTGTGGGCTGGTTGTGGCCAGGGTTTCTTTGTGCAGATAGACCGCGTCGGGCAGCACTTTTTTGTATGGCAGGGTAGCGACCAGTTGCGTGAAGCGCTCGGGGGTCAGCATCAGCACATTCCTTTGAGTTGGGTGAGTGTCAGCCGCTTGGGCATTTGTCTTCCATGGTGAGTGGTGAGTTCGACCAAGGCGCGGTTTTGTTCGGGCCCATAGCTGATATGCAGTGGCCGGTCTGGGCCATAGAGATAGAGACGATCAAACGGGGTGTGCTGCGCCAACCAAAGGGCTACCTGATAGCTGTTCTTCCCTGGGTATATCAGATCAACCGCGGCCCCTTGCCGAGGACAGACAACTCTTCCTCGCTGATTGAGTTCACAGGCCGCATGTTGATCCAGTGTGGGGGCTATACCGGGGGAGGCGTTGGAAAGAATAGCTTTGCGCAGTGTTACCCCGCAAAACCCATAGGTCAGCAATGGGTGACCAAATGTTTCTACCAGCGGATCGAGAATATGCGTTGCCAGTTCACGGTAGGCCAGCCAGCTCTCGGTTTGTTCCGGCAAGTTTGGGCACTGGAGGCGTTGCCAGGTTTCACCACAGTGAAACAGCATCTCGAAGGTGAAATGTTGGCTGCAGGCATCCTCTAAGCGCATGACGAATCCTTATGAACCAGTGCGTTATATTACTGGTTTTGCCTTCACAGTAGAGCCATCAATCCGTGAGAGTGATCTCGAAAAGCCAACTGGTTGGGTCCTTGTGAACCACATGAACAAATAAAAAGGGCCACCTCTTGCGAGGTGGCCCTTTCCAAACGTTTGGTGGAGCTGGGGGGATTTGAACCCCCGTCCAAAATTACTACATCCTCGGCACTACATGCTTAGTCACTCTTTACATTCGCCAACCCGCTGCGGAGAGACACGCCACGAATTGACTAGCTCGATTGGTTTTAATGCTTCCGCCCCGAGCAGGACTTCCACACGATCCTGTGAAGGATGACCTTCCGATTCCCTAGGACACAGGCAAGCTAGGGTAGAAGGGCTCTGCGCAGGTTATTAAGCTGCCAGTGCGTAGTTTTCGTCGTTTGCGACTATTTTTTTGCGGTTTATTAACGAGGCCTACCGCACCTCGGCATGCACCTTGGGTTTCGTGAATCTTGTCGAATCCAGAATCAGCCCCAAGTTGTTAAGAGGGATTGTACGCAAAAATCCTGCCATGGCAAGGCGTTGATGGTTATTCCCGCAGGGAGCCGCTTCGTTTGCCGATTTATTGTGCGCACGCCTGGCAGGAGCGGGGAAGCGGCGGGCCGGAAAAGAAAAAGTCCGGGCAGGAGCCCGGACCTTGCAGCATCAAGCGGATTAGCCGCGGTTCTTGTTCTTCATGATGCGCGCTTTTTCCCGATCCCATTCGCGGGCCTTGGTATCTTCGCGCTTGTCGTGCTCTTTCTTGCCCTTCACCAGGCCGATTTCGACCTTGACCCAGCACTGTTTCCAGTAGAGGGCGAGCGGCACGATTGTATAGCCCTGACGGGCGATCAGACTTTCGAGCTTGTCGAGTTCACGACGGCTCAGCAGCAGTTTGCGGGTCCGGGTCGGGTCGCACACCACGTGGCTGGAGGCAGCCTGCAGTGGCAGGAAGCTGGAGCCGAACAGGTAGGCCTCGCCATCGCGGAAGATGACATAGGCTTCGCTGATGTTGGCCTTGCCCGCCCGCAGGGATTTGACTTCCCACCCTTGCAGGGACAGACCGGCCTCGATCTTCTCTTCGATGAAGTATTCGTGGCGCGCGGTTCTGTTGAGTGCAATGGTGTTGGACCCGGCTTTGTTTTTACTGTTTTTTTTGCTCATGACGGGCGATTTCCGGCAATGACTGGGAGGAGGGCATTATACGTGGGCAAGGGCGGCTGTAAAACGCGCAGCGGGTCAACTGATGGCTTTATGAGCAGTTTGACCGAGGTTTTACCTCCAAAAGCGCAAACATGGTGATAAAATCGCGGCGATTGGATGAGGAAAAGCCATGCCCCGTATTACTCGCAGTGCCCTGGTGATGTTCAGCGCAGAACAGATGTTCAGGCTGGTCAATGATGTTCATGCCTATCCGGAGTTCCTGCCCGGTTGTGTCGGCAGCCGTGTCCACGAGACCGGCGATGACTATATGACGGCCTCGGTCGATGTGGCCAAGGCCGGGATTGCCAAGACCTTTACCACCCGCAACCTGCTCGAGGCCAACCGGCAGATCAAGATGGAGCTGGTGGAGGGGCCCTTCAGCAAGCTGGCGGGCTGGTGGACCTTCACCCCGCTGGACGTGGATGCCTGCAAGGTGGAGTTCGATCTCGACTTCGAGTTCACCTCCAAACTCATCGAGCTGGCGTTTGGCCAGATCTTCCGCGACCTGGTGAGCTCCATGGTGCTGGCCTTCTCCAACCGTGCCAAGGTGGTGTACGGTGCCTGATCAACTCAACATCGAAGTGGTCTATGCCCTGCCTCAGCAGCAGACAGTGCTGCGGCTGCGGGTGGCGCCGACCACGACGGTGCAGGCCGCCATCGAGCAGTCCGGCATCATGAGCAAGCATCCCGAGATCGATCTGGCGGTCAACAAGTTCGGCATCTACAGCCGGCCGGTCAAGGGCGCCGAGTTGCTGCAAGATGGCGATCGCATCGAGATCTACCGTCCGCTCATCGCCGATCCCAAGGAGATGCGTAAGAAGCGCGCCGAGAAGGCCAAGGAGGAGGGGCGTGCCGACGTGGTCACGGGTGGCCGTCCCAATGCCAATCGCAAACAATCCGACTGAGTGCCTGTGGCACGATTCTTCATATAACAGTGCCTGCACTGGCACGACACCGCATTTAAAAAGGCGCCTTGGCGCCTTTTTTGATCCCGTCATCCCGCCAAGCGGGGCGCTTCGTTACAGCTGGCGCAGCCGCTCGTTCTCGACCACTTCGCAGCCGGCGGGCTGGCGGGAGAGGGCTATCATGGCGCGGGCCACCTGGCTGGCCTCGATGGCGTGCCAGCGGCGCAACCTGCCTACCAGCAGTGGCTTCAGCAAGGGATAGATGGCCTGGAAAAACTGTTCAGAGCGGCGCGGCGGCTGGCGATCCCCCAGCAACATGGCGGGGCGCACGATGGCGAGCCGCTGCCAGGGCTGGGCCAGCAGGGCCTGCTCCAGCTCCCCCTTGGTACGGGGATAGAGGGCGGGGGAGTGCGGGTTGGCCCCCAGGCTCGAGACCACCACCAGCCGCTGGCAGCCGTGGCGACGGGCCAGCTCGGCAAAGGCCAGCACATAGTCGAGATCGACCCGGCGAAAGGCTTCGGCGGAGCCGGCCTCCTTGCGGGTGGTGCCAAGGCAGCAGAAGGCGAGATCCACCGGCTCGGGCAGATTCACTTCGATCAGTTCATCGAAATTGACCGGCAGCCAGTGGTGGGCGTGCTGCGGCTCTCCTGGCTTGCGGCAGAGCAGGGTCAGTTCATGCTCCGCGGGCAGTTGCCGCACCAGCTCGCGGCCGATGAGGCCAGTGGCTCCGGCGATCAGGATCCGGCTCATGCTGCTCTCCCTGTGTGATTGAATCGAGGCCAGTATTGGGCGAGGGGCTGCCCGCTGCAAGGGGGTAATGGGTGGCCGGCGGCAATAAAACAAAACCGGCGCGAGGCCGGTTTTGTGGATGGGATCAGAGCGGGGTATGGAAGGCCGCTGGCAGCGGGAAGTCGCCGGTGACCGTGGCCAATCTGTCGTTGACGAAGGTCAGGGTGAGCTCCTTGCGCTCTTTTTCGCCGCGCCCCGGCTGGAATTCATAGAGGTAGTACCAGGTGTTCGGGTCAAAGCCATCGCGCAGCATGGCGGAGCCCAGCACGAACTCGACCTGCTCGCGGGTCATGCCCTGGCGCAGTTTGTCGACCTGTTTTTGTTCCACATAGTTGCCCTGGGGAATATCGATGCGATAGACCAGGCTGCAACCGGACAGGGTGAGGGCGGTCAGGGCCGCGGCAATCAGGTGTTTCATCCGCATATCGAGTTCAGATCATCCATTCAAGTCTTTTTAAGCTCGGCAAATCATACCGGCTCCCTCTACGGAAGTAAAAAGCCATTGATCCATCAGCCAATAAAAAGGGCCGCCATGCGACCCTTTCTGCCCATTGTGCCCTTACATGGCGGCGCGGAAGATGGCGACGATCTCGTCGTGGCTCGCCTGTTTCGGGTTGGTGAAGCCGCAGGCGTCTTTCAGGGCGTTCTCGGCAAGCAGGTTGAAGTCGTCGGCCTTGACGCCGAGCTGCTCCAGCCCGGCCGGGATCTTGACGTCGCGGGCCAGCTGCTGGATGGCGGCAATGGCGGCTGCGGCCCCCTGCTCATCGGTCATGGCGCTCACGTCCACCCCCATGTGACGGGCCACGTCCTTCAGGCGGCCGGCGCGCACCTGGGCGTTGTAGGCCTGCACGTGGGGCAGCAGCACGGCGTTGCACACCCCGTGCGGCAGGTCGTAGAAACCGCCCAGCTGGTGGGCCATGGCGTGCACGTAACCCAGGCTTGCGTTGTTGAAGGCCATGCCGGCCAGGAACTGGGCGTAGGCCATCTGCTCGCGGGCGTGCAGATCGTCGCCCTGATTGACCGCGGTGCGCAGGTGTCTGGCGATGAGCTGGATGGCCATGATGGCGCTGGCATCGGTCACCGGGGTGGCGATGGTGGAGACATACGCCTCGATGGCGTGGGTCAGCGCATCCATGCCGGTGGCGGCGGTGAGGCCGGCCGGCTTGGCCAGCATCAGCTCGGGGTCGTTGACCGACATCAGCGGGGTGACGTGCTTGTCGACGATGGCCATCTTCACGTGGCGGGCCTCGTCAGTGATGATGCAGAAGCGAGTCATCTCGGAGGCGGTGCCGGCGGTGGTGTTGATGGCGATGAGCGGCAGTTGCGGCTTGGCGGAGCGATCCACCCCTTCGTAATCCTTGATGCTGCCACCGTTGGCTGCCACCAGGGCGATCCCCTTGGCGCAGTCGTGGGGCGAGCCGCCCCCCAGCGAGATGACGCAGTCGCAGCCATTGGCCTTGAGCATGGCCAGGCCCGCTTCCACGTTGGTCATGGTCGGGTTGGGTTTGGTCTCGTCGAAAATTGCGCTTTCAATGCCATGTTCTGCCAGCAGGCCGGCCACCTTGGCCACCACGCCAATCTGGTTGAGGATCTTGTCGGTGACGATCAGCGCCTTGCGATGGCCATAGCCCTTGATATCGGCTGCCGCCTCTTGCAGGCAGCCTGCTCCCATCAGGTTGATTGCGGGAATGTAGAACTTGAATGTCGCCATGATGGACTCCGTATGATTAGCCATTAAGTGGTATACGGGCGCCAACATAGCACCGTCAGGGGGGATGAAAAGGGGTCAATAGTATCTGCTTTGCAACTTTATGGACTCGATCACGTACCGGAAACATGGGCCGCGACAGGGATTGACAAGCGCGCTAGCCTGTTCGCGAATAGAAAAACGTTTTTCAATTAATTCATCAAGTTAGCAAACGTTTTGCGCCGAATTTGTGGCTGTCAATGCAAGGAAGTGTGAGATGCTTCAAGGAATTGGAAAGCGCTTTCGACCATAGTTGGCGCCTCCCCGACGAGGGGAGTGAAGGCTTGAAAGTACCATAAAGAATCACCTTAACTTGCCCCTGACCATGCTGGTGGGGAGCAACCAGGAGTCCACTATGTCTGATGTATTTCACTTGGGTTTGAAAAAAGCGGATCTGCAAGGCGCCACCCTGGCGATCGTTCCCGGTGATCCCGAGCGCGTGAAGCGCATCGCAGAGCTGTTGGATAACCCGGTGCACCTGGCCAGCCATCGTGAGTTCACTACCTGGCGCGGCGAGATGGACGGCAAGGCCGTGATCATCTGCTCCACCGGTATCGGCGGCCCGTCCACCTCCATCGCGGTGGAAGAGCTGGCTCAGCTGGGCATCCGTACCTTCCTGCGCATCGGCACCACCGGCGCCATCCAGCCGCACCTGAACGTGGGCGACGTGATCGTCACCACCGGCTCCGTTCGCCTCGACGGTGCCAGCCTGCACTTCGCGCCGATGGAGTTCCCGGCCGTGGCCGACTTCGACTGCACCACTGCGCTGGTCAACACCGCCAAGGAGCTGGGTTCCAAGCTGCACGTGGGCGTCACCGCCTCTTCTGACACCTTCTACCCGGGTCAGGAGCGCTACGACACCTTCTCCGGCCGCGTGGTACAACGCTTCCAGGGTTCCATGAAAGAGTGGCAATCCATGGGCGTGCTGAACTTCGAAATGGAGTCCGCGACGTTGCTGACCATGTGCTCCAGCCAGGGCCTGCGTGCCGGCATGGTGGCCGGTGTCATCGTGAACCGTACCCAGCAAGAGATCCCGAACGCCGAGACCATGGCGAAGACCGAATCTGATGCCATCAAGATCGTGCTGGGCGCTGCCCGCAAGCTGATCTGATAGCACCACCACGAGTGGGGGGTGGGGGCCGTTGCGAAAGCGCGGCCCCTATCTTTATCCGCCGTTGACCGCTTTTCCCCTTCTCTTTTTCCCCTCTATTTCCTTCTGCGTTACCCCTGTTGCCCCGTCATGGCCGCCAGCGCCTGTTCAAAGGGGGCCTCACAGCGGATCTGCATCGGCTCGTCACTGATCGGGTGAACAAAATCGAGCTCACTGGCGTGCAGCATCAGCCGCGGCGCCTGCTCGCAGCCGGGCGGCAGCAGGCCGCCATAGAGATCGCAACCCAGGATGGGATGACCCAGCTGCCGGCTGTGGATGCGCAGCTGATGGGTGCGACCGGTTTCCGGTACCAGCCTCACCGAGGTCAACGGTACGGCGTCGCCTTGTACCTGGCAGGTCAGGCGCGTCATCACCTGATAGCGGGAGCGGGCGGGCTTGCCGCTGACGGCGCAGATGCTCATCAGCGGAAACAGCGCCGGATCCTTGGCGATGGGGGCATCGATCACCCCCTCGTCCTCGGCCAGATGACCGCACAGCAGGGCGCTGTAGGCCTTGCTCACCGTGCGCTGGCTGAACTGGTGGCAGAGCAGGGCGTTGATGGCCTTGTTCCTGGCCACCAGCATGATCCCCGAGGTGCCAAAATCGAGGCGATGGACCAGGGCGCAGCCGGGATAAGCCTGCACCAGCCGATAGTGCACCGAGTCGAGGTTCTGCGGGTTCTTGCCCGACAGGCTCAGCAGGCCGCTCGGCTTGTTGATGAGCAGCAGGTGCTCATCCTCAAACAGGATCTCGATGGCGGCCGCACAGGGCGGGGCGATGAAGGTATCGATGATGGCGGACATGGGGCGCACGGTCTGAAAAGGGAGGGGGATCATACCCGAACCAGCGGGGCACGGCGAATAACTGCAGAAGCGGCTCTCGTCTTGTGACTAACTGCTTGATAACGCAGGGAAGGGGCCGTTTTGTGACCCCTTCCAGAGTTAATGCGGCCGCGGCTTGCTAAGGTATGGCTCCCTGTCATGTTGTAAGGAGTCTGTCCATGGCGTTGCCCGTTATTCTCGATTGCGATCCCGGCCATGATGATGCCATCGCCCTTATCCTGGCGCTGGCCAGCCCCGAGCTCAAGGTGCTGGCGGTCACCACCAGCGCCGGCAACCAGACGCCGGACAAGACCCTCAACAATGCCCTGCGCATCCTGACCCTGCTGGGGCGTGACGACATTCCGGTGGCGGCGGGGGCTCCCAAGCCGCTGGCCCGCGAGCTTATCATCGCCGACAACGTCCACGGCGAGTCGGGTCTCGATGGCCCCAAATTGCCGGATCCCGCCTTTGCCCCCGTGGCCATGACCGCCCTCGAGCTGATGGCCAAGTGCCTGCGCGAGAGCCCGGAGCCCGTGACCCTGGTGCCGACCGGCCCGCTCACCAACATCGCCCTGCTGCTGGCGGCCCACCCCGAGCTCAAGCAGAAGATCGCCCGCATCGTGCTGATGGGCGGCGCGGCGGGAGCCGGCAACTGGACCCCGGCGGCGGAGTTCAATATTTATGTGGACCCGGAAGCGGCCGATATGGTGTTCAAGTCGGGGCTTCCCATCACCATGTGCGGGCTGGACGTGACCCACGAGGCGCAGGTGATGGACGAAGACATCGAACGGGTACGCACCATCACCAATCCGGTGGCCCAGTGCGTGGCCGGTCTGCTCGATTTTTTCATGATCTACCACCGGGATCCCAAGTGGGGATTTGCTGGCGCGCCGCTGCACGACCCCTGTACCATTGCCTGGTTGCTGGCTCCCGCGCTGTTCCACGGGGTCGAGTGCCGGGTCGATATCGAAACCGGCGGCACCCATACTAGCGGCATGACGGTGGTGGATCGCTACGGTCTGACCGGCAAGCCGGCCAATGCGCTGGTGCTGCTGGGGCTGGATCGGGCGGGCTTTATCGATCTGCTGGTCACGCGGCTGCGGGCCTTTGACTGAACGCAGTTCCACTCTTGCAAGAAGGGGCGAAGCGATGTGGAAGACAGGGCTGGCACTGTTGGCCGGGTTGCAACTGACGGGGTGTGCCACGCCGTTCGAGTCGATGTGGCAGGGGCTGGCGACCTGCGAGCTGGATGATCTCTATCTCGACAGCGAGACCGGCAAGCCGGCGCACCCGCAGCTCGACCACTACACCCCCTACAAGGTGGCGGACGGCTTCGCCTGGTACAAGACCCGCCAGGAGCTGCACGGCCTGCCCATCAGCGGTTTTCTCATTCCGGCCTCCACCTTCGAGGTTCACGCCCTGTTCGTGGATACCCCCATCGCCAATGCGCGCCGGCTTACCCACAATGCCTACGGCAGCGAGTTTTCCGACGAGCAGAAGCACGATGAAGGGCTGGCCCCTTTGCTGCTGCGCGATCCCAACAACCCCAAGCGCTCCATCATCGACTGCACCCGGGGCGAGAGCCAGGAGTCGCTGCCGGAGGAGCCTTTCCCCGAGTAGAAACAAGGCCGACGCCTTGGCGGAGATAGAAAGAGGGCCAGCCTTGTCGGCTGGCCCTCTTTCTATCTGGCGGGGTTGTTCGGATTGTCCCCCAGTCACTGACGGGTGACGCCGATGTCTTTAGGGGTAACCCAGCGTCTCCTTGATAACCGGCAGCTGGGCTTTTATCCAGGCCGGGTTGATGGGTCCCCAGTCACTGATGCGATAGTGCCCCTGCAGATGGCGAGCCCCCTCGGTCTGCTCGAAGCCGCAGCTGATGTCCAGCTCGGCCAGGGCACTGAGCGTATCCTGCGCGGTGCGGCGCGGCATGCCGGTCGACTCCATGATGGCCGGTACCGTATCCGTGCCCTGGCTGATGAGCCAGGCCACGTAGAGCCGCCGATAGAAGCTGGTGCGCGTCTTGCTCGGCTCACTCATATCTCGTCCTCGAGACGATCGAAGTAGCGCCAGGTGGCGATGGTAGCCTTGCCCATCACCAGGGCCCAGATGCCGAACCAGAACCAGCGGAAGAAGCTCCAGGTGGAGGCGTCGGGTTCGGTGCTCTCAATCTTGGTGACGTTGGGGAACATGGAGAACATGTTGATGCGCCAGCCGTAGGAGGTGATGATGGCCAGCCGTTTTTCGAACTCCATCGACTTGGCCTTGGCCTGCACGTCGGCGGCGTTGAACTTGAAGTAGAAGGGCCAGCCCCACTCGGTATCTTCGTTGCGGAACACGCGGATCTTCTCGCCGGGACGCTCGGTGTAGATGTAGTAGACGTCGGTGGTGGGGCCGTCGGCCGGGTTCTTCTGGCTGATGGGGCCATCCTTATCGGTGCGCTTCACCTCCACCCCTGTGATGGTGGCGATGGTGTGTTCCGGCAGGTAGTAGTCGAGCCAGATGGCGGTGACGAGGGCGATGAGCCCGAGGCCGATGAAGGCCGGTTTCTTGAAGGACAGCTTCATGATGATCTCGCATGAGGGGGAGTGACGTGCCTCTACCATACCCACATTTGGTGAGGTAGCCCAGCCCCTAATGAAGCCTGATCATAAAAAATAGCGTTTAAAACAATAACAAGTCGTCAGCGTCATTAACAGAGAGGCCCCGCGTGCGGGGCCTCTCTGTCTGGTCAGCGGGTGTGTGTCACAGCTGGAACTGGGACAGCTGCTTGCGCTGCTGCTCGGCGAGCTGTGACAGTTCGTGACTGGCGGCGGCACTCTGGCTGATGCCGGCCGCGTTCTGGTTCACGATCTCGTGGATGTTGGTGATGTTGCGGTTGATGTCGGCGGTGACGCAGGACTGCTCCTCGGCGGCGGTGGCCACCTGGGCATTGGCGCCGTTGATCTGGTTGACCGCCTCCGTGATGCCGCCCAGCAGATCCTGCACCTGGCCGGAGAGCTGCTGGTTGTGGGCCAGGATGGCGAGGGTATCCTGCACGCCGCTGTTGGCGGAGAGAGACTGGCTCTGCAGCTGCTCGATGATGGCCTGGATCTCCTTGGTGGAGTCCTGGGTGCGGGCCGCCAGCATGCGCACCTCGTCGGCCACCACCGCAAAGCCGCGACCGGTTTCACCGGCGCGGGCGGCCTCGATGGCGGCGTTGAGGGCCAGCAGGTTGGTCTGCTCGGAAATCCCCTGGATGACCTCGATCACCTTGCCGATCTGCTCGGACTGGGACTTGAGGCTGGCCACCACGGAGGCGGCGCTCTCCAGGCTGTTAGCCATCCGGCTGTTGGCCTGAATGCTCTCGGCAAACAGTGCCAGCCCCTCTTCGACCCGCTGGTTGGCATCGCGTGCCAGCTCGTCGGCCAGGGCGGCGTTGTGGTTGACGTTGTCGGCGGTGCTGGCCAGCTCGGTGACGGCGGAGGCCACCTGCTCGGTCTCACCGCGCTGCTGCTGGGCATTGACCTCTGCCTGGGTCATCACGGCGGCAAGTTCGGTGGCGGCGGAGGCCACGTTGCCGCTGATGCCGGTCAGGGTGTTGATGGTGCTGCCAAGCTGGCTCAGGGTCTGGTTGATGTCGGCGGCCAGCTGGCTCAGCTCGTTGTTGCCATCGCTGGCGGCGCGCACGTTGAAGCGGCCCTGGGCCACCGCGCGCATCACCTGCTGCAGCTGACCGATGGGGCGCACGATGCGGCCGGAGAGCCACCAGCCGCCAAACAGGGCGGCGGCCAGGCTGGCTGCCATCAGCAGCAGGGTGCGCAGCAGGGTGGCGTGGTAGTGAGCCTGCTCCTCGGCAATTTCAGCCTGGATCAGCTGGTTGACGTGGGCGGACATGGCATCGATCTGCTTGATGAGATCTTCCCCCAGATCGCGAAAGCGCAGGCGGGCCTGCTCATAGGCGGCAGGATCGCCGCCGCCCTGGTGCTTGGCGGCCAGCAGCGGCAGCATATTGCTGCGGGTGTGGCCGAGGTAGGCCTGCAGGGCGGCCGCGACCCGGCTGTTGTCCTGCTCGGCGCCGGCGATGGCCAGTCTGGTCAGGATGGCACCTATCTCCTGCTCGGCGGCGGAGAGCTCGCTGGGCAGCTGGGCAAAGCGGGCGGGATCGTAGAGGCCGTAGATGGCGTTGGTGCGCAGCCGGTAGGTGGCGTGGATCAGGGTGGCGATGTCGTCCTTGTGACGGGTCACGCTGGCAGTGGTCTCGTTCATGTCGTCGATGGCGCGGTCGATGTCCTGTTTGCCGATCCCGATCATCAGGATCATCAACAGGCTGGCGAGCAGGAGAGGGATGAGTACTTGCAGACGGATAGAGAGATTATTCAATGACATGAAAGATCCTGACCCAAAAGAGAAACAAGGCGGCATCTTACACAGGCGCGACAAAGCTTGTCACAGGTTTTTAAGGTGCAAAACCGGCTATTTGAAAAGGTTTTTTCTTGTGTTAAATGAGTGTGATAGGCAAGATCGTCGGTCTGTTACCATGGAGGTGTTGTGTGTCCGACTGGATCGATCCTGCCATTTTGGCGCTGTTTATTCCCACGTTCTTTTTTGTCTCCGTGACCCCCGGCATGTGCATGACCCTGGCGATGACCCTCGGCATGAGTCTGGGGGTGCGCCGCACCCTGCACATGATGTGGGGCGAGCTCATCGGGGTCGGCCTGGTCTCTGTGCTGTCGGTGATCGGGGTGGCGGCTGTGATGCTCAACTACCCGGCGCTGTTTGCCGCCTTCAAGTACGTGGGCGGCGCCTATCTCATCTGGCTCGGCATCCAGATGTGGCAGGCCAAGGGCAAGCTGGCGATCCCGGCGGATCTGTCGGCCGCCCAGGAGACGCGGCCGCTGGCGCTGGCCATGCAGGGCTTCGTCACCGCCATCGCCAACCCCAAGGGGTGGGCCTTCATGGTCTCCCTGCTGCCTCCCTTCATCAATGCGGCCAAGCCGATGGCACCCCAGATCAGCGCCCTGGTGGCCCTGATCCTGCTCATCGAGTTCTCCTGCCTGCTGCTCTACGCGAGCGGCGGTCGCACCCTGCGCCACTTCCTCGCCAAGAGCGGCAACGTCACCCTGATGAACCGGATCGCCGGCTCTCTCATGCTGTTTGTCGGGGTCTGGCTGGCGTTGGGTTGATACCGCACTTGCCAGCTGGTCTGTTACTGCCGAGAAGCCCCGCCATGCGGGGCTTTTTCGTATGCTGGCGGGCGGTTGGCCACATTTGCTTACATTTATCCGGTTTGCAAACGGCCGGGATGCCGTCAGTCTCGAATGGCATTCTCTTGCGCCTGCGAGAGGGTGCACAGGGTCCGTTTATTAACATTCCGAGCAAGGAGATTTAAGGATGATGAGGCTGACCAGTATCGCATTGCTCCTGTTTGCCGGCGCGGCGGCTGCCGGCAAAGAGAGAAACCTCGATTTTTACAACATCAAGGAGCCGCAACTTATCGAGCTGTTTGCCCGCCAGCAGGGGGCGCCGGGTCAGACGATCAAGACCTTCTCCAGCCTGTTTCTGGGCAACCCCTATGTGGCCAACCGGCTGGTGGGGTCGAACGAGGTGCAGGAGAAGCTGGTGGTAGATTTTGGCGGGCTCGACTGCTTCACCTATCTGGATTATGTCGAGTCGCTGCGTCGCGCAACGAGTGTGCATCACTTCATCGAGAACCTGATGCACACTCGTTACGTGAACGGTGAGGTCAACTATCTGACCAGAAAGCACTTCTTCTCCGACTGGGTGCATGGTGACAACAAGGTGAGCGATGTGACCCATCTGGTGGGCGGCGCTGCGGTGACCACCGCCAAGCTGCTCAACCAGAAGGCGGACGGCGGCCACTACATTCCTGGGCTGGGGGTGACGGCGCGGGACATCACCTACATTCCGTCCGCCAGCATCGACGAGAACACCCTGAGTCTGCTGGAGGAGGGGGACTACATCGGCATCTACACCGATCTGGCCGGGCTCGACGTCACTCACACCGGCATCTTTATCCGTGGCGAGAACGGCCCCGTGCTGCGCAATGCCTCCTCCCTCTCGAGCAAGATGCAGGTGGTGGACTCTCCCTTCCTGGAGTATGTGCAGAACAAGCCGGGGATCCTGGTCTATCGGCCGCAGGCCGAGGACGCGAGCTCCTAGGGAGGGGCGCTGGCCGAGATGGACGCCTTGCGTCTGACAAAAGAAAGCCCCGGACAGTACCGGGGCTTTTTGTTGGTGGCGCCCCTCAGCGGGGCTTGAAGCGGGCGACCCAGGGATTGGCGGTGAGACCGTGCAGGATGACGCTCAGTATGATGGTGCAGAGCACGGTGGCGATGATGGGGCGCTGGCCGAGGAGGGCCGGCTCGTTTTGCAGCACCATCACCGCAAAGACGATGCTGGCCAGCCCCCGCGGCCCGAACCAGCCGATGAAGAGCTTGAGTTCAAGCTTGAGGCCGGTGCCGAGCAGGCTCAGCCAGACCGGCACCATGCGCAGCAGGGTGAGGCTGGCGGCGGCATAGAGCCAGTACTGCCAGTGCAGCAGCTCTGCCAGCATGGGCATCAGGGTGGCGCCGAACACCATCCAGATCACCACAGAGAGCAGATCCCCGTAACCCTCGCAGCTGTCCAGGTAGGCGTGCTTGTGCTCCCCCAGTTTGCGGCCCATCAGCAGGCCGCCGACGAAGGCGGCGATGAAGCCGCTGCCACCCAGGGTCTGGGCCAGCGCGAAGCAGAGCAAGGCCAGCCCCGGCATGGTGAGCTGGCGCCAGAGCGGCAGCTGCCAGCCGTTGAGGTAGGAGGTCTTGAGCAGGCGCAGGGTGAAGGTGGTGAGTCCCCAGGCCACCAGCAGGCCGATGCCGATCTCCTCCAGCAGCAGGGTGATGGCCAGCAGGCCGGTGCCGCTGTGCTGCTCGGTGGGGGCGATGAGGGCGAGCAGCAGGAGCAGCACGGGCACGCAGATGCCGTCGTTGAGGCCGCTCTCCTGGTTGAGCCCCTCGCGGATGGGGGCGGGCACCGCCGGGTTGCTCACCACCGCCTTGCCGAGCGCGGCATCGGTGGGGGCGAGTATGGTGGAGAGGATGGCCAGCTCCAGCAGCGGCAAGTCGGGGAAGAGCCAGTGACCGAACAGGGCGCCGGCCGCCAGGGTGAGCGGCAGGCCGATCAGCAGCAGCCGGATGGGCAGGCTGCGGTTGGCCAGCAGCACCTGCCAGTTGGTGTTGGCCGCATCGCTGAACAGCACTATGACCAGGGTCAGCTCCGCCAACAGCTTGATGCCATCGCTGTCGATGGAGAGGGAGAGCAGTTCGATGCCGCCCGGCCCCAGCAGCCAGCCCATCAGCAAGAACAGCAGGGGGCCGTTGATGAGGCGGGATTCAAAGCGCCCGGCGATCAGGCTGTAGATGAGCAGGAAGGCGGCGATCACCGCCAGGTTCTGGTAAATCAGGGACGCGTCCATGCTGCCTCCTGTGGCTGTGGGATCAGTCGGTGAGACAGTCCGGGTCGAACACATACTCGCCATCGAGCCAGCGCAGGATCTCGTCGACGCAGGATTGGTCGCGAAACGGCAGGTAGCGGGCCTTGAGGTGAGTCACCTGCTCAGGGGTCAGCTGGGCCAGCCCTATGTCCTGAAACAGCGGCAGGTCAGCCTGGATCATGGCGGAGATCTGCGGGCCGCAAGTGGCGTTGAGGGAGGCGTGCAGTGCCTTGTCCGGATCGTACTGCTTGCCGAGCTTGTAGCTCATGGGCAGGGTGGCCAGCGGCAGCACCGACAGCGCCGCCTGCTTCATGGGATTGACCGCGTGGCCGCTCACGAGATCCGCCAACTCCGCCGGGCGGTTTTCGAAGGCGCGCAGGTGCAGGAAGCTGCTGGCCTTGCTGCCGTCGTTGACCGGGTAGTTGTCCCACAGGAACGGCTTGCGGTGCAGCCACTCGGCCGTCTGGCGCAGGTGGGCCACCGGGTACTCGCTGGAGCAGACCTTGGGGCCGGTCCAGAAGATGTCGATGCGCCGATCCAGCCCCTGCCCCAGATCCTGCAGATAGTGGGGGGGCATGGCGCCGAACACCTTCTCCAGTACAGGGTCCGTGCTGTAGTAGCTGGGGCAGAACAGCAGCCGGCCGGCACTGGTATGGGCCGCGATGTCGTGGGTGATGGTGAGCTGCCAGTGGGCGAGATCCGGGGTATCCCCCTTCATGTCGTCAAACAGGATCGCCAGGATGTCGGGCTTGAGCTCCTCCTCGATGAGCCGCACCTTCTCCAGCAGGGCCGGTCGCTGGCGGGCATAGTCGTGGTGAGCGCCCATGGGGCTCAGCCCCACCCCGAAGGCAAGGCCGTTGTCACGGCACTGGCGGGCGAGCTGGCGCAGCGCCTCGAGCTGGGCGGCAGGCCAGGGCTTGGCCCAGTGCTTGCGCAGATAGCCATCCTCTTTCGGGGCATAGAGATAGAAGCCGTAACCGTGGCGGGGCAGCCACTGGGCGTAGCGGGCGCGGGCTTCCCAGCTCCAGCCCTTGCCAAAGAAGCCCTCGATCACCCCCAGGTTGGGCGAAGGGGGTTGCAGGCCGGACAACAGGGTTTGGTAAGGCATAGATAACTCCCTTCTCGCAGAGGACGAGGCAGACGGCGATCAGACCGGATCTTCTTCCAGAAAACGCACCCCTATCTTGCGGGGTTCACCCTCTTCCATTTCGGCCACGGTCCAGATCAGCCCCTGCCATTCGACGTGGTCGCCGACCACCAGATTATCGCCCAACTGCTGTGCAATAAAATGGCCAAGGGTCTGATCCGCCACCTCGCTCACATCCAGCCCGTACAGCGGCGCCAGATCCACCAGCTTGGCGGCCGCCTCCAGCAGGAAGTCGCCGAAGAAGCGCGGGCCCAGATCCTGCTCCGGCGCCTGGCTGAACAGCTGGCCGAGGGCCGGCAGGTCGCGCTCGTGGCCGATGACGCAGAGGATGTCGTCGGATTGCAGACAGGTACTGCCCGAGGGGTGCAGCAGCTCCTGCTCGCGGAACAGGGCGCAGATGCGGGTGCCCTTGGGCATGCGCAGATCCCGCAGCGGCGAGCCGATGCACCACTTCTCGTCGCTCAGGCGATAGACGAAGGTCTCCCACTGGCTGTCGAGATCGATCTCGAGCCCGGAGCGGTTGATGGGCGAGGGGGGCGCCGGCACTTCGACCCGGGCGAGGCGGGAGGCCAGCGGCAGCGAGCTGCCCTGCAGGATCAGCGAGACCAGCACCACGAAGAAGGCGACATTGAAGTAGAGCTGGGCATTGGGCAGCCCCGCCATCATGGGGAACACCGCCAGAATGATCGGCACCGCGCCGCGCAGGCCGACCCAGGAGATGAACCAGCGCTCGCGGGGGGCGAAGTTCTTGAACGGCAGCAGGCCGATCCAGACCGAGATGGGGCGGGCGAACAGGATCATCCACATGGCCAGCGCCAGCGCCGGCAGGGCGATGGGCAGCAACTTGTGGGGGGAGGCGAGCAGCCCCAGCACCAGGAACATGCCGATCTGGCTGAGCCAGGTGAGGCCGTCCAGCACCGACAAGGTGGTGCTGCGACTGCGCAGGGAGAGGTTGCCGAGCAAGAGGCCGGTGAGGTAGATGGCCAGGATGCCGCTGCCACCCACCGCCGTGGTGAGGGCGAAGATGAGCAGGCCGCCGCTCACGGTCAGCAGCGGGTAGAGGCCGGGGGCCAGCCGGGCGCTGTTGATGAGCTTCCACAGCAGCCAACCGGCGCCAAGGCCGATGCCGGCTCCCAGCCCGAACTGCTTGAGCAGTTGCAGCAGCAGAAAGCCGCCATCCAGCCCCTGCTGGGCGGTGGCCAGCACCTCGATCAGGGTGACGGTAAGAAACACCGCCATGGGATCGTTGCTGCCTGACTCTATCTCCAGGGTGGCGCTGACCCGCTCGTTGAGGCTGCGCCCGCCGAGCAGGGAGAAGACCGCCGCCGCATCGGTGGAGCCGACGATGGCGCCGATCAGCATCCCCTGCAGCAGGTTGAGGTCAAACAGCCAGGCGGCGGCGAGGCCCGTCAGGCCGGTGGTGATGGCCACCCCGACCGTAGCCAGCGACAGGGCGGGCCAGAGCGCGACTCGAAACGAGGAGACCCGGGTGCGCATGCCGCCGTCCAGCAAGATGATGGCGAGCGCCAGGTTGCCCACCAGGTAGGCGATGGAGTAGTCGGCGAAGTGGATGCCACCGGGGCCGTCCTCACCGGCCAGCATGCCGACGGCGAGGAAGATCACCAGGATGGGGATACCGAGACGGGAGGAGAGCGCGCTCAACAGGACACTGGCACCCACCAACAAGGCCGCGACGAGGAAGAAACTGTTGATGGTGACGGCATCCAATGGCGAACTCCTTCTGTCAAAATGCAAATCAGGCACATTATATGCAGTTTGACCGGCTACGTGTGGCTTAATTGTGCATTTATTTGCAGTTTTTTACATTTTCAGTGCGATTGCTGCGAAGGGTTCTGGCCATCAAAAGGGGGTCAGCGGGGTGATCAGAGAGGTCGGCAACGTGATGATGTTCACAAAACGGACACAGGAGGGAAGATGAGCGCCGCAGCGGGCAGCAAACGGCAGGGGCCACGCCGGGCCCCTGCCGACGGAGGGCGTCAGTCGTCCTCGTCGTCCTTCACTTCCCGGATCTTGTCCTTGTAGCGGGGCAGCTCTTTCTCCAGTCGCTTCATGTCCTTGATGGCGTTGAGAAACAGGCCGAGCAGGAAGAGCAGGGGCAAGCCTATCCAGAGCCAGAGGTTCATGTGCTACTCCTTTCGTCGGTGGCCAGGGTGACATAGCGGGCCAGGATCTCGTCGAGGTTGGCCAGTATGGTCGCCTTGCCTTCAATATCCGCCTGTTGCAGGCAAAGTGCCAGCGCGGCCGGGTCGAGCCGCTGCTCGCGGGACTCAGGCGCAAAGCTGAGGTGCCAGGGCTCGTAGGCGACGCCGCTGCCGGCACCGGCCGGCTTGGCATAGGGCAGGAAGAAGCCGAAGTCGTTCATGCGATCCTCCAGCCACTCGCTCAAGTCGGCAAACCAGCCTCCCTCTTCATACTCCCAGGGCTCCAGCGCCAGCCTGGTGCCGGCGGGCAGGCAGTCCGGGTCGTAGATGTCGAGATCGGTGCCCCAGTGGTGGCGGCTGGTGCCGGGCAGGGCGCTCCAGTGCAAGATGGCGTGCAGCCGCTCCTCGTCGCTCAGTTGCAGGGCGTCGATGGGCTGGCTGTGGGCATCGAGCAGGGGGCGCTCGCCGCGCCACTTGCCGTTCCAGATGGCGAGCTGGCGCTCGAAGCCCCGCCAGCTGGAGGCGGGCTGCAGGTTGAAGCCGGCGTGGGCGGCGGCCACCTGCATGTCGTTGAAGGCCGCCGCGGTGGCGGCCGTCAGCCGGTGCGGGCCTTGCCCCACCAGGATGAGGTGACCCTCATCCTGGCCCAGCAGCTGATCCTGGGTCATACCAGCAACCTCGCGAGCACCCCTTGGTACATGTCTGCCAGCAGATCCAGATCGTCCGCCTTCACGCACTCGTTCACCTTGTGAATGGTGGCGTTGACCGGGCCCAGCTCAATGACTTCCGCCCCGGTGGGGGCGATAAAGCGCCCATCGGACGTTCCCCCCGTGGTGAGCAGGGCCGGCTGCTGGCCGTTGACCGCCTCGATGGCAGAGACCGCCGCCGCCAGCAGCTTGCCGGTGTCGGTGAGGAAAGGCTGGCCGGAGAGGGTCCATTTGATCTGGTAATCCAGACCGTGCCGCTCGAGCAGGGCTTCGACCCGCTCGCGGATCGCGGCATCGGTGAGCTCGGTGCTGAAGCGGAAGTTGAACTGGACGTGCAGTTCGCCGGGAATGACGTTGGAGGCGCTGGTGCCCGCCTGGATGTTGGCGATCTGGAAGCTGGTGGGGGGGAAGTAGGCGTTGCCCTGATCCCATTCGATGGCGGCGAGCTCGGCCAGCGCCGGGGCTGCCTTGTGGATCGGGTTGTCCGCCAGATGAGGGTAGGCGACGTGGCCCTGCACCCCGCGCACCAGCAGATCGCCGGTGATGGAGCCGCGCCGGCCGTTCTTCACCACGTCCCCCACTAGGTTGGTGGAGGAGGGCTCGCCGACGATGCACCAGCGGATCTTCTCGTTACGGGCCTCCAGAGTGTCGATCACCCGGGTGGTACCGTTGATGAAGGGCCCCTCCTCATCGGAGGTGATGAGGAAGGCAATCGACCCGGCGTGATCCGGATGCTCGGCCACGAAGCGCTCGACCGCCACCACCATGGCGGCCAGCGAGCCCTTCATGTCGGCGGCACCACGGCCGTAGAGCACGCCATCCTGGATGGTCGGCTCGAACGGCGGGGTGTGCCATTTGTCCAGCGGGCCGGCGGGTACCACGTCGGTGTGGCCGGCGAAGCAGAACAGAGGCCCCTCGCTGCCGCGGCGGGCCCAGAGGTTGGTGGTATCTTCGAACACCATGGGTTCGATGACGAAGCCGAGCTTGGCGAGGCGCTCCGCCATCAGGGTCTGGCACCCTTCATCCAGCGGGGTAACGGAGGGGCGGCGGATCAGATCCTTGGCCAGTGCGATGACATCCGACATCGTTTTTCCTTAACGAGAGAAGAGGGATTGGTAGTGATCGGCCTTGAAGCCCAGGGTCAGCTCGCCGTCTTGGTCCAGCAGCGGGCGCTTGATCATGGCCGGGTGCTCCAGCAAGAGGGCGCGCGCCTTGGCGGTGTCGAGCCCCTGCTTGGCCTCGTCCGGCAGGGCGCGAAAGGTGGTGCCGCGGCTGTTGAGCAGCGCTTCCCAGCCGAGCTGGTCCAGCCAGCGGTCGAGGTCGGCCGGGTTCAGACCGTCGGCCCTGTGGTCGTGAAAGCGGTAGTCGATGCCGGCCTGCTCCAGCCACTTGCGGGCTTTCTTGATGGTGTCGCAGTTCTTGATGCCATAGAGGGTGGTGGCCATGGGGAGTCCTTTGTCTGCGGGCATGGGCCCGGAAAGCCGAAACTTGAGTCCTGAAACGGGAAATCAAGAAGAGGCCCGATTCTGGCATTGTGGCGATCCCAAGGCAACGCCGATGCGCATGGGGGAGGTGAGGCGAGGCGCTGGTCGGGCCTGGGAAGCGGGGGAAAGTGCCCGGCGCAGGATGCGCCGGTGGGCATCAGAGTTCGCTCTGGGTGCGACACCAGAGGTGCAGTTCGGATTCGAACCAGTTGAGCATGGCGTTGTTGTCGTCGCGACGATGGCGAATGAGGCTCACCTCGAAGGTGGGCAGGGTAAAGCGGGTTTCGTACTCCACCAGATCCAGCAGCGGCATCAGCGGACGCAGCACCCGGGCAGGGGAGGTGAGCAGCAGAGGCGCGCAGGGCAGGATGAAGGGGGCCGCCAGAAAACTTTGTACTATCAAGGGGGTGTGTCGGGTCATGCCGTGGGCGGCCAGCAGATCATCGACGATGCCCCCTTCGCTGCCGCGCGGGGCGACCAGCAGGTGCTGAGCCTGGGCGAAGGATTCGATGCACAGCACCTGGCCCTGCAGCGGGTGGCTGCGGTGGGCGGCGCAGATCAGCTTGTCTTCGAACAGCGGGATGCGGCGAAAACGGCCGGGCACCTCGTCCTGCTTGCTGATCACCATGCTGATGACCCCTTCGTCGAGCTGGCTCTCGTAGTCCGCATTGAGCGGCACCATGTGGATGCGCAGGTTGGGCGCCTGCTGCTGCAGCCGGGCCAGCAGGCTCGGCATCATCACGTACTCCACATAGGTGTGGGCCCCGATGCGCAGCACCCCCTCGAACTGGGCGGGGTCGAGCTGCTCGGGCGGGCTGAAGGTCTGCTCGATGTCGCGCAGGATCTCTCGCAGCGGCAGCAGCAAGGCCTCTGCCCGGGCGGTGGGTTCCATACCCTGGGGAGTGCGGATCAGCAGGGGATCGTCATAGAGCAGACGCAAACGGGCCAGTGCCCGGCTGACGGCCGGCTGGCTCATGGCGAGCCGTTCGGCGGCCTTGGTGGTGTTGCGCTCCTCCAGCAGTGCCTTGAGCACCACCAGCAGGTTGAGGTCGACGCCTCGTAAATTCATTCTGTGCATAATGGAATACTAATAAATCATTTCCTTAAGCAGGGCCTTCACTTTAGTCTCATTTCCCGTCGATGGTCAGCATGAAGCTTGGGTAAATCAGCGATTTATGCAAACCCATGTTGTCCTGTTACCTCTTTCGCGTGGTGCCGGAGGTGGCAAGATTCGACAGCCTGAACTCTTTACTCTGGTCATCCAGAGCGTTGCTTGCTTAGTACCCGCCGTCTCGGCGGGTTTTTTTTGCCTGCGGTTCAGGAAAAAGGGAGCCCGAAGAAGTACAAAACGCGCCGGTGGGCGCGTTATGGTGAGGGACTGAGCACTCAGGGCGCAACCGGCCACTGGTAGTCAAACACCTTGGCCCGCTCCCAGGGGGCGTCCGGCAGACTGGAGGAGAGGCCGGTATATTTGCCCACATCGTCCACCACGATGGCGGAGAGGATCGGCAACTGGTGCTCGGTGCAGTACATGCGGATGCGTTGCAGCAGGGTGCGCAGCTCATCCTGGCAATTCTCCAGCCCGGCCTGCCTGGCCAGCTTGGAGTAACGAATGGTGGTGCGTTCCTTTGCAGACTCGACGAGGATGTCCCATAGCTTGTAGTCGCAGGTCGTCATGCCTGCGGTGGCTCGGTCTGTCATAACTCTCTCCGGCGCGAAACGGTCTCTGTGTGTCGTTGCGCATCTTGGCCAGTTCACTGGCCCCTGACGTTGATCCAAAGCAAAAAAGCCTGAGGTTATTCGCCAGAACGCGTGGCAAAGGGATTTTAAAGGTTTGCCTTTAGTTTAAAAGACCGTTTTTTGTTAAGTGTGTAGCATTTTATTTTATCGAAGTGCGGTCAAGCCATCTTTCTTGACAGGGATCAATGGGAAAGCGCGGTCAGACCACTAGATTTCGCTCCTCGATAACTTTATCAGGAGTGAATATTTGGAACTCGTCTTCGTCTTACTCGTCCTGCTGGCCGTGGTCTACGGCATCGTCAAGGATTACAACCCGCAGGCGGTGCTGGCACTGGCCGGCATGGCCATCTTCACCGTCGCCTACTGGCTGGGATTGCACCCCATTCTGTCCGCCGACAAGAGCACCGGCTTCGCCCTGTTCGACCTGTTCGAGGTGTTCAAGGGGATCTTCTCCTACCGGGCGGCGGGGCTCGGCCTCACCATCATGGCGGTGGCCGGCTTTGCCACCTACATGTCCCATATCGGCGCCTCCCAGGCGCTGGTGCAGGTGGCGGTCAAGCCGGTGGCGGGCATCCAGTCCAGCTACCTGATGCTGGCCATCTGCTACCTGGTGGCGGTCTTCGTCTCCCTGTTCGTCACCTCCGCCACCGGCCTTGGCCTCTTGCTGATGGTCACCATGTATCCAGTGATGCGCAATCTCGGCATCAGCCCGGCCTCCGCCTGCGGCGTCATCGCCACCTCCCAGGCGTTCGAAATCGGCCCGACCCAGACCAACGCCATCTTCTCCGCCGGCCAATCCGGCATGGATCCCACCAGCTATTTCGTCGACTACCAGATCTGGCTGGTGGCCCCCATGTTGCTGGTGACCATGGTGCTGCACTTCTTCTGGCAGCGGCACTGTGACCGCCAGGATGGCTGGGATCCGGCCCAGCATCGCGGCGAGCACGCCGAGCTGGACGAGAAAGGCACCGAGGCGGTAGCGGCGCCCACTTGGTATGCCCTGCTGCCCATCATCCCCTTCGTGCTGATGATGACCTTCTCCAAGTTGCTGGTGAGCGACATCAAGATGAGCGTGGAGGTGGCCATGCTGCTGTCGGTCTTTATCGGCATGCTGTGCGAGCTGCTGCGTACCCGTTCGGTGCGCAGCGCCTTTGCCGGGCTCTCCAGCTTCCTCGACGGCATGGGCAAGGTATTCGGCCCCGTGGTGGCGCTGATCGTCTGTGCCGAGCTGTTTGCCGAATCCCTCAAGGCCATTGGTGCCATCGACACCCTGCTGCACTCTGCCAGCAATGCCGGCATCGGCAGCGGTCTGATGACCCTGGTGATGGTGGGGCTCATCATGGTGGTGGCGGTCATCATGGGCTCGGGCAACGCGGCTTTTTTGAGCTTCTCGACCCTGGCCCCCGCGGTGGCGGCCAAGTTCGGCGTGCCGGCGGTGACCATGCTGTTGCCGATGCAGCTCGCCTCCAGCATCGGCCGCACCGTCTCCCCCATCGCGGCTGTGCTGATCGCCTGTGCGGGCATCGCCAAGGTCTCCCCCTTCGTGGTGGTCAAGCGCACCTGCGTGCCCATGGCGGGGGCGCTGGTGACGGCATTGACCCTCAACTATCTGCTGTTTATGTAAGCGGGTGGCGGACGGCACGGGTCGTTCGCCCCTTTCACTCGGCTGTCGGACGGGAGGCGTACCCTCCCGTCCCAGGAGATGACAATGACAGACTCTCACAACGCTTTTTCTCTGGACGCCTACCTGGCGGATCTGGCACCCCTCATCAACCTCGATTGCGGTACCCGCACCCCGGCCGGGGTGGCGACGGTGGCCGACATCATGACCGAGAAATATGAGGCCATCGGCTGGCAGGTGACCCGCCACCAGTTCGCCGCCGAGTGCGGTCCCTGCCTCGAGGCAACCAATGCCCCCGGCGCCAGCCATTACGACGTGATGCTGGTGGGCCACATGGACACCGTCTTCCCGGTGGGGACGGCGGCCAAGCGCCCGCTGAAAGTGGAAGGCAATCAGGCCTTTGGCCCTGGCGTGTCGGACATGAAGAGCGGCCTGCTCTCCACCTGGTATGCCCTCAAGGGGATGGACCCGGCCGTGCTGGCCAAACTGAAGGTGCTGGTCTGCTGCAACTGTGACGAGGAGATAGGCTCCCCCTGGTCCAAAGAGTGGCTGGTGGAAAAAGCCAGACAGAGTGGCTGCGTGCTGGTGGCCGAGGCGGCTCGCCCGAACGGGGATCTCATCAGCGCCCGCAAGGGCAATGCCAAGTACCGCATCACCTTCCACGGCAAGGCCTCCCACGCCGGCTCGGCGCTGAGCGAGGGGATCTCCGCCATCACGGAGCTCGCTCATTGGGTGCTCGCCATCAACCAGCAGGTCAACCTCGATACCGGCACCACCATGAACGTGGGGGTGGTGCAGGGAGGGACCGGCGTCAACGTGGTGCCGGACTTTGCCGAGGCGATCGTGGATCTGCGCTTCTGGAGCAATGACGAAGCGGCCGCCGTGCACGAGCGGCTCACCTTCATGGCCAACAACCCCTTCCTCGCCGGTTGCCGGGTCGAGGTGGATCGCCAGAGCTTCAAGCCGTCGATGCGCCCGAGCGGCGACACAGAGGCCGTGATGGCGCTGGTGGAGGCGGCGGCGAATGAGGAGGGGATCCCCTTCAACTGGCTGGAGGCCGGTGGCGGCTCCGATGCCAACTTCACCGCTGCGGCCGGGGTCCCGTCGCTGGATGGCTTCGGCCCCATGGGGGGCGGTTTCCACTCGGAGGCGGAGTTCCTGCTGCTGGAGAGCATCGAGCCGCGCATCCGCCTGCTGCAGCGGGTGCTGGGCAAGCTGGCCAAATAGGTCGGCGTTAAGGACAAGCAAAACGGGAGGCCATCGCCTCCCGTTCTTTATCTGTTGTGCCGGTGCAGACCGGTCGAACGGAACTGCGTGCTACCCTTCATCCTCCAGCAGATAGGCAAGCCGTTCCTGACGGGCGACCTGCCAGCGGCCCAGCACCAGCGGCGCCGCAAAACCCGGGCCGTCGGTCACCATGGTGTGGTACTCACCCTGCTCGCCGCAGGCATCGAAGCCCCGGGTGGCCACCAGCTGCTGCAGCTCGGCGAGGGCTCCCTTGTCCAGCACCCGCCCCACCCACTCGGGGGGCAGCACATCGGTATCGACGCAGGAGAGGTGGGCGACGATGCCGCGAGCCAGCAGATCTGCCAGCAGCGCCTCGCGGCTCTGCTGCCAGAGCGGGGTGTGGACAGTGAGGCCAAGCGGGCGGCAACGCTCGCGGATCCAGTTCGGCGCACCGGCCACGCTGTCGATATCGCCGGTGACGACCCCATCGAGTTGCCACTCCTCCTTGAGCTTTGCCAGTGCCCGCTCATAACCGAGATCGAACGGCGCCTCTATGGTGATCAGCAAGTGGGGCAGCCCGAGGGCCGCCGCCTGCCGACGCACTTGCGACAGGGGATGGGCGAGGAAACGGGGCGAGGGAGGCGCAAAGGTGACCAGTGCCACCACCTGATGACCCGCTTCACGGGCATGGCAGAGCGCCTGCATGGCATCCTTGCCGCCGCTCCAGAGCACGATGACGCGAGACATGGGGGAGGTTCCGCAAAGAAAAAGAGGGGTCATGCTACCCAGAGTGCGGGCGGTTGGCAAAGCGGGAAGGTGAGCGAAAAGCACAGGCCCCCGAGCGGGGGCCTGTGGAACGGATTGCGCGGTGCGACTCCGTCAGAGCAGTATGCTGGTCAGGATAAAGCCCAGCGAGCAGGAGGTCACCACCCCGATCAGCCCCGGAATGATGAAGCTGTGGTTGATGATGAACTTGCCGATGCGGGTGGTGCCGGAGCGGTCGAAACCGATACAGGCCAGATCGCTCGGGTAGGTCGGCAGCACGAAGTAGCCGTAGCTGGCCGGCAGGAAAGCGATCAGCAGCTTGGGTTCGACCCCCAGCGCCAGCCCCATGGGGGCGATGGCAGTCAGCGCCGCGGCCTGGCTGTTTACCAGCTTGGAGATGAGGAACAGCACCAGGGCGTAGGTCCAGGGCTGGGCCTGTACCACGTGGGCCAGGGTCTCTTTGAGCAGCGGCATGTGGGCCTGGAAGAAGGTTTCGCTCATCCAGGCAACCCCGAACACGGAGAAGATGGCGACCATGCCCGCCTTGAAGACGGCGCCGTTGGCGATCTCGCCCGGCTTGACCTTGCAGCGCATCAGTATGATGGCGCCGGCGATCAGCATCATCATCTGGATCACCAGGTTCATGGAAAGCGGGCCGGTTTTGTCCTTGATGGTGAAGACCGGACGCAGACCTTCGTTGGCCCCCAGCAGTACCACGGCAGCGATGGCGGCGAAGAAGATCCAGGTAGACCAGTAGGCCTCTTTCGGGAACTTGGTGTTGAGCAGGGTTTCACCGCCGCCATAGATAAAGGCGCGCTGCTCCGGATCCTGGATCTTGGCCTGGAACTCCTCGTCCTTGTCCAGATCCTTGCCGCGGCGCAGGCTCCAGAGGGCCGCGACGATGACGCCGGTCAGGGAGGAGGGGATGGCGATCATCAGGATGTCGAGCAGACCGTAGGCCTGACCGATGCCGTGACCGGCCGCCAGGATGGAGACCATGGAGACCACGGCCACCGAGACCGGCGAGGCGCAGATGGCCATCTGGGAGGCGACGGAGGCCACTGCCATCGGGCGCTCGGGACGGATGTTCTTCTGCAGCGCGATGTCGGCGATGATGGGGAACATGGTGTAGACCACGTGGCCGGTACCGCACAGGAAGGTGAGGGTCCAGGTGGTGAGCGGGGCCAGTATGGTGATGTATTGGGGGTGACGGCGCAGCAGACGCTCGGCCACCTGCATCATCAGGTTGAGACCGCCGGCGGTCTGCAGGGTGGCGGCACAACCGATCACCGCCAGTATGGTCAGCATCACCTGCACCGGCGGTTCGCCCGGTACCAGACCGAACACGAAGGTCAGCAGGAACAGACCGATGCCGCTGATGAGACCCAGCCCCATGCCGCCAAACCGGGTACCCAGCAGCAAGCAGCCGAGTACCACCAAAAATTCCATCAAGATCATTCCATTACCTCGCGTTATTTAATCCATGTAAGTGCTGTGTTGGGCGCATGGACCGGGATTGTCTGTTTTTTATTTAGCCCTAAAGGGTTAGTGGTTATTTTGCCTGCCACAAGGGGGCAAAAATTTGAGGTACTTCAATAACTCATCGCTTTTTGATTTAACGCCATAAAAACCACGTATTAACCCTTTTGTTATTTTATGGGTAACAGGTGGCATCGTATGGAGCTTGAAGGCGGGCAGGGTAGCAGGATAAAAAGGCGAGGGGAGCGGTTTGTTGCAAAAAAAGTGATTAATTGTGGCCAAGACAAGCCGGTGGCAGGGGAGCGGGCAACAAAAAGCCGACCCTGAGGTCGGCTTTGTCGGCAAAGTCCCGTAATCAGAACTCGGCGGTGCGTGGGGTACGCGGGAAGGGGATCACGTCGCGCACGTTGCCCATGCCGGTCACGTAGACCACCAGACGCTCGAAGCCCAGACCAAAGCCGGAGTGCGGCACAGTGCCGTAGCGGCGCAGGTCGCGGTACCACCAGTAGTCTTCCTTGTTCAGGCCCATCTCGGCCAGGCGGGCATCCAGCACCTCGAGACGCTCTTCACGCTGGGAGCCGCCGATGATCTCGCCGATGCCCGGGGCCAGTACGTCCATGGCGGCAACGGTCTTGCCGTCGTCGTTGAGGCGCATGTAGAAGGCCTTGATGTCTTTCGGGTAGTTCTTCACTACTACCGGTGACTTGAAGTGCTCTTCGGCCAGGTAGCGCTCGTGCTCGGAAGAGAGATCGATACCCCAGGAGACCGGGAACTCGAAGCTCTTGCCGCAGTTCTTCAGCACTTCGATGGCGTCTGTGTAGTCAATCTGGGCGAAGTCGGAGGCGACGAAACGCTCCAGACGGCCGATGGCGTCCTTGTCCACGTGCTGGGCGAAGAACTCCAGATCGTCGCGGCGCTCGCTCAGCACGGCGTTGAAGACGTACTTCAGCATGGCTTCGGCCAGGGCGGCGTTGTCTTCCAGATCGGCGAAGGCCACTTCCGGCTCCACCATCCAGAACTCGGCCAGGTGGCGGCTGGTGTTGGAGTTTTCGGCGCGGAAGGTCGGCCCGAAGGTGTAGACCTTGGACAGGGCGCAGGCATAGGTCTCGACGTTCAGCTGGCCGGATACGGTCAGGAAGGTCTCCTTGCCGAAGAAGTCCTTGTCATAGTCCACCTTGCCTTGCGGGGTGCGCGGCAGGTTTTCCAGATCCAGGGTGGAGACGCGGAACATCTCGCCGGCGCCTTCGGTGTCGGAGGCGGTGATGAGGGGGGCCGCGATCCAGAGGTAGCCCTGTTCGTGGAAGAAGCGGTGAATGGCCTGAGAGAGGCAGTTGCGTACCCGGGTCACGGCGCCGACGATGTTGGTGCGGGCACGCAGGTGGCCCTGCTCGCGCAGGTACTCAATGCTGTGGCGCTTGGCGGACATGGGGTAGGTGTCCGGATCTTCGACCCAGCCCACCACCTTGACCTCGGTGGCCTGCAGTTCGAACGCCTGGCCGCTGCCCTGGGACTCGACCACGGTGCCGGTCACTTCGACGGAGCAAGCTGTGGTCAGACGCTGCACTTCATTCTCGTAATTGGCCAGGGTATTGGGGACGACGGCCTGTACCGGATGGAAACAGGAGCCATCGGAAACGGCCAAAAATGAGATCCCCGCCTTGGAATCACGGCGGGTCCGGATCCACCCTTTCACTGTCAGGGTGGTGCCGACCGAATACTTACCGGCCAGCACATCTACTACGGATGCGTGCGTCATCGAAATATTGTCTCCAGCTTGTTCTTGCAGCGCTATTTGCAACACTAGGGGTCTGGCCCGGGCACAGATGGCCCACCATGGCAGACTAAGCCGTTCATCTTACCCGCGCAGGTTTGATAAACAAGCAAAAATGTCGGACTCTGGGGGGGATTTCGGCGCCAATCGCTTCATTGGCGGGCCAGCGGAACGGGGGATGGACGTGAAAGAGCGGCGACGGGGGCCGGACGGGCTGACACGGGTGTTGCGGGGGCTGGTGATCCTCTGCTGGGGCGGCTTTATCGTGCTGCTCTCCCTCTACCACTTCGCCCGGCCAGAGGTGGCCTACGGTTTTCTGGTCTATGGCGGGATCAAGGTGCGCCAGAGCTGGGATCCCCAGCTCACCCCCTGGCTGCTGCACGGGCTCTGGGGATGCTGCCTGCTGACCCTGGCGGTGCTGCTGGCAGAGCGTTGGCGCTGCCGGCGGCGGGAGGACACGGGGCGGGTGCACCTGGCTATCTTGCTGCTGATCCTCGTCGCCAGCCTGCTGTTCTACTACCTGGACTAGTCTGCCGGCCCGGAGGGGTCGCGGCTGGAGGGCGCTTGCCCCGCCCGCGGCTGCTCGCCAGCGGAGCGCTTGCCGAGCTGGCGTTCCACGCTGTCGAGCATCTGGTTGTAGGCCAGCGCCACCCGACCAATCTCGTCCCCCTCATCCCCTTCCAGCCGGTGGCCGAAGTCGTGCAGATCGGTGGCCTCCTCCATGGAGCGGGTCAGCTGGTTGAGGGGGCGGACGATCCAGGTACGGATGACCCAGAGGGTGAGCAGCAGCCCCAGCCCGAAGATGACGGTGAGGCTCAGGGCCGAGGTGAGAATGTTCTGCTCGACCCGGGTAAACAGGGTGTCGAGGGAGTAATCAAAGCGCACCGCTCCCAGCACGGTATTCTCCGGCACCTGGTGGCAGCTGGTGCAATCGGTGCCGCGAAAATCCTTCTTGGCCAGCAGTGGGCGGGTCACCACCAGCTTGCTGTGCATGCCGTCGTGTACCACCTCCAGGCTCCCTTTACCCGCCAGTGCCAGCTCGTCGAACCTGTCCTTGGACTGCTCGTGCTCGCGGCCGGCCCCGTACTGCTTGCTCACCGCCTCGCTGCGCACGATGCGGGCATCCTCCACGTGAGCGTGTTCGAGAAACTTGTCGCGCAGGGTATCGCGGGCTTCCATCTTGCCGGTCAGCATCAGCATGTTGAGCCCATCGAAATAGGCTTCGGTCTGCTCGCGGCTCTGCTCCTTGATGAGGGTCAGAATGAGGTCGCGCTCGCGCACCGCCTGATAGGCCGCGGAAAACACCAGCACCATGGAGAAGATGAACAGCAGGAAGAAGTTGATTTTGGCAGCAATGGAGAGGCGCATGGGAACGGTACATCTGTTGGGTAAAACCCGCGCAGTCTACGCGTCTTGGCTGCCCGGGTCTGGTGTCTTGCTCACATTCTGATGAAAAAGATTCAAAAGACCCTGCCTGAGCGGCAGGGTCTGCGCTGTTGGCTCAGAACTCGCCGCTGTGGATGGCGGCGGCGATGGCGCCGGTCAGCACGGTCAACTGTGCCGGGCTGATGACGAAGGGGGGCATCAGGTAGATGAGCTTGCCAAAGGGGCGGATCCAGGCGCCCAGCTCCACGAACTTGCGCTGGATGCGCGCCACGTCCACCCGCTCCTTCATCTCCACCACCCCGATGGCGCCGAGCACCCGCACGTCGGCCACCGCCGGATGCAGGGTCAGTTCCACCAGCTCGGTGCGCAGCTGATGCTCGATGGCGCGCACCCGCTCAGCCCAAGGCGAGGCCAGCAGCAGTTCGATGGAGGCGTTGGCCACGGCGCAGGCCAGCGGGTTGCCCATAAAGGTCGGCCCATGCATGAAGACGCCAGCCTTCCCATCACACACGGTGCGAGCCACATGTTCGGTAGTGAGTGTGGCCGACAGCGTCAGGTAGCCGCCGGTAAGCGCCTTGCCCAGACACATGATGTCGGGGCTGATGCCGGCCCAGTCGCAGGCAAACAGCTGGCCGGTGCGGCCAAAGCCGGTGGCTATCTCGTCGGCAATCAAGAGCACGCCGAACTCGTCGCACAGGGCGCGCACCCACTGCAGGTAGCGGGGGTGGTAGAAGCGCATGCCGCCGGCGCCCTGTACTATGGGTTCGAGCACGATGGCGGCGATCTCCTCGTGATGGTCCGCCATCAGGGTGGCCAGCTCCACCACGCAACGCTCGTCCCACTCGGCGTGGAAACGGCAGCTGGGGGCTTCCACGAAATGGTGCTCGGGCAGGAAGCCCTTGTAGAGCTCGTGCATGCCGCCATCCGGGTCGCACACGCTCATGGCGCCGAAGGTGTCGCCGTGATAGCCACCGCGCAGGGCAACGAACTTGGCGCGAGGCGTCCCTTTGGCGTGCCAGTACTGCTGGGCCATCTTGAGCGCCACCTCTACCGCCACCGAGCCTGAATCCGCCAGAAACACCCGATCCAGCCCCTTTGGAGTGATCGCCACCAGCTTGCGGCAAAGCTCCACCGCCGGGGCATGGGTCAGGCCGCCAAACATCATGTGGGACATCTTGCCGAGCTGGGCGGTGGCGGCCGCATCGAGCTCGGGCACCTGATAGCCGTGCACGCAGGCCCACCAGGAGCTCATGCCGTCCACCAGCTCGCGGCCGTCGCTGAGGGTGAGGGTCACTCCCCTGGCGCTGGCCACTTCATAGCAGGGCAGGGGATGGGTGAGGGAGGTATAGGGGTGCCACACATGGTGCAAATCGAATTCTTGGTTGGTCATTTGTTGTTCTGTTGTCAATTCATTTGATCTGGTCGGTGTTGACAGTCTACGCGTGCTCTCTACACTAGCCAACAATTTCAGCCACTTGGCCCTGCGCGCATCCCTGTTCGCCCGGGCCAGGTGGCGGGTTTTGCGCTCACGCTCTTGCAAGGAGCTCTTACAAAGAGGTCTTGCAAGCAAGGCGGCGCAGGATCCCACTTATAACAATTGGAAGCCATGTATGAATGCTCTCACCGCGGGCGGCCACGCCCTTCGTCACGACTGGACCCTCGCCGAGGTTCAAGCCCTGTTTGCCCTGCCGTTCAACGACCTGCTGTTTCGGGCCCAGACCGTGCACCGCGCCCATTTCGACCCGAACGAGGTGCAGGTGAGCACCCTGCTCTCCATCAAGACCGGTGCCTGCCCGGAGGATTGCAAGTACTGCCCCCAGAGCGCCCGTTATTACACCGGCCTTGAGGCCGAGCGGCTGATGGAGGTGGAGAAAGTGCTGGAGCGGGCCCGCGAAGCCAAGGCCAACGGCTCGTCTCGCTTCTGCATGGGGGCCGCCTGGCGCAACCCGAAAGAGAAGGACATGCCCTATATCCTGCGGATGATCGAGGAGGTACGCGGGCTCGGCATGGAGACCTGCATGACGCTTGGGATGCTCACCGCCGATCAGGCGGCGCGCCTCGGCGCCGCCGGCCTTGACTACTACAACCACAACCTCGACACCTCGCCGGAGTTCTACGGCGACATCATCACCACCCGCACCTATCAGGACCGGCTCGATACTCTGGAGCACGTGCGCGGCGCCGGCATGAAGGTCTGCTCCGGCGGCATCGTCGGCATGGGCGAGCAGGCGAAGGATAGGGCGGGCCTCTTGATGGCGCTGGCCAACCTGCCGCGCCACCCGGAGAGCGTGCCCATCAACATGCTGGTCAAGGTGAAGGGAACGCCGCTGGAGAACCAGGAGAACCTGGATCCGTTCGAATTTATCCGCACCATCGCCGTGGCACGTATCATGATGCCGGCCTCCCACGTGCGCCTCTCCGCCGGGCGGGAGAAGATGAACGAGCAGATGCAGGCCATGTGCTTTATGGCGGGGGCCAACTCCATCTTCTACGGCTGCAAGCTGCTGACCACCCCCAACCCGGACGAGAACAGCGACATGCAGCTGTTCAAGCGCCTCGGCATTCGCCCCGCCCAGCGGGCCCAGAAGCCGGATCAGGTTCAAGAAGAGGAGCTGTTGGCCGAGGTGAGCCGCCAGAGCGAGCCCACCGAGATGTTTTATGACGCCACCCGCCCCCGTGCCGGGGGCGCGCGGTCATGACGGGCCCCGCAGTAACGGGTCCCTTCGGGTTGAGCGCGGCGCTCTCCGGGCGTGAACAGGCAGGCCTGCTGCGCAGCCGCGTCGCCACCGACGGTGCGAGTGGCGGGCGCCTCAAGGTTGGGGGGGGCGATTACCTCAACTTTTCCGCCAACGACTATCTGGGGCTGGCCGATCACCCTGCCATCAAGGTCGCCTTCCAGGAGGGCATCGAGCGCTATGGTGCGGGGGCCGGTGCCTCGCCGCTGGTGACCGGTTACAGCCGGGCCCACCAGCAGCTGGAAGAGACGCTGGCCGAGTGGCTCGGACTGGAGGCGGTGCTGTTGTTCAACTGCGGCTTTTCCGCCAATCAGGCGGTGCTCAAGGCCCTGCTCGGCAAGGATCATCTGCTGTGGCAGGACAAACTCAACCACGCCTCCCTGCAGGAGATGGGCAGTCAGCTGCCCTGCAAGATGAAGCGCTTCGGTCACAACGACATGGCGGCCCTTGAGCGGCAGCTTGAGCCAAACCGGGGGCTTATCGTCTCGGAGGGGGTGTTCAGCATGGACGGGGATCAGGGCCCCTGGCGCGAGCTTAGCCAACTGGCCGCCCGGAGCGGCAACTGGCTGATGATCGACGATGCCCACGGCCTCGGTGTGCTGGGGCCACAAGGGCGCGGCACCCTGGCGGCGCAGGGGGTGAACCCGGCCGGTGTGCACATCCAGATGGGCACCTTTGGCAAGGCGCTCGGGGTGGCCGGCGCCTTTGTGGGCGGCAGTCGCGAGCTGGTGGCGTATCTGGTGAACTTCGCCCGCCACTATGTCTACAGCACCCATATGCCGGCTGCCCAGGCCTGCGCGGTGAGCCAGAGCATCGCGCTGGTGCGTGCCGCCGACGAGGCCCGTGCCCAGCTTGGTGAACTCATCACCCGTTTCCGACAAGGGGCGCAGGCGCTGGGCTGGCAGCTGGGTGCCAGCAATACCCCCATCCAGCCGCTGCTGGTGGGGGAAAGCAGTGCTGCCCTGCAACTGGCCGAGCGGTTGCGGGGGCGCGGCGTCTGGGTGAGTGCCATCCGCCCGCCCACTGTACCGGTCGGCACGGCGCGCCTTCGCATCACCCTGAGCGCGGCTCACCGCGCTGAGGACGTGGATCGGCTGCTCGATGCCCTCGGTCCCTGCCAGGCCACCGACGAGAGAGGAGGCGCCCATGCTGCATGAGCGTTTTCAGGCGGTCGACAAGGCCCAGCTTGCCCGCCGTTTCGGCGCGGCCGCCCGTCACTACGACGCCCACGCCCGCTTCCAGCAGGAGGTGGGGCTGGCGCTGCTGGAGCGCATGCCGGACAGGCAGGTTGGCCTTGAGCTGACGGTGAGCGGGCTGGATCTGGGCTGTGGCACCGGCTTCTTTCTGCCGGCTCTGGCCGGGCGTTGCAGCGAGCTGACCGGGCTGGATCTCGCCCCCGGCATGCTGGCCCAGGCGGCCCTTCGCGGCAGCGGCGCCCGCCTGCTGTGCGGCGATGCAGAGCAATTGCCCTTTGCCGACGGGACGTTTGACTGGGTCTTCTCCAGCCTGGCGCTGCAGTGGTGCGAGCGGCCGGCCCAGGCCTTCGCCGAGCTGCACCGGGTGCTCAAACCCGGCGGCCGGCTGCTGTTCTCGACCCTGTTGGCCGAGTCGCTCTGGCAACTGCGTGAGGCCTGGCGCACGGTTGACGAGTGTGATCATGTCAATCGCTTCCTCAGCCTGCCACAATTGCAGCATGCCATCGCCGCTGGCGGCTTTGCCGCCCCGGCGCTGGAGAGCCTGACCTGGTCGCTCGGCTATTCCGAGCTCAACGGTTTGCTGCGCGATCTCAAGGGGATCGGTGCCAGCCAGGTCAATGACGAGCGTCATACTGGCCTTGGCAGCCGTCAGCGCTTGTTGCGTCTGCGCCAGGCCTATGAGGCCCATCGTCAGCCGGACGGTCTGCTGGCCGCCAGTTATCAGGTTTGCCTCGGCCAGCTGATCCGCCGTTAACCGGCGGCCTTGGCCGAGAGAATTGAGCTGCGGGTGCCCCGCCATATGGAGCCCGGGCACCTGCGCCCTATTGAGGAGTCATCATGGTCAAATCCTTCTTCGTCACCGGCACCGATACCGATGTGGGCAAGACGCTGGTCGCCCGCACCCTGCTGCTGGAGTTCGCCGCGCACGGCATCCGCTGCGCCGGTTACAAGCCTGTCTCCGCCGGCTGTGCCCGTACCCCGGAGGGACTGCGCAATCTGGATGCTGTGCTGTTGCAGGAGGCGGCGAGCCTGCCGCTGCCCTACGATCTGGTCAATCCCTACGCCTACGAGCCGCCCATCGCGCCCCATATCGCCGCCAGCGAAGCGCGCGATGCCATTACCCTGAAGGGGTTGTCGGACGGGCTGCGCCAGATTGAACAGGCGGGGGCCGAGCTGGTGGTGGTGGAGGGGGCGGGGGGCTGGTTTCTGGCACCCGATCGCAAACATCTGCTGTCGGGCTGGGGCAAGCCGGGGAACATGCCGGGGATCATGGTGGTGGGGGCCAAAATGGGGTGTCTCAACCATGGCCTGCTCACCTTCGCCGCCCTTCGCCACCACAACCTGCC
>NZ_CDBH01000040.1 GCF_000820305.1 Aeromonas dhakensis
GGTGAAACAGTTCAGGCTTGTCAGGTGACAAACGCACCCAGCGGATGAAGAGAAGTCCCAATTCCTTATGGCGCCCTCTCTTCTTGAGTACGTAGGGACACTCTACGCCATGGTCACTGAATCAAGGCTGAACCATGGCCATTGCGTCACCAGCCCTGTCGTTGCTTACAACTTGATGCCCAGCGACTGGCGCAGATAGGCACCGGCACCGAGCAGGCCCGGCCCTTCATGGGTGATAAGGAAGACCGGGATATCCTTGAGATAGGATTTGAAACGCCCCTTGTCCTCGAAGGCCACCCGAAAACCCGAGCCGATGAAGAACTCCTGGAAGCGCGGCACTATGCCACCGGCGATGTAGACGCCGCCGAAGGTGCCCATGTTGAGCGCCAGGTTGCCGGCAAAACGGCCCATCAGCACGCAGAACAGGCTCAAAGTGCGACGGCAGTCCAGGCACTCGCCCGCCAGCGCGCGCTCGGTGATGTCCTTGGGTTCGAACGCCTGCGGCTCGCGGCCATCGGACTTCACCAGACCACGGTAGATGTTGACGAGGCCGGGGCCGGAGAGCAGCCGCTCGGCCGAGACGTGGCCCAACTCGGCGCGCATCACCTGCAGCACCGCATCCTCCTCTTCGCTGTTGGCGGCAAAGTCCACGTGACCGCCTTCGCCCGGCAGGCTCAGCCACTGCTCACCCGCCTGCACCAGGTGGGCGACGCCAAGGCCGGTGCCGGCCCCGTAGATGGCGATGGGCTTGCCGGCCACAGGGGCCGCGCCACCCAGCTGGATGCGATCGCTCTCCCCCAGCACGGGCACCGCCATGGAGACGGCGGTAAAATCGTTGATCACCTGCAGCCGGGTCAGCCCCAGACTGGCCTGCATCTCGCTGATGGAGAACTCCCAGCTGTGGTTGGTCATGGCGACCCAGTCGCCGTTGATGGGGCAGGCGATGGCGATGCAGGCTTCGCTCACCTGCACCTTGTGCTCATCCAGATAGAGGCGAACCACGGCTTCGAGAGTGGGATGGGCCAGCCCGGAATAGGTCTTGGCCCGGGAAATGGTGCCGGTTGCCAGCTCGCACAGGGCCAACCGGGCATTGGTGCCGCCTACGTCGCCGACCAGCGCATGGGTATGCTGCATAAAACAACTCCTTCGTTACTGGGGTCGGGGCGGCCATTACCGTCCCGCACTTATTATTTGGTGCCAATTCTACCCGAGCCCCTCCCCTTGCGGCGCGTTTGATGGGTGCAACTGTGCGCCCGCTCACAGTGTTGTTGCTTTGCAACATTTGTAAGCGCTTTCACGGAATGACTGGAAGTTTGTAACCAAAACAACGAAATAATTAGACATGAGTCATACTTTGCAGGGCCGAGATTAGTTTCGATAAGAGCTTGTCTTGTATAGTCATCAAGTTGATTGGAAACCTGCTTAGCCATGAATTCAGTGCAAAGACACTGAAGCTAAATTACAAAAACGCCTGGTGGTGATGATGAATACCCTTGATAAAATTACTAATAATTTGGAAAGTTTCAGTAAATCAGAGCGTAAAGTCGCCGAGGTCATCCTGGCCTCCCCACAGACGGCCATCCACTCCAGTATCGCCACCCTCGCCAAGATGGCTGACGTCAGTGAACCGACCGTCAACCGTTTCTGTCGCCGGCTCGATACCAAGGGCTTTCCCGATTTCAAACTGCATCTGGCCCAGAGCCTGGCCAACGGCACGCCCTATGTGAACCGCCACGTGGAGGCAGAAGACGGGCCCGATACCTATACCGCCAAGATCTTCGAATCC
>NZ_CDBH01000041.1 GCF_000820305.1 Aeromonas dhakensis
ATCGCTCTGACCGAGCGCAGTGATAAGGATCATCAGGGCGTGGGGGAAGCACCAGAAGCCCAGACCAATGACGATGCCGATAGGACCGTAGATGCTCTCGCCGCCGAGCAGCCCCTTGGCGATCCCCTGATTGCCAAACCAGTAGACCAGACTGATGGCGGGCAGCAGGGAGGGCATCAACAGCGGAATAAGGCCAATGAGGCGAAACAGGCTCTTGCCCGGCATGCAGGTGCGGGTGAGGGCATAGGCGTAGCCAAAGGCGAGGGTCACCACCAGCGCGGTGATCAGCACCCCGAGCCAGAGGGTGTTGCCTATGGTGCGCCCCAGATGAGGGGAGTCGAAGTAGGCGCTGAAGTTGGCAAGGCCCACCCAGAGGCCGTTCTCATCCTGCAGGCTCTTCTGCAGCATGGTGAGCAGCGGCAACAGCAGACCGCCGGTGAGCAGGGCGATGCCGAGCACCAGCAGGATCAGTTGCAGCAGCTGATCCCGGCTCCAGCCGCGACAGAGCTGCTGCCAGCGGGATTCTGGCCGGACTGTCGCTGGCGGCAACAGGGAGGAGGTTGCGAAGGGGGCTGTCATGGGCGCTCTCCCTCAAACAGTTGCATGGCCGCGGCGGGCCAGTGCAGCGAGCAGCGCATGCCGCTGCGCCAGCCACCCTGTTCGTGGTAGCGGGGCAGCTCATGGGTCGGGCGCTCCACCAGAATTTGCTGCGGGCCCAGATAGGTGTCGGCGGTGCAGATGAGGCGCTGGGCGGCGCCGAGAAACTCCACCTGATCGATCTGCGCTTCCACGCCATGTTGCCCAAGAGACAGCTCGCTCGGCGCACTCAGGGTGATCGCCTCGGGGCGGATTGCCACCTGCAATTTGCTGCCGGCCGCGGCCCGGTTGGCGAGTGTTAGCGGCTGCTCGTTAAGGCGCACCTGGGTGGGGCTCAGCACCAGGGTGTCGAGGAAGTTCATGGTGCCGACAAAGCTTGCCACGAAGCGGTTGGCAGGCTGGTGGTAGATCGCCTGTGGCGTGCCTACCTGCACGATGCGGCCGCCCTCCATCACCACGATGCGATCGGCCATGGTCAGCGCCTCTTCCTGATCGTGGGTCACCATGATGGTGGTGATGCCAAGGCGCTGCTGCAGGGC
>NZ_CDBH01000042.1 GCF_000820305.1 Aeromonas dhakensis
GTAGACCTGGATCTGGCGGGTACCGGGCGGCAGCGGGGGGCTGGTCGGCTCGGGTGGTGGCAGCACCCCCGGAGTGTGCATGGTGACGGGGGGCGCCGCGGGGGGCGGTGCCGGCGGCTCGGCGGTGAGGGTCACCACCTCGGCCGGGGCGGGTGTCTGGCTCCAGCCGGGTGAGGAGAACAGCGGGATCAATCCCATCAACATCCATGCTTTCAACGGCTTGCTCCTTCAGCCTCGTTAGCCTTGTTGAGTAAAGCATCACGGCGCGGGCAGAACAAGCCCGCACAGGTCGAGGTGTGGCCTCGGCTCACCATTTTGTGTGCGGCAAAAAAAAAGCGAGGCCGCCCGGTGGCGGCCTCGCGCGGCTGTGGCCGGTTTACTCCTGCAGCCAGAGCCGGGCGCTGCGGGCGGGAATGGCGACCCGCACCCACTGGCTCTGCACGTTGATCACGGCGCTCTGGTCGAGCACGTCCCGGTAGTTGCGATACCAGTTCATCTCGAACTTGGCGGTATCAAGCCAGTACTCCTGCTCGTAGTCGCACTTGTTGATGCCGACCAGCCCCTGCTTGCCGCGCTTGAACAGCACGAAGCAGTCGCCGCTGCCGACCAGCTGCATGGGCTGGCCCTGCACCGCGTTGTGGAAGCGGATCATCCCCTTGAGGTCGCTGCGCAGGTAGTAGTCCTGCCAGCGCAGCCCGTCCTTGGCCTGAGTCTCGCCATGATCCGAATAGACCAGCGGCGAGCCGCCGTCGCGGCCGAGCAGGTAGGCATAGGCCAGCTTCTCGTCGGTCGGGTTCAGGATCTGGTAGCGAAAGCCGTCGTTGGTGGGGATGTCGTGGGTGATGGCGAAGGTGACCGCCCGACTGCCCGGCAGCGCCTGGCCGTAGGCACCGGGATCCGCCAGCAGGTTCATGCTGCCACCATAGCCGAGCGCCCCGCGCAGGGAAGCAAACAGCGGGAAGTCATAGGCACCCTGACCGCTGCTGTCGAGGTAGGGCTTGAGGAAGCGCTCGTAGTCGTTGCTGCCGGCGCCGCCGGTGGTGATCACCTCGCCGAACACGTGCATCCCCTGCTTTATCTCGGGGGTGAACACGGCATTGATCTGGTAATCGCTCATGTGCTTGACCGCATCGACCCGAAAGCCCTTGATGCCCATCCCCTTGAGCGCCTTGAGGTAGGCCTGCTGCTGGCTCACCACCCAGTTGTTGGGATCGAGATCCGGCAGCCCCTTGTCGCCGGCGCCGCCGCACAGCCGCCAGAACTGCACGTTGCCCGGATCGTTCCAGTCGCTGATGCACCCTTCCGGATGGAAGTCCTGGCCGGCCAGGAAGTTCTGGCCCAGATCGCCAAACAGCTTCTGCCGCTCGAAGTAGCCGGGGTTGGCGGCATAGCTTTGCAGCAGCTCGCTGCCGGGGTAGTTGAGATCGCTGCGCTTCCAGCTCTCGTTGGCCATGTGGTTGAGCACCACGTCCGCGTAGACGGCGATGCCCCGCGCCTGCATGGCAGCGATCAGCTGCTCGAGCTCCTGCTTGTTGCCAAGGGGTGTATCGATGAGGCGCAGATCCTGGGGTTGGTAGCGTGCCCACCACTCGTTGCCCGATGATTTGAGGGGCGGCGAGATGAGCACCTGTTTGTAGCCGGCAGCCTTGATGAGATCGGCCTTGGCGGTGACTTCACTGTATTTCCAGTTGAAGGCGTGCAGTATGACGTCGGCGTGTGCCAAAGGAGCGATCAGCATGCCTGCGATCGCCCAGATTCCCGCTGTGTGTTTCATTATTGTCAGTCCTTTTATTGGGTGCCCTGATGGGCACCCAGAGCCTCACACCAGCCTGGCTGGCCGGCAATCGCCTGACGGTGATTTTGTGAGCACTTTCAAAGCGGACTGTGCGGATCTGTGACGGCTTGCAAAAAACCGCACAGATCCCATCATTACTGATTTTTCAATCACTTATCGGGCTGTATTGCAACTCAGTCGACCCCGTTGTTGTAGAGCGGCTGCCAGGCACAGTAGCGCTGGCCATTGCGCTGGTTGTAGAGCCAGAAGCGGTTGCAGTTGTCGTCGTAGTTGCTGGCGCCGACGTTGACGGCATAGCTGCTCAGCTTCTGCCCCTGCAGGGACTGGAACACCCCGTTGTAGAGCAAGGAGAAGTGCAGGTGCGGGCCGGTGGAGGAGCCGCCCTCGCACAGGGCCTCGTTGCGGTTGCTGGCATAGGTGCCGATGGGGGTGTCGGCGGCCACGTAGTCGCCGCTGCGCACCGAGATCCCGCTCATGTGGTAGTAGTTGGTGGCCCAGCCGTTGGGGGCGGTGACTCGCACCTGGCAGCGGGAGAAGACGGTGACGGTGCCGCTGTTGGCGGCGGTGACCGTGTAGGTGGCGCCGCCCCAGCCAGGCCAGTCGTAGGAGACGTCGATGGAGGAGTAGGGGTAGCCGGAGCCGGTATGGGAGTGGGCGCCGTTGGCCTTCCAGCTGTAGCCCTGACGCCAGGGCAGCTGGAACTGACCGCCGGCCAGCGGTGCGACGGGGGCGGCCGCGCCGTCCCCGGGGGAGGTCATGGCGTCCTGGCCAAACAAGGTCCGCCACTGCTCACCGAGCTGCTGCTGCACTGGCGCGCTCAACAGGCTGGCGAGGGCGGCCTGGTGCGCGGCTTGCGGCGCCAGGGCGGGGGCGCGGCGCGGGGTGAGCTGCAGCTGGGCGCGGGCCTGGTAGAAGCGCTCGGAGAGCTGGCGCGCCATCAGCTCCAGCTGGTTGTCAAAGCCCCTGGCTTTCACCAGCTTGGCGAATGGCGCTGCCATGGCCTGTTCGGAGGGGGCCGAGATGAGCTGGCTGCTCGTCTCCATCAGGGCCAGCAGCAGCTGGGGGTTGAGGCTGGTGATGCCGCTCCAGTGCAGGATCACCTCCTCCTTGGGTAGCAGGTGAGGCGCCTGTTGCAGCAGGAAGTCGTGTAGATCGAACGCCATGGCCGCCTCGCCGAACACGAAGTGGGCCTCATCCAGGGGGAGTGCCGAGGGCTGGCCGGCGGCAAACTGCTGCGCCGTGAAGTGATAGGGGGCAAGCGGGACATGGATGTCGCCGGCCCAGCTGGCGGCGGGCAGCAGGGCCAGCAGCAACAGGGAGGGGATCGGTCTGGACATGATAGCTCCTTGGCAAAGTGGTGAGGTGTCGGTGTGGGGATGACCCCACGCAGGCAACAACAGCGCGATGCTATGCCAAGGCTTCACCATAGGGCGAAACGGTGAAGTTGCTATTCGAATGGAGCTTTTTATCCGGGGCGCTGACGAGAGTGACTTGTTAATAAATGTTTACATGTTCTGTTTGTAGAGCCAAATCAGTGAGTTGCGGGCCAAGAAATGGCGAGCTGCCGTAAAGGGCTAGGAGAAGGGACAAACAGTGTCTGCCTCTGGTTTGCCGTGCTAGGATTGCGGTTTGCCGCCGCGCCGGCAGCATGTTAAAAAGTATGCAACTTGATGTGGTTATTGGCTTTTTTGTTACTAAAAGCCGTGATATCTTCATGCTGGTCGGATCTCTTCGACCAACAACTTCTGTGCGAGGATCTGGCCGGATGGCCAAGGATGAAACGAGTGTGATAGGCAAACGGGCGATGGAACTCACGTTCGAAGAGTACTGCGATGCGGATCTCTCCCTGATCAGGGACTACTACGAAACTACTTTCTCCCACTACGTGCCGGATCTGGCCGAGCGGATCTTCGTGGTACGCGACGCCCACTGGCTGGTGGGGGCCGTGCGCCTGCGCGACGAACAGGATTACTACCACCTGTGCGGCTTTCGCCTGCTGCCCCACTATCAGTCGCTGGGGCTGGGCTCTCGTCTGTTGCAGCACGCCTGCAGCGATCTGCTGGACAAGCCGGTGATCTGCCAGGCCTTGCCGTTCGAAAAACCCTTCTACCTCAAGGCCGGCTTTGCCGACCTGCCCCTGCACGAGCTGGAGGGGCCGCTCTTCTCCCTTTATGACCAGCAGCGCGAACAGGGTTACCAGATCGAGCTGCTGGTGCGCCAGGCCAAGGCCCCGGTCTACAACTGATCCCTTACTGGGGCTTGGTCAGCAGGTGGATCTTGCCCGGTGACAGCTCCAGCCCCAGCAGATTCTCCTTCAGCCAGGCCTGATTCGGATCCTTGGCATCGAGCCGGTAGACAGGTTGGGTCTCCAGCCGCTTCTCCATGCTCTGCAGCAGCATGCCGAGCATGAAGCCGAACTTCTGCTGCGCCGCCTCAGGTTCCAGCTTGTATTCAATCAACTTCATGTTGTCGAGGAACAGGGCGCTCTGCGCCTTGTCGTAGCGCGGCCTCGCCTCGTAGGCCATGTTCAGCCTGGCGTCGTATTCGGTGTTGTCCGGCAGGGCGATCTTGAGCTTGCCCTTGCCGTAGACCCGGGCGGTGTCCGGGCTCTGACGCCCGATCTGCACGTCGCTCTGCTCGAGCTGCACATGGGCCTTGATGATGCCGGGCAGCTCCAGCTGTTTGTTCACTTGCACCTGGGATTGCAGGTACTGGTTTATCTGTTGCTCATTGATGTCATATGAGCCTTGACCTAGCATGGCCAGACTGAGCAGCATAGATGACAGGATCATGCTAACGACCTGATTGAATGGGTGTGTCTTACAGCATACCATCCTGCTTTCGTGGGATCTGCCCACCGCTTTCACCCCTGTGTAAAAGGAGTTCTCGTGATCAACGGTCTGGAGCACGACATCCAACTGCTGTTTTCCCAGTTCCTGGGCTGGTTGCTGCTGCTGTTTCACACCGTGATCGTGGCGGGGGTCTCATTGCGGGTGGTGATGAAGCGACGCCCCATCGGGGTCTCGCTCGCCTGGCTCGCCCTCATCTATGCCATCCCGTTTGCCGGGGTCGGCTTCTACGTGCTGTTTGGCGAAATTCGCCTCGGCCGGCGGCGCGCCGAGCGGGCCCAAGCCATGTACCGCCCTTACGCCATCTGGATCCGCCAGCTGGCCCGGCTCTTCCCCCAGCACTGCTGCGAGGTGGGGGAGAAGGCCCAGCCGTTGCATGATCTGATCCAGGGCAGACTGGCCATGCCCATGCTCTCCGGCAACCGGATGACGTTGCTCAGCAAGCCGGAAGCCATCCTGCGCGAGATAGTGCGCGACATCCGCCAATCTTCCCAGTCCTGCTACCTGGAGTTCTACATCTGGCACCCGGGCGGCGACACCGACGAGGTGTGTGAAGCCTTGATGGAAGTGGCGGCGCGCGGCGTGGATTGTCGCTTGCTGCTCGATTCCATGGGCAGCAAGACCTTCTTCCGCTCGCCCTGGCCTAAGAAGCTGCGCAAGGCGGGGGTCAAGCTGGTGGAGGTGCTGCCGGTCGGGGCCTGGCGCATCCCGTTCCAGCGCCAGGATTTGCGTATGCACCGCAAGCTGGTGGTGATCGATGACAGGGTCGGTTACACCGGCTCCATGAACATGGTGGATCCCCGCTTCTTCAAGCAGAACGCCGGGGTCGGCCAGTGGGTCGACATCATGATCCGGGTACAGGGCCCCATGGTGCCGCTGATGTGGTCCATCTTCGTCTGGGACTGGGAGATGGAGACCGGCGAGCGGCTGCTCGACAGCCTGCAGCACGAGCCGGAGGCCTGGCCCCAGAGCAACTACCGGGCCCAGCTCATCCCGTCCGGCCCCTTCGTCGGCGGCGACTGCATCCAGCAGAGCCTGCTGCTGGCCATCTACCAGGCCCGCCACCATCTGGTGCTGACCACCCCCTACTTCGTGCCGGACGATCCGCTGGCGGCGGCGCTCTCCTCGGCGGCGGCCCGCGGCGTGCAGGTGCAGCTGGTGCTGCCGGCGCGCAACGACTCCATCATGGCCAATTACGCCTGCAATGCCTTCATGGAAGAGCTGCTGGAGGCGGGGGTGGAGATCTACCGCTACGACGCCGGCCTGCTGCACACCAAGAGCGTGCTGGTGGATGACGACTTCGCCCTGGTGGGGACGGTCAACCTGGATCGGCGCAGCCTCTGGCTCAACTTCGAGGTGACCCTGCTCATCGACAACCCGGTGTTCGTCGCCGAGATGACCCAGCTGGTGCAGGGCTACATGGTAGAGGCGACGCCCATGTCGCTGGCCAAGTGGCGGGCACGCCCCTGGTACAAGAAGGCAATGGAGAACATGTTCTATCTGTTCAGCCCCTTGTTGTGACATCACTTAATTGTGGTCGGCGCCGAATTGCGCTTGCCTCCCCCCGAACTTGCCCCGTAGAGTGCGGCAATCACTCCCTGGAGAACGGAATAAAGATGAAGAAGCGAGTATCGCTGGCCGTCACGGCGGCCTTGGTGGTGGGTGGGCTGGGGGCCTGCTGGTACACGGGCAACGCGTTCGACCGCATCATGGCCGAGCAGATCGCCAAGGTGAAGCAGGAGAGCGGCATCGAGTTGAGCTGGCAGCCGGGTTCGAGCAACCTGTTCACTCGCGATGGCGTACTGAAGATGGTGATCACCCCGCAGACCCTGGCCAGCCTGGATGGTCAGCTGGAGGGGAGCGAGCCGGTCGAGGTGCAGTTCATCGTCGACAGCCGCATCCTGCCGCTCTACATCAAGAGCAACATGCTGCTCGACACCAGGCAAGGTTCGCTGGCGCCCGTGTTCAGTGCCTTCAAAATGGAGCAGTGGCAGTTTGGCATCGAGTCGGTCAGCAGCCTGTGGACCTCCAGCAACAGCAGCCGCTTCTGGGCCAACGAGTTCAAGGTCAAGCAGGGGCTCGACGAGTTCAGCTTCCTGCCGATGAAGGGTGACTATCACGGCGATCTGGAAGGCAATGGCCACCTCACCTTCCACTGGCAGGGGATGACCCTGCACGAAGAGCAGAACAAGATGGACATGGTGCTGGCCGAGCTCAAAGGCAGCGCCGACATGGCCGAGATCCGCGGCATCTGGCTCTCTCCCCGCAGCGACATGACCCTCTCCGCGCTGTCGGTACAGCTGCCGGACAACGTCAAGTTCTCCCTGCAGGGGCTGACCTCCGAGACCCAGCTGGCTGGGGATGATGCCCAGACCCTCTCCAGCAGCTACCAGATGAAGGTGGATACCCTCAATCTGGAGAACGAGGCGGACAACCTGGCGCTGACCCAGAGCAAGCTGGCCCTTAATCTGAAGGGGCTGGATCTGGAAGGCTATCAGGCGCTGCAGGCCTCCAGCGGCCAGGGCGTGGAGGAGGAAGCGATCCAGCAGGCGCTGGACAAGATGCTCAAGCGTGGCGCCACGCTGGAGCTGGTGGACTTGAGCTCCCATCTCAACGGCGAGCCGGTGGCCATGAAGGGCGACATCAAGCTGGCGGGCACCTCGCTCGAGCAGCTATTCAACAGCGAAGAGGGGATGCACGCCCTCTCCGGCCTGCTGCACGCCAACCTGAGCGGCAAACTGGGCAAGGCGGTGCCGCAGCTGGCACCCATGCTGGACCAGTTCGCTGCCATGGGGTATCTCAAGGCGGACAAGGATCAGCTTACGGCCGAGATCAAGCTCGACAAGGGCGCCATGACCATCAACGATCTGCCGCTCTGATTGACGTCGCGTCAGTGCACATGGAACAAAGGCTCCCGCGGGAGCCTTTGTCGTTTTCAGTGGCTGGAGTTACTTGAACACCACCGTCTTGTTGCCGTAGACGAACACCCGCTCGTTCAGCACCAGCTCGAGCGCCCGGCTCAGCACGGACTTCTCCACGTCGCGGCCGGCCTTGGCCATGTCGTCGGCACTGAAGGTGTGATCGACGTGGATCACGTCCTGCTCGACGATGGGGCCCTCATCCAGATCGTCGGTAACGAAGTGGGCGGTGGCGCCGATCAGCTTGACCCCGCGATCGAAGGCCTGGCGATAGGGGCGGGCACCGATGAAGGCGGGCAGGAAGGAGTGGTGGATGTTGATGATCTTGCGCGGATAGGCTTCGACGAAACTCGGGGTCAGCACCCGCATGTACTTGGCCAGCACCACGTAGTCGGGCTGGTAGCCGTCGATGATGGCGCGCACCTGCTCTTCGTGCTCGGTGCGGCTCAGATCCTCGTGGCTGACGGTGTGGAACGGAATGTCGAACTTGCCGGTCAGCTCGGCGAGGGTGTCGTAGTTGCCGATCACTGCCACTATGTCCATGTCCAGCGCACCGGCGTAGTTCTTCATCAGGATGTCGCCGAGGCAGTGGGTCTCTTTGGTCACCAGGATGACGATGCGCTTCTTGCCGGCCTTGACCAGCCGACGCTGGGCACCGGCGGGCAGGGCATCATCGAGGTCGGCCAGCAGGGTCTCGTCGTTGAAGCGCCCCTCCAGCTCGGTGCGCATGAAGAAGCGGCCGTTTTCGTGATCCACGAACTCGTCGTTCTTGTTGATGTTGAGCTGGTGCTTATAGCAGATGTTGGTGATCTTGGCGATGAGGCCCTTGGCGTCCGGGCAGTCCGTCAGCAGTATTTTCTTTTCCATCTCTATCATGATTCCGTTGGTGTTGTTGGCGCCTGAGTCTGCGCAGGCCGCGCGTTTTTTCTGGCACTATGCCACAAACAAAATCAGAAAGGACAGCGCGCCGTGCATCCGGGCGATCCGTGCCCCGGAGCAGGCATGCTATTCATCCTTGATGGGTTTTGTGCTGGTATCCGGCGCCGTTTTTCTTTAGGCTGTCTGCGCTTATTCTCAGGGCGGGGTGAAATTCCCCACCGGCGGTATCCCGATCTGACTCGGGGAGCCCGCGAGCGCCCGACCCGGTATTGCACCGGGACGGGGTCAGCAGATCCGGTGAGATGCCGGAGCCGACGGTCACAGTCCGGATGAAAGAGGATAAGACAGACTATTGCAGGCAAGCCCCCCGCGGGCCGGCCGCCGCATGCCTATCTCTGTCTGCCTTTCCATGCCCTGATTCTGGTCCTTGTCTTGTTTAGGAGTCTTACCATGAATCAGTCTCTTCTCAGTGAATTTGGTGATCCCATTGCCCGTGTCGAAGCGGCGCTGGCAGCTCTGCGTGCCGGCCGCGGCGTGCTGGTGGCCGACGATGAAGATCGGGAGAACGAAGGGGATCTCATCTTCGCCGCCGAATCCATGGCCAATGAACAGATGGCCATGATGATCCGCGAGTGCTCCGGCATCGTCTGCCTCTGCCTGACCGACGAGCGGGTACGCCAGCTCGAACTGCCGATGATGGTGGAGGCCAACTCCAGCCACTATCAGACCGCCTTCACCGTGACCATCGAGGCGGCGCAGGGGGTGACCACCGGCGTCTCGGCGGCCGATCGCATCACCACCATCCGGGCCGCCATCGCCGACGGTGCCAGACCCTCCGACCTGCACCGCCCGGGCCACGTCTTCCCGCTGCGGGCCCGCACTGGCGGGGTGTTGACCCGCCGCGGCCACACCGAAGCCACGGTCGATCTGATGCAGCTCGCCGGGCTCAAACCCTTCGGTGTGTTGTGCGAATTGACCAAGGAAGATGGCTCCATGGCCCGCTTGCCGGATCTGGTGGCATTTGGCCGCCGCCATGATATGCCGGTGCTGACCATCGAGGATCTGGTGCAGTATCGTCAGTTGCTGTCAGAACGTTCAGCCTGAGCCTCATACGAAATTGTAATAAGCACAAAATTTGGTTACGCTTTGTGCGAACCTCATCCAGTGACCCTTATTTTTGACTGAACTTTGCACAAAAAGTGTACGTTTAAAAAAAAATGAGGGTTTTAATGCATTTATCTGTGATGGGGCCTATCCAAACTATGATTTTTTTGTGCCATAATCACGCCGCTTGCTAAACGTCTGGCGAGTTAAAGGGAGCTTTTAAAATGAAAAAAATGTTGTTGGTAGGTGTTGTTGGTCTGTCCGCTCTGCTGGGCGGTTGTGCAAACACCAGCGAACTGGAAACTTCCGTTCAGAATCTGTCTAACAAAGTTGACCAACTGGCTCAAGATGTTAGCGCTGTTCGTGCTGATCAGTCCAAGATCGCTGCTGATGTTGCAGAAGCCAAGCAAGAAGCTATGCGTGCTAACCAGCGCATCGACAACATGGCTACTTCCTACAAGAAGTAATCCATGCGAAAAAAATGGCGCAGTTATGCGCCATTTTTTTTTGCCTGAAATTCATCAAATTCCCGCATTTTCCTCGCTGATCCTCGCCTGACAAGGCAATGCCGATCGCTCGGCATCACCCCGTTGCTCATCTTCCTTTCAAGTCAGTAGAGCAGGCTGTAGAGCTTGCGACGGTAACCCTGCGCCGCCGGGTTGGATCCCATGGTGGTCAGGATGTCGAGATAGGTCTTCTTGGCATCGCCGAAGGCGAGATCCCGCTTGAGGATGGTGAACAGCAGCGCCAGCGCCTCTTCCTGGCGACCGGCCTGGCTGTATTGCACCGCCAGCTCCTGGGCCAGGGCAAAGTTGTCAGGCTCCTGCTGGTGGCGGGCTTCCAGCGCCCGCAGCTCCGGGCTGTCCGCGGCCTGTTGGGCCAGCGCCAGACGGGAGACAAGCGTCTGATAGTGGTCATCCTGGGCGATCATCGGGATCTTGCCGAGCAGATCCTGTGCCTCATCAAGCAGATTGAGATCGAGTGCCGCCTGGGTCAACCACAGACTGATGTCGTGGCGATCCGGTGCCAGCTGATGGGCCTTGCCGAAGTGGCCATAGGCCACGCTCGTCTGGCCGTCCGCCAGTGCCTGTTGCCCCTGTTCGAGCAGCAGCTGCTCCTCCTTGGGGGCGAAGGCGGCGAAATAGCCGCGCAGGGTGGCCTCGTCCTGCGGGCCTTCCAGAATGGCCTGCTCGTCAGGGCGTCCCTGATGGAACAGCACCAGCGCCGGCAGGGCGCGCAGACCGAGCTGACCGGCCAGCGGTTGCAGCTGCGGATCGTTCATGTCGACCCTGGCCAGGGTCACCTGGGGATTGGCCGGGCCGACCAGCGCCTCCACCTGCGGGGTCATGGCCTGACACTCCGGCATCTGGGGGGCGTGGAAATAGATGACGATCGGCTTTTTCATGGAAGCATCGATCAGGGCGGCTTGGAAATTCTGGGGATTGATGTCGACGATCATGAGGCTGACTCTTGGAAAATGGTGTGAGTTAACATGGGGTTGAATGGGCCGGAATTCAAGCTGCCATCGAGCAGCCAGCCGTTGACGGCCAGGGTCGGCGCAGCCAGGCTGAGCCAGCCCTGGCCGATAGGCCAATCCTGCACCCGGTAATCTTCTTGATCGAGCTGGTTGTCGAGCCGCCACGCTTCCTCAGGCACGAAGCGCACCTTGTCGAGGCCTGCGGCGATGCCGGCGCCGTGGGCTTTCAGTACCGCCTCCTTGCGCGACCAGAGCCGATAGAAGGCCGACTCTTGCTCCGCTTCGGGCAGGGCGAGCAGCCACTCATATTCACTGCGTGCATAAAAGCGGCGCGCCAGTGGCAAAGTCTGGCGGCGGCGCTGACCCATCTCGATGTCGACCCCGAGCGGGCCGGCGGCGCAGAGGGCGATCACCAGCCAATCCCCGCTGTGGCTGAGATTGAACTGCCAGCACCCGTCGCTTAGCACAGGTTTGCCGTGCGGGTTGCTGGCAAATTGCAGTGCATCGGGTTGACACTGCAGCCGCTCGGCCAGCAGCCGTCGCAGCAGCCCGCGGCTGAGCAGGTACTCCTGGCGGCGCAACGGCTGGCCGATGGCCTGCCATGTCTGCCGTTCGGCGGGGGAGAGCAGGGTCTGCAGCAGAGTCAGCTGCTCGGCGTCGACCTTTGCCGGTTTTAACAAATAGAGATCCACAGAGATCATAATTTTTCACTTTAAAAGAGCGGCGAAACAGCGATAAAAGTCAGTTTAATCCGGTCAGGACGGCCTCTTTCGAGATTGTATATTGTTTGGCCACGATCACATTAATCAGGAAAAATAATGCATTTCCTTGCAGAAATGTGAGGTCGATAGGGATTTTCGCTTGCCTCGATAGAATTCTTGGATATAGTCGGGTGCTGTTGCCTTATAAATTGCCCGTTCGGGCCGTATTTTAACAAGTTTTACTATTTTGCGGGGATAAAGGATTGCGCCACCTGATGCTACTGCTGGTCGCGCTCGGAATGGTGGGTTGTGCCTCGGCACCCCAGCCCGAGGTCGCGAGCAAGATCGAAGTTTCCATGATGGAACCCGTAATTGAACCGGAAGCTTCACAAACCCCAGATGTAAACGAAATCCTGACTGTATACAAAGAGTGGCGCGGCGTTCCTTACCGCATGGGAGGCAGCAGCCAGCGCGGCATCGATTGTTCCGCCTTTGCCCGTGAAGTATTCCGCAACGCTGTCGGCATCGAACTTCCCCGTGATACCCGCTCCCAGGTCCATGAAGGCACCCGAGTCTCCAAGCAGGATCTGGTCGAAGGTGACCTGGTCTTTTTCAAAATCAATCGCCGCCTCAACCACGTCGGCATCTATGTGGGCAATGGCGAGTTCATCCACGCCTCCACCCGGGCCGGGGTAACCCGCTCCAAGCTCGACAGCTCTTATTGGCGCAGCAAGTTCTGGCAGGCACGCCGGATCGACATCTGAGTCAGGCTGGACAAACGGCTCGCAGTACGGACTGTTTTTCCAACCTCACTTGAACCGGGCTCCCGCAGCCCGGTTTTTTATGGCTGCGATTTAGACTTTCGGGTGCCGAATCACTATAGTGTGGGCCCGTTTTTTCCCCGGCAGGCCCAGCATGAAGACCCGTTCAGACCATAAATCCGGATTGCACCCGCGCAATCGCCACCAGGCTCCCTACGACTTTACCGCGCTCTGCCTGCGCACTCCCGAGCTGCAGCCCTTCGTCTTCGTCAATCCCTACGGCGCCAGCACCATCGACTTTGCCGACCCCGCCGCCGTCAAGGCGCTGAACAAGGCCCTGCTGGCGTTACATTACGGCATCCTGCACTGGGATCTGCCGGCCGGCTATCTCTGTCCGCCCATTCCCGGGCGGGTGGACTATCTGCACAGAGTGGCCGACCTGCTGGCCGAGAGCGCGGGCAAGGTGCCGACCGGCAAGGGCGTGCGGGTGCTGGATGTCGGGGTGGGGGCGAACTGCATCTACCCCCTGCTGGGTGCCCGCGAATATGGCTGGCGCTTCGTCGGCTCCGACATCGATCCGGTGTCGGTCAAGGCTGCCTCTCTGCTGGCCAACAGCAACGGGTTGGGCAGCCAGATCGAGTGTCGCCTGCAGGGCAGGGCCGGCGACATCTTTCAGGGCATAGTGGCGCCGCGCGAGCGTTTCGCGCTGACCCTCTGCAACCCTCCCTTTCACGCGTCGCTGGCGGAGGCGAGCAAGGGGACGGAGCGCAAGCTGCGCAATCTGGGCAAGGAGGTCAAGGACAAGCCGGTGCTCAACTTCGGCGGCCAGAAGGCCGAGCTCTGGTGCGAAGGGGGAGAGGCTGCCTTTCTGGCCGCGATGATCAACCAGAGCCGGGCCTTTGCCGAGCAGTGCCTCTGGTTCAGCTCGCTGGTATCGAAAAAGGAGAATCTGCCGGCAGCGAAGAAGGCGCTGACCCGGGTCGGTGCTCGTCAGGTGCGGGTGCTCGAGATGGCGCAGGGCAACAAGGTGAGCCGGGTGCTGGCCTGGACCTTCTTCGATGAGGCAGGGTGCCGCGAGTGGTGGTCTGCAGCGCGCTGATCTCTACACAGGCCCGTGACGGGCCTTTTTAATCTCAATGTAAACATGCTCGGATAAAAAACAGGCAATCGATTTCTTTGTTGGTTCATCATGCTGCTATGTAGCTATCCTGTAGTGATTTTTGCCTTGGTACAGCTGTACGCCGAGATTTTTTTGCACTTTCAGCTGTAACTTTAATAAAATAGGACTGGTTAGACCTCTTTACAGGCTTTGAATCGAATAGGGATCGGTACATGAAAGTTGTCGATTTTCTGAAGCGCAAGCGCGAAATACTGGCGCAGCACCCCTTTGAGCTCAAGGATTGGCTCTCCCCGGCTATCCGCGACTACTGGCGTGAGTTTCAGCAAAAGGCACACCTCCACCCTCTGCTGGGGCGAGTGCTGGATTTGCAGAGCGACAGCCAGTCCATGCTGCAGCAGCAGGGCGCGGCCCAGGCCGTCAACGGCCAGCCCGTGCCACCGCAAGAGTCGATCATCGAACTCGACGGTGAGGCGGCTACCCTGTTTGCCACCTTGCAGGCGCGTATCGGTGAAGAAACCCACGTGGGCGAATGGCTGCATGTCAGCCAGCAGATGATCGATCAGTTTGCCGCCGTGACCGGGGATCATCAGTGGATCCACACCAACCCCGAACGTGCCGCGGCCGAATCGCCGTTCAAGACCACCATCGCCCACGGCTTCCTGACCTTGGCCCTGCTGCCGCAGCTGACCGGCTCGGTGGACGAGGCCAATCCGGAGTTTCCGACCGCCCGCATGGTGGTGAACTTCGGTCTGGATCAGGTTCGTTTCCCGTACCCCATCAAGGTGGACAGCAATATCCGCGCGCGCACCAAGCTGGCTCGGGTTACCCCCATCAAGGGCGGGTTGGAGCTGCTCAAGGAGATCAAGGTGGAGATCGAGGGTGTACGTCGCCCCGGCTGTGTCATCGAATCTGTCACCCGACTCTACTTCTGATGGGGTGACGGTTGTCACTCCGTGGCCCGAATCGTATAGAAAAAAACAGGCTCACCTCGGTGAGCCTGTTTTGTTTATGGCATTTGTTGTACTTACCTATGTCGCAGCCACTTGCGTATCCATGGCTTGTCTTGAGGACTAGAAGCTTGCCCCCAAGCTTATCAGATGACGCCACTCTTTGCCTGATAAGGGTGTCTGAACACCTTGATAGTCCAATCTCGAGTCTTCCCAGTCGAGCTCGCTCGACCAGGAGAGGCGCAGGTGATCGTTGAAGTAGTAGCGCATCCCCAGGCTGCCTTTTACGGCCTGTTCCCGGGTGATGTAGGGCGACGGCTGGTCCAGATAGCGCTTGTAGCTGCCCTTGCTGAACAGCTCCAGTTGCTCCGACCAGAGCGCAACGGGTTGACGATAGTCCCAGCCAAGGCCCATCAGGGGATAGCTGATGATCCTGTCGTTGAAAATATCGGGGATGATGAAGTTGTCCCAATAACCTGGCCGGAAGTAGGAACGCTCCAGTCCCGCTTGGCTGATCAGCTCCAGTCGTCGCCGCTTGTCGTTCCAGAACCGGTAACCCGGGCCGGTCACATACCCCACATCCATGTATTCGGGGTCCAGCATCTGGTATTCAAAGTCGATGGCTGATCGTAAAAACCAGCGCTGGTCGAAGAAAAAGTCCAGCATGGGCTTGAGCCGGTACTCATGGCTGTTGGTGACGTTGTTGGCGGTCTCGTAGATGTACTCCCCGTCCAGCGTATAACGCCAGTCGAGGTTGGCCACCTCGGTGGATGCCTTCAGGTTGACGTTGTTGGTCTGCTTGTCGCTGTGCTTGAGCTTGACGTTCAGATCGCCGCTGCCGCTCCACAGCCAAGCCTTCTTATCATCCGGCGTCAGGGCGAGCAGGGTAATGCCGCTCTTGACGGTCGGTTTCGGCTTGTCCTGCTTCTCGATGCGCCAGCGCTTGACCGCCTCGCGCTTGACCGTGACGGGCTCACTGTAAGGGAGCGCGATGCGCACCTCCTCGTCACCTATCTCTTCTATGGTGCCGGTCAGCCGGTCACCGTTGTCCATCCAGAGGATGTCGGCCAGAGCCGCCGGGCTCAGCAGCAGGGCAAACAGACAAAAAACGCGGTAGCTCATGAAGATCCTCGTGAACATGGTTGGCTATCAGCCGCTGACGGGACGGGGGATGCCGTTCTTGCTGTTGAGCGCGCTGGCGGCCTTGTCACCGTCGACTTCCGGCCTGGCGATGAAGGCCTGCGCCTCGGCGGAGAGGATCAGCGGGGCGCCCTGTTTCAGCTCCAGCTCGGTGCGAGAGAGGGGAGAGTGAACCTCCAGCCAGTGGCGGCCATCCGGCTCGATGGCGGTCTTGACCGGCTGGTTGATCACCCGCACCTGAGTGCCGACGGGGACAATCTTGAACAGGGCCTCGATGTCGTCAGGGCGCAGTCGAATACAGCCGGCACTGACCCGCAGGCCGACGCCGAAATCCTTGTTGGTGCCGTGGATGAGATAGTCCCGCTTGCCATAGCCAAGGCGCATGGCGAACTTGCCGAGGGGGTTGTCGGGGCCGGGCGGCACGACCGCCGGCAGGGTGATCCCTTTTTGTTCCAGCCAGGATTTGCGCACCATGGGGCCGGGCACCCAGGTCGGATTGGGGTTCTTGGCAATGATGGTGGTGGTCATTTCGGGGGTCTCCCGCCCTATGTCACCGATGCCGATGGGCAGCACCATCACCTCGTTCTTGCCCTTGGGGAAATAGTAGAGGCGCAGCTCCGGCAGATTGATCACTATGCCTTCGCGGGGCACGTCCGGCAGCAGCATCTGGGTCGGCAGGGTCAGCCGGGTGCCCGGTTTGGGCAAATAGGGGTCAACTCCCGGATTGGCTTCCAGCAGCGCCAAAAAACCAATCTGGGTGTGCTTGCCGATGAGCTCGAGATGTTCATCTGGCTGGACTATGTAGTCCTCCAGCTCGCCGATCAGGCGGCTGCCTGCCGGGGGCAGCGGATAGGTGGTAGCCAGGGCCGGAGCCGTCAGCAGGCTGGCGGTCAGTGCCAGCAATGAGAGGGTTCGTGCGATGAACATGTACTTCCTGTCTGATTGGATGAGGGGGCCGCACCGCGACCTCCCCGAGGAAAAAGGGGGAAATTGTCAGTCAAATACGCGCCGATTGCCAGCCTGACCGGCAAGGGGTGCAGCCGGGTCCCTGCACGGCAATTTGTCATGTTGACCCTGTCTTGCCTGTTTTTAATGCAAAGCCAAGCCATCTGCAATGAGCAGAGGAACGCTGACGGGAGAGGGGATGGCGGTTCAGCGCCATCGAATGCACGAGATGCAATGCAGGGGGCTGATCGCCTTGGATTGGGTACCAGTACCGGGAGCGACAGGCTCGGACGCCTGCTGCCAGACATGCACTCACTTGCTGGTTTTGTGTGCAGTCGTTTGATCTTTAAAGAGATTCAAGTTGATTTCCAGAGGCGGCTCCGGTAACAATGAAGCCCCGTGGAGAGATGCCGGAGTGGCCGAACGGGATTGACTCGAAATCAATTGTGGCAGCAATGCCACCCAGGGTTCGAATCCCTGTCTCTCCGCCACATACCAAGCCCAACCTACTGATTAGGTTGGGCTTTTTCTTTTAGTCACCTTTTTGGTATGCCATTCAGTATGCCATCTGGTATTGGCTGACATACTACCCGGATGGATTACATTGGACATCGATCCAGTCAGGTGCCCACGTATTGATGATGTTTCCCTCTCTTAGCGATTATATCAACCAAGGCAACGTAGCCTTGGCACTATCCGAGATAGCTCCCGCCAGCTCCGGCCTATTTTCCAATAAGTGTTGACTCAGCAGCTCGATCACCAGCATTGCACTGATCTTGGAGTGAAATGAACCTGCAGTCAGTGGACCTTCCGGTTTAGCAGCAACCAGCAACTGATCAGCTAGTGTGGCGAGCGGACTGCGACTGGTATTACTGAGCACTATGATGTTAGCGCCATGCTCCTTGCCCAGTTGTACCGCATGAAGTAGGTCTTTGGTCGAGCCCGAGCTGGAGACCGCTATCACCACATCCCCCGGTTTCAGGCTGGTCGCGTTCATCGCGGCTCGATGCATATCACTGAACTGTTGGGCGGATATACCCATACGCAGTAAACGATAAGCTAGGTACTCCCCGATAATCGCACTCGCAGCAACACCATAGATCTGGATCTGGCGGGCCTTCTCCAATAGTTCGGCACTTTGTAAGAGTGCCTGCTGGCTGACCAAGGCGCCGGTATCACGCAATGCAGCCACACTCTCTTCAATCAGAGTGCTGAATGCACTGGTCGCCGATGCCTGAGGTTGGCTGGCTTGTTCCTGCTGGGTTTCCAGAGCCAGCGCCATTTTGAATTCAGTATAGCCACGACAACCCACACCACGGCAGAGACGAGTCACGCTGGCTTCGCTGGTGCCACTCTCACGGGCAAGCTCGGTGATGGTCAGGTAGAGCACCCGCTGGGGTTGTTCCAGCACGAATTGTCCCAACCGCTGCAGGGTCTGGCTGTATGTGGCGAGTTGATGGCGAAGCAGCAAGAGAACACGTGGGGCTTCTACAGGTTGATTCAATGGGAACTCCTTCGGAGGGGAGAGGATTCAGACTGCCATGATTTTAACGCGATTCACGCTATGAATGTGAGAGCGGTCACGGCATGAAAATAATTATCATGACATTTGAATTTGATTGGTAAAAATTACCATCAGTGTGATTCACTCGTGGAGATTTTTATCATGTCACTGTCCGAGAAGACGGGAAGCCGCCCGTTTTTCGAAAAGGCGCAGCGTTTTGGCAAATCATTTATGTTGCCCATCGCCGTCTTGCCTGCTGCAGGGTTGTTACTGGGGATTGGTGGCTCGCTCTCCAATCCGAACACGCTGGTTGCCTATCCATTCCTTGATGTGCCCTGGTTACAGGGGCTGTTTATGTTGATGGCCGATGCCGGTGCCATTGTGTTTGCCAACCTGGCGGTACTGTTTGCCGTGGGGGTTGCAGTGGGGCTGGCCCGCTCTGACAAGGGGACCGCCGGTCTCTCTGCGTTGCTGGCCTATCTGGTAATGAATGCCAGTATCAGCACCTTGCTCAAGCTCTCCGATACCTTGGCGAGCGGCAATCTGGGGGCAGCAGGTCAAGGGATGGCGCTCGGGATCCAGACGCTGGAGACCGGCGTATTCGGTGGCGTGGTGGTCGGACTGATGAGCTATTGGCTGCACAGCCGCTACAACAAGGTGCAACTGCCGCAGTTTTTGGGCTTTTTTGGCGGTTCCCGTTTTGTGCCTATCGTCTGTTCACTCGCGGCCATCGTGCTGGGGTGTGTCATGTATGTCGTCTGGCCCCATTTCCAGAAGCTGATCTTCGGGATGGGTGGGCTGGTCGATGCCACCGGTTATCTTGGTACCTTCATCTATGGCTTTGTGCTGCGGATGCTCGGTCCATTTGGTCTGCACCATATCTTCTATCTCCCGTTCTGGACCACCGCACTGGGTGGCAGCGAGCTGATCAACGGTCATCTGGTGGAAGGAACTCAGCGCATCTTCTTCGCGCAGTTGGCTGATCCCAATACGGTGCAGTTCTATGAGGGCACGGCCCGCTTCATGTCCGGCCGTTTTATCACCATGATGTTTGGCTTGCTGGGCGCATGTCTGGCGATTTATCACTGCGCTCGGCCCGAGAACAAAAAGCGGGTGGCAGGCCTGCTCATCTCGGCTGCCCTGACTTCATTCCTGACCGGGATCACCGAACCTATCGAGTTTTCATTCCTGTTTATTGCACCGCCGCTCTATGTGTTGCACGCCTTCTTCGACGGTCTGGCATTCATGCTGGCGCACATGCTCAACATCACTATCGGGCAAACTTTCTCCGGTGGCTTTATTGATTTCATGCTGTTTGGTGTGTTGCAAGGCCAAGCTAAAACCAACTGGATGCTGGTTCCGTTGGTGGGCATTCCCTGGTTCTGCCTCTACTACCTTTCATTCCGTTTCATGATCCCGCGCTTCAAGTTCAAAACACCGGGACGCGAAGATCAGCAGGAAGAGACAACGGAAGCTGTCGGCGCCGATCGTGCCAAAGCCATCATCATCGGGCTTGGCGGCGCGACCAACATCAAGGATGTGGATTGTTGCGCGACCCGGCTGCGCGTCTCCGTACATAACGGGGAGAGCGTCAGTGAAGGGTTGTTAAAGCAGACTGGAGCACTTGCAGTGATCACCAAGGGCAATGGCATTCAGGTTATCTATGGCCCGCATGTCACCATTATCAAGAACGAGATCGAGGAGTTATTGGGAGCATGAGTTGTACAATGCTAAACCAGATCAAAGGCAAGTTAATCGTTTCCTGTCAGGCGCTGGAAGATGAACCGCTTCACAGTGACTTCATCATGGGCAAGATGGCACTGGCAGCAGCCCGTGGTGGTGCCAGTGCTATCCGTGCAAACAGCGTGGTGGATATCAAAGCCATCAAGCAGGAGGTCTCTTTGTTAGTCATTGGGATCCTCAAACGGGATTATCCAGGCTCTGATGTCTATATCACCGCAACGATGCAGGAAGTAGATGAGTTAATGGCTGCAGTACCCGAGATCATTGCGATTGATGCCACATTCCATCAACGTCCCGATGGACTGACATTGGGTCAGATGGTGGGGGCAATTCGCGCCCGCTATCCACAGTTACTGCTGATGGCCGACATCGCAACCGTGGAAGAGGCACAGCATGCAGAGGTACTGGGCTTTGACTGTATCGGCACGACGCTTCATGGTTACACAGCCGAGACTCGGGGCCACAAGCTTTATGACAATGATTTTGCCTTTCTGCGCTCTGTGCTTGAGGCGGTCAATAAGCCTGTGATTGCGGAAGGGAACGTCAATACCCCACAAATGGCAGCCCGTTGCTTGCAGTTAGGGGCTCATGCCGTCGTTGTTGGCGGCGCAATTACTCGTCCACAGCAGATAACCGAACGTTTTATCGAAGCGATGGGATTATCATCGTGATGTGAGCAAATGCAAGAGAGGGCCATCAGGCCCTCTCTTGCTATCTATTTTGTTGGTCCGTGCAAACAGCACTGCTTGTACTTCTTGCCGCTGCCACGGGGCACGGCTCGTTGCGGCCAATCTTGATGGGTACAACCACCGGTGGAGGTCGTGCCGGGCGTTCGCTACGTTGTGCCAGAAAGTGGGCATGCAGGATGTTTTTGGCGTTACCTTTTCACTAGCGAGTATCAAGGCAGTAGCGGTAATCCTAACTCCTTGAGAAATTCGTTATGCCGCTGCGTAGCCTGTCTAACCTGTTGGTCCAGTGCTACAAGATCTGCATGCACAGCTGTCAGATTGATCTCCTCTTCTGGCTGGGCTGTGCTCACATAGCGTGAGATATTCAGGTTGAAATCGTTCTTCTCGATTTCGTCCATACTCACACATCGTGCATAGCGGGGTTCTTCCTTGCGGTGCTGGTAGGTGTTGATGATCTTACTGATATGCTCTTCCGTAAGTTGGTTCTGTCGCTTGCCCTTTTCGAAGTCTTCGGCTGCATTGATAAAGAGCACATCGTCTGGCTTCTTGCATTTTTTCAGCACTAATATGCAAACTGGAATGCCGGTCGAATAGAACAAATTCGCCGGTAGTCCAATTACGGTATCGATATGACCATCCTGTATCAGTTTACGACGAATACGCTCTTCAGCCCCACCACGAAACAGTACGCCGTGTGGTAGGATTATGGCCATCACACCGTCATCTTTCAGATAGTGCAAACCATGCAGTAGGAAGGCAAAGTCCGCCGCGCTTTTTGGGGCCACTCCATGGTTTTTGAAGCGCATGTCTTGGCTGGCGGTATCATTAGGGTCCCAGCGATAACTAAATGGTGGGTTAGCGACCACGGCGTCAAACTGTGGCTTCTTCGCTGGGTTGGTTTCGCGCAAGTAGTCCCAGGCATTGGTCAGGGTATCGCCGTGATAAATCTCGAATTCGGAGTCTTTTACCCCGTGCAGCAGCATGTTCATGCGCGCAAGGTTATAAGTGGTGACGTTGTACTCCTGACCATAGATCTTGCCGATACTGCCGCCGGACTCCAGCATACGATGGCGGATGTTGAGCAGCAACGAGCCCGAACCGCAGGTAAAATCGAGCACGTTTTCCAACTTCTTGCGGGGGCCTTCCTTCGGCTCTTGGCTATCGAGTGTCACGATGGCTGATAAAATGTTCGAGACTTGTTGCGGTGTATAGAACTCGCCTGCTTTCTTGCCCGAGCCGGCGGCAAACTGCCCGATCAGATACTCATAAGCATCACCCAAGGTATCGGTCGCAGTAGAGAACAGCGACATACCTTTTGCCAGCTCAGCGATGATTGCGCATAGCTTGGCATTACGCTCCCCGTAGCTGCGTCCCAACTTATCAGAGGCCAAATTGATCTCCGAAAACAGCCCCTGAAAGCTGCTTTGGAACGACTTTTCCTCGATGTATTTAAAACCCTTCTGCAGAGTGTCGAGCAACAAGCCATGCTCGCTCTTCGCCAGGCGGACAATGTTGCCCCACAGGTAATCGGGTTCGATAACGTAATGCACTTTGCGTCGCATCTGCTGCTCGAACTCATCCACGTCAGCCTTATTTTCGTCATACCAGCGGGCAAGTGGTGGGCGAGCAGGGATCTTAAGTTCTTCCAGTTCCTCATCCGGCTCACACTGCGGATAATCAGCCCCCAGCTCCTTCTTAGCCGCTTGTTCATAGTTATCCGAGAGGTAGCGCAGGAACAAGAAAGAGAGCATGTAGTCTCGGAAATCGTCCGCGTTCATCGCGCCGCGCAGTTGGTCGGCAATGGCCCAAAGGGTCTTGCCTAGTTGCTTCTGATCGTGTTCGGTCATGGTTATAGCTGCTTCTTAAAGGTGGTTTCCAGCGTCTTCTGCTTGGTCTTGTCCTGCGTATCCGCCTGACGAGTCTCTTGCTCTTTGCTACGCTGGTCATAATCGAGGTAGCAAGCCGTGGTGGCTCGTTCCATCAGTGTGTGGCTAACCTTGCACGCATGGATAAGCAATGGAAAGCCGTTGGTGCAGCTGGATCTGCTTCACAGTCTTTTGCCTGACGTTCATGTAGCGCCCCCAAAAAGTACCGGACTGAAGGGGTGGGTGGTGATGAATTGGCGCAATGCTCTACCGAGATAATCTTTATTCTCCGGCAGCATTGCCCTTGGCTCATATAGCGAATAGTCGCCGTGGCTCATCAGATCGATCACCCGCTTGTAGCCCGAGTGGTTCGGGTCATCGGCCTCGGGCTTGATGCACTCTTCCCATTTGGCGTAGCCGAAGAAGCAAGCCGTCTGCTCCATCACCCTGCGCAACATATTGAAGTGATGGGTATAGAGTGCACCAGACTGCATGGCCTGATGCAATTCAACGAGCGACGATAGGTGATAGAGAAAGGGAGTACTATCGGTTTCCTGGATTGTAAAACCTCGTCCGCTACCCTCTTTTGTCAAAAAGTACTTCCTCGACTTGTTGATTTCGTTGCACAGAACGTTGAAGAACAACACATGGTGAGTCGACACAACTACTCGCAGGTCTCGCTGTGGCTCTTTTAGCATCTGGGCAAGATGGTGTGCGACCATCACTATGTTGCCCTCGTCCAGTGACGACATCGGATCGTCAATGTAGATATAACGAACCCACTTGTATGCCTCAGCTTGATCAAGCACCAGTTGAACAATGGCCAAGAAGAAGCACCAAATAAAGATGCTCTCTTCGCCTCGAGATACCTTGATCGCAATAGGGTCACCGTTTTTGTCTCGTTCGCGGAAGAACAATACCGCCGGCGGTAACTTAATTTCGGTATTGTCGGTGCGATCCTGCTTGCGGCGGTCGTAGTCGATGTAGAAGCTGAAATCAGAATAGCGTTCCAAGAACTTGCTAATCTTTACTTCCATTTCAAGGTCACGAAGCCCATTGAAAAACTTCGAGTCAGTATTGAGCTCAAGTACCCGCTCTTGATCGTTCTCCAAGTCATTGTCCCAAATGAATAGGTCTTCCGTATACGCGTTGAAGTACAACGTATCGCGCTTCGCGACTTCACCGTTCTCATCGACAACCTTGCCCAGATCTTTAAATGCGGAGGAAAGACGAGTCTTGCCCGTTCCGTTATAGGCATAGAGTAAAATCGGTTTTTTCACTTTCAGCTCATTACGGAGATGCTCCGCCAACCAAATCAAATTGAAGTAGCTCACATTAGCCATGAATTACTTCTCCTCCAGTGACGGGAAAAGTTGTTGCATTAAACCGTTTTTGTGGGACTTAAATGCTGCGAGTTTGTCTATCTCGGTAGCAATCTGTGCATCTAGAGAAGAAAAAAAATCAGCGATCCGTTGCTGCTCGGTGGGAGTCGGAACAGCTAGCTTAAGGGCATTCAAAACATCAGTATTCAACTTTCCAGTACCGTGGCCCGCAATATCGACCATTTTTAACAAGCGTTGCTTATTTCCAAGTAGCAGATGCGCCACAAACAGGCTGTATGTATCACCTTTTGGTATCAACGCCTTTACGTCTTGATTGAAACTCATCTCACGGCGCAATACGCAGATGGGCACGTCTTTAAGTAATGTCATGCCTCTCGTCAGCATGAGCACCGTGCCGCCCGGAACCAACGTGGCACCATTGTTGACTGCTGTGACAGATATGTGATCCTCCGAATCGTCCAAGAAGAGTCGCTTCATGTCTTTTGCGGATACCCAAGGAATCGAGCCATTCCAGAACTCAGGGTTAGCCTTCGATGGGGTGCCACCTGACTTGAGGCGTACCAGACCATCCAAAGTCGTCGGCTCCCACTCCGGCGCATTGCGGAACTCGGGGAAGCGGAGGCGGGGAAGGGTTTCGCCTGGGCGGGGGAAGAGCAGTTGCATCAGGCCCCGCGTATAGGTCTTCAGTGCCTCAACTTTCCGCCCCTGTATAGCAATAAGTTCGTCTAGTGAACTTAGGCAGTCGGCGATCTTTTTTTGCTCGGCCGGCTCACTCGGAAGCGGCAAGCACCCTGACAGGAATACTGTGTTTGTGATCTGAATCGTGTTCTTTGCACCTTTCTGGCACAGAGGTGAAAGAAATGCAGCTGAACGATTGGGAGATTCAAAATATGCCTCAATCATCAAGCCCGCATGCGGATTGACAGGAGTGAATACCCCGTAAAGTGGGGATAGTGCAACTTCACCGTCAAATTTACACTGCTTCACAATGCCAAATGGAAATGCCTTCAACGGACTTTTCGTATAGACCAGATCGAAGCGACGACCCAAGTTGTAATGAGCTGTATCGCTGGCGGCGAAACTCCTTCCTAGGTGTTCAACTTGATTAACGATTCCACTTTCCATCGAAACAGAGAAAACATCCCGCGCGTTAGTATTCTTTAGCTTGTGCTCCGTCAGCGTTTTAGATAGAGGGTCAATTGACCACGGTTCGTCAAAGCCCGGAAACCGCAGCTTCGGCACCACTGTTTTCTTACTATCTTTCACTATCGTTTAGTCCTCGTAGGCCTGCAGGCCCGAAATATCCTGGCCTCCGGCACGCTTTTTCAGCATGGGTACCAGCTCGCTCATCAACGTCAGTTCCTTTTGGGTGCGGGCCTTCCATCCTAGCCCCAGCGGGGCGAGCAGTTCGGTCAGTTGCTCGCCATCGAAGATGCGGCGCTCCAGCACTCGATCTACAAAGGCTTGCAGTGCGGCGGTAGTCAGGCCATGGCGAGCGGCGAGTTCGGCCAGTTCGCGGGCAGCCTTCAGTGCTTTAAATTGCAGGTAACCGGTACGGATGGCTCGCTCATCCAGCCCTTCGCCTGCTTTGAGGCTCAGCACATATTCGGTTATGTCATCGCGCTCGTCGATAAACTTGGCGTCGCTGGCAATCAGGCTGACCAGTTGTTCTCGGCTCATGCTGGCCTTGCCTGGCTTCTTGGTGGAAAAGTCGGCAATTAGCTTGATGATGTAGTCGTAATCAATGGTCGCGGAAGCAAAGAGTACAAACTCGAAATCAAGCTGTGCAATAGCGTCGTCCTTGTCGTTGGTGGCTTGATGGTCTGCGCTGGCACGTTCGTCGCGCAGTCGCCTGGCAGTTTCCAGATACTGGCCACGGAAGGCATTGAGCTCATCAGTCGGCATAATGGCCTGTATGGTTGTTTCCTGCTCGGGCGTCAGGTCGGTGTATTGATCGAGTTGAGTTTGCAGCTTCTGTACGTCCTTGAACGCCTTAACAAATCCTATGCGAGCTTCGTCGCCTTTGAGCTGGGCGATCTCTTCGGGTTTACCGGAAAGTCCGTACGCTTGCATGAAGCTTTGCAGGAAGCTCTTGGCTTGTTGCAACTTTTCAATCACAACAGGGGCCTTGTCCACTAGCCATATTTCACGCGCCCGCGCTTCATCTTTTTTGCCAGAGAAAAGTGCGATAGCCGCATCGACGGCATCCTGCTGGCCACGAAAATCGAGGATATGGCCATAAGGCTTGGTGTCGTTCAACACGCGGTTGGTTCGGCTAAATGCCTGGATCAAGCCATGGTGCTTGAGATTTTTGTCGACATACAAGGTGTTGAGGTACTTGCTGTCAAAACCGGTAAGCAACATGTCGACGACAATGGTGATGTCAATTTTGTGCTGCGCGGCGCCGGGGTTGGCTTTACGCAGGTCGGCATTTGGCCATTGCTGGTCTTTGATCCGTTGTTGCACGTCCTGATAGTAGAGATCGAACTCTTCAAGATGGTGGTTAGTACCAAAGCGGGCGTTGTAGCTGGCGATGATGGCCGAGAGCGCGGCCTTCTTGGCATCTGGCTCCTGTTGGTTGTCTTCTAGCTCGGTGGGCAAGTCTTCCTGCAGTTGGCGCACATCGGCACTTACATCACCGGGCGGTGAAAATACAGCCGCGATGTTAAGCGGCAAGAAGTCGACATCGGTCTGCTGTTTCTGTGTCTGGATCTCGTCAAATAGGCGGTGATATTCGATAGCATCGTTGATCGATGACGTGGCGAAGATGGCGTTGAACTTGCGTCCACCCGTAGCGGCATCGTGCTTGGCGAGGATGGCCTCGACGATGGCGCGCTTGGCCAGTGTTTCACCTTGTCTAGGAAGGTTTTTGCCATCAGGCTTGAAGTAATCAACATGAAATTTCAACACATTACGATCTTCAATCGCGTGAGTGATAGTGTATTCATGTAGCGACTGCTGGAAGAGATCTGTCGTGGTCTTTAGTCGCTGAATATCGTTGTCCGGATTCGTGTCATCACGGGCAATCTGTTTAATGGTGGCATTCTCATCAAAGATAGGCGTGCCGGTAAAGCCAAAGAGCTGCGCCTTGGGGAAGAAGTCTTTGATGGTCTGGTGGTTGTCGCCAAATTGCGAGCGGTGGCATTCATCGAAGATAAAAACGATGCGTTTGTCGCGTAGTGCTTCTAGCTGGTCAACATAAGTAGTGAGCCCGCGTTTTTCGCGGCTCTTGTTACGTTTACTGTTCTCATTGAGCGCCAAGCCCAACTTCTGGATAGTGCAGACGATGACCTTGTCGGCAGGTTCATCTGACAGCAACCGGTTAACCAACTCGTTAGTGTTGGTGTTGCTCTCGACGCAGCCTTCCTGGAAGCGATTGAATTCCTCTCTGGTCTGGCGATCGAGGTCTTTACGATCTACGACAAACAGACATTTCTCTATGGTTGGATTAGACTTCAGCAGCGTCGATGCCTTGAAACTGGTCAACGTCTTGCCGCTACCAGTGGTGTGCCAGATATAACCATTTCCGCTGTTCTCATCAATGCACTTGACGATGTTCTGGACGGCATAGATCTGATAAGGGCGCATCATCAACAGCTTCTGTTCGCTGGCTACTAGAACCATATAGCGGCTAATCATCTGCCCTAGTGTACATTTGGGCAGAAAAGTCTCTGCGAAATGATCCAGCCCGTTAATCGGGGTGTTGTCGGGCGCAGCGAATTGGTAAACAGGCAGGAAGCGCTCGTCCGCGTTAAAGCTGAAGTGTCGCGCATTGTTATTGGCGAAGTAGTAGGTTGAATCCCGATTGCTGACGATAAACACCTGCATGAAGCACAGTAGTGTGCGAGTGAAGCCGTTGCCAGGGTCATTTTTGTATTCGACGATTTGCTCAATGGCTCTGCGTGGGTTGATGCCGAGTGTTTTGAGCTCGATCTGCACAACGGGCACACCATTGATAAGCAGGATGACATCGAAACGGTGGTGGCTATAGTCGGTGCTGATGCGCAACTGATTGATAACTTCATAGTTGTTCTTACACCAGTCGTCGATATTCACCAAGGTGTAGTTCAACGGTGTACCATCCTCGCGAATGAAGCTGTTGCGTGTGCGCAAGAGCTGAGCCGCAGTAAACACATCTGGTGTGACGATCTCTTCAAGCAGGCGGGCGAACTCTTCATCGGTCAGATTGACGCGGTTGAGCTGCTGGAATTTTTCACGAAAGTTAGCCTCTAACGACGCTCTGTCACGAATGTCGGGACGTGACGTGTATTTGAGCTCACCCAACTTAGCGATGAGAGCCTGTTCGATCTGCTGTTCTGTTGTGGTCATGAATCAGTTTCTGCCGTCATGGATGGTGGGTGTCGTGGTCAGGCGGTGTTCTGTATTTGTACTAGGTGCCTCTCAAGCGCCCGATTTTGCAAGGCGGGATTATACCTTTTTCAAGATAATTCTCATGTGCTGTAATCCCAAAAAGCATCTCCATTCGAAAATCGCCACTCCAGCATGAGCATTTGAGTTTCCGCCGTTCGCTGATCGGTTTCGGATGATCCTGGGCCATATTCAACGCTAGACGACGCAACAGCGCAAAGTCCTCTACTGCTCACCTGTCTCCCAGCAGCCCCATGGACGAGCGGTGGTTTAGCGCCCGCTTGGTAAGAAGTCAGACAACTGAGCGGGGGTGGGGGGGGTAAAGCATAGTGCTGACAGATTCGATCGAATGCCTCGCGCAAATAGCGAGTGGCACCTTCGGCCAATACTTTGAGCACAGTAGGCATCATTGCTTGGCAGGGTTTCTTTCAATGGGTAACCAGATCGAGATAACAACCGCTCATCTTGCCACAGCTGGAGCCATTTGGTCTCGAAGACTCTGGGCTCTGCGTAAAAAAAGCAAAGGGAAGGCCACGAATTGGCCTTCCCCAAGACCCACACACTTATCACGGACGAGTAGGTGCAAAAATGTTACCTCAAGCGGATTTGTGATCACGCCTTGCTGCCAGAATTGGCTTCCATGTTGGTCGCAGGGTAAATTGCTATGTAGAGATATCCATGGCTACCCAGGGTATCGGCTTCGCAGGTGAAGCCGCCGTGCTGGAGAATGATACAGTGCTGACGTTGGGCATCCAGTTCGCCGGTCAGCTGCTTAGCTTCCAGTGCCTTGATGATCTCAGGGAAAGCCTGGTCGAGCTTGTCAATCTGCATCAGGCTCCACTCACCGATCAGACTGGCTCGGTCAGATAGAAAATCGAGCCGGTAGCGACTCTGTATCAGACGAGCGCCAAAGCGTGGAGAGATATCACGCGGCAGACCCCAGCTGATGCTGGGGAGCGGAGTGAGAGTCTGGCGCTCTGGAGAGTGCGTGGCAGAGTATGTGGGATGGGTTGTGGTCATGATTAGCGATACCTCATTTGAATGACGATGATGGTGCCGGGCGCGTTGTGGCGCTGGCGCAATCTGGTCAGATGCTCCGAGAGTTCTGTCAGGCTGGCCAGTCGCCCCCGGTATAGCCGGGAGAGATTGATGTAGTCGGGATGGTGCACCGTGATGGTCACCTGATGCCCTGGCTGCCAGAGGCTAAACAGGCGGGCTTTGGCCTCTTTGATGGTGGTGATGCCGGGAGCGGGTAACGTCTGCCGGTTGCGCAGGTGCAGCTTGTTGAGCTCGGGGGCATAGCGATGCACCTCGAGTCCAGTGATAAGACGGGTCATGTTCGGTGACTCTAATGATGCCAAGGGCCAGCCTGTGAGGGCTGGCCCTTTATGTTGTTTGTTGATGAGTGAGACAGTGGGGCGTCAACGAGCGCAGTCAGCCGTCTCATTGATAACCGGCTTGCAATTGAGCCGGTCCAGCAGATGCAGCGAGCCGTACTGGGCTACCAGCCGGTCTATGGCCATCTGGGCGCAGGCCGCTCTGCTGGGCTTATTCTCAGGTATGGCGTAACGAGCGGTGAGCCAGCCACCGAGCAGCGCGATGCGGTAACCACTCGGAATATGGGTAAGCGACGTACCGACGCCCCTGCCGTGAATGAGAAATGGCACTGCTTGGCCGCCGATGTCGATATCGATGCGCTGGCCCTTGAGCTCAAAGGTAGTGAGCTCGCCGGTTTGCGGATGTTTGCCGGGCACCTTGATGGTGATGTTCTTCGTCATGTCACACCTCCGGCTTAGCTTCAAAGTGGCGGGTCACAACGCCCACTTCCGGGTCGATGCTAATAAACGCCGGGGCTTGCGGATGGTACTGGTAGAGCCGCGCCAATTCAGCGCGAAACGCCTCGACGTTCGGTGCAATCACATGACTGGTATCCCCTTCGGCGTAGGTAAAGGTTTCCAGCTTCTCTGTGTGAATCCAGATGCCGAAGAACCAGGCATCCTCCACGGTGTCGTATTGCTGCCAGCCCTGGGCCAGCAGCGTGCGGTCGTAGTAATAGCGGTCAGCCTGATGGCTCCCCCGGTCGATGCGGCAACCCGTCACAGTGAGCTCAAACGGGATACAGCCCGCCTTGTGGGCTTTCTTGACCCGGCGCAGAAGCTTGAGGGCCTTGGCTCTGCTACGGCCATTACCGAGCGGTTGCGGCTGCCTGGCCCGTAATGCCAGGTGGGTCATTATCTTCGGTGCAGTGTTGTGGTTGAGCTGGCCGATAGCGGCGGTGAGTTGTCGGGCGGACAGAGTCTTGTAATCACGTAAGTCATGCATGGTGGGGTTTCCTTCAAATGCAAACAGCCCCTCGGCGTGAGGGGCTGCATGGGGTCATATGTGTGCTGTCGGCGTTGTCATGGTCATGTGTGGCTACTCCAATCCGGCGCATCGTTGCTGCCATGGTTGACGTAGGCACCCACAATGGTGCGTCGCCACTCCCCAACGGGATAGCCGAGGTCGTTGCACTCACGCTCCCACCACGCAAAGTTAATCTCGCGGGGCAGGTTGTCCACCATGTCCAGTGGACTCACGAACAGCGTGGTCTTGTGCATCGTTGGCACTGGCTTGATCTTGTCGGGGCCAGTGCGCTTGCCGGTCTCGTCATAGTCGTGTGCCCACTTCGGGAAGGTGAGCTGATAGGTAATGAGCCGATGCAAATCCCCATGTGCGCTCATTGCCTGAGCGACTGCGACCTGAGTGAAGCTATCGTTGAATTCGATCATGGGTGTTTCTCTCTTTCTGCAGGTGAACGGTAAGCCGCTGCCAGCAGCGCAAACTGTTCGACCAGGTAACTGATGCTGATGCCCAGTTCATCGCTGACTCCATCCCCCAGACGGTGATGCAGGTGTGCCATGTCATCGGCGATACGTTGGGCTAGGTGGGCCGTTGAGCTCGGTGGTGAGCTTGTCACCGTCAGGGTGATGGAGAGAGCCATCACATCTCCCCCCAGGGTGCTTGCTCCCACAGTGACAGCCGGGTCAGCACGTCTTGTGCGAGAGCCTGTTGCAACTGCTGTAGTACCTTCACAAGCCGAGGTGCCTGCTCAGGGCTCCCACTCCATTCGCTCGATTGGTACAGGGCGCAGCAGGTGAATTTGTACAGCGCCACCAGCTCGCTATCGGTGAGTGGTGCTTGGTGGTAACGGTGGGCCAGTTTAAGCGGACTCAGCTTGGTAGAGCGGTGCTGACGTGGCTCCTGACGCCCCAGCTGATAGCGATGCCAGACTGCCCGTCGGTTGGCGATCATCATCAGCCGCACCAGCCGGTCTACCCGCCACGTCCAGGTACTGGTGACATCCATTGGTGAGTTCCACCAGAGGGTGCGCAGCAACTCAAGGGTGTAGTGCGGTGGCATCGGGGCATTGCAAAAGCGGTGTAACTGAACGGCAAAGGCTAGGTAATCCTTGCGATCGATCATGAAAGCAGACATGGGAGTAGCTCCTTGAAATGCAAAAGGCCACCTGCAGTGAGGTGGCCCAGTAGGTAGTGTTGGAATATCCGGATCATGGTGCTGGCGCTGATGATCCAGGTTTGGGATGCTGGCGTTATTCGTGCGCCTGCTCAGTGTCGGGGTGAGCTAGGGCGAACAGGATGGCGTAGAGCGCACAATCAATGCCGTTGACGGCATCGCGATGCGGGTAATAGGGCGGTACGTCTCGGGAGCGCTCAAAGTAGTCACCAAAGCAGCTGAGACACTCGCGTATCTCTACGGTGGATCCCTGCAGCAAGGTCTCTTCAAGCAGCTTGGCATAAACCTCGTCGTCACGCGCCTTGGTGACGGCCTTTTCCAGCAACGTCAGTGCATCCTCGTTGCTGGCGGTTGTCAGGCCATGGCGTAGCTTCTCGAGAGTCTCCTCTAAGGTATAGGGATTGGGTAATCGCATGGTGCTTGTTCCCTCTTGGCGTAGCTGATGCAGCAGCGCATCAATGGCCTCGATGCAGTCGGCCTGGGTAAGTTGGTAACCGTTGGGCAGGTGAGCCACGATAGTGGGCTCGGCCTGCATCTCGACGTTGTCAGCCAGCCAACAGCGCAACTCGATGAGGATGTCGAGGGCGGTGAGGTGGGTTTTGCCTGGGGTTAGAGTCATAGCTGACCTCTTTCGGCCATCGAGACTACGCCTTCGGCACCGACCACCAGATGGTCGAGTAGCCGGATATCGACCAGCACCAAGGCCTCTTTGAGGGCCTGGGTAAAGACCCTGTCAGAATGACTGGGTTCCGGGTCACCGCTGGGGTGATTGTGCACCGCGATGATGGCCCCACAGTTGAGCAGTAAGGCTCGCTTGACCACTTCCCGTGGGTAGATGCTGGCACTGTCCAAGGTGCCACGAAACAGCTCCTCAAAAGCCAGTACGCGATGTTGGGAGTCGAGGAACAGTGCGCCAAACACTTCATGCTCCCGGTCTTGCAGCAGGGTTTGCAGCCGCTCAGCGGCCTCTGTAGTACTGGTGATGGCAGTGCCTTTGGCCAGGCGCTTGCGAGCAATCTGGTTGGCGATACGCAGCAGGTCTTGCTCTGTCACCGGCTCGGTGACCACATAGGTACCGGGGCATTCCCCGGCTTTGAGTTTGTGGTAACGCATGTGGGGTTCTCCAAATAAACAAAACCCCGGCATGCAGAAAGCATGTCGGGGTCAAAGGTCGAGAGGTTGTTGGTTCACTTTGAGGGGGGGTCAGCTGGTCGTGGCTGCGGGACCACTCTGTACCGGTATCAGCGGTTCAGGCACCAACACGTCTAGCGGGATGGCCAGTGCCAGACTTAATCGCTTTGCCAGTTCGTAAGCGGGGCCGACAGTGTCGTAGTCAACTACCCAGGTAGCTAGGGCAAGGCCACTGGTCTCTACCGCCCGCAGGTAGACGCTGTAGCCCTGCACGGTCAGGCCACTGTCGCGCACCACCTGCGTCTCGCCATCTCGATTAATCGCTTCAAGCTCAACGGCGAACGGTTGTTTTGGCATCTTTCGCCTCCTCTTGATGTAAGGAGTCACTATCCACGCGATAGCCGTGATGAATGCAGGTATGCTGCAGGTCGGCCAGAAAGCTGCCCAGTACACGAGGCTGTTCAGAGAGCGGGATGGGGCCTGCTTGGCAGCGCCAGAAACATTGGCGCTTGGGGTCCACGCAGATTTCATCCACGTGCTGGCTCATGGTGCGCCAGTCCTCGGCATTGGTGAGGGAGAGCAGTTGCCACTGCACGCCAGACCAACGTAAGTGCAGCGTGACGGTGCGGGCATGTGGGCTATTAGGGGTCAGGTGCAGCAACCAGCGCTCGCCCTGGCGAGTGGGCTGCAGCTCGGCTTTGGTCGCGACCAGTCCCAGCCACTGACGTGAGTAACGGGAGAGCGGCAGTTCGTTAGTCATCACACACCTCCTACTCCCCGCTGACCTCAACGGTGAAGTATGCCATCCGGCAGTAGGCAACAAAGTTGGTCTGCCACAGGGTGAATAACTCATGGGCCTCTGAGCGCTGAATTGGCCCCCATCCTTGCAAATAGTGTTCGTCATCCAGGAAATTGAAATCGAGCTCCTTGCAGAGCTCGGCATCCTGACCCACTCCCTGATAGCTGAAGTCGGTGACGTAATCGAACAGCCAGCCATCGAGCCCACGGATCAGGCGGATCTCGACGGGGTGAGCCCCTCCCTGCTCGGAGCTATAGGTGGGACTGCGAAAGTTGAAGGTGAGTTGAGTCAGGCGCTCGAAGTTGAGGCCGACAGTGGCGGCTTCCTGATTGAGTAATGCGAGCAGCGCTTGGGCCACGGGCAGGGCAAAGCCGTCCCGGTGAAAAGGAATTGTCATGATGTGTCCTCGGTGAGTGGAAAAGAGGGGCCTTCATGTGGGGTCAGTCTTTGAGCCAATCCCACAGTTTGCTGACGCCATAGGCCGCGACGGCGCCTACTGCAAGGGGAGCTAACAGTGGGGCTGAAACGATGCCGGTCACCGACACCACTGTCACAGCGGCACCACTACCGCCAGCAGTCGTGGCCAGTGTGGTGGCTGCAAGCCCAGCCGTTGCACTGGTGGCTGCTTTACCCAGCGTATGGCGAGCCACCTCAGCTGCCACCACCGTTGCTACAGCGGTTTGCAGCAGCTTTGGGGGATGCTGAACCCCTTCAATGCACCAGATAACAAATTGCTCGCTAGTGGCAAATGGCTGACCTTGTTCACCTTCGCTGAGTCGTGCGTAGGCTCGCGTCAGGCTTTCCTCTCGACTGAACAGGCGTTGGGCATGGGGCTGGACCCTAATGGCGCAGTGCTGACTGAATTCAGCCAGCGAGGTCAGCGCCAGTTGGCCTGAGTGCTCTCCGGAAGGGGATGGTCGACAGTGAATGACCAGGTCATGGCCAACAAAGAGTCCGTGATGGTGGCCTTCAGGCTGCGGTGTTACCAAGTGATCGCCAATAATGAAATGTCGTGTCATGGGGTGATGTTCCTCATCAAGGGGGGGAAATGAAAAAGGGCGTCACCGTGATGGTGACGCCCTTTGGCTTTATTTTTTCTGAGTGGGCTACTTGCCGCCCACGGTGATCTTCAGTGGTTGATGAAACTCGGGTGTGAAGGTGGAAACTGGTAGCCGGGTGACTTCGTTGTGAGCGAGCACCTCGGTCGCCTGAATGATGGTGATGGACTTGGCCTGCTCTACCTGTCCGCAGTCAACCTCCGTAAAGCCACCGCCATAGCGTGTGGCTGAGCTCCCGCCGAAAGGTTCCACTTCTAGTGTTGATTCGGCCAGCGCTTTGCCCTTCTTGTCATTGAATTGCAGCGTGATGTACAGCCGACCAAACTCATCGGCCCCACCGCTATCGAGGGAAAAGTGGTAGGCGCAGACGCCTTGGTTGGCGTAGACGGTGTCAGTGTGCTGGATCGCGAGGTAGCGCTGATCTTCTGCATGGCTGGCGTTTGCCCAGAGCAGTCCACAAGCCATCAGGGCAGCTATCGAGAATCTGGTTGGAACGATATTCATGACTCACCCGTTGTAATAGTCGCAAGTGGAGGTCAACTTCGTGGGCTTGACGGTCCATGTGGCTTTTTGATCCTGCCCACTGTAGATACTCAGGGTTGAGGCGGAGAGGATAGCGTTGACGAGCTGAGTCCACTCAGCTTGGCTTTTGGCTTTACCGGACAGGCGCTTACCATCGACCTCGATCTCCTCGACGGTGCTTGAGGCATCGTAGGCTCTGGTGTATCTGAGCTCGGAGTGCAGTGGCCAGGTTGCCCTCGGCATCTGGTAGGCGCATTTGATCTCCAGTACAGATCGCGAGTAGTCCCGCCCCTGTACCAGGGTATAGCGGGGGCCATAACGCCCCTCTTCGGCCACCCACTGTGCAGGGGGGCCTTTTGGTGCATCCAGCATCTGAGGCTTCTTGGCATTCTCTTCTGCCTTGCTCCAGGACGCTCCTTTACCCGCCTTGCGTACTTCTCCCCACATCCAGGCATCTAGCGGATAACGCTTGATGAGTCGGTCACCGATAATGACATCGACATTGTTCAGCCGATTGTAGGTATTGACCTCGATACTGGCTGAGGCGCTGCAGGTGCCGGTATCCAGTTTCTTAAAGCTGCGACTGGCGTGTTCGGCAACCAGCAGATCGCCAGTGGCACAGCCCGTTTGGGAGCGGTTGTTGACGAGGGCAAGGTAGTGGCTGTTTTTGTAGATCAGCTCACAGGTACGTTTGTAATTACACGCTTGAGCCAAGGTGGTGCCATCACTGTCTTGATAAGACCAGATGTCATTGATGTTGCTGGCCATGACACTCGGTGCAGTGACTGCCAGGGTGAGCAATGGAACGAGTCGTTTCATGAGAACTCCTGTTGGTAGTAAGTCGTAGAGAAGGGGATAACCCTAGTCCGGTGAGATAGGCAGAAAATGCCCAATAACAACCTTTTGGGTTGATCCTCACCTTTTGTGGTTCTTCATGTCAACGAGTCCACACCCAACCATAGGGGTTGACTGGAGGACTTATGACAGATATCAACTTTGAGCAGTTAGCCAAGAACGTAGGTAAGGCGATTGGGCGTCAGCGTAACCAGGCCGGGTTTACCCAGGAGCAGGTAGCTGAACACCTCAATATCGGGATGGAAGCTGTCTCGCGAATGGAGCGAGGGATTGTGGTGCCGACAGTGGTGCGGCTGGCAGAGCTCGCTCAACTGTTTGGTTGTGAGCTGGCGGACTTTCTGCGTGAGACCAGTAACCGGCCCACTGAACAGGGTATTGTGCTGAGTAAGCAATTGGCCCTGCTCGATGACGCCGACCGGGCTTTGTTACTAGAGACAGTCGAGCGGTTGGTTAGCCGTCTAGCCAGAGGTTAACGCAAACATTTCCCTGAGAGCACATCGTGTTTTCTGTGATGCGATAAATGGTAAAAGGGACTGCTCTATGCAGTCCCTCGGCTATGTTCACTACAGTAAAATATATCTGTAATTTCGTTTAATCGATGTGATTATTAAATACGACTGCATCCGAAGTTACGATAGCCATCATGAAAGGATTTGCTTTTGGCTTTGGTCATGTAATGGATGCGGTTCATGAACTCGGCCGGATAAATGTCTCGATCTACGGCCTCCTTATGGAGAGTGTATTTCCCGTTGGTGGGATAGTGGACTAAGTATTGCCCCTCATCTGGATGCAGCTTTAATGCGCTGCACCACGCTGTCGTTATCATGGTTCTGAGGGTGCTGTTTTCAATGTTGTAATCTCCGAGATGGAAGAAGGCGTCTTTGTTGAATAGTAGGAGTACGTGGAAATGGCGCTTCCCTGTTTGGCTGAATTCACGCACCCAGGCATAACGAAGCGTGTTGGGATAAACCCGTTTACCTGCTTTGGCGTTTCGCTGTTGGTGGGCTGCTATTTTTGAATTTAGAGAGTTAATGAAGTTATTCATGACACACCCTTGGTTCTTGTGAAGGCTCGTTAACATATCGCCATGGTTGATAATGGCTGGGTCATGTAAATCAACCCGCAACACTAAGGTTCTCGGATGCGTTACGAGAGCTGCGCGGATAAGGTCAATAATACGGGTGTAGTAGTCCAGGATATGGGGGCCAAAGATGGTCTGATAATATTTCATGTTGTTAATTCCTATATGGATTCATGTTTTCAGGTGCGAGCGTGTACTTTCCCCCAGTGGGGAATAGATGCTGCGGGTATCGTGATATTCCTAATGCCCCCTTACAGGGGCTGAGCGCTATAGTGCGTTGTATCCTCCCTCGTGAATATATTCTTCATCAGACACTTCTCCCTATTAGAAGGGGGTGACGTTATCTCAGTCATGCAGTTTTATAAGCAGCTATCACTGTATTCATGTGGTCTGGTAGTTGCTCATGGCTGATACTCTACGCCTATGGGCGTGCTAGCTATCAGACTATGGGTTGTCTGTGTAAATTAAAGGTGGTTTATCCATTTGCCGTATCCTATAGGGTTCCCCTCTCCATGACCTTAGTCATGGAGAGTATTGATAGGGTATTATGTAGGGTTGTTGATATAGCGCTATTGATATGGTGTTTATATATAATAACTATCCAACAGACTTATATCCCTTAAAGCCAAGTGTGACACAGGATTGATAGTGAAATATCACTCATTAATTAGTGGTAGAGTATTTTCTATCACGCATCTAGACCAATATCGTTTAACCGTTGATATACTGATGTTCAGTGCCGTTGCTGTATTAGCTTGTGTCATGCCTAAGAGCCGACATTGTTGAATAGCATTAGCAAAATGACTGCCCTTGGGCCTTCCGGGTTTACACTTATGCTCCTCGTTCATCGGTCTAACGTACCTCTCAAGGGTGAATGGAATGGGACTGTACTACCGATAAAGCAGAGGCTCACGGGGTATGCAAAGTGTCGTTTCTGCTTACACATGGTGTCATTAACCCTCCTTTTTGCCTATAGATTGAACAACGCTATTTCTGTGCCTATCTCCTTACGTTACGACCTCCTGCCCGAAGAGATTGATGATGATAGCTTTATCCATCGTCAGTTTTTGTTTTTTTACGTCGGTCGCCTTTATTACGGGCGTCATAATCACCGTATCATCAACGTAGTAGATCGGTACCCAGCAAACACAAGGGGCAGATAGTGTTACCTGATGCTTCTTTAGTGCTTCTGTAAGTCCATGTGCGATGACATCAAGCATGGGCAATGGCGCCGAGTATGCAAAATCAAAGAAATAACCATCATATTCCGATTGATTGATAAGCAGCGTGTTTGACAGCCCTCCAGCTTTCCGTAATTTGTGTGACACCCGTCTGTCGGTATAGATGAAGATAGCTTTTTCAACGTTCGTCTTACTGACAATATTTTCAAGCATTTCCTTGATATAGGTTATTTCATCTTGTTCCATGCCAGCTTTGTTTTTCTGATGCTCATGGATCTGGTAGTCAATAATATTCTGGGGGTGTCGAATTTTCATCATCCATATCTGATGGAAATGTTCTTCTGCGCTGATTGAAAATTGTTGTTTTGGCAGCAAGTAATCTTGCTGCCCCAGCACATTCGTTAATTCATACTCAAGATTACTTGCCGCATTGTAATGCGTGTTGATGCACTTCAGTCTCGGCACTAAGGCGTTCAGTAGGCTTGAAATAACTGCCGAGCGAGAAAGTTTTTTAACTCGGCAATAATTATCTATCTCACAAATAGTCGAATCTCTATCTGCTTGAAACGTGATACGTTTAGGCATATGTCATCCTTTGGGTTTTACAATAATCTGGCAGGTACAGCTGATATAATTCGAATGCGAAGAGAAGATATTTATCCGCGATTCAATACCCACTCATCGAGTTCAGATTCAATCCAACCCACGGACTGTTTGCCTAAGCGCCTGGGACGAGGCAAGGTCGGGTCGTATCGGGGGGAGTTGGGGTTGAGCCAGTCATAAACGGTTGAGCGTGCAACGCCTAATTTATCTTCGACGGCGGGCATTCGTAATACCTTCACTCTGGGTTGTGTAACCATGGTTTGCGCTCCTCTTGGTCGGTTGACTTTCGACGAGGGCAAGATTAGCGTTTTCACTTGGCATCGAAAATACGTGTGCTAACCAACAAATTTTACGTACAACAAAAAACGATAAGTGATTGATTTATGGCTGAATTTTTATTGGGCGTGTTGGCTTCTGAGTACGAAGAACGTCTAAATGACCTGAGAGTGCTCTGCGCTCATGCAGAGTGGGCCCAGAGCAAGGCATGGTTGGCGTCAACAGATATATTGTTGAAGAACTACTCTGTTGATGAAAGAAATGAGAAAATACATCTTTATATTTTCTGGAAGCCGGTCCATAACGTGGAAGACATTGCGTATATTGAATATGTCACCACGTTTGGTCGCCCCAAGAAAGATTTCCCCGAGCGGATATGGGAGTACAGCAACATCGCAGCACTCTATTATGTCTGGAGCCAGAAGCTAAAAAAAACACAGTCAGACGAAGCGTGCAAAGCTCTCTTGGGAGCAATACGTGTATTGATGAAATTGATTGGTTTACTAGAGGCTCTTGATATCGCCCATATTCAAGAAATTCGAGAAAAAAAGAAAATGGTGGCGAGGGAGAAGGGAGGGAAAGTAAAGAATGAGCGCTATGACAGCGTGAAGCAAGAGATAGTCAGGCTGTTGCAGGGTGAAGACCCTGGGAAGTATGAAACGAAGCAAAAGGCAGCAGAGTCGATATCTGAGGAGATTTGGCTTTTCTGTAAGCGTTTGACGGTAGAAATTGATGCCGAAAATAAAAAATTGCCAACTTTTCAGCAAACCAGGAAGGCTCCAGGGTTGGCAGAAGGCAATCTCATCAGGCAGATGCTAGATTGGTCTCGTAAGGACGAGGTTGTATCAGCAGCCTTCAATCGTGTCGTCCAACCCAGAAAAGGGCGCAGGAGTGCTAGAACAAAAGTGGAATGCTCAGATGATGTGAGTGAATAAGTCTGTTTTGCGCAAAGATATGCCCACCATGCAGATTAAACTGCTGCATGTGCAAGCATTGCCGGTATATCTGCACAGACTGAGCAGGAACTTGCTCAAAGCTGAGCGGTCGGAGTGCTGGTTTGAGATAAGTGGCTGATAAATAAAAGAACAATAAAGTGGCATGGTCGCTGCTAAGGCTGGTTGAGTGCTATCTCGTTTAACCAACCTATTTAGGAGCATACACATGCCAACTCCATGTTATATCAGCATCGAAGGTAAAACCCAGGGCAACATCACCGCCGGTGCTTTCACTTCTGACTCCGTCGGCAACATCTTCGTACAAGGTCACGAAGACGAGATGCTGGTACAAGAGTTTAAGCACGTTGTCACCGTCCCGACTGACCCGCAATCTGGTCAGCCTGCCGGTCAGCGTGTCCACAAGCCGTTCAAGTTCACCGTTGCCCTGAACAAAGCCGTACCGCTGATGTACAACGCGCTGGCTTCCGGCGAGATGCTGCCGAAAGTGACCCTGAAGTGGTACCGCACCTCCGTTGAGGGCAAGCAGGAGCACTTCTTCTCTACCGTGCTGACCGATGCCACCATCGTCGACATCGACTGCCAGATGCCGCACTGCCAGGATCCGGCGAAGTCTGACTTCACCCAGCTTATCCAGGTCTCTCTGGCTTACCGCAAGATTGACTGGGAGCACACCGTTGCCGGTACCTCTGGTGCTGATGACTGGCGCGCGCCCATCGAGGCATAAGCCTGACGTTCTAACTTCGTTATTCCCTGTATTAGGTTTCGTATCTTGTGGCCGGTGTGCACCGGCCTTTTATCGCCTATTTCTCCGGACAGTCTTGGGCTGCCGGAGTTTTTCTGCTTTGCCATCCCCCTGCCTACCAGTTGAACCGTGTTGGTGAATGCGGAGTGATAGCAAAGCAATAAGGGGTGTTCTGTTATGCAGACACAAACAGCGGATTACCCGTCATGTTACTTATCTTTGGTGACCGCTTGTGTACCAGAGAGGGCTGTAGCGTGGTGTTTTGACAGGTTTTTGGTGCAGTTTCGAAAGGTGATAGGGAGATATCATGGCTAATCAGACCGGATTGCAATTCACCGTTAAGGTGGGCGCGCTGCCTGCCCCCACCTTTGCTGTGGCAAGCTTTGAGCTTAACGAAGGGCTCAATCGTCCATTTGACCTTCATCTCGAGTTGGCCAGTCTACTGAGTGACATTGATTTCGGTGCCGTGTTGGATCAGCCCTGTGAACTGCTGGTGTGGTTTGAGGGGGATCTTCTGCGCCGTGTCAGTGGCGTGGTGGCCCAATTTGCTCAGGGCGATACTGGGTTTCGTCGTACCCGATACAGCATGGTAGTGAAGCCTGCACTATGGCGACTTTCCTTACGTACCAATGCCCGCATCTTCCAGGCGAAGAAGCCCGAAGAGATCCTCTCCATCTTGCTGCAAGAACACGGTATTACCGACTATGCCTTTGCCCTGAAAAACGTGCATGCCCAGCGCGAATACTGCGTTCAGTACCGTGAGAGCGATTTGGCTTTTTTGAACCGGCTAGCGGCTGAAGAGGGGATGTTCTACTTCCACGAATTTGAAGCAGGCAAGCACCGGCTCGTTTTTGCCGACGATGCTGCTGCGCTGCAGGAAGGGCCCGCCCTCTTTTTCAATCTGGCCAATCAAGGGTTGCAGCAGGGTGCGTTTGTGCGCCGGTTCCATTATCAGGAAGCGGTGCGTCCAAGCGATGTAGAGCTCAAAGACTACAGCTTCAAGACCCCGGCTTATGGCCTGTCTCACAAAAAAATGGGGGCTGAGCTGGAACACCAGCGTGATAGCTACCAGCACTTCGACTATCCCGGTCGCTTCAAGCAGGACCCAAGCGGCAAGGCGTTTGCTCAGCATCGACTGGATGCGCTGCGAGCCGACGCGGTGACGGGAAATGGACACTCGACAGAGGCGGGGTTGATGCCTGGACTGAGTTTCGAACTATCGGAACACCCTGCACCTGCACTCAACATTGCCTGGCAAGTAGTGCATGTGACACACACCGGTAAGCAGCCTCAAGCATTGGAGGAAGAAGGTGGTAGCGAGCCCACAGTGTATTACAACGATTTTGGGGTAGTAAAGGCTACCACCACCTGGCGTGCGCAGATGCCCCATAAGCCTCTGGTTGATGGGGCGCAGATTGCCACTGTTGTGGGGCCTGCGGGGGAAGAAATCTACTGCGATAAATATGGTCGCATCAAGCTGCAGTTCCCTTGGGACAGGTATGGCGCCAGCGATGAGCACAGCTCCTGCTGGGTAAGGGTCGGTCAGGCCTGGGCCGGAGGTGGCTATGGCATGATGGCCATTCCGCGCATTGGGCATGAGGTCATTGTGAGCTTCCTTGAGGGGGACCCTGACCAGCCCATCGTCATTGGCCGCACCTATCACGCAACCAACCTTCCTCCAGAGGGGTTGCCAGCTAACAAAACCCGCATGTCACTGCGCAGCAACACCCACAAGGGCAAAGGCTTTAACGAACTTCGTTTTGAAGATAAAGCAGGCCAGGAAGAGGTGTTCCTCCACGCTCAACATGACATGAATACGGTGGTGCTTAACAACCGCTCAACCTCTGTTAATGCCAATCACACGGAACAGGTTGGCGGGAGTCAAACCGTTGCCGTTCAGGGTAACCAGACGGTGTCGGTCAAGCTGGACCAGGTGACAGAAGTGCAGGGTGAGCAAACCGTAGCGGTCACCAAAAATCGCAGCACCATGGTCAATGACAATGAATCGCTGCAGGTGAAGAACAATATCGCCATCCAATCGCAGGATGGGGACATTCTCATTGCCACAGCCGGTGGTTATATCGCCATCGACAAAGAGGGCAACATCGCCATTACCGGCAAGGGGCTCGTGTTGAACGGCACCCGTATTGATTTGAATTAAGGATGTGACATGTATCAGATGAATGAAGGTGCGCTGTTGATACCACAGCAATGGCGCGATGAGTCCCTCCATGTGTTTGTATTGCCGGGCGATACAGTCAATCTGGTGGTCAATCGTTCACCGTTCGAGTTTGGATTGGCGCCAGAGACTGTCTATCAACAGACGCTTTCGCAATTTGCGGCTCACCTCAAGGGTTATCAGGAATTGGCCAACTGGGAAACACTGCTGGATGGGCAAGCCGCTCCTGTCATTGAGTACACCTGGCGCTCGACCGAGGGGCCGATGCACCAGGTGGTGGTGATGCAGGTGAGGGGGACGTTGCTGCTGACCTTTACCATCACGGCAGCTGGCACTTTGCAAGATGAACAGAAACAAGCCTTGCTTGACGTGATTGCAACCTTTAAAGCGGCGGGCTAAGGGGGGGGCATGCTTGGCGATATCTTAACGCGGGTAGCGCGAGTTGGTGCGATGCATGCGGGAAACCGCCCCTCGCCCCCCACTGATAGACCCAAACCAGGTGAGGGCAAGCCGCCCACGTCCCCTGGAAAAATGATTAAGCACAAGAGTTTCTTGGGCGCTTTGGCGGGGGCGATAGCAGGTGCCCTGGTGGCGGCTGCAGTCTTTGCTGTGGCTGCTGCGGTAGTAACGGCTGCCGTCGCCTTGACGGGGGTGACTGGGGGGATGGGGCTAGCGGTGGTGGGGGGGGTCGCCAAGCTTGGCCTGGGC
>NZ_CDBH01000043.1 GCF_000820305.1 Aeromonas dhakensis
GTCGCCAGGCTGGTGGCGGTAGGACTGGTTCCCCCCGAGCTGGCAGCGAGCCGCGCGGGCTACCTGCATGACGAGGTGCTGGTCAAGCTGCCCGCCGGGGAGCACTACGATCTCCACCTGAGCTATCTGAGGCTGCTGCTGGGGGAGGGGGCCGTGCCGCGCCCCTGAGGGGCCGGCTCATCATCCGGCGACCACAAGAATCCCAGCTTCGAGGGTACTTCTCCCTAATTGGCACTCTTATTGCTTGAAGCCTGTCAGTGTCAATGATTTGTCTGGGGATGAAATATGGAAATCAGTGCAAGCAGCCTGATACAAGAGATGCAGGCCCTCAAGGTGGAAGCCGGCGCCACGCCGCTCACCCAGCCTGGCCGTCAGGTCAGCTCCGATTTTGGTCAACTGCTGCAGCAGGCCCTTGGCAACGTCAACGAGTTGCAAGGGGCCGCCAACGATCTGCGCACCCGTTTCGACATGGGCGACAGCTCGGTCGACCTGTCCGAAGTGATGATCGCCGGACAAAAATCCTCCATCGCCTTCGAGGCGACGGTGCAGGTGCGCAACAAGATGATCGATGCCTACAAGACCATCATGAACATGCCGGTGTAACTCAGGCCCATGGCGACTGAGCATCATGAACATGTCAGCAATAAGGACATAAATCGTGGCTACTGATCAAAACGGCGAACTGCTGATGAACGATGAGGGCACCGCCGCCCTCGATGAGAATGAGCAGAAGAGTTCGGCACTCGGCTTCCTCTCCAACACGGACGTGCTGCGCCAGATCACCCTGATCCTGGGGCTGGCCATCTGTCTGGCCATCGCCGTTTTCATCCTGTTGTGGGGCAAGGAGCCGGACATGCGTCCCCTTGGCACCTACACCACCCAGGAGTTGGTCAAGACCCTCGACTTCCTCGATCAGCAGAAGATCCCCTATCAGGTGGATGGCAAGAGCGTGCTGGTCAATGCCGAAAACTTCTCCAACATCCGGCTGGCGCTGACCCGTGCCGGTCTGGCCAACGCCACTGACGCCAGCACCGACGGGGAAGACATCCTGCTCAAGGACTCCAGCTTCGGGGTCAGCCAGCGGATGGAGAGCGAACGGCTCAAGCTGAGCCGCGAGCGCCAGCTGGCCAGCGCCATCGAGCAGTTCCAGAACGTGGCCAAGGCCCAGGTGCTGCTGGCCATCCCGAAAGACAACGTGTTTGCCCGCAACGAACGCAAGCCCAGCGCCACCGTGGTGCTGAGCCTCAAGGGCAATGCCCTCGGTCAGGGGGAAGTGGACTCCATCGTCGACATGGTCGCCTCCGCCGTGCACGGTCTGGAGCCGACCCGCGTCACCGTGACCGACCAGAACGGCCGCCTGCTCAACTCCGGCTCCCAGGATCCCGTCTCTGCCCAGACTCGCAAGGAGTTTGCGATGCAGCAGAAGCAGGAGCTGGAATACAAACAAAAAATTGACGCCATCCTGATCCCGGTGCTCGGCGCCGACAATTATACGGCGGAGGTCGACCTCTCCCTCGACTTCTCCCAGCAGGAGCAGACCCGCAAGACCTACAACCCGGACCTGCCGGCGGTGCGCTCCGAAATGACCATGGAAGAGAACAGCGCCAACGGCAGCAACGGTGGCGTGCCCGGCGCCCTCTCCAACCAGCCGCCCGCCGCCTCCAACATTCCTCAGCAGGCGACCGGCCCCAACGCCGAAACGACCGCGTCCTCTTCCGGCCGCTCCCGCAAGGAGGCGACCCGCAACTTCGAACTGGATACCACCGTCAGCCATATCCGGCGCCAGATGGGTGGCATTCGCCGCATGACCGTCTCGGTAGCGGTGGACTACAAGTCGGCCACTGCCGCCGATGGCAAGGTGAGCCGCGAGCCGCGCACCCAGGCCGAACTCGATACCCTGCGTCGTCTGCTGAGCGGCGGCCTTGGCTTTGATGTGACCCGTGGTGATACTCTGGAGGTGGTCGCCATCCCGTTCAACCGGCCCGAGCTTGAAAACGTGGCCGAGGCGCCGCTCTACGAGCANNTGCTGGTCATCATAGTGCTGATCGTCACCGTGGTGCGCCCCATGCTCAAGCGCCTGCTCTATCCGGATGCCAAGCCGGAAGGGGAACTGGATTTCGACAACCACACCGTGCTGGGTGGGGATGACGAGCTCAGTCTGCTGGCGGCTCAGGCCGAAGCCGAGCCGGTGTTCGGGGTACGTGACGGCCATCTGAAACTGCCGGATCTACACCGTGACGAAGACTTGCTCAAGGCGGTACGTGCCCTGGTGGCGAACGAACCGGATCTGGCCGCACAGGTCATTAAAGAATGGGTAGCGAACAAAGATGGCTGACGAAAACAAGACACAGGTCACCGGCAATGACATCACCGACAGTCAGCGCCAGATCCTGGATCAGATGAGCGGCATGGAGATGGCGGCGGTATTGATGCTGAGCCTCAACGAAGAGGACGCCGCCCAGATCTTCCGCCATCTCGAGCCCAAGCAGGTGCAGCGGCTCGGCATGTCGATGGCCTCCATGTCGGATTTCAGTCACGACCGGGTGGCGGCGGTACACCGTCAATTCATCGACGACATCCAGAAGTACACCAACATCGGTATCGGCAGCGAAGACTTCGTGCGCAAGGCGCTGGTGGCCGCCCTTGGCGAGGACAAGGCCAGCAACCTGGTGGATCAGATCATCCTGGGTTCCGGCGCCCGCGGCCTCGATTCCCTCAAGTGGATGGATGCCCGCCAGGTGGCCAGCATCATCCAGAACGAACACCCGCAGATCCAGACCATCGTCCTCTCTTATCTGGAGCCGGAGCAGTCCGCCGAGATCCTGAGCCAGTTCCCGGAACAGGTGCGCCTCGATCTGGTGATGCGTATCGCCAATCTGGAAGAGGTGCAACCGGCGNNTGGAGAAACAGTTCGCCGGTGCGGCGGGTGCCCAGGCAGCCAAGATGGGCGGCCTGAAGGCGGCGGCCAACATCATGAACTACCTCGACACCAACATCGAGGGTCAGCTGATGGACTCCATCCGCGAGTCGGACGAGGAGATGAGCCAGCAGATCCAGGATTTGATGTTCGTGTTCGAGAACCTCATCGACGTGGACGATCGCGGCATCCAGACCATGCTGCGGGAAGTGCCTGGCGATCTGCTGCAGCGAGCCCTCAAGGGCTCCGACGACCAGATGCGCGAGAAGATTTTCAAGAACATGTCCAAGCGGGCCGCCGAGATGCTGGCGGACGATCTGGAGGCCATGGGGCCGATCCGGGTCTCCGAAGTGGAAGCCGCCCAGAAGGAGATCCTCTCCATCGCCCGCCGTCTGGCGGATGCCGGCGAGATCATGCTGGGTGCCGGTGGCGGCGAGGAGTTCCTCTGATGAACGCTCGCTTCGACGTGCATAGCACTCCCGGCAGCGTGATGACGAGGAGTGCGGCAGCCAGATGAACAACAACAAACTGCGCGGCTATGTCAGACCCGACGGGGACGAGAGCCAGGTTCAGACCTGGGGCTGGCCTGAGATGGAGGTCGAGGCCGAGGTCGAGACCAATGCCCTCGGATTGACCCCGGACTGGTATCGGCAGGAGGAAGAGGTGCCGGTCGAAGAGCCGGCCGAGGAGCCGGCCCCCAGCATCACCGCCGAGGAGCTGGAAGCCATTCGCCAGGCCGCCTGGGAAGAGGGGATGGCCGAGGGGCGTGAAGCCGGTTACGCCAAGGGGCTCGAGGAGGGCAAGCTGGAAGGTTTGCAGCAGGGCCATGCCGCCGGACTGGAGCAGGGCAAGGAGGAGGGGCTGGCCCTCGGCCGCGAGCTGGTGGAGCAGCAGATGAGCCATTGGCAGGAACTGATCGATCGCCTCGCCAACCCGCTCAAGGAGCTGGACAGCGCGNNCCTCGCCCAGGCTGCTGCTCGAAGCGCTCAAGCAGGGGCTGGCGCTGCTGCCCGCCGCCGAGCTGGGGGTCACCCTGATGCTGCATCCGGACGATCTGGCCCGGGTCGAGCAGGCATTTGGCGCCGAGGAGTGCGCCAAGCGTCACTGGCGACTGCAAAGCGATCCCACCCTCTCCCCCGGCGATCTGCAACTGGCCACCGAGCTCTCCAGCATCGATCTGACCCTCTCCGGGCGCATCGACCAGCTGCTGCGCAACTTTCTGCGGGACAATGCCGGTCAGGATGGCCGCGGCTAGCGGCCCGGCCTGCTTGCCCCGTCTATTTTTCAACGCATTCAACACCAGCTTTCAGGAGGCCGGATGAGCGGCTCGTTACTCAATCGGTTGCAGGGGTATCGGGTACGCGATATCGCCCCCAAACCCCCGGTGGCCGGCAAGCTCACCCGGGTGGTGGGCTTGACCCTGGAGGCCATCGGCTGTCGCGCCGCCATCGGGGCACTCTGTCGCATCGACACCCAGGATGGTTCGCTTGAGGCCGAAGTGGTCGGCTTCTCCGGCGATCGCCTGTTTCTGATGCCGAGCGAACAGCTCAAGGGGGTCATTCCCGGCGCCCGGGTGGTGCCCATCACCGAGGAGCATGGCATTCCGGTCGGCATGAACTTGCTGGGCCGGGTCATCGACGGCATCGGCCAGCCGCTGGACGGGCTCGGTCCCATCCTCTCTTCCCAGACGGTGCAATTTGCCCAGCACCGCATCAATCCGCTCTCTCGCCGCCCGATCCATCAACCGATGGACGTGGGGGTGCGTGCCATCAACGCCGTGCTGACTGTGGGCCAGGGCCAGCGGATGGGGCTGTTCGCCGGCTCCGGCGTCGGCNNCTCCGCATGATGACCCGCGGCTCGGTGGCCGATGTGGTGGTGGTGGGGCTCATCGGCGAACGGGGCCGCGAGGTGAAGGAGTTCATCGAGGAGATCCTGGGAGAGGAGGGGCGCGAGCGCGCCGTGGTGGTGGCGGCGCCGGCCGA
>NZ_CDBH01000044.1:0-254300 GCF_000820305.1 Aeromonas dhakensis
CCCGCCCCTCGACCCCGACCAGATGGGGATGACGGCCAGCCGCCAGCGACACCGCCAGCTCGCAGCGGGGCAGCCCATCGCTGGTCACCGCCCCCTTGAAGCATTTGACCGCCACCGCCCGCGGCCCCGCCGGTGTGGCCAGCTCGGCGCGATGGATGACGCCGGACGCCCCCTGCCCCAGCTGCTCGCCCACCTTGAGTTCAGCCCACGGGATATCGGCCACCGAGGCGCACTGGCCCAGCCGCTGCTCCTGCCTGTCGCTGAAGGGGTTGCCTGCATACGCCAGCCAGGCGAGACGCGGCAGTCTCACCAGCCAATCCGGCAGCACCTCGAGCCGGTTGGCGGCGATACGCACCAGCTCCAGACGCTGGCAGTTGGCCAGGCTTGCCGGCAGCTCGCGCAGGCGGTTGCCCGAGAGCATCAGCTTTTGCAGGGCGCCGCACAGACCCAGCTCGTCGGGCAACTGCTCGATGGCGTTGTCGGTCAGGATCAGCCAGCGCAGCCCCGCCGGCAGCGACGCGGCGGGCACAGTGGCAATCCTGTTGGCCTTGAAGCCTACCATGGTGAGCGCCGGGCAGCGCCCCAGCACCTCGGGCAGCTCGGTAAAGCGGTTCTCGGAGCAGAAAATGATGCGCAGCTTGCTGAACCCGGCCAGCTCGTCAGGCAGCCGACTCAACTGGTTGCCGGTGAGGTCCAGCACCTCCAGCGTCTCTTTGAGACTGAAGATCTCGGGCGGGAACTCCGTCAGGTTTTCGGCGAGTTTGAGGTGGCGGGCGCCGCAGAGTTCACCTGCGCGCAGCTGTTCCAGGGTATGCATGACATCGTCTCTATCGGGTGGCCGACTCGCGGCCAACGTCGCTGCCGGTGGTTGGCCCGGCAGTCAAACCGGCAGTCAAAAAAGAGGGGGCATTATAGAGAATGACGGCAGAAGATCCCCTGTTTTGTTGCCGCAAGGGTCTGCACCGGCGCACGGTGCCGTGATAGGGGGCAAAGAGAGCAAGATCCGGGTCGTGTCAGCGAGGGCTGGTTGCCATAGTGGAGCCGAACCAGAGTGGGGTCGAACCCATTGAGGTTCCAACCCACTGCCAACCCTGTGCGCCACTTAGCTGGCGCACAACACACCAGCGAGGGAACTGCCATGTCATTACTGTCCAACAAGGTCGCCATCATCACCGGCGCCAGCTCCGGCATCGGCCGCGCCAGCGCCATCCTGTTTGCCCGGGAAGGGGCCAGCGTGGTCGTCGGCGCCCGCCGCCAGCCCGAGCTGGATCTGCTGGTGGAGGAGATCCGCCATGAGGGGGGACAGGCGGTGAGCCTGGCGGGGGATGTGAAAAGCGAATCTTACGCCCGCGCCCTGGTGGATCTCGCGCTGACCCGTTTCGGCGGACTCGATATCGCCTTCAACAACGCCGGCACCACGGGGACGCCGGGCAGCGTGCCGGCGCTTGGACTGGCGCAGTGGCAGGAGACCCTGGATACCAACCTCACCAGCGCCTTTATGGGAGCCAAGTACCAGATCCCCGCCATGCAGGCCCGCGGTGGCGGCTCGCTTATCTTTACCTCCACCTTCGTCGGCCATACCCTGGGGCTGCCCGGCATGGCGGCCTATGCCGCGAGCAAGGCCGGCCTCATTGGCCTGACCCAGGTGCTGGCCGCCGAATATGGGGCACAAGGGGTGCGGGTCAACGCCCTGCTGCCGGGGGGCACCGACACCCCCATGGGACGGGCCTTTACCGATACGCCGGAGAGCCTCGCCTTTGTGCAGAATATGCATGCCCTCAAACGGCTGGCCCAACCGGAGGAGATCGCCCGCTCGGCCCTTTATCTGGCGTCCGATGCATCCAGCTTTACCACCGGCATTGCTCTGCTGGCCGATGGTGGGGTATCTATTTGTCGCACATGACCTTGTCGCACCCAAGATCCTGTGGCTGCAAACCTATCGTGAGAGCGCCTTATGTCTGATTACGCCCGCATCGCCGATGCCATCCGTTTTATCGCAAGCCAGGTGGCGCGCCAGCCCACCCTGGACGAGATAGCGGCGCACGTTCACTTAAGCCCCTTTCACTTCCAGCGGCTGTTCAGCCGCTGGGCCGGGGTGACACCCAAACGCTATCTGCAGGTGCTGACTCTGGAGCGGGCCAAGGCACTGCTGCAGGAGTCACGCCCGCTGCTGGAAGTGGCCGATACCCTGGGCCTGAGCAGCGGCTCGCGGCTCTACGATCACTTCGTGCAGCTCGAAGCGGTGACGCCGGGCGAGTACAAGCAACGCGGGGCCGGGCTGGTTATCGATCACGGGGTGCACGACACCCCCTTCGGCCAGGCGTTCGTCGCCCTGACCCCGCGAGGGGTGTGCAACTTCTCGTTTCTCGATGAGCAGGATCCACAGACGCCACTGGCCGCCCTCGCCCACAACTGGCCAGAGGCAGAACTTAGGGAGGCACCGTCACGTACCCAGGGGGTCATCCACACCATGTTCGATGGCAGCAAGGCGCCGGATCGCCCCATCTCCTTGCACGTGAGCGGCACCAACTTTCAGATCAGCGTCTGGCGGGCGCTGCTGCAGATCCCGCCCGCCAAGGTGGTGAGCTACGCCCAGGTAGCGAGCGCCGTCGGTAACCCCAAGGCCGCCCGCGCCGTGGGGCTGGCGGTGGGCGCCAACCCCGTCGCCTTGATGATCCCCTGCCACAGAGTCATCCAGCAAAACGGCAAACTCGGCGGCTATCACTGGGGCGAGACCCGCAAACAGGCGATACACGCCTGGGAAGCGGCGAGGTATGAGTAAACTTGGCCTTTTCTGCTTGCCCTGATGGGGGAGAAACTGGAGTGTTGGTGGTGACTCAGCAGACAATCAGGTCACGCCGAACGAGCAGGCAGCGATATAAAACGGGAACATGAGAAGAATCGGGGCGCAGATCGCCCCCTTTGTTGCTTTGGTTACGGAGCATGGCGATCAGCAACACCACCACATCAGATTGACGAAACACGTAGGGTGCAATAAGCGCAGCGCATTGCACCATTTGCCGAGCGGCTTTTGTGCAAGGAATGAGGAACAAAAGTAGAGGTGCAATTTCATTGCACCCTACGGGCTTGAAACAGACAGTTCTTATTCAAACCGCTGCTCATGTTCCATATCCTCCCGCTGCTCTCGTTCTTTCTGGCGCTCGATTAGCTGAACCAAGTTTGCAGAGACTGTTTGAGCCGCAGTCGAAATATCTGCTCTTTCATGCTCAACCAACTTATGAATTGCCTTCGCTCTGGACTGCATTACTTTGGCTCGGCTACCAGACCAAGATGAAGGAGTGACACGCTCGGCGAATATTTCCAGAACAATAGCTGGCTCAGGAGATGCCTCAAGCAGCCTGAGAGCTAACTCTGACATCCTGAGTCCTTCAATCTCGTCATCCTTTTCCCACAAGTTAATACTTGCTGCAATAGCTACCCATACGCGGGGCTCATTTCGGGCACAACACCACGAAATCAGAAAATCCATATTAATATGGGCAAGAGGTGAGAATCGTAAGTCTCTATTACAAATAAAAAACTGCCGTCGTTCTTGTTGCTCTTCAGTGCCTTCAAAGACTCGATTTAAAAATGCTTCTGGCATCAGCGCAGCTGTTGTCTCAACGGCGCTTTCATATGAATGAACGTAACCATAGTGCAGATCAACAACAGCAAAAATCGCGTCCAACCACTCCTGTTTTTCTGGCTCATTGCCATCGAAACGTAATGCAGCATTGATGACGCACTCCATGTTGTAACCATCCCCCCCATAGGAATCACAATGATCCTTTGGCAGACTCAGCCTCGCAGCTTTAAGACCTATTTGTCGAAAATCAGGGCCAAGCTTGTCCGCGGTCCCTTCTTCACCGTGTAACCGCATACTTAGCGCACGCAGCACCACATCACTACCTCCCGGTTTACTCAGGAGCTGTATCGCAAGATCGAGTACTCGGCCTCTGGACAAATCCTCGTATTCATCACGCCATAGAATTGTTTCATACATATTCGGGTGAATATCAGGGTCATCCATAATCGCCATACAACGATCCAGGTCGGCTTCTGTGAAGCTCCTTCGAGGATGCAGCTCAACCAAACCGTGTCGAAGTTGAGGATGTTGTGCACACTGATCAAGTAATGCCTTTGCAAGAGCTGGCTCGATACGGTCAACTTCTTCGATAAAGCCCTCAAACACTGACAAATTTTTATGTCCTGCAGGCTGTAGATCAAGATACTCAACAAGTTTTAGCCAAGCGGAATATAAATCCTCCCCCCCCTTGGCCAAACCTTCCCCGAATGCTGAACGGTAAGGCATGTAGTCATTAGAAAATAGATTAGGCCCCAGCTCATCGAAATTATGGCTTGATACCACAAACTCCTCACCCAATTGGAATGCCTTGGTTTTAAGTCGCCTTTCGGCTTCCTGATACTTTTTATGATCGTTGTGATCAAAACCGGTATCCAGCGTCCAAGGACCATGTGCTCTGCTGAGCACATACATCATGATTGTCGGAAGCAAATCATGAGGCTCCAGCTCTTTCTCCAGTACAATAAGGGAATCTGGTATGGGCTCAACATTACTCGTTTTTTTGCTCTTGGTATGATGATGGAAATAGATCATCGTACGAATGGCTTTCCAACCTTCGCCCCAAGGATGATGTTCATGTAATTTTCGAGCAGCATCGATAAGCTTTTCCCTTATCGCTGACTGGCCCCACATCCCTCGAAATGTATCAGCCATGATCTGTCGTGCGGGGACTTCAAGAGTAGGATCACCAGAAGTGCCCAACTGTACGGTTACATCGATAAAAGTAGTGCGCCATTCTACAAGTTCATCATGACTAGGGTGAAGTCCATAGTCTCTCGGTCGAGCACCAAACGCATTACTTCCAAAGCCAGTCCAGCGATCCTCGAGGGCTGTCGAAAGCATCTTGAAACCCAATGATTTACGTCTAGGAACATCAGATGAAAAGCATTCATTCATAATGGCAATGCGTTGTTCTAAAGTAGCATGCGTTCCGGATAGATATGCTTGGAAGAAATTAGTTATCTTCGTTATCAGCAAGTTATTGCCATCGTTCTCCTTCTCATAATCAGCTAGATGAATAAGAAGTCTGATACACCGTTTGAAGGCTTTTGATTCATAAGCCAATACACATAACAGATTAATAATTGATGTTCGTCGTGAATTATAACCCGGTTTCATACCCATAAAACCAGAGGAAACAAGTACAATCTCAATCCTGTCGAGCAAGTATTCAGGTGCTACTGGTGCGATATAATCCAGCATTCGTGCCGATATATCGTCCAATGTAGTTATTCGCCCTAATAACCCATCAGGTTCAAGCCAATTCTTCACAATCTCTTTCGCCACAGGATGATCGTGCAACAGCCCTAACCTGTGCGCGAATGACATGAGTAAGCGTTGGTTGCCATGAATTTCAAAAATCGCTCTTAGTTGATTAACCGGAATACAATTCAGTGCCGATGACGCCAGCCTGTTGGCAATTACATGAGGCAAAATAGCCCGCCAATGAGCCCTCTTCTGTACGATATGGCGTTCTGACAACCTGCTTGTTGCTCGGAACAACTGGCTCACGGAATGCCCCGAGATAGATCCCAATACCTCCAGTTCGTTTTGCCCTTCCTCAACCGATGAAACTGAAAATGAATAGACCAGAGACAATATTTCAGCTTGCTCCCGTAAACCATCATCCGGATTGTTTCGCTGTTCGAACAAACGGTTAAATAACTGTGCATCTGAAAGCTGGGCCAGACTTTCACCTTCCTCCACTCTCTCGGCAATAGCCAAAGAAACGCGTGCATTACCATCAGAAAACTCTGCTATTCGGCGGGCGTTGTTCCGACCGATATTGGGAAAACGACAGAGAAGAAGCTGTTCGGCAACCTCAGGCCCCACCGCTTCAATCTGGATGACCTCTGTGGTCTGAGGCTTGTCATCTTTAATGTCATACTCAACAGTAATAAGGCTGATCGTACTATTGGCCGCTACTTTACTGGCTAGAAGTGTGTGCAATTCAGAAGGGCAATTATCAAGGATCATAATGGCCCGTCGCCCCTCAGCAATCAGTCGATCCAGCATTGCTGTTGCAGAGGGCTCTGGGTTTTCACCGGTATCAACATAAACTGCGATAGTCCGATCGAGCGCATCTGCTCCGACCGTTTCATCGAAAAGAGCCTGTACAATTCGGGTCTTTCCAACACCGGATAATCCCGTAATGCGGACTGCTTTATTGGTTGAACGAACCAGCTCACGCATTGGCCCGATAGCCTCCTGAATGGCTAGCTGTTGCCCTTTTCCTGATGGCAGAGTAATTATCACCCCTGGTGCTGAAATCAAGGTATCTTCTGACCCCTGAGGCGGATTACTCCAAGCCCCATATGGCTGCCACCCAGAATATCCCTGACCGAGTATTTTTTGGGCCCAGAGCATGACTGACGGGTGCTGCCGCAACCATTGCGCCAGTTTCGAGCGGTCGTAAAAATCCAAGTGAATATTGGAGCGGTTAAGTTCATCCGCTACCGCATACTGCATTGCTTGCAGGCGATCCACTTTCATAAGAGGAGAACAATCATCATCCAAGCTGACGATGATATAGCTCCCTCCCTTTGCCACTTGCTCAGAGATCGTCGGTGATAATGCCCCATCAGTAGTCATTTCTGAGGTTATCGCAGCCCTCGGCATTGGATGCTTTTTGGCTTGAAAAATCGTATCAGGTCTCTCAATAAAGCCAGTGCTCATTTGCTCGACCGGTACTTTAACGTGCACATCGATACCGCCATCGGGAGCATTTATAGAGCCTGACCAGTGTACATAAGCAGGGCTATGACCATGGGCTGCAATTTCCGCCTCGGCAAGGCGCGCTATTAACTCTTCAAGCTGGGTATCAGAGAGCCGGAGTAAGTCGTCTTTCTCAATATCAAAAATCGCCACGATGCCCTCTGATGCTTCCGAGTTAGAAGACCACTATGTTATTCACATGCAAATCAATTATCTACTTGTACAGGAAATGGTGTGACCTATATCGGGGGGTGATTACATTTCGACCAAAAAATCTACCCATATTAACAGTCACATGAGTTTCATTCCTCCACAGTTCTGTTGTCTGAAAAATATTGACATGCAAACTCCTGTAATAAGAAAGACGCCCTAGGGCGTCTTTCTTATTAGTGGGTTTGGAGCCAACAGGTTGGAGGCTATTCTCCCACCTTGCCCCGCAACCCAATCAGATCGGGGTGATGGAAGTGATATGGGCTGAGCCATCCAGCGACTGGAAGATCTGCACCACGGCTTCCCCGTGGATCGGGTTGGGCAGCGGCACCGTGGTTTTGCATTTGAAGCGGTAGTTGGTGCCGGCGACGACCTGGGTGGAGACTTCAAAGGGGGTGTACTGCACCCCGACAAATCCTTCCAGTGCCTGGTTGAATACGGCCTGATCTTTGGCGCTCAGCTTGTGGTAGGCAGTCCATCCGCCCAACAACACTGCTTGTTCTGACATAACAAACCCTCCGTGATCTCTTGTCCCTACTCGTTTGGCTGTTCGGGTTCCGCCCCGTTTATTCAAGTGGTGTCCGGACTCCACCGGGGGCCATACCAGATTTGGTATGTCCGGTGTCGACAGTGCACATGAAGGCGTTGCTGTCGTCACCCTCCCCTGCTGCCACGACCCTCGCCTCACAGCATCGGTCTCAATTGGCATGGCTGAGCCTAGTGCGAGATCCATAAAACACCCCCTGTCATATCTGACAGAGGCAGGGAGGCGAGAAAGCGGCTAGCGAAGGGAAAAATGAGGCGCAAACGATTGGAAAAAGAAAAGACGCCGCAAGGGCGTCTTTTTTACATTTTTATGCTTGAAGGGCGAAAGGGCGTTAGCCGCTTATTCCCATTCGATAGTTGCGGGCGGCTTGCCGGAGACGTCGTACACCACGCGGGAGATGCCGTTGATCTCGTTGATGATGCGGTTCGACACGTGGCCGAGGAAGTCGTACGGCAGATGGGCCCAGTGGGCGGTCATAAAGTCGATGGTCTCGACGGCGCGCAGGGCAATGACCCAGTCATATTTGCGGCCATCGCCCATGACGCCAACGGAGCGCACCGGCAGGAACACGGCGAATGCCTGGCTGACCTGGTTGTAGAGGTCGGCCTTGTGCAGCTCTTCGATAAAGACGGCATCGGCGCGGCGCAGAATATCGCAGTACTCTTTCTTCACTTCGCCAAGGACGCGCACGCCCAGACCCGGGCCCGGGAACGGGTGACGGTAGAGCATGTCGTAGGGCAGACCCAGCTCGAGGCCCACGCGGCGCACTTCGTCTTTGAACAGCTCGCGCAGCGGCTCCACCAGCCCCATCTTCATCTCTTCCGGCAGGCCGCCGACGTTGTGGTGAGACTTGATGACGTGGGCCTTGCCGGTCTTGCTGGCGGCGGATTCGATGACGTCAGGATAGATGGTGCCTTGCGCCAGCCACTTGGCGTTTTTCAGCTTTTTCGCTTCATCGTCAAACACTTCGACGAACACGCGGCCGATGATCTTGCGCTTGGCTTCCGGTTCATCAACACCGGCCAGGGCGGAGAGGAAGCGCTCTTCGGCATCGACCTTGACGATGTTCAGACCAAAGTGGTCACCAAACATCTCCATCACCTGGGTGCCTTCGTTCAGGCGCAGCAGACCGTTGTCGACGAAGACGCAGGTCAGGCGATCGCCGATGGCGCGGTGCACCAGCATGGCGACCACGGAGGAGTCCACACCGCCGGAGAGGCCCAGGATCACCTCGTCGTCACCCACCTGCTCGCGGATGCGGGCAACGGCGTCGTCGATGATGGTGGCCGGGGTCCACAGGCATTCGCAGCCGCAGATGTCCTTGACGAAGTGCTCCAGCATGCGGGCACCCTGACGGGTGTGGGTCACTTCCGGGTGGAATTGCACGCCGTAGAAACGCTTGGCCTCGTTGGCCATGGCGGCATGCGGGCAGGTGGCGGTCTGGGCGATGGTGGTGAAGTCGGCCGGGATGGTGGTGACCTTGTCGCCATGGCTCATCCAGACATCCAGCAGGGCATTGCCGTTGTCGGCGATGGCATCTTCGATGTTGCGCAGCAGCGCGCTGGTCTTACCGGCGTTGCCCAGCACTTCCACCTTGGCGTAACCGAATTCACGCTCGGTGGAGGATTGCACCTTGCCACCCAGCTGCTCGGCCATGGTCTGCATGCCGTAGCAGATGCCAAACACCGGCACGCCGGCGTTGAACACGTACTCGGGGGCGCGCGGGCTGCCCGCTTCGGTGACGGACTCGGGGCCGCCGGAGAGGATGATGCCGCTCGGATTGAATTCGCGGATCTGCTCTTCGGTCACATCCCAGGCCCACAGTTCGCAGTAGACGCCGATTTCGCGCACGCGGCGGGCGATCAGCTGGGTGTACTGGGAACCGAAGTCGAGGATAAGGATACGGTGCTGGTGAATGTCTTTAGTCATTTTATTCCTGCATCAGGCTGCTGTTGTCACAAAAAGCACGGGATAAAAAAGGGGTGGAGAAACGGGGCCGCAGCCCCGTTTTATCAGCCCATCCGGTAGTTGGGGGCTTCTTTGGTAATGGTCACGTCGTGAACGTGGGACTCTTTCATCCCGGCGCCCGAGATGCGCACGAATTCGGCCTTGGTGCGCATGTCGTCGATGGTGGCGCTGCCGGTCAGGCCCATGGAGGAGCGCAGACCGCCCATCTGCTGGTGGATGATCTCTTTGAGGCGGCCCTTGTACGGCACGCGCCCTTCGATCCCTTCCGGCACCAGCTTGTCGGCGGCGTTGTCGGTCTGGAAGTAGCGGTCGCTGGAGCCCTTGGACATGGCGCCCAGAGAACCCATGCCACGGTAGGATTTGAAGGAGCGGCCCTGATAGAGCTCGATCTCGCCCGGCGCCTCTTCGGTACCGGCAAACATGGAGCCCACCATGACGCAGCTGGCGCCCGCGGCGATGGCCTTGGCCACGTCACCGGAGAAGCGGATACCGCCATCGGCAATCACCGGGATGCCGGTGCCTTCCAGCGCGTCGACGGCGTCGGAGATGGCGGTGATCTGGGGCACACCCACGCCGGTCACGATACGGGTAGTACAGATGGAGCCCGGGCCGATACCGACCTTGACGGCGTTGACGCCGGCAGCGGCCAGCGCCTTGGCGCCCGCGGCAGTTGCGACGTTGCCGCCGATGATCTGCAGATCAGGGTAGGCTTCGCGGGTCGCCTTGATGCGATCCAGCACACCCTGGGAGTGGCCGTGGGAGGAGTCGATCAGCAGCACGTCCACACCGGCTTCCACCAGGGCGGCGACGCGCTCTTCGTTGCCGGCACCGGCACCGACGGCGGCACCGACCCGCAGACGACCCTTGTCGTCTTTACAGGCGTTCGGCTTGCGCTCGGCTTTCTGGAAGTCCTTGACGGTGATCATGCCCTTGAGTTTGAAGTCGGCGTTGACCACCAGCACCTTCTCGATACGGTGCTTCTGCATCAGGCCGACCACCTCTTCACGAGGCGCCCCTTCACGCACGGTGACCAGACGATCCTTCTGGGTCATGATCTGTTCGACAGTCTGGGAGAGATCGGTCACGAAGCGCACGTCACGACCGGTGATGATGCCCACCAGCTGGTTGCCTTCGGTCACCACCGGATAGCCGGCGAAACCGTTCTTGTGACTCAGCTCCTTGATCTGGGCGATGGTCAGGTCAGGGCGTACGGTGACGGGGTCGGTGACCACGCCGCTCTCGTACTTCTTGACCTTGCGCACTTCTGCAGCCTGCTGCTCGATGGACATGTTCTTGTGGATAAAGCCGATACCGCCTTCCTGGGCCAGTGCGATAGCCAGACGGGCTTCGGTCACTGTGTCCATGGCAGCGGAGATCATGGGGATGTTCAGGCTGATGGCAGAGGTCAGCTTGGTACGCAGATCGGCAGTATTGGGAAGAACTTCGGAGTGGGCGGGAACCAACAGTACATCGTCGAAGGTTAACGCTTCTTTGGCAATCCTGAGCATGGCAATATCTCACCGTTGAGGAAGTGGGGGTGTAAAATATTGCCGACGAAGTTTACTCACGCATTGGTCACTGGTAAAGAAGTTTTTTGAATTTTTTATGGCGTTTTGACCTTTTCAGCCGCCAAGACGCTAAAAACCCAACAATTTTCGTCATAAAACGGCCGTTTGCAGGCAAAAGAGTTGCCTCATTGCGGTTTTATGCAAAAATGCCCCCGTTTAATTTTTTCAGGCAGCCCCGCAACCCCTCCCCCGTCACAGACCCGTTGGCACCTGTCGAGCGCCCTCGCAAACCGGGTCACTCGCCCTTGGCAAGTTCGTCAACAACTAAGCTGAGCTGCGCCGTATCCGAACTGGTTCACCCGGGTTGGCACGTTCAGCTAAGTGACCTTTTCACGGCGCGGGTTTGCTTTGAGCCAGCGCCTGCGTATCATGATTAACATTCTGAATTGAAATGGAATTTCATGATGAATCACGGACACCCGCAAGGGCGCATGGCCATAACCCTGGCGGCACTGGGGGTCGTCTATGGCGATCTTGGCACCAGCCCGCTCTACGCCCTCAAGGAGAGTTTCGCCGGACACCTGGGCCTGCAACCCACGCCGGCGGGGATCCTCTCCATCGTCTCCCTCTTCTTCTGGACCATCATGATCGTGGTCTCATTCAAATATGTGCTGCTGGTGCTTCGGGCCGACGACAAGGGAGAAGGGGGGATCCTCACCCTCGCCTCGCTGGCCTCCCGCCGCCTCCCGGCCAAGCCGCGCGCCCTGCTCATGATGCTGGGTCTGGTCGGTGTCGGGCTCTTCATCGGGGATGCGGTGATCACCCCCGCCATCTCGGTGCTCTCGGCGGTCGAAGGGTTGCAGGTGATCACCCCGGAGCTGGCGCCCTTCGTGCTGCCCATCACCCTCACCGTACTGGTGATCCTGTTCGGGGCCCAGCATTACGGCACCGCTGGCATCGGCCGCCTGTTCGGCCCGGTCATGCTGCTCTGGTTCGGGGTGCTGGCGGCGCTCGGCGCCTATGAGATCGGGCAAAATCCCGCCATCCTGCAAGCCATCAACCCGCTCTACGCCCTCGATTTCATGGCCAGCCGACCGGGTGTTGCTTTCATCACCCTGGGGGCCGTCGTGCTCTGCGTCACCGGCACGGAGGCGCTCTACGCCGACATGGGCCACTTTGGCCGTGGTGCCATCCGGCTGGCCTGGGGCTCTCTGGTGATGCCGGCCCTGCTGCTCAACTACTTCGGCCAGGGGGCCCTGCTGCTGCGCAATCCCGCCGCCATCGAAAATCCCTTCTATCTGCTTGCCCCCTCCTGGCTGGCCTTTCCCCTGTTGATCCTCGCCACCCTGGCCACCGTCATCGCCTCCCAGGCGGTGATCTCGGGCACCTACTCGGTGGTGCGCCAGGCCATCTTGCTCGGCTACCTGCCGCGCCAGGAGATCCGCCACACCTCGGAGCACGAGATAGGCCAGATCTACCTGCCGCTGGTGAACTGGCTGTTGCTGGGGGGCATCGTCATCGTCATCCTCTGGTTCCAGAGTTCAAGCAATCTGGCGGCCGCCTACGGCATCGCGGTGACCGGCACCATGGCGCTCACCACCCTGCTGTTGATGGTGGTGGCCGCCCGCCGCTGGAAGTGGTCGCGCTGGCTGATTGCGCTGGTATGCGCGCCGCTGCTGCTGGTCGATGTCACCTTCTTTGCCGCCAATACCACCAAGTTTCTGGCCGGTGGCTGGCTCCCCATCCTGTTCGCGCTGCTGGCCATCCTGGTGATGACCACCTGGAAGCGCGGACGGGAGCTGGTGCTCGACAAGCTGGAACACAAGTCACTGGCGCTGAAAGGGTTTGTCGACAACATGCAGGCAGACCCGCCGCTGCTGGTACCCGGCACCGCCGTGTTTCTCTCGAAATCGGTGCAGGTGGTGCCCCACGCCATGCTGCACAACCTCAAACACAACAAGATCCTGCACGAACGGGTCATTTTTCTGACCGTTCAGATCAAGGATGAGCCCTGGCTCTCCTTCAAGGAGCGCATCGAACTCACCCACCTTGGCGAGGGGTTCTGGCAGGTGGTCGCCCACTTCGGCTACAAGGAGGTGCCCTCCATGGAGGAGATCTTCCAGGCTTGCGCCCAGGAGGATCTGAAGGTCACCATGGCCAAGACCTCCTTCTTCCTCTCCCACGAGCACCTGGTCAGCACAGATCTGCCCGGCATGGCGCGCTGGCGAGAGGGCCTGTTCGTCTGGATGAACCGCAACTCCCTCAAGGCGACCGACTTTTTCCATATTCCCGCCAACCGGGTGGTGGAGCTCGGGGTATTGCTGGAGCTGTAACCCGCAGCCGCCACTCATTACCAGAAGGCGGCGTTGCAACCTGTGAGGCGGCAAAGGGAGCCTGGTGTCGATGCTTATCTCCCGGTTTTTCATCCTGTTACGATTAAAACACGATTGATAATAGTTATTGTTTGATGGGCTATTCGTCGGGCAAGCTTGCGGCATCGGCGCCGGTTCGGGCGCCCTCACACCAGCCGTTTGAGTATGAATATGAAGACTCGTCAGGGAGCCCTGTGATGGACGCCTGCAGCCCGAGACCAACACTGCCCGCCAACGATCCCGACGCCGCCCGTCTCGTTTGCCTTGCCATCTCGATCGCCCTGCATCTTGCCGCCTTCTGGTGGCTCTATGCGCACCAGCCTGCGCCCATCACCCCGCCCTTGCCGCTGACCCTGTCGGCCCGCTGGGTCGGCGAAGCTGCAACCAATGACGCTCCTGCCAAGGCGGCCCCCGCCCCTGCTACCACAGCGCAGCAAATACAAAAAGTGCAGCAAAAGGCCAGGCCGTTACCGACCCCCAAAAAACCGCCGCTCAAGCCAGTTAAAAAGAGCGTCAAGCCGGTGGTCAAATCGCTTAAACACAGCCCCCCACCGGTGCAGCCCACCAAGGTCATGCCGGTGAGCAGTCCGCAACCACCGGTCACCGCGCCCGCCCCTGCGGCGGCGGCAACGGCCGCACAGGCGAGCGGCGGAAGTACCAGTCAGCATCCTGCCCAGAAGGCTGGCGGCGGCGCGGGCAACAGTGCCCCCATCGCCCGCGATGCACGGCTTAACAACCCCGAGCCCCAATATCCCTATGAGTCGAGACGACGGGGAGAAGAGGGGCGGGTCATCCTCAATGTGCGGGTGACGGCCGAGGGCACCGCCGCCTCGGTGGAGGTGGCCAAGAGCAGCGGCTATCGGCGGCTGGACATGACGGCCCGCAAGACCGTCAGCCGCTGGAAATTCATTCCTGCCAGACAGAACAACCTGGCCGTCGAGGCCTCGGCAAGAGTCACCATCATTTTCAAATTAAGGGCTTGAACATGGATCCTGAAATCGCAAGCAACGGCATGGGCATCGCCCACCTGCTCAGCCAGAACAGCGGCGTTGGGCTGATCCCCTTCATCCTGCTGGTATTGATGTCCCTTGGCACCTGTTATTACGCCCTGCTCAAGGGCTATCTCGCACAGCGGGAACTACGCCTCAACGCCCGCTTCGTCGCCGATTTCTGGCAGCACGACAGCGTGCAGGAGATGGAGCGCCAGCTGGCCCACCTGCCGCCGCAGGAGGCCTATGGCCGGCTGACCGGCGCCGCGCTGGCGGCCGTGGCCCAGCTGAACCGGGCCGAGGAGCGTGCGGTCAGCTGCAAGCTGGGCTCGCCGGATGAATATCTGCTGCGCGCCATGCGCCGGGCCATCACCCAGGAGCGGGTGCGGCTGGAGCAGGGGCTGGCCTTCCTCGCCTCGGTGGGCTCGGCAGCCCCCTTCATCGGGCTGTTCGGCACCGTCTGGGGCATCTACCACGCCCTGCTGGCCATCGGCGCCGCCGGTCAGAGCAGTCTGGACAAGGTTGCCGGCCCCGTGGGCGAGGCGCTGATCATGACCGGCTTCGGTCTCGCGGTCGCCCTGCCGGCCGTGCTCATCTACAACTTCTTCGTGCGGCGCAATCGCCTCAGGCTCGCGGCGCTGGAGGAGTTTGGCCACGATCTGTTCACCCTGCTGGTGACCGGCTGCGAGCAGGTCGCCACCACCAAGGTCACTCCGCTGATGGAGCGTAAAACCAGAGAGGGGCGCGGCTGATGGCATTTGGCAAACTGTCGGACGAGGGGGACGATCAACCCCTCTCCGAGATCAACATGATCCCGATGATCGACGTCATGCTGGTGCTGCTCATCGTCTTCATGATCACCGCCCCCCTGCTCACCAACGCGGTCAAGCTGGAGCTGCCCGAGGCCAGCAGCCAGCTCAACCAGCCAGACAAGCAGGAGATCAACCTCGCCATCGATGAGGCCAGCAAGATCTACTGGAACGATCAGGAGGTCGACGAGGCCGCCCTGCTCGCCAAAATGGAGAGCGCCGGCCAGGCCGAGGGGGAGCTGCCCGAGATCCAGCTGCGCATCGATCGCAAGGTGGAGTACGGCATCATCGCCAGGGTGATGGCGCAGGCCTCCCGGCACGGCCTGCACAAGATTGCCTTCGTGAGCCAGCCGGAGCCGTAACGCTCCCGTCACCCACAGGCCGGTACGCCAGGGCATGGATGCCCTGCTGCCATCCTGGCAGTTGCCAGCACAGGCACCTTGTCGGCATCATGCCGATGCAGCGCCAATATTGGCCACCATCACCGCAAGGACGACACCATGAAACCTGCCGATTATGGGCGCCTGCTCCTGCTGGCCGCCATCTGGGGCGCCAGCTTCCTGTTCATGCGCATCGCCGCCCCGGCGTTTGGCGCCGTCAACACCACCTTCCTGCGGGTCCTGTTCGCCCTCATCGGGCTTGCCGTGATGCTTCTGCTGCTGCGCGCCCCCATGGGGTTTCAGGGCAAGCTCAAGTCCGCCATGCTGCTCGGCGTCATCAACTCCGCCATCCCGTTTCTGATGTACGCCATCGCCGCCCTCTGGCTGCCGGCCGGCTACTCGGCCATCCTCAACGCCACCACGCCGCTGATGGGGGCCCTCATCGGCTTTTCCTGCTTCAACGAGCGCCTTGACAGGCGCAAATGGCTGGGGGTGGTATTGGGGGTAATCGGGATCAGCCTCATCACGACTACTGGCGAGGTGAGTGCCGGCGGGCATCTGCAGCCCGGAGTGCTGGCCTGCCTGCTTGCCACCGCCTGCTACGGCCTCGCCGGCTTTCTCACCCGCAGCTGGATCACCCATCGCGGCGGGCTCGATGCCAAGCTGGTGGCCTTTGGCAGCCAGCTGGGTGCCAGCCTCTTCCTGCTGCCCTTTTTCGCTTACCAGCTGGCCGCCGGCCCTGCGGTCGACTGGGCCGTGCCCACCGCCTGGGCCAGCGTGCTGGCGGTCGGCGTGGTCTGCACCGCCCTCGCCTATCTGCTCTATTTTCGACTGATCGCCGATATCGGCCCGCTACGCAGTCTCACCGTCACCTTCCTGATTCCCCCCTTTGGCATCTTGTGGGGCGCGCTGGTGCTGGGCGAGACCTTGAGCCAGGGCTTAGTGCTGGGGGGCCTGGTCGTCTGCCTCTCGGTCTGGCTGGTGACCAGCCAGGCCAGCACCCCGGCCGTTCAGGCCCGGGCGCAGCCTCAGGATCCGGACGCACGCTGAACCCGCCAGGACCAGCGCCGCTCGGCGTTCGCCCCGAACTGCGTTAAGATGGCGCCATTGTTTTATGCCCCCGCCCCCAAGGCGGGGCACACAGTGCAGGACCAGCCTTGAACTACCGCAACGAACCGAGTCAAAGCAGACAACAGCAGGTCTTTACCGTCACCCGCCTCAACAGCGCCGTGCGCATGATCCTGGAGCAGGATCTGGGGCTGGTGTGGTTGACCGGCGAGCTCTCCAACCTGGCGATGCCAAGCTCCGGCCACTGGTACTTCTCCCTCAAGGACATGTCGGCCCAGGTGCGCTGCGCCATGTTCAAGGGCAACAACCGGCGGGTGGCGTTTCGCCCGCAGGATGGCATGCAGGTGCTGGTGCAGGCGCGGGTCTCGCTTTATGAGCCACGCGGCGATTACCAGCTGATCATCGAGTCGATGCAGCCGGCGGGCGACGGCGTGCTGGCGCTGCGCTTTGAGGAGCTCAAGCGCCGCCTTGGCGCCGAGGGGCTGTTTGACGAGGGGCGCAAGCGGCCGCTGCCGCGCGAACCGCGCGCGGTGGGCCTCATCACCTCCGCCACCGGCGCTGCCCTCCATGACATGCTGACGGTGCTCAAACGCCGCGCACCGGATCTGCCGGTGTTTATCTACCCGACCCAGGTGCAGGGCAGCGCCGCCATCGGCCAGATCGCCTCTGCCATTGCCCTGGCCAACCGCCGCGCCGAGGTGGATGTGCTGATCGTCGGCCGTGGCGGCGGGTCGCTCGAAGATCTCTGGTGCTTCAACGAAGAGGCGGTGGCGCGCGCCATCGCCCACTCCGCCATTCCGGTGGTGAGCGCGGTGGGCCACGAGGTGGACGTCACCATCAGTGACTTTGCCGCCGACTTGCGCGCCCCGACCCCGTCGGCGGCGGCCGAGCTGGTGGCGCCGGATCAGAGCGCCCGCGCCCAGCGCCTCGCCCATCTCAAGCAGCAACTGCTGCAGGCGATGAACCGCCAGCAGACCGCCGCCCGCCACGATTTCATCCTGCTGCAAAAGCGGCTCGACCATCAGGATCCGAAGCGGCGGCTGGAGCAGCAATCCCAGCGCCTCGACGAGCTCTCCGCCCGCTTGCAGCAGCTGATGAACCACAAACTGCATCAGGGGGAGCGGCGCCTCGCCAATCTGGAGCTGCGCCTGCAGGGCAAGAGCCCGGAGCGCTTGCTGGCCGCCGGCAAACGTCGCCACCAGCTGGCCGAGGAACGCCTCCATGCCCTCATCGCCAAGCGCCGGGATCTGGCGAGCCACCGCCTCGCCATGCTCAGTGCCCGCCTCGACGGGGTGAGCCCGCTCGCCACCCTGGGCCGCGGCTACTCCATCACCCGCACCCAGAGCGGTGAGGTGATCAGCCGCGCCGCCCAGGTCGATGCCGGCCAGACGCTGGTCACCCAGCTTGCAGAGGGGCAGCTGCGGGTGCGGGTGGAAGAGGTCCACCAGCCATAACAAACAAGGGGGGCACATCAGGTGCCCCCCTTGTTTATCATTCCCTTTTTGCCCGGCCCTCTTGGCCAGTGCACTCACACCAGCACACTCACACCAGCGAATGGCGCACCGCCTGCGCCGGATCGGCAGGCGCCGTACCCGACACCGCCAGCGGGTTGAGCTGCAAGTATTCAAACAGCCCGGCCTGCAGATTGACGTTCCAGAAGCGCCCCGCCAGAGTGAGCTCGAGTCGCACCTCGCTCAGCGTTGCCAGCCCGTGCTGCTGCCAGGCCTCAAACAAGGGTTGCAGATGTACCCGCAGCGGCGTCGGCAAGCGGGCCAGCGCCAGCCAGCCGCAGTCCAGCGCGCCGCGCAGCAGACCATCGAGGCGGCCATTGGGATTGCGCCCCATCACCATGCCGGGGGCCCGCAGATCCGCCGCCAGCGCCTCGTGCCAGAGCGCCAGATCCCGGCCATACATGAGGCCGTGCCCATGCACGTTGCCGCCAGCCCCGGCCCCGAAGGGGAGGATCTCGGCGCCGCGCTTGGCCATCTGGTTGTAGCGGCTCTGCTCGGCCTCGCCGCGCCGCCAGTGGCTGCAGGAGAGCCGCTGCCAGCCCTCTTGCTCGAGCGTCTGGGCACCATAGGCATACATGGTGGCCCGCTGCTGGCCGTCGGCGGCCCAGCCGAGCTTGTCCTTCGCCTCGGCACGGGCCAGATGGGTGCCGGCCATGGCGATGAGCTGATAGAGATCCACCCCGTGCACCCCACTCGCCATCACATCCGCGATGTCCTGACGCCACACCGCATCGTCCTGGCCAGGCAGGCCGAAGATGAGATCGGCCACGATCACCGCATCGTCGTGACGGGCCAACTCCCCCAGCCGGGTCAGCAGGGTCTCCCGGTCGTCGAAGCGGGCCGCCGCCTGGCGCACCTCGGTATCAAAGCTCTGCACCCCAAACGAGAAGCGGTTGAAGCCGCCCGCCAGCGCACTGTGCCACTTGGCATCATCAAAGCCATTGAGGCGCCCCTCCAGGGTCACCTCCGCATCCGGGGTCATGGGAAAACGACGGATGGCGGCGGCCAGCATCGCCAGCTCGTCGGCGCTCATGTCCGTCGGTGTGCCGCCCCCCACATAGACGGCCGAGAAGGGGCGGCTCTGGACAAACGGTGTCTCGGCCGCCCGGGCAAGCGCGCCGCAGAGCGCGTTGACATAGCGGGTGATGCGGGCCGGGTTGGCGCCATTTTCAAAGAAATTGCAGAAGCTGCAGCGCTTGCGGCAAAACGGGATGTGGATATAGAGCGCTCGCTCGTCCGCCTCGCTCTCGCGGCGCCACCAGGCTTGCCAGTCGGCATGGTCGAGGGTGAGCGGACGCACGCCGCCGCGACTGGCGTGGGCCGAGTTCTTGGCGCCAAAGGCGAACTTGAGGGGATCCGGGGTGGCAAGACCTGTCATGGTCGGGGTCAGCAGTGGTGTCATCGCAGGCAGGCTATCGAGTGAAATAATGCAAATGATAACCACTATCAATAAGTGCCAAGTTTGTGCTGGATCAACTCAATGACGAACAACCCTCGTTTGCTACGCACCATTAACCTCCATCATGGATCCAGTTAACAGTTAATTTACTCAAGATGAGGTAGGGTGAGCCGATAGAGAACCATCTCCCCCGTTCTGATGAGCAAACGGGGGAGAGTCATCAACCATTGACGATCGCTCACCTGCGCATGGACCTGCCAACGATGCAAAATCTGTCTCTGAACTGGAAAATCTTTCTCCCCCTCGCCCTGGTCATCGGCTGCACCTTCGCCCTCAGCTTCGAGCTTTCCGCCTGGCTGCAACGGGATCTCGCCATCCGGCTGGCAGGTGAAAAGGTGGAGAGCGCCGCCAACACCTACATGGATCAGCTCAACGTGCTGATGATGACGGGGGCCATCGCCAATCGCCAGATCGTGCAGACCAAGCTCAAGAGCGAGGCCGGCATCGTCGAGGCCCGCCTGATCCGCGCCCCGGCAGTGACCAGCCTGTTCGGTCCTGGCCACCCGGATCAGCAGATTGAAGACAAGCTGGACGAGCGCGCCATCAACCAGGGGGAGACCATTCTCGAGCAGCAGGGCAACCAGCTCACCCTGATCAAGCCCTTCAAGGCCTACAAGGAGTATCGCGGTACCCAGTGCACCACCTGCCACCAGGTGGCGGAAGGCACCGTCATGGGGGCGGTGCGCATCAGTTACGATCTCAGCCACACCTTTGGCGAGATCCATCGCAACAACCTGATCCTGAGCGGCAGCCTGGTGGCGGTGTTCGGGCTGGGCTTCGGCCTGCTGGGCTGGGTGCTGCAGCGCTACATCAAGCGGCCGGTGCGCCATCTGCAGCTGGCCATGACCCGCATGGCCAAGGAGCGGGATCTCTCCCTCCCCCTGGAAAACCCCAACCGGGATGAGCTGGGCGAGATGACCCGCGCCGTCAGCGCCATGGTGCAGGGGTTTCGCCACAGCCTGCAGGAGGTGGAGAGCGCCACCCACCAGCTCTATCAGGAGTCCAACCAGATCCGCCAGGTGGCGACCCAGACCGAAGGCTCGGCCCGTCAGCAGGAGAGCATGACGGTACAGGTGGCCGCAGCCGTCAGCGAGCTGGCCGCCAGCTCTCACGAGGTGCGCGAACACGCCCGCAAAAGCGCCGAGCTCTCCGCCCTCACCAACCAGGATGCGGCCAACACCAGTCGCCTCGCCCAGCACTCCATCAACGACATGGGCGAAATGTCGGCAGAGATCGAGCGGGTCGACAAGGTGATCCAGCAGCTCGACAACCGCTGTCTGGCGGTCGACGGGGTGCTGGAGGTGATCAAGGGGATCGCGGATCAGACCAACCTGCTCGCCCTCAACGCCGCCATCGAGGCGGCCCGGGCCGGCGAGCAGGGACGCGGCTTTGCGGTGGTGGCCGACGAGGTGCGCGCCCTCTCCAACCGCAGTCGCACCGCCAGCGAAGAGATCTCCCAGATGATCGCCGCTCTGCAGAACGAGGCCCAGAGCGCGGTATCGGTGATCGGGGATGCCAAGGCCAAGGCGGACGAGAGCATCCACAAGACGGAGGCGACCCTGGCCGCCATGCAGAACATCATCGGCCGCATCAGCAGCATCAACGATCTCAACGCCCAGATGGCGCAGTCCGCCGAGGAGCAGGACAGGGTCTGCAGCGAGGTGGACGGCTCGGTGAGCGACATTCGCAACACCTCCAACGACACCCTGGGCCAGGCCCACGCCGCCAACCTCGCCAGCGTCCAGCTGGTGGAGCAGTGCCGCAAGCTCGAGCAACTGCTCAAGACCTACCGCTGGTGATCATGCCTGTCGCCCGCGGCGGCCAATAAAAAAAGCGCGACCCTGGGTCGCGCTTTTGTTTTGTGTCTCGTAGCTCAGGCGCGCCACGTGGCGCAGCCTGCCCGAAATTAGCCTGCGTTGCGGGTGGCCACCGCATCGGCCAGATTGCGCAGCAGGGTCTCGGTGTCGGCCCAGCCGATGCAGGCATCTGTGATGCTCTGACCGAAGGTGAGTTCGCACCCTTCCACCAGATCCTGACGGCCCTCCACCAGGTGGCTCTCCACCATGACGCCGAACACCGCCTTGCTGCCGGCACGCAGCTGACCGGCCACGTCCTCGGCCACCAGCATCTGGTTCTTGAACTGCTTGCTGCTGTTGGCGTGGCTGAAGTCGATCATCACCTTCTGCGGCAGACCGGCCTTGTCCAGCCCCTTCACCACCTCGTCCACGTGAGCGGCGCTGTAGTTCGGCTCACGGCCGCCGCGCAGGATGATGTGGCAGTCCGGGTTGCCCCGGGTCGCAACGATGGCGGAGTGGCCGTATTTAGTCACCGACAGGAAGTGGTGCGGCGCGCTGGCGGCGCCGATGGCATCGATGGCCACCTTGATGGTGCCGTCGGTGCCGTTCTTGAAGCCCACAGGGCAGGAGAGACCGGAGGCCAGCTCGCGGTGCACCTGGGATTCGGTGGTACGGGCTCCGATGGCGCCCCAGCTCATCAGATCCGCCACGTATTGCGGGGTGATCATGTCGAGGAACTCGGAGGCGGTCGGCAGCCCCATGTCGTTGAGATCCAGCAGCAGCTTGCGACCGATGCGCAGGCCGTCGTTGATCTGGCAGCTGTTGTCGAGGTAAGGGTCGTTGATCAGCCCCTTCCAGCCCACCGTGGTGCGCGGCTTCTCGAAATAGACCCGCATCACTATCTCCAGCTGGCCCTTGAGTTCGTCACGCAGCACCTTGAGGCGCTTGCCGTACTCCAGCGCGGCGGCGGGGTCGTGAATGGAACAGGGGCCGATCACCACCAGCAGGCGCTGATCTTCACCGGCCAGGATCTGATGGATGGCCTGACGGGATTCAAAGACGGTATTGGATGCGACCTCGGTGGCCGGAAACTTCTCAAGCACCGCAACCGGGGGTAATAACTCTTTGATTTCACTAATACGAACGTCGTCGGTTTGATGCTGCATGATAAGGCTTCCTGCTAGATGACTGCGATAAAGAAACTTCAATCTAGCCCGCACAAGCAGCGGTGTAAATAGAAAATTACATTATCGGATAAGGAATTTTATTAACCTACCTTGCAAGTTTGAATAATGCTGCTAGGCGAGGATGAAGAGAGGGGGGTAGCAGAGCGGGACAGCCCAAAGAAACAGGCCCGCAGCGAGGCGGGCCTGGTTGACTCATGCACGCTGGCTGATGCTGGCCAGCTTGTCGAAATAGTCCGGGAAGGTCTTGGAGGTACAACCCGGATCATTGATGGTGACAGCAGTATCGGACAGCGCCACCAGCGAGAAGCACATGGCGATGCGATGGTCGTTGTAGGTATCGATGGCTGCATGCTTGAGCTGCTCTGGCGGGGTGACGGTGATGAAGTCACGCCCCTCCTCCACCTCGACGCCCAGCTTGCGCAGCTCGGTCGCCATGGCGTGCAGACGGTCGGTCTCCTTCACCCGCCAGTTGTAGATGTTGCGAATGGAGGTGGGTCCCTCGGCGAACAGCGCGGCCACGGCGATGGTCATGGCCGCATCTGGGATGTGGTTCATGTCCATGTCGATGCCGTGCAACTGCGCCTGCTCGGCCTCGATGAAGTCATCGCCCCAGGTGATGCGGGCGCCCATCTTCTCCAGCACGTCGGCGAAGTGGATATCGCCCTGAATGCTGTGCTTGCCGATGCCGGTGACCCGCACCTTGCCCTTGATGGCGCCCGCCGCGAGGAAGTAGGAGGCGCTGGAGGCATCCCCTTCCACCAGGAAGTCACCCGGGCTGACGTAGCTCTGGTTGCCCTTGATATAGAACAGCTTGTAGTTGTCGTGCTCGATGACCACCCCGAACTGCTTCATGATGTGCAGGGTGATGTCGATGTAGGGCTTGGAGACCAGCTCCCCCTTGATGTGGATGCGGGTGTCGCCCGCCGCCATGGGCGCCGCCATCAGGAAGGCGGTCAGGAACTGGCTGGAGACGGAGCCGTCGACATGGACATCACCGCCCCACAGCCCCTTGGCATCCACCACCAGCGGCGGATAGCCGTCTTTCTTCAGGTACTGGATATGGGCGCCCGCTTCGCGCAGGGCATCCACCAGATGGCCGATGGGACGCTCTTCCATGCGCGGTTCCCCGCCCAGGGTGTATTCGCCGGAGCCCAGACACAGGGCGGCACACAGCGGGCGCATGGCGGTGCCAGCGTTGCCGAGGAACAGATTGACCGGCTCCTTCACCGCAAAACTGCGGCCCAGACCGTGCACGGTGCACTCTGTCTTGTCGGCGGAGAGCTTGTACTTGACCCCGAGCTGGGTCAGCGCCGCCAGCATGTGACGAATGTCATCGCTGTCGAGCAGGTTGGTAAGCCGGGTGGTGCCACGGGCCAAGGCTGCCAGCAGCAGGGCCCGGTTGGACACGCTCTTGGAGCCGGGCAGATTGACCTCACCGGCCACACGAGAAATGGGTTCCAAACGCAACGAATTCATAGACTTCCTGTACGATCTCAAAAAATTGACCTGACCGGACGTTAGCAGCCCGCGCCCTGCTCGGCAAGACTGCACGTGGTACAAAAGCGGGCCGTGGGGACGGCCGGTCCGGCATCAGGGAAAAAACAGACGCCGGGGAGTCCCCGGCGTCGGCAATCGGGGAAAAACGCCTCAGCCGTGGCGCTTGGCAAAGCCGTCCATAAAGCTGACCAGCGCCTTCACCCCTTCCAGCGGCATGGCGTTATAGAGGCTGGCGCGCATGCCGCCGACGATGCGGTGTCCCTTGAGCGCCAGCAGGCCGGCGGCTTCCGATTCGGCCAGGAACAACTTGTCCAGCTCGGCATTTTTCAGCTGGAACGGGATGTTCATCCGCGAACGGCAGCTGGCATCCACCTGGTTGCCATAGAAGCTCGACTGATCGAGATAGCCGTAGAGGAAATCGGCCTTCTCCTTGTTGCGCGCTTCCATCGCCTCGAGGCCACCCTGTTCTTTCAGCCACTCGAACACCAGCCCGGCTAGATACCAGGCGTAGGTGGGCGGGGTGTTGAACATGGAATCGTTCTTGGCGGTGAGCTGGTAGTCGAAGATCGACGGCACATCGGCGCGAGCCTGGTTCAGCAGATCGTCGCGCACGATGGCGATGGCCAGCCCAGAGGGGCCGATATTCTTCTGGGCGCCGGCATAGATGATGCCGAAGCGGCTCACGTCGATGGGACGGGAGAGGATGGTGGAGGAGAGATCCGCCACCAGCGGCACCTCGCCGGTGGCCGGGATGTCGAACATCTCGATGCCGTCGATGGTTTCGTTCGGGCAGTAGTGCACATAGGCCGCATCGGCGCGAAACGCTGGGGTCGGCAGCAGGTGGGAGATCCCCTGCTCGTTCTTGGCAACACCCTGGAAGGTCTGGATGTCGCCATACTTTTTGGCCTCATCCACCGCGCTCTGGGACCAGACCCCGGTCAGCAGGAAGTCGGCCTTTTTGTTGGCGCCCCCCAGCAGGTTCATGGGCACCGCGGAGAACTGGCCACGGCCGCCGCCGTGCATGAACAGCACCTTGTAGTTGTCCGGCACCGCCAGCAGCTCGCGCAGATCGGCTTCGGCCTTCTCGGCGACCGCCATGTAGGGCTTGCCGCGGTGGGAGAGCTCCATGACCGAGGCTCCCAGCCCCTGGAAATTACAAAATTCGCGCTGGGCGCGCTCCATGACTTCGACCGGCAACATGGCGGGGCCGGCGCAGAAGTTGTAAATCTGTTTGCTCATGACGCTTTCCGTGAGTGGATGAGTGTGATCGGGGACTTGTCTGGTTTTACACAAGTGCAGCCCCCGGATCAAAGGCTTTTTGGGAGCTGGCTCAACCTTTTGCCGACCCGCAGCCAGTGGTCTTGGCAGAAAAAAGCCCTGAACGGGTCAGGGCTTGCAGAGAACATGCGTGGAAATGGGCGCCTGCCGGTGCTCAATGCCCCAGGCCCCCTTTTTTCACCAGGTTACAGCTTGGCGGTGAGCTCCGGCAGCAAGGTGAAGAGATCCCCCACCAGCCCGTAGTCGGCCACCTGGAAGATCGGGGCCTCGCTGTCTTTGTTGATGGCGACGATCACCTTCGACTCCTTCATCCCCGCCAGATGCTGGATGGCGCCCGAGATGCCGACCGCGATGTAGAGCTCAGGCGCCACCACCTTGCCGGTCTGGCCCACTTGCAGATCGTTGGCGACAAAGCCCGCATCCACCGCCGCCCGCGACGCCCCTACCGCGCCGCCCAGCTTGTCAGCCAGCGCCTCGATCAGCGCGAACTGCGCCTTGGAGCCGAGCGCCCGCCCGCCGGAGACCACCACCCGCGCCGCCGCGAGCTCGGGTCTGGCGGAGCGCACGGCGCGCCGCTCGATGAGGCGGGTACGGCAAGTCACCTCGCTCACCGGCAACCGCTCTACCTCTGCCTGGCCGCCGCTCGCCGCCTTGGCGAAGGCGGTGGGCCGGATGGTGAGCACCTTGATGGGGGCGCTGCTCGCCACCCGGGCCACGGCGTTGCCCGCGTAGATGGGGCGCAGGAAGGTGTCGCCGCTCTCGATGCCGGTCACCTCGGAGAGCATCTCCACCCCGAGCCTGGCCGCCACCCGCGGCAGCAGATCCTTGCCCTGGGTGCTGGCGGCCATCAGGCAGTGCTGATAATCCCGCGCGATATGGGCCAGCAGCGGATCGACTCCGTCGCTCAGCCCCTCCGCCAGCATGGGGTGCTCGGCCAGTAGCACCCGATTCACCCCCTGCAGGGCGGCGGCCTGTTCACCCGCCTCGGTCAACCCCTGCCCCAGCAACAGCAGATGCACCTCGCCGCCCAGCTGGCCCCCAGCGGTGACCAGACGGGCCACGTTGTCGGCCAACTGGCCCTGATGATCTTCGGCAATGATCAATACGCTCATGACTGTCCCTTGCTATCGTCCGTTGATGTCCCTGCCTGTGTGCCCATCACGCCCCCGAGCTTGCCGCCGGCGGGCGGGGTTCTGTTGATTGCTGGCAGCATCAGAGTACCTTCGCTTCGTGCTTGAGTTTGTCCAGCAGCTCGTCCACCGAGCCCACCATGATGCCGGCGCTGCGGGCAGCGGGGGCCATCACCCCGAGCAGCCGGGTCTGGCCGGCCGGCTCGACGCCGAGGGCGGCGAAGGGCGCGCTCTCGAGCGGCTTGCGCTTGGCCTTCATGATGTTGGGGAGCGAGGCAAAACGCGGCTCGTTGAGGCGCAGATCCACGGTCACCACCGCCGGCAGCGCCATGCCGAGGGTCTCGAGGCCGCCGTCAATCTCGCGGGTCACCTGCAATTCCCCCTCCACCAGCTTGATGGCGGAGGCGAAAGTGGCGAGCGGCCAGTCATTGAGGGCGGCGAGCATCTGGCCCACCTGGTTGTTGTCGGAATCGATGGACTGCTTGCCGAGCAGCACCAGATCGGGCTTTTCCTGCTCGCATACCTGTTGCAGGGCGCGCGCCACGGTGAGCGGGGTCAGGGTCTCGCCAGTCACGTAATGACGGGCTCGATCCGCTCCCAGCGCCAGGGCGTGACGCAGCTGTTCGGCCGCCGCCTCGGGGCCGAAGGTCACCACCACCAGCTCGGATGCCACGCCGGCTTCGCGCAGCCTGACCCCCTCTTCCACCGCAATTTCACAAAACGGGTTGATCCCCATCTTGACGTTAGCCAGCTCCACGTCCGAGCCATCGCTCTTGACCCGGACCTTGACGTTGTAATCCAGCACCCGCTTGACCGCGACCAGCAGCTTCATGACGCGCATCCCTCGCTTCTGTTGAGTGAATCCATGAAAACCCTCACATTTTTTGCTTACATTTACTTTACGTTTACGTAAACTACCAGCATTACCCTAGGCCAAGTCGAGCACAGAGGCAAGATGGAACGCGAAGCAATGGAATTTGATGTCGTCATCGTCGGTGGCGGCCCGGCGGGACTCAGTGCCGCCATCGCCCTCAAGCAGCACAATGCCGAGCTGTCGGTCTGCCTGCTGGAGAAGGGAGCGGAGATCGGCGCCCATCTGCTCTCCGGCGCCCTGCTGGATCCCGTCGCCCTCAAGGAGCTGCTGCCAGAGAGCTGGCAACAGGCCCCGCTCGGGGTCGAGGTCAACGACGATCAGGTGCACCTGCTGCAAAGCGACAGCCGCGCCCTGCAACTGCCCAACTGGGCGGTGCCGCCGCGCATGCACAACGAGGGCAGCCGCATCATCAGCCTCGGCAACCTCTGTCGCTGGCTCGGTCAGCAGGCCGAGCAGCTGGGAGTCGAAATATACCCGGGTTTTACCGCAAGCGAACTCATCATGGAAGCGGGACGGGTCAAGGGTGTGATCACCGGCGATCTCGGGCTGGATCGGGCGGGCAATCCGAAAGCGGATCACGTGCCCGGCATGGCGCTGCTCGGTCGCTACACCCTGTTTGCCGAAGGGGCGCGCGGCCATCTTGGCAAGCAGCTGATCGCCGATTTTCATCTGGAAAACGCCACCCAGCCGCAGCACTACGCCATCGGCTTCAAGGAGCTGTGGCAGCTCCCCCCCGGTCAGGGCAAAGCGGGCCAAGTGCTGCACGGCAGCGGCTGGCCACTCTCCGAGGGGAAGGAGGACAAGAGCCAGGGCGGCTTCTATCTCTATCATCTGGAGCAGGATCAGGTGGCGGTCGGGCTGATAGTCGATCTCAACTACCGCAACCCCTGGCTCAGCCCGTTTGACGAGTTTCAGCGCCTCAAGCATCACCCGCTCATCGCCGCGGCATTGCTGGGGGGCGAGCGCATCAGCTACGGCGCCCGCGCCATCGCCAAGGGGGGCTGGCATTCCCTGCCCCGCATGCACTTTCCCGGTGGCCTGCTCATCGGTTGCGATGCCGGCACCCTCGACTTCTCCCGCATCAAGGGGATCCACACCGCCATGAAGTCCGGCATGCTGGCGGCCAAGACAGTCGCCATGAGTCTGCGCGGCGGCGATGAAGGGGGCCGGGATCTGGCCGAATACGGCGATGCGCTGCAACAGAGCTGGCTGGCCCATGAACTCAAAACGGCGCGCAACTTCGGCGCCGCCCTGCACCGCTGGGGCCCCTGGCTCGGTGGTACCTTCAACTGGCTGGAGCAGCGGTTGTTTGCTAACTCCTCGCCGTTCACCCTGCTGGACAAGGAGCCGGACTACCGCCAGCTGCGCATGGCCAGCCGCTGCCAGCCCATCGACTACCCCAAGCCGGACGGCAGGCTCAGCTTCGACAAGCTCTCGTCTGTCTATCTGGCCAACACCAGCCACGACGAGGATCAGCCCTGCCATCTCAAGTTGCAGGATGAGACGATCCCGGTGGCGGTCAACCTGCCCACCTGGGCCGAACCGGCCCAGCGCTACTGCCCGGCCGGGGTGTTCGAGATCCTGGGCTCGGAGAGCCAGCCCCGCCTGCAGATCAACGCGGCCAACTGCATCCACTGCAAGACCTGCGACATCAAGGATCCGAGTCAGAACATCGTCTGGACGCCGCCGCAGGGCGGCTCAGGCCCCAACTATCCCAATATGTAACCGGCTTGCCTGCGCAGACAGCAGGATGCACAGCCCAGAACATCGCCCCAACGCCGCCGCAGGGCGGCTCAAGCCCCAACTATTGCCATGTATGTGATGAAAGGCGCGCGGCCGGGGGCTGTCGCAGGGCGCTCGGGAGCCCACGATCCCGGCCGGTGAGCCCAAGCCCTCCCGCCTATCAGGGTGAATAAAGGAGGCAACGCCGGGATCGCCCGTTTCGAGGTCGGCGTGGCTGCTCCGACCTCGCTGTTTTTTTGAGCGAACAGGCTGAACCTCCGATGAATAGGCCCTGACAAGCGCGGCCCGCCCCTGTATAGTTCGCCGCATTCAGGTTTTCCATCGGCCCGTTCAGCTTGTCCACGGGATCGCTTTCTACGCGCTCTAAGGCCGCATGACCTGTGCAACCATCCCTGATTACCCATGACTTCTTAAGGGGGGACAGATGATCACCGCCTACATTCTCAACAACAAGGTACTGGACATAGTCACGCTCGGGCCTGACGACATAGTGCCTGACAACACGGTCTGGCTGGATGCCTACAAGCCGGACACGGCGGAACGAGAATGGTTGACGGGCCTGTTTCTGGAAGAGGTGCCCGACAAGGAGGAGCTGGATGACATCGAAGCATCCGCCCGTTTCTACTGGGATACCGACGGTCTGCACATTCACTCCCTGTTTCCCCAGCGGATCGGCCGTGACACCAAGGGTGTCCACGTCTCCTTTACCCTGCGCAACAACCTGCTGATCAGCATCCGCGAGGATGACATCGGCCTGGTGCGCCTGCTGCGCCACTACATGCGTCAGGATCGGCTGGAAGTCGAAGACGCCCTCGACATCCTGCTGGAGGTGCAGAACCTGAAAGTCGAATACCTCTCCGATCTCATCGAAGATGGCTACAAGACGTTGGAAAACACCGCCGATCAGATCTTCGAGCCGGATCAGATCAATCCCATGCTCAAGGAGTTGATGGCTCAGGAAGAGGCCAACGGCCAGATCCGTCTCTCCCTGCACGATACCCGTCGCGCCCTGCGCTTCTTGAAACGCAGCCTGCGCCAGCGCATGACGGGCGAGCAGAACAAGTGGATCGACGAGATGCTGCACGACGTGGAGTCCCTGCTGCCCCACACCCAGTTCCTGTTCGACAAGATCAACTTCCAGCTGGAGGCCTCCATGGGGGTCACCAACCTGGAGCAGAACAAGGTGATCAAGATCTTCTCGGTGGCGGCTGTCATCTTCCTGCCGCCGACCCTTATCGCCAGCATCTACGGCATGAACTTCGGTCGCATGCCGGAGCTCGCCTGGGAGTACGGCTATCCTCTCTCCTTGGTGTTGATGGTGATGTCGTCACTCGGCACCGGTCTCTTCTTCAAGCGAAAAGGCTGGCTGTGACGCCGGCGACCCGGCATAAAAAGAGATAAGCGGATTGGGGGGCCTGGCCCCCCGATTAATTCCCGCCCCCTGCCCCGCCTTGCAAAGGGCTCTGCTTCGCCCCATATCCCCCTCATCCTTTGCACAGACGAATCCGGGCAACCATGACCCTCTACCCCGAACACAGATATGACGATCACGGCCAGCTGCGTCCCCCGCTCTGGTTCTGGCCCATCGCCCTCTTGCTGACCCGCTCGGTCTGGCTGTTTCTGATGGCCGGCGTCACCCGCGAGAGCGGCAGCGCCATCCTGACCCTCTTCTACCCGGACCGGCTCACCCTCTACATCAGCCTGCTGACCGACGTGCCCGCCATACTGGCGCTGCTCGCCTGCGGCGGCACCTATCAGCAGACCCAGAGCATCCGGGCCTGGCTCAGGCGCCACAGCCCCTTGCTGCTGCTCTGCTCTGCCGTCAGCGGCCTGCTGATGCAACTGCACAGCCTCAATCTGCAGAAGTGGTCGTTCAGCTGGCCCACCGCCCTGGTGCTGGTCGCCACCCTCTGGTCACTCTGGTATCTGCTGCGCAGCCGCCAGCTGCGTGAATACGCGGTGGATCAACCCCACTGAAGGGCGAGTCGGCTCACTGGCGGGTGACCCGGATCTGCAGGGTCTGGCGATCGCTCTGAGTACCGCCGCCCCCCTGCAACTGGGTGCCCAGGCTGCTGCCCTGCTGCGCCGAGCTGGTGGAGAGCTCCCCCACCGTCAGCCACTGACCGGGGGCACCGCTCACCTCGGTGGCACTCTGCCCCCGGTTGATGGTGCCCTGCTCCAGCCTGGCCTGCTCGCTGCTGAGCGCTATCTGTACCCTGTCGCCGATCAGGGTGGCGGTGGCGTAGAGGCCGTTCACCAGCGGCATCAGCCCCACCACCTGGCCACCGCGCCACTGATAGAAGGTGACCGGCTGATAGGTGCCCATCTGCAATAGCACGGGCCGACCCGACAGACCGCGTACCTGCCAGCTGTCGTTCTGGCTGCGCTGATACTGCTGGGCATTGCCCTCCAGCAGCCACTGCCGCTTGGCGGCATCCCGGCCCAGCCCCACCCCGACCTGCTGGCTGCTGGAAGCGCCATCCACCCGCCACTCGATGAGCAGGCTCTGGGGCGGCTGGTTGAATTTGGCCAGCGCCGCTTCCGCCTCCTGCAGCTGGGCGGCGCTGCCGCTCAGCACCAGCTGGTTGCCCATGGCGCTCACCCCCAGCTCCGGATAGAGATCCTTGAGGGTCTGCACCGCCGCCTGGGTTTCGAATACCGGGATCACCTTCACCTCGGCCCGCAGCGGCAGGCAACAGAGCCCCCACAGCAGCCAGAGTCCGCACCAATTCCATCTTCTCATCTTCTCCTCCCGTCCCACTCGGCAGCCCTTCACGTCATCGGCCTGCTCATCACCTGGTCATCATGGGCCATCCCGCCCGCTTTTCAATGATTTTGCCCGTGAGCGGTGAACGCCGTGCAGGTCAGGTCCTTCATTTTTCGATGAAAAGAGCGGAGATAGATCAAATAACACAAATAAAAATGATTACCATTTGTTGTCACGAAAAAATCGCTCGGATACAATTCGGTCTCATTTTTTCGAGCTTGCCGTCGATGAAGCCAGTGACCACCACCCCCGCCGCCATCCACCTTGCCCTGCTGGTCAACATGCTCTCCATGGGCAGCATGATGATGGTGATGCCCCTTGGGCCGGATCTGGTCATCAGCCTCGGCATGCAGCCGGAACAGACCGGCTACTTCAGCGGTGGTGCCACCCTGGGGGCCGCCCTGATGGGCCTCATCGCCGCCCCCTGGCTCGATCGGGTCAATCGCAAGCCCGCCCTGCTGGTGCTGCTCACCCTGCGTTTTCTGCTGCTGATGGCCTGCGCCCTAGTGCAAGACAGCCAGCAATTGCTGGTGCTGTTCGTCCTGTCGGGCTGTGTGGCCGGGCCGCTCGCCGCCATCCTGATGGCAGCCGTGCTGGATCTGGTACCGCCCGCCGAGCGGGGCCGCCGCCTCGCCTACGTGGGCATGGCGTTCTCCCTGGCGGCAATTCTGGTGGTGCCCATCGCCCTGGTGCTGGCCCAGTGGTTTGGCTGGCAGAGCCCCTTCCTGCTGTTTGGTGTCTGCGGTCTGCTGCTGGCACTGCTGAGCAGCCGCCTGCTGCCCTCCTTGCCGGTCAACCGCGCCCCTCACGGCAGCGGCCTGCGCCAGTTGCTGGCCTCCCCGCTCTGCCAGGGCGCCTTGTTGACCCTCTGCTTGCAGATGTTCGGCCACTTCCTGCTGATCCCGCACTTTGCCAACTACTTCCAGTTCAACCTCGCCTTCCCGCGCGAGCAGATCGCCGCCCTCTACCTGTGCGGCGGCCTCGCCAGCATGGCCACCATGCGGCTGTGCGGTGGCTGGATTGATCAGGGCCGGGCCCAGGCCGCCATCCTGATCACCAGCCTGCTGCTGGCGCTGATCACTTTGCTCGGTTTCGCCATGCCGGTCGGCGTGCCCGTCTACCTGCTGTTCACCCTGTTCATGGCGCTGAGCTCGGCCCGATCCAGTTCGACCCTCGCCATCACCGCATCCATCCCGGCCCCTCATCAGCGCGCCGCCTTCATGTCTTTTCAGGGCACAGTCACCAATGTGGCGGCCGGGCTTGGCAGCCTGCTCTCCGCCAGGTTGCTGGTGTCGGATCAGAGCGGCGTCCTGCACGGCTTTGCTGGGCTCGCCTGGATCAATATCGGCTGCGGTCTGCTGGCCTGCGGCGGTGTCTGGCTCCTGCTCAAGGGGCTGGCACAGACAAGGAACAACAATAACCCCGAGTCTGGCCCCGCCAGACAAGGAAGTCAGTGAGCCACCGGCCCCAGAGCCGGACCCCATAACCTCTGTTTTATTCATGGAGTTTTGACTATGCAGTTGCAGCCTGGCGTCTTTCGCCTGAACCCCATCCTGCTCTCCCTCGGTCTTATCGCCCTGCCGGGCCTGGCCCAGGCCGAAGCGCCCAAAGCCAACGAGACCCTAGTGGTCACCGCCACCCAGACCAAGCACACCGAGCTCTCCGCGCCGGCCAGCGTCTCCGTGGTGACCCGCGCCGATCTGGACAAGATGAACGCCAACAACATCGGCGAAGCGCTCAAGCACGTGCCCGGCGTCAACGTCATCGGCACCAACCCCACCGGCCGCAACGAGATCAAGATCCGCGGCATGGGCGGCGACTACACCCTGCTGCTGATCAACGGCAAGCGGGTCAACGCCCGCGAGACCCTGGGCAGCTCGTTTGGCAATGACTTCGACTTGAGCTCCATCCCCATGGCTGCCATCGAGCGCATCGAGGTGATCCGCGGTCCCGTCTCCTCCCTCTATGGCGCCGACGCCCTCGGCGGCGTGGTCAACGTGATCCTGCGCCAGGCCAAGGAGCAGACCGAGGCCGCCTTCGGCTACACCCACACCATGCCCACCAAGGGTGATGGCGGTGATGCCAACCGTGGCAACGCCTTCGTATCCGGCGCCCTGATCGACAACAAGCTGCTCGGCAGCCTGGTGGTGGAAGGCTATCAGCGCGACCGCTGGCACAGCGATCAGTCCAACAACAAGGACGCCGATGCGCTGGAGAAACGGGAAGTGGTCAACATGCTCTCCAGCCTGAAGTGGCTGGTCAGCGATAACCAGGACGTGGAGTTCGATCTGGGCTACAACCAGAACGACATGGACAGCTACTTCAACAACGTGCCGCGCGCCCCCACCGCCCCGGCCACTCCGCACAACGTGCAAAAACTCGATCGGCTGAGCCTGGGGGTCACCCACAACGGCCGTTGGGAACACTTCGACAGCCGGGCTCGCTACTACTTCGAGCAGACCGATCTGATGGATGACTCCCAGCTCAACGGCGGCGCGGCCGACGTCACCCAGACCAACCACACGGTCGACGGCCAGCTGAGCGGCTACCTCGGGGATCACCTGCTGACTTCCGGCGCGGAGTTCCGCAAAACCGAGCTGGAACACAGCCGCAGCATCACCAACGGCAGCGTGGATGCGAGCCAAAGCGCCCTCTACCTGCAAGACGAGTTCGGCTTTGGCGATCTGGCGCTGACCCTCTCCGGTCGTCTGGATCACCACGAAACCTATGGCAACGAGTTCAGCCCGCGTGCCTATGCGCTCTACAAGCTGAGCGACGAGTGGGTGATCAAGGGCGGCGCCGGCAAGGCGTTCAAGGCCCCGACCCTGGCCCAGTCCAGCGAAGGCTTCGCCACCACCGCCTGCCGCGGCGCCTGCAAGGTAGTCGGCAACCCGGATCTGAAACCGGAAACCGCCGTCAGCTACGAGCTGGGCACCGCCTATGAGGCAGAGCGCTTTGGCGCCGGCCTCACCGGCTTCCACAACGACATCGAGGATCTGATCCAGAGCGATCAGTGGGGCCCGGGCTATCGTCCGAGCGTGATGACCTACCTCAACGTCAAGAAGGCCCGGGTCAAGGGGCTGGAGCTGACCGGCTGGGTCGATGTGATGGACGACGTCAAGCTGACCGGCAACTGGACCATGCTGGACTCCGAAGACAAGAGCACCGGCGACGATCTGGCCAAGACCCCGGATCACACCGGCAACCTGAGCCTGGATTGGCAAGCCACCGAGATCGTCAGCACCAACCTGGCCTGGCAGTACGTGGGCAGCCAGTTCATCAAGGTGCCGATGCACAACTCCCAGGCGCTCAAGTCCGACAGCTACCAGACCCTGGACGTCAACACCAAGTGGAAGGTCACCCCGGCGCTCGACTTCAAGCTGGGCATCACCAACCTCACCAACACCAAGCGTGACCAGGTCGCCACCGACGCCGACTTCATTCTGGAAGGTCGTACCGTCTACGCCGGCGTGGATTACAAGCTGTAAGCCCCGCAGGGGAGTCCGTCAGGGCTCCCCTCTTTCTGCTGTTATTGCCTCGACATGAAGGAGTAGCCGGGTGCAGAGACACCAAACACACCTGTTCTGGCTGGGAGTGATCCTCCTGTTCCTGCTGATCTGTCTGTCACTGGCCACCGGCGCCGGTGTCTATGGTGGCCGCGAGGTCGCCGGTTTTCTGCTGGGCGATCCCGCCCTCGTGGCCGATGAAAAACTCGCCATGATAGTTCACACCCTGCGTCTGCCCCGCACCCTGTGTGCCCTGGTGGTGGGCGTCTCCCTGGCGCTGGCGGCCTCCATGCTGCAAAGCGCCACCCGCAATCCGCTGGCCGAACCCGGCCTGCTCGGAGTCAACGCCGGCGCCGTGTTCGCCCTGGTGATCGGCCTCACCTATTTTGGCGTCGAATCCGCCTACGGTTACCTGCTTTGGTCCGGCATGGGGGCCCTGCTCGGCAACCTCATCGTGCTCGGCCTCGGTCTGATGGTGGGGCGCTCCAACCCCCTCAAGCTCATCCTGGTGGGGGTCGCCCTCTCCGCCACCTTCGGCGGCCTCTCCAACTTCCTGTTGCTCTCCAACCAGGTGGTGCTGGAGCAGTTCCGCTTCTGGAATCTGGGGTCGCTGGCCGCCTCGGATCTCGATGCGGTGCTCACCGTGATGCCCTTTGCCCTGCTCGGCCTGCTGCTGACCCTGGCGCTCTGCCGCCAGCTCACCCTGATGCAGATGGGTGACAACCAGGCGCTGGCGCTCGGCATCCGGCCGACCCGAGTGCGCATCGGCGTGCTCCTGGCTGCCACCCTGTTTACCGCCTGCGCCATCGCCATCGCCGGCCCCATCGGCTTCGTCGGTTTTCTCGCCGCCTACTGCGCCCGCCTAGTGGAGCCGGTACGCCTCGCCATCCAGGTGCGCTTCTCCGCCCTGTTCGGGGTGCTGTTCCTGCTCGGCGCCGACATCCTGGCGCGCTGGCTGATCCAGCCGTTCGAGCTGCCCAACGGAGTGATCCTGGCGCTGATCGGTGCCCCCGTGCTCATCCTGGTGGTGCGCAGCGGCGGCTTCCGCTCCCTGCTGGCCGTCAAATAAGGTTGCCTGCCTCATGAACAATCCAATCCATCCCTCCCTCACCACGGCGCTTCCCACCGGTACCGTCTGCCTGCGCATTGGCAGCCGCACCCTGTTGCTGCACCGCCGCGCCTGGCTCATCACGCTGGGGCTCCTGGTCGCCCTGGTGCTGCTCTCCCTGCTGGCGCTGACCCTGGGCTCCGGCAAACTCACCATGCTGGGGGTGATCCAGACCCTGCTTGGCGAGGGCAACCGGCTGAGCGAGGTGACCGTCTTCAAGATCCGGCTGCCGCGCATCGTCGCCGTGCTGGTGGCGGGAGCGGCCATGGGTCTCTCCGGCTGCCTGGTGCAGACCCTCATTCGCAACCGCCTCGCCACCCCGGACATGATCGGGGTCAACGAGGGGGCCTCCTTGGCCATCATCGCCTTCTCCCTCTACCTGACTCTGGGCAGCTGGCCCTGGTGGGCCGCGCCGCTGGGTGCCCTGTTTGCCGCCGCCGTGCTCTATGCCCTGTGCAACAAGCCGGGGGAGCAGGGCTACCTGTTCGTGGTGATCGGCATCGGCGTCTCCGAACTGATGAACGCCATCGGCCAGTTCGTGATGTCCACCCAGTCGCTGGTGCACCTCACCAGCCTCTACCTGTGGAACATGGGCAACTTCGTCGGCCAGGGCTACAGCACAGTGCTGCCGGTGGGGATCCTGATCCTGCTGGTCTGCCCCTGGATTATCTATCTCTCCCGGGCCCTCGGCGTGCTGCGTCTGGGCCCCGTCACCGCCCAGAGTCTGGGGGTGAACGTCAATCGGGTGCAGCTCGGCGTGCTGGCCCAGGCCATCGTCGTGGCAGCGCTCGGCACCGCCATCGGCGGCCCCGTGGTCTTCATCGCCATGGCGGCCCCGGTGCTCGCCTCCTGGCTCAGCCGGGATCGCATCGTGCCGCTGTGGATTGCCGCCCTGTGCGGCGCCCTGCTGCTGCTGGCCAGCGACACCCTGGTGCGGGTGCTGGCCAGCCCCCACGAGGTGGCCACCGGCATCATGACCCGCATTCTCGGCGGCCTGCTGCTGCTGTTCATCCTGCTCAAAGACCGCCAGAAGGCCGACTGACGATGCCATTCATCCATTTTCAAGACAGACCGAGGGCCGCCTGATGACGCTCACCATCAATCACCTGCAATTTGGCTATCAGCACAAGCCCGTCTTCAACGACATCTCCTTCACCATTCCCCAGGGCAAGCTGGTGGGGATCGTCGGCCCCAACGGCGGCGGCAAGTCCACCCTGCTCAAACTGCTGGCAGGCCAGGAGCAGCAGCAGGCCGGCGAGATCCTGCTCAAGGGCAAGGCGCTGGCAAGCTACGGCAAGAAGGCGCTGGCCCGCGAGCTCGCCTACCTGCCCCAGCGCCCGCTGGTGCCCGCCGGCATCCAGGTCGAGCAGCTGGTGCAGTACGGCCGCCATCCCCATCAGGGCTGGTTCAATCAGTGGAGCGAGGAGGATGCCCGCATGGTGCGCTGGGCCTGCGAGCGGATGCAGCTGGGCGACATTTTGCAGCAGAGCGCCAGCTCTCTCTCCGGCGGCCAGGCCCAGCGGGTGTGGCTCGCCATGGTGCTGGCCCAGGATGCGGACATCATCCTGCTGGATGAACCCACCAGCGCCCTCGACATCGGCCACCAGACCGAGGTGATGGAGGCCATCCACCAGATCACCGCCGAGGGCAAGACGGTGCTCATCGTCATCCACGATCTCGCCACCGCCGCCCGCTACTGCGACGAGCTGATCGCGCTGGGGGATGGCGGCATCCAGGCCATGGGGCCGGCCCGCGAGGTGGTGACCAAGTCCCTCATCGACCGCCTCTACCAGACCGACGTGGACATACTGCACGCCCCCGGCGACGGCGCCCCCATCATAGTGCCGCGCCGCAGGCCGCACGCCTTTGCCATGAAGCAGCAGGCCTGAGCCTCATAAAAAAACCGCCGAGAGGCGGTTTTTTTATGTTTGCAGCTCGGCGCACCACCACTCACAGCAGCAGGCTGGTGAGCACCCCGCCCGGCCGTGTTTGCCAGTGCCCTGTTTGCCAATGCAGTGTCTGCCAGTACATTGGCTGCCAGTAGAGCGTACAGCGCCACCCGGCGGGCAGTGTCGGGGTCAGCGAGTCCACGAGTTCAAGGGTGAGGGTCTGCTCCGTCATGGCCAGCCAGCGGGCATCGAGAAAATCAAAATAGCGCCCCACCCTGGGGTAGAGCGCCTTGAACAGGCTCTCCTTGGCCGAAAAGATCAAGGTGAGCGCCTCAGCCCTGCTCAGGCCGATGGCAGGGGCAGCGGCCGCCAGCCGGGCCCACTCCTCCCCGCTTGCAATACCGGGCCAGAGCTCGCTCGCCTGCCCCTCTGTCAGCCAGCCCTCCAGATCCAGCCCCATCCCCGCCCGGCCCGAACGCACCGCGCACAGTGCCATGCCGCGCCCTTGCAACAAGCTGTGGCTGATGCTGCCCTCAAACCCCGCAGGCCAGCAGGGTTCGCGGGCGTTGCCGATGGCCACGGGGTGCTCCGCGAGGTTGAAGGAGCGCAGGGCTTCGCGGGCCGCGAGACGCCCCGCCAAAAACTCCCCCAGCCGCTTGGGGGCCGCGCGCTGCAAGCTGGCGGGCAGCACCATGCCGGCCGCATCGTAGCAGACCGGGGTGAAGGCGGCGGGGTCAAAGCAGACCCGTTGCAGCGCCATGTGCGCCGCGCCGGGCAGCGGCAGGCTGTCGGCCTGCACGATAAAGCGGTCCAGTGAACAGGCTGGCGCGGTGGCAATGAACATCACGAAGAGCCCTTGGTGGATGAGCCAACATGGTAGCAAATTGCTCCCTCTACACACCACAAACACAAATGACAATTCTTATCATTTGAATTTGTGGTAGCATGAGTTCGCCCGTTTGGGACCCAGTGTTCCACTGATTTCACCAAGAAGGATGTAACGATGAAGATCTCCTCTCCCCTGGCTGCCGTGCTGATGCTGGCCAGTCTGGTCGGCTTCCAGGCACAGGCCGGCAGCGAGACCCGTCAGGTGACCGATGCCGACGGCAAGACCCAGATCGTACCGGCCCAGCCCAAGCGGGTGGTGGTACTGAGCGAAATCGATCTGGACAGCGCCCTGACCCTGGGGCTGCAACCGGTCGGCACCGTCAATGGCCGCGGCCAGTCCACCCTGCCCCGCTACCTGCTGCAACAGGCGGGCAAGGAGATCGCCGTGGTCGGCGATCTGGACAACCCCAACCTGGAGAAGCTGATCGATCTGGAACCCGACCTCATCCTCACCGGCCAGACCAAGCCCGAGCTGCTGGCTCTGCTCAAGGAGATCGCCCCCACAGTCGTCACCGGCAACTGGGGTGACTCCTGGAAGGAGATCTTCAATCGCAGCGCCCACGTGCTGAACCGGGACGCCGAAGCCAAGACCTTCCTCGCCCAGTATGACGCCCGCCTGCAGGAAGCCCGCAGCAAGCTTGCCAAGCATCAGGGCGAGCGCCTGAGCATAGTGCGCTGGAACCCCAAGGGCCCCAGCTACATGCACAGCGGCACCTTCGCCAGCAGCGTGGTGGAAGAGATGGGGCTGACCCGGCCGACCCACCAGATCGGTGACAAGACCCCCCACTCCCCGGCTCTGAGTCTGGAATCCCTCAACCTGCTGGACGGCGACTGGCTGGTGATCGGCACCCTGAGCGCCAGCGGCGATGCGGTGGATGCCATGAAGCAGGCCGAGCAGACCCCGGCCTTCCAGCAGCTTGGCGCCATCAAGAGCAAGCGCTTCGGCGCCGTGGACGGGTCGCTCTGGACCTCCACCGGTGGCCCCCAGGCGGCCCTCAAGGTGATCGACGACGTCGAGCAGCTGCTGGCCAAACCCGATGCGGCCCCCATCACCCAATAAGCCCGCGCGATCAGCGCCCACAAAGAAGCCCGCATTTGCGGGCTTTTTTTTATCCATGGCTTTTAACATCCAACTTATTCCGGCAAAGGCAGCGCCTTTCTGTCCAGTTTGCCGCTGCCGGTCTTGGGCAGGGCATCCAGCAGGATGAGCCGCGCCGGCACCATGTAGTGCGGCAGCGTCGCCTGCAGCCCCTTGCGCAGGGCGAGGCGATTGAGGGTCACCCCGCTCTTCGCCTCCACGTAGCCCACCAGCATGGCCTCGTCCCCCTCGCCCACCAGACGCACTGCCGCCTCCTGCACCCCGGCCTGGCGGCGCAGTCCCGCCTCCACCTCGCCGAGCTCGATGCGAAAACCGCGCAACTTGACCTGATCGTCGCGCCGCCCCAGATAGAGGAAACGGTCCGTCCCCAGCCACCGCACCCGATCGCCGGTGCGATAGAGGCGATGGGTGGCAAGGCGCAGGAAGGCGGTGCGGGTCAAGGCCGGCTTGCGCCAGTACCCCTCGCACAGGGCCGGGCTCTCGATGCAGAGCTCGCCGCACTCCCCCTCTGCTACCGGCTGCCCCGCCTCGTCCAGCACCCAGTGCCGATAGCCGGGCAGGCTGTGGCTGATGGTGATCTGGCCATCAGTCGGTGGCCAACGCACCTCGCTCACCAGCGACCAGACGGTGGCCTCGGTCGGCCCATAGCAGTTCCACAGCCGCCGGGTACGGGCACAGAGCTGTTCGGCCAGACCTGCGTCCAGAGCCTCGCCGCCGCACAGGGCGGTGAGGGTATTGCGCCCCTGCCAGCCAGCCTTGAGCAGCATGCGCCAACAGGCCGGGGTGGCCTGCAGCCAGTTGATGGAGGGGGCGGCCTCGAGCAAGGCCTGCATCCCCAGCGGATCCTTGTTGTGCTCGCCGCCGGCCACCGTCAGCCGGCCACCACCCCAAAGCGGCCCCAGCATCTCCAGCAGGGAGATGTCGAAGGCCGGGGTGGTGATAAAGAGCCAGTGGCAGTTCGGTGAGAGCCCGAGCCGCTCGCGGATCCCGTCGAGGAAGCAGAGCAGGGCCCGCCGGCTGATGACCACCCCCTTGGGCTCGCCGGTGGAGCCCGAGGTGAACATCATGTAGGCAGCCAGGGCGTCATCCACCTGGGGCCAGGAGACGGCCCCTGCCGCTGCGGGCCCGTCGAGGGTGCGTAGCGGACAACCGAAGGCGGGAGCCGGCCTGTCGCCGTCGCAGATCACCGCCGACAGGCGCGCCTGACGGGCGATCCCCTGCAGCCGCTCCACCGGAAAATCCGGCTCGAGCGGCACAAAGGTGAGACCGAGGCGCAGGCAGGCCAGCAGGCTGGCCACCAGATCGGGGCCGCGGGAGAGATAGAGACCGACCCGCTCCCCCACCGCCAGCCCCTGCAGGCGGGCGGCAATCTCGCCGACCCTGGCATTGAGCGCGCCGTAGCTAAGCCACTGCTCATCTGATCCACCCTCACTGATGCACTCCCCACCCATGCAGATGGCGGGGGCCAGCGGGGTAGCAGCGAGGCAAGCCGCCAACCGTGCGCCCAGGTTGGCCGCCCCCTCACGGGGGGCGGGCCGGGTTTGCACGAGCGGAGCCTTATGCTTGATGGTCACCGTCATAGCGCGGCCTCCGTTTGGTGCACCAGCCAGTGCCGATAGAGCCGGCTGGGGGATGGATGGGCCTTGAGGGTCTGCAGGGTGAGCTGCGCCCGCTCCTGGCCAAACGCCTCGTTGAGGGCCGCCAGCAGGGCGAGCTGCTGCACCGAATCCACCCCGAGTTCACACAGGGTCTGCTGCCAGATACCGGGCACGCCGCACTGGCGCTCCCACAGGGCCACCAGCGCGCGGGCCTCGGCCGGCGGCTGAGCCAGGCCGGGTTCATCAGCCTTGGTGGCGGCCACCTGCGGCATCACCGGGGACTGGACCGCCACCACGCTGGCCGGCTGGCTCAGATCCGCCTGCGCCAACCAGTCGAGCTCGGCCAGCCAGTCAGCCAGCACCGCCTCGGCCTGGGCCTCGGGGATCTGCTCGCCGTCGAACTCGAGGCGCAGCTGGAGCGTCTCACCCCGGCTGCTGACCACCAAGGAGAGCGGCAGCTCCACCTTCTCCACCACGGCGCCAAAGCGCGGCACCAGCTGGTGGGGTTCGGGGGCGGCAGGGGCCGCCGGCATGGGGTAGTTCTCGAACACGAACAGACTCTGAAACAGACGCGCCCGGCCTTTGGTCAGTGCCGCCAGCGACTGGGTGCCGTGCTCATTGAGTGCCATCAGGTCGGTCTGCAACTGGGCGATATGCTCGGCCAGGGTCAGCTCGGTGTGCCACGCCAGCGCCAGCGGCAGGCTGTTGATGTAGAGCCCGACGCTCGCGGTGATCCCCTCGATGGGATAGTCCCGGCCCGGGGTCACGTTGCCCACCAGGGTGACGGCATCGCCAGAGCGGCGTGCCAGCAGACGGTGCCAGGCATATTGGGCCAACAGGCCCGCGGTCACCCCAAGCTCGCGGGCACGGCTCGCGAGCAAGGTTGCCACCTCGGTCGGCAACGCCGTGGCGCACACCGCCGGTCGCTGCTGGGTATGGCGCCCGCTTGAGCTAGCGTCCAGCGTCACCCCGAACAGGCAGGCGAGATCGTTGGGCTTGGCCAAGAGCTCGCCCCGCCCCTGCCAGTAGGCCTCGGCGCTGCGGGCTTGGCTCGCGATATGGCGGCCAAATTCGAGCCAGGCGGTATCCGGCTCGCCCTGCGGCAACAGGCCGTTCATCAGCGCCTGATAGCCGCGATGCAAGGAACCCAGCAACACGGGACCGCTCCAGCCATCCAGCACGCCGTGATGGGCGCTGAAGATCACCTTGTGGTGATCGGGGGCCAATTTGAAACAGGCAAGGCGCAGCAGGGGCGCCTGCTCCAGCGGGATCGGACGGGCCAGATCCTGCTCGCGGTAGGCTTGAACCCGTGCCTCTGCATTTTCCACTTCAGACAAGTCCTCATAGTGGAATGGCAACTCGGCGTGCTTCAAGATGCGCTGCAGCGCGACCCCGTCCGCCAGCACCAGTTCACTGCGAAGGGCCGGCCAGCGGGCGATCTGCCCCTGCCAGGCCTCACGGTAGACCGCCACGTCCAGCGGCTGGTGATAGTCAATCTCGGTCTGCAGGTGATAGGCGTGATCCCGGGGCAGCAACGCCCTGTGATGGAACATGCTCTGCTGAAGCGAGGTCATGGGCAGCAGGGTCTCCACCTCGCGCCCGTTCAGCACCCCATCGAGCGCAGCTTGCGAGAGAGCGATCCCCGGAAAGTCGCTCGGGGTGTGGCGCGGAGCCTGCAGGTTGCAGCAGTGCTCCACCAGCGCCGTCAGGTTCTCCGCCAGCCGCGCCATCAGGGCGTCGCTCGCCTGCTGGTTGAGGGCACCGACCTGACGCAGGGTGAGGCAGCCGTTGTAGACGCCCCCGTGCAGGCTGACCAGCTCGCGCGGCAGGTTGTCAGGGGAACTGGGTGCCCCCGGTGCCATCGGCAGGGGCTGCCAGGGTTGAGCAGCCTCGCCCTGATGGCTGACCCCCAGGTAATTGAAGACCACCAGGGCTTCGGGCAGTGCCCAGCCACGTGGGTGGTGCAACCGCAGGGCGTTGAAACCCACCCCCTTGTCCGGCACGGCGCGCAGCTGCTCCTTGGTGGCGCACACCAGCGCATCCCACGCCCCGGCATCCGCCAGCGCCAGCGGATAGGTGCTGGTGAACCAGCCGAGGGTACGGCTCACGTCCAGTTCCGCATCGATGGCCTCACGGCCGTGTCCTTCCAGCATCACGCAGTGACGGCTGCCGTAACCCTGCTCGCTCAGGGTACGGGTCAGGGCTGCCAGCAGCAGGTCGGGCACCCGGGTGAAGTAGGCCTGGTTGGCGGTGTCGATGAGCCGGGCCGTGGTCTCCTGACTCAGTTGCAGCAGGCTGGCGGCGGCGCGGCCATCGACGGCGCGCGCAGCGATCAGCAGGTGACCCTGGCTGCCTTCCCCCTGAGCCAGCCAGAAGCCAAGCTGTTCCTCTTCCCGTTTGGCGTAGGCCGCGAGCCCCTCGCCCCACTGACGATAGCTGCTGCCCTTGGCGGGCAGCGGCTCGCCCCTGCTCACCCGTGCCAGATCTTCGGCCAGGATGCGCCAGGAGACCGCATCGATGACCAGGTGATGGAAGGCGAGGAAGAGCCCTTCCACCGTCTCGCGATCGCCCTCCCGCTCACCTTCCAGAGAGAGATTGCGCAGGCGGGCCCAGGCCAGGGTGTGGCCGCTGGCAGGGTCAAAATCTCCCTGCAGCTCGGTCAGGCGGGCCTGCAGCTCGACCTCATCGAGATTGGCGGCATCCAGGGTCGGCAGCGGCGGCAATGGCAGCTCGGCCAGGTAGCGCTGACCGGTCGGGGTCACCGCCAGGCGCAGGGCATCGTGGTGCTGGCGCAGGGTATCCAGCCAGCCGCGCAGGGCCTCATCGTCCACCCCGGCCGGCAGGCGCAGGATCACCCCCTGGTTCCAGTGACCGGACTTGGCAAAGCCCTGCTCGAAGAACCAGTGCTGAATGGGGTGGAGCGGGAACTCGCCGGTCAGGCTGCCCTGCTCGCTTCTGTGGCTGACGGCTTGCTGCTGGCCGAGCTGGCGGCAAAGGCGGCGCACCGTCTTGGCTTCGAACACGTCCTTCACGCTGCAGTGCAGCCCCGCATCCCGCAACCGGGTGGTGAGCTGGATGCTGAGGATGGAGTCACCGCCCAAGCGGAAGAAGTCATCCTCCACCCCGAGCGGTTGCTTGAGCACCCCTTGCCAGATGGCGAGCACGGTCTGCTCCAGTTCGTTTTGCGGCTCGCCCTTGCTCTGCTGCCAGACGATGGCGGGCAGGCGGCGCAAGTCCAGCTTGCCGTTGGGGGTGAGCGGCATCTCGGGCAGCCAGCAGAGGCGCGCCGGCACCATGTATTCGGGCAGACACTCGCCGGCCCGCTGCAGCAGGGCATCGCCGTCGGGCTCGCTCGCCCCGGCCTGCAGACAGGCGTAAGCGAGCAGGCGCCCCTCCTGCACCACCACCTTGATCTGGCGCATCGCCGGGCACAATTCGGCGAGCCGGGTCTCTATCTCCCCCGGCTCGATGCGATAGCCGCGCAGCTTGATCTGCTCGTCTATCCGGCCCAGATACTGGATGTTGCCGTCGCGGCGCAGCAGGGCCCGATCGCCGGTGCGATAGAGGCGATGGGTACGTTCCGCCAGCGCCAGCTCGATAAAGGCCTCCTGGGTGCGCTCTGGCAGATTGAGGTAGCCACGGGCCAGCCCCAGCCCTGCCAGGCAGAGCTCGCCGGGCACCCCCACCGGACAGAGGTTGCCCGCCTCGTCCAGGATCAGCGCCTTCAGGTTGTTGACGGGGCTACCTATGGTGATGGGCGCCCCCGGGGTGAGCCGCGCGCAGAGCGCGGTGACGGTGCACTCGGTCGGGCCGTACATGTTGAACAGCGCCACCCGCTCTCCCCAGCGCTCCACCAGGCTGCTCGGGCACGCCTCGCCGCCAAAGCCGATGGCCTTGAGGGAGCCGAGATCCGCCGGTGGCAGCAGGTTCGCCAGCAGGGCGGTCGGCAAAATCATATGGCTGGCACCGCAAGCGATCGCGGCACTGATCACCCCCTCGCCCGGCTCGCCGAAGTGCAGGGCCGCGCCGCAGTAAAGCGGCAGCAAGCTGGTCATGTTGCCCGCATCAAACGAGAGGGACATGCAGTTGAACATGGCGCCACTCTGATCAATGGCGATGCGCTCACCGTGATCCACCATCAGGTTGACCAGGCTGCCCTGCTCCACCATGACCCCCTTGGGCAGGCCAGTGCTGCCGGAGGTGTAGATGATCTGGGCCAGCATGGCGGCATCGCGGGGCACGGCAGGGGCGCTGCTGGGCATCTTGTCCAGCGCAAGCTGGTGCAGATCGTGATACGCGGCAGTCGTACCCGCCAGCGCCTCACCAAGCCGCGAGTCCGGTACGCCCCCCAGCACCAGGCTGATGCCAGCGTCGGTGAGGATATGGGCCAGCCGCTCGGCGGGATAGGCAGGATCCAGCGGTACATAGGCCGCCCCCGCCTTCCAGCAGGCGAGCAGGGCGATGACAAAGGCCACATCGCGTCTGGCCTGGATGCCGATGGCGGCGCCCGGGGTGACGCCACAGGATTGCAGCCAGTGAGCCAGCCGGTTGGCACGCACCTCCAGCTCGCCATAGGTCAACGATTGCGCACCGTCGCTGACCGCCAGCGCATCCGGGCACTTTCCTGCACGCCGCTCGATATGACAGAGCAGGGTGTCGCGGCTCGGGTAGTCTTGCGGCAGGTCGGCAAGCTGTGCGGCCAGCGCGACCTGGTCGGTGCCCGCCTCCAGCGGCAGTTGCCAGATGTCGGTCTCGGGGGCCACCACCACGGCGCGCATCAGGTGCAGCAAGCGATCGGCAAAAGCCTGAATGCTCTCTCGCTCGAACAGGGCGGTGGCAAACAGCCAGTCCACCCTGACGGAGTCCATCAGCTCGGTCACCTTGACCGAGATGTCGGTCTTGGCCGGCAGCACAGGCGAAGTCTCCTCCACCAGCTGGCAGCCTGGGATAAGATCGTTGAAGTCCACCTTGGCCTGATAGACCAGCATGATCTGGAAGATGGGGTTGATGGCAGTAGTGCGATCGGCGCCGATGGCCTCGGCCAGCGCCTCGAAACGGTAGAGCTGGTGATCGAAGGCCGCCAGATCCTCCTCCCGGCACTGCTGCAGATAATCGACAAAGCTGGGCTTGCCGCTGAGTTGAGTGCGCAGCACGAGCGTATTGACGAAAAAGCCCACCAGCGACTCGATTTCGTGGCGCTCGCGATAGGCGAGCGGGGTGCCGATCACCACCTCCTTATCGCCGCTCTGGCGCACCATCAACAGCGCAAACAGGGCGTGCAGACCGATGAAGTTGGAGGTGCTGTGGCGCTGACAGAGGCGCTTGAAGCTCTCCCACAGCGCGTTGTCGATGGTGGAGAAGACCAGCTCGCCGCCGCTGTCCTGATGGGCCGGGCGCGGCTTGTCGAGCGGCAGGCCGTGCACCTCGGGGCTGCCGCCGAGCCGGTCGACCCAGAATGGCTTGAACTCGGCGTGATAATCGAGAAAACGGTCCGAGTTGAACCAGCGGGCATAGTCGATGTAGGTGAGCGGCAGCTCGCTCACCTGCAGGGGTTCGCGGTTCTGATGGGCCAGGAAGGCGCGCTTGAGATCCGCGAACATGTTCTTGACCGACCAGCCGTCGGAGATGATGTGGTGCTGGGTGATCAGCAGCACGTGCTCACGGCTGCCGAGTCGAATAAGGTGCACCCGGCTGAGATCCCCCTGAGTCAGGGAGAAGGGGCGCCCAATCTCTTCCCGCACCCGGCGGGCCACATAGGCCTCGCGCTCGGCAATGGGCTCTGCGCTCACGTCCTCGATCTGCAACGTGAAGGGCGTGTGGGGCAGGATCTCCTGCGCCCCCCTGCCCGCCTCGTCCTTGATGAAGCGGGTTCGCATGCTGGGGTGGCGGGCAAACAGGTGGTCGAAGGCAAACTCCAGCGCCGCCGTGTCTAGCTCTCCCTTCACGCGAAAATAGACCGGCATATTGTAGAGGTGGGAGGCCTCCTCGTACTGCTCGATAAACCAGAGCCCGCTCTGGGACGAGGAGAGCGGCCCCTGCCGGGCGCCCTCGGCATCACGTTGCGCAAGAATGGGCGCCTCGAAGGCGGCGCGGGCCGCCAGGCAGCGCACCAGCTCATCCTTGTGGGCCTTGATGGTGGCGCCGATGGCCGGCGTTACCGCCTCCTTGCTCGACTGGGAGATAAGCTGACCCTTGTCGTTCAGCCCAAGCTTCACTCCCTGCCGTTCCAGCTGTTTCAACAGCAAAATCATATTGTTCATCTGTACCTCAGACAGCCGGCGTGGCTCGATGGGAATAAAAACCGTCCTGCCCCTTCTCATTCAGGGCGAGCTTCACGCTCTGACCGTCCAGCCGTTTCAACAGCAAAATCATATTGTTCATCTGTTTCTCAAGCCTCAGGCACTCAGGGTGGCGCCGCCGTCGACGACCAGATCCTGCAGCGTGATGTGGCTGGCCAGATCCGAGGCCAGGAAGAGGACGGTATGGGCGATCTCCGCCGGGGTGGCCACCTTGCGCAGGGGGATGCCGAGCTTGAACTGCTCCGGCAACCCGACAATGGTGCGGGCCATGGCCTCCTCGCTTGGCAGCATGCCGCGCAGCATGGGGGTATCCGTCGAGCCCGGCGACACCAGGTTGGCGCGCACGCCGAAGGGGGCCAGCTCCAGCCCCACCGTCTGGGTCAGGCTGGTGACCGCCGCTTTGGAGGCGCAATAGGCCGCCATCTGCATGCGCGGCACATGGGCGGCGTTGGAGCCGATGGTGACGATGGCACCGCGCCGCTGCCCCTTGAAGTGGGGCACCAGTGCCCGCAGCAGATAGAAGACGCCGCTGGCGTTGACCGTCATGCAGTCGTGCCAGTCGTCATCGCTTAAGGTCTCGGTGGGGCCGAGGCGCAGTACCCCGGCCCCGTTCACCAGCACATCGAGCCCGCCGTCCGCCAGCAGCGCTGCGCAGCAGGCGTTGACCGCCTTCGAGTCGCCGATATCGAGCAGCCGGGTGGCATAGGGGTAATCGGCTTCGGGAAACGCCAGATCCAGCCCCACCACGGATGCGCCGGCCGCCACGAACTGCGTGGCCACCTCGCGGCCGATGCCGCGCCCGGCCCCGGTCACCCAGACCCGCTTGCCAGTGAAATCAAAGGCCATTGCTTGTTGCTCCTTATCCATCACCACACCATCTCCACGCTCTCTTCGTCCTCGGCAAGCAGGCCGTCGAGGAAGCGGCAGAAGTCATCGAGTCGCGGGTGATCGAACACGTCGGAGACCTTGACCTGCACCCCGAACTCGGCGCCGAGCCGGTTGACGATCTGGATGGTCTGCAGGGACTGGCCCCCCAGCTCGAAGAAGTTGTCCGTAGGCGCCATGGTGGCGAGCCCCAGGATCTGCTGCCAGATGGCGCCAACCCGGTTCTCGGTCTCGCTGCCCAGGGTCAGGGCTTCGCCGCCCGCCTGGTAGGCGGCCAGCAGGGCCTTGCGATCCAGCTTGTTGGAGCCGGTGCGGGGCAGCTGGTCATAGTGGCGATAGTCGGTGGGGATCATGGCGGCAGGCAGCACCCTGGCCAGCTGCGCCTTGATGACCCGGCTGTCGCGCTCCGGCCCCGCCACGAAGGCCACCAGCCGGCGCACGCTGCCGATGCTCACCCCCTGTACGCAGGCCTCGTCCACCCCGGGCAGGGCCAGCAGCTGGGCCTCCACTTCGCCGGGCTGGATACGATAGCCGCTTATCTTGAACTCGTTGTCGCGCCGGCCGAGGTAGACCAGCCGGCCATCCACCAGGCGCACCCGATCGCCGGTGCGATAGACGGGCAGCTCCTCCTCGCCGATCCGCTGGGAGCCAAAGCTCCCTTGCACGCCCCCCACATAGCCATTGGCCAGCTGCGGGCCGAGCAGCACCAGCTCCCCCTCGCTGGCGGGTTGATCCCCTGCTCCCAGAATGAGCGCCTGCATGCCGGGCAGCGGCAGGCCGATGGGCAACTGGGCCTGGCTCGGGTCTTCCTGTTGCAGCTCCTGGGTGGTCACCACCACAGTGGTCTCGGTGGGGCCGTAGGTGTTGAACAGGCGCACATCGGAGCGGCCCTGACGCTGCCACTGGGCCAGCTGCTCGGGGTAGACCGCCTCGCCGCCGATGATGACGGTGGTAAGCCCGGCAGGAATGTGGGCCTGACCCGCCGTCAGCGCCACCACCCACTCGTTCCAGAACGCGGTGGGCAGATCGAGGTGGGTGATCCCCATCTGCTCCACCCCGGCCGCAAAGGCGGGCATGGATTCGAGCAGGGCGTCGGTGCGCAGCACCAGGGTGGCGCCGGCGCTCAGGGTGGCGAACACCTCCTCGATGCTGGCATCGAAGTTGAAGGGGGCGAATTGCAGCATCCGCGCCTCTTCATCCAGGTGATAACGGCAGCGGGCGGCGGCGGCGAAGTGATCCAGCGCACCGTGGCTGACCGCCACCCCTTTGGGCAGGCCAGTCGAACCCGAGGTGAACATCAGGTAGGCGACGGCGCGGCCGGCGGCCGGCTGGTTCAAGCGGTTATCGCTCACCAGATCCCCCGCCAGCAGGGTGCGCCCCTCAAACAGGCTGGCCAGCTTGTGACGGTACTCGGCCTGGGTGATCAGGGTTTTGACCTCCCCCAGCCGCAGGATATGGCCCTGGCGCTCCAGCGGCTGCTCGGGGTCGAGCGGCACATAGACGGCGCCCGCCAGCAGCACCGCCAGCTGGGCGAAGATGGCCTGGGGGCTGCGGGCCAGCATGACCCCCACCTTGTCGCCGGGGGCGACGCCTTCGGCCTGCAGGGCGGCCGCCATCTGCTCGCAGCGGGCCAGCAGCGCCTCGTAGCTGAAGCGGGCCTCTCCCTGCGCCGTGCTCTGAATCAAGGCAATCTTGTCCGGGGTCCGGGCGGCGAAGTGGCAGAGCGCGTCCAGCACGGGCCGTGCCTTGATCACTTCATCGGCGGGGCCGGCGATCAGGGCGCTGGCTCGCTGCTCGGCCAGCCAGTCGGCCTTGAGGGTCCCCAGGGTCTGGGCGGGTTCGGCCAGCCAGCGGCCCAGCAGGGCAAACAGGGTATCGGCGATGGCTGCCAGATCCGCCTGACAGTAGCAGCAGGGGTTGGCGTCCAGATCCAGTCTGGGCTGGCCATCGACGCCGACCTGCACCTCGATGGTGAGATCCTCCACCGGGCCGGCGCTGATGTTGAGAATATGGGCAGATAGCGGCCCGAAGCGGCGAGCGTGATCGAACGGCATGATGTTGACCAGCGGGCCGAACAGGCGTTTGTCGCCCCCCACCAGGCCCAGATCGCGGCGCAGCAGCTCGTAGCGATAGTGCTGGTGTTTGCGCACCCCGCGCTTGGCCTTGGCCACGGCGCCGGCGGCTCCCGCCAGATCCAGTTCTTCACCCAGTGTCAGCGCCAGCGGGGTAATGTTCATCTGCATGCAGGGCACGGTCAGCGACGCCGAGCCGATGCGGTTCATCATCATCAGGCCGAGCAGGGTCTTATCCTGGCCGCTCGACAGCGACAGCTGGGCAGAGAGACCGGCCAGCAGCAGATCGGGCCAGCCCAGCTTGTGCTCGTCGGCAAAGCCGGTCAGGGATTGCCAGAGCGCCGCCGGCAGCGGGCGGCTCTCGCGGATAAATTCGGCAGCAATCGGCGCGCGGGTCTCGCCAAAGGATTTTACCTCGGGCCAGCCTTGCAGCTGCTCCTGCCAGAAGGCGCGGGCGGCGGCGTTCTTGCCGCTCTGCTCGCGGCTCGCCTCTTCGGCCAGCACTTCAGCCAACGAGCCGAAGGGGGATGGGGAGTTCATCTCACCGGCCAGCCCCTCTGCATAGAGCTCGGCGATGCGCTGGAACAGCAAGGTGGTGCCAAAGCCGTCGAGGGCGATGTGGTGCACGCAGCTGTAGAGGTAATCGCGGCCGGGGCCGCGCAGCAGGGCGAAGCGGCAGGGCGCCTCTTGGGTCAACTCGAACGGGCGGCGCAGATCGGCCCAGGCCCAGGCGCGGGCCAGCGTCTCGTCATCGCGCTCGAGAGAGATCTCTTCATAAGCCAGGGGCAGCTCGGCCGGGACGAAGCAGACCGCCTCCTTATCGTCTTCGAAGTGGCCCTTGAGCGCCTCGCACTCCCCCACCGCCTTGGCAAGGGCTGCGACCAGCACGGCCGCCTCGACCTTGCCGTCGAAGGCGATGCACTCGGCGGTGTTGAACATCGCCTTGTCGTCGTTCAGCAGATGTCCGGACCAGAGCCCCTGCTGGGGGATGGTCAAGGGGAAGCGGTTCATGGGGTCACCTCCAGCGTCTGGGCTGCCAGTTTGGACTCGATGAGGCGCCACCAGCCGTTGAGGGTCGGCAGCTTGGCGAGATCCACGAAGCCGAGCTCCACCCCGGCGGCGCGCCACTCGGTGAGCAGGGCCATGATCCGCACCGAATCCAGACCGTAGTCGATGAGGTTCTCGTCGGGGTCAAACTCCCCTTCGTCCTCGTCGATATGGCTCAGCAGCCGTGCCTTGAGCCCCTCGTAAGTCAGGAGCGGATTGGTCAGGAGCGGATTGCTCTGGGCGGCAGAAGCGGAAGCCGGCGCAAGGGCCAGCACCTCCTCGCAGCGGATCACCTTGCCGCAGCGGGTCGCCACATAGTCGAGCGCCATCTGGTGGTCGGCCAGGGAGAAGTCCGCCACCCCGTCCGCCAGGAAGAAGGGCTGGATGTCGCGCATGAAGGCGTCGCAGGCGGTCATCATGCAGCCGATATGGCCGTAGATGCCGCCGATGATCAGCTGATCCCGTCCCAGCGCTTTGAGCATCTGCTCCAGCTCGGAGCGCTGGAAGGCGCTGTAACGCCACTTGACCAGCACGGTGTCGTCCCGCTCCGGGCGCAGTGCTGCCACCACCTGCTGCTGCTCGGGCCGTTTGTTGAGCCCCGGGCCCCACATGTCATTGAGCAGGGCGCGATCCTCAGGGGATTGATCCTTGGGCTGGGCGGTGTAGAAGACCGGAATGCCGAGGGCCTTGCACTGCTTGCGCACGGCGGCCAGGCGCTCAGTCAGGGCAGCAATCAACGGGCTGTTTTCGCCATAGAAGGCGGTGAAGTACTCCTGCATGTCGTGGATCAGCAGGGCGGCGCGTTTGGGATCCAGAGACCAGTTGACCTTGTTGGCCTTCCACTGGCTGGGCATGGCGTAATTGTTCAGGGTTGGGATAGCCATAACGTCATGATTCCTTTTTTAGTTTTATGCGGTTGTCAGGGACTGGCTGACGGCGATGAGGTGCGCAATGCGCGCCCGCAGCCCCTGCTTGTCAATCTTGCCCACCGCCGTCATGGGCAGGGCGTCCAGGGTTTCGAAGCGGTCGGGCAGCTTGAAGTCCGCCACCCCGCGCTCGCGCAGAAACTTGCGCAAGGCCAGCGGCTTGAGCCCCGGCTCGGTGGTGACGATAAAGGCGCAGCTCTTCTCCCCCATGGCGCTGTCGGGCATGGAGACCAGGGCCGCATGGGTGATAGCCGGGTGGTGCAGCAGCTGGTTTTCCACCTCTTCCGCCGCGATCTTCTCGCCGCCCCGGTTGATCTGATCCTTTTGCCGCCCCACCACGGTCAGGTAACCATCGGCATCCTGTACCACCAGGTCGCCGGAGCAGTAGAAACCCTCGCTATCGAACACCCGGGCGTTGTGGGCCGGGCTCCGGTAGTAACCGCGGAAGGTGTAGGGGCCGCGGGTGTGCAGGGCGCCAGGCTCGCCGGGGGCGACCGGATTGCCCGCCTCATCGAGGATGCGCACCTCGTCATCCGGGCTCATGGGGCGGCCCTGGGTGTGAATGACCTTTTCGTCGGGGTCGTCCAGCCGGGTGTAGTTGACCAGCCCCTCCGCCATGCCGAACACCTGCTGCAGCCGGCAGCCGAGCAGCGGCCCAATCTTGCTGGCCACCGCCTCCCCCAGCTTGGCGCCGCCCACTTGCAACAAGTCGAGGCTCTCGAGCTGAGTGCGCGCAGCGGGATCCGCTTCCGCGGCCTGCAACCAGAGCGAGACCGCCGGCGGCACCAGCGAGGTGAGATTGATCCTGTGGCGGGCAATCAGCGGAAAACAGCTGATGGGGCTGGGGTCGGGGGCGAGCACCACGGTGCCGCCCGCCTCGAACACCCCCAGGGCGCCCGGGGAGCTCAGGGGGAAGTTGTGGGGCGCCGGCAGGGCGCACAGATAGCGGGTATGAGGGCCTAGGCCGCAGATCTCATTGCTGCGGCGCACGCTGTAGTAATAGTCGTCATGGGTACGGGGAATGAGCTTGGGAGTGCCGGTGCTGCCGCCGGAGAGCTGGAAGAAGGCCACCTCGTCCGCCGGGGTCGGGGCAAAGGAGACGGATGGGGAGATCCCCTCATCCCCCTCGTCGAACCAGCGGGTCAGCCCCAGCTCCCCCGCGTCGCCATCCAGCAGCGCCAGCTCGGCGCCGATGCTTGTCAGCAGCTCGCTCTCGCGTCCCTTGCTCGCAAACAGCGGATGAGCCAGCGAGCCGATAAAGAGGCGCGGTGTGATCTGCTCGGCATAAGAGAGGAGCTCCAGCCGGTTGTGGCTAAAGAGCGCATTGACCGGCGCAATGCCGGCCTTGAGCAGGGCAAAGAACACCAGATAGAACTCGGCCACGTTGGGGAGCTGCACCAGTGCGGTATCCCCTGCCCCCAGGCCGCGGCGGGCCAGATTTGCGGCCAGCCGGCTCGAGGCGGCGTCCAGCTCGCCATAGTTGAAGCGGCGCTCGCCGCAGAGAATGGCCTCGGCGTCGGGGGCCTGCTCGCACTGACGCACCAGCATGGCTGTCAGCGGCTCACCGCGCCAATAGCCCTTGGCGCGGTACTGCCGGGCCAATTCCTCGGGCCAGCGGGTATAGGGCAGGAAGCGGTTGGTATCGCTCATTGCGCTACCTCCAAATCCAGACCCAGTGCCTTGAGCATGGTGCCCAGCTTGGTGCCGGTCTCGGCCCACTCCATGGCGGGATCCGAGCCCGCGACGATACCGGCGCCGGCAAACAGCTCCACTTGATGGCCATTGAGCACGCCACAGCGGATCACTACGGCCCACTCGCCGTTGCCCTGGCTGTCGCACCAGCCGACGATGCCGCTGAACAGGGCGCGCCGGAAGGGCTCCTGCTCGCGGATAAACTGGCGGGCTAGATCGGTGGGATAGCCGCACAGGGCCGGGGTGGGATGAAGCTGGCAGGCAAGTGACAGCACCGATGCCTCGCCACCGTGCAGCCGGCCGGCGATGGGGGTACCCAGATGCCAGAGGGTATCCGTGCTCATCAGCGAGGGGCTGGACGGGATCGCCAACTCGCGGCAGTGGGGGGTCAGCACCCGGCGGATCTCGTCGATCACCAACTTGTGTTCATGCTGATCCTTGCGAGAGGCCAGCAGATCCCGAGCCACCATTTCGTCTTGCGCCGGCTCGCTCGCCCGTCTGGCGGAGCCCGCCAGCGGATGGGTGAACACCTCTCCCCCGCTGACCCGCAGCAGCAGCTCCGGGCTGGCGCCAAGCAGACGGCGGCCCTGGCCGAGCGGCAGGGAGAAGTGGAAGGCGTGGGGGTTCTGGGCCATCAGACGGGTCATCACCCGCTTCGGATCGGCGGGCTGATGCAGGGTGAGTGTCAGCTTGCGCGACAACACCACCTTGGATAGCCGGCCTTGTGCAAACGCATCCAGCGCCGCACTGACCGAGGCCTGGAATTCGCTGGCCGGCGGGGTGCTCTGCACCGAGATGACCCGGTTGGCCTCGACGGCCTGCTCGGCCGCTGTCACCGATGACGGCTCTGTCGGGGCCAGTTTATCGCCCCGCTTATAGCGGCCGGGCACATAGAGGCAGGAGGCCTCCGCCGGGTCGAACGCAAAGGCACCGATCAGCAGGGGGTTGCTCTGGCCGGCGGCGCTGGCCGCGGCCAGCGCGTCGGCAATCTGTTGTTCCAGCAAAGGCCATTCACAGGCGGGGGTGGTGATAGGCTGGCCCAGGTCAGTGGCACTGATCGTGCCCTGCCCCGAGGTAAACAAGAATTCGGGCGGTGACGCAGCCTGGGCAGGCGCGCTATTTTCCATCACAAGAGTATCCACGTTACACCCTCAAATATGATTCAAAATGATAATGATTATCAATTTGTATTTGTGCGGCGGTAAAATACTCGCTTTGAAATCCCCCGGTCAATGGGATTTTTATGTCGATAAAACTGGAACTTATCTGTGGATATTGCCCGTCTTGGCCCGCCGTGCAGGGCCGACCCCTCTTGCCCGTATGAGCACCGCTGCCAACACCCCATATGAGGCTGCGACAAAAACCGCGGACTCACCGCCCGCGCTGGCAGCGAGCGCCATTTACCCCTAAGATGGCGCCATCTTCATGACCATTGTTTCAACCCACGGGATCCTCGATGTTAAAGCACCTGCTTCTGCTCCCCCTCAGCCTGCTGCTGGCGGCCTGTTCACTCACCCAGTACAACGTCAGCGAAGGGGAGATCAACCAGTACCTCAAAGAGAGGGTCGCCTTCGAAAAACAGCTGGGGATCCCCGGCATCATGTCGAGCAAGATCCGCCTCGATGAGATGCAAAGCCGCATCGGTCGCCGCCAGGCTGACCGGGTCGAGCTGGATGCCGCCGGCGACCTGCAGGTAACGAGCCCGCTCGGCAGCCAGCAGATGAAGATCCGCTTCTCCCTGAGCGCCCGCCCCGACTACGTGGCCGAGCAGGGCGCCATCTATCTGCGCGATCTCGAGCTGCTCTCGGTCAAGACCGAGCCGGCCGACGTGGGCACCGCCCTCGCCCCGCTGCTGCCCACCTTCAACCAGTCGCTCTCGCTGTTCCTCTCCCAGGCCCCCGTCTACCGGCTGGACGGCAGTCGCAAAAACGAAGCCAGGATCAAAGATAAAGTCGAGGCACTCAAGGTGGAGCCCGGCCGGCTGGTGATCCCCTTCAAGCTGATGTGATGCCTGCCGCCGCGCCCCTCTTCTCTTCAACCCGAGGGGCGCGGTTTTTTCTTCTCAAGCTCCCCCCTTTGCCTCATAATGCACACCATTCTCATTTAGATTCATGAGAAGCGTCATAATAAAATCAAACATATGGTGAGAAGGGACATGAGAAAAACCGTACTGGTCCAGGCGATCGCCTGCGCCCTCCTGAGCGGCGCCGCACACGCCGCCGTCAAGGTAGAAGACAAGACATTCAACACCGCCGCCAACATGCTGGCCTACACCGAATTCGAGCTCTCCGGCGAGCCGCTGGCCGAAGCCCTCGGTTTGGATCTGGATGTGCTGGACGCCAACCGCGCCGACGAGCCGACCCCGTTCGACTTCGCCGCCGGCATCGAATCCTATGAATACTCCGAAGAGGCGATGTACGCCCTCAACTATCAATCCGGCATGGGCCCGCACCTGGTGAACGGGCCGCAAAACCAGGCTCGTGGCGGCACCATGGCCACCCTCGGCCAGCGGGTGCTGGCCATGGCCGATGCGGTCGGCTTCCCGGCCGATGAAGTGCCGCAAGGCATGTATCCCCTCTCCCTGCCCTACGCCTCTGCCAATCCGGAGTTCGCCCAGACCGTCAACGCCACCCCGGTCAACGGCGACCAGATCACCATCAAGACCGCCAAGGGCAACGAGAAGAGCGTCAAGACCCAGGTACCGGCCTACTTCCGCGACTACGCCACCCTGCGCTGGAGCGGTAGTGACAACCTGCTGGTGCCTGCGGCCGTGGGCGGCATCCTGCTCAAGGAAGTGATGTGGTCACAGGACTTCCTCGGCGGCATGCACGTGGCCGAGACCGATGAAGAGGTGGAAGCCGCGTCCGCCACCATGGATCAGGACGGCAAGCACAAGCTGGGGGTCTCCGCCGCCGACGGCTTCAACGGCATGATGCTGACCGAGCAGTCCATCGACAAGCTGGCCATACTGCAGGGTCAGCTCGGCTTTGACGGCAAGCAGCTGGGCGCCAAAATCACTCCGCAATACGATCCGGCCAAGGGCATCGTCTACTTCCCTCATCAGGTGAAAGTGACCGAGACAGCCAAGAACGAGGTCGGCGCCATCGGCAAGCTCGAGGTGGTGGATGGCTCCGCTCAGCTGCGCGACGCCTGGATGATGCTGTGGCCGCTCTCCGAGTTCTACGCCTTCAGCGATCAGCGCAGCGCCAACACCAACCAGAACCCGGCCTTCCACGCCGTGTTTGACGGTGCCCCGTTCGCCGCCGCACCGGCCGCCAACAAGGGCAGCGATGCCGCCAAGCTGGTAGCGGGTGACGATGCCTTCTCCCTGGCGCTGAACCTCTCCGGCATGGTGTTCAAGAACCTCAATGCCCTGCACTTCGAGCCCAAGGCCGGCACCCTGGTGGACAGCTGGCAGGCCGGCAAACAGGCCAAGCACGTCACCACCTTTGACGCCGCCTACAGCCTGGTCGCCCTGCAGATCTTCCAGCGCGCCCAGGATGCACTGCCGGTGGGCTACGCCGCCGGTGACAATGGCGAGCTGAACCTCAAAACCGCTCAGGGCCAGCAGGCACTGGTGCTCATTCGCCAGCAGGCCGACTTCATCCTGGCCAATCTCAAGGGCAAAAATGGGCTGGTGCACGATGGGATCACCTTGGGTGGCAAGCTCGATGCCGGCCAGTCCATCGACGCGCAGTTTGCCGCCATCCGCGGCCTGACCGCCGCCTTCCTGGCCACCTCGGATGCCAAGTACCGCACCGCTGCGCGCGAGCTGTTCATCGCCGCCGACAAGGCCTACTTCAATGCCAAGGCCGGTACCTGGCTCGCCGGCAAGCAGGGTGAATACACTCCCTGGACCCAGGCCGCCATTTCCGGCGCCCTGCGCTCTGCCATGCTGAACCTGCGCAACGAAGGCAGCGAGAAGGCCCCGGCGCTGGAGCTGGCCCAGCTGACCCAGCGCTACGTGAGCTGGTTCCGCGGCACCGTCAACGGCGGCATGCAGATGGCCGAGTGGATTGGCGACTCCGGCGAGAACGTCATCGAAGGGGCCGGTGGTGACACCGACGAAGATGGCGTCCCGCAAGTGACTGCCACCGGTGGCAAGCACGGCACCGCCATGGTGATGGCCGCCAAGGCGCTGATCACCGAGCAATAATCAGCCACTGGTTGAATAGAGAAAGGGAGCCTTATCGGCTCCCTTTTTAGTTGTGGCGTCTGGCGTTGGCAGTGACATCACCCCAGCTTGGCCAGCATCTCCTTGGTCACCAGCACTATGCCCTGCTCGGAGCGATAGAAGCGGCGGCTATCCTCGTCCGCGTTCTCCCCCACCACCAGGCCATCGGGCAGCTTGCAGCCCTTGTCCACCACCACCCGCCGCAAGCGGCAGCCGGAGCCTATCTCGACCCCGGGGAAGATCACCGCCTGATCCAGGGTGCAGAAGGAGTGCACCCGCACATGGGTGAACAGCACCGAGTTGAGCACGAAGGAGCCGCTGACAATCGACCCCCCCGCAAACATGGAGTTGATGGTCATGCCGTGCTGGCCGTTGCGGTCCTGCACGAACTTGGCCGGCGGCGTCATGGTCTGGCTGGTCCAGATGGGCCAGTTTTCGTCATAGATGTCGAGCTCGGGCACCACGGAGGCGAGATCCATGTTGGCCTCCCAGAACGAATCCAGGGTGCCCACGTCCCGCCAGTAGGGTTTCAGCCCCTCCTTGGCTCCCACGCAGGACATGGTGAACGGGTGAGCAAAGGCTTTGCCCTCCCCCACGATGCGCGGGATCACGTCCATGCCGAAGTCATGCTTGGACTCCTGGTTGTGGATGTCCTCCTCCAGCAGCTGATAGAGGTACTCCGCCTCGAAGATGTAGATGCCCATGGAAGCCAGGGAGACGTGCTCGTTACCCGGCATGGCGGGCGGATTGGCCGGCTTCTCCACGAAGGCGCGGATCTTGCGCTGCTCGTCGATGTCCATCACCCCGAAGGCGGAAGCCTCCGCGCGCGGCACCTCGATGCAGGCCACCGTCACCTTGGCGCCAAGGCGCACGTGATCGAGCAGCATGGCGGCATAGTCCATCTTGTAGATGTGATCTCCCGCCAGCACCACTATGTATTTGGGGCCGTAGTCACGGATGATGTCGACGTTCTGGTAGATGGCGTCGGCGGTGCCGCGATACCAGTGCACCTCGTCCACCCGCTGCTGGGCGGGCAGCAGATCGATGAACTCATTCATCTGGTAGCGCAGGAAAGACCAGCCCGATTGCAGGTGACGCAGCAGGCTGTGGGACTTGTACTGGGTCACCACCCCCACCCGGCGAATGCCTGAGTTGATGCAGTTGGAGAGCACGAAATCGATGATGCGGAACTTGCCGCCAAAATGGACGGCAGGCTTGGCGCGGTTGTCGGTCAACTGCTTCAGGCGACTGCCCCGTCCCCCCGCGAGCACCAAGGCCATACTCTGGTTCAATAGTTGCCGTGCTTTGGCAGTATTTACGGGTTCTAACAACATAATTACCTCTGCCTTGTTTTGATCCATTCTCGATTCATCTTCGCCTGTTTCCGGCGTCATGAAAGTGGTTTCACTCACATTTAACTGATTTCAATTGGCCCTTTTCCAGGAGTTGAGCGGGATCGCATGCTTTGCGATGCGAGCTTGGTTAGAATTTCAGCATCAACGACATCATCAAGGATGACACCATGTTGAACAAGCTCGGGAGCAACCAGCTGATGGTGATGGCTCTCATCTGTGCTCCCCTGCTGATGCTGCAGGGGCTCTGGCTCGCCTTCGTGAGCACGCCGCTCACCCTGCTGCTCATCCTCGCCACCAGCCTGCTCGGCTTTGGCCTGCTGATCCGGCTGGTGATGAGGCTGCAACAGGCAGATCGGGAGAGACAGGAGCAGGTGTGGTGCCGGGCGCTGCAACTGCGCGACCCCACCTGCCTGGAGACCCCGACAGCCCAGGCCGCCCTGCAGCAACTGCTCGCCCATTTCAACGAAGCCGAGCTCGATGCCCACCGCCAGATCAATGAACTGCACCACCAGGCGACCCAGGACGAACTGACCCAGTTGCAAAACCGTCACGCCTTTCGCCGCGACATGACCGAGCTGTTGCAGCGGGATCAGGATACCCAGACCGCCACCCTGGTGCTGGTCCGCGCCACCGAGCTTGGCAAGCTCAACGCCCAGCGCGGCTTTCAGTCGGGGGATGCCTACATCAAGGATATTGCCAACCTCATCACCAGGGTGGTGAACCGCTTTCCTGGCCATCAGGTCTACCGCATCTCGGGGGCCGACTTCGCCGTGCTGGTTCGGCCGGAGGCCAACATACCGCCTCCCCTGCTCGGGCGGGATCTGAAGATCGCCTTCGATCACTACCAGCAGGAGCATGAGTTGGAGAGCGCCGCCTACTCGGGGCTGACCCGGCTCAGCAGCGGCCAGAAGGTAGAAGCCATTCTGGCCCGGGCGGATCTGGCGCTGGCCCGCGCCCAGACCGAGGCGGTCAATGGTTGGGCCATCCAGCAGGATGACAACGTGGTGGAGCTGCAGGGGCAGCATCACTGGAAGCTGGTGCTGACCGAGCTGCTGGAGCAGGAGCGGATCGACTTTACCTATCAGCCAATCCAGCCGATGCACCGCAGCATGCTGGCCTACAACGAGATCTACCCCCGCTTCAGCAGCGCCGACGGTACCGTGCTGCCCACCGACACCCTGTTTGCCATGGCCCAGCGGCTGGACATGGTGATGCGGCTGGAGCAGATGCTGGTGACCCACTTCATGCGCCAGTACCGGGCCTTTGGCTCCAACCAGAGTCGCTGGGGCATCAACCTCTCCAGCAATCTGCTGCAAAACAGCGCCTTTCTGATCTGGCTGGACCGACAGCTGCTCAACGATCCAAACACCAGCGCCAACCTGGTGTTCGAGCTGGATGAGGAGCACCTGGAGCGCAACCTGACCGGGGCCAAGCGGGTGTTCGAGCTGCTCAGACGCAACGGCAGCCGCTCCGCCATCTGCAACTTCGGCAAGGGGATCGGCTCGTTCAATCTGTTTCGCGAGCTCAAGCCCGACTACATCAAGCTGGATCCTGCCCTCATCACCGGGCTGGAGCAGGATCTCACCAATCAGCAGTTCGTGCGGATGATCGTCGACGTGTCACACCGGATGGGTTGCCAGGTGATTGCGGAAGGGGTCGAGCAACTGGGCCAGAAGCAGTTGCTGCAGGGCATGTATGTAGACGGGTTGCAGGGCTATCTCATCGCCAGGCCCCAGCCGCTTCGGCCGGACATCAGCCAGCTCGGGCTCTTTACTGAGGATGCTTCAACTTCAACAGAGTCAGAATGATGTCGTTGAGCTGGCGATAGCGCTCCAGCTCCTTCTGATCGTAGCGGGTCGCCAGGGCGGTGGGATTGTGGCGGTTCTTGAGGTAACGGTTGATCTGCAGCCGGTTGAAGCCCGCCACCTGATAGACCTGCCCCAGTAGGGCATTGAGCTCCTCGTGTTCAAGACCGGCCTTGGCGAGGTAATCCTCCTGGGCCGGGCTCTCCAGCTGGCAGCTCTGCTTGGCGATGCGGCCGGTCTCCTGCAGATAGCTGAGCCACTGCTCCAGATAGAGCGGCTTGCAGCCCGCCAGCAGATTGAAGAAGCCCACCGCATCGCTGCGGCAGTCGGTCAGCAGCAGTACCGCCAGTCGATCGTCATCACAGTGAAAGGTGACGGGGCCGCTCTGTCCCCAGTCCAGCGCCTGGACCCGGATCTCGGCCCGCTCTCCCGCAGCGCCGGTGACGTCGAATACAAACATGGCTCCTCCCGCTCGGCAAAAGGTTGATGATGGACCATCCCTTTGGCGGGTGCAAAGGCAAATCGCCTTTTCATTCAGTATTCTGCAAGCCGGCCATAAAAAAACCGACATCCTCGCGGATATCGGTTCTCGTCACGCGGGCCAGGGCCCAGTTCAATGCAGTCTGGTTCAGGCGTCCAGTTCCACCAGCGCCTTGGCCAGCTCGATGGGTTCGAGCTCCTGCCCTTCCAGATCGGCGTTCCAGTTCGGGCCGACCAGCACGTCGTCTTCGTCCAGATCGTTGATCCAGATGTCGAGGAACTCTTCCAGCTCGATCACTTCCGGCTCGTAGTCGGCCCACTCGTCCACGCAGTGCAGACGGGCGTCCTCTTCGGCGGACCAGAGCGGCATCACGTCCGCATCTTCGAACTCGGCAGAACGGCAGACCACCCAGTCTTCACCGTAGCGCAGACCCCACACCTGACCCGACTCGCGGACTTCTTCGATGAACAGTTGGAAATTGGCGTCAAGATTGTCAGTTAACTTACTCATGGGGCTCTCTCTTTAATCGGGTGCTGCGGCCACGGCAGTGCCGAGTGGCAATGCGGTGGCCAAATGGTGTCGCAAAAGCGACATGGACTCAAGCATCTTGGGGGTTATCACACAAAAAACTGCCCGATGGCGGGCTTTACCTGACAAAACGCCTCCCGAAGGAGGCGTTTTCAGCGCAGAGGGCGGGATCAACGCTCCCAGTACACCTCTTCCAGGCTGTCTTCCTTCTCCGGCAGACCGCGCGACAGGCGCGGGCTGCTCTGGGCCAGCACCTCGTAGCTCACCCGGTTGGCGTACTTGCACACCTGGGAGAGCGAAGAGTAGGTGAGGAACTCGGCCACGTGCTTGGCGGAGTTGGGCACGGCGCTGCGGTGATAGGCGTTGGCCACCATGTCGTGCAGCACGGCGGAGAGTGCCCCGTCCCCTGCCCCGTTGGTGTTCTTGATCTTCTCCGGCCCACCCATGTAGGGGGAGATGTGGGAGTAGATGCGCTTGGGCACGCGGCAGCCGCTGCGGGTCATCGGGCGGCTGAACTCGTACATGTTGAACTCGGGGATGACACCGGGCAGCAGCGGCAGCGTGGTTTCGCGCTTGAAGTCATCTTCGGTGTAGGCGGCCATGTAGAGCCCCACCGGCCCTGCGGTGCAGAGCACCATGTCGGCCCAGTCCAGCGCCTTGTCGGCGGCGGCCAGCGGATCGGAGAAACCGGTCAGGGCCTCGCCCTCTTCCTCGTTCATGGCGAGCACGGTGACGTTCTCGCTGATGAAATCACGCCACCACTGGGGGTCGGACTCGATGACGAAGCGGGTACCCAGGGTCAGCACCACAGGCACGCCGGCCTCGCGGGCATAGCGCACCGCGGCCATGGCCGCGTCCTTCATCGGAGTACCATCTTCACCGCGCACCAGGTAGGCGGTGATGACCAGGGCGGAGGACTCCTTGATGATCTCCTCGGGGATGTGGGCCACATCCAGATGGTCCATCTTGCCGGCATTGATGCCAAAGCTGCGTTCGCCCCCTTCGGTGATGAAGGTGAAGCAGCGGCCGACCGGGCCGTCTACCGGTTGCAGGTAGTCCAGGTTGACCCGCGACGAGGTGTTGCACAGATAGCGGTAGGCGTAGCTGCCGATGCGGATGTCCTGGCTCATGACGCCGAGCAGGATGGAGTGGGAGTCCGCCAGTACCGAGTAGTTGTGCATGGTGTTGCCGATGGTGCCACCGGCAAACTCGCTCACCACCATGTTGTTGCTCTTGAGCTCGTCGTATATCTGCTCCGCCACCTCGTCGGAGATGAGCATGGAGTGGCCGCGGCTCAGGCCGTAACGCTCGAGAAACGCCAGGTCAACGTGCGCTTCGATGTCGACCAGCGTCTGGTCAATCCCGACCACATAGGCCTTGCCCCGCTCCGAGAGCTCCGCACTCTGGGAGATGAGGGGATCACGACGATCCACTGGAAAGTAGTGTTTGGACTTGCGCTGACCGGGAAATTTCATGGCAATGTTCTTGTGCTCTGGGGGAAAGAGGGGCGGGATTTTAACACAATCCACCGCGCCGAAAAGTCGCCTGATTAAAATATGAAGTCAGTATAGACAAGGGTTGCAGAGGAAAACGTTTACCAAAACCCATCAAAAAAACCACCTCGCGAGGAGGTGGTTTTGGGGGCGGAGAAGACTCAGCCGGCGGCGAGCCCGCTGGCCAGCGCCAGCACCGAGAAGAGCCCGAGCGAGAGCCAGAAGAAGAGGGTGCCGAAGAGGCGCGGCATATTCGGCGCCTTGGGGATCTGGATGCCGATGGCGTGCAGGATGCGCCCCACCAGCAACAGCACGCCGCCAAGGTGCAGCCAGAAGGCACCGACTCCCGCCAGCTCGCACAGCGCCATCAGCAGCAGGGTGAGCGGCACGTACTCGGCGAAGTTGCCGTGGGCCCGGATGGCGGCGCGCATCTCCGGCGCCTCCCCTTCCCCAATCATCACCTTGAACTGGGCGCGGCGCTTGACCACCCAGAAGGAGAGCAGCAGAAACAGCAGCCCCAAGAGGCCGGCGTAAATCAGGGTGATATGCATCATGATGACACTCCTTCTCCTTGGATAACGAACAAAACACGGCCCGCTCCGGGGTACGGCACGGGCGGCGTGTCGATCAGGCCAGCTCGCGGCAGATCAGCGACACCATCATGCGGATGTGGGCCTGATCGCTGTTGAGGGCCGGAATGTATTCAAACTGCTCGCCCCCGGCGGCCATGAAGATCTCCCGGTTCTGCACCTGGATCTCCTCCAGGGTCTCGAGGCAGTCGGCGGCAAAGGCGGGGCAGATCACATCAAGCCGCTTGATCCCGGTTGCCGGCAGACCACCGATGGTCACGTCGGTGTAGGGCTTGAGCCACTCCTCCTTACCAAAACGGGACTGGAAGCTGGCGGTCCACTGGCTGGCGTCCAGCCCGAGCGCCTCGGCCAGCAGGGCGGCGGTGCGCCGGCACTGCTGACCATAGGGATCCCCTTCCCGCTCATAGCGCTCGGGAATGCCGTGGAACGACATCAGCAGGTGCTCGCCCTGGCCGTGCTGTTCCCAGTGGCGGCGCACGCTCATGGCCAGCGCCTGGATATATTCGGGGTGAGCATGGTAATCACGAATGAGCCGCACCACCGGCAGGTTGCGCTCTTTTTTCATCGCCCGGCTCCAGCCATCGAACACCGAGGCGGTGGTGCTGACCGAATACTGGGGATAGAGCGGCAACAGGATCACCCGGTTGACCCCCTTGGCCTTGAGCGCCTGCCAGCCCTCCTCCAGCGAAGGGGAGCCGTAGGTCATGGCCAGCTCCACCGGCACCTCGACCCCTTCGCGCCTGAGCTCCTGCTCCAGCGCCGCGCGCTGCTGCTGGCTTATCACCATCAGCGGCGAGCCCTGCTCGGTCCACACCTGCTGATAGAGCTTGGCCACCTTGGGGGAGCGGGTCGGCAGGATGATGAAGTGGAGCAGCGGGCACCAGAGGTAGCGCGGCAGGTCGACGACCCGCTGATCGTGCAGAAACTGGCTAAGAAACGCCTTGACGGCGGCCGTGGTGGGCGCGGCTGGGGTACCCAGATTGACCAGCAAGATCCCGGTTTTCGTGGTCACGTTTGCTTCCTGTCTTTCTGTTGTTATGTCTTATATGCAAGAAAGGGCCCTGTCGGGCCCTTGTCTCAATGGCACATTGCCGCTGGCCCCTGGGGGACGATGGCAATGGCGGGCTTAGCCCAGGATGGTCGCCAGCTGCTTGCTGACCAGTTCCACCGGCTGGGTGCCATCAATCTTGACGTAACGGGTGTTGCCCGCTTCCGCTTCCTTGCCGTAGAAACCGATGAGCGGTGCGGTCTGCTGATGGTACACATCCAGACGCTTGCGCACTGTGGTCTCTTCGTCGTCGGCACGGATCACCAGATCTTCACCGGTCACATCGTCCTTGCCTTCCACTTTCGGCGGGTTGAACACCACGTGGTAGGTACGGCCGGAGCCGGAGTGAACGCGACGACCGCTCATGCGCTTGACGATCTCTTCGTCCGGCACGTCGAATTCCAGTACGAAATCCACGGCAACACCGGCGTCCTTCATGGCTTGCGCCTGGGGAATGGTGCGCGGGAAACCGTCCAGCAGGAAGCCGTTGGCGCAATCCGGTTGGGCAATACGCTCTTTGACCAGGCCGATGATGATGTCGTCAGAGACGAGCTGACCTGCGTCCATCACGGCTTTGGCCTTGAGGCCCAGCTCGGTGCCCGCCTTGATCGCGGCACGCAGCATGTCGCCGGTGGAGATCTGCGGAATACCGTGTTTTTCCATGATGAACTGAGCCTGAGTACCCTTGCCAGCACCCGGAGCCCCCAACAGAACAATGCGCATACACGCTCCTATTGATTGGTTATTCAATTCTTGAGAAGGCAAAAAACTACACGGTTTCGCTCATTTCCACAAGCTTGGCCCGTGTGAGTGACTTATTTTTCACCATTTTCCCGTCACGGCAATACGACCATTGGCGCAGATCCGTTTACGAAAAATGAGTGAAAATGCAGCAGCGCTGCACGCAACTGGCGCCCGCCCCAAACGGGGCAGGCGCCAGAAAAGAAAGAGCCCACTGCACGCAGTGGGCCCAAACATCATGCCTGGAGTAACAGACGGTTGATACGGGAGACGAAGCTCGCCGGATCATTGAGCCCGCCCTGCTCGGCCAGCTGAGCCTGTTCATGCAGCAGGGTGACCCACTCGCCGAACAGTGCCTCGTCCTGGATGGTGTCGAGTTTCTTCACCAGAGCATGGTCAGGGTTCAGCTCCAGAATGTACTTCTGCTCCGGCACCGGCTGACCGGCGGCGCGCATCAGCTTGATCATCTGGGTGCTCATGCCGTGGGCATCGGTGACGATGCAAGACGGCGAGTCGGTCAGACGGTGGGTGACGCGCACCTCTTTTACCGCATCCCCGAGGCTCTGCTTGACCCGCTCCACCAGACCGGCGTTGGCCTTCTCGGCCTCTTCCTGCGCCTGTTTGGAGGCTTCGTCTTCCAGATCGCCGAGATCCAGCTCGCCACGGGTGACGGAGACCAGCTGCTTGCCGTCGAACTCGGTCAGGTGGCTCATCAGCCACTCGTCCACCCGCTCCCACATCAGCAGCACTTCGACGCCCTTCTTGCGGAAGATCTCGAGGTGCGGGCTGTTCTTGGCGGCAGCGTAGGAGTCGGCGGTGATGTAGTAAATCTTCTGCTGGCCTTCCTTCATGCGGCCAACGTAATCCTCCAGCGACACGGTCTGGGCTTCGCCCTCGCCGGCGGTGCTGGCAAAGCGCAGCAGCTTGGCGATCTCTTCGCGGTTGGCATAATCCTCGGCCGGGCCCTCTTTCAGCACATTGCCGAACTCGCTCCAGAACTTGGCGTACTTCTCGGCGTCGTCCTTGGCCAGCTTGGCCAGCATGGTCAGCACGCGCTTGGAGCAGGCCTTGCGCAGGGAGACGGTCACCTTGTTGTCTTGCAGGATCTCGCGGCTGACGTTGAGCGGCAGATCGTTGGAGTCCAGCACCCCTTTGACGAAGCGCAGGTAGGTCGGCATGAACTGCTCGGCGTCATCCATGATGAAGACGCGCTGCACGTAGAGCTTGAGGCCATGCTTCTGCTCGCGGTTGTAGAGGTCAAACGGTGCGCGGGCCGGCACGTAGAGCAGGCTGGTGTACTCCTGCGCCCCTTCCACCCGGTTGTGACCCCACAGGAGCGGATCTTCGAAGTCGTGGGCAACGTGCTTGTAGAACTCCTGATACTCCTCGTCCTTGATGTCCTTCGGGTTGCGGGTCCACAGCGCAGTGGCACGGTTGACCTGCTCCCACTCGCCCGGGGTGCCGACGATGGTTTCACCATCCTCTTCCCGATCCGGGGTGCCCTCTTTGAACATCTCTACCGGCACGCTGATGTGATCGGAATATTTGCTCACCACGGAGCGCAGACGCCAGTCGTCGAGGAACTCGTCCTCTTCGGCACGCAGGTGCAGGATGACGTCAGTACCGCGACCCTCTTTGGTCACGTCGGCTACGGTGAAGGAGCCTTCCCCTTCCGATTCCCACTGCACGCCCTGGCCCGGTTCGGTACCGGCGGCGCGGGAGACCACGGTCACCTTGTCGGCGACGATGAAGGCGGAGTAGAAGCCCACCCCGAACTGACCGATCAGCTGGGAGTCGCGGCCCTGATCACCGGAGAGGTTCTTGAAGAACTCGGCGGTGCCGGATTTGGCGATGGTGCCCAGGTGCTCGATCACCTGATCCCGGGTCATACCGATCCCGTTATCGGAGATGGTCAGGGTCCGTTTTTCTTTATCAACCACCAGGCGAACGCGCAACTGGCCGTCGTTTTCGAACAAAGAGGCATCGGAAAGCGCCTTGAAGCGCAGCTTGTCCGCCGCATCGGAGGCGTTGGAGATCAGCTCGCGCAGGAATACTTCTTTGTTGGAATAGAGGCTGTGGGCCATCAGGCTCAGCAGTTGTTTGACTTCAGTCTGAAACCCGTGGGTTTCGGCATGAACGCTTTGGGTCATCGACACTATCCTCAGGCGATTCGGGTTGAACATATTCCCGATCCAAGATGGGGCCGGTGATCGCCATTTCAAGGGGACAAATGCAACGAACGGTGCGAATGGCGATTTTTGCGCCAATCGAGGCTGGGGCCCCATCCTGCGTAAACAAAAAACCCGCCGAGGCGGGTTCTGGTATCGCAGGCTGAGTCGCGACGCAGGGCCTGTTGAAGAACAGAGGCTGACTCAGTTGAGGGGCTGACGCTGACTCAGTTGAGGGACTGACGCTGACTCAGTTCAGGGGCTGGCGCCCCATCAGGGAGTGAGAGAGCGTGGTGCCATCCACCAACTCCAGCTCGCCCCCCACCGGCACCCCGTGGGCAATCCGGCTCACCTTGACGCCGGCGGCGCGGGCCATGTCGGCGATGTACCAGGCGGTGGCATCCCCTTCGATGGTGGGGTTGGTGGCCAGGATCAGCTCGCTGATCGCCTCGTCTTTCAAGCGTCGCTCCAGGATCTCCAGCCCCAGCTCCTCGGGGCCAATGCCGTCCAGCGGCGAGAGGTGGCCCATCAGCACGAAGTAGCGGCCGGAGAACTGGCCGGTCTGCTCGATGGCGGCCACGTCCGCCGGGCTCTCCACCACGCACAGCAGGCCGTTCTCTTCGCGTTTGGGATTGGCGCAGATCTCGCAGCGCTCGTTCTCGGTGAAGGTGCGGCAGTGGCTGCAGTGGCCAATCTCGGTGAGGGCACGAGAGAGCAGCTGGGCCAACCGCAGGCCGCCGCTGCGCTCACGCTCGAGCAGGGTAAACGCCATGCGCTGGGCCGACTTGGGGCCGACACCCGGCAGCACCTGCAGGGCTTTCATCATCTCATCCAGCAGCGGGCTGAATTTCATGGGCTTGGTATCCTTTGACGCTGTGTCGGCCGCGGCGCCCTGACGGGCAAGGAACGCGACCGAACCTATCTTGTTGGCGCAGGACTATACCCGAGCCAACCCCGAGCGCCAATGGCCTTGTGCCCTCAGCCCTCTGCCGAAACGGGGGATGACGCCGCGCTCGCCAGCAGGATGCGCTGGCGACCGCTGTAGATCTCCGCCCGCCCCGGGCGACAGAAGCCCACCAGGGTAAGCCCGGTCTGCTCGGCCCGCTCCACCGCGAGCTCGGTGGCGGCCGAGATGGCGAGCAGGATCTCCACCCCGGCGCTGGCGCACTTTTGCACCATCTCGAAGCTGGCGCGGCTGGTCACCAGGATGGCGCCGTCGCGCCGTTGACTTCGCTGCAGGTGCCCCACCAGCTTGTCCAGCGCGATATGGCGCCCCACGTCCTCGCGAATGGCGAGGATGTTGCCCTCGCCGTCCACGTGCACGGCGGCATGGGTCGCCCCCGTGCTCTGCCCCAGCAGCTGGAGCGGGCGCAGTGCCGCCAGCACCTTGTCGATATGACCCACCGCAAAACGTTGACTGTCGGGCAGCCTTGGCTGGGCACGCACCACCTGCTCCAGGCTCTCGCTGCCGCAGATGCCGCACCCGGTGCGCCCGGCCAGGGTGCGCCGTTTCTCTTTCAGGCGATGGACGCAGCGATTGGCCAGGGTGATGTGCAGCTCGATGCCGCGGCAGGCGCTCTGCTGCTCGATGTCGTGGATATCGAGCAGGCTGTCGATGATCCCCTCCGACAACGAGAAGCCGATGGCAAAATCCTCCAGATCGGCGGCCGAGCACATCATCACGCTGTGGGCGATGCCGTTGTAGACCAGCGCCACCGGGGTTTCGCAGGGCAGCTGCATGGCGCTGTCGGTGGTGACGCCGCGCTGATGGTAATGGACCACCTCGCGATGGGCGCTGAGCGCCTGCGGGGTATCGGGGTCGAGTTCAAGCAACATCTGGGGGCCCCTTAGTTGAGGGTGCGGGGATCTTTGGCCGAGATCCCGAGCCGTTTCATTTTCGACAGCAAGGTGGTGCGCTTCATGCCGAGGCGCTGAGCCGCGCCCCGCTCGCCGGCAACGATGCCGTTGCACGCCTTCAGCGCCCGGATGATGCTGGCTCGCTCATCTTCCCCTTGAGCCTCGTCACCCTGCGGCAAGGCGGGCAGCGGCTCACGGAACAGCTCCCGGGCCGGCTCGTCATAGACCAGGGTCTCTATCTTGTGAAAGCCCTTGAGGGGCAGCAGCTCGTCCGGCGAGAGGTTGAGCACGTGGCCGCGGGTCATCACCACCGCCCGCTCGATGATGTTTTCGAGCTCACGGATGTTGCCGTACCAGGGGAGCGACACCAGCATCTTCATGGCATCGGCCGGGATGGAGGTGATGGTACGGCGCATCCGCTTGGCGATCTTCTTGATGAAGAAGTTGACCAAGAGCGGAATATCCTCGCGCCGCTCGCGCAGGGGCGGCAGCTCGATGGGAAAGACGTTGAGGCGGTAATAGAGGTCGCTGCGAAAGCGCTTGTTCTTGACCATGGAGAGCAGATCGCAGTTGGTGGCCGCCACCAGCCGCACGTCGATGGCGATGGGGTTGCTGTTGCCCACCCGCTCCAGCTCGTGCTCCTGCAAGACCCGCAACAGTTTTGGCTGCAGATCGAGTGGCATGTCCCCCACCTCGTCGAGGAACAGGGTGCCCTTGTGGGCCCGCTCGAAGCGGCCGATGCGCTGGGTCAGCGCCCCGGTGAAGGCCCCCTTTTCGTGGCCGAACAGATCGCTCTCGATAAGGCCGGTGGGAATGGCGGCGCAGTTCACCTTGACCATCTCGTGATCGTGGCGGGCACTCAGGGCGTGAATGGCCTGGGCGATCAGCTCCTTGCCGGTGCCGGTCTCCCCCAGAATGAGCACGGTGCAGTCGCTCTGGGCCACCAGCTTCACCTTCTCCAGCACCTTCTCCATCACGGCGCTCTGGTAGATGATGTTGGCAAAGTCCCCCTGCGGCGCGGGCCCGTCGACCCTGAGGGTCTTCTCCCTGGCGCCGGTGGTGTTGGAGATCTCCTGCTGCGCCTGCACGTTGTTCATGGCAATCGCCGTGCGCGCCGCCACTTGTTCGAGCAGCGAGATATCGAGGTCGGCGAAGAAATCCGCCTCGGGGTGGGAGAGGATCAACACCCCCAGCAGGTTGCCCCGATAGCGCAGCGGCAGGATGCAGGAGCTGTCGGCGTCGGGGGGCAGGATCTGGGAGGTGAAGCGGCAGCTCGACTGGCAGCCGTGACCCTGTTCGCGATAGAGGAAGAAGGGCTCGCTGTGGCCGAGCGCCCCCTGCAGGCAGTTCTTCTCAAAACACGAGTGGTTGATGATGCCGGGCTGTTCACGCTGCTGCTGATTGACCAGGTAGCTCTTGAAGCTGTCGGAGGTGGCGTTGTACTCGGCCAGGCACAGGCTGCTGATGCCAAAGTGGTGGTGCAGGATGGTGAACAGGCTCTGGGGCAGCTCGGCGATGCGCACCAGTTTGATCACCGCGTTGGTCACGTCCACCAGGATCTTGCAGCTGTCGCGCTCAAGGCGCAGGGAGTTGGCCTGCTCCAGGGTGCGCTCCTTGTCCAGCACGTTCTCCAGCGCAATGGCGACGATGGCCGCCAGCTGGGTCAGCTTGGCCAGGGTCTCCATCGGGAAGGCGTTGGCCTCGCGGCTGATGAACTCCACCCCGCCCAGGTGGCTACGGGCGGTGGTGATGGGCAACTGACAATAGGAGTGCAAACCGTCATAGACAGGGGTGCTCGCCAGCTGCTCGCAGCGGTGGCGAAAGCGGCTCGCCGGCAGCACGATGGCCTGCTCGCGGGAAAAATGGAGATCGGCCTTGCGGCAGATGAGGTGCGCCGGCCCCTGCTCCCCCAGGTAGTAGAAGACCGCCTCCTCCCCCGTCCCCAGGTTGAGGATGAGGTTGACCCGATCCACCTGGTGAAAGCAGGGCTGGATCCGGTTCAGCTTCTTGATGAAGTCGTCCAGGGTGACGGCGGAGAGCAGGTTCTTGGAGAGGGAGAGAAAGCCGTCATCCCAGATGGGTGAGATGTCGGTCAACGGAATGGCACTCACATTCAGCATTCAGGCCTCGCATTACATCTAGATGGGTACCCTTGCCGGCCAATTGCAGCACGGCAACAACGGTAAACAATGCATCAGCCATCGCAGTCAGATGTTATAATTAATTTTTAAAAACTTAACGCTTAATTATAAAAACTAACATGCAGCGAAATAGCATCGCGCAGATTATCGCAGGATGGCTGGCATAATAAGTTAGCCCCATCCCCATTACAACCAAGCCGGCCCTGGCACATATTACAGCTCCGTCAGCGGATATTTCCCGCCACGCCCAAATATGGCGTCACTATCGCCGTCATTCGCCGCATATCGCCGCCAACTGGCCCCTCCTCTGCCCCTGTTGCTGCTGTCGCAGGCTCATGAGGAGAGCAGCCGGTAGTTGTGCAGCTTCAATCCGCCGAAGATGAAAGCGGCCGAAAAGAGCTGAAGCCCCAGCAATAACCCACTGATATTGTCAGCTATTTCCACCGACACCACCCGATGGGTGAGATAGACCCCGAGCCCCAGCACGCCCGCCAGCAGGCAGTTGACCAGGGTGGTGGAGAGAAAGGCGATGAGCCAGGCCGCCTGCACGCTCAATGCCGCCAGCACGGCGCTCATGGCGATGCGCGCGGCGATAAAAGAGCCGAAGAAGGCAAACCCCAGCAGAAATATCAATTCGTCGTGCCATAGAAAACACCCAATCCCTAACAACATCACCAGCAAATAAGCGGAGACATAAAAGATCCCGAACGAAAGATTTAATTCATTTTTCATGATGGACACCTGCCAGCTGAAAAAAGGATGAGCGGATCCGGGCCCTGTATACAGAGCCTGGATCCACTTTATTAACGACGATTACCCTTTGGCGGCGCTGCGCAATTTCGCCTTGAGCGCGCTGTATTCAGTCTGGACGTACACTTCCGCCCCCGGCTGATCCTCGATACGCTCAATTTTCACTGCGCAGTACTTGTACTCCGGCGTGTAGGAGACGGGGTCCACGTGCTCGATGGTGAGCTCGTTGCAGGCCCCGATCCACCACTGGTAGGTCATGTAGACCACCCCGGCGTTGACCCGCTCGTTGTAGTTGGCCCGGGTGATCACCTTGCCACGGCGCGACGAGATCCAGACCAGCGCCTGATCCTTCACCCCCAGCTTTTTGGCATCGCTCGGGTGGATCTGCACATAGCCCGGCTCATCGGCCAGGGTCTGCAACGCCGAGCAGTTGCCGGTCATGGAGCGGCAGGAGTAGTGACCGACTTCGCGCACGGTGGAGAGCACCAGCGGGTACTCGGCACAGGGCTGCTCCAGCGGCGGCCGCCACCCGGAGGCAATCAGCTGACCCTTGCCGCTCGGGGTGGTAAACACATTCCCCTCGAACAGGGTGCTGGTGCCCGGGTGATCCTCGGTCGGACAGGGCCACTGCACGCTCTTGAGATCGGCCATCTTGTCATAGCTGACCCCGGCGTAGAGCGGGCAGAGTCCGCGCAGCTCGTCCCAGATCTGCTCGGTGTCGCGATACTCCATGGGATACCCCATGGCGGTGGCCATCAGCGAGAAGATGGCCCAGTCCGGCTTCACGTTGTCCGGCGGCGTCACCGCCTTGTAGAAGCGCTGGAAGCCGCGATCCGCCGAGCTGTAGACCCCCTCGTGCTCGCCCCAACTGGTGGCGGGCAGAATGACGTCGGCCATCTCGGCAGTCTGGGTCATGAAGATATCCTGCACGATCACCAGCTCCATCCCCGCCAGGGTGCGGCGGAACTGACCGAGATCTGCCTCGGTCTGGGCCGGATCTTCCCCAAAGATGTAGAAGGCCTTGCACTTGCCCTCCTCCACCTTGTGGCCAAGCTCGGTCAGTCGGTAACCCGGTTTCTGGGAGAGCGCATCCACCCCCCACGCCTTGGCAAACTTGGCGCTGATAGCGGGGTCGCTCACCGACTGATAGCCCGGGAACTGGTGCGGCAGCATCCCCATGTCGCAGGTGCCCTGCACGTTGTTCTGACCGCGTACCGGCCCGCAGCCAGTGCCACGGCGACCGAAGTTGCCGGTCAGCAGCGCAATACCCGCGAGCCCCTTGACCACGTCCACCGCCTGACCGTACTGGGTCACCCCCATGCCCCACAGGATCATGGAAGCAGGCGATGCGGCATAGGTGCGAATGGCGGCGCGGATATCGGCGGCTTTGAGGCCGGTGATCCCCTCCACGTATTCCGGGGTGTACTTGGCCACCGTGGCCTTGAAGGTGTCAAACCCTTCGGTGTAGTTGGCGACGAACGCCTTGTTGTAGAGCCCTTCATTGATCAAGACGTTGGCGAAGGCGTTGACCAGCGCCATGTTGGATCCGTTTTTGAGCGGCAGCCACTGATCGGCGATGCGGGCGGTCTCCACCATGCGGGGATCACACACAATCACCTTGGCCCCGTTGGCCTTCGCCTTCAGGATATGGCGGGCGACGATGGGGTGAGAGTCAGCAGCGTTGTAACCAAACACCAGCAGGCACTTGGTCTCTTGAATTTCGGGAATGGCGTTGCTCATGGCGCCGTTGCCTACCGTTGTCTCCAGACCGGAGACTGAGGGTGCGTGTCACACCCTCGCGCAGTGATCGACGTTGTTCGTCCCCAGCACCGCACGGGCAAATTTCTGCATCACATAGTTGGCTTCATTGCCGGGGCCACGGGCAGAGCCGGTGGTCATGATGGCGTCCGGGCCATATTTCGCCTTGATGGCCGAAAGGCGGCTGCTGGCGAACTCGATGGCTTCGTCCCAGGAGACGGCTTCGAGCTTGCCACCGCGCTCGCGGCGGATCATCGGGCTCTTGAGACGGGGGGTCAGCAGGTTGGTGTCGTTCAGGAAATCCCAACCGTAATAACCCTTGAGGCAGAGCTGCCCCTCGTTGGTCCGGCCGTTGGCGCCTTCGGCCCCCACCACCTTGTCGTTTTCAACCAGCAGGTTGATTTTGCAACCGGTGCCGCAATAGGGGCACACGGTAATGACTTTTTTCATGACTCACACTCTTGTTTGTTAACGAAAAACGGCTCGGCAAGCCCGCTCACACCCGCGCCGGCATCGCCAGCAGGGCCTCGGCACTGGCCAGCTGCTTCTGCCGGTTCAGGGTTTCAAGATGCTCCGGCGTGACCAGCCGCAGCGCCTGGGTCGGACAGACCTCGACACAGGCCGGGCCCGCCTCGCGGTGCTGGCAGAGATCGCACTTGAGCGCCTGCGCCTTGGTCTGCGGCCGCTTGAAGAGCGAATCGGCCGTGGGGGCCACCTCTTTCACCACCACCGCCATGGCGCCGTAAGGACAGGCCACCACGCAGGACTTGCAGCCGATGCAGCGCGCCTGCAACACCTTGACGCAGCCATCCTCGGTGACGATGGCGTTGTTCGGGCAGGCCATGGCGCACGGCTTGTCTTCACACTGGCGGCAGAGCACCGGCGTGGTCACCTTGCTGCCGACGATCACCTTCAGGCGCGGCTGAAAATGGCTGTCCTTGGAGACCAGATGTCCATCCTCGATGGCAAGATGCAGACCGCCCTCCCGCTCAAGGGTCCCGCTGCAGGACCCTGACTGGTGTGACACGGCGCAGGCCACCTCACAGGTACGACACCCAATACAGAGACTGGGATCTGCAATCACGAAGCTGTTCATAGAGAGGGATCCTAAATGGTTCGTTACACCCGACCGCCCTCACCCACCTGGCAGGCGACAACGCGGTCTGCCCCCACAAAGCATTTATCAGACCAACACGGGAAGATGGCCGTCATAAAATCACAAGCCAATGAAAATAAAGGGGTAATCTGGATGGTGAAGGCGGTATTTGCCGCAACTGACGAGGGTGACGAAGGGGCCAGCCCCCTGCTCGACATGACAAAAGTGACGAGGTCGACACTGGCTGACCAACCCCTGCTCCAGCCGCGTAACGGAGCCGTTCAAAGGCGTTTGGAGCAAGGATCGGCCGCCATAAACCTGATAAGCGGTGGGACAATATCCGGGAGAAAAGCCATACCAAGGGCCAAAAAAGGGGCTGTGAAGCACGCAAAAGCCGCCTGTGGCAGCGGCAAATTGCTTGGTTTCTCTATCTAGACAGCAGTCCATCATCAAGCAAAACCGAACAAAACAGGCCGTTTATTGACTGATTTGTTGAGCCAGAGCCAGTTTTACACCCCTGCCCCTTTAGTTTTTTATTGCTCCTGTTAGTATGTGCCACTTGGCAACTAGTTATATTAAAGATGTCCCAATAAAAGCGGTAAAATAGCCAACGCGATTGCAGAAAATATGGAGTCTAGTTGAATGACGAGACCAGTAAACATCAACTTGTAGGAAGTATTTATATCGATACTCATCAATTAAGTGAACATCGATATAAATATCGACCAGTTAAATCACGATAACTCAACCGAAATCATATAAAAATGAAAATATTATACACACCGAATATAAAATGGAATAAAAGCCCACCTGTTAATTTTGGTAGAGAAACAGTTTTATCATTAAGCGGTAATAATTGGGATGATTATGACTATAAAACAACTCTAAATGCAAAGTTAATTTTTGATGGAAAAGTACTAGACTTTCACTTCAACTTGAAAATATTAATTAGAAATTCAACCTATACAGCTGAAACCCTAAATGAACTTTGTTCATCAGGTTGGGATGGGCATTTCCCCATCCCCAAGCTTGATTATATATCCATACCATCAGATATTGATTTTTACAAAAGCCTGATTGCAAAAATAGGCCCCCAAAATACAGAAAAAACATTAGAAATTTTACATGATGCAAGTATATTATCTCATTCAGAAAAGCATCCATCTTATTCATTAACTAACGATGATGGCTTCAAACTATCTCTATTAAGAGAAAGCGGGGCACATAAAGCATACTTAGATGGATGGAAAGTCCTTAAAGGAGAGCTATCTGAAGTTAAAAATTTTACTTTGTTCATGCAGAGTCGTACTGGTGAAAAAAAAGAAATTCCATTTCAATTCGAATCATCACTACTTCCCTATGATATAAATGTGCTGATTGGGCCAAATGGAATAGGAAAATCACATAGTTTAAAAACTATAGTTTCTGGTTGGTTGCAATCTGAGGATAAAAAAGCTGAATTGTTTTTTGATAAGAGACCAAATATTGGCAGGCTAATTTTAATTTCATATAGCCCTTTTGAAGAGTTTGATTTAACTCTAAAAAAATCCAATCTTCTTGACAAGGCAGCCTACAAATACTTTGGATTTAGGCATCGAACAGGGACTGAAGAGGATGGAAGTGCAAAAATAGGAATTAACCGCAATCTACCGGCTTTCGACTCAAGTAATTCCCTGATAACATCAATTTATGATGATCAAAAAACTTCATTTATAATTGATAAAGTTAAAAAACTTGAAGCTGCAGAAAGAGCATTGAAGCCAGCTCTCGGTTATGACTATCTAGCATTGGAAGTATTGCCTGAATCAGTGACAACATCGCTTAAAAACAAAATAACTGAAATTAAAGGGAGAAATTATCTAAAAATAGATAAAGATATTCCGTTGCTAATTGACAACTCAAATCTGGTTAATTTATGTAAATTAACGGAAGGGGTCAAGTTTATCTCAAATGGAGAAATTATTTCTTTAAGCTCTGGTCAACGGTTATTCACATATATTGTGATAAATGTTCTTGGTTCTATAAGAGAAAACAGTCTAGTGGTAATTGATGAACCTGAGTTATTTCTGCATCCAACACTAGAAATCGAATTTATATCTCTTCTTAAAGCGATTTTAAAGCCATTCCGTTCAAAGGCAATTTTAGCAACACATTCATTGGCCGTTGTAAGAGAGGTCCCTTCAAAATGCGTTCATATATTTAAAGAAGTAGACGGGATTTTAGATATTATTCCACCTCCCTTTGAAACCTTTGGTGCCAGTGTCCAAAGGATATCTTCATATGTGTTCGGAGATAGCTCTTTAACAAAACCTTTTGATGATTGGTTAAGTCGTCTAGTAAAGGATGAACCGGACGTTGATACTCTAATTTCTTTACTCGGCGATGAGATCAATGAGCAGTTGATAATGAAAATTTCAAAATTGGGAAGGTTACATAATGGTAACTAAACTTTCACCTCCAATTTATGATACAACAGACACAATAAACCAAGTTGTGGCTGACAGAGTTTGGTATCGAGACTTCTTTGACTTGATTAAAGAAAATTGGTTGTTGCATATAAATAGATATGTAGAGAACAGAGGTAACCCGGAAGTTATTGCTCCACTTGATATATCTCCCTACATCACACAAGAGCGAATCATCGCAGAGGAAAACAAAAACCCAGAAGGTAATGCGCTACAGACGTTGGTTGAAAAAAGAACTGTCTCTCTAAAAGGGCTTTACGAGCCAGTAGAAGGAACTGAATTACATTCATATCTAAAGAATATGAGAGATAATCACGGTCTTTTATTTTGTCCGGCATGTGGAGAGCCAGGAAAGCCAACAACCCTTGATCATTACTTACCACAGTCAAAATATCCAGAATTATCCATCGTGTTTGAAAATTTAACACCGATGTGCGACAAATGCCAAAGATTAAAGGATAATAATATTTTAAATGCTGAGGGAAATAAATTATTTATTCACCCATATTATGACCAAATTGAAACTATTCGCATTATGCTAGAAATTCTTCCACCTTATAATCACCCTGAGAGGTTTTTAGCAAAAGTGCCTGAAAATATAGGCTCCCCACTTAGAGAAATATGTGAAAGACACATTAAAGAAATAGACTTTGTAAATAGATTTGAAAACTACTGTATATCTGAATATTCTGATTTACTTGTAATTATTTCAGAGGAAAGAGATGAACCTGAAGGAGATAGTGTCAGAAAAATAGTAAGACGTTTTTTACGGAAGGCTGAAATTAAATCACCGAACCATTGGGAAGCTATTTTTTATAGAGGGGTTTTAGAAAATAATGACCTTATAAACTTCTTGGAAACAGAGGAGCTATTTAATGATTAACAATCTCTATACATTACAACTCTTTTAATTTGAAATTAGCGGTGCAATTCACTTCGTTCATTGCACCCTACTTGCTGTCTCTTGATAAATAAAGACTCCATCGCAGCCTTACCCCCTCTCTATTTACTGCCAGAGCCCCCTCTTTATTGGTCAGCATTTTATCGTTTATTTCTTAGCCAGCTTGATGCAAAACGCTGGCAAAAATGGATAGCCAGCTAAAACAATCACTTGCCAAGGTCCGGGCGGGGCATTTCAATCGCTGGCCAATTAATAATTTCGTTAACCACCCCTTTTTGATTATTTATACCTGAGCATAAACCTACGACGGGTGTGTCATTATACCCTTAACGGCAGATGAACAGACTGTGTCCCATGATGAGCCTCTTTATATCCAGTTAGCTCCCTTTCCCATCGCAATCCATTAATGCGTTCCTGCGGCACCTGCCGCACGCCCGATAGACGGGGGCGGCCCGTGCTGGCCAATCGTCATCATCAAACTGACAGACAACTTCATGAACGGTAATCACAAACAAGCCCTGTCCGGCGTTACGCTGGCGGCGATCGGCGTGGTCTATGGCGACATCGGCACCAGCCCGCTCTATACCCTGCGCGAGTGCCTCTCCGGCCAGTTCGGTTTCGGGGTGGAGCCCGCCTCCATCCTGGGCTTTCTTTCACTGATCTTCTGGCTGCTGATCCTGGTGGTCTCGGTCAAGTATCTCTCCTTCGTGATGCGGGCCGACAACGCCGGCGAAGGGGGCATCCTTACCCTGATGTCGCTGGCCACCCGCAACACTCCGGCCAGGTGGACCCCCTTGCTGATCATCCTGGGGCTGATTGGCGGCAGCTTCTTCTATGGCGAGGTGGTGATCACCCCGGCCATGTCGGTGATGTCGGCCATCGAGGGCTTGAACATCGCCGCCCCCTCCCTCGACCCCTATATAGTGCCACTCTCGGTGCTGGTGCTGACCCTGCTGTTCGCCATCCAGAAACACGGCACCGCCACCGTGGGCAAGCTGTTCGCCCCCATCATGCTCACCTGGTTCATCACCCTGGCGGTGCTGGGTCTGAACAGCATCTTCCAGCACCCCGAGGTGCTGGGAGCGCTCAACCCAATCTGGGCGCTGCGCTTCTTTGCCAAGTACCAGACCGCCTCCTTCTTTGCTCTCGGCGCCGTGGTGCTGGCCATCACCGGGGTGGAGGCGCTCTACGCCGACATGGGCCATTTTGGCAAGAGCCCGATCCGGCGCGCCTGGTTTATGGTGGTGTTACCGTCGCTTGTGCTCAACTACTTCGGCCAGGGGGCGCTGCTGCTGGCCCATCCCGAGGCCATCACCAACCCCTTCTTCCTGCTCGCACCGAAATTGGCGCTGCTGCCACTGCTGCTGCTGGCGACCCTGGCCACGGTGATCGCCTCGCAGGCCGTGATCTCCGGGGTCTTTTCGCTGACCCGGCAGGCGGTGCGGCTCGGTTATCTCTCACCCATCCGCATCGTGCACACCTCCGAGCAGGAGTCCGGCCAGATCTATATTCCGGTCATCAACTGGATGCTCTATATCTCGGTGGTCATCGTCATCATGAGCTTCGAGCACTCCAGCAATCTGGCGGCGGCCTATGGCATCGCCGTCACCGGCACCATGGTGCTGACCTCCATCCTCTCCTGCTCGGTGGCCCGCCACAGCTGGCACTGGCACAAGTACCTGGTGGCCGCGCTGTTTATCGCGCTGCTGGCCATCGACGTGCCGCTGTTTGCCGCCAACCTCGCCAAGATCTTCTCCGGCGGCTGGCTGCCGCTCACTCTGGGCGCGGTGATGTTCACCGTGATGACCAGCTGGAAGAGCGAGCGTTTCCAGCTTATTCGCCGCCTGAACGAGCACGGCAACTCCCTTGAGCCGATGATCGCCTCGCTGGAAAAATCCCCGCCAACCCGGGTGGCTGGCACTGCGGTCTATATGTCACGGGTGGTCAATGTGATCCCCCATGCGCTCCTGCACAACCTCAAGCACAACAAGGTGCTGCACGAGCGGATCATCCTGCTCACCCTGCGGGTGGAGGATGTGCCCTATGTCCACAACGTGCGCCGGGTCTGCATCGAGCAGCTCTCCCCCACCTTCTGGCGGGTGGTGGCGAGCTACGGCTGGCGCGAGACCCCCAACGTGGAGGAGATCTTCCACCGCTGCAACGCCGAGGGGCTGAGCTGCCGGATGATGGAGACCTCGTTCTTTATGGCCCACGAGTCGCTCATCATGAAAGACCGCCCCTGGTATCTCTATCTGCGCGGCAAGCTCTTTATGCTGCTGCAGCGCAACGCCCTGCGCGCACCGGATCAGTTCGAGATCCCGCCCAACCGGGTCATCGAGCTGGGATCCCAGGTGGATATCTGATGGCGTGAGTTGCGCTAAAGAGAGAGGGAGGCATTGGCCTCCCTCTCTTGTTTCCGTTAACCACAATTACCGCCCCTCATCCCCGGCCCTTCTCCCGCAAGGGGAGAAGGGAGCACACCACGGCGACCATATGCTGCAAACGGTGCAATTCACTTCGTTCTTTGCACCCTACTCCCGGCATGCTGCCGATATGTTTCCGTTCTCGTGCGTCCGATTACGCTTCGCTAATCGAACCTACGGTTTCAAGACAGACGGTCTCTATCCGAACAGACTCGCCGCCGTAGGGTGCAACAAGCGCAGCGCCGTGCACCGCGCACCATATGTTGGAGAGCGGTGCAATTCACTTCGTTCTTTGCACCCTACTCATGCTGCATTTTCCGGGTGACGAACCCCCTTTCCCCCCTTCGTCACAAGTGACGAACGTCACGCTTCGACAGTAAGGCAAGGCCTCGACACCCGTCTGCGCGATTATTAACATCCTTTAAGAACAAACACTTACACTCATTCAGCCAGGCAAAACCAAGCTGGCCCGTATCTTGCCAACCTGCCCCTATTCACTCCGTTCGCGACACGACAAGGTAGGCTATGAACCGCTTCGTTATCGCTGACCCCAAGCTTTGTATCGGCTGTGGCACCTGTATGGCGGCCTGCAGCGAGGTACACAAGGCGCAAGGTTTGCAGCAAGCCCCCCGTTTAACCGTTATGCGACACGAGCAGGCGACCATGCCGGTTCAGTGCCGTCACTGTGACGATGCCCCCTGCATCAAGGTGTGCCCGGTCGAGGCAATTCGCCAGACTGGCGATTGCGTGCAACTCAACGAGTCGCTCTGCATCGGCTGCAATCTCTGCGCCGTGGCCTGTCCCTTTGGCGCCATCCAGAGCGGCGGCAGCCGTCCGGTGGCCGTGGCCACCAGTTACGACACCTATATCCCCTGCTCCATCCGATCCAGCAACCCCTCCACCTCCGCTGGCCTGCGCTGCTTTGGCGAGGATCTGCTGAGCTGGGAGCCGGGCGTGCGCAGCATCGCCGTCAAGTGCGACCTGTGCGAGTTTCGCGCCGATGGCCCGGCCTGTGTCGGTGCCTGCCCCTCCCAGGCGCTGAAGCTGGTCAATGACGGCGACACCGAACGCGCCGCACGTATCCGTCGCCAGCAAGCGGCCGACACCAACCCGCAAGGGGCCTCTGCTTTCTCGGCGCCTGCCACGGCGCTCCCTGCATCCGATTTATCTACCACAGAGGGAGTTCGCTGATGTTGTCCCCCCTTGTTATGGCCACACTCCTGCTCTTTTTGCTGGGCGCTGCCGCCGGTTTGCTGCTGCAAAAGCTGCCCGCACTGGCCAACCGCCTCAATAGCGGCTTTGCCCTGCTGGGCTCGCTCGCGGGTCTGGTCGCCGCCATGCAGATCTTTGCCCAGGGTGCCCCCGTCGACGGCCAGCTCTGGCTGCTGGGCTCGGTGCATCTCGGCTCTTTTTATCTAGACACGCTCTCCGCGCTGATGCTGCTGGTGATTAGCACGGTCGGCGTCGCCGTCGCCCTCTACTCCTTTGCCTATATCCGCGAATATCAGGGCAAGGGGGATGTGGCCATCGGCGCGCTGATGAACCTCTTCCTGTTCGCCATGGTGGGCATGGTACTGGCCGACAACGCACTCGGTTTCTTGCTCTGCTACGAGCTGGTGACCCTTGCCACCTACTGGCTGGTCAAGACCAACCCGGAGGCCGCCAAACAGAGCCGGCTTTACTTGGTGATGAACCATATCGGCATGGCGCTGGTGCTGATCGCCTTCTGGCTGCTCTGCCGCGAAAGCGGTTCGCTGGAGTTCGCCGCGCTGCGCGAGCACCATCTGGCGGGCGCTTTGGCCTCCCTGGTGTTCCTGCTCAGCTTCTGCGGCTTTGGCCTGCGCGCCGGTTTCGTGCCGCTGCACGGCTGGCTGCCGGTGGCCGAGCCCGTTGCGCCGTCCCATATCTCGGCGCTGATGTCCGGCGTGATGGTGAAGCTGGGTCTCTTTGGCATTTTGCGGGTCAGCATCGATTTTCTCGGTGCCAGCCAGCTCTGGTGGGGCTATGTGGTGCTGATCTTCGGTGCCTGCTCGGCAGTGCTCGGGGTGCTGTTTGCGCTGGCCGAGCATGACCTCAAGCGGTTGCTCGCCTACCACACGGTAGAGAACATCGGCATCATCCTGATGGGGATGGGCATCGGCATGATCGGCATCGCCAACCAGCAACCAGCACTGGTGGTGCTGGGGCTGCTCGGCGCCCTCTATCACCTGCTCAACCATGCCATCTTCAAGAGCCTGCTCTTTATGGGTACCGGCTCGGTGATGTTCCGCCTGCACACCCGCGACATGGACAAGATGGGGGGGCTGGCCAAGCTGATGCCCTGGACTGCGCTGGCGTTCCTCATCGGCGCCATGGCCATCTCGGCGCTGCCACCGCTCAACGGCTTTGTCAGCGAGTGGTTTATCTACCAGTCCCTGCTCTCCATGACCAAACTCGGCACCTCGGTCGTTGCGCCGCTCGCGGTAGTAATGCTGGCGGTGACCGGCGCCATGGCGGTGATGTGCTTTGTCAAGGTGTACGGTATCTGCTTCTGCGGCGCACCGCGCAGCGAACACGCGAGCCACGCCCGCGAAGTGCCGGGCGCCATGGTGGCAGGCACCCTGTTGCTGGCTGCGGTCTGTCTGGTACTGGGTCTGGGCGCCCCCTGGATTGCCCCCCATATCGCCAGCTATGGCCAAGCCTTGGTAAGCGGCCAAATGAACGTGGCCACTGGCGCCACCCTGCTGCCGCTGGATAGCAGCCAAGCGATCCTCTCCCCGCCCGTTATCGCCATCACCTTGCTGGGGCTGTTCCTCATCCCGCTGCTGGTACTGGCCATCTTCAAGGGGCCCAAGCTGGGTCGTCGTCACGCCAGCACCCCGTGGGCCTGTGGTTACGCCTATGAGGAGCGCATGAGCCTCACCTCTGGCGGTGTCACCCACACCTTGCGCCAACTCTGCGCGCCGCTCTATCGCAAGCAGCCGCAGCTCGATCTGGCCAGCGCCCTGCACGGGGTGAGCGATACCAGCGGCAACACCGGCTGGCTGCTGCACGCCATTGTGCTGGCGCTCTTTATCCTGATGGCTGTAGGAGTCTGATATGCCTGTTCTTGAAATGCCGAGCTGGGGCATGGTTGCCCTCGCCCTGACCCAGGCCATCGCCATGCTGGCGCTGGCGCCGCTCGCCACCGGTTTCAACCGGGTGCTGCGGGCCAAGATGCACTCCCGTCAAGGGCCGGGCCTGCTGCAGGATTACCGGGATATCGCCAAGCTCCTGCGCCGTCAGGAGGTCACCCCCGAGCCTGCCGGCATCCTCTTCAACCTGATGCCTGCGCTGCTCATCGCCGCCCTCTTGCTGGTAGGGATGGCGCTGCCGACCCTGACTCACGAGTCCCCCTTCCCCATCGCCGGGGATCTCATCACCGACATCTACCTGTTCGCCATCTTCCGTTTCTTCTTTTCGCTGGCGGGGCTCGACAGCGGCAGCATGTTTGCCGGGATCGGTGCCCGCCGCGAGCTGACCCTCGGCATTCTGGTGGAGCCCATTCTGGTGCTCGCCTGCTTCATCATGGCGATGATGGTGGGCAGCTCGGATCTGGGCAATATCAGCAGCTATGTGGCGACCCAGCCGCTGGCCGCTCCCATCGCTCCCCTCTTGGCGGGTGCCGCCTGCGCCTTCGCGGTGTTTGTCGAGATGGGCAAGCTGCCCTTTGACTGCGCCGAAGCCGAGCAGGAGCTGCAAGAGGGACCGCTCACCGAATATTCCGGTGCGGGCCTGGCCCTGCTCAAGCTCTCCATCGGCCTCAAGCAGCTGGTAGTGGTGCAGCTCTTTCTGGTGATTTTCCTCCCCTTCGGCAAGGCGGCCAACTGGAGTCTGCCTGCGCTCATCGGCGCGGCGCTGATCCTCGCCTGCAAGCTGCTGGTGGCCTTTTTGCTGGCTGGCATCATCGAAAACGCCATGGCCCGTACCCAGTTCGTGCGCACCCACAAGCTCACCCGCTACGGCTTGGGGCTGGCTCTGCTGGCACTGCTCGCCTATCTGGTCGGGGTCTGAGCCATGCCCGCCAGCACAGCAACTTTTTCCGATTTCATCATTTGTGAATGCTCATTCACGAACATTAAAGTGAGAACTGCATGACCATCGCCATTTCGGATCGCATCGGCTGCGACTACATCCAGCAGGTGCGAGCACAACTGCCCCACGCCATCGTCGACGAGGAGTGGCAAACCGCCGATCAGGCCACCATCACCGTCAAACCCACCAGTCTGGTCGAGACCGCCAGCCTGATCTTCCATCAGCTGAGGGGCTGGCTTCCGCTCTCCTTTGCCAATGACGAGCGCAGCCTCAACGGCCACTTCGCCGTCTACCACGTCTTCTCCATGGAGGGCGACACCAAGTGCTGGATCACAGTCCGGGTGCTGGTGGATGCCGATACCCAGGAGTACCCCTCCATCACCCCGACCATTCCGGCGGCGGTATGGGGCGAGCGGGAGATCCGCGACATGTACGGCCTGCGCGCCATCGGCCTGCCGGACGAACGCCGTCTGGTACTGCCGGACGACTGGCCGGAGGATATCCACCCGCTGCGCAAGGACGCCATGGATTACCGCCAGCGCCCGATGCCCACCACCGACACCGAGACCTACCCCTTCGTCAACGAACTCGGCAGTGATGCCAACCGCATCGTGCCGGTCGGCCCGCTGCACATCACCTCGGATGAACCGGGCCACTTTCGCCTGTTCGTCGATGGCGAAGACATCATCGATGCCGACTATCGCCTCTTCTATGTCCATCGCGGCATGGAGAAGCTGGCGGAAACCCGGATGGGCTACAACGAAGTGGCCTTCCTGACCGACCGGGTCTGCGGCATCTGTGGCTTTACCCACAGCGTCGCCTACACCACCTCGGTGGAGAACGCCATGGGCATTGTGGTGCCCGAGCGGGCCAAGATGATCCGCGCCGTGCTGCTGGAGGTGGAGCGCCTGCACAGCCATATCCTCAACATCGGCCTGTCGAGCCACTTCACCGGTTTCGACACCGGCTTCATGCAGTTCTTCCGGGTGCGGGAGAAATCCATGACCCTGGCCGAGCTGCTGACCGGCGCCCGCAAGACCTATGGCCTCAACCTGATTGGCGGGGTACGCCGCGATATCTTCAAGGAAGATCGCATCAAGGGTGCCCAGTTGGTGCGCGAGCTGCGTGATGAGCTCAAACCCCTGGTGGCCATGCTGCTGGATACCGCCAACATCTCCTCCCGCCTCATCGGTATCGGCAAGCTCGACCCGCAAATTGCCCGCGATTTCAGCTGCGTCGGCCCCATGGTGCGGGCGAGCGGCTTCAAACGTGACGTGCGCCGGGTCCACGACTTTGCCGGCTACCGCGAGCTGCCGATGGAGATCCAGACCAAGGCGGGTTGCGACGTGCAATCCCGGGTACTGGTACGCATCCACGAGCTCTACGACTCCCTCGACATGATTGAGTTTGGCCTGGAGCACCTGCCGGAGGGGCCACTGCTCACCGAAGGCTTCACCTACCAGCCGGGCAAGTTTGCGCTGGGCTTTACCGAAGCGCCCCGCGGCGAGAACGTCCACTGGAGCATGACGGGAGATAACCAGAAGCTGTTCCGCTGGCGCTGCCGCGCCGCTACCTACGCCAACTGGCCCGCCCTGCGCTACATGCTGCGCGGCAATACCGTGGCGGATGCGCCGCTCATCATCGGCAGTCTGGATCCCTGCTACTCCTGTACCGACCGGGTCACCCTGGTCGACCCCAAGAAGGGCAAATCCACCGTGGTCTCCTACAAGGAGATCGAGCGCTACGGCATCGATCGCAAAAACTCTCCGCTGAAATAAGGGGTCATCATGATCAAGCTGTTCAAGACCATCCTCAAGGCTGGCACCCCGACCGCCAAGTACCCCTTCGCCCCTATTGATGTGAACCGGGATTTTCGCGGCAAACCGAAATATCAGGCGGATCAGTGCATCGCCTGCGCCGCCTGCACCAAGGCCTGCCCGGCCAATGCGCTGGTGATGGAAGTCGATATGGAGACCGGCGAACGGCGCTGGGAGATCTCCATGGCTCGCTGCATCTTCTGCGGCCGCTGCGAGGAAGTCTGCCCGACCCGCGCCATCGCCCTCTCACCCGAGTTCGAGCTGGCGGTGACCAACAAGGCGGATCTCTATGAGGAGGCCCGCTTCGCGCTGGCCCCCTGCACCCTGTGCGGCACCTACTTTGCCCCGAGCAAGCTGGTGGCGCTGGTGGAGGATACCCTCAAGCAGGCGGGCACGCCGCTGACCACCCCGGAGCGACTGCACCACTGCCCCGACTGCAAACGAAAACAGAGCATGCTGAGCCAGCCTGACTCGGCCCTGATCACACCGATAGCCACACCGATGGCCGCACAAAAGGAGTGGATGTGATGAGCAAGATCAAAGGCATAGAACCGGTTGTCGGCCATGCCCATACCCGCGCCGTGCCGCTGGCACAGGATCCCGAGATCACCAAACTCAAGAAGACCCTGCTCAAGGACATTCGCCGCTCGGCCTATGTCTACCGGGTCGATTGCGGCGGCTGCAACGCCTGCGAGATCGAGATCTTCGCCACCATCACCCCGCTGTTCGATGCCGAGCGTTTCGGCATCAAGGTGGTCGCCTCCCCCCGCCACGCCGACATCCTGCTCTTTACCGGCGCGGTGACCCGGGCGATGCGGGTGCCGGCCCTGCGCGCCTACGAGGCGGCGCCCGATCCCAAGATCTGCATCGCCTACGGCGCCTGCGGCTGTGACGGTGGCATCTTCCACGACCTCTACTGCGTCTGGGGCGGCACCGACAAAATCGTGCCGGTAGATGTCTATATCCCGGGCTGCCCTCCCACACCGGCAGCCACCATCTACGGCTTTGCCGTGGCGCTCGGTCTGCTGGAACAGAAACTCAAAGCCACCAGCCACGAGGTGCAACCGGGTGAGCGGGTCGAACTGCGCCACACCGGCATCCCCAATGAAATCCGGGTGATGATCGAGCGCGAAGCGCGCCGCATGGCCGGTTACCGGCAGGGGCGGATCATCGCCGACGAGTTCATGGCCCTGCTCGAAGGGGCGACCCAGCAGGATGTGGATCTGCGCATCCAGAGCTACCTCGATCAGCACGACGATCCGCGCCTGGCGGAGATCGTCAACAACCTGGCAAACGCCTGCCTCAACCGGGCGGCCGGCAAGGGAGAGGCGGTGCATGGCTGACCAGGTTTTTTTCTACCGCCTCTCGCGCAAGTTCGTCGACGAGCAGTTCGACGTCCCCGAGGAAGCCAAAGAGGTGATGTACTACAGCCTCGCCATCGGCCACCACCTCGGCATCGTCGATTGCCTGCGAGCAGACCTGGTCTGCTCGCTGACCGGTTATCGCGACTGGGTGGCCAAGCTGCCAGAGGGGAGCGAGGCGCGCCGCAAGATGGAGGGATTTCTCACCTTTGGCGAGATCACCATCTATCGCGAGCACTGCCATATGCTGGCCTGCGCCTTCGACCGACTGCGCAAAGCTGACAATGTGCTCAATGAGCAGGAGCTGGGCTGGGCCAACATTTTTATGGATCAGCTCACCGCCCTCTATAACGACCCCCATATGTACCTGATGGTAAGGAGCCGCTGATGGGCTGCAATCTCGTGTTGACCGTGGGCAATGCCATGATGGGGGACGACGGTGCCGGCCCCTATCTCGCCGACAAGCTGCAGGCCGCCCCCCTGCCCGGCTGGCTCCATATCGACGGCGGCATCGCGCCGGAAAATGTGGTCTACAAGGTGCGGGAGCTGCAACCGGCGCGGGTGGTGCTGGTGGATGCCGCCGAGATCGGCGAGAAGGCGGGCACCCTGCAGGTGATCCCCCCCGAGACCATCGCCGAGATGTTTATCTTCTCGACCCACAACATGCCGCTCAATTTTTTGATCGACGAGCTCAAGACCTTTGTGTCCGAGGTGATCTTTGTCGGGGTGCAACCGGCCATCGTGGCGTTCTCCTTCCCGATGACCGAGATGGTGAGTGAGGCGATGGATTATCTTTATCAGCACCTTGATACTGCCAAGGATACCAGCTTGTTAATAGAGAGACTGGACCATTGGAATATCACCAACGCGGAGTCATATTATTTGCCAGCTTGTTAACAGCAGCGTTTAATTATCCAGATAAAGGCATATGAAAACGCCCGATGCTAAATTAAAAACATCGGGCTAGTTGCCATGAAATTGATATAAATCAACGCGCAGACATTTTTCATAAAATCGGACAACTTGCTATTTTTAAACATAAAAAAGCGTTGCCAGTCACGAAAAATTGCCACAAAATGGTGGCCATTGCGGAAGCTGATGGGGTCTGGTGGCCTCCTCGGTCTTCAAAACCGATGAGAGCCGAGAAGGCTTTGGCAGGTTCGATTCCTGCCTCTTCCGCCAAATTTCATATATTGGAGAGAAACCGTCAATTCTGTCTAAGACTGATTGGCGACCGTTTCATATATTGTTAAAACAAGGCGCCTGTCGCATTGCCAATATAATCTGAATGCGCTCCAACACGCTTATTACTCTGCTCAACAATTAATTTATCCATTCGCCTTTTTTATTAATTCATGAATGGTGGACAGCAGCAAACAAGCAGCGTTGAAGCGGCTTTCCTCCGGCAAGGCGGCGTGCATGTCACTCCCACGCACAGCCCGGGTCATCCCATGCCAACTCCGTCTGACGTATCCTCCCTCGCCCCCAGCGCCTCTTATGCCGCGACGCCAGCAAACCAGCGCCGCTTGCCACAAGTGGAACAGCTGCTGCAGCAACCTTTTCTCGCAGGGTTTATCGAGGCGCTGAGCCGCCCGCTGGTGACCCAGGCGGTGCGTGACACCCTGAGTGAACTGCGCCAGAGCGAGGATTTTCGCCAGCACGGCGTCGCCCCCGAACGCCTGGAAGCGCTGATAGCCAAACGCTGCCGACAGCAGTTGCGCCAGCGTCAGACCCGGGTCATCAACGCCACCGGCACCCTGGTGCACACCAATCTGGGACGCTCGCCACTCAGTCACGAGCTGTGGGACGAGGTGCGTGACCTCAACACCGGCTACAACAATCTGGAGCTGGATCTCGCCACCGGCAAGCGCGGCGGGCGCAAGGGGCTGATCGCCACTTTGCTCACCTGCCTCACCCAGGCCGAGGATTCGCTGGTGGTCAACAACAACGCCGCTTCGCTCTTTTTGCTGCTGCAGGAGGTGGCCAAGGGGCGCGAGGTGATCGTCTCGCGCGGCGAGCAGATCCAGATTGGCGGCGGCTTTCGCATCCCCGACATTCTGGCCCTCTCCGGCGCCAAGCTGGTGGAGGTGGGCACCACCAATATCACGACCGCCAAGGATTACCTCGATGCCATCACCGATCAGACCGCGCTGGTGCTGATGGTGCACAGATCCAATTTTGCCATTCGCGGTTTTACCGAATCCCCCGATATCGGCGAGCTGGCCCGCGCCCTGCCCGAGCAGGTAGTGCTGGCGGTGGATCAGGGCTCGGGCTTGACCACGGAGGAGTTTGCACCGGACGAAACCTCGGTGCGCCAGTACATCAAGGCGGGGGCGGATCTGGTCTGCTACTCCGGCGACAAGCTGATGGGCGGGCCCCAGTGCGGCATCATCAGCGGCCGTGCGGACCTTATCAAGCGGTTGGAAAAACACCCCATGATGCGTACCTTCCGCTCGAGCCGCATCATCCACTCCCTGCTGGAACGCCTGCTCATCCACAAGCTCAACAAATCCCCCATCGGCGAAGGTATCGCCCAGCGCACCTTGAGCAACCCGGCAGCCATGCAGGCGAAAGCCTCCCAGCTGATGACCGCCCTGCCCGGCTGCTTTGTGCCGGTTCCCGCCCAGCTGGTGGTGGGCGGCGGCACCTTGCCGGACGAGTTTTATCCAGCCCCTGCGCTGGAGTGCACCGACCCGCGTCCGGCCCAGCAACTGCTGGATACCCTGCGCGAACTGCCAGTACCGGTCATCGCCACCGTACGCCAGCAGAAGGTGCTGCTCAATATGGCCACCCTGCTCGACGAGGACATGGAGCTGCTGATTACCCAGCTCAAAGCGCTGCTGTTGCCCACCCCGACCACAGCGACCGAGGAGCCCTGATCCCATGACCCCCTATCGCGCCGTTATCGGCCTTGCCGGCCACGTGGATCACGGCAAAACCCAGCTTATCAAGGCCCTCACCGGCATCACCACCGCCCGTGCCCATGAGCAGGCCATCGGCATGACTCAGGATCTTGGCTTTGCCCACTTCGACGACGGTCAGGGCAACACCATAGGCGTCATCGACGTGCCCGGCCACGAGCGCTATATCCGCAATATGGTGGCGGGGCTCTGGAGTCTGGATCTGGTGCTGCTGGTGATCGCCGCCGACGAGGGGTGGATGCCGATGACCGGCGATCACCTGCGCCTGCTCAAGGCGATGGGGGTGCCGCGCCTCTTGGTCTGCATCAACAAGTGCGATCTGATCTCCCCCGACGAGCTTTTACTGCTTGAAGAGAGCCTGCTGGAGCGGGTGATGGACGAGAGCGGCATGGTGCCCGACATCGTCAGCGTCAGCGCCAAGACCGGCGCCAATATGGCTGCCCTGCACGCCGCCATCGTGCGCCAGCTGGGGGATATGGCCGAGCATCATGCCCCCCGCGAACAGGCCGCCCCGCGCCTCTATGTAGACAGGGTCTTTACCGCCAACGGCACCGGCACCGTCCTCACCGGCACATTGCAGCAGGGCAGCCTCAAGGTGGGGGACAAGCTGCGCCTCTACCCCGCCGATCGGGAAGTGCAGGTGCGCTCCCTGCAGGCCTATCACCAGAGCGTCGACGAAATCGGCGCCGTCTGCCGGGTGGCGGTGGGCCTTAAAAAAGTGCCCCACAAGGAGGTGGCCCGCGGCCACTGCCTCACCAGCACTGGCGGCCAGTGCGAGGCGGCCACTCACCTTATCGTGCGACTGAACGAGGTCGGCGGCAGCATCCGGGAACAGCGCAACCGCGAGGTGGAAATCGCCCTCGGCAGCTGGCACGGCCGGGCCCGTTTTGTTCCCATCAAGGATACCCGGCTGGCACGGCTGATCTTTGCCAGCCCCATTCCCTGCTTCTTCGGTCAGCCGCTTGCCATCATTCGCCACGGCAGCAGCGAGCTGTTGCACGGCGCCCGCATCGTCTGGTGCGGCGACATCCATCCCGCCAGACGCAAGGCGCTGCACGCCCTGCTGGGCGAGCTGCCTGATGACTTGGAGCGCTACAACCCCGCAGCCTTGCAGCTGGGGCTCAATGGCTATGTGCTGGCCAGCCGCTTTGACCAGCAGCCAGAGCAGGTCACCCCCCTCGGTGACTGGCTGCTGGATAGCTGCTGGCTGGCCCAAAACCGCGACCAGCTGCTCGCTACCCTGGCCAGCGAACCGCTGAGTGCCGCCGAGCTGGCAACCCGCTTTGGCATCGCCCTGCCGGTCATTCAGGCCCTGCTCCAGCAGCTCAAGAGCGAGCAGCTGGTTCGCCTGCACCATGACAAGTGGCAACCGGGCAGCGGCGAGTCGGAAGATGATCTGGGGGAAGAGGCACAGCTGGTGCTCAAGGTGGTGCGAGATCAAGGCAAGGAGGGTTACGAGCCCGGTAAACTGGGCCCCGGCGGCGTGGCGCTGGATCCCTTTATCACCCAGAAACTGCCCACCGCCCTGCAGCAAGGCTTGCAACAAAAAGGCGCGTTGCAAAAGCAGCTGCGCAATCTGGCGCGACTCAAGTATCTGGTGCAGCTCGATGGCCCCATCTACTACGACGCCGAGCTTTACAACCAGATGGTCGCCGCCGTGCTGGCGGGCCAGCAGGTGGGAGATCTGATCGACATGGCATCCCTCAAGGAGATCACCGGTTTGTCGCGCAAATACGCCATTCCGTTCTGCCTGCGCATGGAGATGGATGGCTGGGTGCGGCGCGAGGAGAACGAGCGCCGGGTGCTGCGTCTGCCAGCCACTCAAGATGAACTGGAGCTGGCATGAGTGCCACCATCGCCCCCTCTGGCTCTTCCAATCCTGTGGCCAACCGGCTGCGCCGGGAATTTCATATCGACGGCATCGTACAGGGGGTCGGCTTTCGCCCCTTCGTCTATGGGCTGGCACTGCGCCACGGCCTTGCCGGTTATGTGTTGAACGATGCCAACGGCGTCACCATTGGCGCCGAAGGATCGCCTGAGCAGCTCGCCACCTTTGCCCGCGAACTGCGGGAACTGGCGCCGCCACTTAGCCGAATCGATCACTTCAGCGAGCGGGAACTGCCCCTCGCTCATGATCCCGACTTCGATGGCCAATTTCATGGCCAGTTTCGAATTAAAGCGAGCCAGCAGCAGAGCGCCGCCACGGTCGCCATCTCGCCGGATCAGGGGATGTGCGAGGCGTGCTCCAACGATGTAGCCAACCCCGCGGATCGCCACCACCACTACCCCTTTACCAACTGCACCCACTGCGGCCCGCGCTACACCATCATCCGCAGCCTCCCCTACGACCGCCCCCATACCGCCATGGCGGGCTTTGCCATGTGCCCGCGCTGTGCGGCGTCCTATGAAAACCCGCTGGACAGACGCTACCACGCCCAGCCGGTGAGCTGCCCCGAGTGCGGGCCGCATCTGACCTGGCGCAGCGGCAATGGTGATGCCCTGGCCGAGCGCGAGGGTGCCCTGCAAATGGCTGCCAGCGCCCTGCAAGCGGGGGCGCTGATTGCGGTCAAGGGGATGGGGGGTTATCACCTGATATGTGATGCCCGCAATGAACGGAGTGTTGCCAGATTGCGAACGCTCAAGCGGCGCGCGCGCAAGCCGCTGGCGGTGATGATGGGCTCCCTTGCCGAGGCCAAATTGCATGTCACCGGCTGCGAAGAAGAATGGCAACTACTCGCCTCTCAGACCAGACCCATCACCTTGCTGCGCAAGCGAAAAAACGATGATCGGCTCTCAGAATCGCAGCAACCTGCAGCGCCGCTGGCCGAGGGGATCGCCCCCGGCATCCCCTACCTCGGGGTCATGCTCCCCTATACCCCGCTGCACCAGTTGTTGCTGGATGCCTGCGCCATGCCGCTGGTGGCCACCAGTGCCAATGGTCGCGGCAGCCCGATCCTTATCGAGTACGAGGCGGTGGTCAGGGAACTCGGTAGCGAGATTGACGGCATCCTGGATCACAACCGCCCCATACTGCACCCGTGCGACGACAGTCTGGTGCAGTGGGCAGGCGGGCGGCGCCAGACGTTGCGGCTGGCCCGGGGCTATGCCCCCTGCACTCCCAGCCTGCAAGAGGCGGTCAAGGCGCCGCTTCTTGCAGTCGGGGCGCAGCAGAAGAACCAGCTGGCGATCGCCTTCGGCCGCCAGCGCATCTACAGCCCCTATATCGGCGATCTGCACAGCCTGCCGATGCAGAATCACTTCGAGCAAACCCTGGCGACCTTTCGCGATCTCTACGCTCTCAAGCCCGAAGTTCTGGTCTCGGATTGCCACCCGGGCTACCTCAGCCACCAGTGGGCCAAGGGCTATTGCCGCGATCACAATGCAACCCACCTCGAGGTGCAGCACCATCACGCCCACCTGCTGGGGGTGATGGCCGAGCACAACATCAGGGGCCCTGTTCTGGGGGTTGCCTTCGACGGCACCGGCCTTGGGGATGACGGCACCCTCTGGGGTGGCGAGCTGCTGCTGGCCGATGTGAAGGGCTTCGAGCGGATTGCCCACCTCACTCCCTTCAAGCTTGTCGGCGGCGAGGCGGCCATCCGCGAACCGGTACGCCAGCTGCTGGGGCTGCTGTTTGAATCGCACAGTCCTGAGGAGATCAGCGCCCTCGATGTTCCGGCGATCAAGCAACTGCCCCTTGAGCGGATCAGCAACCTGCACCAGCTCTGGCAGCTGGGTCGCAACGCCCCTTACACCAGTTCCATCGGCCGGCTGTTCGATGCGGTGGCGGCGCTCTTGGGGGTGATCGACACCCCGGATTACGAGGGCGAAGCGGGGCTCCTGCTGGAAGCGGCCGCCTTGCAGCTGGCCCCCGATGAACAGCGCTTCCCCCTCGCCTTTGATCTCAGCCAATCAGCGGAGGGGCCACTGCATATCGAGTGGGCAGAGCTGCTCAATACCCTTGTCAGCGAGCGGCGAAAAGGCACCTCTACCGCCCGCCTTGCGGCCGGCTTTATCCGTGCCATCAGCAATCTGGTCATCGCCTTAGCCGAGCGCTTCCCCGGCTATCCGGTGGCGCTCGGGGGCGGCGTCTTTCAAAACCGGGTGCTGATGGACGAGCTGGTACCCGGCCTAGAAGCTGCCGGCCGGCAGGTATTGACCAGCGAAACCCTGCCGCTCAATGACGGTGGCATCGCCGCCGGTCAGCTCTGGTTTGCCATCCACCATCTTGCCACGCATCAGCCTGTCACCACCGGTTGTGCCACCTTGTCGGAGTCCTGAAATTCATGTGTCTATCCATTCCCTCTCAGGTGGTGCAGCTGCACCCCGAAGATAACTGCGTCACCGTCGACACCCTGGGGGTGCAGCGACGCGTCAGCTGCATGCTGCTCGAAGAGCCTCTCCAGGTGGGCGACTATGTGCTGCTCCATATCGGCTTTGTGATGAGCAAGATTGACGAAGAGGAGGCGCAGGCCAGCCTCGAGAGCTTCCGCCAGATGGTGGCCCTGATGCCCAAACAGGATATCTTGCCATGCTGACCTTGAATGATCTCTTTCAGGGCTTTCGACAGCCCGAGGTGATCCGCGCCCTCGCCGCTCAGATCACTGAACTCGCCAACAATCTGCCCGAGCCGCTGCGGGTGATGGAGGTGTGCGGTGGCCATACCCACACCATCATGAAGTACGGCCTGCACCAGCTGTTGCCGGCCAGCATCGAGTTTGTCCACGGCCCCGGCTGCCCGGTCTGCATCATGCCCAAAGAGCGCATCGATCAGGCCATTGAGCTGGCAAGCCAGCCCAGCGTCATTCTGGTCACTCTGGGGGATATGATCCGGGTGCCGGGCTCCAAGGGTACGCTGGCCCAGCAGCGGGCCAAGGGGAGCGATATCCGCCCCGTCTATGACCCCCTCGACGCCCTGCGCATCGCCCGTGAGAACCCGGAGAAAACCGTGGTCTTCTTCGCCATCGGTTTCGAGACCTCTACCCCGATGACAGCGGCACTCTTAGCTGCTGCGGAAGAGCAAGGGGCCCTGAACCTGCTGTTTCATATCAATCATGTGCTGGTGCCCCCCGCCATTCATGCGGTGATGGCCGACGGGGTGGCCAAGGTGAACGCCTTTATCGGCCCCTCCCACGTCAGCGTCATCACCGGCGCCGATATCTACCTGCCTATAGTCGATCGCTATCAGGTGCCGGTGGTGGTGAGCGGCTTCGAGCCGGTGGATGTGATGGAGGCGCTCTTGATGATGGTGCGCCAGAAGGTGGAGGGTCGCTACGCGCTGGAGGTGCAGTACAGCCGCGCCGTCACCGCCAGCGGCAATAAAGCCGCCCAGCGGCTGGTCGAGCGCTTTTTCGAGACCCGCGAGCACTTTCGCTGGCGAGGTCTGGGGGATATCAACGCCTCCGCCCTGCGCCTGCGCGATGCGTTTGCCAGGCGCGATGCGGAGCGTCACTTTGCGCTCAATCAGACTCCCATCGATGACCACAAGGCGTGCCAGTGCGCCGATATCCTGCGCGGCCTGGCCAAGCCCAACCAGTGCAAGGTCTTCGGTCGTGGCTGCACCCCGACCCAGCCCATGGGCAGCTGCATGGTCAGCTCCGAAGGGGCCTGCAATGCCTACTACCGATATATGGGGATCCAATGAGAGAAATTCAGTTAAGCCACGGCGGTCGGGTGATGAGGAGAGATGAACCAGCCTGTTTCTGCAATTTTGTGGAGAACCAAACCCGATGAGAGAAATCCAGTTAAGCCACGGCGGCGGCGGCGTGGAGATGAATCAGCTGATCAACCAGCTCTTCTTTCGCCACTTTGGTAACGAGATCCTGCTGCGCGGTGAAGATGCCGCCCTGCTGCCGGTAAACGGCCCCATCGCCTTCACCACCGACAGCTTTACCGTCTCGCCGCTCTTCTTCGAGGGGGGCGATATCGGCAAGCTGGCCATCGCCGGTACGGTCAACGATCTCGCCATGATGGGGGCCAAGCCCGAGTATCTGAGCTGCAGCTTTATCATCGAGGAGGGCTTCCCCTACGCCGATCTGGCCCGCATCGTCGAGTCGATGGCGGCCGAGCTCACCAAGAGCGGCGCCCATATCGTCTGCGGCGACACCAAGGTGGTGCCCAAGGGAGCGGCAGACAAGATCTTTATCAACACCAGCGGGGTCGGCACTTTCCCGCAGCCTGAGCAGAGCCGGGGCATCTCGGTACGCAACCTCAAGGCCGGTGACGCCATTCTGGTGTCGCGGGATATCGGCAGCCACGGCGCCTGCATCCTGATGGCCCGCGACGCCCTGCAACTGGGCTCTGATCTGAAAAGCGACTGCACCACCCTCTGGCCACAGGTAGAAGCGCTGCTGCAGGCAGGCATTACCCCGCACGCCCTGCGCGATGCCACCCGCGGTGGCCTTGCCGCCGTGCTCAACGAGTGGAGCAGCGCCTCCGGCGTTGCCATCGAGCTGGAGGAGTCCGCCATTCCGGTGTGCGATCCGGTGCGCGGCCTCTGCGAGCTCTACGGTTTCGAGCCCCATGATCTCGCCAATGAAGGAACCATGGTGCTGGCCCTGCCTGCCGAACAGGCGCAGGACGCGCTGGGTATCTTGCGGCAATTCAACCCCGCTGCCAGCCAGATCGGCGTGGTGCAGGCGAGCGATCGCCACAAGGTGATCCTCAATAACCCCTGGGGTAGCCGCCGTTATCTGGAGCTGCCGCAGGGTGAACTGCTGCCGCGGATCTGTTGAGCAGCCATGCCGTTCCGTCAATTACAGGGAGGAGTCACTGATCCTCCCCATATCGGTTAAGGAGCCATCATGCACGAAATGTCTCTGGCCATGGCCGCCATCGATCTGGCGGCTGAACAGGCCACCCAGCGGGGCTTTACCAGGGTGACCGCCCTCTGGCTCGAGGTCGGCAGCTTCTCCTGCGTCGACCCGAACACCATTGCCTTCTGTTTCGAGGCCGCCGCCAAGGGCACCGCCGTCGAGGGGGCCCAGCTGCACTTTCAGCACCAGGCGGCCGAGGCCTGGTGTTACGACTGCAACCAGACGGTCACCCTCACCGAGCGCGGGCAAGCCTGCCCCGAGTGTGGCGGATACAAATTACGAGTCGCGCAAGGGAACAGCCTGCGCATCACCGACATCGAGGTAAGTTGATATGTGTAGCGTATGCGGATGCGGCCAGGCGCGGATCGCCGGCCATGAAGATGATCACGACCATGAACACGCTCATGAACACCACCATCACCATGAGCACGACCATCATCATGCTCATGACGCCCATCACCATCATGACCACGAGCAGAGCGCACCACGCACCCTGATCATTCACCACCACTACCACCATCAGGGGGATGTCAATCACCACTACCACGGGGTGCGGGCTCCCATGGGCCATGAGGGGCATGATCAGCCTCATGAGCACCACCATGATCACCCCCACGACCATCATCATGAACATGCCCACTCTCATGACCACGGCCATTCCCACTCGCATCCCCATGACCATGACCATGACCATGACCATGACCATGACCAGGATGATCTGCACTACGGCAAAGGGGAAGCCGGATTATCGGTGCCCGGCATGGGACAGCGCCAGCTGATCGCCATCGAGATGGACGTGCTGGCCAAGAACAACGCGCTGGCGGCCCACAACCGCGAGCACTTCACCGCTGCCGACCAACTGGTGCTTAACCTGGTGTCGAGCCCGGGTTCAGGCAAGACCACCCTGCTGTGCGAGACCCTGCGCCGGCTTGAGAGACAGCGCCCCTGCGCCGTGATCGAGGGGGATCAGCAGACAAGCAGTGATGCGGATCGCATTCGCGCCACCGGCGTCCCTGCCGTGCAGATCAACACTGGCAAGGGCTGCCATCTGGATGCCAAGATGGTGCACGACGCCTGCCACCAGCTGCCCGCCAATCCCGGGGGCATCCTCTTTATCGAGAACGTGGGTAACCTGGTCTGCCCCGCCAGCTTCGATCTCGGCGAGAAGTACAAGGTTGCGATCCTCTCCGTCACCGAAGGGGAAGAGAAGCCGCTGAAATACCCGGACATGTTCGCCGCCGCCCAGCTGATGGTGATCAACAAGATCGATCTGCTGCCCTACGTCAGCTTTGACGTGGCCCGCTGCATCGAGAACGCCAAACGGGTCAACCCCTATATTCAGGTGATCCAGGTCAGCGCCACTACCGGTGAAGGGATGGATGCCTGGTTGAACTGGCTGGCTACGGCCTGAACCTGAACCGGTTAAACGCCGCTGATAACGGTAGAAAACAAGATAGGGAGGCTGATGCCTCCCTCTCTTTTATCTGCACACCTCCTCAGCCGCCCTAACTGTTCGGAGTAGCCAGCGTCCCACACTCGCGTCCCCTCACCCCAGGGAGAGGGAACCGGTTCGTGGATGCCGCGACTATACGACGCCCTCAAACCCCTCAGGGGGCTTCGAGCATAACAACCAGCCATATTTTCAAACCCCGAGGTTCTCCAAACCCTAAACCCCGAGCCTGGCGAAATGGCACCTTCTGCTCCCTTCTCCCCTTGCGGGAGAAGGGCTGGGGATGAGGGGGAACCAATCCTCAGGCCGCATTTTCAGCTAATACACCAGTCACGGGCTGCATCTCGCCAAAGCGCAGCACCCGATGGCAGATCTGGCGCAATAATGCCTGTTGGTGACAGAAGACAAGCATGGCGAGCCCGCGCTGCTCGCACTCAACCATCAACTCCCGCCAGAGCTGGCGCTGAATTTGCGGATCCAGCTGGGCAGTCACCTCGTCGGCAATCAGCAGACGGGTGCGAGGATCGAGGGCACGCAGCAGTGCGATGCGGGCCAGCTCGCCACCTGAGAGCTGACCGGGTTTACGGCCGAGCCACTCAGGCTTGACCATAAAGCGGGCCAGCATGGCGTCATCGGGGCGCCATACATCCCACAGCGCCTGCCCGGTGGTGCGATAGGGATTGAAGGTGAGCTCCGGGTGCTGGGGCACCAGCTGGATGGGGTTATAACCTTTTACCCGTTCAGGCACAGGCTGCCCATCCAGCAGGATCTGCCCGCCAGCCCGAACCGGTTGCCAACCGGCCAATACCCGCCCCAGGGTGGTCTTGCCATGGCCGCTCGGCGCAGAGATGCCGAGCCGCTCGCCCGCCTTCACCGTCAGCGATAACCCCTGCCAGAGGGGACGTTCCCCCTGGGCGATGGTGAGATCTCTTATTTCCAGCATCATGAAACCTCCGGCGCAGAGAAGAGAGTATTGAACTCGGGCAGTGCCTGCCAGTGGGCGCGGAGCATATCGCTCCCCTGTCCCTGGCGCAGATGGTGGCAGCTCAGGGTGTCGCTCACCTGGCCCTGATGCAGCGCGACGATGCGATCGGCAAAACGGGCCGCCAGCGCCAGATCATGGGTGACCCAGAGGATGCCGCTGCCCTGATTGGCCAATTCACGCAACTGGCTGAGCAGCTGGCAGGCCAGCCCCTCGTCGAGCCAAGCGGTGATCTCGTCTGCCAGAATGTAGCGGGCACCGCCGAGGGCTGCGGTGCAGGCCAGAATACGCTTGGCCATGCCGCCGGAGAGCTGGCGCGGGAATCTGTCCAGGGTGGTCGCGGGCAGCTGGTAGCGCAACAGTTGCTCGCCGAGCCGCTCGCGAGAACCGCTCTGGCCGCACAGACGCGCCGCACGTCCCAGCTGACGCTCCACCGTCAGCAGCGGATTGAGGGCGCTCACCCCCTGCGGCACATAGCAGAGGGTGTGGCCGCGCAGACGGGCCCGGCTGGCGTCGCACAGGGGCGTGCCATCGAGGGAGATGCTGCCGCGCATCCGCAGATTGTCCGGCAGCAATGTCAGAGCGCTTTGCAGCAACAGGCTCTTGCCCTCGCCGCTCCCCCCCACCAGCGCCACTATCTCCCCCGGCGCCAGTTGTAGACTGATATCGGTCAGCAAAGGCTGCCAGCTGCGCCGCCCCAGCCAGGAGTAGTGGGCCGCCTCTATGGTCACCTGATCAAAGCTCAGCATGGTTCACTCCTGTGCCACAGCAGCTGTTGCAAGGCGCGAGTGGCCTGATCAAACAGCAGTACCAGCAGCAGCAACATCAGTCCCGGGAAGAGGGCCAGCCACCAACCGCCACCGGCCAGATAACGCAGGGCATCGGCCAGCAGCAGGCCCAACGAGGCCTCGTGGGCCGCCAGACCAAAGCCGAGAAAGCTCAAGGCCGCGCTGTGCAGCACCGCATGGGGAAACATCAGCAAGGTGCCGATAAACCACTGGGGCAACAGCCCCGGTAGCAGGTGGATGCGCCAGCGACGTAGCGCCCCCATCCCCTGACAGCGGGCCAGCACCACATAGTCGCTGCAGGCGATCCGCCGCGCCTCGGCGCAGAGAATGAGTGCCATCTTGGGCCAGTGGGTGAGCGCCACCGCCAGGATCACCCCGCGCATGCCGCCCCCCACGGTAAAGCAGATCAGGATCAAGAGCAGCATATGGGGCAGCGCCAGCATGGCGTCGATCACCAGCCGCACCGCCGCATCACATCTGGGATGAATGAGCGACACGCTGGCCGCCACCATGGCCAGCAACCCGCTACAGAGCGCAGTGCTGATGCCAAGCTCCAGACTGGTGAGGGTGCCCTGAAAAGCCCGCAACCAGAGATCCCGCCCCATCTGATCGGTGCCGAACCAGTGGGTCAGCGAGGGAGGTTGCTGGCGCGCCAGCAGATCCATCGGCACATCCTGATGAGAGAGGCTCCAGCCGTAAGTGGCCAGCAGCGCCAATCCGAGCAGGGCAAAAACCAGCCGCAGTATGGAGGGAAGCGGATTAAACAGCATGCTCGCCCTCCCAGCCCCGATTGATGCGGGCCAGCAGCAAACTGGCCACCGTGTTGCCAATAAAGACCAGCAGGGTGCAGAAGAGCACGATTCCCATCAGCAGGGGGATATCCCCTCTCAGCCCCGCATCCACGGTGGCCTGGCCGAGCCCCGGGTAAGAGAAGACCTTTTCGGCCAACAGCGATCCGCCAATCAGCTCCCCAAGGGAGGCAAACTGCAGGCAGAGCGCCGGGGTCAGAGCGTGGCGCAGCACATGAAAACGCAGCATGGGCCAGCCGCCATCCCCCTGAGCACGAGCGTAGCGGATAAAGTCGCTCTCCAGCACCTCGGCCACCCGCCCCCGGGTATGCAGGGCGATATTGCCCACCCCGAGCAGCGCCAGGGTAGTCACCGGCAGCAACAGATGGCGCAATCGCATCAACCAGTCCGCTTCATCGGCAGAGAGCCCCGGCGTCCAGGCGCAGCAGACCGGCAACAGCGGCCAGTGCACCGCAAACAGGGCGAGCAGCAACAGGCCGACCCAGAAGGTGGGCAGGGAGGCGAGCAGGTAGGCAAAACGGCAAATCAGGCGATCGGGCCAACGATTGAGATAGCGACCGGCGCAGAGGCCCAGCAAAATCCCGAAAAAACCGGATAGCAGCCAGGCGCCCGCCAGCAGCAGGAAGGAGGCGGCAAAGCGCTGGCCTATGACTTCACCCACCGGTGCGTTGTAGAGCATGGAGTAACCGAGATCCCCCCGCAGCACCTGGGTAAACCAGTGCCAGTAGCGCAGCCAGAGCGGCTGATCCAGCCCCCAGCGGGCGGCGATGCGGGCGTACTGCTCGGGCGGCACATGGAGCAGATCGCTCCCGATATAGGCCTTGATGGGATCGATGGGGGAGTAGCTCAGCAGCACAAAGGTGGCAACAGAGACCAGACACAAGAGCCCTGCCAGTCGCAGCAGGGCTTTCAGAGTGGCAGTCATCATGGTGGACGAACTTAGCGGCACGTCCACCGCCAATCCTGCAGGTTGTTGAGGAGTGACCAGCTACCGTGGATTTCCGGCGCCCCCTTGCCAAGGTCGATGCAGCGGTTGGCGAGATAAGTGTGCTGCACATTGAGCAGCCAGGCCCAGGCGGCATCCCCCTGCACCCCGGCGCCACGCTTGCCATCCCACTCCACCTGCTGCCAGAACGGCACGGCAGCCTGCCAGTTGGGGGCATCCAGCGCCTGCTTGAGGTGGCCATCCACCACCGGATTGCTGTAATAACCCGGGTTGTAGAACTCCACGCCACCGGAGCCGCTCTGGTAGTGGTGATAGAGCTCCATGGGATCCAGACTCCCCCACCCCATCAGCACCGGATTGGCGTGCATCTCGCGCTCCACCTGCTCCCAGCTGCCGGACTTGAGGCTCACCTCGAGGCCGATGGGTTTGAGCATGGCCCGCACCGCTTCCGCCAGATCCCGGCGGGTGCTGTCACCGCTGGTGTACCAGAGGGTAAAGGCGGCGCGCAGATTGCCTTTGTGGCGAACGCCGTCGCTGCCCATCTTCCAGCCTGCCTCATCGAGCAGGGCGTTGGCATGGGCGGCATCCCCATCCTTGAAAGCGGTGGCTTTATTCAGCCAGGGCAGGCCTTCTACCGCGCTGTAGGCGGGGATGGCATGCCCTTCCAGCAGCTGGTCGGCCAGCAGCTTGCGGTCGATGGCGTAGTTGATGGCGCGGCGCACAGCCACGTCAGAGGTCACGTCGTTGCCGATGGGATAACCCTTGGCATCCTTGCCACCCGCCGGAGGAATGGGGAAGACGATGCCGCGGTTCTCCACGCTCGGCCGCACCCACAGCTTGAGGGAGGCAGGCACGGTGGGCGCCAGTGACGGGGCAATGCGCACTAGGTCGAGCTGGCGGCTCTGGGCGGCAGCATAGGCGCTCTCTTCATCGATAAAGACAAACACCAGCCGCTTGAAGTCATTGCTGCCGCCGGCGTAATGGGGGTTTGCCTCCACCACCAGCTGCTGGCCGGGCAGGAAGCTCACCAACCGGTAGGGGCCGGCGCCGACGGGATGGCGGGCGTAAGCTTTTGCGTCGTAATCCCGCTTCGACACGATGCCGAGCGATCCCAGCACGTTGACGAAGGTGCTCTGGGGGGCGCTCAAACTGATGGCCACTTCGGTAGGTGAGAGCACCTTGGCCGAGACAAAGTTGCCCATGTCGATCTTGCCGCCGCCCTGGGCTGCGCTGTTGTAGGTAAAGGCCACGTCTTCGGCGGTGAGCGGCGCGCCGTTGGAGAATGTCAGATCCGGCTTGAGGCGGATAAGCCACCCCTTGCCATCCTGGTTCGGGGTCACCGCCTGGGTGAGCACATTCTGCCAGCTGAGATCGGCGTTTTGCTTGAGCAGCGGGCTGTGCAGCAGCAGGTAGCTGCCGTGGCTCCAGCCAAGCAGCGGGTCGAACCCTTCGGTGGGCTCACTGCCAATGGCGAGCTTGAGTTCGGCGGGGACGGGCTGGGCAGCCAGCGCCATGGAAGAGAAACCGCCCGAGAGCAGGGCCAGCAAGGCGGCCGCCGTGACAGAGAGGCCTTTACGGCGGCCTGCGTTGCTGCCTGAGTGGCAGCCAAAGCATTGAATGGTCATAAGATCCCTTGTTCGTTTTACCACTCACTATCGAAAAACAGGGGCACGACAGAAGCGAGTGAGGGGCCAAAACGGCCCCTATTCTAAACCTGATTGCAGATGAGACCTAGCGCTGGGTGTCGCCCAGAGCGTCGCCGCGCCGGCCGCTGAACAGGCGGCGCCGGCTCAAGTTCACGCCGCCCTCCCCCTGCCGCACCGGAAGCGAAAGCAGCATCTTGAGGGTACTGCTCACCAGCGCCCGCCCCTCGTCGGCCCCCAGATGCGGGTCGATGGGGGACATGAGCGAGCAGGCCAGCAACTGCCCCGTCTCGGGCAATGCCCCCACCATAAAGGTCAGGTTGCCGCAGGGTAGCTGCAGAGCGAGCCGATCGCGGCTACCACGCACCGGCCAGAGCTGATCCGGCCCCGGCAGCACCACCACGCTCAGCATCCAGGGAGTGAGCACGCAGCCAAGCCACTGCCCTTCAAACAGGGTGCACTCGGCGACTATGGGCATGGCCGGGTGATAGAAGGGCAACGCCTGCATCTCTTCGCGAGCGATCCGCTCGTACTGGGCTACCAGCAGCGACGCGGGATTGGTGGCAAAACCGGCAAACTCCTGCGCCGTCTCCGGTACTATCTCCAGCACTCTCTCAGCCTCGCTTAAATGGGACTGCGCCATAGGCCCTCCCGCGCTCGCTCGGCCTTCTCCTGCTCAGAGAGCGGGATGGCCGGAGCCCCCAGACTGGCCAGCAGGGTCAATATCCGGTCCGTCGCCTCCCCCAGCGCCGCCGCCACCACGGGGGTGAGGCCGATGCGGGGTTCGAGGGATTCGGGCTCGACCCCGATCAGGGTGAGCCGCCTGGGGGATTCCCCCGTCATGTGCAGCGCCGAGAGCACATCCGCCAGCCCCAGCTGATGGGGGGAGATCTTGCGACCGAACAGGGTTGGGATCTCCTCATCTTTCAGGGTCACCACGGTACCCGGTGGATTGCCGCTGCGCACCGCGTCCGCCAGTATGATGTGGTCGCGACTGGCCATCGCTTCGAGCAGCTCCATGCCGGCGGTGCCGCCGTCAAGCAGCTCGATGCCGGGGGCGAAGCGGTAGTCGCGCTCCAACGCCTCGACGATCCGCACGCCGACGGCCTCATCGCTCAACAGCAGGTTGCCCACGCCCAGGATCAGGGTGTTCATCACAGCACCTTCACCTGAGTCACGTCGCCGCTCTGGGTATCCACCACGTGCACCGCGCAGGACATGCAGGGGTCGAACGAGTGGATGGTGCGCACCACTTCCAGCGGCTTGGCGGGATCGGCCACCGGGGTGCCTACCAGGGATTGCTCGTAGGGGCCGGGTTCATCGTTGAAGTTGCGCGGCCCCGAGTTCCAGGTCGACGGCACCACCGCCTGATAGTTGGCGATCTTGCCGCCCTTGATGACTACCCAGTGGGAGAGCATGCCGCGCGGCGCCTCTTCAAAGCCCACCCCGCGAAACTCTTTGTCCGCCGGGATCTCGGTCTTGATATAGGCGCTGACATCCCCCTTGCCGATGTTGTCCACCAGCGCCTTCCACTGATGGGACAAGGTGTCTTTGAGCACACAGCAGCGCACCGCCCGGCCGATGATGCGGCCCAGGGTGGAGTGCAGCTGTTCAGTCTTGATGGCTGAACCGGTTAGCGTGTTGTAGAGGCCGTTCAGCTGATCGAAATGCGCCACCGTCTCCGGGTGCTTGGCCGCCAGCTTCACCAGGAGGTCTGCGAGCGGCCCCACCTCCACCACCTTGCCGTAGAAGGTGGGGGATTTGACCCAGGAGTACTTGCCGTCATCCTGCCAGCCGGTGTAGTTGGGCTCGGTCTTGCCCTCCCAAGGTTTGAGGGGGGCGTCATCCTTGTACCAGGCGTGCTTGTTGCTCTCGGCGATGCCATCCATCAGCCAGGCATCCTGATGGCTCTCGATGGGACGATAGCCGGCCAGATCGCCGTTTTCGATGTAGCCGCCCGGCATCAGGAAGCTGCCGCCGTCACCGTCGGTGGGCAGCTCGGGCACGCTCAGGTAGTGCTTGGCCCCCTGCCCCAGGTTCAGCCACTCGGGGTAGTGGGCGGCTATGATGGCGGTATCCACCTTGTAGACCTGCTCGATGAACTCGCCGAGCCGGTCGATAAAGCTCTTCACATACATGAGTCGCTCGAGGTTGAGCACGCTCGGCGCATCCAGGTTGATGGGGTTGGCCACCCCGCCCACCGCCAGGTTCTGGATGTGGGGGGTCTTGCCGCCGAGGATGGCGACGATGCGGTTGGCATCGCGCTGGCACTCCAGCGCCTGCAGGTAGTGGGCCACGGCGATGAGGTTCACCTCCGGGCTCAGTTTCATCGCCTTGTGGCCCCAGTAGCCGTTGGCAAAGATGCCGAGCTGACCGCTCGCCACCAGGGCGCGGATCTTCTCCTGTACCTTGGTCAGCTCGTCGGCGCTGTTGAGGGACCAGGTCGATACCCCCTTGAGCATGTCCGCCGCTTTTTGCGGATTGGCCTCGAGGGCCGCGGTGATGTCCACCCAGTCCAGTGCGGAGAGCTGATAGAAGTGGACGATGTGATCGTGGATGTTGTGGGCCGCAATGATCAGGTTGCGGATGTACTGGGCGTTGACCGGCACCTTGGCGCCGATGGCGTTCTCCACCGCCCGCACCGAGGCGATGGCGTGAATGGAGGTGCACACCCCGCAGATGCGCTGCACTATCATCCAGGCATCGCGCGGGTCGTTGCCCTTGACGATCTCCTCCATCCCGCGCCACATGGTGCCGGACGACCAGGCCTTGGTGACGACGCCGCCTTCGATTTCACAGTCGATACGCAGGTGACCCTCGATGCGGGTGATGGGGTCTATGGTGATACGTTGGCTCATACGTTGGCTTTCCCTCGGGCCTGATAATCTTGGTGAACACGTTCAAGTGATGGCAGTACCGGCAGCAGCCGGATCAGCAGCAAATAGGCACACACCTCGATGGCGACGAAGCCCAGGGAGATCAGCACTTCCGCCGCGGAGGGGAAGTAGTGGTAGCCATTGCCGGGGTTGAAGGCGAGCAGGGAGTAGTCCAGTCGCCAGAGGGCGGCGCCCAGCAGCATGCTGAGGGCCCCCAGGAACAACATGCGCGAATCGCGGCGGCTCTTGTCCCAGTGGAACACCAGCAGCGGGAAGATCATCAGCGCGATCTCGCTCCAGAACATGATGGAGTAACGGTTGAATTCGGAGAGATAGGCCGACTTGTCGTTGATGACGATCTCGGCAAAGCGCAGCGCCACGAACAGGATCAGGAAGATGTCGATCACCTGGGTCAGCTTGTAGAAGAGCGACTTCTCGTTGGGGCCGCGCCCCGCCAGTCCCGCCTGCACCAGGGAGCCTTCAAACACCACGATGGAGAAGCCCATGATGAAGGCGGTCAGAAGCGAGAAGACCGGCAGCAGCTCGTAGCTTTGCCAGAGCGGATGGATCTTCTGCCCCGCCACTATCATCAAGGAGCCCATGGAGGATTGGTGCATGGTGGGCAGCAGGGCCCCCAGCGCCAGGATGAAGAACATGATCTTGTTGAGCCGTGCCATGGAGGCCTTCCAGCCGAACTTCTCCAAGAGCACGGGGGCAAACTCCAGCGCCATCACCCCGATGTAGATGGTCATGCAGACCGCCGTCTCGAACAGCACCGAGGAGGTGTTGAAGAAACCCGGAATGTAAAAGTAGGGCAGGTTCCAGTAACGGCCGACGTCGATGGTGATGGAGAGGCCGCCCAGGGAATAGCCGAACAGGCTCGCCAGCAGGGCCGGTCGCACCAGGGGGTGATACTCGCCCCGGTTGAACACATAGACCGCCCAGGCCAGCGCCCAGCCGCCACAGGCGAAACCGGTGCCGATCAGCAGATCGAACGAGATCCAGAGCCCCCAGGGATAACCCCCGTTGAGATCGGTGACCGAACCCAGCCCGAAGATGAGGCGTTTGAGGATCAGCATGCCGCACAGGATGACGAACGGCGCCAGCACCATGACCGGCCAGCTGACCAGCTTGCCGCCGAGGGGATACGCCTTGTGATTACTCATGATCCTTGCCTCCCTTTGTGGTGCCCTGACCCTTGATCTGCGCACTCCCCTGATCATGGCCATCATCATGATGGTGATTGTGACCATTCTTGGTGTTGCGACGGATAAGCACCGAGAGCCCGGTCAGCACCACCAGCGGCAGCACCATCCCCTTGTAGAGGGTGTGCTGGATGTGCTCGGAGCGCGCCCCGGAGGAGAGCTCCGGCAAATCAGGCATGTCGAGCTTGCTGTAGGGCACCCCGGCCAGCACCAGCACCTGGGTGCCGCCCCCCTCCTTCTCGCCATAGACGTAAGGCTGGTAGTTGGGCACTTCATGCAGGTAGGGATCGTTGGCGCTGAAAGTCTGGCGCGGGTAGGCATATTCGCTGCCCGGGGTGGCCAGCAGCCGGCGCTTGGCCTCGGCCATCAGCGCCTCGCGGGTACCGAAGATGACGGCGCCGGTGGGACACACCTCGACGCAGCCGGGCAACTTGCCCTGATCGATGCGCTCAAGCCCTTTCTGGTTGCAGAGCTCGCACTTGTGGATCGCCCCGAACGGGTTGTCGTAGTCATATTTGGGCACGTCGAACGGGCAGCCCACCATGCAGTAGCGGCAGCCGGTGCAGACGTCCGGGTCGTAATGGACGATGCCGGTCTTGGGATCCTTGGTCAGCGCCTGCACCGGGCAGACGGAGACGCAGTTGGGATCGACACAGTGCATGCACTGCTTCTTGATGTAGGCGTAGCCATCCACCAGTTGATCCTTGTGCTCGCCAGTGCCGCTCTTCCACACCTGAATGATGTTGTTGGTGTAGGGGGTCAGCTTGTCGTTGTTGGACCAGGTTTGCGCCCCGGCTGGATTGGCCGGGTTGCCGTTGAGGCGCTGACACTCCGCCACACAGGCCTGACAGCCGACGCAGAGGGTGGAGTCGTAGAGCATGCCGAGCGCGCCGGGAATGGGTGGCTTGTTCTGTGCCGCCGCCAGGGCAGTGCCGGAGACGGTGGTGCCAGCCGCCAGCGCACCGACGGAGGCGAATTTGAGGAAGTTGCGTCTGTTCACGGTTACTCCTCCCGTGATGGGGACTGCCCGGCTTCGTGGCGTTTCTGCTGGCGACCGAGTTCACGCACCGTCATCAGACTCACCCCCACCAACACCCCGAGGGCGCCACCGATCAGGCCAGTCGCGGTGGGCGAGGTATAGCCCCCCTCCTGGATCTTCACATCTGGTTTATCCACCCTCGGAGTCGGGTTCTCTACTTTGGCGAGCTGGAAGATCCCCTTGCTGAACCCCACTCCCTGCTCGTTGCAGCCGTAGCAGGGATGGCCTATGCCCACCGGCCAGATGCCGCCGCCCACGTCGCAGAACTCCAGGGTCGAGCAGTTGCCGTAGGTCTCCGGCCCCTTGCAGCCCAGGTGATAGAGACACCAGCCCTGACGGTGGCCCTCGTCGCCAAACTCCTTGGCAAAGCGGCCGGCGTCGAAGTGCGGGCGACGCTCGCAGTTTTCATGGATGAGCCGCTCATAGGCAAACAGCGGCCGCTTCTTGGCATCGAGCGCCGGCAGCTTGCCGTAGGTGATGTAGTAGGCGACAGTGGTGAGGAAGTTGTGGGGGTTGGGCGGGCAGCCCGGGATATTGATAATCGGCGTGCCGAGGTTGCCGAGGGCCTCTTCCAGGCTGACGGCGCCGGTCGGGTTGCCACCACTGGCAGGCACCCCGCCCCAGGCGGCGCAAGAGCCGATGGCGATGACGGCTGCCGCATCGGCAGCCGCGCGGCGAATATGGTCGACGATGGGTTCACCGGCCACCATGCAGTAGATGCCGCCATCCTTGAGCGGGATGGAACCATCCACCACCAGCACATACTTGCCCTTGTAGCGTTCGATGGCATTGTGCTTGTTCTCTTCGGCCTGATGACCGAAGGCCGCCGAGAGCACCTCGTGGTACTCCAGCGAAATGGTGTTGAGGATCAGGTTCTCGATGGTGGGGTGGGTGGCGCGCAGCAGCGATTCGGTGCAACCGGTACACTCCTGCGCCCCTATCCAGATCACCGGTGGCCGCTCGGGGCTGGTGAGCGCGGTGGCCATCTTGGCCACGGCATGCTGGCTTAATCCAAGGGTTGCGGCCATCCCGGCGCACAATTTCATAAAGTCACGGCGATTAATTCCATGAGCCGATAAAAAAGTATCCTCGACCATTCTTTTTATTCCCGTAGTGAGCACTTGTTTGATAAATGCTTAATAGCGGAAATGCTAAGTACTCCCCCCCGGCATTGTGTTGATCTCCATCAAGTGACGGGACATTACTCAAATAGAAACTCATCACAATTAATTTAAAAACTTCATATGCAGCATATACTTACAAAACCATCTCGAGGAGATAAAAATACCCAATAGGGGGTATTTTAGCAGTTTAAAGAATTAACACCATTTAAATTACCCGTTAATTCGTGATGTTAAATAATCAGAATGAAAGCGTTGTCACACTATTTGACAGGGTCTTTATGTTACCAGCCATAGGCTATTTTACCTCGCCAAAAGTGGTTGATAATATATACCTTTATATTTGTATTCTTATATGTAAACAAGTGGAATGGACGCGCTAACGATATTTATTATCAGCTTTAAAAAATAACTCGCCCTGCTGTTCAAGGCTGATCTTCGCCGCTTGATTAATTAACCGGCCCACATCCATGCCTCACCATCCTGGCCACGGATGATCTGCCTCCCCCGGCCGCGTGCGCCACCCGCCAGCTCGACGAGCATCCAGCAGTGCCACCTTCACCCTCCATGGATCTGGCAGCCTGCTTTCTCCTCTACCATGCGCCTGCCCCTCCCCGCACCTTGGCCAAGGGTCGGCAACCCCCCCCCTGCGCGCAGCCGGTGCAAAAAACCGCCAGCAATGTGCGAAAAAGGCGCGATCTCCCTCCCGTTTGAAGGGGCAAAACCAGTGATAAATATTGCCCGATAGGGAGCCAGAGAAAGCGTCGGCAGGCGAATTTATACAGAGTAATATCCCGTATTTTGCCCATTTTCACATTCCCATTCGCCACATAATTTACCAACCAAAAAACAACTGATAACATCTTTTCACAATTTAAAGCATATAAAACAACATGGTTCGGTGACCCCCCGTTTGCTCGTCGCAGCCACCGGGATCACAGGATCAGGATTGAGACCAGCAGCCAACTTCTCATCGAGCAGACACCCGACCCCATGATGAACACAGTTACGGCCAGCATCGATCTGGATGCACTCCAGCACAATTTCGCCGTGGCACGCCGCCACGCCCCCCACAGCAAGATCATCGCGGTACTCAAGGCCAATGCCTATGGTCACGGGCTGCTGCCGGTGGCCCATGCCCTCGCCCAGGCCGATGCCTATGCCGTGGCAAGGGTCGAGGAGGCGCTGGTGCTGCGTGCCAACGCCATCACCAAGCCCATTCTGGTGCTGGGGGGCTTCTTCAGTGCCGAGGCGCTGCCGCTGCTGGCCAAACACGATCTGCAGACCACCCTGCATACCTGGGAGCAGCTGGCGCTGCTCGAGCAGACCACTCTGCCCGCCCCCATCAAGGTGTGGCTCAAGCTCGATACCGGGATGAACCGGCTCGGGCTGCGCGCCGAGGAGTTGCCCGCCTTTATCGAGCGGCTGAGTCATTGCCACAACGTAGTGCAGCCGTTCCAGCTGATGACCCACTTCAGCCAGTCCGATGAGCAGGATACCCAGGCCACTCTGCTGCAGATCGAGGAGTTCAACCGCCTCTCTGCCCATCTGCCGGGCGAGCGGGCCATGGCCAACTCCGCCGGCATCCTCGCCTGGCCGGCCTCGCGCAGTGACTGGATCCGGCCCGGCCTCATGCTCTACGGCGCCTCCCCCTTTACCGGCCAGCTCGCCGCCGACCACGGCCTGCGTCCGGTCATGACCCTCAAGAGCCAGCTCATCGCCACCCGCGCCTGCCTGCAGGGCGAGGCAGTCGGCTATGGGGGTCACTGGGTGGCGAATCGGGACACCACCCTCGGCGTGGTGGCGGCGGGATATGGCGATGGCTACCCGCGCATGGCTCCCGAAGGGACCCCCATGCTGATCAATGGCCGTCGGGTGCCCATCGTGGGTCGGGTCTCCATGGACATGATCACCGTCGATCTGGGCCCGGCGGCCAGCGACAAGGTGGGGGATGCGGTCACCCTGTGGGGAGAAGGGCTGCCGGTGGAGCAGGTGGCCGAGAAGATAGGCACCATCCCCTACGAGCTGCTCACCCGCCTGACCAGCCGGGTGCATCTCGCGCATTGCGACAGCCGCGAACAGATGCCGATGTTGAAGCTGGCCTGAACAATCAAGCTGAGGGCGGCCACCGCGAGGTGACAAACCGGCCCCCGATAAGCAAAAGGCCCCGTCTTGCGACGGGGCCTTTGCCTGATGGGGAATTCAGGAGCAAGGTGCCACGACCTTATCCGCATGGACTCAGCGAATCCCCTCCAATGACTTGAACCAGGCGAGGCTGGCCTGCCACAGAGGCGTGGCAGACTTGCGAAAGTAGCCCATATGGCCGATTGCTCCATCCAAAGTATGAGGAGAGAGATCAACACGAGTCACGGGAGCATTACTGTAGTGCTTCATGAAGGCGTCGCGTGATGCGGGCATCGCCCAGCGATCGTCCAGCGCATTGGCCGCCACAATGGGAGTCTGGACGCTTTGATAAGCACGCTCGATGCCACGCATCGCCGGGTCGTCAAAGAAATAGTGACGAAAACGGCACCAGTATCGCCATTGTACAAAGGCGCCTTTTGGCAAGTCTTCTCCCATGCCCAGCAGGCTCCACGCGCAATAGCCTTTCCACCAGGTCAGCAGCGGCAGCACTGTGTTCCACATGGTGAGCACCTTGAGCTGCTCGCTGAAGGGCATATAGCCGTGCCACCCGGCCCCGGTGCCGAAGACATAGAGCCCGGATACTTTCCGATGATTGGGGAGCAGGCCGAAGGCGTGCCCACCATAGGAGTGGCCGATGACGAACAGGGGGAGATCGTTCCCGCTCATGGTTTCCACTGCGGCGGCCAGATCGCGCCTTCCCCAATCGAGCAAATCCATCTCGAAGCCTTTGAGTGACGCGGGTTTTGACGCGCCTATGCCCCGGTAGTCAAAAGTCAGGGTGGTAAACCCTTGCTCACTGGCGAACTCGGCAAAGCGACGATAGAAGCCCAGCGGCACGCCAGTGGCCCCCGCGACGATGCTCTTGCCCTGCACCTGCCCTGTTGCCGGGTACAGTTGCCCCTGGATCAGATAGTCATCGTCGGTGTGAAACGAGATAGCAGCCATATTCCTCCCTGAAGTATGACGATTGTCATAGTCATGCTCCGAACGCTATACTATGACACTCGTCATAGCAAGAGGGTGCAGCGTGAAAGAGTGCGCATCGACCGGGCGTCAACGGGTGATTGAGGCCGCTGCCGCCATGCTGGCACGGCATGGTTTGAGAGGGATCAGCATCCGTGAAGTGAGCAAGTTCGCCGATGCTCCCCTGGGTTCCACGTATCATCATTTTCCCGGCGGCAAGAATCAGATAGTGACGGAGGCAATACACTGGGCCGGCGCCCAGGCATCCGAGCAACTGCAGCGCTGCCTGCAGGCCGATGCCAGGCAGGGTCTCGGTCTGTTTGTATCCCACTGGCGTGAGCGGTTGACGCAATCTCACTTTCGCGCGGGGTGCCCGATCGTGGCAGCGGCCATCGAAGCGCAGCATGAAGAGGATGGGAAGCCAATCAAGGAGGCGGTGGCCCAGGTCTTTGGCCACTGGCAACAGCTGATTGCCGATCACCTGATGGCACAGGGGCAGGCCGACGCCTCTGCCAGAGCCTGTGCTCTGGGGATCATCGCCAGCATAGAGGGCGCCATCGTGTTGTGCCGTGCCCATCAAAGCAGCGAGCCCCTGGATGCGGTATTGGCATGCTTACCCAGATTGATGGGCACCGCCGAGTGATGGCACGCCTTGGCACCCAATAACGGGGCTATAGAGCACGGAGCAGCCCGGATACATGTCCGGCGGGGAAATCACTGCCCCTCGTTCCCAGGGGGATGATGCCGAGAGATTCATGACTAAATAAAACAAAAGACCCCGTCTTGCGACGGGGCCTTTTGTTTTATTTGGCGGTGAGGGAGGGATTCGAACCCTCGATACGTTGCCGTATACACACTTTCCAGGCGTGCTCCTTCAGCCACTCGGACACCTCACCAAATTTTTACTTCTTGAAGTGGCTTTCAGAGCACGCTGCGCGTGCATCTTGCCGACTTCGTCGATGGGCAGCCTCTCGGTCACCTCACCAAATTTCGGTCTGTTGTTTAACGTGCTCAGCCAGCACTTCGTTCGTTGCGCTGTTGCGCTGGAACGGGGCGTAATGTACGGGATACGACGGCATGCGGTCAATGCAATTTTTCACTTTTTGCGTTCGTTTGCTCATTATCCGAACCAAGTGACTAAAAACATGCCGTTTCGTATCCCTTTCAATCAATTTCCAGCCGCTTCGTGCAAATGCTCGCCTTTGAGTGCCTCTTCCAGCGAGCCGTAAAACTCCAGCTGACCGGGCACAGGACGCACCTTGGCGCGCGCCAGGGTCTTGAGCGGCTGGAACTGCAGCTCGGCCACCCTCAGTTGCACCCCCGCCTTGGCCATCTGTTTTTCAAACTGCAGGAAGGCGGAGAGGCCGCCGGCGTCCAGGATGGAGACCGCCTCCATCTGCAGCACCAGCAGCTTGTGGCCCTTGACCTGGGCCACCAGTTCGCCGAACACCCGCTCGGCGGCGGCGAAGAACAGCGGGCCGTTGACCTTGTAGAGCAGCGCCTGCTCCGGCACTTCCTGGGCGTAGCGCTTGTGATCCGCCAGATTGTGCAGCTTGGTCATCTTGGCAATCTCGCGCATGAACAGCAGGGAGGCGAGGATCACCCCGAAGGTGATGGCGATAACCATGTCGAAGATGACGGTCAGCGACAGGCAGACCAGCAGCACCAGCACGTCGGATCTGGGGGCGCGGCGAATAAGCTCCACCACCTTGTGCGCCTCGCTCATGTTCCAGGCGACGATGAGCAGCAGGGCCGCCATGGCCGAGAGCGGCAGCCAGGAGAGCCAGGGCGCCAGCACCAGGATGGCCGCCAACACCACCAGCGCATGCACGATGCCGGAGATGGGAGAGGTAGCCCCGGCCCGCACGTTGGCGGCGGAACGGGCAATGGCGGCGGTGGCAGTGATGCCGCCGAAGAAGGGGGCGACTATGTTGCCAAGCCCCTGCCCCACCAGCTCGGCGTTGGAGCTGTGCTTGCGACCTGTCATGCCGTCCAGCACCACGGCGCAGAGCAGGGATTCGATGGCCCCCAGCATCGCCATGGAGAAAGCGGCGGGCAGCAGGCGCTCGATGGCGGCCAGGTTCCACTCCACCGGCGAGCCATCCGGCCCCGGCAGGGCCCATGGCATCACCAGGGTCGGCGCAATGGGCGGGATCCCCATGCCCTGGCTACCGTTGGCCAGGGTATAGCTGAACTTGCTGCCGATGGTGGCCACGTCCACCCCGAACTGATGCAGGCCAAAGCCAAGGCCCACCCCCACCAGCACGGCGGGCAGGTGGCCGGGCACTGGCAGACGCAGGCGCGGCCAGAGCAGCAGTACCGCCAGGGTCGCAACCCCCACCAGCGTATCCCCCCACTGCCAGCTGGGCAGGGCATGGGCCAGTGCCTCGACTTTGCCAATATAGGTCTCCGGCATCTCGGGCACCTGCAGACCGAAGAAGTCCTTGATCTGCAAGGTGGCGATCACGATGGCGATACCACCGGTAAAGCCCAGGGTCACCGAAGGCGGAATGTACTCGATGAGGCGTCCGAGCCGGGCCACCCCCATGGCCACCAGGAAAAAGCCCGAGATCAGGGTCGCCATCAACAGGCCACCCACACCAAACTGCTGGGCCACCGGATAGAGGATCACCACGAAGGCGGCGGTCGGCCCCGAGATGGAGAAGCGGGAGCCACCGGTCACGGCGATGACGATACCGGCGATGATGGCGGTATAGAGACCGTGCTGGGGCGGCACACCACTGGCAATGGCCAGCGCCATGGCCAGCGGAATGGCGATGATGCCGACCGTGATGCCGGCGATCAGGTCGCGGCCGAAGCGGGGAACGCTGTAGGGTTCGTCAATACAGGATTGGCGTAAAGCAATGGCCAGCTTCACGCTTTGCAAAGGTGCTTGGTTGTGCATGTATTCGTAATACCAGAAGAGGGAGATAAAGGCCGGATTGAACCGGCGCCCGATCATCATCAAGGGCCGGCAGAGCTGTCGACACGGCGATGGTATCCTGGCCAACCATACCCCAGCCGATGAAATATTTCGATGGGCGGGATCAATGAATGACCGTTACCACGCAATATTGCCGGTGATAGTCAGCATATCGACCACTTTTCTCACCATTACGCAGCACACTCACTTCGCCTGCTAACCAATTTTTCCCTTCCTTATTCTTGTCGTGCTCCCTCCCCCTCTTTATATCTGCCCGTCGGATACTGTGCCGGCGCTCGCCCCTCCCTCATCTTGTCCCGGCAGCCAATGCATTTCGTCTACCTCCCTCCTTACTCGGCGGCTTCCCCCTTGGCGAGCCTGCGAGGCTCACTCCAAGCTGCTGATTGTGCTGAAAATAGTCCGCAGCGACCAAGTTTTGGGCAAACGGTCCGAAATCCCCTTTTTGCAGCGGATCGCGGGTTGACACTCGGCGGACGGGCCATTAATATCCGCACCGTCTCGACGAGACAGGCAATTCCTCCTTAGTTCAGTCGGTAGAACGGCGGACTGTTAATCCGTATGTCACTGGTTCAAGTCCAGTAGGAGGAGCCAATTCCCTCGTAGTTCAGTCGGTAGAACGGCGGACTGTTAATCCGTATGTCACAGGTTCAAGTCCTGTCGAGGGAGCCACATTCGAAAGCCCAGCCTTATGGCTGGGCTTTTTCGTATCCAACGTTCGAAGCTACAATACAGGCTACCGTGGCTTGTACTTTCACCGAACGGCCTCAGCCCAGGTGTCGGCATCCTCTCCTTACGTGCCCTTTCACGACATCACCCTTGCTTTTTTGCTTGCCTCTGCCGGATATTCGTTATCACAATTACCGCCCCTGTTCACACCGTCAAAAGGACCCCTTGGCATGTCTGAGGATGCGATGCAAAAAGAAGCTGTGCCTGCTCAAGCCACCAAGCAGCCAAAAGATCCCGTCCGGCGTCTTACTCTGCAATTGGTCATGCTTGCCTTGATCGTCTTGGTCTATGTGCTGTTTGCTCAACGCCTGACCCCGATGAGCAGTCAGGGTACGGTGCAGGCCTTTTTGATCCGCCTGGCCCCCGAGGTGGCCGGACGGGTGACTGCGGTGGAAGTCAGTGACAATCAGCAGGTTTCCGCCGGCATGCCTCTGTTTCAAATCAACCAGGAGCCCTATCTGATTGCCGTCACCCAAGCTGAAGCCCATGTGGCAGCTGTCGGGCAATCGATCGGGGCTGACACTGCCGCGGTGCAAACCGCCCAGGCCAAGGTGGTACAGGCCAAATCGGCCAAGGATAACGCTGCCGACAATGCCGCCAGGGTGGTCGAGCTGGCCAAACGAGGGGTCATGTCTATCGCGCAGCGGGATCAGGCGACGGCAACCTTGCAGCAAGCCATAGCCTCCCTGGCGGCCGCACAGGCAGAGTTGCGCCGTGCAGAGCAGAGCCTCGGGCCCGCCGGCAATGAAAATCCCAAGCTGAAAGAAGCGATGGCCGCCCTGGCCAAAGCCAGACTCGATCTCATTCGCACCACGGTCAAAGCGCCCAACAAGGGGGCCATTACCAACATACAGCTGGCGCCAGGCCAGTATGCCGCCGTGGGAAGTCCGGCAATGACCTTCATCGATACCTCGGCGGTCTGGATCAGCTGTATGCTGCCCGAGAACTCGTTGGAGTACCTGCGACCGGGCATCAAGGCCGAAGTGGTCTTCGATGTGCTCCCCGGCCGCGTCTTCAAAGCTCACCTCGATACCCTGGGTTGGGGCAGTGCTGGCAACACCACCACAGACCAGACCACCGGCCTGCTCACGGCACCACAAAACAGTCCCAGTGCGCGCCAATTTCCAGTGAGCCTGGTACTGGATGAGGCACTCCCCCGCGGGTTGCGCTATGGCTCCCAGGCCACCGTCATTTTCTATCCCAACAAGGTGGGCATAATGGATACGATTGCCGCCGGCTGGATCCGTGTTGTCAGCCTGCTGACCTATATTGCCTGATGATGAACAAAGCGTGGTGGCAATGCAGCCTGCGTCTTGGCGTCATTCCCATGGCGGCACTGGCGGTTACCCTGGCCACGGGTCAGGCCTTGCCCTTTCTGATCCCCATGTTCATCGTCATCATGCTGATGCTGAGTCCGACGCGCCTGCCGCTGATGATGATAGTGAGAATGCTGGCACTGATCGTCGGTTGTACCGCGCTCATCTGTTTTCTTGCACATGTGGTCGGCACCAATCCCGTCGCTTTCTGGCTGGCCATGGCTGCGGTTGTGGTTTTGGCCTTTGCCCGCCTTGGCAAAAACCCTGACGATCTGCCCGGATTGCTGGTGCTGATCGTGTCGTCGATGACGATGGTGCTGGTACAAAGCCAGCCATCGCTGGTCCTGGCACTCCCCGTGTTGATGGGAAAAGCCTTTCTGATCGCCTATTTATGGTGTCTGCTGGCCTTTGCCATCTGGCCCCGGCCTTCCCCTCCGCTAACGCCTCTGACCGCCATGCGCGGTGATGAAAGGGTGATGCTGATCCTGGGAAAGAGCGCCGCTCTGTTGCTGGCCATCGGCATCGCCATCTGGCTGCAAGACAGCAGTGCCATCTTGATTGGGGCCACGATTGCCAACCTGCTGCGCGCCAGCGACCCCCATCTGACACGAATGAACAGCAAACCACTGCTGCAGGCCAACTTGCTGGCGGCGGCCTTGGCTACCCCGGTGATCCTGCTGGCCTACATCAGTCAGTCTCCCCTGCTCCTGTCACTGCTGGCGCTCGCCGGCAGCATCTGGCTGGCGGGACGATTGGCGGCAACCTGGCCCAAAGTGGTGGTGCAAACCGCAATGACGGTTTACATCACTTTGCTGGGAACCGCCTTGCCCCAGTATCAGCAAGGGCTGCACCTGGTATGGGATCGACTCGCGACGTTGTTGCTGGTCGTCCTCTATTGCACCCTGGTTGTGCATCTATTGACCACATCAACCGATAAGTCATGTCCTGCTTGAGCGACATCATCTTGTCCAGACCGTTTATTGTCAGAGGGTAGAGACATGCTTTGCCCTTTGCGACCCCCACTCGATTCAGGAGTTTCTATGCGCCGTTTCAACTTAATGCTCAATGGCAGCCGGTTGATGATGTTTCCCTTCTATGTCTGCATCCTTGTCTGTGTCGCCCTCTTGATGGTGAAGTTCGCCATGCAGCTCTATGAGCTGTGTCGCGACATCATCGACATCCCCTATCTGGATCTCATCACAGGGGTGCTAACCCTGGTGGACTTCGTGCTGGTGGCCCAGATGCTTATCCTGGTGGCCATCTGCGGCTACGTACAGTTCATCAAGACCCCGGAGCAGCGGGCAGCCCTTGGCGACAACTGGCTCAGCAAGATCAACTTCGCCTCCCTCAAACTCATCGTCATCAACTCCCTGGTCACCATCGCCGGGATCGAGGTGCTCAAGGCCTTCCTGACCGACGGTACCGGCAACGAGATTGAGATGAAGTGGTCGGTCATCGTCTTCCTCGCCTTCTCCACCGCAGCGCTCATCTACGCGGTGACCGAGCGGCTGGCGGACCACAAGTAGCGCCGGTTTTCATTCAGCCTTTATTCATCAAAGGTCGAATTGATAACTCTTTTCATTACCTTTACTGCATTGTAAACTTGCTCCCCCGGGCTTTACTGCCCGGGCGTTGGAGCACCTATGACAAGCCTTTCCCTCTCACCACGACACTGCTGGCAGTGGCTGGCCTATCACCATCAGGCCGCCGAGGGCTCCCTCTATCTGATGTTCTTCTCCGGCCTGCTGCTGTGGGAACCGCTGACCCCGCTCTGGTCGCTGGCACGCTGGAACCTGTTCCTGCACGTCGCCCTCTCGCTCACCCTGTTCCCCCTGCTGTTCGGCGCCTTCTGGCTCTCCCATCGCAGCCTGTTGCGCAAGAGCCGCAAACCTTTCCTGCGCACCACTGGGCGCATCATCGAAGCCTTGCTGCTGGTCTGTCTGGCCAGCGGACTGCTGCTGGTACTGCACGGCACCCCGGGCGATAGCCTGGGCAACCTTGCCAGCTGGGCCCACTGGCTGAGCGCCCTCGCGTTGACTCCCCTGGTGCTGCGCCACGCCTGGCGCTGGACCATCTTGAAATGGCGCACCTGATCTTATGTTGAAGTTGTTGTTATCCCTGATGTTGGCCGCCCTGCTGCTTGGGACCGCCTCGGCCCAGGAGATGGGCACTGCCATGATTGCCTATGACGAGGGGAGTGCCCCGCGCCTCGTCACCGCCAACCAGAGTGCAGGCTCGGTCACCCTGCTTGAGCGCGATAGCGGCAAGCGACTCAAAGAGGCACAACTGGGGGGCGATCTGCGCCAGCTGGCCCGAGCCAGCGATGGCCCCCTGCTGGTCACCGATTACAGTGGCGATCGGTTGCTGCTGCTGGATGATGATCTCGACCTGGAAAAGGCGATCCCCACCGGCCATAGACCCTACGGGGTCATCTTCGACCCCAAGCGGCAGTGGTTCTGGGTCACGCTGTTCGAAGCAGGCCGCCTGCAGGCCTATGACACCACGGGCAAGCTGCAGCTGGATGCAGAAACCGCCGAGACACCCCGCGGGCTGGCCCTGACCGACGACGATCGCCTGCTGCTCACCCACGCCATGACCGGCCAGCTCGCCATCTATGATCTCGCCAAGCTTGAGAAGGACGCTAAGGGGGCTACCCTGCCCAAGCCCAAGCTCATCACCCTGGCCGAGACCCACAGCGATACCCCAAGCGACTCGCAGGGCTTGCCACGCCTGCTGGATGGCATCGCCCTCTCCCCCGATGGCAGCGAAGCCTGGCTGCCCCACGTGCTGTGGAGTTTCGATCACCCCTTCCAGTTTCAGAGCACCGTCTTCCCGGCGGTCTCCATCATCGACCTGGATGAAGAGAAAGAGCGGGTCGATGAAAGAAAGCAGCTCTTCTTGCAGATCAACCTGCCCAGCGTCGGCAACCGCAGCCAGATCGTCTCCAACCCGTTCGCGGCGCGCTTCGCCGCCGATGGCAAGCGGGTCTACCTGACCCTGGCGGGCTCGGAAGATCTGCTGGTGTTCGACCTGTCGCGCAGCGGCAAGCAGAACAGCAACCGCCACAGACGCAAGAAGTTTCAGGGGGGCGCCAAGGCGACCCAGCTCCTTCGCCACCTGCCGGGCCAGAATCCGCGCGACTTGTTTGTAGACGGCGACCACATACTGGTGCACAACGTCATGGGGCAGGATCTCACCCGCCTCAACAGCGGCGGCAGCGGCCCCTTCGCCCGGGTCACAGTGGATGTGCCCCACTTCGCCAAACTGGTCGAGACGGATCCGCGCCCCAAACCGCTTCAGCGCGGCGAGCGGCTGTTCAATCTGGGCAACACCGCCGCCAACAGCCGCTTCCCCATGGCGGGGGACAACTGGATGAGCTGCAACTCCTGCCATCTGGACGGGTTCAACTTCACCAACCGCTATCTAATGGCAGCCCATCGCCAGCAGAGCGGCGACAACGCCATCAACGGCCACGCCAACCTCGTCAACATGGTGGCGGGGGACTTTATCGGCGAATACCTGCGCATGACCCAGCAGACCCAGGGCGGCATGGGCCATGACACCCGCGATGGCGCCGAAGCGGTCGACCCCGCCAGGCCCCAGCCCGAGGTGAAGGCGATGATGGAGGATCTGCACGCCTTCGTCACCGCCGATGGCAACCTCCCCTATCTCGCCAACTGGCTGCGGCTCGATGCCCCGCGCACGGATCCTGCCAAGGCGCCGACCACTCATCCCAGGGCGTGGCTCAACTCCGCCTCCTGCCAGAACTGCCACCAACAGGCGTTCCAGGACTGGAGCGAGAGCAACCACCGGCTGATGGGCAACTCCCACCCCTACTACAAGGTGGTGCAGGCGCTGGCCCGCGAAACCGAAGGGGAGGCCTTCGGCCAGTGGTGCCAGGGCTGCCACATGCCTCAGCAGGTGCTGAACGGCCAGCAGGATCTGCCCAAGGGTTCGAATATGTTCGAGCAAGGCGGCGCCTCGCTCATTGCCGCGCACCAGAAAGGCGAGCCCGTGGTGGAGGAAGGCACCGGCTGCGTGCTCTGCCATCGCATCACCAAAGTGGAAGATGCCGGCGGCAACAGCGCCTTTACCGTAAATCTGAAAGACCGCGAGAGCTATGTGTTCGAAGATGCCGCCGGTGGCAGCCTCAAGCACTGGCTGGCCGAGCGACAGATCAACGCCCGCCCCGCCATGCACAAGGCCTCCTACCAGAAGGATTTCTACCGCGACGCGGCCCTGTGCAAGTCCTGCCACAACGAGTTTGCCCCCGGCACCGGCGCCAATATCGTCAACACCTGGGACGAGTGGGAGAAATCCAGCTTCGCCAAGGCGGAGGATCCCGCCAAGCGGCGCACCTGCATCGACTGCCATATGAACCCTACACCTGGCAACGGCGGCGCACCGGTGGCCGGCCAGTCCACCGAAAACGGCACAGTGAAAGAACGGCTCTATCGCCACAACTTTACCGGCGCCCAGCACCAGCTGGTGGGGCTGAGGAGTGCAACGCTCGAGCAGGAGAGCCTGGCGCTCTTGCGCTCAAGCGCCACCCTCTCTGCCCGCATTGAAAACCAGAGCGGCCAGCCTGCGCTGGTGGTGCGGGTCGCCAATACCGGCGCCGGCCACGCCCTGCCCACCGGGGTCGCCGATTTCCGCGAACTCTGGCTGGAGCTGACCGTCACCGACGCCAGCGGCAAGCTGGTGCTTGCCAGCGGCCAGCCAGTGGATGGCGCCGTGCCCGACAGTGCGCGGCTATTTAGAAAAGTGTTCGGCGATGCCGAGGGCAAGCCGGTGGGGCTCAAGTTCTGGCGCTACGCCAAGCTCCTTGAAGATACCCGCATTCCGGCCGATGGCTGGCGCGATGAAGCCTGGCCGCTGCCGGCCGATGCCCAGGGGCCCTTCAAGGCCGATATCAAACTCAATTTCCGCACCTACCCCAAGTGGGTCAATGATGCGGTGCGCGCCGCCGAGCCGAGCTTGCCGGAGCCACCCATAGTGCTACTCAATCGGCTGCAACTCACCCTGCAGCCTCTCCCCGTCACGCCCGCTACGGAGCCTCACACCTGATGTTTGCAAGTTTTCTCATTACCCTGCGCGAGGGGCTGGAAGCCTTCCTGCTGGTCGGCATCTGCCTCTCCTACCTCGCCAAGCTGGGAGCGAGCCGCTACAACAAGTTCGTCTATCTGGGGGTGGGGCTCGGCCTGCTTGCCTCTCTCGTGGTCGCCTTCCTGTTCCAGGTGGTGGTGAGCCAGTTCGAGAGCGAGCGCTACAACCATTTGCTGATGGCGGGGATCCTGATTTTCGCCACCCTGGTGCTCACCTACATGGCGGTCTGGATGCAGAAGCAGGCCAAATCCCAGGTGGGGGCCATGACGGCGCGCATCGATGCCGCCATCGACGGCGGCAACCTGTTCGGTCTGGTGCTGCTCGCCTTCCTGGCGGTGATGCGTGAGGGCTTTGAAACCGTGCTCTTCTTCTCGGCCCTGGTTTACTCCGGGCAAGGGGTGGATCTGCACGAGGGGCTGATGGGGGCGCTGGGCGGCCTGCTGCTGTCGGTGGTGCTGGTGTGGGGGCTGCTGCGCTCCACCCGCAAGGTGGCGCTGGCCCCCTTCTTCCGCTGGACCGGCCTGCTCATCATCATCATCGCCGCCGGCCTGCTGTCGTCCGCCGTCAACATGCTGCAGGCAGCCGGGCTCATCACCTTCTGGACCGAGCCTGTCTTCAACATCAGTCACATTCTCGACGATCAGGGGGTATTTGGTACCTTCCTGCGCGCCCTGTTTGGCTACAATGCCTCACCAGCCGGCCTGCAGTTGCTGACCTGGGCCAGCTACCTGGTGATCTTCGTCACCGTCTGGCATCGCAACTATCGTCCCCAGCGCTGATCGCACAGCGCGGCGCAGCAGCGGATGACAAGGCGGCTCAGCGGGGCCGCCTTTTCCACTTCTTCTCTTTTGGTCAGCATTTCGGATAAAGAGTCATGAGCGACAACAACACACAACACATTGCGGTACTGGGCGCCGGCCCTGCCGGTCTGATGGCCGCCTGGCGCCTGCGCCAGGCCGGTTTTGCAGTCACCCTGTTCGAGCAGGAGAGCGTGGTGGGCGGCATGTGCGCCACCCAGACCTTCAAGGGGCGCGACGGTGAGTATCGCTTCGACTACGGCGGCCACCGCTTCATCACCAAGAACCCCGAGCTGCTCGCCTTTATCGACGAACTGATGGGGGACGATCTGCTCCACTCGGAGCGCAAGAGCGTGATCCGCTTCGGTGGGCGCACCTACGACTACCCCTTGAACCTGCCCAATTTGCTCAAGACGGCGCCGCTCGCCCTGATGGCCGGGGCGGTGAAGGATCTGCTGCTGTTGCCCTTTGCCAAGAAGCCCACCGATTTTGCCAAGGCAAGCTTTGCCGAGTGGATCCAGAGCCACTTCGGTCGCACCCTCTATCGCCAGTTCTTCGAGGGCTACACCGGCAAGCTGTGGGGCATCAACCCGGACAAGCTCTCCGCCGACTGGGCTGGCCAGCGCATCAGCCTGATCGATCTCAAAGACGTGGCGCGCCGCCTGCTGCCAAGACGCAACGGCAGCATCTCGGTGCGCACCTATGCCCGCAAGTACCGCTACCCCAAATATGGCTTCGGCCAGATCTTCACCACCCTGGGGGAGCGGCTGATTGCCGAAGGGGTTGAGCTGAAAACCGGCGCCACCATCACCCGCCTTGAGCAGGCTGATGGCCGCATTGAACGGGTTTATTGGTCACAAGATAACGTGGAGCAGAGCGCACGCTTTGATCAGGTGATCTCCACCCTGCCGCTGCCGCTCACCTGCCAACATCTGGGCTTGCCGTGCGATCTCCAATACCGGTCGCTGCGCTTCGTCAATATGCCGCTCAAACAAGAGAACCTGTCGGACAACACCTGGCAGTACCTCTCCGACCCCCATATCCTGGCCACCCGCTTGCAGGAGCCGCGCCGCCGCAGCCCCTTCATGGCCCCCCAGGACCAGACCTCGGTGATGCTGGAGATCCCCTGCAACCCGGGAGATGCCACCTGGCAGGCACCGCTCTCTGATCTGCGCGGCCGGGTTACCGATGATCTGGCGAGCCTCGGCGTCGATATCGCCAAGCTTGGCGATGAGACCTTCGAGGCGCGCAGCGAGTACGCCTATCCGCTGATGGACCTCGGTTATCAGGCCCGCCGCAACGAGGCCATCAAGGCGCTGATGCCCATCACCAACCTCATCATGACCGGCCGTCAGGGGACATTCCGCTACATCTTCACCGACACCGCCATGGAGATGGGGATGATGGCCGCTGACATGGTGATCGACGGGGTAGACAGACGTCACGCCATCTTCAATCATCGCAACGAAAACACCGTGATCGAGACCCAGAGCGTGGCGTGAGCACGATGACTGGTGTTCAACAGGCAGACAGACGCCGCAACACCTTCAATCATCGCAACGAAAATACCGTGATTGAGACCCAGAGCGTGGCCTGATGGCCGCGCCATAAACAAACAAGGAGAAGAGGATGACCATACGCCCGGGTTTACTTGCCCTCACCCTGCTGCTGACCCTGAGCGGGCAGGCGCAGGCTTACTCCTACGCCGCTGCCGGCAAGGAGCCGCTGATCGATGCCCGCGAGGCGCTGCTGGGCGCCGCCACTGACGGCAAGGATGCCAGCACCACCTTGAGCGAGATCGCCGAGGAGCTGACCTATCTGGAACAGCACCACAAGGTCGAGCTGCAAGCACCGCTCGCAGCCGCCATCAAGGCCAAAGACGCCGCCGCTACCGCGGCCCTGCTCAACCGGGCCTACAAGGCGGAGATCGAGCGCCGCCTCGAGGGGGCCAGCCAGAACCTTGGCGACTACCAGACCGCCAAGGTGCTGGTGGTCAAGAGCAAGCGCTTCCTGGATCTCATCCTCCCCTCCCTCAATGAAGGGGATCGCAAGGCCGCCGAGCAGGCGCTGGCCAAGGTGCTCGACGCCATCGGCAACCCTGGAGTATTCGGGGTGGGTGCCAAGCCTGCCGATGCGGCCGCCTTTAGCGATGCAGAAAAAGCGCTGATGGCCGTGCTGGCACCGCTCTGATGGCTACCTGCCCATCACTGCGCCACCTCGCTGTGACAAGCGGTGGGTTTCGCTGCGCGCTACCCACCCTACGCACTTTGATGACCTCTCATTGATGACGACGGCCCCCCTCATCCCCGACCCTTCTCCCGCAAGGGGAGAAGGGGGGCGTCACCACGGCCGATTACGCTTCGCCAATCGACCCTACTTGCTGATCCTTCTACAACTGGTCTGGCTTGGCTGGCTGCTGGCCTTCCCGGTGGCCCTCGATTCCGACGATGCCCTCAACTTTGCCCACGGGGTGGTGCGTTTCAGCGTGCTGGAGTTCTCCCCCCACTTTCCGGGCTACCCCGCCTTTATCTGGCTGACGCGGCTGATCAATCTGGCGGTGGACGAACCGGCCCGCGCGGTGCAGTGGGCAAGCCTGTTGGGGAGCAGTTTGCTGGCGCCGCTCGCCGCCTCGCTGGCGGTCAGATTGTGGCAACGGCCCAGCCTGCTGGCGCCGCTCTGGCTGCTGGTGCTGGCCCTGCCGCTCACCCCGACCCTGGCGCTCTCCGGCCTCTCGGACGGGCCTGCGCTCGCCGCCTGGCTCGGAGCTCTCCTGGCCTTGCAACAGCGCAAGATTACGCTGGCGGGTCTGCTGCTGGGCCTGATGCTGGCGCTGCGCCCCTCCTACTTCGTGCTGGCCCTGCTGCCCCTTTGGCTGGGGATGGCGCAAAAAGGTCAGCGGCTTAACTTTCTGCTCCCCATCGCACTGGTTGGGCTTATCAGCCTGCTCTTTGTCTGGCAGGCCGATGGCTGGGCCTATTTTGCCGAGGGGCGGCGCTTTACCGACGGTCACTTTACCCTGTGGGGCAACACGGCGGCGGCTCACGGCGATCGGCTGCTGAGCTGGGCGAATACCTTCAACGATCAGCTCACCCCGCTTTGGCCTTTGGCTGTCGGGGGACTGCTGGCGCAGCCGCTGTGGCAACGATGCAAGGGCCACGCTGCCGCCCTCTCCCCCTGCTGGTCCCTCTACTGGCTTGCCCTGCTGCTATGGACCCTGTTTGGTCAGAACCCGGACAATCCCCGCCATCTGGCCCCCATCACCCTGCTCGGCCTGGTGCTGCTGGCAGGCTGGTTGCCGCGCCGGGGCGAGCTGCCAGCCATGCTGGGAGCCCTCGTGCTGCTGCTCTGCACCCTCACCCCGCCGGCGGCGCCAGCCATGACCCGGGCAGCCAGGCTGGCCGAGCAGGCGTGCCCCGCGCTGGTGACCCAGTGGGGGGTGAGGTTGCTGCGCGAAACCACGGCCCTGCCCGTCACCGACGGCTGGTATCAGGGGGATGCACGCCTTGCATTGGCGCAAGGGGCCTGCCGGCTCAGCCGGCGTCCCCTCGGCCCGGAGGAGCTGCCCGCAGGTAGCCGGCGGGTCTGGTTTGCCCCCCGCTTTCACGCCGAGCCCGGCCTTTGGCTCGGCATACAGGATCACCCCCGTCACCAAAACTGGTAGACTGGATGTTTGTCACTCCCTGACTTCGCACTCATCAAGACTGGATAGCCTATGCCCCACGCCCCCCTCTCCCCCCGTTTCCTGTTCATCCTGCTCGGCGCCCTGGCAGGCCTGACGCCGCTCGCGGTCGACATGTACCTGCCCGCCATTCCGGCCATCGCCCGGGATCTGGCTACCAGCATCGATGGCGCCCAGCTCACCATCAGCGCCTTCCTCGGCGGCTTTGCCATCGGCCAGCTGTTCTATGGCCCGCTCGCCGACAGCTATGGCCGCAAACCGGTGATCCTGGCGGGGCTGGTGATGTTTGCCATCGCCTCGGTGGGCTGCGCCATGGCGGACTCCCTGCCGGAGCTCTTGGCCTATCGGATGTTGCAGGCGGCCGGCGGGGCGGCCGGCTCTGTGGTGGTCAATGCGCTGCTGCGCGACCTGTTCGAGAAGGAGGCCTTCTCCCGCGCCATGTCGTTCGTGATCCTGGTGATGACACTCGCCCCGCTGGTGGCACCCGTGGTGGGCGGCTACATCAGCGCCCACAGCGACTGGCGGGTGATCTTCTGGCTGCTGATGGGCATCAGCCTGCTCATCTGCCTGGTGATGCAGTGGAAAATCCAGGAGACCCTGAAGCCTGAGCACAAGCAGCCCCTCAACCTCGGCCAGGTGCTGCGCAACTACTGGGGCGTGCTCTCCCATCGTGGCGCCATGGGTTACGTGCTGTGCGGCGCCCTGTCGAGCTCGGGCATGTTCGCCTTTATCAGCGCCTCCCCCTATGTCTACATCGAGTACTTCAAGGTGCCGACCGAGCACTATGGCTGGCTGTTCGGCCTCAACATCCTGCTGATGATGGTGGTCACCTTCGTCAACAGCCGGCTGGTGAAGGGGGTGGGCGCCGAGCGCATGCTGCAGTACGGCCTGCTGGTGCTGCCGCTGGCTGGCGCCCTGCTCATCTACAACGCCTGGAGCCAGACCGGCGGCCTGTGGGGCATCGTCATTCCGGTGGTGCTGTTTGTCGGCCACATCAGCCTGGTGGGGGCCAACGCCATGACCGGCCTGATGGGCCACTTCCCGCAGTCCGCGGGCACCGCCTCGGCGCTGGCGGGCACCTTGCGCTTTGGCATCGGCGCCCTGGTGGGGGTGCTGGTCAACCTCAATCCCCCCGAATCGCCGCTGCCGATGGCCATCGCCATCGCCGGCTGCGGATTCGGCTCGGCGCTCTGCTACTGGCTGCTGACCGGCAAGCGTGCCTGAGGACCCCAAGAATGACCAAGCCCTGTCCATGGACAGGGCTTTTTTGTATTCGCTTGCGTGTGCGTGGCACCTCAAGGGCCCGATGAGAGTCCGCTTCGCACCAGGATCTCGCTCTCCAGCCCATCCAGGCTCAGCTGATTCTTCTTGCGCCAGTAGGCTTCAATCCCCTCCCGGCCCTGCCGCTCAGACCAGTTGGCGAGATCCTCCCTGTCCCCCTGGTACTCATACAGCGGCACCGACATGCCGCAGGAGGCCTGGACGCGCGCTATGTCCAGCAGGAAGATCTGGCGGGCCGCGACGCTTTGGGGGAAGCGTGCCAGGAACGACGACCACTCAGGGTCACTCCGGTGCAGCACCCTTGCCCGGCCATAGGCCCGCAGGATCAACGGCGCCCCCTCGAAGGCGCAGAACATCACCGTCATGCGCGGGTGTTGCAGCACATGGGCCGCCGACTCGTTGCCACTGCCGGTCAGGTTGAGCCAGGCCAGGGTGTGGGGGTCAATGACCCTCAGCGAGTCCCCGCCCTTGGGGGAGAGATTGACCGTCCCCTCTGCGGCCGCCGTGCCGACGAAGAAGATCTTCTGTGCCTCGATGAAAGCCACATGGCGCGGCGAGAGCGCCTCGAACAGTTGTCCCATCTTGTCTGTCTCTCCATGATCACGCTCAGAACAGGGCGCTGTTGAGCCACAGGTGCGCCCCTATGCCGACCATATAGCCAAGCAGAATGGCGGGCAACCACTTGAGGTGACCAACGAAGGTATACATGCCCCTCGCCTGCCCCATCAGGGCCACCCCGGCCGCCGAACCGATGGAGAGCAAACTGCCCCCCACGCCGGTGGTCAGGGTCACCAGCAGCCACTGCCCCGCGCTCATCTGCGGCTCCATGGAGAGGACCCCGTACATCACAGGGATGTTGTCGATAAGGGCGGAGAGCAGGCCGATGGCCACGTTGGCCAGGGTCGGATCCCCCTGGTAGAGCAGCTGGGAGGCGAGCGCCAGATAACCCATGAAGCCGAGCCCGCCGACACACATCACCACCCCGTAGAAGAAGAGCAGGGAGTCCCACTCCGCCTTGGCTATCTTGTTGAACACATCGAACGGCACCATGGAGCCCAGGCGCAGCAGCCGGGCCTCGTCGCCGGTGCGCGCGTACAGCGCCCGCTCGCGGGCCAGGGTGACGGGCTGCGTCTTGCGCAGGTAGAAGCCGAAGAACTGCAAATAGCCGAGCCCCATCATCATGCCGAGCACGGGGGGCAGCGCCAGGAAGTGATGGCAGGCGACCGCGGTCACTATGGTGAGCAGGAAGAGCAGCACTATGGTGAAGGCCCCGCGTCTGAGCACCACCCGCTCGTGGCTCATGGTGGGGGCATGGCGCGGCACCATCAGGCTCATCAGGGTGGCCGGCACCAGGAAGTTCAGCAGGGCCGGCACGAACAGCAGCAGAAACTGCTCGAAGGGCACCTGGCCCGCCTGCCACACCATCAGGGTGGTGATGTCGCCAAAGGGGCTGAAGGCGCCGCCCGCATTGGCCGCCACCACGATATTGATGCAGGCCAGGTTGATGAAGCGGCGCTCCCCGTTGGCCACATGGAGCACGACGGTGCACATCAAGAGCGCCGTGGTGAGGTTGTCCACCACCGGGGAGATGAAGAAGGCGAGGATCCCCGTCAGCCAGAACAGGGATCGCAGGCTGAGCCTGGTACGAACCAGGCGGGCGCGCAGGGCGTCGAACAGCAGCCGGTCCTCCATGGCGTTGACATAGGTCATGGCCACCAGCAGGAAGAGCATCAGCTCGGCGTACTCCAGCAGCGTTTGGCGAAATCCCGCCACCGCCAGCGGGCTCTGCCCCTGCCCGGCATAGACGATACCGATGACGATCCAGATGATGCCGGCTGCCACCAGCACGGGCTTGGACTTGCGCAGCTTCAGGTACTCTTCCGCCATCACCAGGACATAGGCCAGGGCGAAGATGGCCAGAGCAAAGAGGCCGGCGCCGGTGTGCGTCATGGACAGAGGGCCGCCGTCGGCGAGCACGGGGGCGCAGAAGAGGCCGAGGATGGCCGAAGAAAACAGACGTGCAGATCCAGACATGGGGCCCCTCTCTTGGAAACCGTCTGGTTTTGAGGCTGGCAGTGGACAGGGACGCCCCCCTGCCCTCTCCCTGCTCGCGCCAGGCCCGGCTGGGCGAACGCTTGGATTAGGGGCGCAAGATCAGGCGGCGCTCCTTGCCCCTGCCATCAGGGTTATTTCTTGCCAAACCCCGAGCGTTTGAGGGTGTAGCCGGCACTGTTCTGCCAGGCATCCAGCCCGCTGCGGTTGTTGCCCGCCACCAGGCTGGCGGCCAGGCTCGGGCTGTTGAACAGCTGATCGGCGGTAAAGACAAAGCCCCCTTCGCTGCGCGGGGCCAGGATCCCCTTGCCCAGCAGCTCCTGGCGCAGTTCGATCACTGCCTCGCGCAGGGACGCCGCATCCTCGCCGTTGGCGGTGGAGCCCGCCAGCACCATGAAGCCGGGGTTCTGCCGTTTGCCCACCGGATAACCGTGGGCCTCGGCCCCCTTGCCGTTGAAGTGGTAGAGCTCGCGCTCGCCCGGCTTGTTGTCGGAGAGCGCCTTTTGCAGGGTCATCAGCTCGTTGTAAATCTCGATGGGGACCACGGCAGCCTGCTTGGCGCCCTTGCTGTCGACGATAAAACTGACTTGCTTGTGTAACATCCTTGCGCATCCTGTGACCCATGGAGGCCCCTATTCTAACCACCACAGGCGAGCGGGATCCAGCCAGGATCCTCACCTCTTTTGCAGCCTTGATCACTAACTGGCATAGTGGCACTCATCCTGAGGCGAGCCGAGGGCACGTAATGAAAGCCATTGGTCATCAACCGGTTATCCCATGCTGAATCTGCGCAATCTCGGCAAGAGCTTCGATAACGGCAGCGAACGGCTGCCGCTGTTTCACCACCTTGATCTGACCCTGGCGGCCGGCGAGATCACCCTGCTGCTGGGGCAGAGCGGCTGTGGCAAGTCGACCCTGCTCAACCTCATCGCCGGCCTCCTCCCCCCGGATGAGGGGGAGATCTGGCTGGGGGAAACCCGCCTCGACAACCAGTCGGCGGACGAGCGGGCCCGCCTGCGTGGCCGCCATTTCGGCATCGTCTATCAGGACTTCAACCTGCTGCCGACCTTGACCGTGGCCGAGAACCTCGCCCTGCCCCTTGCCATCAATCAGCTTGCCCGCGATGAGACACGCATTGACGGCCTGCTGGAGCGCCTCGATCTGGCCCACAAGCGCCACGCCTGGCCGGAGCAGCTCTCCGGCGGCCAGCGCCAACGGGTGGCGCTGGCCCGCGCCCTCATTCACCAGCCGAAGTGGCTGCTCGCCGACGAGCCCACCGGCAGCCTCGATGAACACAACGCCGAGCAGGTGATGGCGCTGATGATGGCGGCGGTGCGGGGCACCGGCGCCGGCCTCTTGCTGGTGAGCCACAACCCAGCCTACAGCGCCCTGGCGGATCGGGTGCTGCGCCTCGAAGGGGGGCAACTGGTCGAGCTCAAGGGGCGCCGCCATGACTGACGCCCGCCACGGAGGGCTGTGATGCTGCCGCTGCCGCTCAAGGCGCTGCTGCGCCTCTATCGCGCTCACCCCTGGCTGCTGCTGATGAGCCTGGTCGGGCTCACCCTCGGGGTCTCTCTGGTGGTGGCCATCGAGCTCTTGAACCACAGCGCCCGCACCAACTTCGTCGCCGCCCGCAGCCAGCTAGCGGGGGAAGCGAACTACCGGCTGGCGCCGGACGGCGGGCTGGACGAGCAACTCTATGTGACGCTGGTGCGCAGCCAGCCGAACCTCGACGCCATGCCCCAGCTGCACGGCTGGCTGCAAGATGAGCAGGGGCGCAGTTTGCAGCTGCTGGGGATGGATCTGTTCAACCCAGGCCCCTTGCGCCGGCTGTTTGGCGCCGCGCCGGACAAGGACCCCACCTTCTCCCTCACCCGCGCCGACAGCATCTGGCTGGCCGCCCCCGAGGCCAAGCGCCTTGGCTGGCAACCGGGCCAGAGCCGCCGCTTCGTGCTGGGTGGCGCTGAAGGGGCGCCGCCCCGCCCGCTGACCCTCACCCTGGCCGGCACCTTCGAGCCCGGCGCCGTGCCCATGGAGCGGCTGCTGGTGACCGACATCGGCCTCGCCCAGCCGCTGCTGGGCAAGGAAGGGCGGCTCGATCGCATCGTCTTCAAGCTCAGCGAGGGCGAGGCCAATACCTTGCAAAGAGCCCTGCAGGCGGCCCTGCAATCCTATGCCCCCCATCAGCCCCTCTGGCTTGAGCCCATCAGCCCGGCGCTCGATGCCAGCCAGCTCGGCGATGCGCTGGCGCTGAACCTCACGGCGCTCTCCCTGCTCGCCATGGCGGTGGGATTGTTTTTGGTGTTCAACGCCCAGCGCTTCGTGCAGAGCGTGCGCCGCCCCCAGCTGGCCCAGCTCATCATCCTCGGCATGCCGCCGCGCCGGCTGCTGCGCTGGCTGACCCTGGAGATCCTGATCCTCGCCAGCATCGGCACCCTGCTCGGGCTGCTGCTGGGGAGCTTCCTGGCCCTGGCCCTGATGGGGCAGCTCACCCAGGCGCTGGCGGATCTCTACGGCCCCAACCCCATCGACCTGCTGCGCCTCTCCCCGACGAGCCTTGGCAAGGCGATGGTGATCGGCATTTTGGGGACGCTCGCCGCCAACCTGCCCGGCTGGTGGCAACTGCTGCGCCAATCCCCCCTTGAGCTGCGTGAAGGCAACAGCCGCCCGCCGGCTCATCCCTGGCAACGTCGGGGGCTCGCCAGCGCCATCCTGCTGCTCTGCGCCCTGAGTCTATGGCGGTCGGAAACCGGGCTGGGCGGCGCCCTCTTCGTGGCCGGCGGCTGGCTGCTGGCCATGGCCCTCATGCTGCCCGATGTGCTGCGCGCCGTGCTGGGCCGGCTGCGCCGACGCGAGCGCGGCCCCCTCAGCGCCCGGCTCGGGGTGGCCGAAACCCTCTATCACCTGGATCGCACCGCCATCGCGGTGATGGCGTTGCAACTGGCCATCGCGGCGGCCATCGGCATCGGCGTCATGGTGTCGAGCTTTCGCTCGAGCGTGGAGATCTGGCTCGGCCAGCGTCTGGCCGCCGATCTCTACGTCACCGCACCCAAGGGGGTGGTCGGCAGCAAGGGCGCCCTGAGCGAGCAGACCCTCGACACCATCCTCGCCGCGCCGGACGTGCGCGCCGCCTCCCGCCGCTCGGTGCACCCGGCCCGCTGGCAGGGGCAGCCCATCGAGTGGGCGCAGATGGACTTTATCCCCGAGCTTAAAGCCGCCTACCCGCTGCTGGCCGGACGCTGGCCCGCCACCCCCGACGAGGTGCTGGCGAGCGAACCGCTGACGGTGCGCCTCGGGGTCAAGGTGGGCCAGCGCCTCGAGGTGAGCGGCGAGCAGGGGCCACGCATCTTCACCGTCACCGGCGTCTATCAGGATTACGGCAGCGACAAGGGGCAGATACTGCACGCCTTCGAGGGCGGGGCCGTGCAATCCCTCGCCCTCTTTAGCAACCAACCGGATCGCCTCGCCGACCGCCTGCGGGCGCAGTTTGGCGAGGGGGTGAACCTGTTGCCCGCCCCCGCCATCCATGCCGCGGCGCTGAAGGTGTTCGACCAGACCTTCGTGGTGACCGAGCTATTGAAGTTGCTCATTCTGGGAATCGCCTTCGTCGGCATCGGCTCGGCCTTTATGGTGCTGGGGCTGGCTCGGCGCGGCGAGTTGCAGACCCTGCAAAGCCTTGGCCTGAGCCCCCGCCACTGCCGCCGGTTGCTGGTGTGGCAGGGAGCGGGCCTCGGGCTGCTCACCGCGCTGTTGGCCCTGCCGGTGGGCTATGGCCTTGCCTGGGTGCTGATTGAAGTGGTCAACCCCCGCGCCTTCGGCTGGCGGCTGGCCTTCGAGGCCGCCCCCCTGCACGCCGTCACGGCGCTTCTGCTGGCGCCGGTGTGCGGGGCGCTCGCCTCCTGGTACGCCGCAAGGAGAGTGGTATGAAATATCGGTTTGCGCACTGGCTCAGCCATGGCTTGACGTTCCCATTGACCAGATCTCTGTCACCGCCCCTGATTCAGCGCAGAGAAGCGCACAGAGCTGCCGCGAACCATCCCCTCTCCCTTCGGGAGAGGGCCAGGGTGAGGGGAATCTTGTCCTCTTTACGGACACTGTGGCTTGCAGCCCGCTTGATCCCGCTTGTTGCCATAAGCGGCCACGCGCAGGCCAACGATCTGGGGAGCATCCTTGGTGGCGGTAGCGATCACTTCAAAAAGGCCCTGCCGGGTCACTCCATCCGCCTGCCCGCGGATCACGCTGCCCACCCCGACTACCGCTCCGAGTGGTGGTATCTCACCGGCAACCTGAAAGACGAACAGGGGCGCGACTACGGCATGCAGTGGACCCTGTTTCGCCAGGGTATCGAGCAAGCAATTAAGTCGGACAACCCCTGGCTCACTCCCCAGCTCTGGCTGGCCCAATTCGCCATCACGGATGTGAGCAAAGGCAGCCACCAGCAGGACGAGCGCACCAGCCGCCAGGGACCAGGGCTGGCCGGTGCCAGCGGCGGTCAGTATTGGCTGAAAGAGTGGGTGCTGGCCTCTCAAGGGGAAGCGCTCTTTCCCGCCACCCTCAAGGTGCAAAGCAAGGCGGGGGATCTTGATTTGCAGGTGAGTGCCGCCAAGCCGGCGGTGCTGCAGGGCAAACAGGGCTACAGCGAGAAGAGCCCGGGCAACGCCTCCTTCTACTACTCCTACCCGCGCCTGACCATCAGCGGCACCCTGACCCTGGATGGGGAGACCCGCAACGTCAGCGGTGAGGGCTGGTTTGATCACGAGTGGAGCAGCTCGGTATTGGCCGAGTGGCAATCGGGCTGGGACTGGTTTTCGCTGCAATTTGACGATGGCCGCGAGCTGATGCTGTTTCGCCTGCGCACCAAATCAGGACGCTCTGAGCCAGAAAACCGCTACGGCATCTTGATTGAGCGGGACGGCAGCAGCCGGGTGCTGGATCCTGCGCAGATCCGCCTCACCCCCAGCAAGACCTGGCGCGGCCCCAAGGGGCAAGCCTACCCCATCGAGTGGCAGCTGGCAGCCGCCGATATGAGGCTCACCATCCAGGCGCGCCAGCCCAATCAGGCCATGACGGGGCGCTTTGACTACTGGGAAGGGGCGGTATCCGTCTCGGGAGACGCCAACGGCGTCGGTTATCTGGAGATGACCGGCTACTGAGCGGGTGAATTGGCCGGAGAACCGCAGCCAACGAGACCAGCAAAGCATCATCCAGCCTGATATCCCCCGGCGATTGGCCACAGCCGCCTTGCCGATTTATTGCACAACTCTCCACCGCATCACCCCCTACCCTGTTGCATGAGTCTGATCCCCGTCAAAAAATCATTCAAAATCCAAGCTCTAACTAACTTTTTCCTCACTTAATTTAATTTGCGTTTGATACCCTACTCACTCGGCACTCTCAGCCCCGAAAGGTAGCCAAGGAGCGTCTATGGTTTGCCCCTATTCAACTTGGTTAAAAAGAGCACTCGGGGAGCTTAACCCTGTGCGGTAGCTATCCAGTTTTTCGACTGGCGAGAGCGGAGAATAACAATAAAAAGACAAAGCCAGTGGAGTTGTTAATAACATTACATGGGAATTATCAATGGCGCTTGATGAAATATTGAAAAAATTTGAGCTATATATATTATCGTTATGGTTACTATTTTTTCTCATGATTGTTGTTACTGTAGATATTCCTATATGTTTCGGAGAAAACTGTTATTTTATTGGATTCAGTTCATTTTTTTCAAAAAATATAATACCACTAATCTCATTGATCTTTTTATTGATTGGCTTTTTTTCGTACTTAAGATTTGACTATAGGATTTCTGGTAGTAAGAAAATACCTTCAAGAATAGATAAAATAGAAGATCTCAATTATGAGCATTTAACATTTCTCACAACATATATAATCCCATTGATATGTTTTAATTTATCCAGTGTTAGATATGCATTTGCTTTGGCATTTTTACTATTTGTAATTGGAATTATATACATTAAAACAGATAAGTTCTACGCAAACCCAACCTTAGCTGTCCTTGGCTACCGGTTATATAAAATAACTATGACATCCCGAAATGAAGTAAGGGAGAACATTGTAATAATTACTAAAGAAAGACTAACTAAAAATGATCAGATAAGAATCATGAATCTCGATGACAATGTCTGCTTTGCAAGGAAGGTTATATGACGACAATAGAAAATCTTAAACGTGGCGTTTCCTCAACCATAAGTTCCAATGGGTGTTCAGCCGAATTTTTCTTCTTGTTTGATGATAAAAATGGCATGAGAGTTAAGTCTGTCGACATAAATGAATCTGATCATGACGAGCTGGAGAAGATTTTTATAAAATCAGTTACTGATACCTTACTCTTGAATGATGATTTAACCCTCATTTCACTCTCCAGTGCGGATGACCGTAGGAATGCAATTTACCATTACGACTTAGATGACGTACCGATCAGCCTTACTTATTTAAAAGAAATAATTAACAATGATAAAATAGATAGTTTTAAACTCTCTGATGATGACCTGTCAACTCTTGAAGGAATATTGATTCTTATTGGCAATCAAGACTCACAGCTTGCTCTATATAAACATCAATACCCTGTAACGCTAATGAAGCCTGACTGTGGTTTCAGCCTAATGAAACCAAAGGGAAATAATAGATTCAAAAAATTAGACACTGATATACTAAAGATCAGTTCTAAGTTTGAGTTTATTCAATATGACAACGAGTACTATATATTTGATATTAGAGCACTGGAAAGATTCTTTGGTTTTCATGATGCAGTAAAAAACATTGCAGTAAAAGGTGTTGAAAACATAAAAAACACTAATATCGTAATGGATTGCAATGTGTTTAACGCTCGATTAGATGATATATCATTTGCTAGAAAACTAGTTAAATCAGCTAATAACTCTCCTGTTTTAAATGTAATACCAAACTCACAGATAATTAATTTCACCCAAAGTCATCCAGCATTGAAAGGAAGGTTCAAGTACAGTAAAGATGGACTTCAAATTAATTTAAAAACAAAAAAGTCACAAGATCTTTTTCTGAAATTACTAAATGATGACTTCCTTCAATCTGAGTTAACAAAAAAATATTACGACAGCATTGCAAAAGATAGCGTTGACATTAATGAGGACCGTGTTGAATTAGCTGTAACATAAGAAATAAAATAAGGAGCCCAACTCTATATGCTACATATTACACACTCATTAACCACTCACTTACTGGAGGTTCGATAATAAGAGATAGCATTAATATCAACAGGCCGTTAATATAAAAATTAATTTTATGCCTGTGAAAATTAGGTTATATGAGACTTGATATTCCTCAGACTAGCTTAAACCTCACACTTATAATATAAGCAAGGGTTAAATATGAAGAAAATATTACTTACACTCGCAGCTTTATTCACCAGTTACACATATGCCGATAACGAATTAATAGAAAAGGCAACGGTATTAGGCATTTTAAAAAAGTACTCAGAGACTGTTGCTTGCTCAACTAATTTTGAAGAACAAGAGTCCTTAGAGCCATTTCTAAAAAATGTTTACACTGTAGAAAGAGACCCCGATACTGGTGCTGCGACTTACTATATTCTCTGGGAGGGGGATATGGGCTGCCCTGGTGGTTCAGGTACATATTCTTACTTTGTTAGTGAAGTAAGTCGTTACTCAAAAAACAGACCTTTCTTGGTACAAAACAATGAAGCGTTCGGAGAGGGTGTGGCTAGAGAAGTGAATCCAAGATTTATAGAAAGCCTGAAAAAAGTCGACACAAACAAATTCACTTTAATATCATCAGAGTTCGCCGAGAACGATAGCAATAACTTCCCCAGCATAAAATATGAGTATATTATTCAACGAAAAGGACAATGGGCGCCTTGGATTGTAGCGAAAAAGAACCTTATACAATAAACCATCCGTTATATTCTATTATAATGTTTACCCCCCGGCCGAATATATTCTGCCGGGGGGAGGCATTTATCTCGCCGCCTGATCCACCAGATAAAGGATGCTGTGGTAGGGAATGCCGGCGTGCTGGCTGAGCCCCATTTCGCAGGTGCGGCTGTTGCTGAATCCCTGCCGACAATCCCTGGGCACCTGGGCGGGCAGGCTGGCAAGCGCCGCGGCGTTGAGCTCAGGCGTAATCAACCCCTTGTCGCCGGCAAAGCCGCAGCACTGGATATGCTCTGGCATGACCACCTCGCGGGCACAGGCGCGGGCCACCGCCAGCATGGTCTCCCCCAGCCCCATACGCCGGCTGCTGCAGGTGATATGGAGCATGACGGTCTCATCGATGGGGGTCAGCTCAAGGTGGGGCAGCAGGTGTTCCAGCACAAAGGTAGCGGGCTCAAACACCCGAAGGCCCTTGCCGAGCGCCCCCGACAGCAGTCGCTGCACACAGGGGCTGGTATCGAGCAGCACGGGCCAGCGCCCCTGCTCGCTTGCCTGCCACAGGGCCTCGGCCAGCTCAGTACGCTTGGCTTCCGCTACCTCACTCATCCCCTTGCTGTCATAGGGCATGCCGCAGCAGAGCCCCTCAACTCTCGCCGGCACTATGACCCGGCAACCCGCCTTCTTGAGCAGGGAGTACACAACGTCCGGCAGTGACGGGGCCTCCTCCTGCTGGCCGAATACCCGACTGGCGCAGGACGGCAGATAAACCACGGCGCGATCCCCTCCAATGTCCTCGCTGGATCCGCCATGGCTCCCCTCCCCTTGCGGCCACTGGTAGCGGCTCGGCCCCGGCAGGGTCGGCAGCCATGCGGGAGTGCGCTGGCCGCTCAGATGGCGAACCCCGTTCACCAGCCCTGCCAACGCTTTCTCTCCCAATAGCTTGCCGGCAATGCCCTTGAGCCCGAGGGCACTGCGCGCCGTGCGGGTGACGCCGGCGAAATGATCGGCGCTCCAGCGGGCGATGGGCACGAAGCGCCGGTACTTGTCAGCGCGCAACTTCTTGATAAGGCTGCCAGTGTTGATGCCCACCGGGCAGCGATCGGCGCAGAGCCCGGTGGCGGCGCAGGTGTCGATGCCCTGATAGTCAAACAGCCGGGCCAGCTGGTTGGAGGGCTCATCGGCACGATTGCGGCGGGCCAGTTCGCGATAGAGCACGATGCGCTGGCGCGGCGAGAGGGACAGGGTGCGCGAGGGGCAGACCGCCTCGCAAAAGCCGCATTCGATGCACGGATCGACGATGGCATCGCTCGCCGGCATGGGCTTGAGATGGGTCAGGTGGGCCTTGGGGTCGTCGTTGATGATGACACCGGGATTGAGCAGGCCACCCGGGTCGAGCAACACCTTGATGCGCCGCATCAGCGCCATCCCCTCCGGCCCCCATTCCAGCTCCACATAGGGGGCCATGTTGCGGCCGGTGCCGTGCTCGGCCTTGAGCGACCCGCCAAAACGCACGGCGACCAGCTCGGCCACCGCATCCATAAAGGCGCCGTAGCGGGCCACCTGCGCCGGATCATCGAACCCCTGGGTAAAGACGAAGTGCAGGTTCCCCTCCAGGGCATGGCCAAAGATGATGGCCTCGTGATACTCAAACTCGTCGAACAGTTGCTGCAGCCCCGCCACCCCCTCCGCCAGACGCTCGATGGGAAAGGCGACATCCTCGATGATGACTGTGGTGCCTGTGGTGCGCACCGCCCCCACCGCCGGGAAGAGCCCCTTGCGAATGGCCCAGAGCCCGGCGCTGTCGCTGGTAAAAGGTACAGAGGCGACCTGGGCGAACTCGGCCGCCATGGCCGTCACCTGCTCGCAGCGAGTCACCAGCTCTTCCTTCGATTCCCCATGCACCTCGACAAGCAAGGCGCAGGCAGCCAGGTCCAGCGCCTTGATAAAGTCCGGCAGGCCGGGCTTGCCCGCCACCGAGCGAAGGGAGCGCCCATCCATCAGCTCCACCGCCGCCACCGGTGCAGCTTTAAGGCATGAGGTGGCCAGACAGGCCTGCTCGGCGTCCCGAAACACCAGCAGGGCCGAGGCCTTGTAGGGGTATTCCGGCACGGTATCGAGCACCACCTCGGCGATAAAGCCGAGAGTCCCCTCCGAGCCAATCATCAGGTGGGTGAGGATATCGATGGGGTCCTCATGATCGAGCAGGGCATTGATGGCGTATCCGGTGGTGTTCTTGAGCCGGTACTTGTGGCGGATCTTGGCGGCAAGCTCGGCATTCGCCAGCACCTCGGCGCGCAGGGCGGCGAGCCCCGTCAGCAGCGCTGGGCGTTTGGCCGCAAAGGCGGCGCGGCTGTGGGGATCGCCGCTCTCCAGCACTGTGCCATCGGCCAGCAGCAAGGTCATGGCATGCAGGGTGTGATAGCTGTTGTGGGCGGTGCCGCAGCACATGCCGCTCGCGTTGTTGGCGGCGATGCCGCCCAGCTTGCAGGCGTTGATGGAGGCGGGATCCGGCCCAATCTTGCGCCCCAGAGGCGCCAGATAGCGGTTGGCATCGGCGCCAATCACCCCAGGTTGCAGGGCGATGCGCGCCCCCTCGTCCAGAATGCGGTGGCCGCGCCAGCTGTCGGTCAGGGTAATGAGCACCGAATCGCTCAGGGCCTGACCCGAGAGGCTGGTGCCAGCGGCGCGAAAGGTGCACGGCAGGTGCAATTCTCGGCATACCGCTAGCACGAAGCGCACTTCATCCAAAGAATCGAGGCGCACGATGCGCTCGGGCACCAGCCGGTAGAAACTGGCGTCCGTGCCGTGGGCCAGCCGAAGATCAGGGTCGCTCACCAGCCGCTCCGGCGGGATGCGCTCAAGCACGGCGGCGTCAAATTCATTCCAGCCCATCAGCAATCCTCCACCAGCACCACCAAGAGGCGACTCGGGCCGTGGGCACCGTAGGCCAGGGTCTGCTGGATGTCGGCGGTCTTGGAGGGGCCTGAGACCAGCAGCAGATTGGTGGGCATGGCCTGCTGCCAGCGCCCGGCGTCCACCAGCCCCGCCAGGTTGTCGGCGATGGTGGAGGCCGCCAGCAGGGCGATATGGCAGGGGGGCACCAAGGACAAGGTGCGCGGCTCGCCGCTATCCGGCAGCAACACCAGTGTCCCGGTATCGGCGATGGCCCCAGCGCAGTGGGTGATGCCGGCCTGACAAACGTCAAACAGCTCGTCTTTCCAGCTGGCGAACTCCCCCGCCGGGGTCAACACAGAGCGCCCGGCGCAGGCGGCCGCGACCGCCGCCTGCCAGCGACCGCCCTGGCCACAGGCCAGATGCGTCACGCCTTCCCCATCCAGCCAAGTGGCCAGATCCCGGGCAAGATGTGCCTGTTGGACTGTGAGGATCTCGGCGTGGCTGGCGGTGATCATGCCAAGAAAGCGCTCACGCCGCGCGTTGTCGTCGGCCCCGCGCCAGGGCTGCCAGCCATGGGGGGCGTGGGCAATGGGGGTGGCGGCGCCGCGCAGGCGGTTCAAGATAGCCTCTTTGCTCGACATCTCAGGACTCCTTCTTCTTCTGGCGCAGCAGGGCGTGCAGGCTCTGGGGGGCGGGTTTGGGGGCTTCGCGGCACTGGGTCCAGGGGCCCAAGTGTTTGGGCATCAAGCCCCGCAGGCGACCGGCCACACCGGTCGCGGCGTGATAGAGGCGCGGGTGGGTGGCGGCAAAGGCAAAGCCCTGCATGGCAAGGGTCTCTAGCCGGCTCTTGGCCGCCCCCTGCCCCGCCAGCGGTTCGTGACCGGGCAGTGCGTCGTGTTTGGCCTCCCGGCGCAGGCGCTGCAACAGGTCGGGAATGGGGATGCGCACCGGGCACACCTCGCCGCAGGCGCCGCACAGGCTCGAGGCGGTCACCAGATCCTGGGTGCTCTCGATCCCCAGCAGGTGGGGGGAGACTATCTTGCCGATGGGGCCCGGGTAGATGGTGCCGTAGGCATGGCCGCCGATGCGGGTGTAGACCGGGCAGTGGTTCATGCAAGCACCGCAGCGGATGCACTGCAGGGTCTTGCGCAGCTCCTCGTCCCGATAGGCCTGGCTGCGGCCGTTGTCGAGCAGCACCAGGTGCACCTCGTCCGGGCCATCCAGCTCCCCTGCCCGGCGCGGGCCGCTGATGACGTTGAAGTAGGTGGTGATGGCCTGGCCGGTGGCCGAGCGGGTCAGGGCGCTGTAAAGAGGCGGTACGTCACTGAAAAACTCCACCACCTTCTCGATGCCGGTGATGGCCACGTGGACTTTCGGCACAGTGGTGCACATGCGCCCGTTGCCCTCGTTTTCCACCAGACAGAGGCTGCCAGTCTCGGCCACCGCGAAGTTGACCCCCGACAGCCCCATGCCGGCGCGGCGAAACTCTTCGCGCAGGGCCCGCCGTCCGGTCTGGATCAGCTCGTCCACGTCGGTGGTAGGGGTGAAGCCTTCCAGATTGCCAGCAAAGGTGTCACTCACCTCCTGCTTGTTCTTGTGGATGGCGGGCATGATGATGTGGGACGGGGTGTCGCCGTCGAGCTGGACGATAAACTCCCCCATGTCGCTCTCAAGGCAGCGGATGCCGTGACGCGCCATCTCGTGGTTGAAGCCTACCTCCTCGCTCACCATGGACTTGCCCTTGACGATGGAGCTCACCCCGTGTTGCTGGGCGATGCGAAGGATGATGGCATTGGCCTCGGCCGGCGTCTGGGCCCAGTGCACCCGGATGCCGTTGCGCTCGCAGTTGGTTTCGAGCTGCACCAAAAGATCGGGCAGGCGCGAGAGGCAGCGCTGGCGAATCTGCTCCGCCGCATCGCGCACCGCCGCTTCTTCGGCAGGGTCGGCGAAGGCATCGCGGCGCTTGGCGCGCAGATAATCCATGGCGCCGCGAAAGTTCTGGCGCAGCACGGGGTCGGCCAGGGCCGCCTCGGCCTGGGGATGGAAGCGGCGTGGCGAATACTTGGCGTGATCACTCATGATTAGCCCCCTGTTTTTGCGCTTGCAAGCCCTGAGCCACCGGCTCGCTGTGGGCTAGCAGGAAGCTGGCCAGGTGCATGGCGGGCAGTGTCTTGCCCTGATAGGCCAGGGATCCCTTGATGTTCAAGAGACACCCCCAGTCCGCGCTCACCAGGGTGTCGGCGCCGCTGGCCAGCAGGTGGCGGGTCTTGTCCTCCACCATGGCCTGGCTGATGTGGGGATGGCGCACCGAGAAGGTGCCGCCAAAGCCGCAGCACTCGCTCTCGTAGGCCTGCTCGTGCAAGGTGACGCCCTCGAGCTGCCCCAGCAGGCTGCGGGCCGTGGTGTGCACCTGCATCTCGCGCCGGGCCGAGCAGGAGGTGTGCATGACGATACTCGCCCTCCCCACCCCCTGCCAGCGCACCCGGCAGATCCGGACCAGAAACTCGGTGAGCTCGAACACCCGCTCGCAAAACGCCGCCACCTCGGAGCTCTCGGGGAAGAGTCGGCGGTAGTGGTGATGCATCATGCCGCCACAGGAGCCAGACAGCACCACCACAGGCCAGGGCTCGGGGAAGAGCGCCATCTGGCTTTGCGCCACCTGGCGCGCCTCCTCTTCATGGCCCGAGGTGTAGGCCGGCTGCCCGCAGCAGGTCTGTTTCTCGACAAAGTGCACCCTTATCCCCTCCCGCTCGAGCAGGGCGATGGCATCGAGCCCCGCCACCGGGTCGAACAGATCCACCAGACAGGTGGCGTAGAGATAGACATCGGCCGGCTTGGCCGGATAGACCCGCATTACCTTCATCACTTGCTCTCCTTTACTTCAACAGCAGCAGTGCGTCCGAGACGTGGAAGCTGTACATGAGCGCCAACCCGATAAGGCCGGTGGCCAGCAGGTAGTAGAGGGTCGGCAACGCGGTCTTGCGCAGCGTCGCCCCCTCGCGGCCCAAGAGGCCCACGGTGGCCGAGGCCGCCACCACGTTGTGAATGGCAATCATGTTGCCGGCGGCGGCGCCCACGGCCTGCAAGGCCAGCATGGCGGCGGTGGAGACCCCCAGGGTCTGGGCCACCTCGAACTGGAACTGGCTGAACATCATGTTCGACACCGTGTTGGAGCCGGCGATAAAGGCCCCCAGCGCGCCGATTGTGGCGCTCAGGGCCGGGAAGAACTCCCCCACCAGTCCGGCGGCAAAGTTCGCGGTAGTCACCGGCATGCTGGCGAGATCCGCCCCGTTGACGCCGGAGTTGATGAAGATGCGCACCATGGGCACGGTGAAGATGAGCACGAAGCCGGCGCCGATCAGGGTGCGGCTCGACTCGCTCACGGCGCGGCCGAGGGGGGCCAGGGCGCGGGCCTGAATGAGGGTGGCGAACAGGGCGCAGAACACCAGCAGGCCCCCCGGCAGGTAGAGCGGCTCAATCGACGCGCTCACGCCCTTCTCCCCCAAGAGGTCTGTGAAGGCGAGGCTCACCGACAACAGGCTTGCCTTGAACTCCGGGCTCACCCGGCTCGCCACCAGCAAGAGGGCCAGCGCCACATAGGGGAGCCAGGCCAGCAACAGGGACATGGGGCGGCCGGCGGCCTCTTTGAGATCGAGCTTGAGGGATCCCAGCCACTCGGCGGGCCACTCGCTCTCGGGGGCAAAGTCCCAGCTGTTTTTTGGCACCAGGAAGCCGCGGCGCGCCGCCGTTACCACCAGGGCCAGCCCCACCAGACCGCCGATAAGGGACGGGAACTCGGGGCCGAGCAGCATGCCGGTCAGGGCATAGGGCACGGTGAAGGCGAGCCCGGCGAATATCGCGAACGGCAGGATGGAGAGCCCCTCGGTCCAGCTGCGGTTGCGGCCGAAGAAGCGGGTCAGCATCATCACCATCAGCACCGGCATCAGGGTGCCGACGGTGGCGTGAATGAGGGCCACGTTGGTGGTCACCTGCTGCAGGTAGATGTCCCAGCTGCTGCCGCCGGCACTCAGGGTGTGGCCGATGGCCTGGTTATCCAGCCCCTTGTTGATGCCCACCAGGATAGGGGTGCCCACCGCGCCGAACGACACCGGGGTGGACTGGATCATCATGCCGAGCAGCACGGCGGCGAGCGCCGGAAAGCCGATGGCCACCAGCAGGGGAGCGGCGATGGCGGCGGGGGTGCCAAAGCCCGAGGCCCCTTCGATAAAGGCGCCGAAGCACCAGGCGATGATGATGGCCTGGATGCGCCGGTCCGGCGAGATGTTGGTAAAGCCGCCGCGAATGGCGCTGATGGCACCTGTGTGTTTCAGGGTGTTGAGCATCAGGATGGCGCCGAACACGATCCAGAGCACGGTCACCGTGATGATGAGCCCCTGCAGGCTGGAGGCGAGTACCCGGGTCGGGCTCATCTGCCAGCCCCACAGGGCGATGAATACGGTCAGGATAAAGGCGATGGGCATGGCGCGCTTGGCGGGCCAGTTGAGGCCGACCAGCAGCACGGCGGCCACCACGATCGGCGAGAAGGCCACCAGGGCCAACAGGGTGTCTGTCATCATTGCGTCCTTGTCCGAGCGGTGCAGAGGCGCACCTTGTTGTTGTTTTGTTAATCGGACGTGACCTTACCCTGTTCTTTTTTCGCGATATATGGAAATAATGAACAACATTCGTTCCAAAAATCGATAAATATGGCCAGTACCGACGACCTCATTCTATTCGCCCAGGTGGTGGAGGCCGGCTCCTTCAGCAAGGTGGCCGAACAAAATTCCCTGACAAATTCAGTGGTTAGCAAGCGTATCGGGCGCCTGGAAGAGGAGCTCGGGGTGCAGCTGCTCTATCGCACCACCCGCCGGCTCACCCTGAGCGAGGCGGGCAAGGAGCTCTATCAGGGTGCCAAAAATGTGAAGGCCGCCGCACTGGACGCCTTCGATGCGGTGGCGGGATTTGGTGAAAAGGTGAGCGGTCATGTGCGGATGTCGGTGCCCACCATCTCGGGGGAGCTGCTGCTGGCCGACGCCGTGGCCGATTTTTGCCAGCAACACCCGGGGCTCACGGTGGAGATGTCGCTGGACAACCGCTTCGTCAACCTGGTGGAAGAGGGGTTCGACTTGGTCATTCGCACCGGCTATCTGGATGATTCGAGCCTGATTGCCCGCCACATCCTCGACTCCCAGTGGGTGATCTGCGCCGCCCCCGCCTACGTGCGCCGCTTCGGGGCGCCGCGCGAGCCGTCGGACTTGCTCACCCACAACTGCCTGCGCTACGCCTATCAGAGCACGGGGGCCTCGGAGTGGGCCTTCAAGGGGGAAGAGGGCAACTATCTGCTGTCGGTGTCGGGCAGTTTTTGCACCGACAACGCGGGGGCCCTGCGCAAGGCGGCGCTGGGTGGGCGCGGCATCGTCTATGTGCCGCGCTGCCTGGTCTATCACGATCTGATGAATGGCGAGCTGGTGGATTTGTTTCCGGATCAGGTGGGCAAGAAGCTCGGGATCTACGCCGTCTACCCCTTTACCCGCCAGCCGCCGCGCAAGATCAGGCTGCTGATCGAGCACATCCGCCAGCGCTACCTCGATATCGCCCACTACTTCGGCTAGCGAGGATGGCGGTCATCCCGGGTCCAAACGGGGGGCTTTTTTGACCCGGGTGGCAGCGTTGCCTACCACTCCCCCCCTTCAGCGCGCTGGCTCAAGCCACCAGGGCCGCCTCAAGCAGGCGGTTGGCGCCGGCTCAGCCGGGCTGGGCGGTGAGGAAGGCCAGCGACTGGCGGTTGAAGTGCTCGGGCCGCTCCACATTGCAGACGTGGCCGCAGCCGTCGATGATCTCTAGCCGGCTGTAGGGGTCGCGCGCCACCTGCTCGCGCACCGGCGCCAGGAACATGTGATCCTCCTCCCCCATCACATAGAGGGTCGGAATGGGCAGGGCCCGCTCCTTGAAGTAGCGCATCAGGGGGTTTACCTCGGTGGCGAGGCGAAACCAGCGCTTGAACTCTTTCTGACAGAGCTTGCGCGCCTCGCGCACGAACAGGTTGCGTGACTCCTGATGGTGCTGGCGCGGCATGATGATGAAGGCGAACAAGCGGTAGAGCCACATGTAGGGCAGGATGTGCTGGCCGAGACGACCGAGCTGCACCAGCACCCGCGAGCGGATGTCGAGGCGCAGGATGGCGCCGCCCAGCACCATGCTCTTGACACGGTCGGGGCAAAGCTCCGCCAGATGGCGAATGAGGATGGTGCCAAGGGAGATGCCGACAAAGTGGGCGCGGCGAATGTTGAGGTGATCGAGCAGTTGCAGGATATCCTCGGTCACCGCCCGAAAGCTGTAGTGGCCCTTGATCACCTGCTGCAGCTTGTGGGACTGGCCATGACCGCGCAAGTCCAGCAGCAGCACGTTGAAGTGCTCGCGATAGGCGCGCAGCTGCTTGAACCAGATGGAGGAGCTGCCGCCCGCCCCGTGCACGAAGACTACCCAATCCCGCTCGGGACCCAGCTCGAAGGTCTTGTGATACAGCATCTTGCGACTCCCTCATCAACGGCATTGGGGTATAGTAGGCGCGCATCTTAGCAGATTTTTTCACCCGACTAATACGTTTGCACCGCAAGCAGCCAGGAGCATGACCATGGAGTTGACCCGTTTGAGATCCTTTCTGCTGACCCTGCCGGGCGCCCAGGAGGATACCCCCTTCGGCCCTGAGATCCTGGTCTATCGCATCGCCGGCAAGATGTTTGCCCTGCTGGACTGGCAGGCCGAACCGCTGCGGCTGAACCTCAAGTGCGAACCAGAGCTGGCCCTGCTGCTGCGCGAACTCCACCCCGAGGTCAAACCGGGCTGGCACATGAACAAGCAACACTGGAACACGGTCACCTTCAGCGACGACCTGGCCGACGATCTCTGGCAGGGCTGGGTGCATCACTCCTATGAGCGGGTGGTGGCCGGTCTGCCCAAGGCCAAGCGCCCGCAGGCACCCCAGCGATGAGCCCCGCCATGGCGGCAGAGCCTAGGCTCGTCCAGCTGAACGAGCAGCACATCCCCGCCCTTTGCACCCTGTTCGAGCAGTCGGTGCGAAGGATAGGCCCGCAGCACTACAGCCCGGAGCAGGTGGAGCAGTGGGCCCTCGGCGCCCGTCATCCCGGCTTTGTCGGCCAGCTGCGCGAGCACCACGGCTGGGTGCTGGAGCAAAACGGCGAGCCGCTCGGTTTCGTGACCCTGAGCCAGGATGGTCACCTCAGCCTGCTCTATGTGAGCGCCGATCACCCGCGCCTGGGCTATGGCGGCCTGCTGCTGGCCGCGGCCCTCGCCGAGGCGCAACGACTCGGACTCAAACAGCTGACGACGGAGGCCAGCGCCTTCAGCTATGGGCTATTTTTACGGTATGGCTTTGAGCTGACCGGATTGGAGAGCGTGGAGCGCGGCGGCGTCGGTTTTATCCGTTATCGCCTGCACTGTCGCTTGCCAAGCTAGGTCCAGCCACTAAAATACGCACAGTTTTCCGTATTGTTGAGGATTGAGGCCGCCATGGTTGTAGAAAGCGAAGGCTATATCGCCCTGATTGAGTATCTGGTGGAGAGTCTGGGACTGTTTGAAACCCAGCAACAGAGCAGTGGTGAACAGACCATCGAAGATCTGGTGAGCAGCCGGGTGGCCGGCAACCTGATGGCCATCTGCGAGCAGAATCCGCAGCTCGATCCCAAGTTGCGCTTCGTGATCATGCAGGAAGCCGATGCGGTGGTGGCCGATCTGGAAGAGGTGCTCTCCGCCGTCTGGCTGCGCGCCCCGACCCCGGAGCAGAAAGCCTTCCTCGAAGAGTTCATCGATCTCATCAAGAACCTGTTTGACGGCGCCATCAGCTGAGCGCCGTGGCGAACGCCGGCGTCGCCACTCCCCCACCATTTTTCGCACCGTAGAAATGAAAAGGGCCGCCTTCATTGGCAGCCCTGCTTGCTAGCATTTCAACTCATCAAGTTTTTCAATGACTTTTATGAATTTCGAGGCAAGAAATGTGTCTGGTCTTGGCCGCCGTCCATGGTGGCTACCAAGTTGGGCAAGCCTGGTTCAAATAAGTTCCTGTCCATAACACATTTTTTTATGATTTTTTTCACGCTTCTGACAAAGCCCGATAAAAAGACCGCAAAAGCGGCCTTTTTCTTTTCACAAACAATGACGGGTCACAGATACCCGTCATCTTGCTCTAACGGTTGAGGCTCGGCGGCAGGCAGACGCCGATGCCACCCAGGCCGCAATACCCTTCCGGATTCTTCTCCAGATATTGCTGATGGTAATCCTCGGCGTAATAGAAGGGGGCGAGTGGCAGAATGCGGGTAGTGATGGCGCGGCCGTCGCCGCTGGCCAGCATCGCCTGCTGATAGGCGGCCAGACTCTGCTGGGCAATCGCCTCCTGGGTGTCATCCCCGAAGAAGATGACGGAGCGGTACTGGGTGCCGATGTCGCCGCCCTGGCGCATGCCCTGGGCCGGATCGTGCTGCTCCCAGAACAGCTTGAGCAGATCGCCGTAGCCGATCACCTTGGGATCGAACACTACCTGCACCGTCTCGGCATGGCCAGTCAATCCGCTGCACACCTCCTTGTAGGTGGGATTCTGGGTCACCCCACCCTGATAGCCGGCAGCGGTGGAGTAGACCCCTGGCTGCTGCCAGAACAGGCGCTCCACACCCCAAAAGCAGCCCATGCCAAACCAGGCCACCGCCATCCCTTCAGGCCAGGGGCCCTGAGTCGGGTGACCATTGACCGCATGCTGCTGGCCAATCACCATCGCCTCGCGGCGTCCCGGCAGCGCGTCTGCCGGCGAAATAATCTGTTCCATGCACCCTGTCCTTGTATAAAAACCTGTGCAACCGCACAGCTGACGAAAAGGAATATCGAAGATAACAGTTTATGGGCCGGGATCAACCTGAGGCGCACCGCCACACCGCTGACGCCCCTGCCCCGCCTGGTATCGCCACCGTTCGACCTGCCTGACCACCGCGATGACAAAATCACGCCAAATCAATATTTAATCTTGATTTGTGCATTTATTTTCATATATTGAGCCCATTGCTGTTTTTTTATGGAAGAAGCCTCAAGTGCGTGAACGCGAACCCAGCCTGGTCTATGCCTTTCGGCAGTCAACCCCCTACGTCAATGTGCACAGAGGTGCCACCTTCGTACTGATGATGGGGGGGGAAGCCCTCTGCCACCCCAATTTTGCCAACATCGTCAGCGACATCGCCCTGCTGCAGACCTTGGGCATTCGCCTGGTGCTGGTTTTCGGCTCCCGCCCGCAGAACGACGAGGCGCTGGCCCGCGCCGGCATCGAGGCCCAGTACCACAAGCGGATCCGAGTCACCGATGACGCGAGCTTCGCCATCATCAAGCAGGTGTGCGGTGGCTTGCAGTACGACATCACGGCCCAGCTCTCCATGGGGCTCGCCAACACACCGATGCAGGGTGCCCGCATCAGCGTGGTGAGCGGCAACTTCGTCACCGCCCAGCCGCTCGGGGTGGATGACGGTATCGATTTTTGCCACAGCGGCCGGGTGCGCCGCATCGACGTGGAGGGGATCACCCGCCAGCTCGATCAGAAGAGCCTGGTGCTCATCTCCCCCATCGGCTGCTCGGTCACCGGCGAGAGCTTCAACCTGAGCTCGGAAGAGGTGGCCCGCCGGGTGGCGGTGGATTTGAAAGCGGACAAACTCATCTGTTTCAGCAGCACCCAGGGGGTGATGGACCGCCACGGCGAGGCCATCTCCGAGCTCTTCCCCGAGCAGGCCGAGGAACTGCTGGTGGAGCTGGAGCAGGCGGGGGAAGAGATGTCCGGCACCGCCCGCTATCTGCGCGCGGCCATCGCCTCCTGCCGCGGCGGCGTGCCTCGCTCCCACCTGGTGAGCTATCAGGATGACGGCGCCATGCTGCAGGAGCTGTTCAGCCGTGACGGCCTCGGCACCCAGATAGTGCGGGAAAGCGCCGAGCAGGCACGCGCCGCCACCATCGAGGACATCGGCGGCATCCTGGATCTCATCCGCCCGCTGGAGGAGGAAGGGATCTTGGTGCGCCGCTCCCGTGAGCAGCTGGAGATGGAAATAGACAAGTTCACCATCATAGAGCGCGACGGCCTCATCATCGGCTGCGCGGCGCTCTACTGCTTCATGGAAGAGGCGATGGCGGAGATGGCCTGCGTCGCCATCCACCCCGACTACCGCAACTCCAACCGGGGGGATCAGCTGGTGGCCAAGGTGGCCGAACGGGCCAAACGGCTCGGCATCCGTCGCCTGTTCGTGCTCACCACCCGCTCCATCCACTGGTTCCGGGAACGGGGCTTCGATCCGCTGGAGGTGGAAGATCTGCCGGTGGCGCGCCAGCGCCTCTACAACTGGCAGCGTCGCTCCAAGGTTTTGTCCAAGACCATTGTGTAACTCATTGATTCTGTGTTGAGTTGGCTGACTTTTTGAACTTTTTCACAAACTCGATTGACAGTGCAATCCAACGCAAGGTATTTCTAAATGCACTCCACCGCCCTGGTGGAGCCAGAAGAGGAGCGCTGCCCAGGCAGCCCGAGGGAGGACACCAGTGTCCGGTGAACTTGGGTCAGGGGGAGCAGCGCCGAGACATCTGAGGCAACTGGATACCTCAGTGTCGGCTGCGGGGGCTGAATCCCCCGGGTTGTCATCGGTAGTGGTCATCCCCCACCGCGCCCCGTCAGGGGCGGGTACGGGATGGGCTCTGCGGGTGGAGTGCTTCTGGCCGGGATAGCTTCGATCATTCCTGCCATTTTCAGCCTCCTCCTCTCTTTTTGCCCGATGGAACCGGATTTTCATATTAAGACAGGAGTAAGCAATGAGCCCGATCAATGTCGCCAAGTTTGGCGGAACCAGCGTCGCCAACGCGGCAGCCATGAACAACTGTGCCGACGTGGTGCTGGCCAACCCGGCCACCCGGGTGGTGGTGCTGAGCGCCAGCGCCGGCGTCACCAACCTGCTGGTGGCACTGGCCCAGGGCGATCTGGACGAGGCGGGCCAGGAGGCGCAGCTGACCAGACTGAGCGAGATCCAGCAGGCCATTCTGGCCGACCTTGGCCACCCGGGCGACGTGAGTGCCCAGATCCACGACCAGCTCGACGAGATCCGCACCATGGCGCGCCAGGCCCATCTGCGTACCGATGCCGAGCTGGCCGACAGGCTCATCGCCTGCGGCGAGCTGATGTCTACCCGCCTCTTCACCGAGCTGCTGCGCCAGCGCGGCGTCAAAGCCCGCTGGCAGGATGTGCGCCAGTTGCTGCGCACCGACAGCCGCTTTGGCAAGGCCAGCGTGGATCTGGCCGCCACCCGTGACCTCTGCCAGCAGACGCTGGGCCCCCAGCTTGGCGACAGCCTCATCATCACCCAGGGCTTTATCGGTGCCGACGGCGATGGCCGCACCACCACCCTGGGCCGCGGCGGCTCCGACTACAGCGCGGCCCTCCTGGCCGAGGCGCTCGATGCCGGCTCCATCGAGATCTGGACCGACGTGCCCGGCATCTACACCACGGATCCGCGCCTGGTTACCCGCGCCCGCCCCATCCCCGAAATCAGCTTCGTGGAGGCGGCCGAGATGGCCACCTTCGGCGCCAAGGTGCTGCACCCGGCCACCTTGCAGCCGGCGGTGCGCCGCGACATTCCGGTGTTTGTCGGCTCTGCCAAGGATCCGGCCGCCGGCGGCACCTGGATCCGCGCCAGCACCCGCACCAATCCGCTGTTTCGCGCCGTGGCCTTGCGCCGCAACCAGGTGCTGGTGACCCTGCACAGCCTCAACATGTTCCACGCCTACGGTTTCCTGGCCGAGGTGTTTGGCATCCTGGCCCGCCATCGCATCTCGGTGGATCTCATCACCACCTCCGAGGTGAGCGTGTCGCTGACCCTGGATCACACCGGCAGCCAGAGCAACGGCGAACCCATCCTCAATGACAAGGTGCTGGCGGAGCTCGGCCAGCTGTGCAAGGTGCAGGTGGAGACAGGGCTGGCGCTGGTGGCGCTTATCGGCAACCGGATGAGCGAGGCGGTCGGGGTGGGCAGTCAGGTCTTTGACGCCATTCGCGAGCACAACATCCGCATGATCTGTTACGGCGCCAGCGCCCACAACCTCTGCTTTTTGGTCAAGGAGGACGAGGCGGGCCACATCGTCAACCGCCTCCATCAGGAGCTGCTCGACTAAGGGGCAGACAGCTCGCCAGGATCAACAGAGGGGCCGCCGGGCCCCTCTTTCTATATAGGGTGATTTTGGGATGAATAGGGTGATTTTGGGATGAGAGAGTTGAGCGCCCCTAGCCCGCCGTAGTCAGCGCCGGCAGCAGGTTGGCCCGGATCTCCTCGCGCAGCCCTTCCAGCCGGCGCAGCAGCGCCCCCTGATCCAGCCCCGCCTCGTCGGGGCCCAGGTTGTCCGCCAGTTCGGCGTAATGTTCGGTCACAGCCTGCTCCAGCCAGTCGAGCCGGCGCAGGGTGAGCGGGCCACAGCTCTTGCCGCTGAGATCGTCGGCAATGTCGAGCCGGTGGCTGCGATACATGTCGCGCCACCAGTTGGCGGCGAGCGCCTCTTCGCTGGCGAGCGCCGATCTCCACTCGCCCAAGAGCCCCTGCAAGCGGGCCAGCACCGGCGCACTCGCCCCCTCCCGAGTCAGGTGCTGCAGCTCCCGCTGCGCCCAATTGACGCACAGGCCGCGCCAGTAGCGAAACTGCGGCAGCGGATCCGGCTCGTCTAGCCAGAGGCCAGAGAGGGTGCGGGTCTCCAGCCGCTCCGGTACGTGAAAACCGGGATCGGTGAGGCCGTTGGAGTTGAATTCATGGCGAGGATCGAAGGGCCACATGTAGCCAAAGTCGAACACGCTGATCTGCTGACCGTCATCCAGCAGGTTGCCGGGGCTCGGATCCCAGTCGAACCAGCCCCAGTGGGCCAGCTCCGCCTGCACCGCCAGCATCTGCGCCAGGTTGCGCTCGTTGAGATCATGCACCGGCACGCCCCGCAGCCAGGGGGAGACCAGCACCCCGGCCCGGGCCGAGCCAAAGCTGGTGCAGACCACGTTGGCCAGGATGGTGGGGTGCAACTCCCGCAGGGCCTCTATCTCCCGGCGGCGCTCCAGCTCGGTCAGAAAAGCGGTTCTGCCGTCCACGTTGGCCACCAGGGAGTCGTGCCGGCGCCGCTTCAGGCACCAGTGATGTCCCTCCACCTTGAGGTGGAACACCTCGGCGGTGAGGCCGTGACGGTAGACCTTGAGCACGGCCGGATGATCCTCCTTGAGACGCACCAGCTGGGCCACCGAAAGGGGACAGTCCTGCTCGCGCCCGATCCGGATCTCCTCCTTGCTCTCCAGCATGCGGAGCAACCTTGCCTGACGTGCCGCTACTTTGGGATTCATACATGTACCTCCATCCATATTGAGAGACTAAGCAGCAAGGCTGGAGCAGACCAGCGGCAAAGCGTCATGATGACGCTTTCATCACAGAATGAGTGTGCCCCCCGGACCGGGATCACAGTTTGCATGGATCCACTGTCACGCAACCTTCATTGTTTGGTCATTAAATTGACAACAAGGAACAAGCCCATCACCATCGGGTCAAATTAAATGCAGCAGCCATGCATCACCGTCACTCGCTCAAAGGATGAGCCCATATGAAAGCCCCCACTTCAGCGCGCTTGCCAGCCAGGGTCTCCGGTCTCCCCGCCCTACTGCTGGGCATGCTGGCCGCGCTGCTGTTGCTCACCCTGTTGCTGCCGCAGATCAATCCCGCCAGCTGGCTCGGCCGGGCCCAGCCGCTGGTGCTGGGGCCAGCGGACAACCCCATCGCCACCCTCACCCGCCATGCCCTGCTCTACAAGAGCGACAGCCGCGGTCTCTATCTGGTGGTTCGCAGCCAGTGGCAGCTGCGGGGGCCGCTGCAGGAGGGGGACAAGGTCAGGGTGGAGCTGCTCAACGACAGGGGTGAGCGCATCGATCAGCTGAGCCAGCCGGTGGACAAACGCCAGCAGTGCCGCAAGGGGCGCTGCACCCTGGATCTCAACAGCACCCTGCGCGCCCCCGACGACGCCCTGGCCAGCCGCTATCAGCTGCGGATCGGCCTGCTGCTCAAAGAGAGGCCCGAGAGCGGCGAGTTCAGCCAGATCCTGCAGACCCTGCCAGAGCGAGGTTTCAACCTCACCTATCTCTGTACCAGTCTGCTGCTGGTGCTGGCCCTGAGCGCCGCCGTGCTGAAGGTGGTGCTGCCCACCCTCAGGCGCAATCTGCGCTGGCGCATCGCCGGCAGCCTGCTGCTCGGCAACCTCACCTTCGTGCTGCTGCATGGCTTCGTGGTGTTCAAGCTGGGGGAATTTCTGCTCTGGTCAGGCTTTCGCCCCGAGCACTACTACCTCGCCTGGGGCAGCATGGTGCTGGGCTGGAGCCTCTGCGCGCTGGCGGGGTTCAACCTCTATATGGGGCTGGTGTTTACCGCCCTCTCCGGCATCGGTCTGTTGGCGAATTTCATGAAGATCGCCATCTACGGGGTACCGCTCGGGGGGGACGATCTCGGCAACCTGGTGGCGCTGCTGCGCATCCTGCTGGAGCAGCACCCTGTGCTGCCGCTGCTGGGCGGTGCACTCGCCCTTTTCTTGTGCTGGCGCTTCGCCCTGTCGCGCTGGGTGCTGCGTACCGCCGCCGCCACCGCCGCCTTCTTTGCGCTGTGCGTGTTTGCCACCCAGACCGGCAACAAGCTGCTGGGGCCCAACATTCGCTACGTGGACAGGGCGGTCAACTACCACAGGGATATCATCCGCTCGGGGCCCGGCCTCTATCTGTTCAACCTGGTGGACGAGATGCTGCAAAGCGGCAGCGTGTTTCGTTATCCCTTGCAGATCAACGAGTTCACCCCCCAGCTCAGCCACGTCAGCCTGAACCAGCCGCCCCGCTTCGATCTGGTGATCGTGCTGCAATATGAATCCCTCTGGCTCGGCTGGCAGGGCAAGATCTGCGCGCCCCCGCCCACCCTGAGCCTGCCGGCCAGCGTGCAGCAGTGGCACAAGACCATCCACTCCCCCACCACCGGCGGCATGACGGTGCTGGCGGAGTTCGAGATGAACACCGGCCTGCCGGTGGGCCTGCTCAAGCAGGGGGTGGTGCCCTACTACTACCTCTCGGAGCAGGTGCCGGGTCTGGCGCAGAGTGCCAAACAAAGTGGCTACCGGACCCTGTTTGCCCACCCCTATGTGGAAAAGTTCTGGGGCCGCGCCAAGGCGATCCCGGCCCTTGGCTATGAGGAGCACTGGTTCGACAACCGTTTCACCACGCTCGAGCACAAGGGGCTCTACATCTCGGATGATGCGTTGATCGACCACCTGCTCAAGCGCAGCGAACAGGATGAGCAGCCGCTGTTCGCCTACGCGGTCACCATGCAGGGGCACGGCCCCTTCGACGGGGATCGCTACCAGGCCCAGCAGCTCGACAAGGCCTGCCCGGATCAGAGCGAGGCCGACCGCCAGCTGCTCAACACCTACTACACCGGCGTGGTGGATGCCATGGCGTCGCTGGAGCACCTGCTGACCAGCCTGGATCGCTCAGGCAAACGCTACCTGGTGGTGGCTTTTGGCGATCACCAACCATTCCTGATGTCGGCCGGCAAGGGCATCCACGGTGCCAAGCCACCCCGCGATGCCAGCTACCAGATCCCCATGATGGCCTTTGCCCGCGCCGATGACGCCCTCAATCTGGCGACCCAGTTCGACCCGGTGCGCCAGCTCTATCAGATGGGCCAGGCCACCCGTCAGCTGCTGGCGGGTGACATGACCCCTCTCCCGGATCAGGCCCTGCTTCATCCCGTGCTGGGAGAGGAGAAGGGATTCGACGTCTCACCCCTGGTGCCGCAGATCCGCGCCAGCTTCCGGCCCGACGCCCTGCCTTGAGCCCCGTAGCGACGGGATAGATGACAAAGAGGTCGCCCGGGCGACCTCTTTGTCTATGTGCCGATGCGACTATGGAAGCCGGAGAGGGATCACTCGCCGAGCCAGGGCTCGCACAGGGTGAGACTCTGGGCATCGAGATCCAGTTCGGCCTCGATGCCAAGGGGCAGGGTCAGCATGGGGTGGGTGTGGGCGCAGTCATACTCCGCCAGAATGGGGAAGGTCGGCTCCCCCACCACCTCCAGCAGGATGTCGAGCGGCCGCCGGCCGCTGCCCTGACTGTCGAACAGCTCGTGTTTGCCGAGCACCAGGGCACCGATGCGATCAAACACCCCGCACAGCTTGAGGTGGGCAAACGAGCGCTCCACCGTCTCAGCCGACTTGAGGCTGTCTTCCAGCAGCAGAATGTCCCCTCGCTCGATGGCCGGCATATAGGGGGAGCCCCAGATCCCCGCCAGGGTGTTGAGGTTGCCGCCAATGAGCCGGCCCCGCACCCGACCTGTGCCCACCGAGATCAGCCGGTTTGGCCGGCACTGCTTGGCCCGGCTCTGCTGCTCCCAGTCAAGCCGCTCCTCGGTCCATTGCGCCGGGGTCGGCACTGTGTGAGGCACGGCGGCGCCACTGGCCTGGCAGATCTGGCGAAAACCCGCCAGGGTCTCGTCCACCAGCGGCGAGAGCTCGCCAAAAGAGGCCACCAGCGCCGGTCCGTAGAAGGTGACCAGGCCGGTGCGGGCATGAATGCCGAGCAGCAGGGCCGTCACATCGGAGTAGCCAATGATGATTTTGGGGTCGCGCATGAGCGCATCAAAATCGAGATAGGGCAGCAGGGAGTTGGAGTTGCTGCCGCCAATCACCGACATGATGCAGCGCACCTCTGGATCGCGAATGAGGGCATTGAGCTCGGCAGCCCGGGCGGCGATGGAGCCGGAGCGCCAGTGATCGCGCTGGCCGGTGAGGCTGCCCGCCTTGAGTCTGAAGCCCTGCCCTTCCAGAAACGCCCCGGCACGGGCAAAGCGGTTTGGCGCCCAGGCGGTGGCCGCACTGGAGGGGGAGAAAAAGCCGATGGTATCGCCAGGCTTGAGCCCCGGCGGCTTGAGTATCGTCATCGCAAAGGGTCCTGTTCCAGATCTGGCCATCCAGGGCATGGCAGCCACAAGAAAGGACTCATAATAGCCATTAGATGGCCATCAAGGCACCAAGAAAAGATGGCTGTTCAGGTAATAACCGACGCCACCCGGCTGGTGATCACGAAGTCGAGACCCGCATGGGAGATAGCGCGGCTCACTTGCCCGCCGGCTGAACCCAGAAGCGACGCCCCCATGCCTGGCTTATCTCGTCAAAGGAGCCATCGCGGTGCATCTGCTCCAGCGCCGCCCGCAGGCCTTCGATAATGACGGCATCCGTGTTGCGGCTGAAGGCAAAATAGAACGACTTGGTCTCCTGAAACTCAAACATGGGGACAAACTCCGAGTAGTGATGGCCCAAGGTCTCTATGTGGTAGGCGGCCCCCATCTGCATGGCTGGCGCGACGTCGGCCCTGCCGCGCAGCAGCATGCGAAACTTGTCGTCTTCGTCGTGCACCAGCACCAGATTGAGCCCTTTCTCCGCCAGCTCGATGGCCAGCGCCGAGTCGCGTACCACCGCGATCCGCCAGGGGGCCAGGTCAGCCAGCTGATGGCCCACCACATCGTCGCGTTTTGCCAGGCGATACACCCAGGTGACGCGAGGCCCGATAGGGCCAACCCAATGAAAGAGCGCCTCGCGCTCGGGCAGCCTTATCATGCTGAAGATGACGGTATTGGGGTCATACTGCGCCATCTGATAGGCCCGCGCCCAGGGCAGGAGCTGGATGCCCTTGCGGTCGAGCCCGATGCCGCTGACCTCCAGCATTCGCTTGAGCAGATCCACCGACAGCCCCGTCACCTGGCCGTCCTTGTCCCGATAGTTGTATGGGGGGAGCTCCTCCGTCACCGCCTGAATGGTGGCCCCCATGGCGCTCCCCAGCCAGCACCACAACAATACCCAGCGCAGAATATGGAGCATGATTGCACCCTCGAGCTGACTCTCTTGCCATGAGTATGATGGACGCGAACAACACAATACAGGCAGGTGGACAGGTGCATGTCAGGGCACAGGCATCCCCCATCCGCTGGGAAGAGCGCAATAAAAAACCGGCAACAGGTTGCCGGTTTTTTATTGCATCAAGGCGTCAGACCAACACGGCGGTCCCGCTGATGCTGACCATCAGCATGCTGCCGCTTTGCCCCACCACCTCGTAGTCGATGTCGATGCCGACCACCGCATTGGCGCCCAGCGCCGCGGCGCGCTCCCTGAGCTCGTCGAAGGCGATTTCCCGGGCCCGGGCCAGCTCTTTCTCATAGGCGCCGGCGCGGCCGCCGATGATGTCGCGGATCCCGGCAAACAGATCCTTGAACACGTTGGCGCCGAGAATGGCTTCGCCCACCACGATGCCGCGGTACTCGCGAATGGTCTTGCCTTCCAGGGTGGGGGTAGTTGAGAGGATCATCTGGGTTTCCTTGTGGATTGAACTGGGGGACAGCCTAAAGCAGCGAAGGGGACGCAGGCAAGCAGGGAGACCCGGTTTGCCCCTGGCGGAGCATGGCGGCGCGGGCCTGCCAGCACGGATCCCGTGCGCGTCGACGACGTGGCACCTGTCCACATTCAACGACGAAAGGCGACATCGAGCCGCCACATGGCCTGCTCCGACAGCCCCTTTCATTAGCCGATCCGGCTCAAACATCAAGTGACAAAAGTGTCAGTTGTGACCCATTTTGCCTTTCCCTAGGGTGAGTCTGTCCCGGCCATGGACCGGAGACAGACCCACTTCTCACGAGGAGAGCAGCATGAAGCAGCAGGATACCCGACTACCTCACCCCACCCTCGCACCGGGGGTATGTTACCCCGCCAGCCCGCTCGCCGACACCGCCATGGAGACCATGTCATGACCACGATCTCCACCCTGGATCTGGGGGATCAGGGTCTGCTGGCAGACTACCTGTCGGCGACCTCGCCCGCCCTGCTCAACCAGACCTATGCGAACTTGTTGTTGATGCAGCAGTCATTGGCCAACAGCGAGATCGACTCCACCCTCGCGGTCAAAATCGAGGCCTACCAGGCCCAGATGATGAGTCAGGCACGCTACTACCAGCAGACCAACCTGTCCGGCCTCATCCACCTGCTGAGCAACGGCTCCAACTTCTACGCCCTGGTCGCCGCGTTCAACCGCCTGCTTGGCCAGGAAGAAGACGCCGCCGTGCTCGCGGGGCGCGCCCGGCTGGCCGAGCAGCTGACGTCCCTCGCCGATCAGGCCCTGAGCTATCGGCTCAATGCCCAGACACTCAATACCCGCGTGCAGGTGGCCTGGGGATCCCTGCGCCCCCTGATGGAGCAGTTCAATGGCGTCATCACCCAGCTCGAGCAGGATCTGATGGCCGATGCCAAGCGCCAAACCGAGATCATTGACGCCCTCAACCAGGCGATCGCCGCCAATATCCAGGCCATCGTCGATGAGGGTGGCAAGGCCGGTGAGGGGGTCAACCAGCTGGGGCGGGCCATCGTCACCTCGCTGACGCTGGAACAGAAACCGGCCGACAAGGAGGCCAAACCCGCCACTTCGCAGGAGATAGCCAAACAGACAGACCAGCAGACCCAGTACATGGTCTCCGGTCTCAAGGCGATCTCATCGGGCATTGCCGGCTCCAGCCTGGCGGCCCGCGAGCTCAAGACCAACACCGACAAACTGGCCGAGGCCTACCAGGCGCTGGCCGCCACCAACACCCTGCTGACCGTGGCCAAGTCGGTGCAGGCGCAAAACCAGCTGTTTGTCGACACCTACAGCCGGGTTGCCGATGCCGTCACCCAGCTGCCGGCTGGCTGGCAAAAGGTGGCCGATGCCTACCAAGGGGCTGTGCCCGTGGTAGCCGACCTCAACAGCCCCGACGACGTACGCCAGCTGCGGCGCACCGTGGCGCTCAACACCCAGTCCTGGCTGCTGCTCGCAGGCCAGGTTGACGACATCAAGGCAGCCTACGCCGGCAACGGCATCCTGCCCGACGCTTAATCCCACCACGCAAGGACACGCCAAATGACCAACGCAACAACCATCACCATGGACCAGGGTATGGCCAACCAGGCTTCCCAGGCCCTGCAGATCCAGACCTACTGCAACAGCGTCAAGCAGCAGGTGCCGGTGGACTTCAGCCAGTTCCCGAACCTCAAGGACAACCAGACCCAGATCAACCAGGGGCTCGATCTGGCGAAGGGGCACGCCGACCTCTATCTCAATACCGTCCAGCCGCAGATCATCACCAACATCAGCAACATCTCCAACTACTTTGCCCTGCAAAACGCCATTCCGGCCGTACTGCCGCCCGGTTCCACCAAGACGCAGTGGCTCAGGCAACTGAGCGTCATCAAGGAGCAGGCCACCGAGTATCAACGGCTCTCCGCCGACACCCGGCTGGTGATCGTCAATCTCAACAACAACCTCATCACCGACTCCAGCAACTTCCAGGGCATAGTGGTGAACCTCAACAGCAAGGTGCAGGGGGATAACGGGGTGCTCGCCCAGCTCAACGGTGACATCGACAAGGTGAATGCGGCCATCGACGGCGCCATCGCCGGCATCGTCGCCGGGGGGCTGCTGGTGATTGGCGGCGCCTTCGTCACCGCCATCGGCGCCGTGGCGGACTTCGTCACCGCAGGCACCTCGACCCCGGTGGTCATCGGCGGGGTCGCCATGATGGTGGCCGGGGCCGGCGGCATCACGGCTGGTGCCATCGTGCTGCACAACTCCCTCGGTACCCGCCAGGATCTGTACCAGAAACGCAGCAACCTCAACAGCGAGGTGCTGATCGCCACCCAGATCGGCAACGGCTACAAGGGGTTGCAGGTGCAGGCGCAAAACGCCGTCACCGCGGCCACCCAGATGAGCAACGCCTGGGACGCCCTCACCTCCGATCTGGGCAGCCTGATCACCGATCTGGACAAGGGGATCACCAGCGGCGACGACATCCGCCAGCTCTGGCTGACCGCCGCCGACACCACGGTCAAGACGGTGCTCACCGACGTGACCACCATCAAGGCCCAGATGGCCGGCGTGAGCCCGCTGCAAGTGCCGCAAACCGACACCATCGCCAACTTCGTGGCGCGCCTGGCTGCCTAACCCACGGGAGGGCGGCCTGGCCGCCCTCTTTTATAAGGAGACCCCATGAGCAACGGCATTCTTTCCCAATCCATTGCCAACATGCAGCAGGCCGAAGCGACCATTCAGTCCTTCACCGGTCTGCCGCAAAACGCCGTCAACATCCAGCAGAACGTCGGTGAGGTGGTCGCGGCCCTGCTGCCCCAGGTGCAAACCATGCAGCAGCAGGTGCTGGCGTTTGCTGGCCGCCTGGAGACGCAACTGACCCAGCAGCTGGCCAATACCGGCCCCTTCAACCCCGACGCCCTCAAGGCGTTTGTCGATCAGGCCCAGCAGGAGATAACCCCCATCCAGACCCTGACCGCCCAGACCCTGACTGCCAGCCAGGCGGCCAACGATCGCATCACGCAGGACAACATAGCGTTGCAGCGGATCGGCGTGGAGCTGCAGGCAACCATCGCCGGGCTGCAGTCCAACCTGGCCGGCGCTCGTCAGGAGCTGGACTCCCTCAACAAGAAGAAGCTCTACCTGCTGGGGCTGGGACTGCTGGGGCTGCCTGGCCTCATCGCTCTGGCCGTCACCCTGACGCAGACCCAGAACAAGGTGAGCAGCCTGGAAGGACAGGTGAACCAGATCGAGGGGCAGATCCAGCGCCAGCAGGGCTTCCTCGGCCAGACGACGGCGTTTTCCCAGCAATTTGGCTCCCTCATCGATCGGGTGAGCAAGGTGGGCAACACCATCACCCTGCTCGGCGGCGACATTGCCAACGTCGCCCGCGATGCCGGGCAAGGGGATCCGGAACTGGCGCGGCTCTTCTTCACCGCCGCCCTCACCGAGGTGCGCACCCTGCAGGTGGACGCCTCCTGATACGACCGCAACAAAAAAGGAGAGGCCAAGGCCTCTCCTTTTTCATGGTGCGCGGGACCATTGTCGCCCCGCCACGTTTGCCCCAGGCTGCTTAGTGCAGCTTCAGGGTCGGGCGCAGCACCCGGTTGATGCGGCCCACCAGCATGATGAGGCCGGTCTTGATGTAGCCGTGCAAGGCGATCTGGTGCATCCGGTAGAGCGAGATGTAGACCAGACGGGCGATGTAACCCTCTACCATCATGGAACCGCGCATCAGGTTGCCCATCAGGCTGCCCACGGTGGAGAAGCGACTCAGGGACACCAGCGAACCGTGATCGTGGTAGAGGTAGGGCTTGAGCTCGCCACCGTTCATCTTGGCCAGGATGTTCTTGAACGCCTGGGTCGCCATCTGGTGGGCGGACTGGGCGCGCGGCGGCACGAACTTGCCATCCGGCTGCGGGCAGGCGGCGCAGTCACCGATGACGAAGATGTTCTCGTCGCGGGTGGTCTGCAGAGTCTCTTTCACCACCAGCTGGTTGATGCGGTTGGTCTCAAGACCGGCAATATCCTTCATGAAGTCCGGCGCCTTGATACCGGCCGCCCACACCATCAGATCCGCTTCAATCAGCTCGCCATCCTTGGTGTGCAGCCCATCTGCGGTCGCTTCGGTGATCATGGTGGCGGTGCGCACGTCCACGCCGAGCTTGACCAGCTCCTGATGGGCGGCGCCACTGATGCGCTCCGGCAGAGCCGGCAGGATGCGGGGGCCCGCTTCCACCAGGGTCACCTTGAGGCTGTCGGTGGTCAGGTTCTTGAAGCCGTAGGCGTAGAGCTGCTCCACCGCGTTGTAGAGCTCGGCAGAGAGCTCGACGCCGGTGGCGCCGCCGCCGACGATGGCAATCTTCACCTTGTCGCCCGGCTGGTATTCGGTGGCGAACTGCAGGAAGCGGTTCATCATGCTGTTGTGGAAGCGGTGCGCCTGGGAGGGGCTGTCCAGGAAGATGCAGTGATCCTTGATGCCCTTGGTGTTGAAGTCGTTGGAGACGGAACCGATGGCCATCACCAGGTAGTCGTAAGGCAGCTCACGCTCGTTGACCACGATGTCGCCGTTCTCGTCGACGATCTTCGCCAGCACGATGCGTTTCTCGTCGCGCTTGATGTCGGTGAGGGTCCCGAGCTGGAAGTCGAAACCGTGGTTCTTGGCGTGGGACTGGTAGCTCAGGGCGTCGATGCCCGCGTCCATGGAGCCGGTGGCCACTTCGTGCAACAGGGGTTTCCACAGGTGGGTGCGGTTGCGATCAACCAGGGTGATCTTGGCCTTGTTCTTCTTGCCCAGCTTGCGGCCCAGGCTGGTAGCCAGCTCCAGACCGCCGGCACCACCGCCGACGACAACAATATTGGTCATGGTTAATTACCTCGGTTCCATTAAAGCGAAGGGAGCCATCGGCTCCCTTGATAGTTGAATCCATGACGTGACGATCAATCAGGCCTCTTTGAAAGCCTTCATCTGCTGCAGGTGATGAGAGATGTTTTTGAACTTGTGCGTCTCTCGTTCATCCCACACGATGTTGTAATAATTCTTCAATTCACGCTCAGTTTCGCCATTATCGCGCACTTCATCCTGAACGGAAAGGATGCAGAGGCAATTTCCTGAATTTTTACTACGAAACTCAGACACACATTTGGTGCCGATATCTTCGTACTCTTCCGGCCGGTCGATCTTGCCTTGCATGTTGATCTCGGGGTGCAGGTTGGGGTTGAAGATCACCTGCTTGATGCCGCACAGAAAGCCGATGCGCTCGCTCCAGTAGCCACCCAGTCCCACCCCGCAGATGAGGGGCTTGGGATCGGTACTCATGTCGAGCTGCTTCTTCACTTCCTTGAGCAGGTGGCTCATGTCATGACGGGGGTGAACCGTGCTGTAGTGCACGAAACGTACATCATCATCGATAAACTGCAACTGCAGCACTTTCTCGTGATTGCCTGGGCTGGTGGCATCGAAGCCATGCAGATAGATGATCATGGATAAGACCTCAGGATCTGTGTCGGTTTTATCGAAACTACCCCAGCGGCAGGGCCCTGCGCCACCAAAACATCCAACTTTCTTGCTTTGGATCACGCCCTCTGTTGCTGATGAAACCAGAGCGACGGGGCCGGCACAGCGCCGACTATCAATCTGAGAGCCAGACCGACCGAAATGATAACCGGGCTACCAATCTGACAGCCCTCCCCTGCCGGCAGGAAAACGATTGGCAGCCATCAGCGTGTGCAAGCGTGATCCCGCCTGCAAAAATACCCACAGACAGGGCCAACAGACCCACATTCATGCCAACCGAGCACGGATCCTGCACTCCTCCTGCGATGCAGCGCGAAGGCGACCTTCGTCTGCGTGGCCGGATCCAGGGCGACCCGGACCACATCCATGAACGGGACAGCCAGCCTGCCCCATCTTGCCCGGCCCTTGCCGCCGGGTCGCAAGGAGTGATCTGTTCATGAACCAGACCCAGCCCCCCGGGGCGGCCAAGGGCCGCGCCATCGACGAAGTGGAGCGCCTGCTCCCCCCCGGCCAGCTCTTTACCCTCGGCCTGCAGCATGTGCTGGTGATGTATGCCGGCGCCGTGGCGGTGCCGCTGGTCATCGGCGGCAGCCTGGGGCTGCCCAAGGATCAAGTATCGTATCTCATCAGTTCGGATCTCTTCTGCTGCGGCATCGTCACCCTGCTGCAGTGCCTCGGCATCGGCCGCTTCGCCGGGATCCGCCTGCCGGTCATCATGTCGGTCACCTTCGCCGCCGTCATGCCGATGCTGGCCATCGGCGCCAACCCAGCGCTGGGGCTCACCGGCATCTTTGGCGCCACCATCGCCGCCGGCATACTCTCCACCCTGCTGGTGCCGCTCATCGGCCGCTTGATGCCGCTCTTCCCCACCGTGGTGACCGGGGTGGTGATCACCTCCATCGGCATCAGCATCATGCAGGTGGGGATCGACTGGATGGCGGGGGGCAAGGGCAACCCCGAGTACGGCAGCCTGCGCTACATCGGCACCAGCTTTCTGGTGCTGGCCTTCATCCTGCTGGTGACCCGCTTCACCAAGGGCTTTTTCAGCAACATCTCGGTGCTGCTCGGCATCCTGTTCGGCTTCGGGGTAGCCATCGCCATGGGGGAAGTGAGCCTGGACGGCCTGAGTGAAGCGGCCTGGTTCGCCCCCATAGTGCCATTCGCCTTCGGCTGGCCCACCTTCGATCCCATCTCCATCGCTACCCTTACCGTCATCATGCAGATCACCTTCATCGAGTCGATGGGGATGTTTCTGGCGCTCGGCGACATCGTCGGCCACCCGGCCAGCCGGGGCGACATAGTGCGCGGCCTGCGGGTGGATGGCATCGGCACCATCATAGGCGGCATCTTCAACAGCTTCCCCCACACCTCGTTTTCCCAGAACATCGGGCTGGTGAGCGTGACCGGGGTGTCGAGCCGCTGGGTCTGCGTCATGTCAGGGGGGATCCTGCTCGCCTTCGGCCTGGTGCCCAAGATGTCGGTGCTGGTCGCCTCCATTCCCCCCTTCGTGCTGGGAGGCGCCGGAATAGTCATGTTCGGCATGGTACTGGCTACCGGCATCCGCATCCTGGCCAGGGCCGACTACAACAGCAATCGCCACAACCTGTATATCGTCGCCATCAGCCTAGGGGTAGGCATGATCCCCACCGTCTCCGGCCACTTCTTCCAGCACTTCCCCGCCGCCCTGCAACCGCTGTTTCACAGTGGCATCCTCTTGGCCACCCTCAGCTCGGTGCTGCTCAACCTCTTTTTCAACGGCTACCAGCCAGATCTGCGCCACCAGCCGAGGCCCCTGCTGGTGGGGCCGGTGCGCCCGCCTGCTCAGCCGCAGCCAGGCAAACCCGCCCCATAAAAAACCGCCGGGCAGCATGGCTGCCCGGCGGTTTCATTCAGCAAGCCTGCGTTAGCCGCGGGTCTGGGCGAAACGCTCTACCGCCGCTTCCACCTGCGCCAGGCTGTCCTGCCAGAAGGCGGGCTCGCGAATATCCTGCCCCAGGTGCTTGGCCACCAGCTCTTCTGCGCTCATGCGGCCGGTATCGCGCAGCAGGTCGCGATAGGCCTGGGCCACATTAGTTTCCCCCGCAGTCTGACGGCTCATCAATTGCTGATAGACGCCGAGACTGAACAGATAGCCGAACAGGTAGGGGTAGTTGTAAAAGCCAAACCCGGCGATGGAGAAGTGCGCCTTGGCCGCCCAGAACAGGGGGTGATAGCGGCACAGACTCTGCTCGTACCAGCGACCCCAGGCCTCGTCGGTCAGCGCCTTGAGCCGCGCCGGCGAGACATAGCCCGCCGCCCGCTCAGCCACCAGGGCGCGCTCGAAATCGAAGCGGGCCGGGATATTGACCAGGAAGGTGGCGGCGCCGTCCGCTTCGGCCCAGGCGATGGCCTGCTGCTCTTCCGAGCTTTGCGCCTGCTCGAACAGGGCGCTGCGCACCAGGGTTTCGGCGAAGATGGAGGCGGTCTCCGCCAGCGTCATGGGGTAACGACGCTGGCTCATGGGCAGATCGCGAATGAGCCAGTTGTGCCAGGCGTGGCCCAGCTCGTGGGCGAGCGTGATGACGTTGTCCATGGTGCCGGCATAGGTGATGAAGACCCGCGGCTCCACCGGCTCGGCAAACTTGGTGCAGTAGGCCCCGGTGCGCCGGTTGGGGGTGGGCGCAGCATCGATCCACCCCTTTTCGGCCATCATTCGGGCAAATTCCCCCATCTCTGGATCAAAACAAGAGAACGCATCGGCGATGATCTCGATCGCCTCCTCGAACGGGATCTCGCGGCTCACCGCGGCCGGCGGCGGGGCAAACAAATCCTCCGGCCCCAGCTCCTCGATGCCGAGGCGCTCGGCCATCAGCCCCAGCGCCCGCTGACCCAGCCCGCGTGCGCGCCAGGTCTCCTGCATCAGGGTATCCAAGGTCGCCCGCTCGATGTGGCTCTGGTGACAGGAGAGGTCGAGCGCATCGAGCTGGCGGCTGCGGCCGCGCTGGCGCGAAAGCTCAAGCCGCCAGCCATTGAGGGCGTTCAAGATGGCGGCCACCGTCTCCTGCTCCCCCTCCCAGCCGGCGCTGATGGCATCGAACGCTTCCCGGCGCAGGGCCCGCAGCGGGCTGGAGAGCAGGTTGCTCGCCTCGGCCAGCCCCATCTCGCGGCCATCGATCAGCAGCCGGATCTTGCCCACCAGATCGTTGTAGAGATTGCCCCAGGCGTGCAGGCCGTCGGTGCCAAGGCCGATCACCAGCTGCTCCGCCTCCACCGGCAGGCGCTGATCCTGCAAGAGGCGCTCGTGGCGCAGCCGGTACGCCTCCTCCCCCAGCAGGGAGTCGGCCATCAGCTGTTCAAATTCGGGTTCCGGCAGGGCCAGCATCAGATCCTCGACCGGCGCCAGGGTCTTGAACAGATCGGCATTGAGGGCGCGGGCACGGGAGGCCAGCTGCTTGGCCAGCTCGTCGCGGGCATCCTGACTGCCACGGCAGGCCGCCAGCACGGCCAGGTTCCAGCCAATGTTGTGAATGTCCCGAGTCCGCAGCCGCACCTCGCGCAGGAAATCCTGCAGCGCCTGCGCATTGGCCCGGGCGGCGCCAAGCCCCTCGATAAACTTGCCGAGCTCGTCCAGACTGGCGCGCGCCAGGGCGAGATCCGCGCTCACCTGCGGGCAGTCGAGGGCGGGATAGATATGCTGGTTTTGCCACTGTTGTGGGTAGATTCGTTGCTGCATCAAACGCTCGTCATCAGGTTGCGGGGCCGGGCCCCGTTGAATGCGCGTGGCGAGCCACAGGCCCGCCACCAGGATAAAAACGGCCGGGCTACCTACACCAGCCGCTCGAGGCGGGCGACCGCCTCTTCCACATAATCGAGGCTCTCCTGCCAGAAGGCGGGCTCACGAATGTCGACCCCCAGGTGCTTCTCCACCAGCTCTTCTGCACTCATACGGCCGGTGTCGCGCAGCAGCTCCCGATAGGCGTGGACGAACTCGCGCCCCGCCCGCGCCTGCTGGGCATAGAGCCCCAGGCTGAACAGGTAGCCAAACAGATAGGGGTAGTTGTAGAACCCGAGCTCGGCGATGGAGAAGTGGCCCTTGCTGGCCCAGAACAGCTCGTCATATTGACTCAGGGTGTCACCATACCACTGCTGCTGCGCCGATTTCATCATCTGCCGCAGCTGGCCGGCCCCCACGTAGCCCTCCTCCCGCGCCGCCACCAGGGCCCGCTCGAAGGTAAAGCGGGCCGGCACGTCGAGCAGCAGGCTGGCGGCCCGCTCCCCATCCAGCCAGGCGATGGCCCGGCGCTGCTCCATGTTGTCGGTGGCCGCCAGCAGGGCATCGCGCACCAGCGCCTCGGCAAACAGGGAAGCTGTCTCCGCCAGCGTCTTGGGGTAGTCACGCTGCTCCAGCGGCAACTCCCGCATCAGCCAGCTGTGCCAGGCGTGCCCCAACTCATGAGCAAGCGTGATGACGTTGTCCAGGGTCCCCTCGAAGGTGAGAAACACCCTTGGCTCGGGCGGCTCGGCATACTCGGTGCTGTAGGCGCCGCTGCGCCTCTGTTCGCTCGGGGCGGCGTCAATCCAGCCATTGGCCGCCATCATGCGGGCAAACGCCCCCATCTCGGGATCAAACCCGGCGAAGGCATCGGCCACCAGGGTCAGCGCCTGCTCGAAGCTGATGAGGCTGCTCGCCCCGACAGGCGCCGGGGCATAGAGATCCCAGGGGGCGAAGTCGTTGATCTGCTGGGCGCAGGCCATGGCACGCAGGGCGCGCCGCCCCAGCTCCTTGTGCTCGCCGGCCGCCGTCATCAGGGTCTCCAGGGTGGCCCGCTCCAGGTGCCCCTGATGGCAGGAGAGATCGAGCGCATCCCACTTGTGTTCCTTGCCGCGCTGGCGAGCCAGCTCGTTGCGCCAGCCGTTGATGGCGTTGAGGATGGCGGCCACCGTCTCCTGCTCCGCCCCCCAAGCCGCCTGGATGGCGTGCCAGGCCGCGGCGCGCCGAGACCGCTGCGGGTGGGCCAGCAGGTTGTCTACCTGGGCCAGCCCCATGGGCTGCCCCTCCACCACCGGCCTGAGCCTTCCTACCAGGCTACCGTAGAGATCCCCCCACCCCTGCAGGCCGTCCACGCTCAGCCCCGCGATCAGCTGCTCGCTCTCGAGCGACAACCACTGATCCCGCTGGCGCCGGTCGTGGCGAATGGCGTAGGAGAGCTCGAACAGCTCGGGATCCTGCAACAGGGAACGCACCTGCTCCTCGGGGGCACGCACCCAGAACAGGGTCACCGGTTTGCAGAGCTGGGCCAGGCTTGCCTGCAACTGCTGGCCGCGGGAGAGCAGCCGCCGGGCCGCCTCGTCGCGCCCGTCCCGGCTGAGCCGGTTGTAGCCGTAGGTCTGCCAGTTCCACTCCAGCAGGCGTACCTCGCGCCAGCAGGCCCGGATGGCCCGCAGCAGATGGCGCAAGGCATTGGTGTCGTTGGTCTTGGGCAGTTCATCCAGCAGGGGTTGCAGGCGCTTCATGGCCTCGCGGGCACGCTGGAAGTCGGCGTCGATCGCCGGGCAGTCGGGGGCGGCATAGATGTGATCATCCTGCCAAACGGGTGGTTTCATGACGTTCCTTGTCTGTTTGCATCCATATGGGTTGACCCCGCCTCTGTGAGCGGGTGTCAACCGGATAGTACGAAAGGAGGCCGGCCCTTGCCTAGCCCCCATCCGAGGCAACAGACGAGACAGTATCTGACGGGATGACCCGCTATCGCGGGAAATGCCCGCTGACAGTCAGGCCTCCGGCACTATTTGGCGGGCTTGAGCTTGCTCACCAGGGTCATGGCCAGCACCAGCACCAGCCCGGCCACCACGCCGGCCACGGCGTTGAGCAGGGTCGGCGTCACCAGTGCGAGGGCGGCGCCGACCGCAGGCAGGGTGGCCACGGCAGCGGCAGTCCCTTCAATCAGGTGGTGCACGAAAGGCCAACCATGCACCAGGATGCCGCCCCCCACCATGAACATGGCGATGGTGCCGACCAGCGCCAGCAGGTGCATCAGCCGTGGCGCCGTCACCAGCAGCCCCTGCCCCACCGCCCGGCGCAGGGCGCCACCATCGGGCTTTTGCAGCAGGTGCAGGCCGATGTCGTCGAGCTTGACGATGAGCCCCACCAGGCCGTAAACCCCCACCGTCATCAATACGGCAATGCCCGCCACCACCGACAGTTGCAGTGCCAGGCTGGCTCCCTGCACGGTGCCGAGGGCGATGACGATGATCTCGGCCGAGAGGATGAAATCGGTGCGAATGGCCCCCTTCACCTTCTGCTGCTCGAAGGCAACCAAATCATCGGGAATGGGTGCGGTATTCGCCTCCCCCTCGCTCGCCTCATGGGGCAGAAACTTGTGGGCCAGCTTCTCGGCCCCCTCGAAACAGAGGTAGGCGCCCCCCAGCATCAGGAGCGGGGTGATGAGCCAGGGCACCAGGGCGCTGATAGCGATGGCGGCAGGCACCAGAATGAGCTTGTTGCGAAACGACCCCTTGGCCACCGCCCACACCACCGGCAGCTCCCGCTCGGCGCGCACCCCGGAGACCTGTTCGGCGTTGAGGGCCAGATCGTCCCCCAGGACCCCGGCGGTCTTCTTCGCCGCCACCTTGGTCATCAACGCTACGTCATCGAGTACGCTGGCAATATCGTCGAGCAGGGCCAATAAACTGGTTCCGGCCATATCAGAAAATCCTCATCAGGGTAGTCAGGGTCCCACGGTTCACCGGCGGCAACTGCCGATGTCGAGAGCGATGCCGGCCGAAGGGGGATCCCTATTGCGGGAAAAGATGGCACAGTGTAACCAGAAGCCGCCCGTTCGGCAGCAACCACATCAGGGTCATTTGGCCTTGTTTCATCCGGTGCCCGCAGGCCCAAGGAGTGTTCCATGCAACCCTGGCAACCGCTGCTCACATTCTGGTTTGGCGAAGAGAGTGACGACGTCACCCGCGCCAAACGCCAAGCGCCCCTCTGGTGGGGCAAAAACAGCGACACCGACGCCCTGCTCGCCAGTCGCTTCGGTGACCAGGCCTCAGCAGCCGCCGCCGGCGAGCTCGCCCACTGGGCCGAGGCGGCCGAGGGCCGGCTGGCCCTGATCCTGCTGCTGGACCAGCTGCCGCGCAACATCCACCGCGGCACCCCAGCCGCCTTTGCCCAGGATGCCAAGGCGCGGGATCTCTGCCTCAAGGGGCTCTCGCTGGGAGCGGATCTGGCGCTGCCACCGCTGGAACGGGTCTTTTTCTACCTGCCGCTGGAACACGCCGAATCCCGCGAGCAGCAGGCCAGAAGCGTGACCCTGTTCGAGGGACTGGCGGCTGAACAGGCTGACGGCCCGGCGCGGGAAACCTTCGCCGGCTTTGCCGACTTTGCCCGCCGCCATCAGGTGATCGTCGAGCGTTTTGGCCGCTTCCCCCACCGCAACGCCATCCTGGGCCGCGCGAGCACAGCGGAAGAGACCGACTTCCTGCTGCAACCGGGGTCAGGTTTCTGACCCATAAAAAAATCCCCGCCATGTGGCGGGGAGCTGGCACCCATAGTGATCACTGAATGCGATAACGAGAGATCTGCTGGTGAATATTCTCGGTGGTCACATTCAACTCTTCCGCCGCAGCCGATGTCTCTTCCGCCGTGCTGCTGGTCTGTTGGACGACCTGGGCAATCTGCTCCACCTGATGGGCAATGGACTCCGCCGCCGAGCTCTGTTCGCGAATCGCGATGGTGATCTCACCGACCTGATCCATGACGCGATGGGAAGCATGACGGATCTGGGTAATGATCTCCCCGCTTTCAGTGGCCATGGCCACCCCCTGCGCCACTTTCTCTTCCACCTGAACCATCTTGGTCACCGTGAGCTGGGAGCCCTGTTGAATCGCCTCCACCGTCTCCGAGATCTCCCTGGTCGATTGGGCCGTCCGCTCCGCCAGTTTGCGCACCTCGTCAGCCACCACGGCAAAACCTCGACCCTGTTCACCCGCTCGCGCGGCTTCAATGGCCGCATTCAACGCCAGCAAGTTGGTCTGCCCCGCCACATCGCTGATCACGTTCACCACGCCACCGATCCGGGAAATGCCATCACCCAATGCCGACACTTCACTGGAAGCCTGACGAATGGCCTCTGCGATCTCGTTGATGGCTTTCACCGTTCTGTCTATCGTGGTCCCCCCATCGCTGGCGAGCTTGCCGGATTCATTGGTGATGCGGCTGGCCTCCTGGGTTCGCTGGGAAATATCCGTGATGCTCACCGTCATCTCTTCCACCCCGGCGGCAATGAGACTGGTGGCATCGTTGGCCTGGCTCGCCGACGAGGCAAGGTGATGAGCCGCCTGGGAGAGCGACTCGGCCGTGCTCTTTATCTGCAGGCTGCCCACTGAAAACTCGGTAAAGGTTTGCTGCAAGGTGTCCAGCAGACGGTTAACGGCCGAGAGGGTCAGGCCAATCTCATCTTGCTGGGCCACCTTGGCCCGCAAGGTAAAGTTCAAATTGTGCTGAATATCGGAGAGCGTCGCCATTGCCAGCCGCAGTGGATTGGCGACCTGTCTGAACAACCAGATAAACAGCACCAGGGTCAATATTCCGGTACCACAAGAAATAAACAGCATGGTCTGGAGGCTATTGTCGTAGTTCTTTTCACCCTGCAGTTTGACTGCAGCCCCCAAATCAATGTTGAATTTCACATGCTTATCTATGGCCTTGGAAAACTGTTCGAACAGTGGCATGACATTGCTGGCGATAAAGTCTCTGGCCTCGGTGTTTTTATTATCGCGAGACAATATCAGGACCTTTTCTATCTCCTGATAATATTGCTCGATGATGCGCTGATCATCCGTCGTCAGTTGCCGATCCTCTTCATTGGAGAGCATCTCTGCTTGGTATTTTTGCAACAGAGAGCGGATTTCAGTACGCAGATCTGCAATGCCCGTCTCAATCTGATTCATCTTGCTGTTGTCGGTATTGAGCACATGGGTCTGGATCAAGGCATGCAATGCGTAAAAATCGGCTTGTACCTGTTTGATGAGGGAGATGCTGGGCACCGTATTGTCGGTGACATAACCGAGATCAGTGTCGGCAGCAGAGAGTCGATTGATGCTGAACCAGCTGAGAAAGGTCAGGGCCAGCATAACCAGCAGGGCAATGAGTTGAAGCCGGCGAGCAATGTTCATAAAGGCATACTCCGTTAATAAACTCCATTGCAGTGTAGACGATGGGCAACCTCCGGATGGCCCGTAAAATGTGCGCTTCCTTGCACATCTGTCACTGCTGTCAGCCCTCGCGTTTCACCCGCTGCCGATGGTCAGATCCAGGCCCGAAAATAACCTCGCTGGCTGAATGTGAATGCGAAAAAGACCCGGCTACGAGGATACGACTGTGCCGGCCAGCCAATAAAAAAGAAGGAAGACATGTCGTCTTCCTTCTCGCTACTTATATCCACTCGGGATGACCCGGCAGGCCCGCAGTTTGGTGGCCGTCGATAAAGGTCACGCCGCCTCCGCCAGCTCCTCTTCTTTTTTCTGGTAAGCCTGCGGCGTGAGCCCCAGCAACTCCTGCACGGTGGAGGCCACCGTAATGGAGGAGATGGTGCCCACCAGGATGCCGGCGAACAGGGTGAAGGAGAAACCGTAGAGGGCGTCACCGCCGAACAGCAGCAGGGCCCCCACCGTGAACAGAGTGGTACCCGAAGTGATCATGGTACGGCTGAAGGTGGCCTTGATGGCCACGTCGGAGCAGTCGTGGATCCCCATCTGGGTGCGCGAGCTGAGCAGGTCCCGCAAGCGGTCGGAGATGACGATGCTGTCGTTGAGGGAGTAGCCGATCACCGCCATCAGGCCGGCGATGACGTTGAGATCGAACTCGATGTTGAACAGCGCCAACAGCCCCAGCGCCACCAGACCGTCGTGCAGCACCGACACCAGGATGCCGATGGCCTGACGCCACTCGAAGCGTACCGCCAGGTAGGCGGAGATGGCCAAGGAGGCCACCAGCACCGCCAGCATCCCCTGCTGGAACAGCTCGGCGCCCACCTGGGGGCCAACGATGGTGGTGCGCAGCAGCTCCACCGGCAGGTTGAGCTGCTGGCCCAGCATCACCGCCAGCTCCTCGGCCGGCCAGGGCAGCTCGTGGGGTGGCAGCTTTATCAGCCACTCGCCGGGCACGCCGGCGCCATGCAGCTCGACTACGCCCGCCAGGGGAGCCGTCAACAGGGCGTTGAGCTCATGGGCCTCCTTCAGGGTCTGGATGCGAAACTCCAGCAGGATGCCCCCGGTAAAGTCGAGACCGAGGGAGAGGCCGTTGATGGCGAGCACCGCGATGCTCGCCACGGTCAGCAGCACGGAGGCCCACAGGCCGATGTAACGCCAGCGGGTCAGCCCCATGGCAATGATCATTCTCAGCATTCTTCTTCCCTCGACAGCAGATGGCTCTGGCTTCCCGCAGGGAAGCCCATGGCGCGGGCGCGGAGCAGGCTCGAACGCGCGGCGCGATGACACAGGTGGTGATCCGTCATGGTCACACCCTCAGCAGCTTGGCGCTGCTCTTGCCCCACAGGGGGTTGATGATGGCGCGCGTGCCCCAGATGCCGGTCACCATGCTGGAGATAAGGCCCAGGATCAGGGTGATGGAGAAGCCCTGCAGCGGCCCGGAGCCGATGGCATAGAGCACCACGGCGCAGATCAGGGTAGTGATGTTGGCATCGAAGATGGTGCGAAACGCCGAGCGGTAACCAAAGTCGATGGCGTTGGCCAGCGAGCCCCCTTCCCGCAACCGGTCTTTGATCCGCTCAAAAATGAGCACATGGGTATCCACCGCCATGCCGACGGTGAGTACCAGACCGGCGATCCCCGGCAGGGTCAGCACGGCCCCCGGCAGCACCGCCAGCATGCCCACCTGCATCAAGAGGTTGGCGATGAGTGCCGTGATGGCGACCCAGCCGAACTTGCGATACCAGGCCATCATGAACAGCATCATGCCCGCCATGCCAAACGCCAGCGCGGTGAAGCCCGCCTCTATGTTCTGCAGACCCAGGGTCGGGCCTATGCTGCGCTCTTCCAGGATCTTGAGGGGCGCGGTGAGGGCGCCGGCGCGCAGCAGCATGGCCAGCTCCTGGGCTTCCGGTACGCTGCCAATCCCGGTGATGCGGAACTGGTTGCCAAGGGCGGTCTGGATGGTGGCGACATTGATCACCTCGCTCTGGGCCCGCAACTTGCCCTGGGCGTTGGTCTTGTACTCGGTGAAGACGGTGGCCATCGGCTTGCCCACGTGCTGGCGGCTGAACTGGTTCATCTTGCTGCCGCCCAGACTGTCGAGCACGATGTTGACCTGGGGTTGCCCCATCTCACCCATGTTGGCGCGGGCATCGACGATGTGCTCACCGGTCAGCACCGGCTTGCGAGCCAAGCCAATCGCCTGGCCGCTGCGATCCGCCATGAAGAAGCGGCTGTCGGCCTGGGCTTCGTAGAAGGCCAGCGAGGCGGTGGCCCCGATCACCTCTTTCGCCTGCTTGGGATTGTGCACCCCCGGCAGCTCGATGCGGATGCCGTCCTGGCCCTGGCGCTGTACCGAGGCCTCGACGATGCCGAGCTCGTTGATCCGCTTTTTCAGGATCGACAGGTTCTGGGTCACCGCGTTGTTGGCCAGCAGGGTGCGCTCGGCCTCGCTCATCACCAGCCGCAGCTCGTTGCCGCTGCGCTTGAGGGTCCACTGATCCTGGCGGGTGCCGGCGGAATCCTTGATGATGGTGAGCCAGGGCGCCTGATCGGCCACCTCAGGCAGGGTCACCCTCACCTCCCCTTCGCTCACCCGGGCCACATTGGCGCCGCGCAGGCGCGCCTCGCGAAACTGGGTACGCAGCATGTCCACCAGGTTCTTGGTCTGGTTGTCGATAACGAAGCTCAGATCGACCCCGATCAGCAGCTGGGAGCCGCCGCGCAAGTCCAGCCCGAGCTTGATGGGGGCGGCGCCGAGCTGGCTGATCCAGCCCGGGGCGTTGGAGTAGAACTCCAGGGTCAGCGCCGAGCTGTCATAGCCCTGCTGCTCCAGCAGCTGCTTGGCGCGCTGCTGCTCGGCCTGGCTGGCAAACACCAGCTCGACCCGCTCGCCCTGCTGCACCAGCTTCTGCGGCTCGATGCGGTTGTCGGCCAGCAGGGTACGCTGCGCCTCGGTCAGGCTGGTCTGGCCGTGCAAACCGAGGGAGGGCTGCTCACCGAAGAAGGTGGGCAGGGAGTAAAAGGTAAAGGTGAGCAGCATGAGCAGCAGCAGGGCGTACTGCCACATGTTCATGCGGTTCAGGGTGATACGACTCTTTTTTCTCATGAAATCAGCCTCTGTCAGGAGAAGGCGGCGCACTCGCCACGCTGGCGGCACGCAAAAAAACAGGAATGAGACAGTGACCCGTTCACGCGCGGTGAGCAGGCATCAGGCGGCGATGAGGTGGTATGAAGGACCGGACCCCATCGGGATCAGGCGAGGTAACTCTGACAGAAACGGTATTGCAGGTGCTGGCGCTGCAACCGGTGCCGATGGATGGTGGCAAACCGATCGCGGAAACTGTGCTTGCGATAGAAGAGGGCGGTATAGAACAGCAGGCCGCACAGCAGCAGCAGGATCGCCTGCTGGGACCAACTGGTGACAAGCTCGTACACCACGTTGCCGGGCTGATGATCGCTGCGCAGGGAGTGCTCGAGCCGCAGCAGGTGATTCTGGTGGGAGCTGACAAACTTGACGATGCCGTCATCGCTGTCGCTGGCACTGTGGCTCACCTGGCCTGCGTCGGACGGTGCCGCGGCGTCATCCATCAACTGACCATGTTGGACGTGATGCTGGGATACGGGCAGGGAAAACCCCTCCACCGAGAGAGTGGAGAACAACAGAGCGAGGGAGATGAGCAGGGTCATCAGCGCCAGTTTCACTTTGTCGATCAGGTTCAAAAAGTTAATTCCCGCATAACAGAAAGGGAAAACTACCACAGGGGGCCCGTTGGAACAAGGATGAAGGGGGTCGCCAACCCCCTTCCCCACCGGTTGGCCGCAACCATTACCCCTGAGACATCTGCCTGAAATCGCGGGCATAACCCTTGAGCAGGCTGTAGAGGTGGGCCCGCTGGGAGATGTCCAGCGACTGGCTGAGATCGCTCAGCCAATTGACGGTGCGCTGGCGCGACTGATCGGTGTAGCCGGTGAAGCGGCCATCCATCAGGCCATCCCCCTGTTGCAGCAGGGCGGTGAGCTGGGCGCCGAAGTCCTGGCTCTGGCGCTGCTTCATCAGCCGATCCAGCTCCTTGGTCCAGGCGGTCTGAAACTCAAGCCAGGGGGCCTGCAGCTCGTACTGCCACTGGGCCCACTGGGCCACCAGCGGGGCCTGGGCCGGCTTCACCTCGCCAATCCAGAACACCAGCCGCTCGTTCATCTTGTCGCGAAACTCCTTGAGCATCTCCTCCCTGGGCTTGTCGGCAAACTCCTTTTCCCGCTCGGCCTGGCGGGTGAGCCTGTCCTTCATGAACATGGCCACCTGCGCCTCGGTCAGGGTGCGCGCCAGCCGCACCGCCCGCGGCACCGTGTCCTCCAGGGTACGGGTCAGGCTCTGCTGGGCCGCATCCAGATGGCGGGAGACCTGGGCCGGGGTCATGGGGCTCGCCACCGCCTTAGCCAGCGCATCGAGATCCTTGGCGTAGCGCGGCACCTCATGCTGGCGGTGCCAAGCCATCAGCCCCTTCACTTCGTTGTCCAGCAGGCGCTTCTGGCTGCGATCCAACGAGAAGTAGTCGTCCAGCTGCCAGACGATGGCCACGTCGAGCCAGTAATAGACGACCCGGGTGGAGCATCCGGCCAGCAGCAGACAGAGCAGCAGCAGACTCCAGCTACTGGGCTTGCGCCAGGAAAAGGTGGTCACCATGCAGGGCTCCAATGTTGATGAAACAGGGTTGTCGATACGGATGATTCACAATGCCTGACCCTCTACTCCAGCCGCTGCCGGTTGAGATCGATCAGCGCCTGATAGTCGGGCCCCGGTTGCTGCTCGGCCATCAGCAGCGCCCACAGCAGCCCTATGTAGTCGACCCAGGGCAAAAAGGCCCGGCTCTGAAAGCCGCGTGGGCCGACCTGCGCCCCAGCCCGCTCGCAGTAGGCCTGCTCCAGCGCCTCGCGCTGGGCCTCCTGCCAGTTGTGGGTGCGCTGGATGCTGGCCACCTCGAAACCGGGATGCCCGGCGGCGCCATACTCCCAGTCGATGACCCAGGGCCGGCTCCCCAACAAATTAGCCGGATTGAGATCATGATGGCAAGGGAGCCAGCAATCGGCGGGCTCGCGGCTGGCCAGCAGCCCCCGCTCCAGCGCAGGCAACCAGGTCGGCACCCGGGCCAGCCGGCCACGATAACCGGCGCTGTGGGCCCGCACCGCCATCACCACTCTCGGCACCGGCAACCGGTGCAGCCGCGTCAGCACCCCGGCCAGCAGCGCTGGCTGCAACGCAGCCGGGGGCGGCGCCGCCAGCCAGTTCGGCTCGTCGCACCAGTCCAGCAGCATCAGGCCAGTGGCGGGATCGCTGTGATGGCAGGGCAAGGCCAGCCCCTGCCCCACGGCCCCCTGATAGAGCTGCCATTCGGTGGCCCGGTCGATGCCAAGGCGCACCGGATCGGGGTGGCCCTGGCGCAAAAAGTGACTGCGCCCCGAGGGGAGGCGCAGTCGATAGTTGCAGTTGGTCAGGCCGCTGGCCAATGGCTCCAGCCGGCCCGAGCGCCAGGGTGGCGGCAGGCGGGCCAGCAGGGCGCGCTCGGCGGCCGCCAGAGAGGACTCTTTCGACTTACCAGCCAAAGGTGGACTTCTTGGCCTGCTTGCGGATCTCTTTCTGATCGGCCCACAGCAGTTCGCCGTTTTGCAGATCCATCAGGTTCATGGTCATCTGGTAGTAGACATCCTTCACCTTGCCGTTGTCCTTGACGATGCTGGCGAGGTTGCCATAGACCATGTAGCGAGCGCCGGTCTGCTTGCCCAGGCGCACCATGGAGGCGGGATCCACCATGCCGCTGCTCTGCTGGTATTCGAGCTGCTGTTTGACCGCCGCCACCTTGCTCATGTCGACGAAGCGGAACTTGCCGGCGCGCAGCAGCTTGGTGCGGATGGTGTCGGTGATGGCCTCGGTGTCGATGTGCTCGGAGGTCTTGTTGCGGATGGAGTCCATGAACATCACCGGACGGCCGCCGGCGGTGATCTCGCTGGTGGCCGGCGATGCCAGCATGGAATCCGCCATCTTGTCGGCGATGGCCTGCAGATCGCTTGAACCGTAATCGACGGTCACCGTCTCGGTTTCGGTCGGATCGCCATAGCTGACGGTGGTGCTGGAGCAGCCGCCCAGCAGCAGGGCGCCGGTCAATATCAGCAGGGCATGATTCATTTTCATCAGTAGGATTCCTCAATCACTTCGCGTACGTAAATCCGGTAGCCCCGGGCGGCCGGGCTCGGCGCCAGGGCAGAGAGGGTGCGGGTCTGATAGCCGTGCAGCTTGAGCGGCGTCCAGCCGCGGCCATCGCTGGCGACCTCCTGCCCCGCCTCATCATACCAATAGAACAGGTATTGCAGCTTGTTGTCGCCGCGCTGGGTGCTGGCCGCCGCCACATTGACCTGCAGCAGGCCGTTTTGTTCGCGCCGGCTGAGCTCGGTCAGGGTGACATTGACGTTTTGATGCTGCTCCGCCACTGGTGCGGAGCCCGGTGCTCCATAGAGCGCCACGCCGGAGGTATTGGTGGTGCAGCCTGCCAGCAGCAGAACCAGGCCCAGAGCCAACCCGTGTGCTTTCATCTTGCTCTCCTTGCCGGCGACCCCGAGGGGCCCGACCGGTCACTCATGTGTATTGCCATCGTTCGCCGTTACAGCGGCATCACCCGCGTCGTCAGCCCGGCACCGAGCCGCTGCACCCACACCAGGGTGGTGCGTCCCTGGTGAATGGTGAGCGGCAATTGCCGCTGGGCTGCCCCCGCCCCCAAGGTGAGCTTCACCTCGCCCGCCGGCAGCATCCCCTGCCAGCTCGCTGCCTGGGCCGGCAGCGTCAGCCAGCTGCGGGTGTCAGCCCGCTCCGAGAGGGTATTGAAGATGCCGACCAGAATGTTGCCCACATCGCCCCCCTCCTTGGCGGCGGTGCGCCGCACCTGCTCCTTGGCCACCAGCCGCAGCGCCTGGCGGGTCAGCATGCCGGGCAGCCGCTCCTGCAGATCTTTGGCCGCCAGCGCCTCCAGCCTGACCAGCTCGCTGGTCTGCTCGACCCGCTTGCCCACCGAGACCGTGAGCGGCCCTGTGTCGGTGGCCCGATTATCGTAATAGGGGATGGCGACGGTAAAGGTGCGAAAATCGCCGCCGGAGGTGGCGATGGGCAGCGGCAGGAACAGCTCGCGCCGTGCCGGGATCAACCCATCTTCAAACAGCACCACCAGCTGGCCCTGATCCTTGGCCAGGGGCGGTGCCTTGCGGCCCACCTTTTTCTCGGTCTCGCGGATCTCGTCCGCGGCGCCCCGCAGCACAGCCAGGCGCAGCAAGGCATCCTGCAGGCTCCGGTTGTCCGGCGCTATCTGGTAACCACGCTGATAGTCGACCCAGGCATCGTTGAGATCGCCGGCCGCCTCATAGAGCACGCCGGAGAAATAGAAGGTGTAGGCGTTCTGAAAACCGTTCTTGACCCGCCCGATCAGCCGGTCGAGCTCGGGGGCGCCGCGCGACATCAGCTGGCGCATCTCCCCTTCAGTTGCGGTATCCGCCTCGGCCTCTTCGCTCTTTTGCTTTGCCTTGCGCACCTCGTCGGCCCGCCGTTTGAGGGCCTGCTCCTGCACCTGGTTGGCGCGGCGCACCTCCACCAGCGCGCCCTCGGCATCCCCGCGCTGCAAGTAGTTGAGAGCCAGATAGTGGTGCAGCATGGTGCGCTCGTAATCGGGCGCCCGGTAGGCCATGGTCTGGTCATTGGTAAGCAGGCTGCCCGCCTGGGCCAGCCCCTGGCTGACCCGGTACTCGGCCTGATTGTCTTCCCACGCCAGCCGGCTGTCGGCGGCGGCAAAGGCCTGCTTGCTGGCGGCATCCTGACTCGCCAGCCAGGCGATGCGCCCCTGCTCGAGCCGGTCCAGCACATAGGTATCGTCCCCCGGCGTGGAGTCACGCACCTCGGGCAACGCCTCGGCGGCATGGCCCAGCAGCAGCTGGTTGCGCAGCGGCACCATCTGATCGGAATAGGAGACGAACATGTCTTGCCAGTGGGAGGCACAGCCCCCCAGCAGGGAACCGGCCAGCAGCAGGCCGGCCAGCGGCAGGCGCGGCATCACAGGCTGAGCAGGGGTCCCAGCGGCTGGCCGCCGACCAGATGCAGGTGGATGTGGTAGACCTCCTGCCCGCCGTGGCGGTTGCAGTTCATGATGAGGCGATAGCCATCCTCCGCAATGCCCGCCTCGCTGGCCAGCTTGCGGGCCACGGTGAACATCCGGCCCAGCGCCAGCTCGTGATCCGGCTCCACGTCGTTGACGGTGGGGATCAGCACGTTGGGGATGATCAGGATATGGGTCTTGGCCTTGGGCTGGATGTCGCGAAAGGCGGTCACCAGGTCGTCTTGATAAAGGATGTCGGCGGGGATCTCTTTGCGGATGATTTTGCTGAAAATGGTTTCTTGCGCCATGGATAACTCCTTTATATGAAAAAGAAAATTCAATGCCTGTCTCAAGCGGTTCCAACGCCCGTCATCGAGGCCCGGCAAGTGTGACACAAGCCGATATTTGACACAGCCGTTGTCCCATTCTCTTCAGTTATTGTTAAAAATACCGATAGCCGGAAGACGTCTGCCGACGTTGCTCGCCCACAGTGGTAGCAGGGTATCAAATGGACGGGGTATTCAGGCAAGGGACTTTTGCATATACAGCGGGACAATAATGAAACAAACAATGTCAGACCTCTCCATCTTGCAGAGGGTCTATCTTGGCTTTGCCATCCTGGTGGCCGTGATGGCGGCCACCTCGGTACTCACCTTCCGCAGCCAGAGCGAGCTCAATCAGGCGCTGGATCAGGTCACCCGGCAGACCATGCCGCTGGTGATCGCCAGCAGCCAGACCCAGATCAGCCTGCTCAGCGCCAACAAGTGGCTCACCGACGTGCTGACCGAGCAGGATCTCAAGCAGATCCCGGCCGAAGTGGCCGAGCTGCAGCAGGCCAAGGCGCAGGTCGACAAGACCCTCGCCACCCTCGCCCAACAGGCGGCGGAACACCCGGAGCTGCAGAGTGAGCTCGGCGCGCTCAACCAGCTGGTCAAGGACTACCTGCAGCTGACCGAGACCCTGCCCACCGAACACCAGGCCCTGCTCACCCGGCTCTACAAGGTGAACCAGGCCAAGGGCCAGTTCCAGGTCAGCCTGCCCCAGTTCAAGAAGAACCTGGGAGACATGATGATCACCATCGACGACAGCTTCATCAAGATGCTCTCCGAGACCCTGACCACCAAGCTCTCCGCCATTGAACTCTCCACCATGGATGCCCTCAACCAGAGCATACCCGCCCCCATCGAGGCGGCGCTCAAGCGCAACAAGATGCAGATCGAGGGCTTCAACAGCACCATCAAGGATCTGCAGGGGGAGCTCAAGGAGTTCGACAACAACATGGGCCACTACGTGCACGGCTTCGTGCGCGACACCACCGCCAGCGACGGCGTGCTGGCCCAGTACCTGGCGCTGATGCAGCAGCAGGAGCGGATGCGCGAGCAGAGCAAGCAGGCCGGCAAGCTCATCGTCAACATCCAGAGCAAGCTCGAGCAGATCACCGCCCAGAGCCAGCAGCTGATGAACAACAGCATCCGCGCCTCCGGCAAGGTGCAGACCCAGAGCACCCTCACCCAGGGGGTGGCGCTGGTCATCGCCATCACCATCGCCATCCTGGTGGCCTACACCCTCGGCAAGGCCATTCGCCGTCCGCTCAAGGAGCTGCTGCGGGTGCTGACCGAGGTGACCCAGGGCGACATGACCCAGCGCATCGGTTTTCGCAGCAACAACGAATTCGGCCGGCTCGGCAGCCAGGTCAACCTGCTGATCGAGCAGATGGGCGAGGTGCTGAGCCAGCTCTCCCAGGCCTCCAACCAGCTCAACAACGCCGCCCATGACAACCGCCACACCACCGAATCGGTGCGGGCTGATCTGGAGAAACAGCGCCAGGAGACCGCCTCGGTCGCCGCCGCCATGACCCAGATGGAGGCCTCGGTACGCGAGGTGGCCCAGGCCGCCAACCAGACCCTGGAGCGGGTGATGGACGTGGAGAAAGCCTCCGAGACCGGCCGCAAGGTGATGGCCGGCAACATCACCACCACCCATCAGCTGGCGGGCAAGCTGCAGCAGACCGGCAAGGTGATTGGCGACGTGAGTGCCATGAGCGGCCAGATCGGCAACATCCTCGACGTCATTCGCGGCATCGCCGAGCAGACCAACCTGCTGGCCCTCAATGCCGCCATCGAAGCGGCCCGGGCCGGCGAGCAGGGGCGCGGCTTTGCGGTGGTGGCCGACGAGGTGCGCAGCCTGGCCGGGCGCACCGCCCAGTCCACCAGCGAGATCCAGACCATGATCGAGAACCTGCAGCAGGGGGTCGCCAAGGCGGTGACCGTGATGCAGGAGTGCTCCCGCGAGATGGACAGCTGCATGGATCAGAGCTCCCACGCCAACAACGCCATGGAGGAGGTGCAGGGCATAGTGGTGCTCATCAGCGACATGTCGAGCCAGATCGCCTCTGCCGCCGAGCAGCAGCAGGCCACCAGCGCCGACATCGCCACCAACCTCAACCGCATCTCCGATATCTCGGATCTCAACTACCAGGGGATCGAGCGGGTGGCCGAGACCAGCCAGCAGCTCGACTCGCTGGCCGAGCAGCAGGAGAGCCTGGTCAAGCGCTTTAGGCTCAGCGCCTGACGCCCACGCCAACCCCGGCAACGACAAGACCCCGCAGATGCGGGGCCTTGTTTTTTACTGGCAAGCGGCGCGGGATCAGGCGTAGGCGATGGCGCCCTTGCCCACCCCTTCATAGGCGACAATCTTGATGAACTTGTCGCCCACGCTCTTCTTCACCTCGCGGGCGATGTAGTGGGCCAGCAGCTCGATGGTGGTGTCGGTGTCGATCATCTCCACCTCCGCCGCCGGCATGGCCAGCTGGAACAGCCCTTGCGGCGCCACATACTTGAAACCGACGTAGTGTTCGCCGGCCTCTTGCAGGATGGCCTTGGCCTGCTCGCTCAACGCGAGCTCGCCGAGGGCCACCCGATCCTCGTCGGTCCCCAGATAGATGTCGGCCCAGCGCTCGGCCCAGTTGAGCTCAAGCTCCTGGTCGCGCTCGCCGTCCACGTGGATCTCGATGGGAGAGCGGTGGCCGTGGGCGATGCGCTGGCAGTTGCCGTCGTGCTTCTTGAGGCCGTGGCTGTAGTGGTAGAAGGCGCCGTCGATGGCCTCCTGGCGCAGGGTCAGCGACAAGTCCTTGATGTTGCCCGGCAACCGCTTGGCCAGCACCGCCAGCAGATAGCGGGTGACGGACTCCTTGTCCACCTGGGGCGCCGGAATGAAGGCGAAGCCCTGGCTCGGGCAGCGCAGGTGGATGGAGCGACCGGGCCTCAGCAGATCGACGGTGCTCTCGTCACCGTCCAGCTGGGCCACCTGCACCAGGGGGCACTCGGTCGGCACCAGCAGCTTGTGATCCACTTCGTCGTCGATGATCGACTTGATCAGTTTCTTGACCCGGCCGAAGTCCAGCAACATGCTCATCTCGTTGAGCTCGCCGCTCATTTCGATGTCCACCAGCCAGCTCTCCCCCACCATACCGCGGCGTTCGCACAGGTAGCTGGAGTCGATCACGGTCAAATCTTTTACAAATAACTTCATCAGTCAGGCCTTGCTACAGAGAAAGGGCGGTTTGCGCTATTATGACCCGCGATTATCGGCAAAGGAACTGGAACCCCCCATGAACAAATTGCTTATCAAGAATGCCACCCTGGTCAACGAAGGCCGCATCTATGCCTCCGACGTGCTGATCGAGGGGGAACGGATTGCCCGCATCGCCCCGGATATCAGTGCCCCCGATGCAGTGGTGATCGATGCCGCGGGCCGTCACCTCATCCCAGGAATGATCGATGATCAGGTCCATTTCCGGGAGCCGGGGCTGACCCACAAGGGGACCATCGCCAGTGAATCCCGGGCCGCCGTGGCCGGTGGCACCACCAGCTTCATGGAAATGCCCAACGTCAATCCCCAGACCACCACCCTCGATGCCCTCGAAGCCAAATACCAGATAGCCGCCAACTCCTCCGCCGCCAACTACAGCTTCTACCTCGGCGCCACCAACGACAACCTGGAAGAGATCAAGAAGCTCGATCCCAAGCAGTCCTGCGGCATCAAGATCTTCATGGGTGCCTCTACCGGCAACATGCTGGTGGACAACCAGGAGACCCTGGCCGCCATCTTCCGCGAGAGTCCGGTGATGATCGTCACCCACTGCGAGGACACCCCCACCATCAAGGTGCTGGAAGACGAAGCCCGCGCCAAGTGGGGCGAAGATGTGCCGATGCGCGAGCATGGCCGCATCCGCAGCGCCGACGCCTGCTACAAATCCTCCAGCCTGGCGGTCTCCCTGGCCAAGCAGTACGGCGCCAAGCTGCACGTGCTGCACCTGACCACGGCGAAAGAGCTGTCGCTCTTTACCGCCACCCCGGATCTGAAGGATCTCAAGGACAAGAACATCACCGCCGAGGTGTGCGTTCACCATCTGTTCTTCAACGAGGCGGACTACGACACCCTGGGCAGCCAGATCAAGTGCAACCCGGCGGTGAAGAGCGCCGCCGACCAGCACGCCCTGCTGGATGCGGTGCGCAATGACGTGCTCGACATCATCGCCACCGACCACGCCCCCCACACCTGGGAAGAGAAGCAGAACAGCTACTTCAAGGCGCCGTCCGGCGTGCCGCTGGTGCAGCACTCCCTGCTGGCCCTGCTGGAGCTCTACCACAACGGGGTATTCTCGCTGGAGACCATCGTCAAGAAGACCTCCCACGCGGTAGCCGAGCGCTTCCAGGTGCAGGATCGCGGCTACATCCGCGAGGGTTACTTCGCCGACCTGGTGCTGCTGGATCTGGGCAAGCCCTACGTGGTCAACGACAGCAACCTGCTCTACCTGTGCGGCTGGTCGCCCTTCAACGGCTATCGTTTCCACAGCACGGTGGAGATGACCCTGGTCAACGGCCAGATCGCCTGGCAAAACGGTCAGGTCACCAACGAGGTGCTGGGCAAGCGGCTCACCTTCAACCGCTGATCCCTCCCAATCGGTGCCACCGTCACCACAGCGCCATCACAGGCCGCCCACCCGGGCGGCCTGCTTGCTTTAAGCGGTTCTCAACCCCGTCATGAGCGGATTTTGGGCAAGTGGCGGCACTTTGAGCGCCGATTGTTCGCAAAGCAGGCGAACGCACCGCCACCGCGGTTTCCTTGTTGACAGGTCGGGTCCATCTCCATAAACTCAGCCCCCGTCAGCTCAGACTGACTTCGTCGGCGTGTAGCGCAGTCAGGTAGCGCACTGTCATGGGGTGTCAGGGGTCGGAGGTTCAAATCCTCTCACGCCGACCATCATTCCCCGAGAAAGGCCTTGTCAAACGACAAGGCCTTTTTTCTTTCAGGCGCGCCACCGCAGGAAACGACCAACCGTTTGTGCCCTCCATGGCTTTGTGCTGTAGTGAAGCCCTCTGCTGCCAACCGGTGATCGAGATGCCCTCTCCCCGTCCCTCTGTTCCCGCCCTGCTGCTGATCTGCCTCTGCACTGCCCTGCTGGTTGGCTGTGCCACCCCCTATCACAGCGAACCCTCGTTCTGGAATGGCCAGACCGGCTTCTCCCAGACTCGGCTCGGGCCGGACAAGTGGCAGCTGGAGTTTGTCGGCAACGATCTGGTGAGCCGGGAAACCGCCCGCAAGTATGTGCTGAAACGGGCGGGCGAAATGGCGCAAGCCGAAGGTTATCAGTGGCTTGAGGTCAACGAGTTGACCCTGCAACGAGATGCGGTCAGAGTGACCCCGAGCCGCCCCCTGTTCGGGTTCGATGACGACGAGCCGGACCCCTTTCTGGATCAGCGCACCGTGGAACACCGCATCTCGGCGCTGCTGGTCTTCACCCTCGCCCATCACGCCAGGAACGACCGCAGCATGAAAGCCGATTATCTCGCGAAAATTAAAATAAACAGCGATTAATACAGGCGAATTGCAAGATCTATATCACATACACCTAATCGCAACATAAAATTCTGCTACAAGGCGCTGGATTTACCCCCCCGGATTAGGCATGCTGCAAGCACACCGGCTGTCAGGAATCTACGGCTCGGATCACAAAAACGGACTGAAGTGGCGCCCTTGCCACTTGAAATGCTTTGCACTCATCAAAACTGGGACCCACCCCATGAAAATGAACAAATTGACGGCTGCCATCCTCATCGCAATGCTGGTTGGCATCCTTACCGGTCAGGGCTATCGGATGTTTGCTCCTGACCAGGCCGCCGGCTTTGCCGACGACATTACCCTGCTGACCGACATCTTCCTGCGCCTGATCAAGATGATCATCGCCCCTCTGGTATTCACCACCCTGGTGGTCGGCATTGCCAAGATGGGCGACACCCGCACCGTGGGTCGCATCGGCGTCAAGACCCTGGGCTGGTTCATGCTCGCCTCCCTGCTGTCGCTGACGCTGGGGTTGATCATGGTCCACCTGATGCAGCCAGGGGTGGGGCTCTCCCTCTCCCTGCCCGATGACACTGCCAGCTCCGGCGTGGTCGCCGGCGCCATCTCCCTCAAGGACTTCGTCACCCATGCCATCCCGAAAAGCGTGGTCGAGGCGATGGCCACCAACGAGATCCTGCAGATCGTGGTGTTCTCCCTCTTCTTCGGACTGGCTGCCGCCGCCCTGGGGGACGCCGCCAAGCCAGTGGTGAAGCTGATGGCCAGCGGCGCCGAGATCATGCTCAAAGTGACCGGCTACGTGATGAACTTCGCCCCGTTTGCGGTGTTTGGCGCCATCGCCGCCATGGTCGCCAAAGAAGGGCTCGGCATCCTGGCCACCTACGGCACCTTCATGGCCCAGTTCTACCTGGCACTGGGTTGCCTCTGGCTGCTGCTGATCGCCATGGGCAGCCTGTTCATCCGCCGCCGCATCCTGACCCTGCTGGCCCTGATCCGCGAGCCCATCCTGCTGGCCTTCTCCACCGCCAGCTCCGAGGCTGCCTATCCCAAGACCCTGGATCGGCTGGAGAAGTTCGGTTGTGACAAGCGCATCGCCAGCTTCGTGCTGCCCATGGGCTACTCCTTCAACCTGGACGGCTCCATGATGTACTGCACCTTCGCGGTGATGTTCATCGCCCAGGCCTACGGCATCGAGCTCTCCATGGCCCAGCAGATCACCATGCTGCTGCTGCTGATGGTCACCTCCAAGGGGATGGCCGGCGTACCACGCGCCTCCCTGGTGGTCATTGCCGCCACCCTCAACCAGTTCCAGATCCCGGAGGCGGGCATACTGCTGCTGCTCGGCATCGACCACTTCCTCGACATGGGCCGCTCCGCCACCAACGTGCTAGGCAATGCCATCGCCGCCAGCGTGGTGGCCAAGAGCGAAGACAGCCTGGGGGAAACCGCACCGCTCGGCGAGGTGGATACCGCCAAGGCGTGATCCTCGCCCTCCCATCAAAACGGCCCGCATCTGCGGGCCGTTTTCTTGTGCCTCATGGCAACAGTGCGGTTCCTAGCACCAGCGCCGTACCCGCTGGCAGTAATTCGCATAGGCCTCACCAAAGCGCCCCTGCAGCGCCCGCTCCTCCGGCACTATCTGCCAGCGGCTGAGCCAGCCCCACAGCAGCAGCGGACCGAGCCACACCAGCAGCCCACCCAGATAACAGGCCAACGCCATGGTCCAGCAGAGCAACCCCAGGTACATGGGATTGCGGCTGACACGAAAGATCCCCCCGGTCACCAGTGCACTGGCCTGCTCAGGGCGCAGCGGCGTGACCGTGGTGCCCTGGCGGCGAAAGCGCAGCACGCCCCCCAGGCCAAACACAGTGCCCAGCATGGCCAGCAACAGGGCCGGCAGCGGCCAGCCACCGTTCACGTCACCCGATCCCCATCCCAGCATGGCTGCCACGATCAGGCCAAACAGCAGCAGCGGTGGTACCCGACACTCAAGACTCATCATCTATTGGCTCCCGGAAGGTGCCACGATCGGCACCTTGCGTTACACTCCCCGGCGGGAAAGCGCCGTGGAAAATTGACAAAGTTCATAATGATAACAATGCCTTGGCTACACTTTATCCCATCTGCATGAAAACGGTCAGCCGCTGACCGTCATGCGCCTCAACCCAAACAATAAAAAAGGAACCACCCCATGCACAAGAAGACACTGCTGGCCACCCTGATCCTGGGCCTGCTGGCCGGTCAGGCCGTCGCAGCCCCCTATCTGCCGCTCGCCAGCGATCATCGCAACGGCGAAGTGCAGACCGCCAGCAATGCCTGGCTGGAGGTTGATCTCGGCGCCTTCGAGCACAACATCCAGACCCTCAAGGATCGCCTCGGCGACAAGGGACCCAAGATCTGCGCCATCATGAAGGCGGACGCCTACGGCCACGGCATCGACCTGCTGGTCCCTTCGGTGGTCAAGGCGGGCATTCCCTGCATCGGTATCGCCAGCAATGAAGAGGCCCGCGTGGCCCGCGAGAAGGGCTTCACCGGCCGCCTGATGCGGGTGCGTGCCGCTACCCCGGCCGAAGTGGAACAGGCCCTGCCCTACAAGATGGAAGAGCTCATCGGCAGCCTGGTGAGTGCCCAGAGCATCGCCGACATCGCCCAGCGCCACCACACCAATATCCCGGTGCATATCGCGCTGAACTCCGCCGGCATGAGCCGCAACGGCATCGATCTGCGTCTGGCTGACGCCAAGGAAGACGCGCTGGCCATGCTCAAGCTCAAGGGGATCACCCCGGTCGGCATCATGACCCACTTCCCGGTGGAGGAGAAAGAGGACGTCAAGATGGGTCTGGCCCAGTTCAAGCTGGACTCCCAGTGGCTGCTGGAGGCGGGCAAGCTGGATCGCAGCAAGATCACCATCCACGCCGCCAACTCCTTCGCCACCCTGGAAGTGCCGGACGCCTACTTCGACATGGTGCGCCCGGGCGGCCTGCTGTACGGTGACTCCATCCCCTCCTACACCGAGTACAAGCGGGTGATGGCCTTCAAGACCCAGGTCGCCTCCGTCAACCACTACCCGGCCGGCAACACCGTCGGTTATGACCGCACCTTCACCCTCAAGCGCGACTCCTGGCTCGCCAACCTGCCGCTGGGCTACTCCGACGGCTATCGCCGGGCGCTGAGCAACAAGGCCTATGTGCTGATCCAGGGTCAGAAGGTGCCGGTGGTGGGCAAGACCTCCATGAACACCATCATGGTGGACGTGACTGACCTCAAGGGGGTCAAACCCGGTGACGAGGTGGTGTTGTTTGGCCGCCAGGGTGACGCCGAGGTGAAACAGGCCGATCTCGAGGAGTACAACGGCGCCCTCTTGGCGGACATGTACACCATCTGGGGTTACACCAACCCCAAGAAGATCAAGCGCTAAGCCACTCTTTGCCATAAAAAAGGGCTCCCGCGGGAGCCCTTTTGCTTGTTTACCAATTATGCCGTTTTCTTGCGGGTCACCCAGAGGCTCAGCCCCATGGAGGCCAGCAGGATCAATGCTACAACCCCGAGCGCGATGCCGGTGGGGATCTTGAACACATCCAGCAGCAGCATCTTGATCCCGATAAACATCAGGATCAGTGCCAGACCGTATTTCAGCAGGGCGAAGCGCTCGGCCACGCCAGCCAGCAGGAAGTACATGGCACGCAGACCCATGATGGCGAAGATGTTGGAGGTCAGCACGATGAAGGGATCCGTGGTCACCGCGAAGATGGCCGGGATGCTGTCCACCGCGAAGATGAGATCGCTCACCTCCACCAGCACCAGAATGAGCAGCAGCGGCGTGGCGTAACGTACCCCATCGCGCCAGACGAAAAAATTCTCCCCCTCCAGGGTCTCCGTCACCTTGAAGCGACGCCGCATCCAGCCCAGCAGCGGGTTGTTGGCCAGATCAGGCTCCTTGTCGGCCGCCCACAGCATCTTGATCCCGGTCAGCAGCAGGAAGGCGCCGAACAGATAGAGGATCCAGTGGAACTGCTCGATGAGCCAGCTGCCGGCGAACACCATGCCGGCCCGCATCACGATGGCCCCCAGTACCCCGTACAGCAGCACCCGGCGCTGCAGCTCGGCCGGAATGGCAAAGTAGCCGAACAGCATCAACCAGACGAAGACGTTGTCCACCGCCAGCGCCTTCTCGATGAGGTAGCCGGTGAGGAACTCCAGCCCCTTCTGGTTGGCAATTTCACGGCCTGCGCTGTGATCCAGCCAGAGCCAGATGGCCAGGTTGAAGAGGAGCGCCACGCTGATCCAGATGAGGGACCAGATGCCTGCCTCTTTGAGGGACACCTTGTGTGCCTTGCCGCCACCGACAAAGCGGATATCAATCCATAACAGGACCAGCACTATGCTGAAGAAACCGGTCCACATCCACCATTCACCCATTTTTCACTTCTCCCAAAAACGACAAACCCACGGCCGGGAGGCAGTGGGTTCGCGTCTGGAGCAGATACACCTTGCCTCTCGGCAAGGTCTCACTTACAGCCGATTTTCATCGACTGCCCGGCTGCCGGGTGCACTGCAGGATATGGGTGCACCGTAATGACGACAAACCGGCGAGAAGTTACTCCCCTTGTGCGGCGGATAGTAACAGCGGCAAAAGCGAACGCCAAGGGGCATCTTCATCTCCCTCGCAAAAAAATGGGGCGCCACCTGGGCGCCCCGTTTTTTCGTCGCGACTCATCCATCAGAGCGGGTCGGCCTTGAGGCAGGAGACCGCATGGTCAAAGTTGCCCTCAAGCTGGGGCCGGGTCTTGGCGCACTCCGGACCGGCCACCGGGCAGCGGGTACGAAACACGCAGCCTGAGGGAGGATTCATCGGCGATGGCAGCTCCCCTTCCAGGATCTGGATGGTCTTGCTGCGCTCCAGATCCGGATCCGGAATGGGCACCGCCGACATCAGCGCCTTGGTATAGGGGTGCAAGGGGTTGGCGAAGATCTCCTTGCCGGTCCCCAGCTCCACCGCATTGCCCAGATACATCACCAGCACCCGATCCGAGATGTGCTTGACCACCGACAGGTCGTGGGCGATGAAGATGAGCGACAGCCCCATCTCCTTCTGAATGGACTTGAGCAGGTTCACCACCTGGGCCTGGATCGACACATCCAGCGCCGACACCGGCTCGTCACAGATGATCATCTTGGGCTCCAGGATCAGCGCCCGGGCGATGCCGATGCGCTGGCACTGACCGCCGGAGAACTCGTGGGGGTAGCGGTTGACCAGGTTGGGCAACAGCCCCACCTTGCTCATCATGGCGCGCACCTTCTCCTTCACCTCCTCCTTCGGCAGGGCCGGGTAGAAGGTGATGAGGGGCTCGGCGATGATGTCACCTATGGTCATGCGCGGGTTGAGGGAGGCCAGCGGATCCTGGAAGATCATCTGGATCTCCTTGCGCTTCTCGCGCAGCGCCTTCTGGTCAAGCTTGGTCAGATCGTTGCCAAGCCACACCACCTTGCCGTCGGTAGCCGGCACCAGGCCGATCAGCGCCCGGGCAAAGGTGGATTTGCCGCAACCCGACTCCCCCACCACGCCCAGGGTCTCCCCTTCGTAAAGGCGCAGAGTCACCCCGTCCACCGCCTTCAGGGCGGAGGGTTTGGCCCAGGGCCAGGCTTTGTCACTCTTGATGCTGAAGTGGACCTTGAGGTCAGACACTTCCAGCAGCAGTTTCTTGTCAGTCCCCATTTAGTTCACTCCCTTGATGATGGCATCCGATACCCAGTGGCAGGCCCGCTCCCGGCCGTCGTTGAACGGCGTCAGAACTGGGGATTGCCGGCCGCAAATCTCGCTCACCCGGTGGCAGCGCTCCTGGAAGGGGCAGCCGGTGGGCAGACGCAGCAGGTTGGGCGGATTGCCCGGGATGGTGGGCAGCACTTCCCCTTCGGTATCGAGGCGGGGAATGGCGCGCAGCAAGCCTTCGGTATAGGGGTGGCTCGGGCGATAGAAGATGTCGTTGACCCGGCCGTACTCCATGGTACGGCCGGCGTACATCACCAGCACCTTGTCGCAAATGCCGGCCACCACGCCCAGGTCATGGGTGATCATTATGATAGCAGTGTTGAACTCGCGCTTGAGCTCGTTCATCAGGGTCATGATCTGGGCCTGTACCGTCACGTCCAGCGCCGTGGTCGGCTCGTCGGCGATGAGCAGTTGCGGCCGGCACAACAGCGCCATGGCGATCATCACCCGCTGGCGCATGCCGCCGGAGAACTCGTGCGGATACATCCCCATCCGCTTGCGCGCCTCGGGGATCTTCACCGCATCCAGCATGCGCACCGACTCCTCGAACGCCTCGGCCTTGCTGACCCCCTTGTGCAGCATCAGCACTTCCATCAGCTGATCCTTCACCTTCATGTAGGGGTTGAGCGAGGTCATGGGGTCCTGGAAGATCATGGCGATCTTCTCGGAGCGGATCTTGTTGAGCTTGTGCTCCGGCAGGTTGAGGATCTCGTCGCCCTGAAACTTGGCTGACCCTGTGATGATGCCGTTCTTGGCCAGCAGCCCCATGATGGCGAACGCGGTCTGGGACTTGCCCGAACCGGATTCCCCGACGATACCCAGGGTCTCGCCGGCAGAGAGAGAGAAGTTGAGGTCGTTGACCGCCACCACATTGCCGTCCGGGGTCTTGAACTCGACCCGCAGATCTTTTACATCCAGTAACTTCATAAAAACTCCTTATCGATCTTTCGTGACGTTTTCCTGTCGATCCGATGCGCTGTCCGCCCGATTGAGCCGCACTGTGCGGCCCTTCGGCGCGTTGTTCCAACGCTCTTTCGCCGCTTTCTCAGCGATCCTTCGGATCGAGGGCGTCACGCAGACCATCCCCGAGGAAGTTGAAGCAAAACAGGGTCACCACCATGAAACCGGCGGGGAACAGGAGTTGCCAGATGGCCACTTCCATCGACTTGGAGCCTTCATCCAGCAGGGCACCCCAGCTGGTCATGGGCTCTTGTACGCCCAGCCCCAGGAAGCTCAGGAAGGATTCGAACATGATCATGCCTGGCACCAGCAGGGTGGCGTAGACCGCCACTATCCCCAGCACGTTCGGCACGATATGGCGGGTGATGATCTTCCACTTGGAGACGCCGCAGACATGGGCCGCCTCGATGAACTCCTTGCTCTTGAGACTCAGGGTCTGGCCGCGGACGATCCGCGCCATGTCGAGCCAGCTCACCGCACCAATGGCGATGAAGATGAGCGCCAGGTTGCGGCCGAAGAAGGTCACCAGCATGATCACGAAGAACATGAAGGGGAAGGCGTTGAGGATCTCAAGGACCCGCATCATCAGGCTGTCGACCCGACCGCCGATGAAACCGGATGCCGCGCCATACAGGGTGCCGATGATGACGGCCACCATGGCCCCCATGATGCCGACCATCAGCGAGATGCGCCCGCCAAGCAGGGTGCGCACGAACAGATCGCGCCCCAGGCTGTCGGTGCCGAACCAGTGGCCGGTCTCCATGTCAGGGCCGGTCTGCATGGCGCCCCAGTCAGGATCGTCAAAGGTGTACTGGGACAGATGGGGCCCCACTATTACCGCCAAGCCGATGATGGAGAGAATGATAAGGCTGGTGAGGGCCGCCTTGTTGCGCAGGAAACGGCGACGGGCATCCTTCCACAGGGAGCGTCCTTCCACCACTTCCACTTTCTGGGCGAACGCCTCGATGGCTTCGCGTTTTTCAGTTGTGACAACCATGATGTACTCCCGGCTTAGTAACGGATCTTGGGATCGATAAAGGCATAGAGAATATCGACCACGGCGTTAAAGGTGATGGTGAGGGCACCGACCAGAATGGTCAGACCGAGCACCATGGAGTAATCACGGTTGAGGGCACCGTTGACGAACAGCTGGCCAATCCCCGGCAGGCCGAAGATGGTCTCGATCACCACGGAGCCGGTGATGATGCCGACGAAGGCCGGGCCCAGGTAGGAGACCACCGGCAGCATGGCCGGACGCAGCGCGTGTTTCAGGATGATGTGGCGCAGCGGCAGTCCCTTGGCGCGGGCGGTACGGATGAAGTTGGAGTTCATGGTCTCGATCATGCTGCCCCGCATGATCCGCGAGATGGCGGAGATGTAATACATCATCATGCCGAACACCGGCAGCACCATGAACTGCACGCCCCCCCCCTGCCAGCCACCGGCCGGGAACCAGCCCAGATGGATACTAAAGAACAGCACCAGCAGAGGCGCCAGCACAAAGCCCGGGATCACCACCCCGGCCATGGCCGACGACATCAACAGGTAGTCGATGACAGTATTCTGTTTGAGGGCGGCAATGGTGCCGAAGGTGACCCCCAGCGTCACCGCAAACAGAAAGGCGAAGGAGCCTATCTTGGCGGAAACCGGCAGTGCCTGGCTCACCAGATCATTGACGGTGAAGTCCTTGTACTTGAAGGAAGGACCGAGATCCCCCTGCACCAGGTTGCCCAGATAGGTGAGATATTGCACCCCGATCGGCTTGTCGAGGCCATATTTGGCTTCGATGTTAGCCATCACTTCGGGTGGCAGGGTGCGTTCGCTGCTGAAGGGGTTACCCGGCGCGAAACGCATCATGAAGAAGGAGACGGTGATCAAGACCAGCAGAGTCGGGATCGCTTCCAGTAGACGTTTAAAAATGAATTTCAACATAGACAATTCCTGTCCTGTACTGCTTCCAAAGGGTCGCGGTTGTAATAAAGGCCCGCCGTCTGGCGGGCCCTGCTTGTTATGCGACTTGTAACGAAAATCAGTGGGCGATGATGTACATGTCTTTGCTGTACAGGTTGTCCAGCGGGTTGGCCGGATAGCCGCCCACGTAGGGCTTGACCATACGGGAAGTCACGTACTGATAGATGGGGGCGATCGGCATGTCCTTGGCCAGGATCTCTTCAGCCTGGACGTAGAGCTTGTTGCGCGCCTCGGCATCCACCTGGTTGCGCGACTCGTTCATCAACTTGTCGAACGCCAGGTTGGAGTATTTGCCGTCGTTGTTGCCGTGGGTGGTCTGCATCAGATCCAGCATGGAGGAGGCTTCGTTGTAGTCGGCGATCCAGCCGGCACGGCCCACGTCAAACTGACCCTGTTTCTTGGTCTCCAGATAGGTTTTCCACTCCTGGTTGACCAGGCTTACCTGCACGCCCAGCTTCTTCCACATGGAGGCCACGGCAACCGCCACCTTCTTGTGGTTGTCGTCGGTGTTGTAGAGCAGCTCGAACTTGAGCGGCTTGCCCGGGCCGAAACCGGCTTCGGTCAGCAGCTCTTTCGCCTTGGCATCGCGCTCTGCCTGGGTCAGCTTGGACCAGGCCGGCGCCACCGGCTTGAAGCCATCCACGAAATCAGGGACCAGGGTGTAGCCCGGAGTTTCCCCCTTGCCCATCACCTTGTCGGCGATCACGTTGCGGTCGATGGCATAGGAGAGCGCGGTACGCACCCGCACGTCATCAAACGGCTTCTTCTTGAAGTTGTACTGGTAGTAGTAGGTACCAACGTAGCCGCTCACCTTCACCTCGTTCGGCAGATCCTTCTTCATCTGCTTGAAACGCTCGATGGGCATGTTGTAGGTGAGATCCACTTCGCCAGCCAGGTAACGGTTCAGCTCGGCGTTGGTGGACTGGATCGGCAGATAGGTCACCTTGTTGATGACGGTCTTGGCGTCGTTCCAGTAGTTTTTGTTGCGCTCGACGTCGACGCGCTCGTTGACCACCCAATCCTTCAGCACATAGGCGCCGTTGGATACCATGTTGCCGGGCTGGGTCCACTTGTCACCGAACTTCTCGATCACCTTCTTCGGCACCGGGTAGGTGGTGGTATGGGAGAGCATGCTGACAAAGTAAGGCACCGCCTTCTCCAGCTGCACCTCGAAGGTGTAGTCGTCCACCGCCTTCACGCCCAGCGTATCTGACGGCTTTTTGCCAGCAATGATGTCGGAGGCGTTGACGATGGTCGGGATCTCCAGATACCAGGAGTAGGGAGAGGCGGTTTTCGGATCGACGGCCCGTTTGAAGGCATATTCGAAGTCGTGGGCAGTGACCGGATCCCCGTTGGACCACTTGGCGTTTTTACGCAGGTGGAAGACGAAGTGTTTGTTGTCCTTGGTTTCCCAGGACTCGGCCATGGCGGGGAGCACTTCACCCTTGGGGCCGGAGGAGACGAGACCTTCGAACAGGTCACGCAGAATATTGGATTCAACCGTTCCTTCGGTTTTATGCGGGTCGAGAGTTGCGGGCTCGGAGCCGTTGCCTTTCACCAGCTGCTGAACCTCAGCCAGCTTGGTACCTGCGGGCACATCGGCGGCTTGTGCCGCGTTGACACCGCCAAACAGAGCTGCCACCAATAGGGTATTAATCATTGTTTTTTTATGAGTCATTTCCATACTCCACAAGAACATTCCATGCATTTTTCCATCAACGAGATAAGTACCCCGCTGCCAGCATAATTCCCTGACATTTCTGATAATGCAATAGATATCGTCAGGCAGGACTGGACTTCATGGTCAAAAAAGCAGCTTTTGACCAATTATTCAGAATTTAAATATCCCGTGATGGACGTTTTTTATACAAACCCGCTCGATTCTAGGAAATGACCAACAAAAAAGAAACAATAAAAAGCCGGTCACAAGGACCGGCTCCAACAAAACAGACCTGAATCACATCAATCCGGGGAAGACCCCCTTGATCCCCGCCACCATGATCTCGATACCCAGCGACATCATGATGAGACCCATGATCCGGGTCACCACGTTGATGCCGGTGTTACCCATCACCTTGAACAGCAGGGGGGCGGCGCGGAATATCAGCCAGGAGCAGAAGGCAAACACCATCACCACCAGCGACATGCCCAGCATCTGGGACCAGGTGCTCTGGCTGGCGTATACGATGGAAGAGGAGATGGCACCGGGGCCCGCCATCAACGGCAGCGCCAGCGGCACCACAGCGACAGATTCCCGCGCGGCCAGTTCCCCTTTCTCCTGTTTGTTGTGCTTCACCTCCCCCAGCTTGCCCTGCAGCATGGACCAGGCGATCAGGGTGATGAGCGAGCCGCCGGCGATGCGAAAGGAGGCCAGCGAGATGCCGAACCCGTCCAGGATCAGTTGCCCCATGGACATGGAGACCAGCAGGATGATCATCACCGCAATGTTGGCGGTGGTGTTGGTCTTCATCCGCTCTTCCGGCGTCTGATGGCTGGTCAGGCTGACGAACACCGGCAGCAAACCGAGCGGGTTGATGATCGCAAACAAACCGATGAAAAACTTCAGATATAAAGAGACGTCAATCGCTGCCATAGGCGCCATCCAGAAGTAGTACGAGGCCCTGTGGGCCACCCCGATAAACCGAGCGTAAATTTACATCATGCCCGAAACCTTCACCAATCAAATAATCTCACCCTTTCCGTGGCTTTTCAGTTAGTTCCTCTAATGCATCGACAAAATTCGACAGATTGAGTTGTTAATAAAGATTGTCGCGATTTAACACTCTGATAAAATCGCTTCGAGTTTTATCCGGCCATGGAGTTTGGCCGCAACATTTCATCTCAGCAAACAAGGATTTCGTGATGATTGATACGGACATCAAGTTGCAGTGGCACCTGGATACACTGCCCGCAGGCACCCTGACCCCATTGCAGGGCTTCTTCGGGCGACTGCCGGTTGATCCCTACATTCAGGGTAGCTTTCGCCAGCGCCGCTACGGCCGGGTAGAGAAGGAGGGCTCCCGCTTTCAGCCTCTCGACAACGGCGTCTTCTTTCAGGCGGCCGCCATCAACAAGTTTCTGGGGGATGTGCCCAGAACCTATGCCGAGCTGGAGCCTGCCTTCGTCACTCACCCCTCCTTTATACAGCTGCTGAAACTGTTCGCCCGCCACACCCGGCTGGAAGACGGTCAGGCCATCGGCATTCACCAGATGCGCATCGTCACCGGTGAAGGAGAGAGCGTCCCCCCCGCGCCGGAGGGGGTGCACCAGGATGGCTTTGACTTCATCGGGGTCTTCTTCTGTGGCAGTGAAGGGGTCAGCGGCGGCGCCTTGCAGCTCTATCATGGATTAAAAGAACAACCATTTTTCCAACAACAATTAAACGTCGGTGAGTATCTGATCCTGGATGATCGCCGTTTCTATCACAATGCCGCCCCCATTCTGCCCCTGGGCACGGACCGGGGACATTGGGATGTGATCGTGCTAACTGCTTGAAAAATGGCGCGTGAGCCCCTGTTCACGCACCATTCATCCCGCCTCTGGCTCACTAAACAACTGCGCAACATCTGGCAAACATGTATTGTGAAACAAAATTTCTTTTGTTCTTTTGTTACACATGATCCAGATCAAGTTTTTCTGAGTCAGCCCCGCTCTATAATCGACTCAGAAAGCGATTTAGTAAGGCATGTAAATACCCCGTTGTGGTGATTCTGTTCTTGACAGGGCATCTATAATTGCCGGGCATTGCCAAGGTCTTACTAAACAGTTTTCAAATCATCAGGAGATAAACATGGCAGTAACCAATTTGGCTGAACTGGATGCACTGGTTGCCCGCGTCAAAGAAGCGCAGCGTGAATTCGCCAGCTTCTCGCAAGAGCAGGTAGACAAGATCTTCCGTGCCGCCGCCCTGGCCGCCAACAACGCCCGTATCCCCCTGGCCCAGATGGCCGTGGAAGAGTCCGGTATGGGCATCATCGAAGACAAGGTTATCAAGAACCACTTCGCCTCCGAATACATCTACAACAAGTACAAAGAAGAGAAGACCTGCGGCATCCTCAGCGAAGATGACGAGATGGGTACCATCACCATCGCCGAGCCGGTAGGCATCATCTGCGGTATCGTACCGACCACCAACCCGACCTCCACCGCGATCTTCAAGTCTCTGATCTCTCTGAAGACCCGCAACGCCATCATCTTCTCCCCGCACCCCCGTGCCAAGAACTCCACCAATACCGCAGCCAAGCTGGTACTGGATGCAGCCATTGCCGCCGGTGCCCCGAAAGACATCATCGGCTGGATTGACCAACCCTCTGTTGAGCTCTCCAACGCCCTGATGAAGCACAACGACATCAACCTGATCCTGGCCACCGGTGGCCCGGGCATGGTGAAGGCCGCCTACTCCTCCGGAAAACCCGCCATCGGCGTAGGTGCCGGTAACGTACCGGTCGTCATCGACGAAACCGCCGATGTGAAGCGTGCCGTCGCCTCCATCCTGATGTCCAAGACCTTCGACAACGGCGTGGTCTGTGCCTCCGAGCAAGCCGCCATCGTGGTCGACTCCGTCTACGACCAGGTGAAAGAGCGTTTCGCCACCCACAATGGTTATGTGCTGTCCAAGGAAGAAGCCGACAAGGTCCGCAAGGTCATCCTGATCAACGGCGCCATGAACGCCAACATCGTGGGTCAGCCTGCGGTCAAGATCGCTGAAATGTCTGGCGTCACCGTGCCTGCCAACACCAAGATCCTGATCGGTGAAGGCGTGAAGATCTGTGAAGAGGAAGAGTTCGCTCACGAGAAGCTCTCCCCGACCCTAGGTCTGTTCCGTGCCAAGAACTTCGAAGAAGCCGTCGAGATGGCCTGCGACATGGTCAACCTGGGTGGTATCGGCCACACCTCCGGTCTCTATACCGACCAGGATCGCAACGCCGACCGCATCAAGTATTTCGGCGACAAGATGAAGACTGCCCGTATTCTGATCAACACCCCGACTACCCAGGGTGGTATCGGTGACCTGTACAACTTCGCGATGGCACCGTCTCTGACGCTGGGCTGCGGCTCCTGGGGTGGCAACTCCATCTCCGAAAACGTGGGTCCCAAGCACCTGATCAACAAGAAGACAGTCGCAAAACGGGCAGAAAACATGCTGTGGCACAAACTTCCGAAATCCATCTACTTCCGTCGTGGCTCCCTGCCGATCGCCCTGGGCGACCTGGAAGGTAAGAAACGCGCCATGATCGTGACCGACCGCTTCCTGTTCAACAACGGCTACGCCGACGAAGTGGTTCGTCTGCTCAAGGGCCTGAAGATGGAAGTGGAAGTATTCTACGAAGTCGAAGCCGACCCGACCCTGTCCGTAGTGCGCAAGGGTGCCGAAATGGCCAACTCCTTCAAGCCGGACGTGATCGTCGCCCTGGGCGGTGGTTCACCGATGGATGCGGCCAAGATCATGTGGGTGATGTACGAGCACCCGAACACCGCGTTCGAAGATCTGGCCATGCGCTTCATGGACATCCGCAAGCGTATCTACAAGTTCCCGAAAATGGGCGTGAAGGCCGAACTGGTCTGCATCACCACCACGTCCGGTACAGGTTCTGAAGTGACCCCGTTTGCGGTCGTGACCGACGACGCCACCGGCGTGAAATACCCGCTGGCCGACTACGAGCTGACCCCGAACATGGCCATCGTCGACGCCAACCTGGTGATGGGCATGCCCAAGTCCCTGTGCGCCTTCGGTGGTATCGATGCCGTGACCCACGCCATGGAAGCCTATGTTTCCGTGCTGGCCAACGAGTACTCCGACGGTCAGGCACTGCAAGCCCTGAAACTGCTGAAGGACTACCTGCCCTCCAGCTACCTGAACGGTGCCAACGACCCGATCGCTCGTGAGAAGGTACACAACGCGGCCACCATCGCCGGTATCGCGTTCGCCAACGCCTTCCTGGGTGTGTGCCACTCCATGGCCCACAAGCTGGGTGCCGAGTTCCACATCCCGCACGGCCTGGCCAACGCCCTGCTGATCAGCAACGTCATCCGCTACAACGCGAACGACAACCCGACCAAGCAGACCGCGTTCTCCCAGTACGACCGTCCGCAGGCTCGTCGTCGCTACGCCGAAGTGGCCGACCACCTGGGTCTGACTGCCGCCGGTGACCGTACCGCCGCCAAGATCGAGAAGCTGCTGGTATGGCTGGACGAGCTGAAGGCAACCCTGGGTATCCCAGCCTCCATCCGTGAAGCTGGCGTCGCCGAGGCCGACTTCCTGGCCAAGGTTGACCAGCTGGCCGTGGAAGCCTTCGATGACCAGTGCACCGGCGCCAACCCGCGCTACCCGCTGATCAGCGAGCTGAAAGCCATCCTGCTGGACACCTACTACGGCCGTCCGTTCACCGAGGAGGCCCAGGCTGCCGCCAAGGTTGATGCCAAAGTAGAAGGCAAGAAGAAGTCCAAAGCCTGATAAGCTGAGCCGACTCGAGAGCCCGCGCACATGCGCGGGCTTTTTTGTTTGTCTATCTGCTTAATTTTGCTAGCTTGTTCATAGGCATTCATGAAATGCGAGCGAGCGTATGGCGCTGATACAGGCATCCATAGAACAGTTGCGGGTCGGTCACTATATCCATCTTCCCACGGGATGGACCAATCACCCTTTTATGTTCAATGCCTTCAAGATCAAGGATCAACAGCAACTCGACATCATCCGCCACCTTGACCTCAATCTGCTGATGGTCGACCCCGACAAGAGCGACCTCCCTCTCGAGCCCCTGTTGCGTGGCGATATTCCGAGCCCAGGCCCCGATCTCTCCGTTGTCGAAGAGCCGGAGGATAGCGGCCCTCCCCCGTTTGACGAAAAGGCATTTCGCCGTTCCCTGCGCGCCGCCGACAAGGCCTTCGGCCAGTCCATGTCCGAGCTGCGCGATGCCTTGGGCGCCCTCAACCTCAAGCCGGACGAAGGGCTCGCCAACACGGCGCAGATAGTGCGCAACGCCGCCGCCCGCATCAGCGCCCACGAGGGCCCCCTCGGGCTGCACCTCATTCGCAGCCCCCATACCGACATCCTGCTGCAGCACAGCCTGAACGTGGCCTTCATCGCCATGTTGATGGCACGGGAGCTGGGCATGACTCCCATCGAGATCGAGGAGACCGGGCTGGCCGGGTTGGTGCACGACATTGGCGAGCTGAAGATCCCGACCCAGATCACCCAGAAGCGGGGGGAACTCAACAAGTCGGAGCAGAACTTCCTCAAGATGCACCCCCAGTACGGACTGGAGATGCTGACCCAGTTGCAGGCCTTCGAGCCCAAGATCCGTCAGGTGGCCCACCTGCATCACGAGCGGCTCGACGGCAGTGGCTTTCCCCTTGGCATCAAGGGGGGGGAGATCCCGCCGCTGGCACGGATCATCGGGTTGGTGGATTACTATGACGAGCTGCTGCACCCGCGCAACAGCGCGACACCGGCGGCGCCGAGCCAGGCCATCAGCCAGCTCTACAAGCTGTCACAAAAGAAATTCGACCAGGATCTGGTCAAGCTGCTGATCAAGGTACTGGGGGTCTATCCGCCGGGCTCGCTGGTGCAGCTCTCCGACGACTCGGTGGCCCTGGTGCTCTCCACCGAACCCACCATGCCCCTCAAGCCCAAGGTGTTGCCCTACATCAAGGCACAACGACCGGAAGGGGTGGCCATGGTCGACCTGCGGGAGGATGAGCGCACCATCAAATCCTTTCTCAAGCAGGAAGATCTGGACGAAGGGCAGCGGCTGTTTTTCAACCTGACCCGACGCTTCTGTTACTATTTTGCATTCTGAGTTATCCCCAGAAGCTGGGGATAACTCATTGGACAAACCTGAATAATTGCCCGATTACCCTCAAAATAGTTTGCCGCGTCCCCTGGATAAAAAACGCCCGACCTGCTGGTCGGGCGGAGCATGCCACCTCCGTGTGGCGTATCCAACGGATACATTCATGCTCAATTCAGCAATATCAATCCTTGGGCAATTACACAAATATCAATTTAACATGCTGATTTGATATGGTTTTATTCCGCGTTTCTGGCACACTTCGCCGGCGTTCTGGCCAGAATGGCCCACAGAACAAGATCCTGATCACATTTATTCAAGACTGCCGCTTTTTTCGGCACGGACTCTGAGGAACGTTTTTTATGCAGTTGGTCCTCTCCCTGCTTCAACAGATGAGCGTCAGTCTGGTCATCGCCTACCTCTTTTCCAAGAGTCCGCTGCTGCGCCCACTGACCAACTATTCGGTCAGGCTGCCCCACAAGGTGCTGATTTACCTCATCTTCTCCTGCTTCTGTATTCTGGGTACCTATGTGGGACTGGATATCGACGATGCCATCGCCAATACCCGCGCCGTGGGCGCCGTGCTGGGGGGGCTGCTGGGAGGCCCGCTGGTGGGATTTCTGGTGGGACTGACCGGCGGGATACACCGTTATACCCTGGGGGGATTCACCGATCTCGCCTGCGCCATCTCCACCACCTGCGAAGGCTTGCTGGGCGGGCTGGTGCACTGGCGACTGATGCGGGCAGGCAAGATGGATGCGCTGTTCGAACCGCGCATTGCCTTCTTCACCACCCTCTACGCCGAGATCATGCAGATGGTGATCATCCTGCTGGTAGCCAGCCCGTTCGACAAGTCCCTGCTGCTGGTGCGCACCATCGCCACCCCCATGATCCTCGCCAACTCCTGCGGTGCGGCCCTCTTCATCAGCATGATCCGCGACCAGCAGCGAATGTACGAGAAGTTCTCCCGGGTCTTCTCCGCCAAGGCGCTCACCATCGCCAACCGCACCGTGGGGATCATGAGCCAGGGGTTTACCCCCGAGGCCAGCACCCGCATCGCCCAGATAGTGCAGGAGGAGACCGGGGTCGGAGCGGTCGCCATCACGGATACCGACAAGATCCTCGCCTTCATCGGCATCGGCGAGGATCACCACAAGCCGGGTACCCCCATCACCTCCGCCATCACCATGCAGGCCATCGCCCAGAACAAGGTGCTGTTTGCCGACGGCAACAGCCAGCCCTACCGCTGCAGCATCTCGCCTCAGTGCCAGCTCGGCTCTGTGCTGGTGATCCCGCTGCACGGCGACGAGGGGGTGATCGGCACCATCAAGCTCTATGAACCCAAGAAGCGGCTGTTTCTCAAGATCAACCACACCCTGGGGGAAGGGATCGCCAACCTGCTCTCCCAGCAGCTGCTGACCGGCCGGCTGGAGCAGCAGCAGCGACTGCTGGTTCAGTCCGAACTCAAGCTGGTGCAGGCCCAGATCAACCCCCATTTTCTGTTCAACACCCTCAACACCATCAGTGCCATCACCCGGCGCGAGCCCGAGCGGGCGCGCCAGCTGCTGCTCCACCTCTCCCTGTTCTTTCGCAAGAACCTCAAGCGCCAGAGCGGGCTGGCCACCCTGCAGGAGGAGCAGGAGCACTGCCAATCCTATCTGGAGATCGAGCTGGCCCGCTTTGGCGACCGGCTGACGGTGCAAAACGACATTCCACCCGACCTCGCCGGCCTCAAGCTGCCGAGCTTCACCCTGCAGCCACTGATTGAAAATGCCATCAAGCACGGCATCTCCACCCTGCTGGAGCAGGGGCGCATTCGCCTCTACACCGAGCAGACGGCGGATCGGGTTACCATTCACGTCGAAGACAATGCCGGCACCTGGCAGGAGAAACCGGCCGGTGACGGGCTCGGCATGACCCTGGTGGATCGGCGCCTCAAGAGCGCTTTTGGCAACCGCTACGGCCTGAGCGTCAGCTGCGAGCCCGACTGCTGGACCCGGGTTTCCGTCACCCTGCCCAGGGAGGCGCCATGATCCGGCCGTCACACCACGCCAGTTTTGCCCCCCAGCCATGCAGGAGAACCCCATGATCCGCACCCTCATCGTCGATGACGAGCCGTATGCCCGCGAGGAGCTGATGCAGCAGCTGGCCGCCGAGCCCGATATCGAGCTGCTGGGGACGGCCGCCAACGCCATCGAGGCGCTGCTGCTCATTCAGCGGCTCAGACCCGACGTGGTGTTTCTCGACATCCAGATGCCAAAGCTGAGCGGCATGGAGCTGGTGGCCATGCTCGATCCCCTGCCCCGCATCGTGTTCGTCACCGCGTTTGACGACTACGCCATCCAGGCGTTCGAGGAGAACGCCTTCGACTACCTGCTCAAGCCGGTGGAGCCGGCCCGCCTCGCCAAGACGCTGGCACGGCTGAGACAGGATCTCAGCCCGCAGCCCATGACGGCGATCGCCCCCGCCATTCGCCACATTCCGGGCTACCTGCATAACCGGGTGCGGCTGCTGCCCATCGAACAGGTGGAGTACGCTTTCTCCGATCTCGGCGGCGTGCACGTCGCCAGCCAGGGCGAGCTGTTTCACACCCAGCTCACCCTCAAATCACTGGAAGAGAAGACCCCGCTGCTGCGCTGCCACCGCCAGTATCTGGTGGCCCCGACCGCCATCTTCGAAATCCGGCTGCTGGAGAATCAGCTGGCGGAGATAGTGACCCCGAGCGGTGCCCAGGTACCGGTCAGCCGCCGCTACCTGAAGGAGTTGAAGGAGCAGCTCGGGCTGGAGTGAGCCGCGCGGTGTGAGCCGGATCACGAGCGCCAACCGCTCGGGTCGCCATACGGCCGCTCGCCCCTTTTTACCTGCCGTTAACAGTGCAAGCCCCTACACTGGCCGCGCACACCAAAAAATAACAAAGCAGGAGCGTAGCAATGATCTGGTTCTTCCTCTGTGTCGGCTTGTTAATAGCCGGCTACTTCGTATACGGCAAATTCATCGAGCGGATATTCGGGCCAAAACCCGAGCTGAAAACCCCCGCCATCACCATGGCGGACGGGGTGGACTATGTCCCCATGTCGGACAAGAAGGTCTACCTGGTGCAGCTGCTCAACATCGCCGGCGTCGGCCCCATCTTCGGCCCCATCCTGGGTGCCCTCTACGGCCCGGTCGCCATGCTGTGGATCGTGTTTGGCTGCATCTTCGCCGGCGCGGTTCACGACTACTTCTCCGGCATGCTGTCGGTACGCGCCAAGGGTGCCTCTGTGCCGACCGTGGTCGGTGAGCACCTGGGCACCGCCGCCAAGCACTTCATGAACCTGTTTGCCGTGGTGCTGTTGATGCTGGTGGGCGTAGTGTTCGTGCTGAGCCCGGCGGGCCTCTTGGCCAACCTCACCTCCACCGACCTGGTCTACTGGATTGTGGCCATCTTCGCCTACTACATCCTGGCGACCATAGTCCCCATCGACAAGATCATCGGCCGCTTCTACCCCATCTTCGGCGCCCTGCTGGTGTTCATGTCGGTCGGCCTCATCATCGGCCTCATCGTCTCCGGCAAAGGCTTCTACAACACCGGGATGGACTTCTCCAACCTGCACCCGACCGAGCTGCCGCTCTGGCCGCTGCTGTTCATCACCATCGCCTGCGGCGCCGTGTCCGGCTTTCACGCCACCCAGTCCCCGCTGATGGCGCGCTGCATGCAGAACGAGAAATCCGGCCGCTTCATCTTCTACGGGGCCATGATCGGTGAAGGGATCATCGCCCTCATCTGGTGCACCCTGGGGCTCTCCTTCTACGACAGCACAGAAGCGCTCAACGCCACCCTGGCAAGCGGCGGCCCCTCTGCCGTGGTGCACGAGGTCTCCACCAGCCTGCTCGGCACCGTCGGTGGCATCCTGGCCATCCTGGGCGTGGTGATCCTGCCCATCACCTCCGGTGATACCGCGTTTCGCAGCGCCCGCCTCATCGTGGCGGACTTCCTGAACCTGACCCAGAAGCCGATGGCCAAGCGACTGCTGATCGCCATCCCCATGTTCATCCTCGGTTTCATCATCTCCAAGGCCGAATTCGGGGTGATCTGGCGCTACTTCGGCTGGGCCAACCAGACCACCGCCGTGATGATGCTGTGGGCCGCCGCCGCCTACCTCGCCAAAGAGGGCAAGCTGCACTGGGTCTGCACCCTGCCGGCCATGTTCATGACCGCCGTGGTGTTCACCTATCTGGCCAACGCCCCCATCGGGTTCGGACTGGAGATGGGCGTCTCCACCCTCATCGGTCTGGCCAGCACCCTGGTGGTGACCGTCGCCTTCCTGATGAAGTTCAGACCCGCCCTGATCGGCAAGGCCAGCGAAAGCTGATCCACGCCAAACATGTCAGAAAAGGAGCCATAAAGGCTCCTTTTTTTGCTGCTAATTTCCCCTCACTGATGCCATACTCCCTGCGTAAGTCCTTGTCATGGATACGACTTTATGGACTCGCCCCAATAATACCGTCATCTATCTTGACGATTTCGAAGCCACTTAAGCTTCAGTACAACAAGATTGCTTAAGATTTCGGGCCCAACAGGATGGAAACCCGGTTGCTGGTTGTGTTGCAGAACCCGGGCTCCAATGACAATGCTGTGCGTCACGCCGGTGGAGGCATAAATGACACTCGATTATTTTGCTCTTGGTCTGCTTTTTTTTGTGGGTTTGGTCATCTTTTACGGGGTCATCGTCATTCACGACATTCCCTATGAAATAGCCAAGCATCGTCAGCATCCCCATCAGGATGCCATTCACGTGGCCGGCTGGGTCAGCCTGTTTACCCTGCACGTGCTGTGGCCCTTCCTCTGGATCTGGGCGACCCTCTACCGGGAGGATCGGGGCTGGGGCTTTACCCAGCGTATCGAGCGCGACGAGAAGCATCTCGCCGAGCTCAAGGATGAGGTCGCCGCCCTGCGCAGCCGCCTCGATCAGCTGACCCAAGAGAAGGAGTGATCATGGATCTCTTGCTGGTACTCACCTACACCGCCATCTGTGTAGCTGTCTTCAAAATCTTCCGCATCCCGCTCAACAAGTGGACCGTGCCCACCGCCGTGCTCGGCGGCGTGCTGCTCATCGGCACCCTCATCATGCTGATGAACTACAACCACCCCTACTCCGAGATGGCGCGCAACTACTACGTCTCCACCCCCATCGTTCCCTTGGTCAAGGGCCGGGTCAGCGAGGTCGCGGTCAAGCCGGACCAGAAGGTGAAGAAGGGTGACGTGCTGTTTCGTATCGACGACGAGCCGTTCCGCCAGCGCGCCGCGAGCCTGGAGGCCAGGGTCAGCTCCAACGAGGAGCACCTCAAATCCATCGAGGCGCGCATGCGCTCGGCCAAGCTCGACCGGGATCGCGCCGCCGAGCTGATGCGCCGCGGCATCGGCAAGCAGCGCGATCTGGACGTGACCCAGGCCAATGTCGACGATCTGGTCGCCCAGCTCGATCAGCAACAAGCCACCCTGGACGATGTACGGGCCCAACTGCGCGAAGCCAAGTATCAGCTCGACCAGACCGTGGTCTATGCCCCGAGCGACGGCCATGTGGTACAGCTGGCCCTGCGCCCGGGCATGATCGCCACTCCCTTCATGTATCGCCCTGTGATGACCTTCATCCACGAGGACGACAACGCCTACGTCGGCTGGTTCTGGCAAAACAGCATGCAGCGCCTGGCGGTGGGGGACGAGGCCGAAGTAGTCATCGACGGCATCCCCGGCAAGATCTTCAAGGGTGAAGTAGAAGCGGTGATCCCCGCCATCGCCTCCGGTAACGTGCAGGCCAATGCCGCGCTGATCGACCAGAGCTCGGCGGTGATCCCCGGCCGCCTGCCGGTGCGCATCAAGATCACCGACCCACGCTGGCAGGAGTATCAGGTGATAGCCGGCTCCAGCGGTCAGGCTGCCATCTACACCAAGCATTTCCATCACGTGGCCATCATGCGCAAGGTACTGCTGCGCATGGCCAGCTGGATGAACTACATCTTCCCCTTCCACTAAGCCGCAACGACGCAGCCAGCGGGCCGGCACCATGCCGGCCCGCTGTTTTTTGGCGCCAAGTTCCCTATAATGGCGCCACCCTGCTCCGCCCCTCGTCGATGTACCCAGCCTGCATGTTCGTTCTCAGACCCTACCAGACCGACGCCGTCAACGCCGTCATCAGCCACTTTCGCAAGCACCCAGATCCCGCCGTGGTGGTGCTGCCCACCGGGGCCGGCAAGAGTCTGGTGATCGCCGAGCTGGCCCGCAAGGCGCGCGGCCGGGTGCTGGTGCTGGCCCACGTCAAGGAGCTGGTGGAGCAGAACCACGCCAAGTACGAGGCTTGGGGCCTCCAGGCCGACATTTTCGCCGCCGGGCTCAATCGCAAGGAGGCCAGCGCCCAGGTGGTGTTCGGCTCGGTGCAGTCGGTGGCGCGCAATCTGGACGCCTTCGACGGCGCTTTTTCGCTGCTCATCATCGACGAGTGCCACCGGGTCTCGCTCGATGATGACAGCCAGTACCATCAGGTGTTAGGCCACCTCAAGGCCGCCAATCAGGCCCTCAAGATCCTCGGCCTCACCGCCACCCCCTATCGGCTCGGTCTGGGCTGGATCTACCGGCGCCACTACCACGGCATGGTCAAGAGCCACGGCGAGCGGCTGTTCGGCGACTGCGTGTTCGAGCTGCCGCTGCGCTTCATGGTCAAAAATGGCTATCTGACGCCGCCGCGCATGGTGGATGCCCCCATCGTCCACTACGACTTCAGCCGGCTGGTACCGCGGGAGAATGGCCTCTTCAGCGAGGCGGATCTCAACGGCGAGCTCAAGCGTCAGGAGCGGGTCACCCCCCATATCCTGAGCCAGGTACTGGAGTATGCCCGCGAGCGGCAGGGGGTGATGATCTTCGCCGCCACCGTCGAGCATGCCCGGGAAATTCACGGCCTGCTGGGTGCCAGAGGGGAGCAGGCGGCCCTCATCACAGGTGACACCCCGGGGCCGGAGCGCGATGCCCTTATCAGCGCCTTCAAGGCGCGCGAGCTCAAATTCCTGGTCAACGTGGCGGTGCTCACCACCGGCTTCGACGCCCCCCACGTCGACCTCATCGTGATGCTGCGCCCCACCGAGTCGGTCTCGCTCTACCAGCAGATCGTGGGCAGGGGCCTGCGCCTGTCGCCCGGCAAGACTGATTGTCTGGTGCTCGACTACGCCGGCAACAACTTCAACCTGTTCGCTCCCGAAGTGGGGGAGCCCAGACCCCATGCCGGCACCGAGCCGGTGCAGGTGCCCTGCCCCGCCTGCGGCTTTGCCAACACCTTCTGGGGCAAGACCGACGAGGATGGCAAGGTGATCGAGCACTACGGCCGCCGCTGTCAGGGGCTGTTTGAAGATGACGAGGGCAACCGCGAGGAGTGCGACTACCGCTTTCGCGCCAAGATCTGCCCCGCCTGCGGCAGTGAAAACGACATCGCCGCCCGCCGCTGCCAGAGCTGCGATCAACTGCTGGTGGACCCTGACGACAAGCTCAAGGAGGCACTCAATCTCAAGGACTGCATGGTGATCCGCTGCGCAGGGCTGACCTTGACGGCCGGGCGCGGCAAACAGGGGGAGCGGCTGGAGGTTGTCTATCACGACGAGGATGGTCTCACCCTCAATGAGTACTTCGGATTTCACTCGGCAGGCGCACGGCGCTTGTTTCAACAGCACTTTGTGCGTCATCATTGGCCCGCCCCGGGGCTGGAGCCCGAATTTGCCACCCTGGCGAGCGTGCTGGCGGTGGAACATCAGTTTCGCCACCCCGATTTTGTCATCGCCCGCAAGTCAGGGCGCTTCTGGCAGATAAAAGAGAAGATTTTTGATTATGAGGGTCGCTATCGCACCGCCAATTCACTGGCGTGATGGCGACCGGCATAAGGCGTATGAATTGCTTTGCCACGGCCGTTCCGGCATCGGCGGGTACAACAAGGTTTGAGTTATCAGGGCCGGCCCACTGCCGGGCCCCTTCGTCACGTTAGAGGATGTTATGCAGCGGCTGTTGATTGGTTTTTGTGCTCTCTTTTCCCTGGCGGCCCAGGCCGCCCCGCTGACGCCCCCCCAGGGGGGCCAGTACGCCATCGTGGTGCAGGGCAACAACGGCATCGAGTTTGCCCGCCATGCGGATCAGATGATTGCCCCCGCCTCCACCATGAAGGTGCTCACCGCGCTGGCGGCCCGTCTCGAGCTCGGCGCCGACTTCCGCTTCGCCACCGACATCCAGGCCCAGCCTGGCGCCAAGCAGGGCAATGTCATCAACGGTGATATCTGGATCAACTTCGTCGGCGACCCCACCCTGTCACGGATGGATCTGCTGGCCTTGTTCAAGCAGCTCGGGGTCAACCAGATCAAGAGCAACGTCTACGTCAACACCGGCGCCTACAACGGCTACGAGCGCGGCAACGGCTGGTCCTGGGGGGATCAGACCCTCTGCTTCGCCGCGCCCGTCTCCTCGGTCATCATCGACAAGAACTGCGCCTACGCCACCATCACCGCCACCCAGATCGGCAAGCCGGCGGTGGGCAACGTGGCCACCGGGGTCCCCATCGGGGTCGGTGCCGACAACGTCGAAGTGATGAGCTACGCCGACATGGCACGCCAGTTCTGCGCACTGGAAGTGGACATGGCCAAGGGCAACTTCTACGAGCTCAAGGGCTGCATCACCCCGAACAAGGATCCGCAGGGGCTGCGTTTCGCCATCCATGACGTGGAAGCCTGGGGCTGGGACAACATCCGCTGGGCCATGGACCGGGCCGGCATCAAGCATGACGGCCTGCTGCGTGTTACCCACAAGTCGCCGGACAATGCCGAGACCCTGGGGACCCACTACTCGGTCTCCCTGCCGGTGATGCTGGCCAAAATGCTGAAGAAATCGGACAACCTCTACGCCGATACCTTCCTCAAGACCGTCGGCCGCCACTACTACAACAAGCCGGGCAGCTATCGCAGCGGCACCATGGCGGTGCGCGCCATCCTGACCAAGAACGGCATCGATCTGGGCAACGCCACCCTGGCCGACGGCTCGGGCCTCTCCGCCCACAACCTCATCAGCGCCCGCCAGATGCTGTCGGTGCTGAACTTCATCCAGAAAAATGACGCCGAACTCGGTCTCATCAAGCTGCTGCCAAGCTCCCAGGTGGACGGCACCCTGGCCTGGCGGCGCAGCGTCACCGCCCCCATGATGAAGAACAAGGTGCACGCCAAGACCGGCACCATCACCGGCACCTCCAACCTGGTGGGCTTCATCGACACCGCCGGCGGCCAGCGCAAGGCGTTCGTGATGTTCCAGCGCGGCCTGTCGCAGGATCCGGCCACCCACGAGCGTTACCGCGCCAGCAAGGCCCCCTGGCCCTGGACCGTGTTCGAGAAAGGGGTGCTGGAGAGCATCTACCAGCAGCAGCCGATCCAGATCGCCGATGAGGGTTGATCCGCTGCGAGATGAGTGACGATGACGGCCGGCGCAGTGCGCCTTATCGAAGATGGCGAACGGCCGTATCGACAATTTCCACTATGACTAGTCACGAGGCGGGGCTATCCTGTGCCCAGCCTCAAATGAATGGAGAGAGAACATGTTTGCAGTAATTTTTGGTCGTCCCGGTTGCCCCTATTGTGTCCGTGCCAAGCAGATTGCCGAGCAACTGGTCGAACAGCGTGACGATTTCAAATTCCGCTACGTGGACATCCACGCCGAGGGCATCACCAAGGAAGATCTGGCCAAGAGCGCCGGCAAGCCGGTCAATACCGTGCCGCAAATCTTCCTGGACGAGCAGCACATCGGTGGCTGCACCGATTTCGAAGCCTATGCCAAAGAGAACCTGGGTCTCTACCAGTAAGTTCACGTTGTAAAAAAGGCGCCATCAGGCGCCTTTTTTCATGGTCGTTCCCCGGCGTCACTCCGCCACCGGGCTGAAGCGGCTCACCACCTGACCCTGATGCTCGATCCACTCCATGAACATGACCACGGGACGGGCATAGACGGCGCCATCCTGCTCCGATTGATAGACCACCAGCTGCTCCCCGGTCTCGGTGTGCAAGGCCAGGGTCAGCACCTGATAATAACCACCCTTGAAGTGACGATAACGACCGGCGGCGGGGGCTTGCATGATGACTTCTCCATGGTGTGGGTACGGGGCCCGGACAAACCTGACAGCACGCGTCAGCTCCTGTTTTTGGCCGCCGTGGGCAAAAAGAACGGCATTTTTCACGCAAGCTAATCGTGCCAGCGAGCGTGAATATTTCAACACAGTCGGGTAGCTTTGTTAATGAGCCCCTCATCTTTCACTGGATAACCTTGGTTCACACAAACGATCGTGCTGAATTTAACGTTTTGGCAACCCTGTTTCAGGGCTAAAAATCAGGGAATTCTACTAAAAAGAGGATTGTTCTAGCATTCAATTCTGTGAAGAATAGGGGAAAAGAAATTTGATACTAAAAACCGCCTTTTTCGCCAACGCGTCCCCATGGGGAAGGAATCACAGTCACCATGTTCACAATCGACAAGTCGCACAAGCTCGACGATGTCTGCTATGACATCCGCGGCCCGGTGCATAAAGAAGCTCGCCGTCTCGAAGACGAAGGCCACCGCATCATCAAGCTCAACATCGGCAACCCGGCTCCGTTCGGCTTCGAAGCGCCGGAAGAGATCATCAAGGATGTGATCCTCAACATGCCCCAGAGCCAGGGCTACTGCGACTCCAAGGGGCTCTTCTCCGCCCGCAAGGCGGTGATGCAGTACTACCAGCAGAAGGGAATGCGCAAGGTCGACATCGACGACATCTACATCGGCAACGGCGCCAGCGAGCTCATCGTGATGGCGATGCAGGCGCTGCTCAACAACGGCGACGAGATGCTGGTGCCCTCCCCTGACTACCCGCTCTGGACCGCGGCAGTGACCCTCTCCGGCGGCCATGCGGTGCACTACCGCTGCGACGAAGGGGCCGACTGGTATCCGGATCTCGACGACATCCGCGCCCGCATCACCCCGCGCACCCGCGGCCTGGTGCTGATCAACCCCAACAACCCGACCGGCGCCGTCTACGGCAGCGAGTTTTTGCTGGAGGTGATCGAGATCGCGCGCCAGCACAACCTCATCATCTTCGCCGACGAAATTTACGACAAGATCCTCTACGACGACATCTCCCACACCAGCGTCTGCACCCTGTGCGACGATGTGATGGTGGTGACCTTCAACGGCCTCTCCAAGGCCTACCGCGCCTGCGGCTTCCGCCAGGGCTGGATGGTCATCACCGGGCCCAAGGGCCGTGCCAAAGGCTATATCGAGGGGCTGGAGATGCTGGCCTCCATGCGCCTGTGTGCCAACGTGCCGATGCAGCACGCCATCCAGACCGCCCTTGGCGGCTACCAGAGCATCAACGAGCTGATCCTGCCGGGCGGGCGCCTGCGCCGCCAGCGTGACAAGGCCTGGGAGCTTTTGAACGAGATCCCCGGGGTCTCCTGCGTCAAGCCCAAGGGGGCGCTCTACATGTTCCCGCGCCTCGATCCCAAGGTGTACGACATTCGCGACGACCAGAAGATGGTGTTCGACCTGCTGCAGCAGGAGAAGCTCTTGCTGGTGCAGGGCACCGGCTTCAACTGGCCGGCGCCGGATCACTTCCGACTGGTGTTCCTGCCCCGCGAAGAGGAGCTGGAAGAGGCCATCGGCCGCCTCGCCCGCTTCCTCAAGGGCTACAAGCAGTAACCGCAACACGGCGTCTGCCCTGGCCAGCGGCAGGCCGACCATAAAAAAATCCGAAGCGGTCTGCACCGCTTCGGATTTTTTTATGGCGAGAGAGTCCCGTCGCAAGGCCCGCGTTGTGGACTATTTCTCCCCGGTGGCCACTTCGGCAGGCGGCACGGCAGGAGCCTGATACCACTGCTCGCGGGGCACCAGCACGGCCTGCTCCGGCTGAGCCACGAAATTGGGGGACATGATCTGCACCCCGAACTCGTTGAACACATCCTGGATGTGGCCGTGCAGCTCGGTTCTGACCGGACCGGGCAACAGCCCCTCTTTCATCCGCACCTGCAGCTCGTACTCCACGTACCAGTCCTGCAGATTGAGCTGGCGCACCAGCGGGGCCTGCTCCTGATTGATCAGCTGGCAGCGCCTGGCCGCCAGCTCCAGCATGGCGTGCACCTGACGCCAGGGAGTGTCATAGCCGATGGTGACCTTGGTGAGCAGGGCAATGCCCTTGTCGCTTGCCAGTCGGCTCAGGTTGGTCACCTTGCCCCCCACCACCACGGCGTTGGGCAGGGTCACCTCGTGATCGTGGCGCGTCACCAGCTTGGTCGAGAGGGCGCTCAGCTCGGTGACGACCCCCTCCACCTCCCCTATCTGCACCAGATCCCCCGGCCGCAGGGCCCGCGAGTAGATCAGCACCAGGCCGCTCATGGCATGGTTCATGATCCCGGCCGAGCCCAGGGTCACCATCAGACCGAAGAAGACACTCACCCCCTTGAAGGCGTCCGAATCCGCCCCCGGCAGATAGGGATAGGCGACGGTCAGGGCAAACAGCCAGATCACCACCGAGAGCAGACGGCGGGTCGCCCCTATCGTCTCGGAGTGCAGCCCCTGCACCCGGAAATGGCCGCGCTCGATGCGCGCGAAGATGACCGCCAGCATGCGGATGAACAGCTTGGTCAGCACGAAGATGACCAGCACGGTCGCCAGCCCCGGCATGGCGGCGACGATCCCGCCCAGGATGTTGCTGCACAGCTCCAGCAGGGAGGAGCCCAGCTGATCGCTCCAGATCCGGGTATGCGGGAACAGCCCCAGCACATAGGTGAGCCAGCCATAGGTGAGCAGCAGGATCACCAGCCAGGTGAACACGCCGATGACGCGGATCTCCAGGTTGCCGAGCACCTGGCGCCATTGATGGGGGATCAGCCCCTTCTGTTGCAGCAGGTTGTTGGCGAACCAGCGACGTGCCCGCTGGTGCCCCCGTCGCAGCAGCTGCACCACCATCAGAAACAGCAGGGTCACCAGCAGCGTCTTGCCCGCCGCCTTGAGCAGGTAGGTGTTGGAGTGCAGCTCCAGCACCTTGACCCGCACATTTTCCAGCCGCAGCCGCACCCGCTCTGCGGCCTGATCCAGGGTCAGCTCATCGAGCCACTCCAGATCTTTTTCCAACAACACCAGCAGGTGCTTGTCATTGAGTCTGAACTCTCTGGCCTCCTGACCGAGGCGGGTCGAGCTGACCACGGTCACCGGATGGGTCAGATCCTCGGGCTGCAGTTGCCTTACCCGCTCCTTGACGATCCGCACCCGGGCCGCCCCGTCCAGGCGACCAAACTTCGCCTGCAGCATCACTATGGGTTCGTGAAACAGGGTCAGGGTCTGGGCCTGCTCCTGCTCGGTCGGCTCCAGTCTCGGCTCCGCCGCCCACCCGCTATCGACCATGAGCAGGGCCAGCAGCATCCCTGCCAGCCTGATGATCCCTCTGTGCCCCATAACCTCTCCCTCGTGACCGTCAGGTTTCATCATGATGACCACGTTCGGCAACGGACGGGGCAACGGCCCCCTATCCCTCTCCTGGCGTCATCCATGACACATAGGGCTCATCGCCCTCGCTTGCAAAAAATCGAGTCATAACAAAGATCACCAGCAGTAATAGCACTGCCGTCGCGGCGGCGAAAGGGGCGACATCGCATTCTGCCACTGTGCTCACTTCGCCTGTCTGGCGCCTCAGTCAGGACTCATATTGGTATGCTGCCAGAGGCACGCATAAAAATGAATGCCATGGCATCCTCTTCCTGATCCATCGCGCGTCAAGGTGGCGAGCCAGCGGCTGCCTCTCTCTGCTCTGCGCGACATGAGTAAACAACAGGGCCGCTCAACCCTGGCTGAGCGGCCCTGTTTCATCGAGACGGTGGTCTGCTTATCACCCCTGCAGCAGGGCCCCGGACACCAGCACCGCCATGGTGATGAGGGCCACCCCTATGATGAAGGGCAACACCCAGCGCACGAAGCGATCGTAGGGGATCCTGGCGAGCGCCAGCCCCGCCACCAGGTGGGCGGCGGTGGGGGCGAACAGGTTGATCCAGCCGGAGGCGGACTGATAGGCGGTGATCACCAGATCCCGCGATATGCCGGAGAAGTCAGCCAGCGGCCCCATCAGCGGCATGGAGACAGTCGCCAGCCCCGAGGTGGAGGGGATGAAGAAGCTTAGAATGATGTGTACCAGATAGGCCATCAGGATGAACACCGATGATGACAGCCCGCTCACCAGCCCCTCGGCCCAGTGCAAGATAGTGTCGATGATGACGCCGTGCTCCATCACCACATAGATGCCGCGCGCCACCGCCACCACCAGCGCCACCCCGATGAGATCCCGCGCCCCGTTGAGGAAGGTTGCCACATAGTTGGACTCCGGCATCCGGTTGATCAGCGCAATCAGGATGGAGGCGCTGAAGAAGAGGGTGGAGAGCTCGTCGAACCACCAGCCCAGGGTGGGCAGCAGGTCGATGCCCAGATCGGACCAGGGCACCACCGCATAGATCATCAGCAAGAAGGTGCCGAAGAAGACCAGCATGGTGAGCTTCTGCTTGCCGCTGAAGGCGAGGTTGCCGCTCTTCATCTGGGAGAACTCGTCGTCATAGGCGATGTCGGCCAGCACGGAGCGGGACTTATCCTGCTGCACCTGCTTGGCGTAGCGCATCACGAACCAGGAGGCGAAGATCACCAGCAGCAGCCATTGCACGACCCGCAGGCCAATCCCCTCACCGATGGGGATGCCGGCAAAACCGGAGGCGATGCCGGTGGCAAACGGGTTGACGGTGGAGGCGAGCACCCCGACCCCGGAGCCGAGCAGGATGATCCCCGCCGCCACCATGCGATCGAAGCCCGCCGCCATCATCACCGGCACGATCAGCGCCCAGAAGGCCACCGTCTCCTCCGCCATGCCGAAGGTGGAGCCGCCGAGGGCAAACAGGGCGATGAGCACCGGAATGAGCAGCCGCTCGCGCCCGGCAAAGGCACGGACGATGGCCCCCACCCCAGCATCCAGCGCCCCGCTCTGCATGGTCACCGCCAGAAAGCCGCCGATGATGAGCACGAACAGCGCCACGTCCGCCGCCTTGTGAAAGCCCTGAATGGGTGCCTTGAGCACATCGAATAGCCCCTGTGGCTGGGAGGGGAGCTCGGTGTAGCTGCCTGGCACCGGTAACAGCCGCTCGTCGCCGCTGTAATCGGCCACGGCCGCCGCCGCCACCGGCTGCTGGCTCTTGGCGGTCACATAGTTGTATTTGCCCGCCGGCAGCACCCAGGTGAGGGCCGCCATCAGGGCGATGATGATGAAAAGCAGGGTGTAAACCGTGGGGAGTTGGCGCTTCTTGGGCGCATCATTTGGAGTGGTCATAGCTTCCGTACCTCGGCAATGCCGTCATGTGATCCGATCACCGCCAGACTAGCGGGTTTGATATGGGAAAAAGGTGATCGCGGATAATAAAATTTCGCAACCTGGCGGGATTTTTGCCAAAAAAACAGGGCCCCGCAGGGCCCCGTTTTCACTTGGGTCAGACTCAGAGTTCGACCACGTCGAACTGCACGTCCGGATTCACGTCCGCGTCGTAATCCACCTCGTCCAGCCCGAAACCGAACAGGCGCAGGAACTCCTGCTTGTAGCCGGTGTAATCGGTCAGCTCGGAGAGGTTTTCGCTGGTGATGGACGGCCACAGGTCGCGGCAGGTCTGCTGTACGTCTTCGCGCAGCTCCCAGTCATCCATGCGGATGCGGGCCTGCTCGTCCAGCGCCAGATCGGCGCCGTACAGACGGGTGCGCATCATGCGATCCACCTGCTCCATGCAGCCCTCGTGAATGCCCTTCTCCTTCATGATCTTGAAGGCCATGGAGATGTAGAGCGGCATCACAGGAATGGCGCTTGATGCCTGGGTCACCACGGATTTCAGCACGGCCACGTGGGCGGTGCCGCCCTTGGCGGCCAGATCGCCACGGATGGCGGCGGCGGCGCGGTCCAGATCTTCCTTGGCGCGGCCCAGGGTGCCATGCCAGTAGATGGGCCAAGTCAGATCGGTACCGATGTAGGAGTAGGCCACGGACTTGGCGCCGTCGGCCAGCACGCCCGCATCGCGCAGGGCAGCCATCCACAGCTCCCAATCCTGACCGCCCATGACGGTGATGGTGTTCTGGATCTCTTCCTCATTCGCCGGCTCGACGGTGGCGGTGATGATCTGATCCTTGTTGGTGTCGATGGCGGTGGTGGTGTAGACCTCGCCGATGGGTTTGAGGGCGGAGCGCACCACTTCACCGGTTTCCGGCATCTTGCGCACCGGCGAGGCCAGGGAGTAGACCACCAGGTCAATCTGACCCAGATCCTGCTTGATGAGCTCGATCACCTTGGCGCGGCATTCGTTGGAAAAGGCATCGCCGTTGACGCTTTTCGCGTACAGACCTGCCTCTTTGGCGGCCTTGTCGAAGGCGGCGGAGTTGTACCAGCCGGCGGTACCGGTCTTGGTTTCGCTGCCCGCTTTTTCAAAGAAGACGCCGAGGGTGGCGGCGCCGGAGCCGAAGGCGGCGGCAATGCGAGACGCCAGGCCATAACCTGTGGAGGCGCCGATCACCAGCACCTTCTTGGGGCCATTCTCGATGGTGCCCTTGGCCTGGGTATAGGCAATCTGACGACGAACATTGGCTTCGCAACCGACCGGGTGAGTGGTGGTGCAGATAAAGCCGCGAACCTTGGGTTTGATGATCATGTGTTGTCTCTTATCCGTTTGATGGATGAAATCGGGGCATAAGATACCTCATCTTGCCGCGATAAGGTGCTCTGATGTGTTGAATCGCAGGGAAAATGAGCAAATGGAGGGACAAAAACCGCCGCCGCCCCTCCTACCGTCACGCCCTCAGGCGGACTTGCCCCATTCCCCCCTGTTGCCGCTCCCCCGCATGGAACAATAAATAACGACAAAACAAGCAGTTCCCCCCAATGGCCAAGGCGATGGCCAAAGAACCTGTACTAGTATTCAGACGGTCGGTTATTGTCATGAAGAGCCTCACAAGGGTCTTAACAAGGAGCTCCGCCATGTTTTGGAATCGCACGGGAAATCACGACAAGAGTGAACAAGCGGCAAAGATCGCAGCACTCGGCGCCTTTGAGCAGGCCATCCAGTCACGGCTGCCCTATATCGAATTCACCCCGGAGGGGGTCATCACCTTCGTCAACGATCGCTTTCTCGCCATCGTGGGCTACGGCCGGGAGGAGGTGATCGGCAAGCACCACAGCTCTCTCTGCTTCCCCGACGATGTCAACACCCGGGAATACGAGCAGCTATGGCAGGAGCTGCGGCGGGGAGAGTCGCGCAGCGGCCGCTTCATTCGTCAGGCCAAATCGGGCAAGGCGGTCTGGCTCGAAGCCAGTTACTTCCCGATCCTCCTCGATGGCAAGGTGAGCAAGGTGGCCAAGGTCGCCTCCAACGTCAGCGAGCAACAATCCACCCTGGAGCGCACCCAGGCGCTGCTGACGGCACTGGACAAGTCACTGGCCGTCATCGACTTCCAGCCCGATGGCACCGTCATCACCGCCAACCAGAACTTCCTGCACTGTTTTGGCTACCGGCTGGACGAGGTGGTGGGTCAGCCCCACCGCATGTTCTGTGACGAGGAGTTTTATCAGCAGAATCCCAACTTCTGGCGGGATCTCGGATCCGGCGCCATCCAGTCCGGGCTCTTCATGCGCCGCGGCCGCCACGGCGAGAAGATCTGGCTGGAGGCCACCTACAACCCCATCTTCAACCACGAGCGCAAGGTGGTGAAGATCATCAAGCTGGCGAGCGACATCAGCGAGCGGGTGGAGAAATCCATCTCGGTGCGCGAGGCGGCCCAGAAAGCCTGCGCCATCGCCGGTGAGACCGTTTCGAGCGCCGCCAAAGGACGGGAGGTGATCGACAAGGTGCTGGAAACCTCGGCCCACATCAACAGTTCGGTCAGCGAGGTCACCCGGCAGATAGAGAACCTCAACCAGCAGTCGAGAAGCATAGAGTCCATCATCTCCACCATCAGCAGCATCGCGGATCAGACCAACCTGCTGGCGCTCAACGCCGCCATCGAGGCGGCCCGCGCCGGCGAGCAGGGGCGCGGATTTGCGGTGGTGGCCGATGAAGTGCGCCAGCTGGCGGCCAGAACCTCCACCTCCACCGGCGAGATCGTCTCCGTCATCCGGCTTAACTCTGACATCACCTCCAGGATCACCCAGACCGTCTCTGTGGTATCGGACAAGGCGATGGCAGGTCAGGCCCAGGCCGACATCATCGCCGGCGTCATTCAGGAGATCATCGAGGACGCCAACTCCGTCTCGGAGACGGTCAAAGGGCTCTCAATCTAGCCATTTCGCCCACAACAGACAGGCGACGCCGGTGCGTCGCCTGTTTGCTTTGTCTCCTGTGTTACCCGCCTGCATTCGATGGGGTGCTCCGCCCGTTACCCCTCGGCGGTGACGGCCTGCGCCCCCTTGCGCCTGGCCGGCAGTTGCCCCAGCGCGATGCCCAGCAGCACGGCGCCGCAGGCCACCCATTGCAGGGCATTGAGGGTCTCCCCCAACAGCAGGTAGGCCAGCAGCAGGGTAAACACCGGGATGAGATTGACGTAGGCTGCCGCCAGCGTCACCTTCACCTGGGTCACCGACCAGTTGTAGAGCAGGTAGGCCCCGAGCGTCACGCAGGCACCGAGAAAGACGATGACCACCATGTCCTGCCAGGCCCAGTCTGCAGGCCAGGGCTCGCTGAAGGCGAAGGGGGCAAAAAAGAGGGTGCCGACGAAGGCCTGCAGGGCGGTCAGGGTCAGCACGCTGTAGCGGCTGCAGAGCTTCTTGAACACCACCGAGTAGGTGGCGGCGCAGAACATGGCCGCCATCTCCAGGCTGTTGCCAAGCAGGGCGTTGGGGGCAGACTCATCGGCTCCGCTGCCAAAACCGAGCAGGGCGATGCCGAAGATGGCCACGGCAAAGCCGAGCAGCTGGCGGCGACTCACCCGCTCCCCGATCAGCAAAAAGGCGACCAGGGCCACCACCAGCGGCAGCAGGGCGCAGACCATGCCCGCCTGGCCGGCGCTGGTGTAGCGCAGGGCGTTGACCTCCAGCAGAAAATAGAGGCAGGGCTCCAGTGCCCCCATCAAGGCCAGCCAGCGCCAATCCCCTGGCTGGTAGCGAAAATTGCCGAGATAGCGGTAGCAGCACAGCCAGCAAAGGGCCGCCACGCTCATGCGCATGAAGAGCACCTGACCGAAGCCCCAGACCGCCAGCACGTGCTTGAGCGCGATGAAGGAGCTGGACCAGAGCAGCATCGCCAGAGTCAGGGTAAAAATGGGTAAAGGGCGCACGTTTCCTCCATGAAATTGGCTATTTGAATAATAACCATGCGGCCTTGCGGTTGTTAAAAGGCACCTAAAATCAGATAATACCGCCGCCTTCAAACCGGATAACCAACCTGCAATGACTGAGTACCTGCTTTTACTGGTCGGCACCGTGCTGATCAACAACTTCGTGCTGGTGAAGTTTCTTGGCCTGTGCCCCTTCATGGGCGTCTCCGGCAAGCTGGAAACCGCCATCGGCATGGGGTTGGCGACCACCTTTGTGATGACCCTGGCCAGCGCCTGTTCCTATCTGATGGAACACTATATCCTGATCCCGCTGAACATCGCCTACCTGCGCACGCTCGCCTTCATTCTTGTGATCGCCGTCGTGGTTCAGTTTACCGAGATGGTTATCCGCAAGAGCAGCCCCACCCTCTACCGTCTGCTTGGCATCTTCCTGCCGCTCATCACCACCAACTGTGCCGTGCTGGGGGTGGCGCTGCTCAGCATCAACGAGCACCACAACTTCATCCAGAGCATCATCTACGGCTTTGGTGCCGCCACCGGCTTCTCGCTGGTACTGATCCTGTTTGCCGCCATGCGTGAGCGCCTGGTGGCCGCCGATGTTCCCACCCCGTTTCGCGGCGTCTCCATCGCCATGATCACCGCCGGCCTGATGTCGCTGGCCTTTATGGGCTTTACCGGCCTCATCAAGATATAGCGCTATGATTCACATTCTTTTTGCCGTTCTGGTGTTGGCTCTGCTGGCCCTGGCTTTCGGCATCATTCTGGGCTTTGCCGCCGTCAAGTTTCATGTGGAAGCTGATCCCATCGTCGATCAGCTCGACGCCCTGCTGCCGCAAACCCAGTGCGGCCAGTGCGGCTACCCTGGCTGCAAACCCTACGCCGAGGCACTGGCCAACGGCGATCAGATCAACAAGTGCGTGCCCGGTGGCGATGCCACCATGCGCAAGATTGCCGATCTGATGGGGGTCGAACCCCAGCCGCTGGGCGGCGCAGAAGCCGCCGTACCGGTCAAGAAAGTCGCCTTCATCCATGAAGATCAGTGCATCGGCTGCACCAAGTGCATCCAGGCCTGCCCGGTCGATGCCATCGTCGGTGCCACCAAGGCGATGCACACCGTGATCAAGGACGAGTGCACCGGCTGCGATCTCTGCGTCGATCCCTGCCCGACCGACTGTATCGAGATGATCCCGGTGCCCACCACGGTCGACAACTGGAAGTGGGATCTCAACAACGTCACCATTCCGGTCAAGATAGTGGAGTAACCATGCAGTCCTTACTCGAACGCATCAAAGCCGGCACCCTGTGGGATTTTCACGGCGGCATTCATCCTCCCGAGAACAAGGAGCAGTCCAGCCTCACCCCGGTGGTGGACGCGGGCCTGCCGCCCCAGCTCATCATTCCGGTACGCCAGCACGCGGGCCCGGCCGGCGATCTGCTGGTGCGGGTCGGCGACCGGGTCAAGAAGGGTCAGCCACTCACCCGTCATGACAAGGGGCGGATCGTACCGGTGCACGCCTCCACCTCCGGCACCATCACCGCCATCGGCCACCATACGGTGGCCCACCCCTCCGGTCTCGACGATCTCTGCATCACCCTCACCCCGGATGGCGAAGATGCCTGGGGCGAGCGCAAGGGCCAAGCCGACTACTGGAATCTGGAGCGGGGCGAGCTGCTCGAGCGCATTCAGCAGGCCGGTATCGCTGGCCTCGGCGGCGCCGTGTTCCCGACCCACAGCAAGCTTGATGGCCGCGGTCAGCTGACCGAGATCCTGATCGTCAACGGGCTGGAGTGCGAACCCTACATCACCACCGATGACCGGCTGATGCAGGAGTACGCCGACGAAATCATGGACGGCATCCGGGTGCTCAAGCACCTGCTCAAACCCAAGCTGACCCTGATCGGGGTGGAAGACAACAAGCCAGCCGCCATCGGCGAGCTGACCCGTCACGCCACCGACGAAGACGTACTGGTCAAGACGGTACCCACCAAGTACCCCTCGGGCGGCGCCAAGCAGACCATAGAGCTGCTCACCGGTCGTCAGGTACCCAAGGGGGGCCGCGCGGTGGACATGGGCATCATGGTGCTCAACGTGGCCACCGTGTTTGCCATCAAGCGCGCCATCATCGACGGCGAACCGCTCATCTCCCGCATCGTCACCCTCACCGGCGACGCCTTCAAGAAGCCGGGCAACGCCTGGGTGCTGCTGGGCACGCCGGTACGCTGGCTGCTGCAGCGCTTCGAGCTGCAGCCCGAGGCGGATCAGCGGGTGATCATGGGGGGGCCCATGATGGGCTTCACCCTGCCCCACGCCATGGTCCCCGTGGTCAAGGCCACCAACTGTCTGCTCTCCCCCACCCGGGCCGAGCTGCCGCCGCCCGGTCCGGAGCAGGCCTGCATTCGCTGCAGCGCCTGTGCCGACGCTTGTCCGGCCAACCTGCTACCGCAGGAGCTCTACTGGTACAGCCGGGCCAAGGAGTACGACAAGGCCGAAGGGCTCAACCTGTTCGACTGCATCGAATGCGGCGCCTGCGCCTGGGTCTGCCCGAGCGAGATCCCGCTGGTGCAGTACTACAAGATTGCCAAGGATGACATTCGCGAGGCCCGCGCCGAGGCCGAGAAGGCCGAGCGCGCCAAGCAGCGCTTCGAGGCCAAGCAGGCCCGTTTCGAGCGGGAGAAAGCCGCCCGCGAAGCCCGCCATGCCGAGGCGGCTGCCCAGCGGCGCCAGGCCATGACGGCGGCCGGCGGAGAAGATCCGGTAGCCGCGGCCCTGGCCCGTCTCAAGGCCAAGCAGGAGGCTCCCGTCACGGCCGTTGCCGCCACTGCCGAAGGTGTGCCCGACAACAGCGCGGTGATCGCCGCCCGTGAGGCCCGCAAGCGGGAGGCGGAAGCCCGCCGCGCCGCCAAGGCGCTCGACACGGCACCAGCCATGCCGGGCGATGCCACTGCCACCACAGAGGCGGATCCGAAAAAAGCGGCCATCGCCGCCGCACTGGCGCGAGCCAAGGCCAAGAAGGCAGCCCAGAGCGGTGACGCCGAGGCGGCACAGGCCACCCCAGCGGATGCCACAGCGTCAACCAGTGCTGCTGCCCAGAGCGATCCCAAGAAGGCCGCCATCGCGGCAGCCATTGCCCGTGCCAAGGCGAAGAAAGCGCAAGCTGGCAGCGAGGCTGATGCCACCGAACCAAACGCTGGCAGCCGTGCGGCAACAGCCGAGCCGACCGGCGCGGGGGACGATCCCAAGAAGGCGGCCATTGCTGCCGCCATCGCCCGCGCCAAAGCCAAGAAGGCCGCTGCTCAGGCGCAAGGTGACACTGTCGTAACCGAGGATGAAGAGGCCGTCGCGGCAGCCCCTGCAGCCGTCTCGCAACCTGACGCTGCCGACGCGGATCCCAAGAAGGCAGCCATCGCCGCAGCTATCGCTCGGGCCAAGGCCAAGAAGGCCGCGGCTCAGGCGCAAGGCGACACCGCCGTGAGCGAGGGTGAAGAGGCCGTCGCGGCGGCCCCTGCTACCGCCCCGCAACCTGACGCTGCCGACGCGGATCCCAAGAAGGCAGCCATCGCCGCCGCCATCGCCCGCGCCAAGGCCAAGAAGGCCGCGGCTCAGGCGCAAGGCGACACCGCCGTGAGCGAGGGTGAAGAGGCCGTTGCAGCCGCCCCTGCTACCGCCCCGCAACCTGATGCTGCCGAGGCGGATCCCAAAAAGGCGGCCATTGCCGCCGCCATCGCCCGCGCTAAGGCCAAGAAAGCCGTCCAGGCGCAAGGTGACGCAGCCGTGAGCGAGGGTGAAGAGGCTGTTGCGGCGGCCCCTGCTACCGCCCCGCAGCCTGATGCTGCCGACGCAGATCCCAAGAAGGCGGCCATCGCTGCCGCCGTGGCCCGTGCCAAGGCCCGCAAACTGGCGGCCGAGGCGGCAGCCCAGGCCTCCCCTTCTCCATCGACCGACAAGAGCCACTGATCCATGTTCAATATCGCGAGTGCGCCGTTTGCCCATAACCGCAGACAGACCCAAACCCTGATGTTGCTGGTGATGCTGGCCTGTCTGCCCGGTTTTCTGGCGCAGAGCTGGTTCTTTGGCTGGGGCACCCTGATCCAGATCCTGCTGGCCCTGGTCACGGCGCTGGCCTCCGAAGCCCTGGTGCTGCGCCTGCGCCAACGCCCCGTCAAGCCAGCCCTGCTGGATGGCAGTGCGGCGCTCACCGCCGTGCTGATCGGTCTCTCCCTACCGCCGCTGCTGCCCTGGTGGATGCTGGTGCTGGGCACCGCGTTTGCCATCATCATCGCCAAGCACCTCTACGGCGGACTGGGCCAGAACCTGTTCAACCCTGCCATGGTGGCCTACGTGCTGCTGCTGGTCTCCTTCCCGGTGCAGATGACCAGCTGGCTGCCACCGTCGAGCATCGCCGCCTACGACATCGGCTTTGGTGATGCGGCCTCGGTGATCTTCACCGGCTTCAGCCTGGATGGCTACAGCATGGCCCAGCTCAAGCAGGGAGTGGACGGACTGACCATGGCCACACCGCTGGATACCCTGAAAACCGGGCTGACCCAGGGCCTCACCGCCGGCGAAGTGATGACCCACAAGGTGTTCGAGGGCTGGGGCGGCATCGGCTGGAGCTGGGTCAACCTCGGCTACCTGCTGGGCGGTCTGTTCCTGCTGCAACAGAAGGTGATCAACTGGCGCATCCCGGGGGCCATCCTCGGCGCCCTGCTGCTGGCTGCCACCCTGGGTTATCTGGTGACGCCGGATGCCACCGCCACCCCCATGTTCCACCTGTTCAGCGGCGCCACCATGCTGGGGGCCTTCTTCATCGCCACGGATCCGGTGAGTGCCAGCACCACACCGCGCGGCCGCCTGGTCTATGGCGTGCTCATCGGGGTGCTGGTCTACCTCATCCGCCGTTTTGGCGGCTACCCGGATGCCTTCGCCTTCGCCGTGCTGCTGGCCAACCTGTGCGTGCCGCTGATCGACAGCCTGACACGCCCGAAAGTCTACGGAGCCCGTCGAAAATGACCCTCGCGCACACCTCACTCTCAGGAACGATGCAATGTTAAAGAGCATGCGCAAAAACGGCGTCACCCTGGCCATGTTCGCCCTGGCCTGTACCGCCCTGGTGGTGCTGACCAACGAATTGACCCAGGGCCGGATCGCCCATCAACAGCAGCTGGAGAAGCTGCGCACCCTCTCCGCCCTGCTGCCGGAGGGGAGCTATGACAACGATCTGGTGGCCAGCTGCAAGCTGGTGCAGAGCAAACGCTACCTGGGCAGCGATCAGCCGATGCCCCTCTACACCGCGACCCTGCAGGGCACCACCACCGGCTATGCGCTGGAAACCGTGGCCCCCGACGGCTACAGTGGGGCCATTCGCCTGATCGTCGGCACCGACGCTAAGGGCACCGTCAGCGCGGTGCGGGTGTTGACCCACAACGAGACGCCCGGTCTTGGCGACAAGATAGAGTTGAAAAAATCTGGCTGGATCAACAGCTTCGTCGGCAAGTTCCTCAACCGCAACAACGAATCCAGCTGGGCCGTGAAGAAGGATGGCGGCGAGTTCGACGCCTTCACCGGCGCCACCATCACCCCCAGGGCCGTGGTCAAGGCGGTGAAGAACCTGCTGTTGCTGCAACAGGAGCACCCCGAGCTGCTGCGGGACGCCCCCGCCTGTGACGCCACCCCCTAACGCCGGAGCACAAGCTATGGAACAAGTTGATGTGATTGACGGGCAGAGCCCGATCAGCGAGAGCAATGGCCGCCGTGAAGAGCTCAAGGAGCTGATGCTGCAGGGGCTGTGGAAGAACAACCCCTCCCTGGTGCAGGTGCTGGGGCTCTGCCCCACCCTGGCGGTCTCCTCCACCTTCACCAATGCGCTGGGGCTCGGCCTTGCCACCATGGCGGTGCTGGTCAGCTCCAACCTCGCCATCTCCCTGGTGCGCAACTGGGTGCCCAAGGATATCCGCATCCCGGTCTACGTGATGATCATCGCGGCCCTGGTGACCAGCGTGCAGCTGTTGATGAACGCCTACACCTACGGCCTCTATCAGGCGCTCGGCATCTTCATCGCCCTCATCGTCACCAACTGCGTCATCATAGGCCGGGCCGAGGCCTATGCCTCCAAGAACCCGCCGCTGCTGGCGGCCATCGACGGCTTCATGATGGGACTGGGCTTTACCCTGGTGCTGCTGGTGCTGGGGGGGCTTCGCGAGATCATCGGCATGGGCACCCTGTTTGACGGTGCCGACCTGCTGCTGGGTGAGTGGGCCAAGTCCCTGCGCATCGAGCTGTTCCATGCCGACGCCAGCCTGCTGCTGGCGATCCTGCCCCCTGGCGGCTTCATCGGCCTCGGCCTGATGATCGCCGGCAAGAACGCCATCAACGACTGGATGGGCCGCAAGCAAAGCGCCGAGAAGGCCCATTGCAGCGTGCCGGCCGCGGGTGCCCGCGCGACCCAGCTCTGAGCCAAGAGGGAGCCATGAACAACCAGAAACGCAGACTGATCCTGGAGCGACTGCGGGACGACAATCCCCACCCCACCACAGAGCTCAACTTCACCACGCCGTTCGAGCTGCTGATCGCCGTGCTGCTGTCGGCCCAGGCCACCGACGTGAGCGTCAACAAGGCCACCGACAAGCTCTATCCGGTGGCCAACACCCCGCAGGCCATGCTGGATCTGGGGGTGGACGGGCTCAAGGAGTACATCAAGACCATTGGCCTGTTCAACACCAAGGCCGAGAACGTCATCAAGACCTGCGCCATCCTGCTGGAGCGCCACGGCGGCGAGGTGCCGGAGAATCGCGAGGCCCTCGAGGCCCTGCCCGGGGTCGGCCGCAAGACTGCCAACGTGGTGCTCAACACCGCCTTTGGCTGGCCCACCATCGCCGTCGATACCCATATCTTCCGGGTCTCCAACCGCACCGGTTTTGCGGTGGGCAAGAACGTCGATCAGGTGGAGGAGAAGCTGCTCAAGGTGGTCCCGGCCGAGTTCAAGCTGGATGTGCACCACTGGCTGATCCTGCACGGGCGCTACACCTGTCTGGCCCGCAAGCCGCGCTGTGGCTCCTGCATCATCGAAGATTTGTGTGAGTACAAAGAAAAAGTCTACCCCGAGAGCTGATCCGCAGGGCGAGGCCTGGCTCACAGGCGTCTGCGGACCCAGGCCGAGGGCCATGGATTCAAGGCAGTACCAATCACCAACCCGGAGAATTGAGCAATGAGAATTCTGCATACCATGTTGCGCGTCGGCGATCTGCAACGTTCCATCGACTTCTACACCCGTGTGCTGGGCATGAAACTGCTGCGCAAGAGCGAGAACAGCGAATACAAGTACACCCTAGCTTTCGTCGGCTACGGCGACGAGAAGGATGAGGCCGTCATCGAGCTCACCTACAACTGGGGCGTGAGCGAGTACGAGCTGGGCTCGGCCTACGGCCACATCGCGCTGGAAGCGGACGACATCTATGCCACCTGCGAGGCGCTGCGCGCCGCTGGTGCCAAGATCACCCGCGAACCGGGTCCGGTCAAGGGCGGTACCACCGTCATCGCCTTCGTCGAGGATCCGGACGGTTACAAGATTGAACTGATCGCCAAGAAAGATGCCGGCAGCGGCCTTGGTGAGAGCTTCTGATCCAGGCTTGTCCCCGAAAGAACCAAAAAGAGCGCCGAGGCGCTCTTTTTTATGGCGAAGATATCGCTCAGATGGCGCCGTTGCGGCCCATGTTGATCACCACCCGCCGGTTCTTGGCACGGCCACCCTCGGTCTCGTTGGAGGCGACGTGCTGCTTCTCGCCGTGCCCTTCCACCGAGATCTTGCCGGGATCGATGCCCAGATCCACAAACACCTTCTTGATGGCATCGGCCCGCTTCTCCGAGAGCTTCTGGTTCGGCCAGCGGCCGCCGTAGCTGTCGCTGTAGGCGTCGATCACCACCACGTCGATGCTCTTGTCCACCTTCACGTACTCGCCGATCATCGCCAGCCGCCGCTTGGAGGCCAGCGACAGCTGATCGCTGTTCTTGTCATAGGTGAGCACGCTGAAGGCGATGTCGTTGAAACTGTAGGGCAGCAGGCCGTTCACGCAGTCCATGAAGGCCTGGTACTTGACCCGGAAGTTGACCGAGGAGAGGGAGACCCGCACCGGCCGGTTCTGGCGGTACCAGTCGCGATACTGGAAGGTCGGCATGCGCCCCCCCTCCAGCTCGTCCAGCATGGTCCAGGCGGTCTGCCCCTCCACCAGGCCATCAAACTGCTGGTAAAAACGCAGCTGGCTTATCTCCCGACCGGCCAGACCAGGGCGCCAGATGGGCGGCATGATGCCAAGACTCACCGTCTGGGTCTGGGCCTGCTGGCGCAGCCCCTTGAGCTCGAAATCCAGATTGATCTTGCGACCAGCGCGGCTGACGAAGGCCCCCGTGCCCCAGCTGGGGATGGGATGCTCGAGCCGGCACTCCACCTGGGTGTCGGAGGTCAACCGCCAGACGGATTGATCCAGGCCGGCACCGAATTCGGTGACCCCCGCCTGCAACTGCATACTCACTGATATGCTGACCAACCCCAATACCCAAGCGTTCAACTGCCTGCCCTCCACACGATCTCTGGTTAGGTATCGGCAGGGGCAGGACAAGCTTTAGGTCAAAGCGCTCAATGGGGTGAAGATCCGCCCATCAGCTTGAAGCTGGCGATGCGGCCTGCCAGCTCTCGTGCCAGCTGATCCAGCTCAACGCTGTTCTGCTGCAGGGTCTCCGAGTGCTGGCGATGCGCCTCGTACACCTCGCGGATGGTCATCACGTTGTGCTGGATATCGTCGGTGACGTAGCGCTGCTCCTCGGTGGCGGTGGCCACCTGGGCCGTCATGTCGCTCACCTTGCGCACCTCGTTGACGATGTCGGTCAGCTCGCTGCCCGCCCGCTTGGCTTCGGTCACGCTCAGCCCCGCCTGCTCGGTCCCCAGGTGCATGGCAGTCACCGCCTGATTGGCCCCCTGGCGCAGACGCGCCAGCATCCGCTCGATGTCGTCGGCGGCCTGCTGGGTGCGCGATGCCAGCGCCCGCACCTCTTCCGCCACCACCGCAAAGCCGCGACCGGATTCGCCGGCACGGGCCGCCTCGATGGCCGCGTTGAGGGCCAGCAGGTTGGTGCGATCCGAGATCTGCTTGATGAGGTTGAGGGCCTCCCCCACCGACTCGGTATCCTGATGCAGGCTGTCCACCAGTTGCTGGGTATCGCTCAGGGTACCCGCCACCAGCTGGATGGCGTCTATGGTCTGATCCACCTCCTTGTCCCCCTGCCGGGCCCGGCCGATGGCCTGCTGGGTCGCCAACGAGGTCTGGGTCGCGTTGCGCGCGATCTCCGCCACCGTCGAGGCCATCTCGGTGGCAGCGGTCGCCACCAGGTCCACCTGACCAAAGCCCCTGGCCACCCCGGCGTTCACCTCGGTGATGACGTTGGCCGAGGCAGCGGCGCTGCGGGTCAACACCTCGCAGGAGCGGCGCACCGCCAGCAGCAAGCCTTCCAGGTGTTCGAGAAAGTGGTTCAGATCCCGCGCCAGCGCCCCCAGCTCATCACCGGATTGCCAGTTGACCCGCACCGTCAGGTCGTTCTCCTTCACCAGCCGCTTGAAGGTCTGATGCAGCGCCGTGAAGCCCAGGTGCAGATCCCGCACCACCCGCCAGCAGACGAAGGTGGTCAGTGCCACGCACAGCAAGACCCCGATGGCAGCCCACCAGAAGTCGCTGGCACTCTGGGCCCGCATCTGGTCGACCCGCTCGGACAGCTGTTGATAGAGGCGATCCTCACTCTGTTTGAGCAGGCCTATCTTGTCGGTACTCAAGGCAAACCAGGCTTCGGCATCCACCCCGAAACCACCGCTGGCCGCCTTGTCGAGCGCCAGTTTCTCCATGGCGGCCACCTTGGCTACCACGGGCGAGGCCAGGCTGTCGGCCAGCAGCTGGCGCTGGGTGGGGCTCGCCACCGCCTGGAAGCGCTCAAGATAGGTATTCTGGGCCGCCAGCAGCGAGATGAACTGCTGCAGCAGCGCTGGCGTGAAGCTGTCTCGGCCGAACACGTTGCTTAAAGTCGCCCGCTCCAGCCCCATCCGCTCCTTGCTCTGCAAGAAGGCGGCATAGGCGTTGGTCTGCAGCGCTATGGTGGCATCCCGGCTGTGGATGCTGATCTGATCCACCACCGCCAGCAGGCGGGAGATGATCCGGCTGTAGACGCCGACCTGCTCCGCCACCTCCACCCCCAGCGCACTGACCCGCTCGCGCATGGCCGTCAGCCCGGCCAGCTCCTGCTGCACCTCGCTGAGCGCCAACAGGGCCGGATCTTGTGCAAAACGCTGCAACAGGCCATCCACCACCTTGCGCTGGGCCGGCAGGGCATCGCGGAACTTGTTGCCGCCGGAGCCGAGGAAGCCGGCCGACATGCCGCGCTCTTTTTGCAGCTCGTGGGCCAGTTGCGCCGCTTCCCGAACCACATCCAGTGCGGCCTGGGCCTGGCTCATCTCCTGTTCGACCCGATAGCGCTCGTACACGTACCGGCCGGAGAAAAACAGCAGGGCCAGCAGTGGCAGGCAGACAACCAGCAACATCTTGTGCGCCAATCCCAGCTTCTTCATCCTCGCTCTCCATTCCATTGATTGAGTGGTCAATTATAAGCTCGCGTGTCGATAATAGAATCGGCTAGCGCCTGCGGGGCGGCGGAGATGGGACAAGAGCCCGCTTTTTTGCCATAATGCCGCCTCATTTCACGCCGACCGAGATACCATGACCGACGCAGTTCACACCCTCAAGGGCCGTTTTCGTGGCTTTTACCCCGTCGTCATCGATGTTGAAACCGCTGGGTTCAATGCCAGAACCGACGCTTTGCTGGAGATCGCTGCCCATACCCTCAAGATGGACGAGCAGGGCTGGCTCGTGCCCGATCAGATCTTCCATTTTCATGTCGAACCGTTCGAGGGCGCCAACCTGGAAAAGGCGGCGCTCGACTTCACCGGCATCGACCCCTTCAATCCCCTGCGTGGCGCCGTCAGCGAGAAAGAGGCGCTGACCGAGATCTTCAAGGGCATTCGCAAGGGGATGAAGGAGCAGGATTGCGGCCGCGCCATCATAGTGGCCCACAACGCTACCTTCGATCACGGCTTCGTGATGGCCGCCGCCGAGCGGGCCGGCCTCAAGCGCAATCCGTTCCATCCGTTTGCCACGTTCGATACTGCGGCACTCTCCGGCCTGGCCCTGGGTCAGACTGTGCTGGCCAAGGCGTGCCAGAGTGCCCGCATCCCGTTCGACAACAAAGAGGCACACTCCGCCCTCTATGACACCGAACGCACCACAGAGCTGTTCTGCCACATCGTCAACCGCTGGAAGAGCCTGGGTGGCTGGCCACCCGCTCACCCGGACAACGAGAGTGACGATGCGGGCGAATAAACCCCGCTCTCAAGCAGGCTGCCACGGCAGCCGCTTTTCTTTGCACGGTTTGCCTCTGCTGGTTTATTCCTGATCTGGTTTGACCAGAATAGATAATAAAGTGCCATCCAGCGCCTTTTTTCACGCCTCCGACCCCGTTGTCGGCAGCAGAGCGCCGTGAATGCTGCAGATAGGCCATCAGCCTGATTTTTTACTCGACATTTGTCACATTTTTCGCAAACTAACTGCCTTTCACACGACAGACAGCAACACAAACCATAAGGAAATCAAATGAATCCTGTTGTTATCGCAGTGGCGCTGATGCTGGTGCTCAGCCTGCTGCGGATCAATGTGGTGGTCTCCCTCGCCATCGGCGCCATCGCGGGCGGCCTGATCGGGGGGCTCACCCTTGAGCAGACGCTCTCCACCTTTACCGGTGGCCTGGGTGGCGGCGCCGAGATCGCCCTCTCCTACGCCATGCTGGGTGCCTTCGCCGTCGCCATCTCCCGCTCCGGCATCACCGATCTGCTGGCCCGCAAGGTGATCAGCCAGCTCGGCAAGGATGCCAGCAGCACCCGCATTCTCTGGGTCAAGAGCCTGCTGCTCGCCTCCGTGCTCGCGGTCTCCGTCTCTTCCCAGAACCTGATCCCGGTCCATATCGCCTTCATTCCCATCCTGATCCCGCCGCTGCTGCACGTCATGGCCCAGATGCAGATCGACCGTCGTCAGGTGGCCTGCGTCATCACCTTCGGCCTGACCGCGACCTACATGCTGCTGCCGGTAGGCTTTGGCGGCATCTTCCTCAACAACATCCTGGCCAAGAACCTGATCGACAACGGCGTGCCGGTCGAGCTCAGCCAACTGCCGATGGCGATGGCCATCCCGGTGCTGGGCATGTTCTGCGGCCTGCTCATCGCCGTCTTCTTCAGCTACCGCAAACCGCGCCAGTACGATCTGGAGAAGATCCTGGCCGCCGAGCCGGAAACGGTCGAGCTCAACCTCAGTCACATCTGGGTGGCCCTGCTGGCCATCGCCGTGGCGCTGGGGCTGCAACTGATGACCAACAGCATAGTGCTGGGGGCCCTGGCGGGTTTCGTCATCTTCACCTGTGGCGGTGTCATCAAGTTTCGCGAGAGTCAGGATGCTTTCACCCAGGGCGTGCGCATGATGTCCCTCATCGGTTTCATCATGATCTCCGCCGCCGGCTTTGCCGCCGTGATGAAGGAGACCCACGGGGTCGACAGCCTGGTGCAGTCCGTAGCCGGCATGATGACCGGCCACAAGGGGCTGGCCGCCCTCCTGATGCTGCTGGTGGGCCTGCTCATCACCATGGGGATCGGCTCCTCCTTCTCCACCGTGCCCATCATCGCCACCATCTATGTGCCGCTGTGCATCCAGCTCGGCTTCTCGCCCATGGCCACCATCGCCCTGGTGGGGGCAGCCGGCGCGCTGGGGGACGCGGGCTCGCCCGCCTCGGATTCGACCCTGGGCCCCACCTCGGGCCTCAACGCCGACGGCCAGCACGACCATATCTGGGACAGCGTGGTGCCGACCTTCATCCACTACAACATCCCGCTCATCCTCTTCGGCTGGATTGCCGCCATGGTGCTCTAAGCCGGGCAGCAAGAGACAAGACAACAAAAAGGCGACCTACGGGTCGCCTTTTGTTGCCTCGTGCCTGTATACGCCGGAATATACGAGCGGACAGGCGAGGTACTTTTCCTTCCTGGCTGCGCTGTCGGCCCTCTCTTGTTCTGTTCGCTCTCCCCTTCGCGCAGGTTCTGCTCGCAACGGCACAAGGCGGCTCCTGGGCTGGCAACCTTAGTTACCATCCTGCACCTTGCAGCCGATGCCGATGCCGATGCCGATGCCGATGCCGGGCAGCCTGTCGGCGATATCAACGGCACTCAATGGGTGAGCCCCACCAGCACAGCATTGGTAAACCTCAGGCAACAAAAAGGCCGCTCGATGAGCGGCCTTTTTAGATAACCATCAGGGCTTAGCTGTCGCGGCGCTTGCCACCGAACTTGCGACCCTTGTCGAAACCGCCTTCACGACGATCCTTGTTGAAGGGACGGTCACCCTGCGGACGGCGATCCTTGTTGAAAGGACGGTCGCCACGGAACGGACGATCACCGCGCGGCGGACGGCTGCTGGTGTTGCCACCGGCCGGCACCTCGGTGTAGCGGCTGATCTGCAGCGGACGCTGGCAGACACGGGCCTTCTTGATCACTTCCAGCACGTCAGGGCTGATGCCCTTGGGCAGATCCACGGTGGAGAAGTCGTCAGCGATGTCGATGTTGCCGATGAAACGGCTCTCGATGTTCGCTTCGTTGGCGATGGCGCCCACGATCTGGCCCGGCTTGACGCCGTGATGGGCACCCACGTCTACGCGGTAACGCTCCATCTCCACGTCCGGGTTGTCTTTGAGCGGACGCGGCTCCAGAGACGGCATGCGACGGGCCGGACGATCGCCACGGTCACCGAAGTCACGACCACCGCGGTCGTTGAACTCACGACGCTCGAAACCACCGCGATCGTTGTTGTTGCTGAACAGCGGATCCGGGATGGAGTCATCCAGCAGCAGCGGCTGATCACCCTGTACCAGCTTGGCCAGAGCGGCAGCCAGCTCCAGCGGATCGGCTGAATCTTCTTCGATCAGCTCGTTCACCAGGTTCACGTAGATCTCGAGCTCTTCACCCATCATGGTTTCGCGGATGCGCTCCTTGAACTTGGCCAGACGGTGCTGGTTGATGTCCTCGGTGCTCGGCATCTTCATCGGCTCGATGGCCTGACGGGTAGCGTGCTCGATGGCGCGCAGCATGCGGCGCTCGCGCGGTGCCACGAACAGGATGGCCTCGCCCTTGCGACCGGCACGGCCGGTACGGCCGATACGGTGAACGTAGGATTCGGTGTCGTACGGAATGTCGTAGTTCACTACGTGGGTGATGCGCTCAACGTCCAGACCACGAGCAACCACGTCGGTGGCAATCAGGATGTCCAGCTGGCCCTGACGCAGCTTGTCGACGGTACGCTCACGCAGCTTCTGCGGGATGTCGCCGTGCAGCGCTTCACAGGCGTGACCACGAGCAGCCAGCTTGCCGGCCAGCTCTTCGGCGGCGTTCTTGGTACGCACGAACACCAGCAGGGCTTCGTAGGGTTCCACTTCCAGCAGACGGGTCATGGCGTCCAGTTTGTGCAGACCGGTCACCTGCCAGTAGCGCTGGCGAATAGTGGTGGCGGTAGCAGTCTTGGAGGCGATCTTGATCTCTTTGGGCTGCTTCAGGTGCTTCTGGGCCACGCGACGGATCTGCTCCGGCATGGTGGCAGAGAACAGGGCAACCTGACGACCGGCCGGGCACTGATCCATGATCCAGTCCACGTCGTCGATGAAGCCCATGCGCAGCATTTCGTCCGCTTCGTCCAGCACCAGGGCTTTCAGACCGGAGAGGTCCAGGTTCTTGCGACGGATCAGGTCCATCACTCGGCCCGGAGTACCCACGACAACCTGAGCACCGCGACGCAGGGCGCGGGTCTGGGTTTCGTAGGAGGCGCCGCCGTAGATGGGCAGCACGTGGAAATCAGGCATGTGGTGGGCATAGCGTTGGCACGCTTCAGCCACCTGCAGGGCCAGTTCGCGGGTAGGCGCCAGCACCAGGATCTGGGTGTTGCGGTTACCAGCTTCCAGACGAGACAACAGAGGCAAGGCAAAAGCAGCGGTCTTCCCTGTACCGGTTTGCGCCTGCCCCAGCAGATCGTGGCCCGCCATCAGGTGGGGAATTGCTGCGGCCTGGATGGGGGACGGGCGCTCATAGCCCACGTCCTGCAGCGCTTTCAGTACAGGCGCGGCCAGTCCAAGCTCACTAAAAAGGGGCAGTTGTTCGGTATCAGACATAGATTCTTCCAGATTAAGGCAGGCGGCTAACACCGCGGAATAGCAAAAAGGCGGCGATTATAGCGCCACTTTGTTCTGCTGTCTTGAAAAATGTGATAGGCCTCTCAAGACGTTGGCAATTATAGAGGGATCTGACGACTATGGCTTGCTTATTTTTCACTCATGGTGCGTGATTGCGGATCACGCTTCGCCAGAGTCCTTGTCCCGCTTGTGCTTGAGCACCGCCATGGTCAACCGGCTGGTGCACAATAAACGACCACGTTCATCGCGAATTTCTATCTGCCACACCTGAGTGGTCGCCCCCAGATGCAACGGCACGCAGCGCCCCGTCACCACCCCTTCCCGCTTGGCCCTCAAGTGGTTGGCATTGACCTCCAGCCCCACGCAGTAACTGTCCGCCCCGACCGCCATGTTGGCCGCCAAGGAACCCAGCGTCTCCGCCAGCACCACGGAGGCGCCGCCGTGCAGCATGCCGAGCGGCTGATGGGTGCGGTGATCCACCGGCATGGTGGCCTCCAGCCAGTCAGGACCAAAGGCGGTGTAGACGATGTCGAGGTGGGCCATCAGGGTGTTGCGGGAGCTGGCGTTGAGCCCCTCAAGGCTCATGGGCTTGCGCCAGATAGGGGCGTTCTCTTGACTCATGACAAGCTGACTCCTTCTGTGATCAATGGGTTATCGCTGCGCCGTAGCGGCAAACCAGCAGTGTCGGCGAAAAAGGCATAAAAAAAAAGATGCCCCGCTTGAGGGGGCATCTTCAGGGCTGGCCGGCTGGCCAGACTCTGTCACCAGGGGTAGGTCACCCCGGGCCATTCGGCCCAGGGGACGTCCCGCCCAGGCAGGCTCGGCGCGGGCCATTGCCACACCTTGCCAAGCCAGGCGCGCAGTTCGGCCTCCAGTTCGACATCGGTGAGCGGCGCCTCGGCCACCTTCCAGAAGAAGAGCTCCACCGCCACCTCCGGCAGCACCGAGGGGTAGAGGTAAACCCCGCCCCAGAACTCGGGTTCCCGCGCCGGGCTCCAGAGGCCATAGGCAAAGGAGCGCTTGGCCAGGAATTCGGAGCGCTGCCACTCCAGATCGGCCTCGTGCTGGCTCAAGCTGAAATTGGCGGAAGGCCACACATCATCCGGGCGAAACAGCTGATGGAGCTGCTCGCGCTCGCGCAGCATGGCGACGAACTCCACCACCGCCTGGGCCGGGCTGACCGGCAGCAGCAGGAAGTGCGGGTGCCGATAGGCTTGCGGCACCCGAAACCGCTTGGGCAGGGTCAGCATCAGAGCAGTTCCAGCAGGGCCTGCAACGGGTGCTTGAGCTTCTCCCCTTCCATCCGCTTGACCTGGCTGCGGCACGAATAACCGGTGGCCAGGCAGCGCTCCTTGGGCAGGCGCGCGAGGGGCTCGGCCCAGCTCAGACCATAGATGCCTTTGGAGTTCTCCACCTGTTTGGCGTCGTGGCCATAGGTACCGGCCATGCCGCAGCAGCCCACCGAGACCGGTTGCAGGGTGGCACCGAAGCGGCGGAACAGGGTGCTCCAGTCACCGTGGGTGGTGGGCTTGGCGGTCTTCTCGGTGCAGTGAGCGAACAGATACCAAGGTTCGCTGCCGGCCTCTTCCCGCACCGGCAGCGCCTCGGCCGGCAGGGAGAGCAACCACTCCTGGGGTAACATCACCTGGAAGTCGCCGCGAGCGGGGCCGAGCGCCTTCACGTATTCATCCCGATAGCAGAGCACCAGGGAGGGATCGACCCCCACCATGGGGATGCCAAGCGCCGCCACCTTGTTGAGGAACTGGGCGCTGCTGGCCGCGGTACGGGCAAAGGCGCGCAGGAAACCCTTCACGTGCTGGGGCTTGCCGTTGGGCTTGAACGGCAGCAGATAGGGCTGCAGGCCGAGCTTGCTGGCCAGTTTCACCAGGTCACGCACCACGGGGGCGTCGTAGTAGCTGGTGAAGGGATCCTGCACGATGAGCACCACTTTTTGACGCTGCTCTGGGCTCATGGCCTCCAGGCCCGGCAGATCGAAATAGCGGGCGCGATGGTCGCGCAGCTCCTCGGCCAGGGTCGGTACGCTCAAGAGCGGCACGTCCACCATGCCGATGCTCTTCTCGGTCGCCTTCTGGGCCCACTCTTTCTCGAGGAAGAAGTTGACCAGTTTCGGCGCCTTGGCCAGCAGGGGGGCGTAGCTCTCCACCGTGCCGACGAAGTAATCCTTGGGGCCGCGCAGATAACGGCTGTGGTAGAGCTGCATGAAGCGGGCTCGGAAGGTGGGCACATCCACCTTGATGGGGCACTGGCTGGTGCACGCCTTGCACGCCAGGCACCCCTCCATCGCCTCCATCACCTCGTGGGAGAAGTCATACTGGCCCCGGGCGCGGGCCACCGTATTGCGGAACTTGTCGACAATCTGCTTGAAGCGCAGACCGCCGCTTTGCAGCGCCACCTCTTCGGCAAGAGGGTCGAAACCCTGCTCCGCCAGCTGGCGCAGCCATTCGCGCATCAGGCCGGCCCGCCCCTTGGGGGAGTGGCGGCGATCGCGGCTGATCTTGACCGAGGGGCACATGGGGGAGTCGGTCTCGAAGGTGAAACAGAGACCGTTGCCGTTGCAATCGAGCGCCCGAGTATAGCTGGTGCGCACCGCCAGCGGGATCTGACGGTCAAACTTGCCGCGCTTGGGTCCATCCACCGAGACAAGCTCGGCACCGCTGCCGTAAGGCATGCAGATCTTGCCCGGGTTGATGCGATTGGCCGGGTCGAACGCCCCCTTGACCCGTTGCAGCTCCTCCCACAGCTCGCCGAAGAAGGCGGGGCTGTATTCGGAGCGAAAGCCCTTGCCGTGCTCCCCCCACATCAGGCCGCCATATTTGGCGGTGAGCGCCACCACCTGATCGGAGATGCGCCGCAGCAACACCTCCTGCTCGGGGTCGCACAGATCCAGCGCCGGGCGCACGTGCAGCACCCCGGCATCGACGTGGCCGAACATGCCGTAGTCGAGGCCATGGGCGTCCAGCAGGGCACGAAACTCCATGATGAAATCGGCCAAGGATTCCGGCGGCACGGCAGTGTCTTCGGTGAAGGCCACCGGCTTCTTGCGCCCCTCGGCGTTGCCGAGCAGCCCTACCGACTTCTTGCGCATGCCGTAGATGGTCTCGATGCTCGGCAGGTGGTCGCACACCTGATAGCCGATGACCCCGGCTTCACCACGCGCCAGCAGGCCGTCGATGCGCCGGCACAGCTCGGCCACCTTGGCCTTGTGCGCATCCTCGTCGGTGTCGGCAAACTCGACGATGTTGAGCCCCTGCAGATCCTTGCCGGGTACGTCCTGGATGAGATCCTTCACCGAGTGCCAGATGATGTCGGCGCGGGCCAGCCCCAGCACCCGGGAGTCCACCGTCTCCACCGACAGGGCGTGGGCCTCCACCATAAAGGGGGCGTTGCGCAGGGCCGAGGGGAAGCTGTCGTACTTGACGTTGACGAGCGTGCGGTAGCGCGGGATGGGGGTGATGTTGAGCCTGGCTTCGGTGATAAAGCCCAAGGAGCCTTCCGAGCCGCACAGCACCCGGCTCACGTCCAGGGTGTCGCTCTCCGGGATATAAAGGTGCTTGAGATCGTATCCGGTCAGAAAGCGGTTGAGTTTGGGGAAGGTAGCCTCGATGTCGGCGCGCCGCTCGCGGCCTATGCGATAGAGGGTGCGATAGATCTCCCCTTCACGACTCTCCAGCGCCAGCTTGTCAGCCAGTCGCTCACCGGTCACCGGCTCGGTGGCCATGAGCTCGCCGTTTTCCAACACGGCCTTGAGACCCAGCACGTGATCCGAGGTCTTGCCGTACACCAGCGACCCCTGCCCGGAGGCGTCGGTGTTGACCATGCCCCCCAGGGTGGCGCGGTTGGAGGTGGAGAGATCCGGCGAGAAGAAGTAGCCATGAGGCTTCAAATAGGCGTTGAGCTGGTCCTTCACCACCCCGGCCTGGGCTCGCACCCAACCCTCTTCCAGATTAATTTCCATGATCTGGTTCATATGGCGCGAGAGATCGACGATAATGCCGCCGCCCAAGGATTGACCATTGGTGCCGGTACCGCCGCCGCGAGGGAAGAAACTCAAGGCTGCGTACTCGGGCCCCTGGGCCAGCTTGAGCATCACCGCAATATCGTCCGCGCTGCGCGGATAGAGAACCGCCTGAGGTACGACCTGATAGACGCTGTTATCCGTCGCCATCGCCAACCGGCTTGCATAAGACTTTTCGATATCACCACGAAATGCTGATCGCGCCAGCAACTCAAGAAACTGCAGGGTTGTAGGTGACAAACTGTCCTGGTAATCGAGTCTCGGGATCATGAATCCTTGTTCCCATCCTTTGCTTGATGCCGGCATTCCGGCGACAACGACCGTTCGGGCCAGCCTCTTCGCGGGCCCCCGAACCAGTCCGCTCACATGTGAGCGGGCAGTATATCAGCTAGAAAACCGCTTGCGCGCGCAATCTTCACCATTTGAAAGGAGGACTTTTATGGCTCACTACAGCCATGTTATCAGTACGCTTATCCGCACCGAAAAACAGGCACTGACCCTGTCGCTGTTTGGTTGCATCACCTTTGCCATCTTCGGAATCGGCTATGGCCTCTTCGTCGGATCCAACGCCATCATGCTCGACGGCATCTTCACCCTGTTCAGCATGGGCATGACGGGCCTCGGGCTCATCACCGCCTACCTGGTCACCCGCCCCTCCGACGCCCGTTTTCAATACGGCTACGCCCACTTCGAACCCATCGCCAACGTCATCAACGGCACCATCATTCTGCTGCTCTGTCTGGCTGCGCTCTACAACGGCCTGACCACCCTGCTGGCAGGGGGACGGGAGATCGATCTCGGCCACGCCCTCATCTATGCCGTCGTCTCCACCTTCTTCTGCGGCATCATCTACCTGGTCGAGGCCAACGTGGCCGAGCGGGTCAACTCCGAGCTGGTGCGGGTGGATTCCAAGGAATGGCTGGTGGACACCCTGCTCAGCACCACCCTGCTCATCGGCTTCGTGGTCGCCATCGGCCTCGATGCCATCGGCTACGGCCACTACAACCGCTACATAGACCCGCTGCTGGTCTCTCTCTTGGCCCTGTGCGCCACCCTCATCCCCATCAAGGTGCTCGGTCGCAACCTGCGGGAAGTGTTGAAGATCGCTCCCAAGGGGGACGTCTCCCGGCTGGTGGCAAACGAAGTCGAGGCCCTGCGCCTGCGCCATGGCGTCGAGTGCTACAGCCATCTGGCGAAAAGCGGCCGCCGCTTCGATCTCGAACTCAACATTCTGGTGGCCCCGGGTCAGGAGTGGCCCATTGAGCGCCAGGATGCCCTGCGCCAGGAGCTCTGGTCCCGCCTCGGCGATACCCTGGGAGACGCCTGGCTGTCGGTCTGCTTCACCCGCGAAAAGCGCTGGCTGTAACCGCCGCTTGAACTGCCGTTTGGGGGAGGCCAGCCGCCGCCTCCCCCTGTCATCACATCTTCATGGCTTCCCTCTTGCCAAAACGGCGCCAACCGCTATCATCAGGGCTCACTTTTAACCCGAGGTTTTATTGCCCATCATGGACAATCCCCGAAGTTGCCCTTCGTTTCTTCCCGTCAAAACCTATCTCTATCTGCTTAATCAGCGCCTCTGAATAACGTCATAGCCTTGCTGTCACTACGGCCGTCGTGCGCCGTGATCACTCTTTGCTCTGTCTGTTTTTATTGAGGTCACTACATGGAATTGCTGCTGGATCCCCACATCTGGATCGGTCTGTTTACCCTGATCGTTCTGGAAATCGTGCTCGGGATCGACAACCTGGTCTTCATCGCCATCCTGGTGAAAAAACTGCCCCCCGCCCAGCGGGACAAGGCCCGCATCATCGGCCTGTCGCTGGCCCTGTTGATGCGCCTGGGGCTCCTGAGCGTCATGTCCTGGCTGGTCACCCTGACCACCCCCATACTGCACATCTGGGATCACCCCTTCTCCGGGCGGGACCTGATCCTGATGGGGGGCGGCCTGTTCCTGCTGTTCAAGGCCACCTCCGAGCTGCACGAGCGGCTGGAGGCCAAGCCGCCCGAAGAGGGACCGGTCGGCGTCTACGCCAGCTTCGGCGTGGTGATCACCCAGATCCTGGTGCTGGATGCCATCTTCTCGCTGGACTCCATCATCACCGCCGTCGGCATGGTGGAACAGCTCGGCGTCATGATGGCGGCCGTGACCATCGCCATGGTGGTGATGGTGCTCGCCTCCAAGCCGCTGACCCGCTTCGTCAACGCCCATCCCACAGTGGTGGTGCTCTGTCTGAGCTTCCTCTTGATGATCGGCTTCAGCCTGGTGGCGGAAGGGTTCGGTTTCCATATTCCGAAGGGCTACCTCTATGCGGCCATCGGCTTCTCGGTGCTGATCGAATTCTTCAACCAGCTCTCCCAGCGCAGTGCCGAGCGCCACGAGGCCAAGCTGCCCCTGCGTGAGCGCACCACCGCCGCCATCTTCAAGCTGATGGGCAGCAAGGCGTATCAGGACAAACCGGACGACGACCTGGATGCCCCCGCCCCCGAGCCGGTGAGCTTTGGCGAGGAGGAGCGCTACATGGTGACCGGGGTGCTGTCGCTGGCCGATCGCTCCATCCGTACCATCATGACCCCGCGCTCCGAAATGGCCTGGATCGACGTCAACGACACCGATGACGAGATCCGCGCCCTGCTGAAGCAGGAGCCCCACAGCCTGTTCCCGGTCTGTGACGGCGATCTGGACGAGGTGATCGGGGTGGTCAAGGCGCGCGACCTGCTGTTTGCCCTCAACGAGGGGCAGTCCCTGAGCGCACTGGCCAAACAGAACGACCCCATTATCGTGCCGCAGACCATCAACGTGATCAGGTTGCTGGCGGAGCTGCGCCAGGCCAAAGGCAGCCTCATCCTGGTGGCCGACGAGTTCGGCATCATCCAGGGGCTGGTGACCACCCACGACCTGCTGGAGGCCATCGTCGGCGAGCTGCCCGATGAAGATGAAACGCCGGACATGATCCGCGACGGGGCTGGCTGGCTCATCAATGGCAGCACCAACATCCACCACGTGGAGCAGGTGCTGGAACACGAAGGGCTGGTGAGCGAGAGCGACGAGTACGTGACTCTCGCCGGCATGCTGCTCTCCCACTTCGGCACCCTGCCCGCCCCGGGCCAGCAGCTGCAACTGCAGCAGCTCTGCTTCGAGGTAGTCGAGGTGAGCGAGCGGCGCATCGAGCGGGTGCGCGTCATGCCGCTGGCGGCCTGACGCCATCTCGTGAACCCTGCTGTAAAAGGGGACCTTGTCGGTCCCCTTTTCTATTTATCCTCCCCCTTTCTCCTCTCTCATGTCGCCATTGCTGTCATCAGCGCAATTCTTTTCTGCAATTACCCCTCTTTTTCGCAAGGGATGCCGGCACTAGAGTGAGTCCATCATCACCATGAGGAATTCACCATGCACCACGATCACCTGTTCTGCCCCCTGCGCCTCGGCCAGCTGCACCTCAACAATCGCATCGTCATGCCCCCCATGACCCGCTCCCGCGCCAGCCAGCCCGGTGACGTGGCCAACGCCATGATGGCCACCTACTACGCCCAGCGCGCAGGGGCCGGTCTCATCATCAGCGAAGGCACCCAGATTGACCCCATGGGCAAGGGCTACGCCTGGACGCCGGGGATCCACAGCGCCGAACAAGTGGCCGGCTGGAAGCTGGTGACCGACGCCGTGCACGCCAAGGGCGGCACCATGTTCTCCCAGCTCTGGCACGTGGGCCGGGTCACTCACCCTGACAACCTCGGCGGTGCCCAGCCCATCTCCTCCTCCGCCATTCAGGCCAATGGGGTCAAGGTGTTCGTCGACAACGGCAGCGACGCCCCCGGGTTTGTCGAGACCGTCACCCCGCGCGCCATGACCCAGGCCGACATCGACCAGGTGGTGGGGCAGTTTCGTCAGGCGGCCCGCAACGCCATGCTGGCCGGCTTTGACGGCATCGAGCTGCACGCCGCCAACGGCTACCTCATCAACCAGTTCCTCGACTCCGAGTCCAATACCCGCACCGATGGCTACGGCGGCTCGCTGGAGAACCGGCTGCGTTTCCTCAAGGAGGTGACAGAGGCGGTCTGCAGCGAGATCGGGGCCGACCGGGTCGGGGTGCGCCTCGCGCCGCTCACCACCTTGAACGGCACCGTGGATGCCAACCCGCAGGAGACCTACCTGGCCGCCGCCCGCCTGCTGGGCCGGCTCGACGTGGTCTACCTGCACGTTGCCGAGGCGGACTGGGACGACGCCCCGCTGATGGCTGAGAGCTTCAAGCAGGGGCTGCGCGATGCCTTCCCCAACACCCTCATCTACGCAGGCAAGTATGACGGCGAGCGCGCCCGGGCGGCGCTCGAGGCGGGCTGGGCCGACATGATAGGCTTCGGTCGCCCCTTCGTGGCCAACCCAGACCTGCCCGAGCGGCTGCGCCACGGCTATCCGCTGGCCCCTCACGATCCGGCCACCCTGTTCGGCGGTGGCGAGAAGGGCCTGACCGACTACCCGACCTATCAGGCGGCCGCCCAGCCCCACTCGGCCTGAATCAAACCCGCCCAGGCATAAAAAACGCGCCCACCATCACTGGTGGGCGCACCGTTTTTACTTTTCATGCGAGCCAACGCTCAGTAGAGGCTGACCCCGTAGCAGGCGGCGTAGCTTCTGATCTCCCGGGTCAGCCGCGCCTTGTCGGCCAGGCTCAGCCAGCTCGCCTCGACGGCATTGAGTGACAAGCGGCAGAGCTGGTTCATGCTGGCCCCCAGCTCATGGGCCAGAGCGTGGAAGTTGGCGTTCATGTAGCCGCCGAAATAGGCGGGGTCGTCCGAGTTGATGGTGACGCACAGCCCTTGCTCCAGCAAATTCAGTACGTTGTGGTGGGCCATCTGGTCAAACACCTTGAGGCGGGTGTTGGAGAGGGGACAGACGGTGAGCGGCAGCCGGGTATCGGCCAGATAGCGCAGCAGCTCGGGATCGTCGACGCAGCGTACCCCGTGATCGATGCGCCGCACCTCCAGCTCCCGGATGGCCTGCCAGATGTAGTCCGCCGGCCCCTCCTCGCCGGCGTGGGCCACCACCGGCAACCCCAGCTCGCGGCAGCGGGCAAAGACCCGGGCAAACTTGCCGGGCGGATTGCCCAGCTCCCCCGAGTCGAGACCGATGCCGTGAATGCGCGACAGGAAGGGCTCTGCCTCTGCCAACGTGGCGAAGGCCTCCTCTTCGCTCAGGTGGCGCAAGAAGCTCATGATGAGCCGCCAGCTGATGCCAAATTCCTTCTCCCCTGCCTGCAATGCCCGCTCGATGCCGCCCAGCACGGTGGCAAAGGGAATGCCGCGAGCGGTGTGGGTCTGGGGGTCGAAGAAGATCTCCACGTGCACCACCTTGTCGGCGGCGCAGCGCACGAGATAGGCCCAGGTTAGATCAAAGAAGTCCTGCTCGGTGACCAGTACGCTGGCCCCCAGGTAGTAGAGATCGAGGAAGGATTGCAGGCAGTCGAACTCGTAGGCGGCGCGCACGCTGGCCACGTCTGGCCAGGGCAGGGCCACGCCGTTGCGCTGGCCCAGGGCAAACATCAGTTCCGGCTCGAGCGAGCCTTCGATATGGAGGTGCAACTCCAGTTTGGGCAGACCGGCAATAAAGTTATCCATGATGACGGCTCCATCAGTGCACAGACAGCGGGACCCGCCAGTGGCAGAGCGGCTCCCTCCCCTGCAATTGATTGTGCACCTATCTCTGTTTATGGGGGAGACTTGTCATCAAACAGACTTATAATGGCGTCACAAAAACAACATAACTATTTGAAGATCTTGAGAGTTGGCGCAACTTTCCGCCGCCTCTTGCGCCTACACAAGGAGTCCCCATGAAGAAAAGCGTCATCTGCGACATCGACGGCGTCATCCTGCACAACAACGATCTGGTGCCGGGCGCCGACCGCTTCGTCCACCGCCTGCTGGAGCAGGGCAGCAAGCTGCTGTTTCTGACCAACTACCCGGCCCAAACCCAGAAAGATCTGCAAAACCGCTTCCGCTCCGCCGGGATCGAGGTGCCGGAGGAGTGCTTCTACACCTCCGCCATGGGTACCGCCGACTTTCTCAAGCGCCAGGATGGCAAGAAGGCCTATGTGATCGGCGAAGGGGCGCTGACCCACGAGCTCTACAAGGCCGGCTTCACCATCACCGACATCGACCCCGACTTCGTGGTGGTGGGCGAGACCCGCAACTACAACTGGACCATGATGCAGCTGGGGGCCAAGTTCGTCGATCAGGGAGCTCGCTTCATCGCCACCAACCCGGATACCCACGGCCCCATGATGCACCCGGCCTGCGGCGCCCTGTGCGCCCCCATCGAGCGGATGACCGGCAAGAAGCCGTTCTATGTGGGCAAGCCGAGCGCCTGGATCATCCGCGCGGCGCTCAACCGGATGGAGGCCCACTCCGACGACACCATCATCATCGGCGACAACCTGCGCACCGACATTCTGGCGGGCTTCCAGGCCGGCCTCGAGACGGTGCTGGTGCTCTCCGGGGTGAGCAAGGTGGCCGACATCGACCGCATGCCATTTCGGCCGAACCACATCTTTGACTCAGTAGTGGACATCGACATCGTCTGACCCGCTACCCAGGATAGAGAAGAGGGCAGGCCGGCCCTGCCCTCGCAGGAAACAACATGGAACCCATTCTTATCGCCGTGGCCTTCGGCTGCGGCATGCTGGTCAACCTCATCGGCCTGCCGCCCCTGCTGGGCTTTCTGGCCGCCGGCTTCATCCTCAACGCCATGGGCTATCACAACACCCCGGCCCTCAGCGAAGTGGCCGATCTCGGCGTCACCCTGCTGCTGTTCACCATCGGCCTCAAGCTCAACGTCAAGATCCTTATGCGGCGTGACGTCTGGGGCACCACCAGTTTGCACCTGCTGCTCTCCACCCTGCTGTTTACCGTGGTGCTGCTGGTGTGCAAGGGGCTCGGGCTGGCACTGGCCATGTCGCTGGACTGGAAGCTGGCGCTGCTGCTGGGCTTCGCCCTCTCCTTCTCCAGTACCGTATTTGCGGTCAAGGTGCTGGAAGAGCGCAGCGACATGAACGCCCTCTATGCCCGTCTCGCCATCGGCGTGCTGGTGATGCAGGATCTGTTCGCGGTGGCCTTCCTGGCGGTCTCCAGCGGCGAGTGGCCCAGCATCTGGGCGCTCTGGATCCTGGGGCTGCCGCTGCTGCGCCCCTTGCTGCTGAAACTGCTGGAGCGGGCCGGCCACGGCGAGCTGCAGGTGCTGTTCGGGATCTTCCTGGCGCTGGTGGTGGGGGCCGCCGGCTTCGAGGTGGTGGGGCTCAAACCGGATCTGGGGGCACTCATCATCGGCATGCTGATCGCCTCCCACCCCGCCTCTGCAGGGCTGGCCAAGTCGCTGTTCAACCTCAAAGACCTGTTTCTCATCTGCTTCTTTCTCACCATCGGCCTCAACGGCCTGCCGACCCACGACACCATGTTGCTGGCGCTGGCACTGGTGCTGGCCCTGCCGCTCAAGAGCGCGCTCTACTACCTGGTCTACAGCGGCGCCCACCTGCGGGTGCGCACCGCCCTGCTCTCCACCCTGGCGCTCACCAACTTCTCGGAGTTCGGCCTCATCGTCGCGGCCATCGCCGCCAAGGCGGGCTGGATCTCCCACGAGTGGCTGGTTGCGCTCTCTCTGGCGCTGGCGGCCAGCTTC